>DCRZ01000007.1:0-55625 GCA_002325375.1 Rhodospirillaceae bacterium UBA1479
ACTTCGCTCACCGTCGCATCAAACGTCGTCGTTATCGTTGCAAGTTTCTGTGCGCGTTCGACCTGACGCACCTGCTCCTGACGCTGTGCTTCTTCCAGATCCTTGGCCTTGATCAGGTTTTCCTTGAAGACCTGAAGCGCCCGCGCCACGGCGCCGATCTCGTCCTTGTTTTCAAGGGCCGGGATTTGGATGTTCCAATCCCCTTCGGCCAGGGTTTCGGTGGCCTTGGTGACAGCCTTCACGGGGCGGGTGATGCTCATCGCGACAACCGCGCCCGCTACGACAAAGACGGCGAAGCTCACGGCGGCGCCGATCATCATCAAAATTTCCATGGACCTCTGTGTTGCATCCATGTCGGCAAGGGCGTTCTCAGCACCCTGTTCACCGAACGCAACCAGTTCCTCGACGGCCGGCGTCACGATCTTGTAGATATTACTCAGCTCTTTGATCGCCGCACCGTTTTCAACGGACAATTTGGCGAAGGCATTGAACGCCGTCACATAAACATCGAGAAGCCCGGTAATTTCCGCCTTAGCGCTATCGGACAGCGGCGCTGCCGGCAGCATTTCAAGAAACTCTGTCTGCCGTTTCGCCACTCTGCTGATGTATTTTTCAGCACCGCGCAGCATGAAATCCTTTTCGTGGCGCCGCATCATCAGCATCTTCACGGTGAGACCGTCCAGATTTGCTTCCTTCAGTTTCGTCTCGACCGCATGCACGGCAGTACGCAGCTTGCCCTGTAGACCAACCTTCTCGTCCAGGCCCAGTTCCTGGATCTGGGAAACAACCATGGCGAACTGCCTTGCATGGGCATCAATCGCATCATCCAAACGGGCCAGGGTTTCGGATTTGGCGGCCGCCACGGGCTCCTGACGCACCTTGTTCAGGACGGATTTAAGCTTGGCGACGTTGCTCTTGTAGAGGTCTGCATACTTTGTATCGCGGCGCAAAAGGAAATCCTTTTCCGCGCGGCGCATCTGCAGGGATTGCGCCTGAATTTCCTGACTGCCCAGCGCCAGAGCGTTGTAATCCGTGTTGGACTGAACCGCCTGGGTGGTCTTCGACTTCCCGTAGAACTGAATGCCGCCGAACACGGCCATAGCAATGACGCCCAGAATAACGATGGCGCTGACGCGCTGTGCGATTGTGAATTTGCCGAACAGCGTCTTGGCCGCAACCATATCATCGCCGCTCGCTTCAATTTGTGAGTATTTCGACATCACGCATTCCTGGTTTCTTGTTTTAATCCATACCGCCCTGCGCAGGCGGTCACATCCGATAGATGCAGAACAAGCAAGAAGCATGCCGCAATTTCAATACCGAACCTGCTGACCAAAGGAAGTATCGGGCCAGGAATTCAGTATGTGTCGATATACGCGTGATATTGCACACACCATGCTTTGGTATGCGCAGGCCGCAGGCGCTCAATCACCCAACAGATCAGCGAGCACCCGTCCCAGGCGCGAGGCGGAGACCGGTTTCTGGAAGAAGGCGTCCGCTCCAGCGGCCCGTGCCGTTTCTTCCGTCAGCGTATCGCTGTATCCGGTGCACAGGATGCAGGGAACATCGGGGCGGATTTCCTTGATCCGCCGGATCAGTTCCATACCGCGTATGTCGGGCATGATCTGATCGGAAATCACAGCCCGCCACAATTCGGGTGTATCACCGAACACTTCGATCGCCTCATCGCCGCCGGAACAGACACCGACTTCATAGCCTAGTCGTTCCAGGCCGATCGAGACCATGTCCGCGACCTCGCTTTCATCGTCGACGATCAGGATCATGCCCTGGCCCGCAACCCTTTCGGTAACTTCGTCCGCCGCCGCACGGTCGGAACCGGGTGCCGCGCAAGGCAGGAAAACCTCAAATCGCGTGCCCTTCCCCAAGCACGTTTGGACACGTATCGCGCCGTGGTGGGCGGTGACGATGCCATGCACCACGGGAAGGCCAAGACCCGTGCCCTTCCCTGCCTCTTTGGTGGTAAAGAACGGCTCGAAAAGGCGCCGGAGAACGGGCTCCGCGATGCCTGGCCCCGTGTCTTCCACATATATCATGACGTGATCGGCGGCGGGATCGATCACCCCTGCCACCACCTGCCAGGCACTGTCCTCCATCTTCCGGATTTCCATGAAATCCTCGGGCGTGGTCTTGACGGGACCTTCGTGGGCCGACAGCAGTTTCGAGCCAGCGGATATACGTTCCACGCCAATATCGATGACGCCGTCAACGCCCGAGAAAGCATCGTTGGCGTTGACGCCCAGGTTCATCAGAACCTGAGACATCTGGCCGGCATTGGTCATCGCGGTAACCTCTGCATCAGAGGGATGAAACACCACGCGGGTCGTTACCGGCAGCGTGCCGGACAAGAGCGTCGCCGCCTCTTCGCCGATCGCGTTCAGATCGACAACATTCTGTTCGCCATGCGAGGCCCGTGAGAACGCCAGAATCTGGCTAACGAGCTGCTTGGCCCGATCACCGGCACGGGCGACGCGCTGGGCGAAATTATGCTGTGGCGTGCCTTCCGGAAGGTCTTCGATCAGGAATTCGTTGAATCCCATCATGGCGCCCAGGAGGTTGTTGAAGTCGTGGGCGATACCTCCGGCCAGACGGCCGATGGCTTCCATCTTCTGAGCCTGCTGCAGTTGCGCCTCGATCTCGCGGATTTCGGATACATCGACATAGAAGGAACAAACGCCCGTGACGAGGCCGTCCGGCGTCAACATCGGCGCCTTGATATTGGTCGTGGTCAGATTACGGCCGTCGGCGCACTTGATAACGACCTCTTTCATAAAGGGCTGGCGCCCGGCGATGACCTTGGCGTCTTCCTTGTCGGTGCGCGCGCCGACTTCGGGGCCGAACATGTCGGCCGAGCGGCGGCCCACGACGTCGACCAGATCCCACCCCTTCCAATCCAGGAAGGTTCTGTTCATGGCCAGGTATCGCCCGGTTGTCGTCTTGATGGTAATCCCCGCGGGTGCGTTCTCGAACAGGCCGCGGAAACGGGCCTCGCTTTCCTTCAGGGCAAGGTCCGCGCGCTTGCGGTCGGTGACGTCCATGATCGCCGTACCGATACCGAACACCTCGCCCTTGTCGTCACGCACGGGGAATTTGATGTATTGCATCATCCGTTCGCCGTCGCCTTGCGCCGACATCGCCGCGGCCTCGAACTCGGCAGGCTCGCCGGTCGCCAAAACCTTGGCCTCCTGTTCGATGATGATGTCCAAGGATCTGTTCGAAAAAATCTCCGAGACCGTCTTGCCGATGATTTCATCGACGGGCTTGCGCACCCACTGGGCATAGACGTCGTTGACGAACTGATACCGCCCTTCCTTGTCCTTGAGATTGAGCAGCATGGGTGCGTTTTGGGTAATCGCCTGCAGCTTGGCTTCACTTTCCCGGATGGCGTTCTCCGCCATCTTCTGATCCGTGATATCCATCGCCGCGGTCCCGATACCGATGACCGTCCCTTCGTCGTCACGGACCGGGAATTTAATGAAGCGCAGCAGTCGCCCCTGCAACTCTTCGCTGCGGGCATGGGATTCAAAGTCCTTGACCTCTCCCGACGCCAGAACCTCACGATCCACCTCAAGAAGATCCTCGGACACCTTGCCCGAAAGGGCCTCATACGGCGTTCTGCCGACGAAATTGATGCTTTTGTCGCGCCGGATATCCGCGAACAGGCGATTGACGAAAACGTACCTGCCTTCGGCATCCTTAAGGTTCAAATAGATCGGAAGGTTATCGGTGAACGCCCGAAGCCAGGCTTGATTCCGGCGCAGAGCGTCATCGGCGAGCTTCTGTTCCGTCACATCGAGAATCAGGCCCTCGACCAACCATCCATCGTCCAGCGCCTGGATCGCCCGGCTGCGTTCATGCACCCAACACGGGCTGCCGTCTTTCCTGACCATCCGATAGGTAAACTCGAAGGGTTTGCCTTCGTTGAAGCAGCGCGTCGATTCGGTGATGTATTCGCCCCGGGAGTCCTCATGGAACATCGAAAGATCGCCGGCGTTCACACGCGCCGTGACCGTCGCCGCATCTGCACCGAGAATCGCCTCAACCCCTTCGCTGAGGAATGCGACATGGATGCTGCCGTCGGTCTTGCGAACGCTGCGGAACACCAACCCTGGGACGTTCTCAACCAGGGTCGACAACTGGCGCTCCCGATCCCGCAGGTCGGTCAGATCGACGCTGACGGACACCACGCCGTTGACCTCACCGGTTTCATCGCGGAACGGATACTTGGTGATCAGCAGGTTATGAGTCGACCCATCGGCGAACTGACGTTCGGTCTCCCGAGACAGGGCTTTACCGGTTGTCCGCGCGATCAGTTCTTGTTCTCTGGTTACGGCGCCATCGACATTCAAACGCTCGGCCAGTTTTAGAATGCTCGTGCCGATGACTTCATCTTGATCAAGGCTGTACCAATCGCAGAAGGTCTGGTTGACCAGATTATAGTGCTCGTTCCGGTCGGTCATAATGATGCTGACAGGCAGGTTGTCGATCAGCGAGCGCAGCAGGCGCTCGTGCCGTTCAAGCGCTTGACGGGCCTCGATCTCCTGGGTCAGGTCAACGCTGACGGAGCCGACCCGCGACACCCTGCCCTGGTCGTCGAAGATCGGAAACTTGGTAACCTTCAGCGAATGATCGCGCCCGTCAGCAAAACGGTGCGCGACCACGCGAGTACGGATTTCGCCGGTCGCCAGAACCTCCCGCTCTTGCATCTGGCGGCGGTTGATGTCTTCTTCATCCGCCTGCTCACCGCTTATGAGCGTTTCCTGCTTCCCGATCTTGGACTCGAAATCGATCCCGTACCATTGGCTGTAAACCGGGTTTGTTCTTTCCAGGCGAAGCTCGGAATCCTTGATCAGGACAGCCACGGGCAGGTGTTCGAAGATCGACCCAAGAAGTTGTTCGCTCGTCTGTAATTCGCGAGTCCGTTCAGCGACCGTCTGCTCAAGGGTTTCCGCTTGCCGGGCCAGCGCTTCCTCGGCTTCTTTGCGGGTGGTGATGTCGTAGTGCCACACCAGGGCCGCCGTTTCGCCTTCGAACTCGACGATGCGCGAATGCATCAACAACCAAATCTGACGGCCATCCAGACGCCGGCGGCGCACCTCCTCCGCATCGATGGCGCCTCTTTCATCGAACTGGATGCTTAGTCGTTCCAGGTCCAGCGGGTCCATGTACGTTTCCGACATGGGCACCGCATTGAGAGCCTCCTCGCTCTCTGCGCCGAACATGTTGAGGAAGCTCTGGTTGACGAACATCCGGCGGCGGGGATTGCGCGCGACAACGGCGACACCGACGGGGCTTTTCTCCAGGATGGCGCGTAGATTCGCCTCTGAACGGCGCAGGTCCGCTTCGGCCCGCCGGCGTTCGGCGATTTCCTGGGTCAACTCCACGGTGCGGTCGGCGACCATGTCTTCGAGCTTTTCAAGATGGGCCTGCAGCGCCCTTTCCGCCCGACGTTCATCGGTGATGTCGAGAATCGCCGTGCCGATGCCGGTGATCGCGCCGGCGCTGTCGCGGATCGGGAATTTGAAATGCCGCAAGACAATCGGCACGCCGTCCTTCGTACGGTCGAAGATGGTATTGGATTCGAATACCTGAACCTCCCCCGTCTTGATGACCTCTTGGTCGACTTTCTCGACAATCAAGGCCTGTTCAGGCGGCAGCAGATCCCGCGACGTCTTACCGAGGATCTGTTCGAGCTTGCACCCATGCCATTCCGCGAACTTGAGGTTGCAATGCTGGTAGGCGCCGTTCCTGTCCTTAAGCGACAACATGATCGGGACATTGTCGGTAATCGCCACGAGCCGCGCCTGGGTTTCCTCCAATGCACGCTGCGCCAGCTTCTGTTCTGTGATATCCGTCATCGCCGTGCCCACGGCCATGATGTTGCCTTCGGCGTCGTAGACCGGAAACTTGATCATGCGGAAAATTGTCGGCTTGCCATCAGGCCGGCGTTGAAGCTCGGATACCGATTCCTCGACAACGACCTCGCCGGTTTCGATCACGCGCTGGTCCAACGCCTCGACGACCTTGGCCCGGCCGGCATTCACGAGATCAGTCGACCGCAAACCCGCAATCTCGCGCACGCCGAGGCCATGCCATCGGGCAAAGCCCGCGTTGCCCTCCAGGTAATATCCGTCCAGCCCCTTCAAGGAGAGCATGATCGGCACATTGTCGGTGATCGCGCGCAGGCGGGCCCGGGCATCCTCCAGGGTTTTCTGAACGGCCATCTGCTCGGAGATATCAGTCCACAAGGTGGCGATCAGTTCGACGTTGCCGTCCTTGTCATAGATCGGGAACTTAGAAACCAGCGCCGACCGCTCGACGCCATCACGACCGATACGGGTCGCCTCGCCGGAGAATGACTGTCCCCGTTCAAGAACAGCCACATCCTGGGCATAGACCGAGGCCAGTATTTCCGGCGTATTCAGACCCAGGTCTTCGATCCGCTTGCCGATAACATCTTCGGCACGCACGCCGTAGTTCTGCTCATAGATCTTGTTGACGAATACGTAGCGCAGATTTTTGTCCTTGAGTGACAGGGAACTGGGCAGGGCGTTAACGACGCTGCGGAATCGCTGTTCAATGGATTGCCGCGCGCGCTCGGCCTCCTGCTGTTCCTGGCGGGCCAGGATCAGCGATGTCAGGGCAGCAAGCGAGCGCGCCAGGGACTGTTCTTCAAGCGACCATTCCCTCTGTTCGCCGACATGTTCCAGGCACAACACGCCCTTGAGTTCGTCGCCGACATGGATCGCCGCATCAAGCATGGAGGAAACGCCATGCTCGTCCAGGTATCCTCCGGTGAATTCAGCGGTACGGGGATCCGAGCAGGCATCATCGGCGTCAATCACCTCAACCTGCTGCAAGGCTTTGAAGTACTGCGGGAAATTTTCGCGTTTGAGAATCGTTCCACTGACATGGGTTGCCGATGTGGCCTGATACAGGTCCAGACATTCGATGTGGCTCATATCCGGGTGG
This sequence comes from Rhodospirillaceae bacterium UBA1479, assembly GCA_002325375.1. Classification (GTDB taxonomy): domain Bacteria; phylum Pseudomonadota; class Alphaproteobacteria; order Rhodospirillales; family Casp-alpha2; genus UBA1479. The sequence goes on from DCRZ01000007.1 coordinate 6,991, forward strand.
GCGCGCCACACACTGACCCTTTCCACGCCCAAGGTTTCGGCCGCAACCCGGGTTAGCAGGGCGAAGGCGTCCCCGGCATCGGGTGAAGCCATTTCGTCGCTGGCGACGATGCGGTCGAGGGCCTTGTGATATCCTTTCAGAATTCGTTCGCGATCACGGGCGTCCCGCTCCCACGCATCGCGTTCGGTGATATCGACGCCAAGCGCACCAACACCGATCATCTGTCCGTCATCACCGGAAATGGGAAATTTGACAATCTCCAGACGATGGTGCGATCCATCGACGAATTCGCGGTCCTGTTCGCGGATGATGATCTGGTTGCTTTCCGTGACGTCCTTTTCCTGGGCCCGTGACGCCACCCAGGAAGCTTCCCATGCAGGGAAACGCTCCTCGTTCGACCGGCCAAGGATTTCATCGTCGCCGATACCGTAGCGGCGCGTGAACTCCTTGTTGATCAGTATGTAGCGTCCGCTGGGGTCTTTCACGGTCAGGCCGTGGGGAATATGGTCAACGATCGCAGATAACAAAACATCCCGGCGTCGCAGTTCCTCTTCGGCCAGTGAGCGGTCCAGTTCCGCGGCAACCCGGCCCGCGAAGAATTCGAAGACCAGTTTGTGCATATCCTCCAAAATCATCGATTGGCCGGACATCGCCACCATCAGACCGAGGCATTGGCCGTTGGCACCGAAAAGCGGCACGCCGATGTAGCCCTCAATACCTTCGTCCTTCAGGTATTGATCATCGGGGAACTTGTCCGCGACACCCCGTGGATAGACGCAAAGCGACGTCGAGCGCGTGACCATCTCACAGGGGCCGCCGGCGATGAGATAGCTGACGTTATCAACCCGTTCGCCATCGATGATCGCGATCACGCTTTCCGCCGTCTTACCATCGTCGGTCAGGCGGGAGATGAATATCCGATCAACGTTCAATTCCTGCCATAAGGCGTGGGTGACCTGTTCGAGAAAATCCCGGCCGACGGCTCTGGACGTTGCACCGACGATGTTGCGGACCAGCTTTTCGATCACCTCGCCCTGAGAGGCCCGGCGACCCGTGCCGCGGTATCCCACGAATTTTCCACCGTCAAACACCGGCATACCGCTTATTGAGATGGGGAATGTCATCCCATCGGGATCGGCCATGATGAAGGTGATGTCGCGAAAGGGCTCATGCGCGTGGATGACCTTACGATAGGCCGCCCAGGTCGCGTCCTGAGGAATCCCCCCATGCAATTCCTCGCGCGACTTTCCAATACAGTCTTCAGGCCGCACGCCGACCAGAGAAGCCACTTGATCGGAAATGAAGGTAAACCGATCATCGGCGTCCGTTTCCCAGAACCAGTCGGCACTGACGCGGGCGAAATCAAGAACACGCGCGTCCGCGCCTGCGTGGTCACCGCCGAGCCCGTTGGCATGGCGTGTGTTTGTCGATTTGTCCGATGGCGACCGCGGCATTCAGCCCCTCCCGGAAAGGCTCCCGTGCCCCAGGATCACGCTGCCCAACGCGTTCCAGGGAAATGAACTTGCTTCGATCTTTTCATCCGACGCGCCCCTCGGCAAGCCGGAAGGCCTTTTCCGGCGGCAACGGACGGCTGAACAGGAACCCTTGCGCGGTCGTCACCCCGAGGTCCGTGAGAAATCGGGCCTGGGCATCGTTCTCCACGCCTGCGGCGACAACCTTCAGATCAAGAGCATTGGCCGCGCGCACGATCGCGGTGACGACTTCGCAGGCCTCGGGGTCGGACGGCAGATCGCCGACAAAGGACCGGTCGATCTTGAGAATGCTCACCGGCAGACGCACCAAGCGTGACAATGACGCGTATCCCGCACCGAAATCCCCGACCGAAACTTTCACGCCGGCCGTCCGCAAGCCGGACATCATGGCGATGCCGCGGCTATGTTCACCGACGGACATGGCGTCCGTCAGTTCGAACTCGATCAGCGATGGCGGGATGTCATAGGCATTTATGACCTTGATGAAATCCTTCAATTCCCGATGCATCAACTGGCTGGGCGGCACGTTGATCGAAATCGGCAGGGGGGACCGCCCGGCGTCGCGCTCAGCCTTGAGCAGCCGGCAGACCTCGTGCAAAACCCAATCCGTGAGCGGCACGATCAGGCCGCATTCTTCGGCCATGGGGATGAATTGCGCGGGCGGAAGAAGTCCGCGTTCCGGATGCCGCCAGCGGATCAGTGCCTCAAACCCGCGGCACCGCCCGCCGATCATGTCGATCTTCGGCTGAAGATCCAGGCTAAATCCGTCGTATTCAAAGGCATCGCGAAGGTCACGTTCCAATTGCAGCTTGGCGCTGGCCGCTTCGACCATCTGCACCGTGCATTCGCGCACGGGGACACCCGACCTGCGGGCGTCGTCCAAGGCCAGTTCGGCGCATCGAAAACAATGTCCGATGTTAACCGCTCCCGTGCCAACGTCAGCGGTGCCCACGTTGACCCCGACATAAAAGTCCATACCATCCATTACGAAGGAATGGTCAAAACTGCTGACAAGGGTGCTGGCCGTCATGGCGGGAAGTATTGATTCCGCGCTTTGGGTATTGATCACGACGAAGACGTTTTCCGAATAGCGGGCGACAAGGCCGCGTGGGCCGATCACGGCCTGAAGGCGCTTGGCGGCCTTTTCCGTCAAACGCGACCATATGTGCCCGGCCACCGGCCCCTCGATATTGCGAGGCCTATTCAAACCGACGAGCATGATCGCGACGCCATCGCCGCCCAGACCCGTAGCCTGCCGGAAGGCGTCTGCCCGCGACGAGAGGCCATCAACGGCCGGCACAGACCGCGAAACATTCACCGGCGCCAAGCCTGGAAACGGGCATTCATCCAGGGTGCAGACCATCCGGCCCGGGGCAATCCCCATCATGCGACACAGCCCAATGGTCAACAGGCGGCCTTCGCGGTCGCGTATCACGATGCGGCGCGTCACCCCCTCTTCACAGCCTGTCAGGGTATCCGCCAGCAGAGACGAGATGACCGGCTCTGTCTCCATGCCGAGCAGATCGTGGAGACGCATCAACTGGTTGCCCGAAACGCCGGCGAAAGGCAATTGTTCCAGCATTGCATCGGTCATCAGGAAGCATCCGTCGCGGTTGACGGTGAACAGGATGCCGGAATGGCCGGCTTGCTCCGAATGAATGTGGTTACTGGCGTTCACGGGACATGCCCCTTAATTGTTTTTATTTGTCCCGCCCGCGGCATCCAACGAGATCAGGCGACGTCCTGGGAAGGGTCCGCCGATGCCTTGTCGGGGGCTTGGGCATCGTCCTCATGCCAATAGTCACTGATCTCGCGTAATCGCCGGGCGGCATGGCGCAGGGCCCGCGTTTCCACATCCGACACCTTGAATCGGTAATCGTCCACCGATCCGGCGAGTTCCTCGATACCGTCCCGCAGATCATCAAGTTCAGCCTGGAAGCCCCCGACGTCGGCCTGCAACGCCTGATTTTTCCGATCCAAGGCGTCAACCGCGGCGCGCAGCCGATCCAGCGTCGATTCCTGACCGCAGATCTTATTGATACGTTGGGCGTCGTTGCCCGCAAATTTACGCGGCATCGCGCAGCACCTCATCCAGGGCGACTTCCAGGTCTCTGGTGCCGAACGGTTTGTGCAGAACCTTGGCGTTGGCCAAAACCGCGAACAAGTTCTCATAAGGGCGGATTACGCCCTTGTATCCGCCCGTCATGCCGAGCACCGGAATCTGGGAACCCAGCTTCTTCAACTCGGTCACCAGTTCGATCCCGTCGGCACCGGGCATGAAGATGTCGGTGATAATGGCGTCAACATCCTGATCGTGCAGGATGCTCAAGCAGCGGTGACCGTTTTCCGCGGCGATCACGGCATGGCCCAGCCGCTCCAGCAGTTGCACGACGAAGGCCCGGTGATCGGTGTCATCGTCGACGACGAGAATTCTTGCCATTTCGGCTTCCTTTTTTGCGCGTCATCCTTGCAGCGTCCGGATGCGAGGATATTTCCCATTTGTGCAGCCGAGACAGTACCTCGACCGGCCCGCGATTTCTGCTGACCGGGAGACGAGGGAGAGCGACACAAAAGTATGGGGTGGGGTAATACCTATACGCGCAGCGCCGGCAGGCCCGTCAGGGCATGCCTTGGCCGATTTTATGAACTCGGGCGGGAGTTTGGGGCGACCCGGCGGCATGGCGCCCGGCCAGGGCAAGCCATGGCCGGGCGCGTTACGGCACTGATCGCCGCGGTTACGAGCCGTATTTGACGCTGCAGCCGTAAGGCCGGGTACCTTGCGGATTGACCGGCTGGCCGGCCTTCATCTGGGCAAGCGCGTTCAGAACATAGTTCTGCGCCTTGGGAATGTCGGTGACATCCGCCGACTTGATGCTGTCGATGGCACCATGATAGGTGAGCAGCCCCTTGGCATCGATGATGAACATGTGCGGCGTGGTGCGGGCACCATACAGGCGCCCGATCTCGCCCGACGGATCAAGCAGCACCGACGACGGGACCGCGTTGCGCGACTGGGTCAGGGCATCGGCCTGCGGGCCGCTGACGTTGCCCTGCTCTCCGGGGGCTGAGGAAATCACCGACAACCAGACGATGCCGTCCTGGGTGGCTTTCTTCTGCGTCATCTGCATGTTGCCGGATGAATAATGCTTCACCACGAAAGGACAGTCGTGGTTGGTCCATTCCAGGATCACGGTCTTGCCCCGGTAATCGGCGAGATTGACCGTTTGGCCCTTGGTATCCACCCCGGTGAATACCGGGGCCGGGCTGCCGACCACGGGTTCGGCCGCAGCCGGGGACGGCGCCGCAAGGGTGGCCGCAGCCAAGACAGACAGCACGGAAAAGGCCGCAAAGCGGCGGCGGGTAAGGGTTTTCATGGCGAGAACTCCCTGCAATCTATGAGGTTAGAATTGCCGAAATTCTACACAGGTCGCGATTTCCCCGCGAGTGACATCTTCGTGTGCGGCCGCCGCTCGCAGGCGGATCAGGCGACCCTGTTCAGCAGACGCGCGCGGATGGTTCCGGAAAGTTCGCGAATTTCCGCCAGGATCGCGTCGGCGTCGGCGACCGTGCCTTCGGCTTCCAGAACGACATACCCGATTTCACCGTCGGTCTGATAGGTCTGGGCGGCGATGTTGACGTTGTTGCGGGCAAACACCTCGTTCAGGCGTTGCAGTTCACCCGGCAGGTTACGCTGAACCTGGATGAAGCGGGTTCCGCCCTGACGCGGCGACAACTGGGCCTGGGGGAAGTTGACCGAACCCTCGGTCGAGCCGACGTCGGAATATTCGACCAACTTACGCGCGACCTCCTCGCCGATGCGTTCCTGGGCTTCTTCCGTGGACCCGCCGACATGGGGCGTCAGGATCACGTTGTCCAGGCCCTGCAGGGGCGACACGAAGGGATCGGAATTGGACGACGGTTCCTTCGGGAACACGTCGACGGCGGCACCGCCCAGGTGGCCGTCCTTCAACGCCGCCGCCAGGGCCGGAATATCGACCACCGTGCCGCGCGAATTGTTGATCAGGAAGGCGCCCTTCTTCATGGCGCGGATTTCCGCTTCGCCGATCATGTCCTTGGTGTCCGCCGTTTCCGGGACATGCAGGGTCACGACGTCCGACTGTTTCAACAGATCGTTCAGGTCGCGGGACGGCATGACGTTGCCGTGGCGCAGCTTGTCCGTGCGGTCGTGATAGATGACGCGCAGCCCCATGGACTCCGCAATCACCGCAAGCTGACTGCCGATATTGCCGTAGCCGATGATGCCCAGCGTCTTGCCCCGCACTTCGCGCGACCCGGCGGCGGACTTGTCCCATCCCCCGGCATGGGCCGCCTGCGACCGCGGAAAGGTGCGGCGGAACAGCATGACGATCTCGGCGATGGTCAGTTCGGCCACGGAGCGGGTATTGGAAAATGGCGCGTTGAACACCGGAATCCCGTTGTTCCGCGCAGCGTCCAGATCGATCTGATTGGTGCCCACGGAAAAGCAGCCCACGGCCATCAGGGACGGCGCCGCGTCGATGACCTCTTTGGTCAGTTGGGTGCGCGAGCGGATGCCCAGGATGCGCACATCCTTCAGTTTTTCCTTGAGCGCGTCACCGTCGAGCGCCGTCTTCAAACGTTCGCCATTGGAATACCCGGCGTCCTTGAAGATGGCGGAGGCCGTGGGTGAGATGCCTTCCAGCAGAAGGACCTTGATTTTTTCCTTGGGCAGGGACGGGTTCTGGATTTTCGACATGGGATCTGCGGGCGGTTTATTGGGGGGGATGAACATGTTGCGGCGCAAAATGCCGGAGCCGGGCGGCCATGGCAAGCGATATCCCGCGACGCCGAACCGCCACAGAGATTTCTCGAGATAATTGACCTGCGTCAAGACGGATGAAATGCGCCGCGTCTATGGTTTCGCTCAAATTCGCGTGCCGATGGTTCGCATTGCATGCCGCAAAGGCTGTCCGTTCAGGGAGGAAGTCAATGACGTCCCCAGAGACTGATACCCGCAGGAATGAAGTCCGCGCCTTCCTGTTCCTGACCGTATTCCTGGCCCCGATCGTATCTATCGCCCTGGTCGGGGGGTTGGGCTTTTCCATCTGGATTTATCAAATGTTCGCAGGACCGCCCGGGTCCTGACGTGGCCCCATGACAGCGATACCAACCACCGGCGGGAGGAATTCATGCTCGAAGGCAAGCAATCCATCATCTCACGTAGCCGCCGCGCGTTCATTCGCGGGCGCACGCCCCATGTCGCCAGCTTGCTGGTCCAGGCCTGGCCCGACGGTATTGTCGCGACCGAGGCCGCGCTCAACGCCATCCCCGGCGTTGAAAGTCACGGGGCCGCCGGCCCCGGCAAGCTGATCGTGACCATCGATGTCGACGACGACACCGGCCTGGTCGAGGCCGTGAGCCGGATCGAGGCCGCCAAGGGCGTGATTACCGTGTCCCTGGTCTATCACCAGATGGACGAAGGAGACGCCTCATGAGCGGGCCCAAGCTGACCCGGCGGGAATACATGAAGGCGCAGGCCGTGGCCGCCGCGATGGCGGCGGCCGGGCTGCCGGTTTCCGCCCTGGCCTCCAACCTGCCGACCGCAGCCCAGGCGACCGAATTGCGATGGTCCAAGGCCGCCTGCCGGTTCTGCGGCACGGGCTGTTCCGTCATGGTCGGGGTCAAGGACGGCCGCGTGGTGGCGACCCACGGCGACGCCAAGTCCGAGGTCAACCGGGGCCTCAACTGCGTGAAAGGCTATTTTCTGTCGAAGATCATGTACGGGGAGGACCGCCTAACGCGGCCGCTTATGCGCATGAAGGACGGCAAGTTCGACAAGAACGGCGACTTTACGCCGATCACCTGGGACCAGGCCTTCGACATCATGGCCGAGAAATGGAAGGCCGCCATCGCCAAGACCAAGGATACGGAGGAAATGCCGCCGGTCGGCATGTTCGGGTCCGGCCAATGGACCGTTTGGGAAGGATACGCCGCATCGAAGCTGATGAAGGCCGGATTCCGCTCCAACCACATCGACCCCAATGCGCGGCATTGCATGGCTTCGGCCGTCGGTGGGTTCATGCGCACCTTCGGCATGGACGAGCCCATGGGCTGCTACGACGACATGGAGAACGCCGACGCGATCGTTCTGTGGGGCTCCAACATGGCGGAAATGCATCCGATCCTGTGGACCCGGGTGACCGACCGCCGCCTCAGCGCGCCGCACGTCAAGGTCGCCGTGCTGTCGACCTTCGAGCACCGCTGCTTCGATCTTGCCGACATCCCCATGGTGTTCACCCCGCAGACGGACCTGGCGATCCTCAATTTCATCGCCAAGCACATCATTGAAACGGGCCGGGTGAACAAGGAATTCGTCGGCAAGCACGTGAACTTCCGCCTGGGCAATCCCGACATCGGCTACGGCCTGCGCCCAGAACATCCGCTTGAGAAGAGCGCCAAGAACGCCAAGGACGCGAACGGATCGAAGGCCATGTCCTTCGAGGAATACGCCAAGTTCGTCGCCGATTACGATGTGGACAGCGTGTCCAAACTGTCGGGCGTGCCCAAGGACAAGCTGATCGAACTGGCCGAGCTTTACGCCGACCCGAAGACCAGGGTCACCTCGTTCTGGACCATGGGCTTCAACCAGCATACCCGGGGCGTGTGGGCCAACAATCTGGTCTACAACATCCACCTCTTGACCGGAAAAATCTCCGAGCCCGGTAACAGCCCGTTTTCCCTGACAGGCCAACCGTCGGCCTGCGGCACGGCGCGCGAGGTCGGCACCTTCTCCCACCGCCTGCCCGCCGACCTGGTGGTCGCCAAGAAGGAACACCGCGACATCGCGGAAAAGATCTGGAAGCTGCCGGAAGGCACGATCCCCGGCAAGAACGGCTATCACGCCGTGGTCCAGAACCGCATGCTCAAGGACGGCAAGCTCAATTGCTACTGGGTTCAGTGCAACAACAACATGCAGGCGGCGGCCAACATCAACGAGGAAGGCTATCCGGGCTACCGCAATCCGGACAATTTCATCGTCGTGTCCGACGCCTATCCGACGGTGACCGCCCAGGCCGCAGACCTGATCCTGCCGACCGCCATGTGGGTGGAAAAGGAAGGCGCCTACGGCAATGCCGAGCGGCGCACCCAGTTCTGGTACCAGCAGGTCAAGGCGCCGGGCGATGCCCGCTCCGACCTGTGGCAACTGGTCGAATTCTCGAAGCGGTTCAAGGTCGAGGACGTCTGGCCCGCCAAGCTGATCGCCAGGCAGCCGGACCTGAAGGGCAAGACGCTCTATGACGTGCTGTTCAGGAACGGCAACGTCGACAAGTTTCCGCTCGGCCATGCCAGCCTGGAATTCGACAACGACGAGTCCAAGCATTTCGGCTTCTACCTGCAGAAGGGCCTGTTCGAGGAATACGCCGCCTTCGGACGCGGCCACGGCCACGACCTTGCCCCCTTCGACACCTACCATCAGGTGCGTGGCCTGCGCTGGCCCGTGGTCGACGGCAAGGAAACTAAGTGGCGCTACCGTGAAGGCACGGACCCTTATGTAAAGGCCGGCAAGGGGGTCGAGTTTTACGGCAAACCCGACGGGCGGGCCTGGATTTTCGCCCTGCCCTACGAGCCGGCGGCGGAAAGCCCTGACAAGGAATACGACCTGTGGCTGTCCACGGGGCGGGTGCTGGAGCACTGGCATTCCGGATCGATGACCCAGCGCGTGCCGGAACTGTACAAGGCGGTGCCCGATGCCAAGGTGTTCATGCACCCGGACGACGCCAAGGCCCGCGGGCTCAGGCGCGGCGACGACGTGCGGGTGATCTCCCGGCGCGGTGAAATCCGCACCCGGGTCGAAACCCGGGGCCGCAACAAGCCGCCCATCGGCCTGGTCTTCGTGCCCTGGTTCGACGCCAGCCAGCTGATCAACAAGGTCACCCTGGACGCCACGGACCCCATCTCCAAACAGACGGATTACAAAAAATGCGCCATCAAGATCGTCAAGGCCTGAGCGCCCGCGCCGTTCTGCTGGCCTGTGCCGCCGTCCTGGCGACGGCCCTTGCCGCCGGCTCCGTCATTGCCGCCGATACCACGGCGACCCTGCGCAAGGACGACATCACCAGCCAGAAAGCGCCGCCGCCGATGGCCCGGGTAGAAAATCGGGACCTCAAGCGGGCGCGGAACTATCCGGAACAGCCGCCGACCATCCCGCATCAGATCCGCGACTATCAGATTGACCGCAACGTCAACAAATGCCTGACCTGCCACTCACGCACGGCGGTCGAACAGTCCCAAGCGCCCATGGTCAGCGTCACCCATTTCATGGACCGCGACGGACAGGTGCGGGGGGCGGTGTCGCCGCGCCGCTATTTCTGCCTGCAATGCCATGTGCCGCAGACTGACGCCAAGCCCCTGGTCGGCAATACCTTCCGGGATGTCGATGCGGTCATCCAGGAAGCCATCCCGGGCCGCAAGGAGAATTAAGCCGTGGCCCTTCGCGACAGCATCATCACCCTGTGGAAGACCCTGACGGGGCCGGCCAGGCACTTTTCCCTGGGTTTCCTGACCTTCGGCGGGTTCATCGCCGGGATCGTGTTCTGGGGCGGGTTCAACACCGCGCTGGAACTGACGAACACGGAAACCTTCTGCATCTCCTGTCATGAAATGCGCGACAACGTGTATGCGGAGCTGAAATCGACCATCCACTACACCAATCGATCCGGCGTGCGCGCGACCTGCCCGGACTGCCACGTCCCGCACCAATGGACGGACAAGATCGCGCGCAAGATGCAGGCCTCGAAAGAGGTCTGGGGCAAGATTTTCGGCACCATTTCGACCCGCGACAAGTTCCTGGAAAAGCGGCTGGAGTTGGCCGGACACGAGTGGGAGCGCCTGAAGGCCAACGATTCTCTGGAATGCCGCAACTGCCACAACTTCGAATTCATGGATTTCACGGCACAGAGCAAACGGGCCGCCGACCACCACGCACGGTTCCTTGCCAACAGGGAAAAGACCTGCATCGATTGCCACAAGGGCATCGCCCACCGCCTGCCGGACATGGCGGGAATCGCAAAGTGACGAAGTCGGGTCGAAATTAAGGCGCGGCCCGCCGCCGCGATCTTTTCCCCGCCACGGTTCCAGCGCAGAATGACGCCTCCGCAAACGAAACGGAGGACCCGCCATGCCCGCGTCGCCATCCGCAGAAGCCCAGCTGTCAGAAATCCTGTCTCCCGAACGGGGCGCCGTCGTCACGGGTGCCGCCAGCGGCATCGGCCTTGCCGCCGCCAAACGCTTTGCGGCGCTGGGCATGCATGTCTGCCTGGCCGACCTGGACGAAACCGCCCTGGACACCGCCCATGAGGAGGTCCGCGCCGCCGCCCAGGCCGGACGCGTCATGTCCATGGCCGTTGACGTCGCCGACCCGGGTGCCATGGCGGCGCTGAGAGACAGGGTGCAGGACACCTTCGGCGGCGTCGCGCTGTTGATGAACAACGCTGTCGCCCGGCACTCGGGCGGCTGCCTGGACGAACCGGACAACTGGCGCAAAACGCTGGACGTCGGTCTGTTCGGGGTGATCAACGGCTGTCAGGCCTTCGCCCCGGACATGATCGCGGCGGGGGCACCGGCGATGATCGTCAACGTGGGCTCCAAGCAGGGCATCACCAATCCGCCCGGCCGCCCCCATTACAACGTCGCCAAGGCCGCCGTGAAGGCCTACACGGAACTGCTGCAGCACGAATTGCGGAGTGGCGGCGGCGCCGTCACCACCCATCTGCTGATCCCCGGCATGACCACGACGGGCGGCCGCGACCACCGGCCCGGCGCCTGGTGGCCGGACCAGGTGGTTGATTTCATGCTGGAGGCCCTGGAACGCGGCGATTTCTACATCCTCTGCCCCGACGGCGAGGTGACCCCGGAAATGGACGCCAAGCGCATCCTCTGGGCCGCCCGCGACATCACCGAAAACCGTCCTCCCCTGACCCGCTGGCATCCGAGTTTCAAGGCCGCCTTCGACGCCTTCGAGCCCTGACCGCGGGGACCCGCCACACCGCCGATTCCCATTGAAAATGGTCCGGACCGGGCCCATATCAGGCGGACAATCCGGCACGAGACCGGATCATCCGTCTTTGGGAGACACCTCATGAAAACCTTCATCGCGGCCGCGTTGGCGGCCCTTATCGTTGCCACCGGCGCCCAGGCGGCGTCGGTCACCGTCACCATGCATCAGACCTCGGCCGCGGGCATCGGGCCGATCCTCGGCACCGTGGTGTTCCAGGATACCGCGCGGGGCCTGCGCATCGCCCCCAATCTGTCGGGCCTGAGCGAGGGCGAACACGGCTTCCACGTCCATGAGCATCCCAGCTGCAACCACAAGGAAAAGGACGGCAAGCACGTGCCCGGCCTGGCGGCGGGCGGCCATTTTGATCCGGCCAATACGGGCAAGCACCTGGGCCCTGACGGCGACGGGCACCTGGGTGACCTGCCCGTACTCTATGCCGCGGCCGACGGCACGGCGACCCGCGAAAGCTATGCCGCACGCCTGAAAACCTCGGACCTGGCCGGCCGTTCGATCATGATCCACGCCGGTGGTGATACATATTCGGACACCCCGGCGCCGCTCGGCGGCGGTGGTGCGCGCGCCGCCTGCGGCGTGGTGGTCTACTAAGAGCCGCCTATCCCCGCCCGATCCAGGGCATCTTGGTCGCCTGGATGGTGAGGAACTGAATGTTCGTATCCATGGGCAGGTTGGCCATCATAACAACGGCCTCGCCGACATGTTCCGCCGGCATGCGCGGTTCCACCTTCAAGGTGCCGTCGGACTGCTTCACGCCGTGCCCCTGCGCCATACGTTCGGTCATGGGCGAAACGGCATTGCCGATGTCGACCTGACTGACTGCGATGTCGTACTTGCGCCCGTCCAGGGCCGCCGTCTTGGTCAGGCCCGTGACGGCATGCTTGGTCGCCGTATAGGGGATGGAATCGGGCCGCGGCGCGTGGGCCGAGATCGAACCGTTGTTGATGATCCGCCCGCCCATAGGGGATTGCGCCTTCATCACGCGGAAGGCTTCCTGAATGCACAGGAACACGCCGGTCAGATTGACGTCGATGACGCGCTTCCAGTCCTCGACCTTCAAATCCTCGAGCAAAATTCCAGGCGCGTTGGCACCCGCGTTATTGAAGATTACGTCGACCCGGCCGTGGGCGTCCGTGGTGACCTTGAACATGGCCTTGATCGCGTCGGGGTCGGTCACGTCCGTGGGCTGAACCAGGGCTCGGCTGCCGGCATCACCCGCAAGGGCCTTTGTTTCCTCCAGCATGTCGGCGCGGCGGCCGGCCAGGGTCACCGAATAGCCGTCGGCGAGCAGCGCCAGGGCAGCCGCCCGGCCAACGCCGGTGCCGGCGCCGGTGACGATGGCGACCTTGGATGCTGGAACATGGGATTGCAGGCTCATGGAATGTCTCCTTGATGCAGATCTTGATGCAGATCATTTTTTGGGATGTGATAGATTTATAAACTACCGCCCACCGACGAACAGAGAGATTCGACGCCATGACCTACTCACTCGATGCCTTCGCCAAGGACCTGAAACAGGTTCTGACCCAGGGGCAGAGCCCCGCTCAGCTTGAGGAAAGCCGCAAGCTGGTGGAAAAGGCGCTGAAGGACCCTGAATTCGTCGAAGCCAATTTGGGCGAAAACGCCGAGGGTGAGCGCAAGATCGTTTATGAGGATCCCGACCTGGGATTCTGCATCCTGACCCATGTTTACAAGGGCGCCAAAACCGGCAACCCGCACGATCACGGCCCGTCCTGGGCTATTTACGGCCAGGCCTTCGGCGAAACCAAGATGACGGAATACGACATCATCGAACCGCCCCAAGGCGACAAGCCCGGCAAGGTCAAGGAGCGTGAGAGCTATAAGATGGTCCCGGGCGATGCCCGCGTGTATCAGGTCGGCGACGTGCACTGCCCGGAACGGCAAAGCGAAACGCGCCTGATCCGCATCGAGGGCATGAACATGAACGGCGTCAAGCGCACGCCCCTGGTGCCGGCCTAATCCGGGCCCGGCGGCCTAGCGATCGCTCGACTGGATTCCCTGTAGTTTTTCCAGGCTGTCCGACGTCAACTGCAACGACACGTTGCCGACGGCGGAACGGATGATCAGATCAACGAACCACACGCCGGGTGTCAGTTCCTGCGGCGTGCCGATGTCGATGCCGACAACGTCCTCGATATCGATGGACAGATTCTTGTTGTCGTGAAACGAGATCGCGGCGACGGTTTTCTTGGTTTCGGCGCTTGTCATGGGCAGGTCCTCGGGTCACTTGTGCAGCGGTCGGCGAGCCGATAGGAGCAGCCGACAGGGTCGGGCATAGACAGCTTGCCTGCACCGCGCCGCCGCCGCAACCCGACAATGTCGTAAAAATTACGGCATTCGCCGCGCCAAATCCGGTAGAATCAGCCGAGAACGGCCTGGGCCAGCAACCCGGCCAACAGCGACCCGGTTAGCCCAAGAACAATGTACCACAGGAAGGTTCCCCGCTTGACCAGGGCCCAGACGGCCATGGCGGCCGGGATCGAGGTAACACCACCGGCGATCATGAAGGCCATGGCCGGTCCCGGCGCCATGCCCAAGTCCATCAACCCGTCGATGGTGGGAATCGCCGCGAAGCCGTTGAGATAGGCCGGCACGCCGACCATCACGGCGGCCGGTATCGTCCACCATTCACCACTGCCGAGCCAGCGCCCGACCTGATCGGCCGGGATATAGGTGACCATCAGGCTTTCGATCAGGAACGCCAAGGTCAGCCATTTGAACAGGAACCAGCCGATCGTCCGGCTTTCGTCGCGGAACAGGGTCATGCGGTCCCGGTCACGCCAGAAGCCCCATTCCACAGGAGCACCCTCAAGCGCCTTCTTGCGCGCCCCGCAGCAGGACGTGACCGCCCCTTTCAAGGGATCGGCAAAGGCCCCGCGGGCGACCAGAGCGTGCGTGCCATAGCCCGCCCCCAGGCCCATGACCACCGCGGCGGCGGCCTTGAACACCGTGAACGGCAGACCGAACACGGCCGCCATCAGGATGAAGATTTGCGGGTCCATGAGGGGTGAGGCGATCCAGAACGCCATGACCGGTGCCAGCGGCACCCCGGCCCCCAGAAGGCCCGCAATGATCGGCACGACCCCGCAGGAACAGAAGGGTGAAAAGGCGCCGAACAGCGCCGCCAGGAAGATCGCCGTCATGGGCCGGCTGGTGAAGGCGCGGGCGATCTGGCGATCCAGGCCGGTGGCCTTGGTCCAGGCGGCAGCCAGCACCGACATCAGAAAGAACGGGGCGATGAAGCCGTAGGCATCCGCCACGAACAGGATGCTCGCGCCGGCTTGGTCCCGATTGAGCACCGCCAAAATGAAAATTACCGCCAAAATGACCGCAAGGACACGGTCGATCCGTTTCACGCGGTCCAGCAATCCCGGTCGGGGGGGAGATGCGGGCGTATCGGCGGGCGTTTGCAGGGGCGGGGTGAAAATTGTTTCGCTCATCGCAGGTCTCTTGTCATCAAGGGGCGGCGATCTTGGCCGCCGGCGCGGCGCAGGTCGTCGTGACGCCGGTGCAGCATTCGTCGGCCAGGAAGCCGATCAGGCCGTGCATGGCCGCAAAATTGGCGCGGCATCGCAGGGTGCGGCCTTCCCGCGACTGATCGACCAACCCCGCCCAGACCAGGCGGGACACGTGGTGCGAAAGGGTGGAGCCGGGAATCTGCAGGTGTTCCTGAATTTCGCCGACGGACAGGCCGTCCGCCCCCGCCTTAACCAACAGACGGAAGGCAAGAAGCCGGTGCGGATTGCCCAGTTCGGCAAGTTGTCTGGCGGCAAGGTCTGTATCCATGGCGCCTAGATTAGACATGATGGGTGGGATTCGCAACGATATTTCTAGAATTATCGAATTATTTTCTTTCACCCTCTCCCCCAATGTTCCTACATTTATCCATACCGAGAATTTCTGGCTCTATATCTTATGTCCGGTGTTTCCGGACAGGTGGAACTGGCACAATGATTGCGTCTGAATTGGCAGGTATTTCATTCTGACAAGGCAACTCGGTGAACACACCTGTGGGTAGCTCCGTCCGTATCAAATCGACGTTTCTTGAGGCGGGAAATAATCTTCCGACCTTCCATCGTGAGGTTCTGGATTATTGGCAACGCCTGCGCGGCGACAGAGCGGCGCCGGCGCTGTCTGAGTTCGACCTGGCCGCGCTGGACCCGGAAACCGTCCGCTTCATGAATATCACCGATATAACGCCGGAACCGCTTGCCTCGGTCTATCGCTTCTGGGGGGCCGGGCTGACCCAGGCATTCGGCGCCGATTACACGGACCGCTCCCCCATCGAAGTGCCGCCCAAGGCCATCGGCCTGAGTGCGCGGGGCGGCTGCGGCCGGTTGACGCACGAGATGGCCCCCCATTGCGAAGTCAAACAGTTCGAGACGCTCGCCGGATACCGGGGCCGCGCAGTAATCCTGCGCCTGCCTTGTTCTAATGACGGCATCACGGTCGCCAACGGCATCGGCGTGTTCAAGTTCGAACACGTCAATCCGGACGCCGATCTGACAGCCTTCTTCGAAGAAGTCTTCGGGCCGCTCGACGCCGCCTCGCTCCCCTAACTTTCCCGCTTCCTAATCCCCCTGTGGATCAGGCTGCCGTCGCCCGATCCTTCAGGAACGGCCGATCACCGCCCGCCGTCGTGCGGTGCATGCGCCGGGGCATGTTTTCGTCGTAGTCCCGCACGGCGTAATGCATGGTCGCACGGTTGTCCCACATCACCAGATCGCCTTCCTGCCAGCGGTGGCGGTAAACGTTTTCCGGCTGCGTCGCATGGGCCATCAGGTAATCCAGCAGCGGCCGGCTTTCCTCCATGGTCATGTCCACGAAGTTGGTGGTGAAGAAGGTATTGACGTAAAGCGCGTCGCGCCCCGTGTCCGGATGGGTGCGTACCACCGGGTGGCGGAACGAGGCCAGGTTGGCCGGAATCTGCGGTGAATCCGTGTCCGGTTCGGCCAGATTGCGGCGCCGGATGGCGTCCGGCGAATGCAGGGCGTCGAGCCCGCGCAGCGTGTCCTGCAGGGCCGGCGACAGGGTCTCCAGCGCCCGATACATGTTGCAGAACAGGGTATCGCCGCGGCCTTCGGGCACGATCCGCGCGTGCAGCAGCGACAGCGCCGGCGGTTGTTCCGAGGCCGAGATGTCGGAATGCCAAAAATCGTTGCGCGCCCCCCGGCGGCCCGGCTTGGTTTCCAGCACGATGACCTCGGGATTCTCGTTATTCACGCCGGCCCGGGCCCCGTAAGGGTGCGGTTCCGCCGGCCCAAAACGCTGGGAAAATCGGCTTTGTTCCGCGGGCGTCAGGTCCTGGCCAGGGAACACCAGCACCAAATATTCATGCAGCGCGGCGGTGACGGCGGCAAAGGTTTCAGCGTCGAGGTCTTCGGACAGATTGACGCCGGAAATCCGGGCGCCCATGGCCCCGGTCAGCGATTGAACTTGGAAAGGATAGTCGCGGCTCATTTAGAGGCCTCCCATGCTTGAACCGATACGGCCCGTTATTAGTTTTTATGGGTGGGCCGGTTGATTACCGCCCGGCGCAACATCCGGGCGACGGCATCATTCTTACCCCTCATCAACGCGTAGTCCAGAGCCCTGCGTCCCCAGCGGTCCGCAATCAGGGGGTCCGCACCCGCCAGGATCAGGTATTCGGCAATCTCGGGATAATTGCCATGGGCGGCCAGAATCAGGGGCGTGACCTTGTCCGCGTCCTGCCAGTCGACCCGCGCCCCGGCGCGGACAAGCACGGTCGCCATATCAAGCCGCCCCAACAGCACCGCATGATGAAGGGGCCCCCGCCAGTCCGTGCCGACCACGTTGGGATCGGCCCCCGCCAGCAACAGTTGGGTCAGGAATACCTGATCGCCCGCGGCGGCGGCGCGCACGAGGTCGAGGGTCGTCGCCGTCGCCGGCAGGTCCGCCGCACGGGCCGGTCGCGGCACATCGGCCGTCGCCAAGGCGGCAACAAGACATATGAGAAAGATCACTCGGCGCATGACGCTTCTTCAATTGCGCGGGTCGGATACCCCGGATAGGGTTTCATCATGATCACGCTCCACGATTTTCTGCCTTCGGGCAATGGCTACAAATGTCGGCTGATGCTGCGCTTTCTCGGCCGCCCCTTCACCCTGGTCGAATACGACGTCACCAAGGGGGAAACCCGCACACCCGATTTCCTGGCCAATCTCAATCCGAACGGCCGAATTCCGGTGCTCGAACTGGAAGACGGACGCTGCCTTTCTGAATCAGGGGCGATCCTGAATTTTCTGGCCCAAGGCACACCGTTCCTGCCCGATGATCCCTGGACCCGCGCCAAGGTTCTGCAGTGGATGTTCTTCGAACAATACACGCTGGAACCCACCATCGCCGTACGCCGGTTCTGGTTGACCGAACAGGACACGCCGCTGACCGAAATCCAGCAGGCGCAATTGCCGGCCAAACTGGATCAGGGCCATGCCGCATTGGGTGTCTTGGAACAGGGCCTGGCGGCCGGACCGTGGCTGGTCGGGGATGGACCGACCATCGCCGACATCGCGCTTTACGGCTATACCCATGTCGCGCCCGAGGGCGGCTATGACCTGGACGCTTATCCCAACGTCACGGCCTGGATCGGCCGATTCCGCGAATTGCCCGCCTATGTCCCGATCACCCAGCGCGATTTCACCTGAGGCCCCTGCTTGACCGCCCTCGTATCTGAACCTTCTAATTTACGATATACTGGATGAAACCCGCCCACGGCCGAAGGCCGGGCGACCAGACGGGAGACGCATCCATGAACGTGAAACATATCCTTGAACGCAAGGGCAACGCCGTCACCACCATCCCCACCGGGGCGACCATCGGCGAGGCCGCGCGCACCCTGGCCGAAGCCCGGATCGGCGCCATCGTCGTGTCCGACGACGGCAATACCATCAACGGCATCCTGTCGGAACGCGACATCGTGCGCGTCATCGGCATGGAAGGCCCCGGCGCCCTCACCCGCCCGGTGACCGAGGCCATGACCGCCAACGTCATTACCTGCAAGCCGGACGACCGCATCAACGTGCTGATGAGCATGATGACCCAGCGCCGCATCCGCCATCTGCCCGTGGCCGAGAACGGCAAGATGACGGGTCTGATTTCCATCGGCGACGTGGTCAAGGAACGCATGGACGAAATCGAATCCGACGCTGCCGCCATGCGCGACTACATCACCGGCATGACCGCCTGACCAACCGACCCACTTTCCAACCACAAGGACCAGCAGAACACCATGACCACCACGACCTCGCCGGGGCCCAGCCTCGTGCTTTATCATGCCTGGGCTTCTTCCGCGTCGCGCAAGGTGCGCATGTGCCTTTACGAAAAAGGCCTGACCTTCGACGCCACAGTCGTCGACCTGAATAAGTTCGAACACCATTCAGACTGGTACAAGAAACTCAATCCGTCGGGCATCGTGCCGGCGCTGATGGTCGACGGTCATCCGCTGGTCGAAAGCAACTTCATCAACGAATACCTGGACGAGACCTATCCCACGCCGCCATTGCGCCCGACGGACCCGATGCTGCTGCACGACATGCGGCTGTGGGGGAAATACATCGACGACACCTGCCTGCCGGCGATCCAGAAGCACAACTGGATGCACCATTTCCATCCCATGGCCCGCGAATGGTCGGACGAGGAACTGGAACGCCGCCTGGCCGCCATCCCGACCGCCAACCGCAAGCACGTGTGGTACCGCATGGCGCGCGATCCCTATACGGCGGAAGAGCTGGAAGCGGCGCTGGACATCCTGCGCGACATGATGGACCGCATCGAGGCGCGCATCGCCAAAACCGGCTTCGTCACCGGCGACGCCTATTCCCTGGCCGATATCGCCGCCGCCCCCTATGTCATCCGCACGGAGGAACTGGCGCCGATCGAGGTCTCAGCGGAAAAGCGGCCCCACGCCGCCAAGTGGTGGGCGGCGATCAAGGCCCGCCCCGCCTACAAGGCCGCCCATATGGAGCCCTTCAACGACCAGTGCTGGTCCGGGTGGATGCCACCGACCTAATTATTGCTCCAACTCAGAGATCATGTTGTTCGCCAGGCGAAGGCGGTTTGAAAGCTCCAAGCCCAGATTCTTCATCAGGCAAAAAGCAAGTTCAGGCATTTCGGCTTGCAGACGCTCATATTCGTCGGCCCCGATTTCAAAACAACAGGAACGGCGCGTGGCCTGGACCGTGGCGGAGCGACGCCCACCATCCAACAAGGCCATTTCCGCAAACAATGTGCCCTCCACCAAGGAACTCACACGTCGTTTTCGTTTGGAACTAGGGATATCGATCAAGACCTCCATGCCTCCCAACACAAGAAAATACGCGCTATCGGCCCCGTCTCCCTGCTTGAACACGCACTCGCCAGGGCGGAACCAAATCTTCCGGCAATAGCGACGCAACGTCAGTATCTGCGGTCGCGTCATATTACGCAGCATCGCGCTGCTGGCGATGATGCCGCGGCGCCCCGGCACGCCCGATTTCCCCAACCGCGCAAGAAGCATCGCCTCCGCCCGAGCCAGGGCGGTGCTTGTGTCATCGAAAACCGACTCGGGGCCGACAACGTCAATAACACCGTTTGCTTCCAGGTTGAGCCATATCCAGCGAAGCGAACTGTGGTGAACCCGATACTCGTTCCCTGTGACGCCGTCGTGTTGCCGTCGTTTCCTGGGGTCGGTCCGGCGTTCGGGCTCGACCCTGCTTAACATCAGTTTTCCACCCGATTCCGCCAACGAATTGCACAGCCGCCGAACAAGGGCGCACCCCGTGCTGTCGATCGACGTAAGATGGCGGAAATCGAAGATCAGGAAATCAACACCCTTCGATCGCAAGCCGGCGATGGTGGCCTCCAACCGCGCGCAGGCGGCAAAGAACAAGGCGCCGTGGAGTTCGACAACGGCAATTCGATACCCCTCCCTCTGCAGCGTCTCGACCTGAAACGCAGGGCGCTGGACTTTCGACGAAATCCGGTCGGCTGAATACACCCGGCGGACGGGGTCACGCCCCATGCCAAGAACAAAGAGAACGACAGACAGGCAAATGCCGACGCCGACAGCGACGATCAGGTCGAGCGCCAGCGCCGTGAAGATGACGACGAAGGTCACGCTGACGTCGCTCGCATAAACCCGCGGATAGGGAACGGATCGCAAGAAAATCGCCTTTACCTTGCGCAGCGTCGTCACATCAAACGTCTGAACGGCAATGACCATCAACATCGCGGCCAGCGCCCACATCGGCAAAGCGGAAAGCAACGGTGCGAGCGCCAAGACAAGGAACAGCAGGACCAAACTCGCATAGACATTCGCGGTGCGTGTTCGTGCGCCTGCGGAAAACAAGGCCTGTGATCGGCTCATCATTCCACCGCCCGGCAGCAGACCGAACACCCCCACAAGGCAATTGATGATGCCGTGGGAACACAGGTCGCGATTGGGCCGGGCGCGGTCACCTGAATAAAGTTCAAGCGCCCCTGCGGAGAGCACCGTCAAGAAAGCCGACAACAGCCCGATGGACAATCCGCTGAACAACGCAATGTCAACGTCCTGCCAAACCTCCCGTAGGCCGCTTCCCCGCGTCAACAGCACGGGAAGTTCACGCAAGACAGCGAGGTTTATGGTGCCGACCTCCGGTCCGTGCGGAAGACCAAAGGCGCTGGTACCGACCATATAGACGCCCCAGCCAGCGATAAGTCCCGGCAACACTGCGGGAATTGGCTTGAACCGCCCACGGGCAATGAGGGTGCCAACGACTGTCACCCCTCCGACCAGCAATGGCCAAAGGGCGATGTGGCGCCATCCACCGACCAGAATTTCCCAGGCAGTCTGGCCCGGCAGGCCCAGAGCAAAGGGCAAGGAATTGAACAACACGAGCATGGCAGAGGAACAGATGAAGCCTGCCAATACCGGCAGCGGAATATAGGAAATCGCTCGACCAAGCCGCAGCAGGCCCGCAACCGCCATCCCGAGACCGGCGATTACAACGCCAAGACAAGCCAGTAAAAGCGCCTGTTCAACAGAATGGCCGCGCTCCAATGCCGTTTGAATTGAGACCGCATAAACCACGGCCGTAACGGCTGCAGGACCGAATGACAACAATGGGTGAGAGGCCAGAACACCGCCCAACACACCGGCGAGGGTTGCCGTTCCCACCCCAGCCGCGATCCCGGCACCGGCCCAGTCAGGACCAAGCGGCGAGAAGGCAATCAGCCCGAAAGCGATTGCCTGCGGCAATGCCGTCAGCGCGCCGACGGCGGCGGCGGCGATGTCATTCTTCATTGCGGAAATGATCAAGGGAAATGGTCAGCGTCTGCGGTTTTCAAGGCACGGAAGGATCATGTCACAATTGCACCCATCATACGAATGGACAATACGCGTCTCGCGCGCCCGCCGCTGAAATTCAAGGGCTATCCGGCTTCCAGCGGGCGACGTCGACAAGGCGGCCCATACGGACCGTTCAACGACCAGTGCCGGTCGAGATGGATGCCGGCGGCGGCGTGATCCGCCGCCACCGTCAGCCATTTCGTCAGCCGCTTCGGGCCTTGTCGATGCGGCGGGTGAATTCCTGGATCACGCGCTCGTAAAGGGCGCCCTTCAGGATCTTGTCCTCGACCCCACCGTCGATGTTGGGGTTGTCGTTGACTTCGATCACGAACACGCCGGCCTCCGTTTCCTTCAGGTCGACGCCGTAGAGCCCGTCGCCGATCAGGGCGGCGGCACGGCGCGCGGTCTCGACCACCACGGGGGGGGCCGCGTCGATCGGCATGGTTTCCCACGCGCCGGAGACGGATTTTTGGCTGTCGACATGGCGGTAGATCTGCCAGTGCGCGCGCGACATGAAGTACTGGCAGGCGAATAGCGGCTCTCCGCCGATCAGGCCGATCCGCCAATCGTAGGGTGTGTACATGTATTCCTGGGCCAGGATCACGCGGGAGCGTTCGAACAGACCTTCCGCATGGCGTAGGAAATCCTCCCGGTTTTCCGCCTTTTCAACCCCGCGGGAAAAGGCGCCGTCGGGAATCTTGAGGACCACCGGATAGCCCATCATGGCTTCGATTTCGGCCAGCCGCTTGTCGTTGAAGGTCGAACGGTTGAGCAGTTCCGTGCGCGGCGTCGGCACGTTGGCCGCCTTCAATGCTTCCGACAGGTAGACCTTGTTGGTGCAACGCAGGATCGAGCGCGGATCGTCGATCACCGGAATGCCTTCGACCTCGGCCTTGCGGGAAAACCGGAAGGTATGGTGGTTCAGGGCCGTGGTTTCGCGGATGAACAGGGCGTCGAATTCAGGGATACGTTGGATATCCTTGGCAGTGATGAACTCGACCTCGACCCGCTGATCCGCCCCGGCCTTGGCCAAGCGCTTCAGCGCCACCTCGTCCGACGGTGCCAGCCGCTCATTAGGGTCGAACAGAACGGCCAATTCGTAAAGCGCCGAGGGGCGGCTTTTGCGCTGCGACGCCGGCACGCGGACGTAGGTGCGCAGCGCATCTTCGAAGACGGTCTCCAAGTCGGCGTTGATCTTATTGATGCCGAGCGGGTGGATCGCCTGAATACGCCAGCGCTTGTCGCGCACGATCTGGATTTCCAGGACCGGATAGCGAAAGGCATCAAAGACTTCGGCGGCAAGCCGGCGGAACCGCGCATCGTCCGGCCGCCCGAAAAACACATGCAGTGCGAACCCGGTCGTGGGCGGGCTGGCCAGCCGTTTCATCGTCGCGTGCAGGATGCGTTCCAGATCGGGGACCGCATAGGCGTAGGACCCCCGCTTGTCCAAATCGATGATATCGACCACCGTCGGCATGGGCAGGTCGCCGCGGGATTCCGACAGCAATGAACAATAATATCCGGCCGACAGATACTTGTAGCGGCGGCACAAATTAATCACGCGCAGCGGCCGTTTGTTCGGCGTGCGCTTTTCCGCGATGAAGGCATCGACCGTCTGGATGTTCAGGCCTTCCTGATTCCAGCGCCAATCGGAAAGCCGGTCGACGACAATTACACTGCGGGCCATCAGGCGCTCCTCTTTTTCGGGCCGATGACAACCACCGCATATTGCTTTGACCCGCCGTAGCGCATCATGCGGTCGAACTCCTCAAGACGGATGGGAATACCGAAACAGACCGTTTCGGTCTCGCCCTCGTCGGTATCGACGTAAGGTTCGTGGACATAAACGAAACGATCATCAAAGCCGGTGATGGCCATCCAATGCGGCGCCTTGTAGCCCGTCAGGCGATAGGCGCTGATCAGAACGATGGGAACATGGCCCTTTTCGAACCGGCGGCGCAGGTCTGCGAGGGCCGGCGGCGCATGCTTGACGCGCACGCCGGTTTTGCCGATTTCCTCGATGAAATCGGCCTGGACCAGACGGATGACTTCCTTCTTCTCCTCGTTGCGCACGCCATTGGCGAACATCGCCCCATCCTCGCTGACGAACATATCGACGACGAAGCCCCGCTTCCAGGCGGACAGCGCCAAGCCGTAGGGTCCGCATCCACCATGTCCGGAGGTCATGAAGATGGTCGTCGACTCGCGCCACAGGCGCAGTTCGAACGTCCGGTCGAGCACCAGGTCCGGCTCCTGCGCCTTCATGGCCATCATCAGGCAGGCCGGGCCGCAGGTGAATTCCAGCGTCTGGGCGTAGTAGGGAACAAGCGCGTCGTCAGCCGAAAGATGCGGCGCCAGCGCCTTTTCCATGCGCACCGCGTCGACATGATCCTCGTAATAATCGGGATAGGTCGAAAAGGCGCGGTAGCCGGCTTTTTCGTAGAACGCGAGGGCGCGCGCGTTGTCCCGGCGCACTTCCAGCCGCATCATCACGAAGCCCTTTTCCAGGGCGATCTTTTCCGACTGGGCCAGCAACGCGCGGGCGATGCCGCCGCGCTGTCGGTCGGGCAGCACCGCGAAGGAATAGAGGCGCGTCATCGACGTGTTGCGGTGGAACAGCACCAGGCTGTAGCCGGTGATGGCGCCGTCTGCGTCATCGACGATAAGCGACGCGTTCCCGCGCGTCAGAAGGTAGCGGAAGTTGCGCGGCGACAACCGGTCGGTGTCGAAGCATTGCTGTTCCAGATCCGTGAGGACCGGGACATCTTCCAAGGTGGCGTTGCGGATCACGGCGGAACCTGCACGACTTTCAAGGGGCGTATCAATCAGCGGAGGGCCGGGCCCGGGCCGGCGGCGTTCCGCGCACGATATTACGCCCGAACAGGTACTCCAAAAGTCGGCTTTTGGCTATAAGCCGTCATCGATTCCCGCCATGCGGTGTGCGCGCGGCAGCCCCCTCGAAATCAGGGGGCAGCGGGGGTTATTCCTCGGGCTTCAGGGCCAGGGATGCCGAGTTGATGCAGTAGCGCTGTCCCGTCGGTTCCGGCCCGTCGGGGAACACATGGCCTAGATGGGCATCGCATTTGGCACAGACGACCTCGACCCTGCGCATGAAGAAGCTGACGTCCTCATGCTCAACGACCGCGTCCGGGCTGACCGGCTGATAATAGCTGGGCCAGCCGGTGCCGCTGTCGAACTTGGTGTC
This sequence comes from Rhodospirillaceae bacterium UBA1479, assembly GCA_002325375.1. Lineage (GTDB taxonomy): Bacteria > Pseudomonadota > Alphaproteobacteria > Rhodospirillales > Casp-alpha2 > UBA1479. The sequence continues at coordinate 32,088 of DCRZ01000007.1, forward strand.
GGACGAAAACAGCGGCTCGCCGCAACAGATGCAGACATAGGTGCCCGGCGTTTTCTCGTCGTGGTATTTGCCTGTAAAGGCGCGTTCCGTGCCCTTCAGGCGGGTCACCTTGTACTGTTCGTCGGTCAGTTGCTGGCGCCATTCGGCGTCGGGTTTCTCGATCTTGCCGGTCATCTTACGTTTCCACCAGTTAAGGTCCTGATCGATCATATAGGACGGCCGCGCCCCCTGACGAGGGCCCTCGCGGGAAGTTTACCGGAAGGGGGCTGCCCTACTTCTCGGCCAGCTTCTGATAGCCGTCGCGGGTCTGCGGCAGCTTGCGGCCGAGAATCTGGGTCGCCACCATGTTGCGCAGGACCTGGGCCGTGCCACCGCCGATGGTGAACATGCGGGCGTCGCGGTACATGCGTTCCATGGGCAGGTTGCGGGAATAGCCCATGGCGCCGAACACCTGAAGCGCTTCCGACGTCACCTTGATGGCCATTTCAGAGGTGAAGATCTTGGCCTGGGCCGCCAGGGTCATGTCGGGGAAGCCGCTTTGGTCCGTTTCGGCGCTGGCGGCGGCGCGGTAGATCAGGGTCTGCGCCGCCGTGATCTGGGTCGACATGTCGACCAGCATCCATTGCAGGCCCTGGAATTCGGCGATGGGACGGCCGAACTGTTCGCGTTCCTGGGCATAGGCCAGGGCTTTTTCATAGGCGCCCTGGGCGATGCCCAGCGCCACCGTGCCTGCGCCCACGCGCTGCGAGTTGTAGGCCGTCATCAGGCCCGCGAAGCCACGGCGGATGCCCTGGGGCGGGATCAGGGCCATGGATTCAGGGACTTCCAGATCCTTGAAATGGACCTGGCATTCCGGAATGCCGCGCAGACCCATGGCCGGCTCGCGCGTGCCGATGACCAGGCCCGGATGGTCGTTGCGGATGGCGAGGAAGCCGCCGATGCCCTGTTCCTCGCCGTTTTCGAACACGCGGGCGAAGATCAGATGCACCTTGGACACGCCGCCGCCGGTGATCCAATGCTTGGTCCCGTTGATGATGTATTTGTCCCCGACCTTGTCGGCGCGGGTCGTCATGTCCGTGGCGGCGCTGCCGGCATTGGGTTCGGTGATGCAGATGGCGGGCTTGTCCCCGGCCAGCACGTGTTCGGCGCAAAGCTTTTTCTGTTCCTCCGACCCATAGCGCATGACCGAGGAAATCGCCCCCATGTTGGCTTCGACCACGATGCGGCCGGTGACGCCGCAGTGCTTGGCCATTTCCTCGACCACCAGCACGGCATCCAGGAACGACCGGCCTTGCCCGCCATAGGCTTCGGGGATGGTCATGCCCATGAAACCGGCGTCCTTCAGCAACGCAACGTTGTCCCAGGGGTATTCCTCGGTGCGGTCGACCTCGGCGGCGCGCTCGGCGATGGCCCCTTCGGCCAGTCGGCGGGCCTTGTCACGCAGGTCTTTCTGGTCGTCGGTGAGGTCGAACATGGTGAGATTCCCCTTTAAATCAGTCCGTCATCGCGCAGCTTGGCGCGGTCGTCGTCGCTCAGGTCCAGAAGTTCGGCCAGAACCTCGTCCGTGTGCTGGCCCAGGGTCGGCGGCGGGCGGCGGTAGCTGACGGGCGTTTCGCTGAGCTTGATGGGATTGCCCAGAAGCGCCACCTTGCCGTTCTTGGCCAAGGGCTGGTCCATCTCGATCTTCATCTCGCGATGCTTGATCTGCGGATCGTTGAAGGTCTGTTCCAGATTGTAGACCGGGGCGGCGGGCACGTTGCGCTGTTCCAGGCCCTCGATCCATTCCTGGGTGGTCTTTTTCGGCGTGACCTGTTCCAGCTTGGCGACCAGCTCGTCCCGGTTGACCAGGCGTTTCGGGTTGGTGTCGTAGCGTGGATCGGTCGCCAGCTCGGGCACGCCCGCGAACTCGCAGAACCGGGAATACTGCCCGTCGTTGCCGGCGGCCAGATAGAAGTAGCCGTCCTTGGTCGGGAACACCTGATAGGGCACGATGTTGGCGTGCTGGTTGCCGCGCCGCTTGGGCAGCTGGCCTGAGGTGAAATAGTTCAGCGCCTCGTTCGACGCCCAGGCCACGGTGGTGTCGAGCAATCCTAAGTCGATGTTCTGGCCCTGGCCGGTCTTGTCGCGGTGGCGGAGTGCGGCCAGGATCGCGGTCGAGGCGTACATGCCGCACATGATGTCGGAAATGCCGACGCCGACGCGCACCGGCTCCCCGTCGGGGCTGCCGGTCAGGGACATGATCCCGCCCATGGCCTGGGCCAGGGCGTCATAGCCCGGCCGCTTGGCATAAGGGCCGGTCTCGCCGAAGCCGGAGATATGGCAGTAGACCAGGCCGGGAAATTCGTCCTTCAGGTCGGCATAACCCAGGCCGAATTTCTCCAGCCCGCCGACCTTCAGGTTATGAGCCAGCACGTCGCAATGCTTGAGCAAGCGCTTGATCAGGGCCACACCCTCGGGCCGGGAGAAATCGACGGTGACCGAGCGCTTGTTGCGATTGACAGCCAGGTAATAGGCGCTTTCGTCCAGGTCGCCGCCGTCTTCGGCGGTCAGGAACGGGGGGCCCCAGCTGCGCGTGTCGTCGCCGACGCCGGGGCGTTCGATCTTGATCACGTCGGCGCCCAGATCGCCCAGTAGCTGGGCGCAGGTCGGACCCGCCAGGATGCGGGTCATGTCGAGGATGCGAATTCCCGCCAAAGGGCCGGCGGGGCGAGTGGTGGTTTCGGTCATGGATGTTTCCGTTGGGATGCAGGCGGGGACTGTAGGTGGCGCATGCTACACCCCCGCTCTGCACAGGCAAAGACCGTGTCGGCAAAATGAAACGCGAAACCGGCGATTATCCCGCGGCGGTCAGGTCCGTATGGGCCGGTTTGCCCTGAACACCCTTGTACAGGATGCTTTGGCGCAGCTTCATGATGCGGGCGTATTCGGCCAGCGCCGCCTCGTCCATGTCCGCGTCGGGCGGGGTTTCATGGATGAAGTTGCCATGATTGTCCTGCCCACGCACCAACCAGGCGCAATCCTTGTCGGCATTGACCTGTGACACGTCGGGACGGATGTAGCGAATGGCGAAGCCGATGCGCCGGTCGTCGGTCGTATTGGGGGTCGAACCATGGGCGATCAGCACATGGTGCAACGACACCTCACCGGGGTTGAGCGGCATATAGGCCGCTTCGTCCTCGTTGACCTCGACCGCCAGTTCCTGACCCCGGGTCAGAAGGTTATGCTTGTCCAGGGTGTCGCGGTGGGCAATCTGGTCCCACTTGTGGCTGCCGGGGATGACCTTCATGCAGCCGGCTTCGACCGTCGCCGGTGACAAGGCGACCCAGGCGGTCAGCACATCGGGCTTGGACAGCCCCCAATAGGTCGCGTCCTGATGCCAGGACACGAAACCGGGATCATTCGCGTCCTTCACGAACAGCGAGCAGCCCCAAGCCAGGATATCCGGGCCGAGCACGTCTTCGACGGCGTCGAGAATCTTCGGATGGGATACCAGCTCCGCCGCCCAGGTCTGCAGCAGATATAACTTCTGCCCCTTGGACAACTCATACCAGCCGCCCTGAGCCTCTTCATAGGCTTCGAAGCGACGGCGGTAGGACAGCGCATCGTCAGCCGACATGATGGGGACAGGCGCGACATAGCCGTCCTCGTGAAACTGATTGACCTGTTGTTCCGACAACAGCTTCGGCATGGATTCCTCCCTAGGGTCGTGCGGATGTTCCGGTTTTCCGGAATTCTACGCGGGCAGGCCTGTTCCGGCCAGTCCCAGGCCTTAATTGGGCCCCAACCGCACCTGCGCCGCAAGCGAGATTTGCTTAACAAGCGCCCAAGAAATCCTAATACAAGGAAGACCGCAGATCAGGTGACGTTGAAGTCGCTGTCGTCCAGCGCCGCGCCGTCGGTGTCCGTCAGCTCGATCTCCATGTCGACCTGGGCGTCACCGTCGGCATCGATTTCCAGAATCTTGGTCTGGTCGTTGAACCGCGCCTGGGTGTTGCCGCCGCCGTCGAAGGCATTGGTCTCGTCACCCAGGAAGGCGAACGCGCCGGTCACGAAGCTCGAGAAATCGAGAATATCGACGGAATCCCCGGCGGTGCCGGCATCGAAGTCCTCGATCACGTCGCGCAGGGCCGCCCCGGCACCCGATTCATCGGCCGAGCGGTAGATGAACACGTCCCGGCCTTCGCCGCCGATCAGGATGTCCTGACCCAGGCCGCCGGTGAGGATGTCGTCGCCGTCACCCGTTTCCACGATGTCGTCGCCATCGCCTGCGTCGATCACGTTGTCGCCGCCGTAGGCCCAGATATCGTCGTCGCCGGCCCCGCCGAACACGATGGCGCCGCCGTCGTCCAGGGTCACGAAATCGTCGCCGTCACCGGCGTCGATATAATTTTCACCGTACCCGGTTTCGATGTCGTCGTCCCCGGCGCCGCCGTAGATTTCGTTATCGCCGTCGCCGACGATGATGATGTCGTCGCCGTCGCCGCCTTCGATGTAATTGTCGCCGTCGCCGGCATCCAGATCATCGTTGCCGGCGCCACCGAAGATGCGGTTGTCGCCGTCATCGACAATGACAAGGTCGTCGCCGTCATCACCATAGATCGTGTTGTCGCCATCCAGGCCGTCGATCAGATCGTTGCCGGCACCACCATGGATCACGTTGTCGCCATTGCCGACCAGGATTTCGTCGTCGCCGTCGCCACCTTCGACGAAATTGCCGCCATCTCCCAAGTCGACGATGTCGTTGCCGATGCCTGCGAACACGCGGTTATCGCCGTCGCCCGCGGATAGATCATCATCCCCGGCCCCGCCGATCAGTTCGTTGTCGCCGTTGCCAAATTCCCCGGCTTCGACGATGTCGTCGCCGTCACCGCCATCGACATAATTGTCGCCGTCGCCCAAATAGATTTCGTCGTTACCCGCACCGGCCAGCACCGTGTTGTTGCCGTTGCCGCCGCGCAGGATGTCGTCGCCGTCACCGCCATCGAGGACGTTGTCCCCCGTGCCGCCGATCAATTCGTCATTGCCGGCACCGCCGTAAAGGGAATCGTCGCCGGCGCCGCCGATCAGAAGATCGTCGCCGCCCAGGCCATAAATCGTATCGTTACCGCCCAGCCCGTCGATGACGTCCGCGCCGGATGACCCGATCAGCAAATCACTGCCCGGGGTCGCCGTGTCGGGCACGTCATCGACCGTGATGACGAAGGTTTCCGTGCGGCTGAGCCCGCCCGCATCCGTCGCCGTGACGTCGACGGAGACCGAAGGGGTGGCCTCGAAATCAAGTGCGATGCCGTCTTTCAGCTTCAACTGCCCCGCAACGATCTCAAACCGCGCATCGCTGACCGCCAGGACATGGCTGTCGCCCGCGTCGGGATCGCTGACGGTCAGGGAACCGACAACCCAGCCCTTTTCGTTTTCCAGAACATGGCTGTTGTCGAGCGCGATGTCGTCGGGCGCCTGATTGGCCACCGGCAGAGCCAGGATGAAGGCCGTGGTGACGGCGGCGCTGGCGCCGTTGGATTGTTCCGTGGCGGTCGCCGTGACCTGGACCGTGACGTCGCCGGACACGCCGGTGGGCGGGGTCAGGGTCAGGCCGGCCAGATCGCCGGGCGCCAGGGTAAAGGTGCCGTTGGCGTTGGCCGTGCCGGCGGAAAGCAGGCTGCCGGCCGGCAGGCCGGACAAGGTCAGGCTGAGAACTTCCGAGCCGTCCGTGTCGGTCAAGGCCGCGGCAATGTCGAGCGCTACGGGCTGGCCCGCCTGGCCGGACACGTCCTGAACCGTCAGGACCGGCTGATCCGCCGTGGCCTCGATCTCGAAGGTGACGGTGGCGGTCGACTGGGCACCCGCGCCGTCGACCACGGTATAGGTGAAACTGGCCGGGCCGGAATAGTTCGGGGCGGGCGTGAACACCACATCGCCGTTGCCGTTCAGCGCAACCGTGCCGCCCTGAGGGGCGCCGACGGCGCTGATGGTCAGCGTGTCATTGGCATCCGCGTCCGTGTCATTGGCGAGAAGGTCGCCCGCGGGAATCACCAGGGCCGTGTCCTCGACCCCACCCGCGATCACGTCGGCGGCGGCCACGGGGCCGTCGTTGGTGCCGGTGATGGTAAGGGTGACCAGGCCCTCGTCCGAATCGCCGTCCGCGTCGGTGACGCGGTAGGTGAAGGTCTGCGTCGCCGTTTCGCCGGCGCCCAGATGATTGAAGGCATTGCCCGGATCATAGGCGAAGGTGCCGTCGGCGTTGAAGGTCAGGTTGCCCTGGGCCGGGCCGCTGACCAGCGTGACCGAGGCCACAAGATCGGGCACCAGATCGTTCGTCAGGACAGAGCCGGACACGGCGGCATCCTCGCCCGTCGTCACGAAGGCATCGTCGTTGGCGATCACGCCCTGGTCGGCGGGATCGATTTCAACCCCGTCGACGACGACCTTCAGGTTTTCGAATTCCTTGGCCTTCAGACCGAAGGCCGAGAACGTGAACCACTTGCCGTCGGCTTCGCCCTTGCGGCCGGTGTGATCGTCGATGAATTCCAGATAGTCGCGGACGTCGCGCTGCACATCGGCGCGCAGCCATTCGGCCTGGGTCAGGTCCAGGCGCAGGGTGTCCACGCCCTTGCCGCCTTCATAAGTGTCGCGGCTGCCGCCATTGTCGCCCATCACGTAGACCGCGGTGTCGTCGCCCTTGCCACCCTTCACGTGGTCGCTGCCGGCGCCACCGGACACGATGTCGTCGCCACGGTCGCCGTCGATGAAATCCTTACCGGCGCCCCCGTTGACGACATCGTTGCCGCTGCCGGCATGAACCAGGTCGCGCCCGTCGCCGCCGTCGATGTCGTCGTCGCCGCTGCCGCCGTCGATATGGTCGTTGCCGGTGCCGCCGGACAGCACGTCATTGCCGCTGCCACCGTCGACATGATCGTTACCAGCGCCGCCGGAGACGATGTCGTCGCCGCGATCGCCATGGACATGGTCGTTGCCGGCCCCGCCCTCGATCACGTCGTCGCCGTTGCCGCCATAGATCTTGTCGTTGCCGCCGGCACCATCGAGCGTATCGTCCCCATCACGGCCATAAATCTTGTCGCGGCCGTCTCCACCCGTGATGACGTCATCGCCACGGCCTCCGTGATTGGTGACCGGCGGAGAGAACCTCGCCAAAAAGGCTGCGAACAATTTCATAAAAAACATGGAGATGCTCGATTTTGGTCTTCATGCAGGGACACGCCCGGCGCACATGCGCCGCCGCGGTGATTTTCAATTTTCCCTCAAGGCACCCTTGTTAGGTGCTCAACATGATTTGCGGCGGATACTAACAGCCGATACTGACAACAAGTTGACCACAGAGAAATCAATCGAGAACGGCAAAAGGCCCCCAGGTGGGGAACCCGGGGGCCTTAAGCGGAGTGACCTCAATCGGTCAGTGGGGTGAGGCCCGGCGGCTGGGGGGAAGGTTGGGGAGTTGGGGAGTGACCGCCGGGCCTCTTCTGCGGGGTATTAGGGCAAACGTAATGGGAAAGGCTCAGCCAAAAGCGGCAGAGGCAATGACGGCGGTCGCTACCGCGAAGCCGATGACTATGCCGGTCACGGTGAGTGATGTCGCTTTTGCTGAAGCGTGAATGCGCTGCATCGTCGCACCTCCAGTTCTTGAGGTTTGCAGGCATGGCAGCTTCTCCTGCCATAGCCTCCTGCACTTAAAGTCAAGTCGTCCCAAGGCCAACATTAGGGAGGAGTCATTAACGATTTCTGAATCAAACTTAATTTTCTTTAAGCCTAAAAACGCCTAGTCTGGCGTCCAACGAGACGCAAAAACGTTTTAAGAAACGAAACCGAAGGGAGTTCAGAAATGCAGACCCGCGCCGCCGTCGCCCTCGAGGCCGGCTCCCCCCTGTCCATCGAAACCGTCGAATTGGACGGCCCCAAGGAGGGCGAATGCCTGGTCGAAATCAAGGCCACGGGCATCTGCCACACGGACGAATTCACCCTGTCGGGCGCCGATCCGGAAGGCATCTTTCCCGCCATCCTGGGCCACGAGGGTGCCGGCGTGGTGGTCGAGGTCGGCCCCGGCGTCACGTCCCTGAAGAAGGGCGACCACGTCATCCCCCTGTACACGCCCGAATGCCGGCAGTGCGAATACTGCCTGAACCCCAAAACCAACCTGTGCCAGGCGATCCGCGCGACCCAGGGCCAGGGCGTGATGCCCGACGGCACCTCGCGGTTCAAGCTGAACGGCGAGGACGTGTTCCACTACATGGGCACCTCGACCTTTTCCAACTTCACCGTGGTGCCGGAAATCGCGCTCGCCAAGATTCGCGAAGACGCCCCCTTCGATAAGGTCTGCTACATCGGCTGCGGCGTGACCACGGGCATCGGCGCCGTCATCAACACGGCCCAGGTGGAGCCGGGATCGAACGTGGTCGTGTTCGGGTTGGGCGGTATCGGGCTGAACGTGTTGCAGGGCGCCAAGCTGGTCGGTGCGGATATGATCGTCGGCGTCGACCTGAACCCGGCGCGCGAGGAGTTGGCCCGCAAGTTCGGCATGACCCACTTCGTCAATCCCAAGGACCATGGCGACGATCTGGTCAACCATCTGGTCGAGCTGACCCGTGGCGGGGCCGATTATTCGTTCGAGTGCATCGGCAACACCACCGTTATGCGTCAGGCACTGGAATGCTGTCACAAGGGTTGGGGCGAAAGCATCATCATCGGCGTCGCCGGTGCCGGTCAGGAAATTTCGACCCGGCCGTTCCAGTTGGTCACCGGCCGGTCGTGGCGCGGCACGGCCTTCGGCGGGGCACGCGGGCGCACGGACGTTCCGAAAATCGTCGACTGGTACATGGACGGCAAGATCAACATCGACGACCTGATTACCCACGTCATGCCGTTGGAAGACATCAACAAGGGCTTCGACCTCATGCACGAAGGCAAGAGCATCCGAAGCGTCGTCACTTTTTGACGCGCCGCCTGATTGCGGCCGGCTGTCTGGCCGGCTGTTTGGCCGCCGGCCTGATGGCCGGCCCGGCGGCCGCCGCCGATGCGGATGCCGGTACCGTGGCAGACGGGCCGAAGCTGCTTGCCTACGGCTTGCATTTCATGAAGGCCCGGGACTATCCCCGCGCCATCGTGCATCTGACGGAGGCGATTCGAACCCACGCATTGGAGCCCGAACGGCTGTCCGACGCCTATTACTTCCGCGGCCGCGCCCTGGTCCGAACCCAACGTCCGGAACTCGCCCTTGCCGATTTCACCCAGGCGCTCGCCCAATGGCCGAAAAACGTCAAGGCACTGCGCGTGCGCTGCCGGACCTTGACCCTGAAAGGCGATCTGCCCGAGGCCCTCAGCGACTGCGACCGGGCGGTCGAACTCGCGCCCGAGGATTGGCGCGGCTGGTTCACCCGCGGCCTGCTGCGTGAAGCACGCCGCGAACGCAATCTGGCGCTGGTCGATTTCACGGCGTCGCAAGCCCGCATGCCCAAGGGGCTTGAAACCTTTCCCAGCGTTGCCCGCCAGTTGAAGGCCTACGGCCTTTTGACGGACGATGCGAATATCAAGGACAGCACGCCCTCCCTGCCGGTCTGGCAGGAAGACTGACAGCCGCCCACCAGGCGAGTTCCCCCCTTCGCCGGTGTCAATCCATGGCTTTCCTTGCGTCTTGGATTCCGCTAAACCGCTGGCAATCGATTATCCGACCAACCTGAAGAACGGAAGAAACCGACAATGGACGCGCTCTACTTTGAGGATTTCATGCCCGGCCGCAAGTTCCAGACCCGCGGCATGACCCTGACCGAGGCCCAGATCATGGAATTCGCCTGGCAGTGGGACCCCCAGCCTTTCCATGTCGACGCCGAAGCCGCCAGCGCGAGCCAGTTCGGCGGCATTATCGGCTCCGGATTTCAGACCCTGCTGGTCGCCTTCCGCCTGTGGTTCCAGGAAAACATCATGAATGAATGTTCCATGGGATCGCCGGGGCTGGACGAAATCCGCTGGCTTTTGCCGGTGCGCCCGGGCGACACCTTGCACGTCGAGGCCGAGGTGCTTGAATCCCGCGCCTCCGATTCGAAACCCGATCGCGGCTATACCAAGATCAAATACGCCGTCGTCACCCACAAGGGCGATACGGTGATGACCTATGTCGCCAACCACATCTTCGCCCGCCACCCGGCCGGCGAAGACCGGCGCATCTGATTCTTCCCTCGCGCCGACACGGCGTTTGAATTTTTTCGCCCAGCAAGCCATCATTCGGGCCATGGAAAAGATATCTGAAAACAAGTCGTTTGGCGGGCTACAGACGGTCTGGGAACATCGTTCCGACATCTGCGCCTGTCCCATGCGGTTCGCGGTCTACACGCCGCCGGCCGTGATCGAGGGCACGGCCGAGGGGCCGGTGCCGGTGTTGTGGTGGCTGTCGGGCCTGACCTGCACGGAAGAGAATTTCACCGTCAAATCCGGGTTCCAGAAGCACGCCGCCGAACACGGCCTGATGGTCATTGCCCCCGACACCAGCCCGCGCGGCACCGACCTGCCCGGCGAACATGACGATTACGATTTCGGATCGGGCGCCGGGTTCTACGTGAACGCGACCCGCGATCCGTGGTCTCAGCACTACAACATGTACAGCTACGTGACCGAGGAACTGCCCGACGTCGTGTTCAACGGAATCGGCGGCGGCGACCGCGACCGCCAGGGTATTTTCGGCCATTCCATGGGCGGTCATGGCGCGTTGGTCATCGCATTGCGCGAACGGCGCACCTATACGTCGCTGTCGGCCTTTGCCCCCATCGTGGCACCGTCCGTCGTGCCGTGGGGCGAGAAGGCCTTTGCCGGATATCTGGGCGACGACAAGGCGCGATGGCAGGAATACGACGCGACCGAACTGGTCAAATCCGGCCATTTCTTCGCCGGTGACATCCTGATCGACCAAGGCACCGACGACCCGTTCCTGGACGCCCAGTTGAAGCCGCAGTTGTTCGCCGACGCCTGCGCCGCCGTGGACCAGCCCTGCACGCTGCGCCTGCAGGACGGCTACGACCATTCCTACTTCTTCATCGCGACCTTCATGGCCGATCACATCGCCCATCACGCCAAGGCATTGAACAAATAGCCGCCGACCCGGCGCGGCAGATCACCGGCCCCGGATTCAACCCCGGATGCAGAAAAGAAGAAGGCCGGCCCAAAGGGACCGGCCCGAGTTTCAGGGAGGAGGGAAGCCGGTGGACCGAGCGGTGGGCCCAGTCACTGGCAATGGCTTTCTCGTGGACGGCGCGAAGATTTAATCTCTGCGCCTAAGCTGTTGTCCCAGCAGCGAAATCCACAAGCGCCACGATCAAAAATTATCATTCTGATATACAAAAACAAGATGACCTTAAGTCATATGACCATAGGTAATAGGTCGTCCCCCTTCGCCAAGGCTTCGGCCTACGCCGACCGAAAGTCGGCTCCGGCCGACTGGAGGCCGGGGGACACGCCTTCGTCTAACGAGCTTCGGATGGCCTGCCACCCGAAGCTCGAAGAGCGAAGGGTGGAGCGGGTGAAGGGAATCGAACCCTCGTCACTTGCTTGGGAAGCAAAAGCTCTACCATTGAGCTACACCCGCATTCGGGAACGCGGCCGTTGCGCGCTGACCCTGGGCGCAGTCTATAGGTCATTGCTTTGTTGGACGCAAGCGGGCCCGATGGCCGGCGATTCAAGACCGCACACACGGCACGCTCACAAAAATGTTTATGGCCGGGGCACCGGCGGTTCGGTTACAGCTTTCCATTGCTTGTGTTCGAAAAATCCGTCCCGGCCCCGCATCCACCGGGACCATCGCGGCCCAAAGCCACCAGGAAAATGACCATGATTCAGGCGATGCTGGCCGAACGGCCGGCCCTTGATACGAAAAAGTTCCAGAATCCGGAGGTCACGGCCAAGGGCGAGGCCCGCGCCGCCGTGGCGCTTGCCGGCCTGCGTACGCTTTGGATCAATACGGGATCGCTCTGCAACATCGAATGCGACGGCTGCTACATCGAAAGCGGGCCGAAGAACGACCGTCTCGCCTATATCACCCGGAACGAGGCCGCCGCCTTCCTGGACGAGATCACGCGGGACGGCCTGGGCACCCAGGAAATCGGCTTCACCGGTGGCGAGCCCTTCATGAACAAGGACATGGCCGCCATGGCCGGGGACGCCCTGGCGCGGGGCTTTCGCGTGTTGATCCTGACCAACGCCATGGCGCCCTTGTGGCAAAAACGGGCGGCGGTCGCCGACCTTGCCCGGCGTCACGGCAAGGCCCTGGCATTGCGCGTGTCCATCGACCACTTCACCCCGGCCGGCCATGAGGCGGTCCGAGGGGCGAACAGCTGGGCGCCGATGATGCGCGGCCTGAAATGGCTGGCTGGCCTGGATGTCACCCTGTCCGTCGCCGCCCGCCAGCCGATCGGCGAGACGGAAGATCAAACCCGCACGGGATTCGCCCGGCTGTTCGCCGCCGAAGGCATCGACCTGGACGCCCACTCGCCCCGCGATCTGGTTGTCTTCCCCGACATGGACGCGGCCCGCGACGTGCCGGAAATCACCACTGCCTGCTGGGGCATCCTGGGTGTCGACCCGGCAAGCATCATGTGCGCCACCGCCCGCATGGTGGTGAAGCGCAAGGGCGCCGACGCCCCCGTCGTCCTGCCCTGCACCCTGCTGCCCTATGACAGCCGGTTCGAAATGGGCCCGACCCTGGCCGACGCCGGAGGACCTGTGCATCTAAACCATCCCCATTGCGCCACCTTCTGCGTGCTCGGCGGCGCCAACTGCTCCGGAGGCGACTAAGCCATGGCCGCGACCCAACGCCCCGCCCTTGACCTCGGCCGTCTCGACGGTCCGGTCCTGCTGTTCGGCGGCCCCTATTCCAACCTGCACTCGACCCGGGCGCTGCGCGCCGAAACCGACCGCCTGGGAATCCCGGCGGGCCGGGTGATCTGCACCGGCGACGTGGTCGCCTACTGCGGCGATCCGGACGGCACCCTTGATGAAATTATCGATTGGGGCTGTCATGTCGCCATGGGCAACTGCGAGGAAGCCCTGGGCGAAGGCGGCGACGACTGCCGCTGCGGCTTCGAAAAAGGATCGCAGTGCGACCTTCTGTCCGTGCGCTGGTTCGCCCATGCCAGCAGCCACGTGACCCCTGCCCACAAGGCCTGGATGGCTGGCCTGCCCCACCCCATCACGTTCGAGATGGGAGGGGCCAAATTCGCCGTGGTGCACGGCCATTCGCGGGACATTTCCGAATGGGTGTTCGCCTCCACCCCGGAAGCCGAAAAGCGCGTCGCCCTCGACGACCTGGGCGTGGACGGCGTGATCGCGGGCCATTCCGGCCTGCCGTTCACCGATGTGCTGTCCGACGGGCGTCTGTGGCACAATCCGGGCGTCATCGGCGTGCCCGCCAACGACGGCACGCCCCGGGTCTGGTATTCCGTGCTGGACCCCGCCCCGGGCGGGATCGTCATCCGCCATCTGGCGTTGGACTACGATTATGAAGGGGCGCGGGCCGGCATGGCGCGGGAAGCCCTGCCCGATGCCTATCGCCAGGCGCTGAAAGACGGCCTGTGGCCCAATCTGGACGTTCTGCCGACGGCCGAAGCGGCCCTGACCGGACAAGCGCTGGCGTTCGACCCGGTCACTTGGATCTTGCCGGAGCCGCGCGTCGGGAAAGTCGCCTGACGGCGGACGTGCTTACTTGTAGCGGATTTCGCAGATTTCGTAGGCTTTGGAGCCGCCGGGGGCGGCGACCTCGACCGAATCCTCGGCCGACTTGCCGATCAAGGCTCGGGCCAGGGGCGAGGTCACGGAAATCTTGCCCTTTTCCAGGTCGGCCTCGTGCTGCCCGACGATGCGGTAAGTGACTTCCTTGCCCGTGTCCTCGTCGGCAAGCACCACCCAGGCGCCGAACCGCACCGTGTCGCCGGCCATGGCCGAGGTGTCGATGACCTCGGCCAGGCTGATCGCGGCCTCCAGCTCGGCGATGCGGCCTTCGATGAAGCCCTGCTTGTCACGCGCGGCATCGTACTCGGCGTTTTCCGACAGGTCGCCATGAGCCCGCGCCTCGGCAATCGCCTGGATGACCGCGGGGCGATCCACGGCCTTCAGCCGCTTGAGTTCGTCTTCGAGGGCCTGAAGGCCTTCGCGCGTCATCGGAAGTTTGTCCATCTCACCGCTCTCCTGCCCCGATCCGGGCGTATCAAAACACAAAATCATGGTGCCGGCCCTTATCGGTAAGGGCCCGTCTATCACCGGATCATGCTGGATTGGTCTAGTACGTCTTAGAAAAATAATCTTGAAGCGGCGCCACTTCAAGCGTCCCGTGGGCCATCGCCTCCATGGCCGCGACCGCGGCGGCGGCGGCGGTCAGGGTGGTGTAGTGGGGCACCCCGTGTTCCAGGGCCGCCCGGCGGATGGAGCGCGAGTCCTCGATCGCCTGCGCCCCCTCGGTCGTGTTGATGACCAGATGGATGTCGCCGTTGACGATGGCGTCCTCGCAATGCGGGCGGCCTTCGAGAACCTTGTTGATGCGCGCCACGTCCAGGCCCTGATCGGCCAGGAAGCGTTGCGTGCCGCCCGTGGCCACCAGCTGGAAGCCGATCGCCGTAAGCCGCGCGGCCAACGCCGCCATGCCGGTCTTGTCCCGGTCCTTGACCGAAATGAACACCGTGCCCGAGGTCGGCAGGCTCATGCCCGCCGCCAGCTGCGATTTGGCGAAGGCGCGGGGGAAGTCGCGGTCCAGGCCCATGACCTCGCCCGTCGATTTCATTTCCGGGCCCAGCACCGTATCGACGCCGGGGAAGCGCGAGAACGGGAACACCGCCTCCTTGACCGCGACATGGCCGCCGACGGCGCGCGAGGTCAGGTCCATGTCGGCCAGCTTTTCGCCGCACATCAGGCGGGTCGCGATCTTGGCCACCGGGATGCCCGTCGCCTTGGCGACGAAGGGCACGGTGCGCGACGCCCGGGGATTGACCTCCAGGATATAGATATCGCCGTCCTTGACCGCGAACTGCACGTTCATCAGGCCGACCACGCCAAGACCCTTGGCCAGGGCATGAGACTGGCGTTCCAGTTCGGCGATGGTATCGGGGCCGAGCGAGAACGGCGGCAGCGAACAGGCGCTGTCGCCGGAATGGATGCCCGCTTCCTCGATGTGCTGCATGATGCCGGCGACGAACACGTCGGTGCCGTCGGCAAGCGCGTCGACATCGACCTCGATGGCGTCCTGCAGATAGCTGTCGAGCAGCACCGGCGAATCACCCGACACCTTCACGGCATCGGTCATGTAACGGCGCAGGGCCGTCAGGTCATGGACGATTTCCATGGCGCGGCCGCCCAGCACGTAGGACGGCCGGATGACCAGCGGATAGCCGATGCGTTCGGCCACGGCTTCGGCCTCGGCCTGGGAACGGGCCAAACCGTTGGCCGGCTGGCGCAGGTTGAGGTCGGTCAGCAGTTTCTGGAACCGCTCGCGGTCCTCGGCCAGGTCGATGGCGTCGGGCGAGGTGCCGAGAATGGGAATGCCCGCACTTTCCAGCGCCAGGGACAGCTTCAACGGCGTCTGTCCGCCCAGTTGCACGATGACGCCGCGGAAATCGCCTTTCGACTGCTCGCCCCGGATCAGCTCGATCACGTCTTCGGCGGTCAAGGGTTCGAAGAACAGACGGTCCGAGGTGTCGTAATCGGTCGAGACCGTTTCCGGGTTGCAGTTGACCATGATGGCCTCGTACCCAGTTTCCTTGAGCGCATAGGCCGCATGGACGCAGCAGTAATCGAATTCGATGCCCTGGCCGATGCGGTTGGGCCCGCCGCCCAGGATCGCGACCTTCTTGCGGTCGGTCGGCTCGGCCTCGTTTTCCGGCGGCCGCGATCCGTCGCCTTCATAGGCCGAATACATGTAGGACGTCTTGGCCGGGAATTCGGCGGCGCAGGTATCGACCCGCTTGTAGACCGGGGTCACGCCCAGGGCGCGGCGGGCTTCCGACGCGTCGAGGGCGGTCGCCCCCGTCAGTTCCGCCAGGCGCGCATCGCAGAAACCCATCTTCTTCAATTCAAGCCAACCGGCGGCATCCGTCGGCAAGCCCTGTTGCTTGACCCGCGCCTCGACGTCGATGATCGCCTTCATCTGTTCCAGGAACCAGGGATCGTACTTGGTGACGGCGGCGGCCTCGTCCACGGGCATGCCCTGACGCAGGGCCTCGGCGATGGCCAGGATGCGGTCCGGTGTGGGCCGCGAAATGGCGGCGCGAAGGACGTCGCGGTTGGCCTCGAACCCGGCGTCCGGGTCCAGGCCCTCGATCTCCACGTCGTTCAGGCCCGTCAGGCCCGTTTCCATGGAACGCAGGCCCTTCTGCAGGCTTTCCGCGAAGCAGCGGCCGATGGCCATGGCCTCGCCCACGGACTTCATGGCCGTGGTCAACAGCGGCTCCGCCCCCGGGAATTTCTCGAACGTGAAGCGCGGGATCTTGGTGACCACGTAGTCGATGGTCGGCTCGAAGCTCGCGGGCGTGACGCCGGTGATGTCGTTGTCCAACTCGTCGAGCGTGTAGCCGCAGGCCAGCTTGGCCGCGATCTTGGCGATGGGGAAACCCGTCGCCTTGGACGCCAGGGCCGACGACCGCGACACGCGCGGGTTCATTTCGATGACCACCAAGCGGCCGTCCGCCGGGTTGACGGCGAACTGCACGTTGGACCCGCCGGTATCGACCCCGATTTCGCGCAGCACCGCGATCGAGGCGTTGCGCATGATCTGGTATTCCTTGTCCGTCAGGGTCAGCGCCGGCGCCACGGTGATGCTGTCGCCCGTATGCACGCCCATGGGATCGATGTTTTCGATGGAACAGATGATGATGCAGTTGTCGGCGCTGTCGCGCACGACCTCCATCTCGTATTCCTTCCAGCCCAGAACGCTTTCCTCGACCAGGACTTCGGTGACCGGGCTGGCGGCCAGGCCGCCGGCGACGATCTTTTCGAACTCGGGCCGGGTATAGGCGATGCCGCCGCCGATGCCGCCCATGGTGAAGGACGGGCGGATGATGGCGGGCAGACCTGTTATCTCCAGCGCCGCAAGGGCTTCGGCCATGGAGTTGACGACCGTCGATTTCGGGCTTTCCAGGCCGATCTTGTCCATGGCGTCGCGGAACTTCTGGCGGTCCTCGGCCTTGGCGATGACCTCGGCGTCGGCGCCGATCATCTCGACCCCGTATTTCTCCAGCACGCCGTTCTCGAACAGCGCGATGCCCGTGTTCAGGCCCGTCTGCCCGCCCATGGTCGGCAGCAACGCATCGGGCCGTTCCTTGGCGATGATCTTCTCGACCATTTCCGGCGTGATCGGCTCGATATAGGTCGCATCGGCCATGCTCGGGTCGGTCATGATTGTGGCCGGGTTCGAGTTGACCAGGATGACCCGGTAACCTTCCTCGCGCAGCGCCTTGCAGGCCTGCGCGCCGGAATAATCGAACTCACAGGCCTGGCCGATGACGATGGGCCCGGCGCCGATGATGAGGATCGAGGAGATGTCTGTTCTTTTAGGCATTTTAAGAATGAACCACTGAGACAATGAGGCGGTGAGAAGAAAGGGTGAGAGAAATCAAAGCACCAACCTCCGGATTCCGTCCTTCAGGACACTTGAGTTGAAGTTCAGCAAAAGCCCTGTCTTCAACCCGCTCAGCTTCAGATACGTCAACAATTGGGCTTCATGGATGGGCAACAGGCGATCAACCGTTTTCAATTCGATAACAAGCTCACCTTCGACAACTACATCCATTCGGTAACCGCATTCCAACTTCTCGCTCTTATAGATAACAGGCAGAGGCACTTGCCTGTCATACCCGATACCGTTGGTCTCCAGTTCAAAACAAAGACATTCCTCGTAGGCGGATTCCAAAAGGCCGGGTCCCAGGTGACGATGGACCTCAATCGCAAGCCCGATAACCTTCTCGGTAAGCGGGTCATTAGGAACGGCCGGATGCCTCATCCTTTTATCTCACTGCCTCACCGTCTCAGTGGTTCCCTTTTTCATCCATCAGCGCGACGAACCGCTTGAACAGGTAGTGCGAATCCTGCGGGCCCGGCGAGGCTTCCGGGTGGTACTGCACGGAGAACACGGGCTTGCCGTCGACCCGGATGCCCTCAAGCGCACCATCGAACAGGGAGCGGTGGGTCTCCACCACGCCGGCGGGCAGGCTGTCGCGTTCGACCACGAAGCCGTGGTTCTGGCTGGTGATCTCGACCTTGCCGGTTTCCAGGTCCTTCACGGGCTGGTTGGCGCCGCGGTGACCCAGGTGCATCTTCGACGTCTTGGCGCCGAGTGCGAGGGCCAGGATCTGATGGCCCAGGCAGATGCCGAACACGGGCAGGCCCGTGGCCATCACGTCCTGGACCATGGGCACGGCGTATGCGCCGGTCGCCGCCGGGTCGCCCGGACCGTTGCTAAGAAAAAGCCCATCCGGACGATGGGCCAGGATGTCTTCGGCGGTGGCCGTTGCCGGCACCACGGTGACCTTGCACCCCTCTGCCGCGAGGCAACGCAGGATGTTCTGTTTGGCCCCGAAATCGACGGCGACGACATGGTGTTTGGGCGCCGTCTGGGTGCCGTAACCTTGGCCCAGTTTCCACATCGTGGTGTCCCAGGAATAGGTCTGGGCGCAGGACACGTCCTTGGCCAGGTCCAGGCCTTCAAGCCCGGGAAAGCCCTGGGCCATGGCAACGAGGGCCGGAATGTCGAGGGGGCCGTCGTCTTTATAGGCGACGACGCCGTTGGGCGCCCCGCCGTCGCGGATCAGCCGGGTCAGGCGCCGGGTATCGACCCCGGTGACCGCCGTCAGGTTATGGGATTTCAGCCAGGCGTCCAGATGCTGGGCCGCGCGCCAGCTGGCCGGATCGGTGATATCGACGCGCATGACCGCCCCCCGGGCCGCCGGGGTGATGGTTTCCATGTCTTCCGGATTGGCGCCGACGTTGCCGATATGCGGGAAGGTAAAGGTGATGACCTGACCGGCGTAGGACGGATCGGTGAGGATTTCCTGATACCCGGTGATCGAGGTGTTGAAACAGACCTCGCCCACGGAGGCCCCCGGCGCACCTGCGCCGCGGCCCCAGAAAACATCGCCGGACGCCAGCACCAGGGCCGCGTTTGCGTTTGGCGGTTGGGCGGCCACGGTCGTGGTCGCGGGCTTGGAGGCTTCGGACATATGACTTTTTCGGGCTGAGGTTGGACCAAGGCGCCCGGGCCGCGCCGACGGCGACGACCCTGCATGCGTTGGAAACAAGCTTCTACGCGTGTCCCGGTATCAGGTCAAGACTCGTTTCAGAAAAAATATCCTTATATTTCAACTAATTATAGAATCGGAACACGTTTGCCTTGGGGGTTAATTTGAGCTAGGGTCCGCATCTTCCGCCACAACCGGGACATACCCATGCTACGCGAGCAGATTTCGGCTGCGCTGAAGACCTCCATCAAGTCCAAGGAAGCCTGCGCCACGGCGACGCTGCGCCTGATCAGTGCGGCCATCAAGGACCGGGACATCGCCGCCCGGGACAAGGGCAATCAGGAGGGCATTTCCGACGACGAAATCCTGAGCCTGCTGCAATCCATGATCAAGCAGCGCGTCGAAAGCGCCGATATCTATGATAAGGGCGACCGCCAGGATCTGGCCGCCCGCGAGCGCGAGGAAATCACCGTCATCGAACGCTTCCTGCCGGCCCAGATGTCGGCGGACGAGGTCGTCGCGGCGGTCGAGGGCGCGATCAAGGACACCGGCGCCGATTGCATCAAGGACATGGGCAAGTGCATGGCCGCCTTGAAGCAGAAGTACGCCGGCCGCATGGACTTTTCCAAAGCCAGCGCCCTGGTCAAGGACAAGCTCTGCTAGCTCAGGGCCTGCTCGTCGATTCGCCCGGCATTTCACCAGCGATATCCACGCGAACCCGCTGTGGATGACTTGAGAATCACGGGGATAACCCCCGTGACTCCACTGCTGCGCCGATCCCCTTATTATGGGTATGGTCGCAGGTTCCAATCCTGCCCTTAAACCACAGACAGGCGACCCATCGCAGATGGCGATCCCCCCGGAATTCCTGGAAGAACTGAAGGCGCGGCTGCCCGCGACGGATGTCGTCGGCCGGCGGGTCAAGCTGATCCGTTCGGGCCGCGACACCAAGGGCTGCTGCCCCTTCCATAAGGAAAAAACGCCGAGCTTCCACGTCTACGACGACCATTACCACTGCTTCGGCTGCGGCGCGCATGGATCGGTCATCGATTTCGTGATGGAAAGCGAGGGCCTGGAGTTCCGCGAGGCGGTGCAGCGTCTGGCCGGCGAGGCCGGGCTGCCCATGCCCGAGGAAACCCCGGAAGACCGCGAGCGCCGGGCCCGCAACCGCACCCTGGCCGAGGTCGTGGAGATGGCGGCGGCGTTCTTCGAGAAATGCCTGCGCATGCCCGAAGGCCGCCCGGCCTTGGATTACCTGCGCGGGCGCGGCCTGACGGATGAGACGATCCGCCGGTTCCGCTTAGGATTCTCCCCCGACGGGCGCGGCAAGCTGAAATCCATGCTGGCGGCGGAGGGCATCGAAGAGGGCCTGATGGTCGCCGCCGGGCTGCTGGTTCAGCCCGAGGACGCGGGGCGCGAGCCTTACGATCGGTTCCGGGGCCGGGTCATGTTCCCGATCACCGACCGCCAGGGCCAGGTCATCGCCTTCGGCGCGCGACTGCTGGCGGGTGACGGGCCCAAATACCTGAATTCGCCGGAAACCCCCCTGTTCCACAAGGGCCGCAACCTGTACGGCCTGGCCCAGGCCAAGGATGCGATCCGAAGCGCCGGCACGGTCATCGTCTGCGAAGGCTATACGGACGTCATCGCCCTGGCCCAGGCCGGGATCGGCCAGGCCGTTGCGCCCTTGGGCACGGCCCTGACGGAAGAGCAGATCGCCCTGCTGTGGCGATTGGCGCCGGAGCCGGTGCTGTGCTTCGACGGCGATGCGGCCGGCCAGCGCGCCGCCGCGCGGGCGGCGGAACGGGCCCTGCCGCTGCTCAAGGCCGGGTTCGGGCTGCGCTTCGCCCTGCTGCCGCCGGGCGAAGATCCGGACAGCCTGGTCCAAGGCCAGGGCCGCCAGGCCTTCGATGCGCTGCTGGCCGGCGCGACGGCGTTGTCCGAACTGATCTGGCGGGTTGAATCGGGCGGCCGCCTGCCGCCGACGCCGGAAGGCCGGGCCGATTTGAACAAGCGCCTCGACCAGCGCATCCGCGACATCCCCGACCCCACCGTGCGGCGCTATTTCCAGGATTTCTTCAAAAGCCGCCTGTGGCCCGACGGCCCCGGCCGGCAGGGCGGGCGCGGCGGCCAACGGCAGGAACGCGGGTTCGGCCGTGGCAAATGGGGCGCCAACGCCTGGACCGGGCCGTCCGAGCGCCTGCGCGCCGACACCGCCGACACCCGGCCGGTGGAGAGCGCGCGCCTGCGCTGGGCCATCCTTCTGGCGACCGCGATCAACCATCCGGAGCTGCTGGCCGAGGTCGAGGAAGAGCTCGGCCAGGTCGCCATCAATGACCAGAACCTTGACAATCTGCGTCAGGCGATATTAATCACCCACGCGGGTGGTTTACCCCTTGACACCGAGGGGCTTGTAAACCACTTGTCAGAGCAGGGTTATTCCCAGGCGCTGAGCCAGCTATTAAGCGCGCGAACCTACGACCACGCTAGATTCGCCCGACCCAATGCGGGACATGCAGAGGCCAGACAAGGTTGGGAAGCGACCATTAGCCACTTGCGCGGAGAGGACCTGGAGTCCGAACTCCAAGCAGCCCAGGATGCTGTCCGGCGCGACCCGTCGGAAGCAAACATGAATTGGGTTGTTCGGGTTCGGCGGATGATGGACGAAGGCGAACAGCCGGAAGCGGCCTTCGACTAGGAGGCAGCCGGACGGCAAGTGGTTATACCAACGGGCAGTTTGACGAGACGCGTTTTTTCAGACTGGGACATGGCATCGGGACCCCATTGAGGTTTGTGCCGGACCGGACGCCAAGGGCGGAAGGACCGGAGGGGGCGGGGTCCCCGAACAACGGATTTAGAGGTCGAGCGTGGCAAAAGCACAAGCGAAAGATCAAGAAGGCGGCGATACCCAGGAAGAAGGCGGCGACAGCCCCCTTCTCGATACCATGGGCGCGGCCGTCAAGAAGATGGTCGCCAAGGGCAAGGAACGCGGGTACGTCACCTATGACGACCTGAACGGCGCCCTGCCCCCGGAAAAGGTATCTTCGGAGCAAATCGAAGACACCATGGCGATGTTGTCCGAAATGGGCATCAACGTGGTCGAAAACGAAGAGACCGACGACACCCCGGCCGAAAGTGACGGTGACGGCGATGGCGACGGCGAGGAAAAGACCACCTCGACCGCCGGTAACGTCGACGAGAACGACCTGGGCCGCACGGACGACCCGGTGCGCATGTACCTGCGCGAGATGGGGTCGGTCGAGCTGCTGTCCCGCGAAGGCGAAATCGCCATCGCCAAACGGATCGAAGCCGGCCGCGAGATGATGATCGGCGGCCTGATGGAAAGCCCGCTGACCATCAAGGCCATCACCGTGTGGCATGACGCGCTGATCGCCGAAGACATGCTGCTGCGCGACATCATCGACCTGGAAGCCACCCACGGCGGCGGCCCGGGCCAGCCGGGCGCGGTTCCCGCCAACACGAATGGCGGGGACGATGATGGGGACGGGGATGGCAACACTGCCGAAGCCGCCCCCGCGGAAAACGCCAAGGAAGGCGCCGCCGAAACCGCCAAGGACGGCAAGGACGCGAAGAAGGCCGCTCCGTCGGACGACGACGCGACCGAAACCTCGGGCGAGGACGGCGAAAGTAAGAGCAGCAGCGACGACGATGATGACGACGAGGACGACGGTGAAAACAACCTGTCCCTCGCCGCCCTTGAAGCCAAGCTGAAGCCCGAGGTCATCGAGACCTTCGAGAACATCGCCAAGACCTACAAGAAGCTTCACCGGGTGCAGATGCAGCGCCTCGAGGCCCTGACCTCGGGCGAACAGCCCAAACCGAGCCAGGAAAAGCGGTTCCAGAAGCTGCGCAAGGAATTGATCGAGTGGATGGAGGACGTCCACCTCAACAACAACCGGGTTGAGCAACTGCTGGACCAGCTTTACGGCCTCAACCGCCGGCTGGTCGGGCTGGAGGGCAAGATTTTGCGGCTCGCCACCACGGCGCGCATCAACCGCGAAGAATTCCTGCAGGCCTACCAGGGGCATGAGCTTGATCCGGGCTGGCTGAAGCGGGTCGAAAAGCTGCCCGCCAAGGGCTGGCAGCGGTTCGCGTCGCGCAACAAGGACGACATCGAAGAAATGCGCGCCCAGGTCGCCGAGGTTTCCCAGACGGCCGGCCTGCCGATCCTGGAATTCCGCCGCATCGTTTCCACGGTGCAGAAGGGCGAACGCGAGGCCGCCAAGGCCAAGAAGGAAATGATCGAGGCCAACCTGCGGCTCGTCATCTCCATCGCCAAGAAATACACCAACCGCGGCCTGCAGTTCCT
>DCRZ01000007.1:55661-111145 GCA_002325375.1 Rhodospirillaceae bacterium UBA1479
GAAGGCAACATCGGCCTGATGAAGGCGGTCGATAAGTTCGAATACCGGCGCGGCTACAAGTTCTCGACCTACGCGACCTGGTGGATCCGGCAGGCCATCACCCGCTCCATCGCCGACCAGGCGCGCACCATCCGTATTCCCGTGCACATGATCGAGACGATCAACAAGCTGGTCCGCACCTCGCGCCAGATGCTGCACGAGATCGGCCGCGAACCGACGCCGGAAGAACTGGCCGGGCGGCTGTCCATGCCGCTGGAAAAGGTGCGCAAGGTGCTGAAGATCGCGAAGGAGCCGATCTCGCTGGAAACGCCCATCGGCGACGAGGAAGACTCGCACCTCGGCGACTTCATCGAAGACAAGAACGCGGTGCAGCCGCTCGACGCCGCCATTCAGGGCAACCTGCGCGAAACCACCACGCGGGTCCTGGCCAGCCTCACGGCCCGCGAGGAGCGCGTGCTGCGCATGCGCTTCGGCATCGGCATGAACACGGACCACACGCTGGAAGAAGTCGGCCAGCAGTTCTCGGTCACCCGCGAGCGAATACGTCAGATCGAAGCCAAGGCGCTCAGGAAGCTGAAACATCCGTCCCGGTCGCGGAAACTCAGGAGCTTCCTGGATTACTAAACGCCAGGGCCAAACGGACCAAACGACAGGCCGGGAGCACCACCGCTTCCGGCCTTTTCGTTAGAGGGAGAATTTCCACGTGATCAAGGGCCAGTAGCTCAACTGGTTAGAGCCGACGGCTCATAACCGTCTGGTTGCAGGTTCGAGTCCTGCCTGGCCCACCACGCCCCGCCCCCATGTCCTATTCGTGAGACCCGCTGCCCGCCTGCGTCTTGGCCGCACCCGTCACCGGCGCGATGCTGGAACGCGCGAAGTATTCCGTGATGAGGTCGCCCATCACGTCGGCGGCCGCGTTGTTGCGCTTGCCGGCGCGGTAGAGCACCAGATCGACGCCCGGCAGGGCCGGGAAGCTTTCCGCCGCACCGATCACCCGCATGCCCGGCATGACCGAGCTTTTGGCCACGACGCTGACCGCGCTGCCGCTGAGCACCGCCGCCTGCAGGCCGCTGATCCCGGCGCTGACGAAGGCGATCTTCCATTTCCGCCCCATGGTCGCCAGGCCCGCGAGCGCAAGGTCGCGGAACACGTTGCCCGGCGGCAGGACCGCGAGCGGCACCGGGTTGTTGTTGTGCAGGGATCGGGCCTCCCCCGTGACCCAGACCAGGGGTTCGCGGGCAACCACGTCGCCTTCGTCGAAGGCCCGCATGTCGGTCACCAGGGCAAGGTCGATCTCGCCGCGCTTCAGCTGAGTGACCAGCGGGCTCGACAGCAGGGTGCGCAGTTCGACTTCGATGTCGGGAAAGGCGTTGGAGAAACTGGACAGGATCGGCGGCAGCAGGTAGGCCGCATAAAGGTCAGGCACGCCCAGCACCACCTTGCCGCTGAGCTTGGGCGCGGTCAGGCGTACCTTGACCTCTTCCTGCAGGTTCATGATCGTGCGCGCATAGCCGAGCAGAAGCTCCCCATCCGGGGTCAGCACCAGCTTGCGGTTGACCGTGGTGAACAGCTTGGCATGGACCGTTTCCTCCAGCCGCCGCATCTGCAGGCTGACGGCCGGCTGGGTGCGCCCGAGACGGCGCGCCGTTTCCGACACGCTGCCCGTTTCCACCAGCAAAATGAACGCCTGCAGCAGGCGCAAATCCAAGGGCTGTTTCATGATTTGAACATTAAATATATTTATGGAAATTATTTAAAGAATAAATTTTGTAAATTGTGCACTGCACCCTAACGTCTTCGTTGCGTCATACGCGCGGGACCATTCCCGCCACAACAGGAGATCGTCATGTCAGGCACCACACGCCGGAAATTTATCCACGCCGCCCTCGCCGGCGCGCTCTGCGCCTTTACCGCCGCGGCCTCCACGCCCGCAACTGCGGCGGACCGGGTGATCAAGGTCGGCACGCTCAAGCTGATCCACGGCATCACGCCCTATTTCTACGAGAAGTTCGCACCTGCGGGATACAAGATCGAAGTCATCCCCTTCGAAAGCCCCACGGACGGCAAGAACGCCGTGGTGACCGGGACCGTCGACTTCGGCATTTACGGCCTTGCCGCCGCCACCCTGGGGGCCGCCGCCGGTGAGCCCGTGGTCGTCGTCGCCGCCGCCTGCAACCGCGGCATGGCCGTGGTTTCCGGCGCCAAGTCCGGGCTCAACACGATCAAGGACCTGAAGGGCAAGAAGGTCGGCATCTGGCCCGGCTCGACCCAGGAAGTCGTGATCCTCGACCGGTTGAGCGCCGAAGGCATGACCATCAAGGACATCAAGCCGATCCGCGTTTCCTTCAGCGACATGGCCCCGGCGCTGGAGCGCGGCGACCTCGACGCCTATGTGGGTGCCGAGCCGGGCCCGGGCATCAGCCTCGCCAAGGGGGTCGGCAAGATCGTCGAATATCCCTATTCGACGCCGACCGGGTCTCTCAACATGGTGCTGACCACCAGCCAGGAAAAGATCGACAAGGACCCGGAACTGGTGATGACCCTGCTGACCATCCACAGCAAGGCCGCCGAATACGCCATGAAGACCCGCGCCGAGTTCGTTGCCGTCGCCATGCAGAAACTGGGTCAGCAGAAACCGTCGATCGAGAAAGCCGCGCCCAACGTGGAACTGACCTGGAAGATCGACGACCTGTTCCTTAAGCAGGCCAACTATTACGGCACCCAGATGCTCAACAAAAAGCAGATCCGCCAGTTGCCGGATTACGCGACCTTCATCAACCCGGCCTTCGTCCAGAAAATCGCGGGCATGTAATCGTCGACATGGCCAGCGACATGAACACCACCGCCCAAAGCCAAACGGTTGCGACCGGGGACATGTCCCCGGCGCAACCTGCTTTGAGCCGGACCTTCCTCAGGCGGCTTCGGAAGGTCGGCCTGGGGCTGATCGTGCCCCTGACCCTGATCGCGTTCTGGGACTTGATGGTCCGCTGGACCGGAACCCGACTGATCCCGCCGCCGGCGGACGTCCTCATCATGATGTGGGATTTCGCCTTCGGCGGCATCTACGACGACGGCTTCAGCGCCAGCCTGCCGATCCATCTGTGGGTGTCCCTGCAGCGCGTCTACGGCGGGTTCCTGGTCGCGGCCCTGGTCGGCATTCCCCTGGGCGTGGCGCTCGGCCGATCCCCCCTGCTGCGCGACATGCTCGACCCGACCCTGTCGCTGCTGCGCCCCGTCCCGGTCACCGCCTGGTTGCCGCTGTCGATGATTTTTTTCGGGCTCGGCCCCAAGTCGGCGGTGTTTCTCGTATTCCTCGGCGCCTTCTACCCGATCCTGCTGAACACCGTGTTCGGGGTGAAATCGGTCGACGCGCGCCTGCTCGAAGCCGCCGCCATGTTGGGCTGCAAGGGCTCCCAGCTGTTCCGCTCGGTCGTCCTTCCCGCGGCCACGCCCAACATCTTCAACGGCCTGCGCCTCGGCCACGGGTTCGCCTGGATCCTCATCGTGGTCGGCGAGATGACCGGCGTGCCCGAAGGCCTGGGTGCGGTGATCATGGACGGGCGGACGCTGTCGCGCACCGACCTGGTGATCACCGGCATGATCGTGATCGGTGTCACCGGGTTCCTGTCGGACCGCCTGATCGTCCTGCTTAACAACCGCCTGCTGCGTTGGAGCCCCCAACATCATGTCTGATCTCCAGAACCCACAAGCGGCCGGCGCGCCGCCCATCATCCGCATCGCCGGGCTGAATAAGTCCTTCGAGTCCGACACCGGCCGGACCTTGGCCCTCAGCGGCATCAACCTCGACATCCATAAGGGCGAATTCGTCTGCCTGCTGGGGGCGTCCGGCTGCGGCAAATCGACCCTGCTGCGGATCATCGCCGGCTTCGAGACGGCCAGCGACGGAACGGCCAGCGTGTTCGGCCAGCCCGTCCACGAACCGGGCCCGGACCGCGGCATCGTGTTTCAGGACTATGCCCTGTTTCCCTGGCTGACCGTCCATGAGAACATCGCCTTCGGCCCCAAGCACGCGGGAATGAGCGCCAAGGAAGTGAAACGGATCACCGACAAGTTCACGGAGATGGTCGGCCTGACCGCCTTCACCAACCATTACCCGGCGCAACTGTCAGGCGGCATGAAACAGCGCGTGGCCATCGCCCGTGTTCTCGCCAACGATACCGACATTCTGTTGATGGACGAACCGTTCGGCGCGCTGGACGCGCTGACCCGGGCGAAGTTGCAGGAGGAACTGCTCGATATCTGGCGGCAGACGAAACTGACCGTCATCTTCGTCACCCATTCGGTCGAAGAGGCCGTGGTCTTGGCCGACAGGATCGTCGTCATGAGCGCCGGCCCCGGCCGGGTCGATTGCGACATGACGGTCGACCTGCCCCGGCCCCGCGACGTGTCGTCGGAACCGTTCAACGCCGTCCGCCGCACCGTGGCGCAGCGGCTCAGCAGTAACCTCGCGCCGGGCCGCCGGCTTTCAACCGGAGACGCCGCCTGACATGCCCACCGACCAGACCGCCAGCACCTACCGCGGCATGGAGCGGGCCGCGATCGACGCCGCCTACAACAACTCCGCCGCCGTCACCGACAGCGCCGAACGCGTGGAAAAATGGCGCCGCCGCAGCGAGGAAACCCGCGCCCGGCCGGGGGTGCGGCTTGACCTACGGTACGGGCCCGAAGCCAACAACCGCATCGATTATTTCCCGACGAACATGCCCTCGGCGCCCCTGTTCATCTTCATCCACGGCGGCTACTGGTTTCGCAACACCAAGGAAATCTTCGCCTTCGTCGCCGACGGCCCCTGCGCCAACGGCATCAACGTCGCGACCGTCGGCTACACCCTGGCGCCCGATGCCGGGCTCAGCCAGATCGTCCAGGAAGTCAGCCTGGCGATCGATTATCTGGTGGATTCAGCCGACGACCTGGGGTTCGACCGCGCCGCCGTCACCGTCGGCGGATGGTCGGCCGGCGGGCATCTCACGGCCCTTGCCGCCGGTCACCCGAACGTCGCCGGCGTCCTGCCCATCAGCGGCATTTTCGACCTGACCCCGATCGCGCTCAGCTACATCAACGATGCCCTGTCCCTGACGGCGGACGAGGTCGATACCTTGAGCCCGCTGTTCAATCTGCCCCGGCGGAAAATCCCGCACCTGCTGTTCGTCGGCGGCGATGAGCTGCCGGAACTTCAGCGGCAATCCACGGCCTATGCCGCTGCCGCCGCCGGCGACGGCATTCCCGCAGCACTGGAGGTCGTCCCCGGCCAAAACCATTTCACGATCGTCGATGAGCTGGCATCGGAGGACGGCGTCCTGATGCGCGGCCTGATCCGCCTTGTCAGGCAGGTTTCCGCAGCGAAGACCGCCTGACGAAAGGATTCCCGGCGGCGTTACCGTGCCGCCGCCCAAGGCCGCCAGATCTGCCGGGGGCGTTTCGCGTTGCACTTCTGCAGGAGAACCTCCGCCCCCTTGACCGCCTTGTCGATCACGGTCATGCAGAAATCGGCTTTCAGCATCTTCACATGGCCGTCCGCCTGTAACTCCCACTGCATGTTGGGAGTGGTCTGGCACTTGGAAATCAGCACCTTCGCGCGATCCTGGAGCTTGGCATCACCGACCCCGACGCAATATTTGCTGTCGAAAACCAGGGCGCTCGGCTTTTCGTTCGGCCTGATCCACAGGGTGTCCCGCTGGTTACAATCGGCCAGGGCCATGGCTTCCGTCGGCCCCTCGCTTTTGCTCAGGCACAGACCCGGCGCGTTGGTCAATTCGAACCGCAGAGTGCCCTTGGGTTGGGTCCGCTGCCGCTTGATCGCGGCGATCAGGGCCTTTTCCGCCATCGGCGCCGCGGCGGGCCCCTGGCTGCCCACGACCACCGAGGTCGACGGAATGGTTTCGATCTTTACCTTATCCGGGTCAAAGGTGTCCGGCGCCGGCTGGTTCGAGTTGACGGTGACGTTGCTGCCCATGTTGATCGTCGGCATGGTCGGCCCGGTCGGCTTGGCGTCCGGGTCCTTGCCGGCCTTGTAGGCGGCCAGGCGGGTTTTGAAATTGGCGCTGGGCTGCGCTTTGCCGCCGATCACCGCCGCCCAATGGAACAGGAATTCGTCCGGCCCTTCCTTCATCTGCAGCAGGAGGCCGATGTCGACGGGACGGTTGGAAATGTCGATCGCCTGGCGGATCTTGCCCTCCATTTCCTCCGTCTTCAAAAGCTTGTCCATTTCCATGGTCACGACGACCGCCGCGGCGGCGGCGATCACCATCGGCGCGGCGGCGGCCATGGCGGCGGAGGCCCCCGTCCAACTGGAACTGACCGCGGCCGTTTTCGCGACCTCACCGGCCACCTTCGCGGCCGAAGCCGCCTTTTTAGCGGCTTGCAGGGCCCTGTAGGGCAGCAACGCCGCGTTCACCGGCTTGATGAACGTAATCATGGCAGCGCCCACCGGCCCGGCGAAACCGGCACCCATCTGAATGGCCCCGCCGACGATCTCGTTGTAATCGGGCGGTGCGATCACCCCGCCGGCGTAGATCGATGCGGCGCCCATCTTGGACAAGGCGATCGCGTTGGCCTTGTTCGCCGCCACAAAATAAGCGTCAAAGGCCTGCTTGGATTGATAGGCCACGAACTGCCGGTTCCACTGGATCAAGTTGGCGACTATCGCCAGCAGATCCTTTTCCGATGCCGTGCGCTGGGCGGCCGGCTTGACGGCCGTCTCCATGACGATCTGCGCCAACAGGGCCGACAGGACGGGACTCTCCGACGGATTGGCGTCGATCACTTTCCAGACATTGGTGATGGCCTCCGCCTCCGGCTCGCCGGAAGCTTTCGCGGCGGCCTTGGCCGCATCGTCGATCCGCGTGCGCTCGGCGATCAGCTTGGCCAGGATGTCCTCGGCCCCACGGCCCAGGGACAACAGGCTGTACTTGCCGCGTTCCGGCAGCACCCAACGCATCTTCTTGATGCGGCAGGCCTTCGCGGTCTTGACGCCGCTGGTCGATCGCGTCGTATCCTGCGGGCAGGACCAGCAGGTGCCGCCGTCGATGAAATCGAAATGCTGGCCGGCCGGGCAGGTCAGGGCCGCCGTCTTCGTGGCCGGCTCGAAATCCAGGTTGGTCTGGCAGGCGTTGCCCGCCGTCACGGCGGCCGCCGTGCGCAGGTGGTCTTCCGGGCATTTCCAGCATTCACCGCCGTTGCGCGGATCACGGAAGGCACCCTCAGCATTACAGGCCTTGCCCTTGAATTCGGCGCTGACGGCCTTTTTGCCGACCCTGCCGCAGGCGTTCCATTTATCAACCGCGGCAGCCGTGCGGCCGTAGCCCGAGGGGCATTTCCAGCATTCGCCGCCGTTGCGCGGATCAAGGAACGCGCCGGACGGGCAGGAGACCTTGCCCAGGAACACGGCCTTTGTCGTGCTGCCCTTGATCGGCTTGTCACAGGCCCTGGGGCTGGTCACCGGCCGAGCGTTGCGGTTGAACCCCTTGGGGCATGAAAAACAGGCCCAGGTGCCGATGTCGAAGAACGACCCCTTGGGGCATTTGCCGACCGCCTTCGATTCGAACTTGGCCCTGTCGAAGCCGCAGGGTTCCTGCAGATTTCCCCGCTGATCGACGCCGCCGCAGGCGGAATGGCCCCGCAACTGCTTCCAGGCGGAATTGGCCTGCGCGGCGCCTGCGTCAAAACCCAAAATGAACAGGCCCAGAAGCAGTATTCCCAGGCATTTCGGGCGAAAAATTCCCATAAACGATGACATGGAGCAATCTCCTCATCGACGCGGGCCGCGCCGACATTATGAATTTAAATACAACCACCCTTTAATCACCTTCCCCATTTCAAAGCATGCTTTTCTGAGAAGGCCATGAGGGGATTTGGGGAAATTTTTGCGTGCCTGCGACAGCCATTGCGCAATCGAAGCATTGCACCGGGGTGCGGGCCTTGGCCGGAGGGGAGTCAGGCGCGGGACCGCAGGGTCTGCGACGGCAGGACGCCGAACTGTTCCACGTAGCACTTGGAAAACCAGCCCATGTGGGTGAACCCCCACTTCGCGGCGACATCGCGGACGGAGACGCCGTTGTCGGCCAGGCACAGGTCATTATGGGCCAAGGTCAGCCGCACGTATTTGACATAGGCGATGGGCGACATGCCGAAAGCGTCGTTGAACGCGATCTGTAGCGTCCGATAGCCGCAGCCTGCGTGACTTGCCAGGGTTTCCAGGGTGATCGCCGTATCCGCATGGGCGTGGATGTATTCGCGGGCCCGTTTGACGTAATAGGGAACGGCACCGGCCTTCGGACGGCCCTGCAGGGCATCCGTGGCGGAATTGGGCAACAGCGACAGCACGCTGGTCAGCAACAGGTCCTTGAGGCCTGCCAGGATGATTGGATTGCCGGCCCCGCGCAGGGGGCCATCCAAGGCCTCGGCGATATAGATCACCGTATTGCGCAGGTGCTGCCCGTTCGGCGTGGTCAGGTCCAATTCAGTATCAAACCTGATGTCCTTCAGACCGACCCCCTCGCCTAGAATCGAACGGGCGTGTTGTTTCAACTCATCGATGGACAGGGGAATGACAAAACTTTCAAAAGCATCCTGGCATGCCGTCAAAGGTACGCGATTGTCCCGCAGCAGACCCGTCGTGGGCGATATCCCG
Organism: Rhodospirillaceae bacterium UBA1479; assembly: GCA_002325375.1. Taxonomy (GTDB): domain Bacteria; phylum Pseudomonadota; class Alphaproteobacteria; order Rhodospirillales; family Casp-alpha2; genus UBA1479. The sequence continues at coordinate 64,312 of DCRZ01000007.1, forward strand.
AATGCCTTCCCATGATGCCGAATACCCGCCTGCCCGCCGGTCAGGATGAACAGCATCAGCGTGTCTTCGTCGTTTTCATAAGCATGAACATGGGTCGGCACATTGCCGTAGGTAATGTGCATCAGGCTCTGGCCGCCAAGATCAACGGCCCGCAACGAGGCATCGATTTCATGCCCTTTGCCGATAACGTCGATTTCATCCCTGTATGTCAGCCGCACCAGGGTATCCCGCAATTCATGCAGGTCCGTGGACGCCAGAACTTCGTAGTTCTCCAGATATGTCATGAGAGGGCGCCGATCCTTCTGATGGACACCTGTATATTATATCTGGTCCACCGCCTGCGACTACCATCACACTGCTGTTCCATTTTCAATTGAGTTCCCAGCCGTTGCCCCGCCCCCAACCGCCGGAAACCTGTTCAGAAAGGCGCAAATCCGCTAAACGGGTGCTTGCCTTCAACCACGCCTATTCAGGGAGATCCATCCATGGGGGAACAATGCGTTGTCGTGACCGGCGGCAGCAGCGGCATCGGGCGCGCCTGCGTCGAAGCCGTGGCCGCGACCGGCACCAAGGTCGTCAATCTGGACCGCAATCCGGCCGAACTGATTCCGGGCGAGACCTTCATCGAGCTTGATCTCTATGACCACGACAGGATTCGCGACGTGTTCGCCGACATCGCCCAGACCTTCGACATCGTCGGCCTGGTCAACAACGCCGGCATGTCGCTCGCCAAAACCCTGGCCGAGACCGAGGCCGAGGATTTCACCAAGGTGGTTCCTCTCAACATGGTCGCCCCCGCCCTCTGCGCGAAATATGCCGCCGAGGCCATGAAACGCGTGGGCTGGGGCCGCATCGTCAACATGTCCAGCCGCGTCATTCTGGGCAAGGAGCTGCGCACGACCTATGCCGCGACCAAGGGCGGCATCGCGGCCATGGCCAAGGTCTGGGCCCTGGAACTGGCGGCCGACGGCATTACCGTCAACACCATCGCCCCCGGCCCCATCGCCACGCCCCTGTTCAAGGAGGTCAACCCGCCGGGCGCCCCCAGAACCCAGAAAATCATCGACGGCGTGCCGGTCAAGCGCCTGGGCGAGCCGGAAGACATCGCCAACGCCGTGATGTTCTTTCTGAAGAAGGAAAGCGGCTTCGTCACCGGCCAGACCCTGTTCGTCTGCGGCGGGCTGACCGTCGGCGGCGCGCAGTAACGGGCACCGTCACGCCAGCGAAACATCGCTGGAACAACGCCCCGTAATCGGTCACAAAGAGGGACCGCGGCTTTTCCGGCCGCGGTCCCTCGCACCAGGAGCATTTGCATGACCTCGATCCTCGTTCTCGGCTTTCTGATCGGGATCAGGCATGCCTTCGAGCCCGATCACCTGGCCGCCGTGACCGCCATGGTCTCGGGCAAGACGTCCCTGCGCCGGACCCTGCGCCAGGGCGCGGTCTGGGGCCTGGGTCACACCACCACCCTGTTCCTGGTCTGCGGTGCCGTGATCTACATGGAAACGGCGATTTCAGACTTTGCCGCGCGAATGATGGAGGCCACCGTCGGCGTGCTGCTGGTCGGCCTGGGGATTGAGGTGATCCGCCGCATGATCCGCGACCGCATCCATTTCCACGCCCATCGTCACACGGACGGGGAAGTCCACTTCCACGCCCATTCCCATAAGCACGACCCCAAACAGGCGGTGCATCCGCGGACGCATGACCACGATCACCCGACGGGCTTTCCGCTGCGCTTTTTCGTCGTCGGCCTGATGCACGGCATGGCCGGGTCGGCGGCCCTCGCCGTCATGACCGCACAGACCACGGCGTCGCCCTGGCTGGCCCTGGGCTATGTCGCCCTGTTCGGCGTCGGCTCCATGGTCGGGATGGCGTTGTTCAGTGCGGTCATTTCCCTGCCGCTTCGGGGCGCGCGCAGCCTGACCTGGGCCCATAACGGCCTACAGGCGGCGATCGGCTGCCTGACCGTCGGCCTGGGCGTGACGACCTTCGTGTCCTCGGTCTTTCCCTGATTACATCCAGCCCTGATTACGTCTGAGTTCCCGCGGCCGCTTCCCCGACCGTCCAGGTCTTACCCGCCGCCAACAGGCCGGCAAGTGTCGCCCGGTCGATCACGCGTCCTGGCGCGTCGGCGCGCTGGGCCGTGAAATCGTCGGCCGGCGCGTGGTAGAGCACGCCCAAGGCAAGCGGCAGATCCGGGGCGTCCATGCGCGCCAGGATGGTCGCCAGCGCCAGGTTGGTCTGATCGTGGACGGTAACGTCATAAACCGGGCCGCCATCACCCACGGGCACCACGCGGGCTGTGCCCGTCTGCCAGTCGATGGCGATGCCCTTGTCCCGGTCCTTGCCGAAGATCATAGGCTGGCCGTGCTCCAACCGCAGGGTACGGTCGGCGGTCAGGCCCTTGTCGCGCACGGCTTCGAAGGCGCCGTCGTTGAACACCACGCAGTTCTGCAGAATTTCGACGAAGCTAGCTCCGCGATGGGCCTGCGCCGCCTTCAGCACGCCCGGCAGGTGGTCCTGCAAGGTGTCGGCGGAGCGCGCGATGAACCGCGCCCCGGCCCCCAGCGCCAGAAGCGCCGCGTTCACGGGGGCTTCGACCGAACCGCCGGGCGACGAGGGCGAGCGCATGCCCGTGGCCGAGGCCGGGGAGTATTGTCCCTTGGTCAGGCCGTAGACGGCGTTGTTGGGCATGATCAGGTTCAAATCCACGTTGCGGCGGAGTGCGTGCATCAGATGGTTGCCGCCGATCGACAGGAAATCCCCGTCGCCGCCGACGACCCAGACGTCGAGGTCCGGATTGGCCATCTTCACGCCGGTCGCCACGGCCGGGGCGCGGCCGTGGATGGTGTGGAATCCATAGCTGGCCAGGTAGTAGGGAAAGCGCGCGGCGCAGCCGATGCCGGAAATGAACACCACGTCATCGGGGCGGCGGCCGGCCTCGGCCAGCACGCCGCGCACGGCCTTGAGGATCGCATAGTCGCCGCAGCCGGGGCACCAGCGCACCTCTTGATCCGTGGTGAAGTCGCGGGCGGTCAGTTGCGGGCCGGCGTCCGTCGCGGGCGCGGCGAGGTCGGGGTTCATCACGTTCATGACAGGTCCTCTCTGAGGGCGGCGTCGATCTCGGCCACCGTGAAGGGCTGGCCGGTGACCTTGGTCAGGCCGCGGAAGGAAACTTGCGGGAACAGGCCCTGCAGATGGGTTCGCAGCTGCCCGGAATTCAGTTCCGCCACCACGACTTCATCGTAAAGGGCGAAGATTTCGGCAAGGCCCCGGGGCAGCGGCGACAGATGGCGCAGGTGCAGGTGGCCGACGGCATGGCCCTCGGCGGCCAGATCCTCGACCGCCGTCTTCAGCGCCCCCTGGGTCGATCCCCAGCCAAGGGCCAGCACCCGGCCCGCATCCGTGCCGGTGGACACTTTCGCCGGGGGCAGGGCCGCCCGGATGCGGTCCAACTTGGCGGCCCGCAGGTCGGTCATTTCCTGGTGGTTGTCGGGGTCGTAGGAAATATGGCCCGAGCCCGAGGACCGTTCGATCCCGCCGAGCCGATGGGCCAGCCCGGTCATGCCAGGCACGGCCCAGGGCCGGGCGAGCGATTCGGGATCGCGGCGGAAGGGGTGGAAGCCGTCCGCATCGATGTCGCGGTCGACCGCGATGCCGGCCAGGGTAGCGACGTCCGGCAGGCGCCAGGGTTCGGCCGCGTTGGCCGTATAGGCGTCGGACAGCACGATCACCGGCGTCATATAGGTGACGGCCGTGCGCGCCGCCTCGATCACTGTGTCGAAGGAATCGCCGGGGCCGGCGGCGGCGAACACCGGCAGGGGGGCTTCGCCGTGGCGGCCGTGCAGGGCCAGGTTCAAATCCGCCTGCTCAACCTTGGTCGGCATGCCGGTGGACGGCCCCGCGCGCTGCACGTCGATGACGATCAGCGGCAGTTCCGCCGCCGTGGCCAGACCCAGGGCCTCGGCCTTCAGCGCCATGCCGGGGCCGGAGGTTCCGGTCACGCCGAGCCCGCCCGCGAAAGACGCCCCGATGGCGGCGGTGGCGGCGGCGATCTCATCCTCCGCCTGGAAAGTCGCGACGCCCTCCCCGCCCAACTTGGCCAATCCGTGCAGGATCGCCGACGCCGGGGTGATGGGGTAGGAACAATAATGCAACCGCAGCCCGGACAGGGCCGAGGCCGCGGCCAGGCCCAGCACCATGCCGTCGATGCCGGTCAGGGTGCGGTAGGTGCCGGGACGGGGGCTCGACGGCGTTACCGCGCGCAGGCGGGGCGGCGGGGCCATGTCGGTGACGTCACCGTAGGTATGGCCCGCGTCCAGGGCGGCCGTATTGGCGGCGGCGATTTCCGGCCGCTTGGCGAATTTCGATGTCAGCCAGGCCGCCGTGGGCGCCCGGTCCTGGGAAAACATCCAGTAGACCAGGCCCAAGGCCCAGAAGTTGCGCGCCGTCTCGGCCTCTTTCTTGGTCACGCCTTGCGGCAGGGCGGCCTCGCGGGTCAGGCGGGAAATCTCGATGGCTTCCAGGCGATAGCCGTCCAGGCTGCCGTCCTCCAGCGGGTTGGCGGCATAACCGGCTTTCTCCAACCCCCGCTTGGCGAAGGCGTCCCGATCGGCGATCAGCAGGCCGCCCGGGCGCAGGGCCGCAAGATTGGTCTTCAGCGCCGCCGGGTTGAGGGCGACCAGCACATCGACCGTATCGCCATGGGTCTTCACCCGGTCGCCGCCGATCTGAATCTGAAAGGCCGACACGCCGAAGGTGGTGCCGGCAGGGGCGCGGATTTCCGCCGGAAAGTCAGGGAAGGTCATGAAGCCGTGGCCGGAAAGGGCCGAGGACTTGGTGAACTCAGACCCCAATGTCTGGATACCGTCCCCGGAATCGCCGGCAAAGCGGACCACGGCAGGGCCCTGGGAAGGGCCGGATTCTGAATGGCCGCTATCTGACGATTCAAGGGCGATGGGTTGGTCGAGCATGGCCGGAAATCCTTGTTCAGTACCGGGTCGAATTCGGGTGCCGCCGAAAGAGCCGGCGACGGTGGCCGGACTATGCCCGCCGACATGGATTCCGGTCGGTCAATTAATTGCCGGGGATAAATAAAACGGGTTCGGTCAACGAATTGCTTTTTTAACGGGGCGGCGCGGGCTTGGATCAGGCACCCCTCGGGCGGACGTGATCCGCCCCCCAGTCCGGAGGCCCCGCCATGCAACCAACCGAAATTTCCGTCGCCGCCGACCGCGCCGCCCTGGCCATCACCTGGCCCGACGGCGTGCGTCAGACCCTGAGCGCGCCCAGCCTGCGCCAGATGAGCCGCTCCGCCCGCACGGAAAGTGCGCGGCTGAAGGGATGGGACGTGCCCGCCGACGACGGCCTGACCATCACCGCGGTCGAAGCGGTCGGCGTCTATGCCATCAACATCACGTTTTCCGACGGCTACGCCAAGGGCATCTATCCCTGGGGCATGCTGCGCGGCGCCATCGGCGCGCTGGCGTTTCAGGGCCTGAGCGCGGCCCAGGCCGAAGCGATTTCCGGCCTTGGCAATTAGTTGACAGACAGACCGCCCTGCTGCGGCGCAGCATGGTTGTTACAGACAAGTTTCCCGCCGACAGGCGCGCCTTAAAGGCCCCGTCGGCACCAAGAACAAACGAAACCGAAAGGACAGACCCATGGACGAAATCACGGAAGGCACATCGCAGGTCGATTGCGACATTCTGGTCATCGGCGGCGGCACGGCCGGCCCCATGGCCGCCTACCGGGCCAAGAAAAAGAACCCCAACGCCAAGGTCATCCTGCTGGAAAAGGCCAACGTGAAACGGTCGGGCGCGATCTCCATGGGCATGGACGGCCTGAACAACGCCGTCATTCCCGGCCATTCGACGCCCGAGCAATACGTCAAGGAAATCACCGTCGCCAACGACGGCATCGTCGACCAGGCCGCCGTCTATAAGTACGCGCAGAACTGCTACGAGATCATTCAGGAACTGGACGGCTTCGGCATCCGTTTCCAGAAGGACGAAAACGGCGACTTCGACGTCAAGAAGGTGCACCACATCGGCACCTACGTGCTGCCCATGCCCAACGGCGACACGGTGAAGAAGGCCCTGTACCGCCAATTGAAGCGCGCGCGGCTGCTGATTTCCAACCGCTACATGGCGACCCGGCTGTTGACCGGCAAGGACGGCCGCATCGCCGGCGCCATCGCCGTCAACACCCGCACCGCCGAATTCCTGGTGGTCCGCGCCAAGGCCGTGATCCTGTGCATGGGGGCGGCCGGGCGTTTGGGCCTGCCGACCTCGGGCTATCTGTTCGGCACCTACGAGAACGCCGCCAATTCGGGCGACGGCTACGCCATGGCGTACCACGCCGGCGCCGGGCTCGCGAACCTGGAGTGCTTCCAGATCAATCCTTTGATCAAGGATTACAACGGCCCCGCCTGCGCCTATGTAGCCGGACCATTCGGCGGCTACACCGCCAACAACGAAGGCATGCGCTTCATCGAATGCGATTACTGGTCGGGCCAAATGATGCAGGAGTTCTACAACGAACTGCAGTCGGGCAAGGGGCCGGTGTTCCTCAAGCTCAACCATCTGGCGGATGAGACCATCGGCGAGATCGAAACCATCCTGCACGAGGTCGAACGCCCGACCCGCGGCCGCTTCCAGGTCAACCGCAACAACGATTACCGCAACGGCATGATCGAGATGCATATCTCGGAAATCGGCTTCTGTTCCGGCCATTCGGCCTCGGGCGTCTATGTCGACGACAACGCCTGCACCACGGTGCCGGGCCTCTATGCCGCCGGCGACATGGCCAGCGTGCCGCATAACTACATGCTGGGGGCCTTCACCAATGGGGCGGTCGCCGGCGAGCACGCCATCGACTATGTCAACGAGGTCGACTTCGCCGACATCGACGAGGACTTCATCGCCGCCGAAAAGGAACGCGTCCTGGCGCCGACCAAGCGCGAAGACGGCATTCCGCCCAACCAGGTCGAGTACAAGACCCGGCGCCTGGTCAACGACTACCTGCAGCCGCCCAAGGTCACCCGCAAGATGCAGCTCGCCCAGGACCGCTTCGCCGAAACCCGCGCCGTCATGGAAAACGAAATGGTTGCCCGCAACGCCCACGAACTGATGCGCTCGCTCGAAGTGTCGTCGATCCTGGATTGCGCCGACATGGCCGCCTTCGCCTCGCTGTTCCGCACGGAAAGCCGCTGGGGCCTGTATCACAACCGCGCCGACTATCCGGAGCGCGACAACGAAAACTGGTTCTGCCACTCGATCCTGTCCAAGGACGCCGCCGGCCAGATGACGATCAAGAAAAAGGACGTCGATCCCTACATCATCCCCATCGATGAGGAAGAGAAAGACGCCTACGACAAGCAGCGGATCAAGGCGCAGGCCTAACCCCCGCCGGACCCGCACCAAGACCATACCCAAGGAGAAATCCGATGCCCCTCGCTGAACAACCCTCATCCGTCCCCGTCGTCGTCGACGAAGGCAAATGCATCGCCGACAAGGGCTGCACCGTTTGCGTCGATGTCTGCCCGCTGGACGTCCTGCGCATCTCGGACGCCACCGGCAAGGCCTTCATGAAGTACGACGAGTGCTGGTACTGCATGCCTTGCGAGGCCGACTGCCCGACGGGCGCGGTCACCGTCAACATCCCCTTCCTTCTGCGCTGACCCAAGGAGCCCGATCCCATGTCCGCATTCGAGCCCTTTGAGCAATTCGACGAAGTCGACGACATCATCGACCGCCTGGAAGACCCCGACCCGGGCACCCGCCGCGTCGCCATCATGGACCTGGCCGATTCAGCCGATCCCGCCGCCGTCGCCCATCTGAAAAAAGCCCTGGCCGACGACGCCCGCGAGGTACGGTTGCAGATCGCCCTGGCGCTCGGCGAATTCGATGGGCCGGAGACGGCCGAAGCCCTGCTGATCGCGCTGACCGACGCCGACACCGGCGTCGCCCAGGCCGCCGCCGACAGCATGGCGGAACTGAAGGACCCGGCCTCGGCCGATCCGATCCTGCCCTTCGTCGCCCATGAATCAGCCTTCGTGCGCGCCGGCGCCTTGCGGGCCCTGCGTGAACTGAAGCGCCCAGAAAGCCTGAAACCGGCACTGGATGCCCTGGGCGATCCGGAAGCCAGCGTGCGGTCCGAAGCGGTCAGCGTCGTCGGCTATCTGAAAACCGAAGACGCCCTGCCCGCCCTGATGGCGATGCTGAAGGACGTTGACGCCGGCGTGCGCCGCACAGCCGCGGGGGCCTTGGGCTTTTCCGTGACCGCCGCCGCCGCCGATACCCTGGCCCAGGCGTTAAGCGATACGGACTGGCAGGTCCGCGAGGTCGCCGCCGAAACGCTGTGCAAAGTGCAGTCGCCGGGCGCCATTCCGGCCCTGCGCAAGGCGCTCGCCGACGATTACTGGCAGGTCCGGCAGAAGGCCATCCGCTCCCTCGGAAAGCTGGGGGCGGCCGAAGCCATCGACGACATCGCGCCGTCGCTCGACCACGATATTTCCAACCTGCGCAAGGAAGCCGCCGCCGCGATGGGCGAGATCGCCTCGCCCAAGGCCGTGCCCGCCCTCGAAGCCCATCTCGACGATCCCGACCCTGACGTGCGCAAGAATATCCGCTGGGCGCTCGGCCAGATCCGCGCCGAATAGGACAGCGTCCCCTTCAACCGCAACCGGCCCGTTCCCCGTTATGAACCACATGACCCAAAACATCGTGACCCAGGAAACAACCGCGCTTCCGAAATACGTGGTGGTCCGTGATTGGCTGGCGCGGCGGATCAACACCGGCGACTTTCAGCCGGGGGGGCGGCTGCCGTCGGAACATTCCCTGGTCGCCAGGTTCGGTGTGTCGCGGGTCACCGTGCGCCATGCGCTTGATGCCCTCAAAAAATCGGGCATGGTCGAAAGCCATCAAGGCCAGGGCCATTTCGTGCGCGGCATCAAGGCCGAACTGGACATGCGCCGACTGCGCGGATTGGGTGAAGCGCTTGGCCCGAACGGTCTGCAGGCCACGGCGCAATTGCTGGAACGGGCCGAGATCAAGGCCAACAGCCAAGTCCGTCAGGCACTAGCCTTGCCGCCGTCGAGCCTTGTCACCCTGGTTCGCCGTCTTCGCCTCGCCAACGCGGCCCCGATCTGTTTCGAGGAACGTTACCTTCTGCCCGAGGTCGGCCGCCTGCTTTCCGACCGCGACCTTGAATCAAGCGACGTCTGCACCCTTCTGGAACAGTCGCGCGGCGTGGCGATGGCGTTCGGCGACGTCGTCATGGACATGGTCAAGGCCGCGCCTAAGCTGGCCCAGCATCTTGAGATCGAACCAGGCGCCACGGTCGTGCGCACGGAACAGATCAACGTCGACGTCAACGGCGTCGCCATCGATTTCTGCATCCGCCACGCCGTCGCCGAGGCCTTTCGATACCGTACCCGGATCGGCCGCTGGTAGCTCTCGGCACCATGCGCCCTCCCACCTTTCCGCACAGCCACCGACTTGCCGCCGCGATCTTCGCGGCGGCCTTTCTTTTCGGGCATCCGGCAATCGCCGACGGTGCCGGTCCTCTGGCGGCGGCGCCGATCCCCATTGCCGCCCCGGCCATCAATCTACCGCGGCTGGACGGAACCCCGTTTTCCCTGACCGACCGCAAGGGCAAGTTCACGCTGATCAACTTCTGGGCGCTGTGGTGCGCGCCTTGCCGCACCGAAATGCCGGCGCTGGCCCGGCTGAAAACCCAAATGGCGGGACGGGAGCTCGAGATTGTCGCCGTGAACCTGGGCGACAAACCGGACGCGGTCGCGCGGTTCCTGAAGCAAGTGGATGTGGGCGAACTGACCATTGCGATGGATCGCCAATCCGCCGTCGGTCGTGCATGGCATGTTCAGGCGCTGCCGGCGACGTTCCTGGTCGGCCCCGACGGCACCATTACCCATGCGGCGGTCGGTGCGCGCGAATGGGCGGCGGAAAAGGTCCTTCGGTGGTTCGAAAAACAGCTTGCGAAGGCCGCCCCCTGAGGACTTCCGGCCGATCGGGTTTCGGCAACTTGTATCCTCTTGGCAAACATATGAATGATTAAAAAATAACCACAATTATGGCGTCGATTAAAAAATCACCATATTCCATCCAGATCGACTCAAAATCCGCAAAAATTTGATAATTTATCCTTATATATCAAATAGTTATTTTTATTTTGCATGTGCGAAAACTGGCAAGGTAATTGCACTTATAAAGGCCGTAACGAGACAACTTTGATGCAGAGCAAAGGAGAATTCAACAATGCTCAGGCACGTAACGCAGGGATTGGCATTAGGGGCCTTATTGGCGGTGACAGCGGCGGCACCAGCCCAGGCCAAGACCATCAAGGTGGCCATCGGCCACCAAAGCATGTGTACCGACACCTATACGGCGGGCATCGTCGTCAAGGAACTGAAGCTTCTTGAAAAGCACCTGCCCAAAACCGGCAAGTACAAGGACGTCGACTACGACATCAGCTGGGCCGACTATTCTTCCGGCGGCCCCATCACCAACCAGATGATGGCCAACAAGCTGAACATCGGCGTGATGGGCGACTATCCCCTGATCGTCAACGGCGCCAAGTTCCAGGCCACGGACAGCCTGCGCACCTACTATGTCGCGGGCACCGGCTACAACCTGAAGGGGTCGGGCAACGCCATCGTGGTGCCCGTGAAGTCGGACCTCTACAAGATCGGCGATCTCGAAGGCAAGGAAGTGTCCACGCCCGTGGGCTCCGCCGCCTGGGGCATGCTGCTGAAGGCGGCCCAGGACAACAACATCAAATTCCAATTGAAGAACCAGAGCCCCGCCGTGGGTGCGGCCAACATCGCCGCGGGCAAGATCGACGCCCATTCGGACTTCTGTCCCTGGTCGGAAATCATGGAATTCCGCGGCACCGGCCGCAAGATCTACGACGGTTCGGAAGCCGGCGTGCCTTATCTGCACGGCGTGGTCGTGCGCAAGGATCTGGCCGACGACTATCCGGAAGTGGTGCAGGCCTTCATCAAGGCCGTCTATGACGCCGGCAAGTGGATCAAGGAAGACCCCATCCGCGCCACCGACCTGATGGAGAAATGGACCGGTGTCGAGAAGGAGGTTCTCTACATCTACTTCTCGAAGGGGGGCCATCTGTCCCTCGATCCGACCATCAAGCCCGCCTGGACCGAAGCGCTCAAGTTCGATCACACGGTTCTGGTCAAGGAAAAGGCGATCCCGCCGCTCGATTTCGGTGACTGGATCACCGAAAAGTACATCCGAGCTGCCTACAAGGACATGGGCGTGGATTACGACAAGGATAAGGCCGCGGTGGTCAATCCGGTCGAAGCGAACGCCGGTCTGCCCAACGAGATCTGGCACGCCCGCGACGGGATCAAGGCATACGCGACCCTGCCCGAATTCCTGGGCGCCATCGCCAAGTTCCGCGCCACGGGTGCGAAGATCAACTCCACCTACGTCTACGACAAGGAAACGGGACTGAAGCTGTTCGGCAAGACCGCCTTCTGGGTCGTCACGCCGAAGGGTGAATTCGCGACCTTCCTGCGCCGCGGCGAGGCCGAAAAGTACGCCGGCACCATCGACGGCAAGGTCATCACCTTCGAAGACGCGATCGGCATGAAATCCAGCTGATCACACGCCTGACCGGCGGGACGGGGCCCGAGCCTTCGTCCCGCCGTTTTTCCCGGCCCCTGGTCGGACCCCCGACAAACGTCCGAAGACAGCGATGAGCATCCAGCAAGACGACGACCAAAACCACGGAGATACCGGTGCGATGAACGCTCCCATTCCAGAACCGCAAGCTGACGCCCAGGCCGGCGCAGACGCCGCCGTTGCCACCCGCGACGCCGAAGCCCGTCAGCCCGTCACGCCCAAGGAAGCCGTCGGCGTCCTGGTAGCCGCCGTGCTGAAACCCAAAGCCTTGGTGCCCTTTGCCAGATCCTGGTCGATCCGGCTGGCGGCGCTGGCCCTGGGCGTTCTGGTCTGGCATGTCGCGACGGAAATAAAATTCAATTATTTCATTAACTTCGAGAACGTTCCCTCGCCGCTCAAAGTCTGGACCGCCTTCGTCGCGCATGTCCATTCCACTGAATTCTACATCCACATCGCGGTGTCGATGCAGCGCATCGTCATCGGTTACATGAGCGCCGTCGGGCTCGGCATTCTGCTGGGCCTCATGATCGGCCGCTCGCGCCTGGCCCGCGACGTGATCTCCCCCTATATCGAAATTCTGCGCCCGATCCCGGCGGTGGCCTGGATTCCGCTGGCCATCCTGATGTGGCCGACCGAGGAAAGCTCGATCATCTACATCACCTTCCTGGGCGCCCTGTTCCCCATCATCCTGAACACCGCCCATGGGGCCGAGCTGACACCCGACGTGCTGATCCGCGCGGCCAAGTCCCTTGGCGCCAACCGCCGGGAAATCTTCTGGCATGTGGTCATTCCCGCGGCCCTGCCCTCGATCACTGCCGGCCTTGCCATCGGCATGGGGGTTTCCTGGTTCTCGCTGCTGGCCGGGGAAATCATCTCGGGCCAGTACGGCATCGGCTACTTCACCTGGAATGCCTACTCGCTGATCAACTATCCGGACATCGTCGTCGGCATGCTGATGATCGGCGGCCTGGGAACGCTCTCGACCTATGCCGTGCGGCTGGCGACCCGGCCGTTGCTCGGCTGGCAGCGGCGGTCACGATGACGGCCGCCGGCCGGGCACGACGTATCAAGGACGCGGTCGCCGCGCGTCCGCGTCTGTGGCTGGCCGTGACGATGGGCTTTCCCATCGTCTACTACCTTGTCATGTTCATTGCCCTGGTCGCCCGGTTTCAGGCCTGGCCCAATTATGCCGTCACCTATGACTGGCTGGGAAACGTCGCCGAGATCATCCGCGCCACCCCATCGCTTTCCGACATCGGCGCGATCATCGCCCAGGAATGGCTGTTCGAGGTCGGGCGCATGAATTACGACTTCGGCAACGGCATTTCCGAATGGAGCCTGAACATCAACCCGGCCAAGGTTCTGGTCGTCTGTCTGCTGGGCGGCTTGGTCGCCACCCTCATCACGCTGATGGCCGCGCGACGCGCTGCCTGTTCGGCCGGCCGGTGGACCGGCGCCAGCGCCGCCGGTGGTCTGGGCGCGGCCCTGGTCGCCATGACCAACGTCACCCTGGCCTGGGTCGTCTGCTGCGCCACGCCCAGTTGGGTCGTCGGGCTGGCGATCCTGGGGTTGGGCGTGTCGTCCTCGTTGTGGCTGGAACAGTTCGGCTGGTGGATCGAATACGCCGGTTTCTTGCTGTTGCTGGCCTCTCTTTACGTTCTTTCCGGCGACGCCAAGGCCGCTGCGCACACAAATGAAACCCCTTACCCAAAATCAGCCATGGGAGCCCCCCAATGATCGCCAATATCATCAGCCTGACCCGCGACAGGGATACGGAAGCCGACGCCCGTCGATCCAGTGAAGGCAAAGGCCACGTCACCATTGATGACGTGGCGGTGGTGTTCGGATCCGGCGCCGATGCCCATACAGCCGTGGAACGCACGACCCTGGACGTACAACCGGGCGAATTCCTCTGTATCCTGGGCCCTTCGGGCTGCGGCAAGTCGACCTTGCTGAATTCCGTCGCGGGCTTCGTTCAGCCGACGGCCGGCGCGGTCAAGGTCGACGGCAAGGCCGTGACCCAGCCCGGCCCCGACCGCGGCATGGTGTTTCAGCAGTATTCCCTGATGCCGTGGAAGACCGTGCGCGACAACGTCGCCTTCGGCCCGCTGCTCGCCGGGCACACTCGATCCGAGGCCCAGTCCATCGCCTATACCTTCCTCAACATGGTCGGGCTGTCGCGCTTCGCCAAGCATTACCCGTCGGAACTGTCGGGCGGCATGCAGCAGCGCGTGGGCATCGCCCGCGCCCTCGCCAACTATCCCTCGGTCCTGCTGATGGACGAGCCGTTCGGCGCCCTCGACGCACAGACCCGGCTGATGATGCAGGAAAACCTGCTGCGCATCTGGGAAGACTTCGGCACCACGGTCATGTTCGTGACCCACGACGTGGACGAGGCCGTGTTCCTGGCAGACCGGGTGGTCGTCATGAGCGCGGCCCCCGGGCGCATCATCGATGATTTCAAGGTCGACATCGCACGCCCGCGCACGCCGGAAATCTATACCGATGAAACCTTTGTCGCGCTGAAACGCCGCTGCATGGAACGCATCCGTAGCGAAAGCCTGCGCGCCTTCGACCAGCAGAACCACTGATCCGGAGCAAGGAGCCCTTACCCATGGTCCGCCGCCGCGTCCTTTCACTCGCTGCGTTCGTCCTCGCCTTCGGCCTCGGCGCCTCCGTGGGGTGGGCGGAAATCCGTGTGGTCGAACCGGACAAGCCCGAAACGCTGCCGGCTTTCGCCCTGTCCGATCACAAGGGCCAGCCGTTCACGGCCGAGCGCTACAAAGGTCATTGGTCGCTGACCACCATCGGCTTCACGTCCTGCCCGGATGTCTGTCCCTTCGTGCTGTCCAATATCGTCGAGGTCATCAGCCAGATGACGCTCCGCGTGCACCCGGACAAGCTGCCCCAGGTCGTGTTCGTCGGCGTCGATCCCGGGCGCGACGCGCCGGTGATGGCCGACTACGTGGCCCATTTCGACCCCAAATTCATCGGCGTTACCGGCCCCCATGAAGAACTGGCGAAGCTGGTCACAGGCATCGACGGGTTCTATCGCATCGGCAAGGCCAAGAAAGACGGCGATTACGAGGTTCAGCACAGCGCCAGCGTCATCGTCACCGGCCCGGATGGGCAGGTTCACGCCAAGCTGTCGCCGCCGCTCGACCCCGGTAAGGTCGCCGAATATCTGGCCCGCAAGCAGATCGCCTATGCCCGTGCGCAAAGGAGCAATTGAATGACATCGAACCTGTATAAAACCTGCCTCGGTTGCTTGACCGGCACGGCCATGATCCTTTCCGCCCAGACGGTACAGGCCTGCGAAGCCCATGCCTTCCTGACGACCCAGACGGCGGAAGCCAAGACCGCATCCCATCAGGGGCCCGTCATGGCCATGGACGCCTGGGTGCCCGTCGCCCCGCCGGGGGTAAAGGCCCATGCCGCCTATCTGGTGCTGATGAACCACGGCGCGGATCTCCGCGCGGTGACGGCGGTGCACAGTCCCCAGTACGCCTCGGCGGCGATCCATGCCAGCCAGGTCAAGGACGGCGTCAACGTCATGCAACATCTGGCCCAGGTCGATTTGCCGGCGGGATCATCCGTGGCCTTCAAGCCCCACGGCCTGCACATCATGCTGATGGGACCCAAGAAGCCCATGGCCCAGGGCGACACGGTCGACCTTGCCCTGACCCTGGACGACGGCACGACCGTCGCGGTCAAGGCCGAGGTCCGCAAGCGGGGAGCCGCCGCCCCCATGAACCACGGCCATATGGGCCACGATCACAAAGGGTCGTGACCGGCAGATTGGGGCATCTCGCGTGATCCGCGTTTTCTCTCTTGGCCTTATTACCGGTTTTTCCGTGATGTTCTGCGCCGCCTCCGCGCGGGCCGGGATGATTGACGAAAGCGGCCTGAAGCCGTGGGAGAATTGCGCGCTCTGCCATTCCCTCGACGGCGTGTCGCGCATGGCCAAGTTTCCCAAGCTTGCGGGACAGGTGCCGGCCTATATCGAAAAGCAGATCCGGGATTTTCGGACCGCCAGGCGGACCAACGACGGTGAACAGATGCAGGGCATGGCCGGCCTGATCGCGGACAAGGACATTCCCCTGGTCGCCAAATATTTCGGCGCCCTGCCCCCGCCGCCGCCCGCCGACCCGCCGCCGGACGGCGAGCGCACGGCCGGTCAGGCCCTCTATCACACGGGCGACCCGACCCGCGGTCTGCCCGCCTGTGCGTCCTGCCACGGCAAGGACATGGTGGCGCAATCGGGCGCCCCCAGGCTTGAGGCGCAACACGCCGACTATGTGATAAAACAACTGACGGATTTCCGCGCGGGCGCCCGCACGAACGATCCCGGCGGCGTCATGGCCGGGGTCGCGGCGAAATTGAGCGATTCGGACATCCGGGCCGTCGGCGGCTATCTCGCCGCCGTGCCGAGAAACTAGGACAGGGGTGTGATGACCAAAATCCCGCCCCGGCTGCGCGTGATCGAGACCAAGGATATGGCCACGGACGAACCCCTTTCTGCCCTGTTCCTGTCGGAAAGCATGTCGGACCTGAACGAGGGAGCGACCTTTCTCGATCGTTTGAGCATGGAAGAGGTCACCTTCATCCGCTCGCGCGGGTCCACCATCAAGGCACAGCGTGGCGAAGGCATCTTCCATCAGGGCGACCAGCACGAGGGCATCTATCTGATCGAAAGCGGGCGCGTGCGCACCTTCTGCACCGGGCCGTCGGGGCGCGAGTTGACCCTGGCCTATTGGACCCCCGGCCACTTCATCGGCGGGCCCGAGGTGTTCGGCGGCGGCATCCATCTGTGGTCCGGCGAGGCCATGGAGGATTCCCGCGTCATGGCGCTGTCGGGCGCCGTGGTCCGCGACCTGATCGAACGCATGCCGATCTTCGCGCTCTGCCTGATCGACGCCCTGGTCGCCAAGGGCAAATGCTATTCCCAATTGGTGCAGATGCTGGGCACCCGCTCCGTCGCGCAGCGCCTGGCGCAGTTGCTGAAGATCATGGGGCAGGTCCATGGCAAGGACGACGCCGAGGGCGTGCTGATCGACCGCCGGGTCACCCACGATCAGTTGGCGGATATCGTCGGATCGACCCGGCAATGGGTGACGACGACCCTCGACCGCTGGCAGAAGGATCAGGTGATCCTGATCCGCGGCCGCATGATCGTGATCCGCAAGCCGGACACGCTGGAAGACCTCGCCGATTCCTGACGGAAATCTCTAGGAAAGAGGAGCGGGCGGCGTAACCCCAAGGTCCCGCCCGGCGCCGGCAATAGCATCCCAGGCATCGGGGGCCAGGGGAATGCCGTCTTTGCGCCGCACGCCCCGCATGCGGGCCTCGGGCTCGCCGGGCACCAGAACCTCGCCGCCGCCCGCGACGGGCTTGGCGCTTTTCACGTAATCGACGTAGCGGCGGAGTTCGCGGGCGTAATCGTCCTCCGCCCCGAAGCGGTCGCGGGACATATAGATCGACAGCATGCCGTTGTAGATCTTGTCGTAACCCGGCCCGGTGGCACCCGATCCCGTGAGCGCCCCCGCCAGCAATTCGCACATCAGGGCCAGACCCGACCCCTTATGCCCGCCCATGGCGACCAAAGCACCCGCACCGTTGCGCGAATTGGGCTGCACCGCCGGGTCGCTGGGGCCGTACAACATGGCCGGGTCGGCGCTGAGCCGGCCGTCGGGTCCGATCAGGCTGCCTTCCGGCAGGGGCTTGCCGCCCTTGGAGGCGACCAGAACCTTGCCCTCGGCGACCAGGGAGGTCGCGAAATCCAGGATCACCGGCGCACCACCCGCCCCCGGCACGCCGATCGCGACCGGGGCCGTGGACATGCGCCGCTCCGCCCCGCCGAAGGGCGCGACCAGGACGCTGCCCGCGACGTTGACGAAATGGACCGACACCTGGTTTTCCGCCGCTGCCGTCTCGGCGAAGGCGCCGATGCGCCCCAAATGTCCGGCATGGCGCAGGGCGACCACGGCGACGCCCAATTCCTTGGCCCGCTCAATGCCCCGGGCCACGGCCTGAGGCCCCACGGTCTGGCCGAACCCGAACTGACCGTCGAGGATCATCAGCGCCCCCGTATCGCTGACCACGGACACGTCGCGGTCGGCGACCAGGTTGCCGGATTTCAACCAACCCAAATATCGCGGCGTGCGGATCACGCCATGGCTGTCATGGCCCGACAGATTGGCGCCGACCAGGTTTTCGGCGACGCGCTGGCCCTCGGCTTGCGAACAGCCGGCGGCATGAAACACCTCGGCAAGGAAAACCGTCAGGGCACCGGCGTCGATGCGCACCGCATCCGCTCCCATGCTCACAGAACCTCCTTGTTGACAACGAAGGCCGGGTCGAGGTTGCCGTCCAGGCCAGCCAGGACGTTGCGCACGGCGGTTTCCGCGACGCGGCGGCCCGTCTCGACCGTCAGGGCCGAGTTGTGGGGCGTGAACAGAACGTTATCGAGGGCCAGCAGGGGACAGTCTTCCTTGGGCGGCTCGTCCTTGGTGACGTCAAGGCCCGCGCCGCCGAGATGGCCCGAAACCAAGGCCGCATGAAGGGCATCCTCGTCGATCAGCGATCCCCGGGCCGTGTTGATGACATAGGCGCCGGGTTTCATGGCGGCGAATTCGGCCGCCCCCAAAAGCGGCGTGCCGTCGTCATTGGCCGGCAGATGCAGGCTGACGAAATCGACGTCGCCCAAGGCGTCGTGGAAATCGGCGACGTAATCATAGCCCAGGCGCTGTGCCTCTTTCCGCGTCGCCTCCCGGCCGCAGGCGACAACCCGCATGCCGAAGGCGGCGCAGCGTTTGGCCGCCTCGCCGCCGATGCCGCCAAGCCCGACGATCAGCACCGATTTATCCAGCAGCTCATGGGTCTGGCTTTTGAAGCGTTCCGCATACCGGCCGGTGCGGGTGTAGCGGTCCATCACCGCGATCTGGCGGCTGAGCCCCAGCATCAGCAGCACCGTGTGCTCGGCCACGGAAGCCGCCAGCGCGTCCCCGACGATGGCCAGCGGAATGCCCCGCCCGCTGAGCGCCGCCACATCGACATGGTCGTAACCGACGCCCAGGCGGGAGACGACCTTGAGGTTGGCCGCCCCGGCGATGGCCTGGGCGGTCAACGGCGTCAGCCGCAGGATGACCGCGTCGGCGTCCTTGATGGCCGCCGCCAGGCTGTCCGGGGTCAGGCCCTGTTCAAGGCGTACGTCCAGATCATCGCGCAGGGACAGCAACTCCATCCCCCGCGCATGCATGGGGCCTTCGACAAATATGGTCGCCATGATGTCCCGGCCTTAGGACGCGTCGTCGAAATCGAGCGGATCGCGGGTCACCCGTTCACCAGGGCGATAGAACACCATGACGGCCCCGACGGCGATCAGGGCGACCGCCAGGACCGCGAACTGGAACGGCACGAAATCCTTTACGTGTTCCTGACGCAGGCCCAAGAACGCCAGCACCCCGATAATGGCGGCGGCAAGCCCCCAATAGACGGGCCGGCCGATGAACAGATCGGACATCTTCATTATGCGGTCTCCGGAGTAAGGCGGCGGCGCGTGACCGCGAACAGAACGATGCCAAGTGCACCCGCCACGGGCAGAATGAAGCTGGACACCCCATCGATCAGCGGTTCCATCGGCGGCAGCAAGGCCAATATCGACAGCACCCCGATGACCGCCCGCATGGCGGGGTTGACCGGACCCTTGAACCAGCCTTCGAGCACCACCGACAGGCCCCATAGGCTGATGAAGGCGGATACCGCCGACAGGCAGGTCAGCCAAAGCGGACCTTCGAACAGCAGGGCCGGGTTATAGACGAACGCAAACGGCACCAGATACTTGGCGATGCCGATGCGCGCCGATTCAACGGCCGTTCCCATGGGGCTGGACCCGGCAATGGCCGCCGCAGCGAAGGACGCCAGCGCCACCGGCGGCGTGATGGTCGACACCACGCCGTAATAGAAGGCGAACATATGCGCCGCCATGGGTTCCACCTTGAGGTGAATCAGCGACGGCACGATCAGCGCCGCCACGGTGATGTAGACGGCGGTGGTCGTCATCCCCATGCCGAGGATGATGGCCGCAACACCGGTCAACGCCAGCAGAACGAACAGACTGCCGTCGGCCATGTTGATCACTTCGTTGGTGAACTTGAGGCCCAGACCCGACACGAAGATGGAGCCGATGATGATCCCGGCGCAGGCGCAGGCAACGGTCACCGGCATCGCCGCGCGCACGCCGGATTCCAGGGCCGACAGCAGGTCGACGGGGCTCATCCGGGTAAGCGGGTCGCGGAAGCTGAGAACGATCAGGGTCACGATGGCCCAGAACGCCGACAGCATGGGCGAATAGCCCCAGGCCAACAGACCGACCAGGACACCGAGGGTCAGCAACTGATGCCAGCCGTGCTTCAGCACGTTCATGGCGCGCGGCAGGGTGCGCTTGTCCAGGCGTTTGATGCCGTCCTTTTCGGCCTCGATATCGACCATGAAATAGATGGTCGCGAAATACAGCAGCGTCGGAATGATCGCGGCGATGATCACCGTGAGATAGCTGACGTGCATGAATTCGGCGATGATGAAGGCGGCGGCCCCCATGATCGGCGGCGTGATCTGCCCGCCCGACGACGCACAGGCCTCGACCGCGGCCGCGAACTTGGGCCGGTAGCCGAGCTTGCGCATCAGGGGGATGGTGAACGATCCGGTCGTCACAACGTTGGCGACGGCGGACCCGGACACGGTGCCGAGGAAGGCACTCGCCACCACCGACGCCTTGGCCGGCCCGCCCCGGCGGTGGCCGGTCAGCGCGATGGCAAGGTCGATGAGCATGCGCCCCGCACCCGTGCGGATCAGGATCGCGCCGAAAATGATGAACAGCACGATATAGGTCGCGGCGACGGATATCGGGATGCCGAACATGCCTTCGGAACGAATGAACAGAATGTCGATATATTTGGTAACCGACGTCGGCGGGCCGTAAAGGAAGCCGCCGAACTTATCCGCGTAGAGCGAATGAACGACGAAGAACGAGGTCACGATGACCATGGGCAAACCGACGGAGCGGCGCGTCGTTTCCATGACCAGGAAGATCAGCAAAAAGCCCATCCACAGATCGGAATCGATCAATTCCCCTTCGCGTTGGGAAAACGCGTCCAGGTCCCACAACGTGTAGACCTGCACCGCAAGGACCGCGAACACCAGCAGCGCATCGATCCCGAAGCCGCCCCATTGCAAGGGCGTGGACGGGCGGTCGCGCCAGGATTTTCGACCAAGCGGGAACAGCAGCACCGCCAGCACCATCATTCCGGTCAGATGCGTGGAACGGAAAGCCCGTGATTGCGGCGTGCCGAAAACGGCGACGTAAAGATGAAACAGGGCCAGCGCGATGGCGATGGTCGCGACGGTCAGGGCGACCCAGGTCACCAGATCGTAGCCACGTCGCATCAACGCATGTTCAAGAACGGAGAATTCCCGCACTTCGTCGTAGTGCAGGGCTTCGGGCGAATCGGTTTGTTTATCTGTCATGGGGGTGCCGGATCAGCACGGGCCTTAGGGGATAAAACCACGCGGCAAGAACGAAGACAGGCAAACCCGCCGCACGATGAATGCTGGCGCGGCGGAAACCAGTCCGCCGCGCCGATGACATCCACTATCCCCTAGGGGCCGTTACTTAACGCCTTTTTCGTCGTAATACTTCTTGGCGCCCGGATGGATCGGAAGCGCCGCGCCGAGAAGCGCGTTTTCCAGCTTCACGGACTCCCACACCTTCTTGACCTGAACCAGGTCGCCATGATGTTCCCACAGCGCCTTGGTCATCTTGTAGACCGTGTCTTCCGACACGTCCTTGTTGGCCACCATGATCGTCACCGCGCCCAGGATCGGGGTCGGCTTTTCGATGCTCTTGTAGTGGTCCTTGGTCATGGTGATTTTGATGTAGCCCGGGTTTTCCGAAAGGATGTCGGCCAGGATCTTGTCGTCGACGCCGATGAAGCGGATGCCCGGCGAGAATTCCAGATCAAGGAACGACGCCTGCGGCACGCTGGTCACCGCCGTGAAGGCGTCGATGTGGCCGTCCTTCATCAGCGAGACGGAATCGGAATAACCGACGTGGTGGACCGTGCCACCGTTCTTCTTCACGTCGTCGACGGTGAAGCCGTATTTGCCGAAGATCAGCTGCGCCGCGGCATAGCCGGACCATTTCAGCTTGCCGGGGCTGAGGTTCTTATCCTTCAGATCGGCATAGGACATGATCTTGGAATTGGCCGGAACGGCGGTCTGCACACCGGCGGGATACAGGGTCGCGATGTGGCGGATGTTCGGGTTCTTCGACTTGAACACCGGGGCGTTGCCCTTGTAGCCGTCGAACGCGGTATGGCCGTAGGTCCAGCCCAGTTCCGCTTCTTTCTTGTTGACGTCGAGCACGTTGCTGACGCCGCCGCCCGGGCCGTTGGACACGGACAGGCCGCCGATCTTGCCGAAGATTTCCGCCATCTTGGCGCCCAGCGGATACCAGCTGCCGCCGGACGGGCCGGAAACGATGCGGACGAATTCATCGGCCTTGGCCGAAACATGCCCCGCCAACACCAGCGGCGCCGCGAGCAACACGACTTTCACAAATTTCTTCATTGGAGTCCTCCCAAAAGGATAAAGATGTCTTCGACTGGATGTTTCCTGGAAAACCAAGTTTTTTTATCGGGCGCATCAGTCGAAGAATGCACCGAACAGAATTGTTAGTGCCCTAGCACCCATTCGTCAAATCAAAGGACATTCTTTGATTTTCGCAGTGCAGAACAGGCAGGCACCATACCGAGCGACCGCCCGCGCCCCAACACATCGGAGTGACAGATGACGACGACAGATATTTCCCCAGCCCCCGCCATCGCGTTGATCGGCGCCGGTACCATCGGCACTGCCTGGGCCGTGGTGTTCGCCGCCGCCGGCATGTCGGTACGTTTATATGACGCCGACGCCGCGCGCCTGCCCGCCGCCCTGGACATGGCGCGGGCCCGGCTCAACGACCTCGCCGCGTACGGCCTGATCGACGGCGACGTGGACACCATCGTGACCCGCATCGCACCGGCGGCGGAATTGGGCGCCGCACTGGATGGCGCCGACCATGCACAGGAAAACGCGCCCGAGGACCTGGCCCTCAAACGCGACCTGCTGGCCCGCATCGCCGAGACCGCGCCCGCGACATGCACCATCGCCAGTTCGACCTCGTTCATCGAACCGTCGCGCCTGTTCGACCATGTCCAGGGCCGCGAACGCTGCCTGGTGCTGCATCCGGGCAACCCGCCGTTCCTGATCCGGGTGGTCGAGGTCGTGCCCGCTCCCTTCACCGCAACGGACACGGTCGCCCGCTGCAACGCCCTGCTGGAGCGCGCCGCCATGGCGCCGATCGCGGTCAACAAAGAGGTCGAGGGCTTCGTGTTCAACCGCCTGCAGGGCGCGCTTCTGCGCGAGGCCTATTGCCTGGTCCGCGACGGGGTGACCACGGCAGGCGACATCGACCGCATCGTGCGCGACGGCATGGGCATTCGCCTGGCCGTGACCGGGCCGTTCGAAAATGCCGACCTCAACGCCCAGGGCGGGATCGAGGCCCATGCCAAACGCATGGGCCCGTCCTATGCCCGGCTGGGGGCGGAGCGGGGCCAGAACGATCCCTGGACCGACGACATGGTCGCCATGGTCGCGGCGGAACGGCGCGCCGCCCTGCCACTTGATCAGAAGGACGCCCGCGCCGCCTGGCGCGACCGGGCGGTGATGACCATCCTGCGCGCGCGGCGCAGCCTGTTTGATTAACCGTCTTTGGCCGGCAATTCCGGTCCGGCGACGGCGCCGGCGCGGGCAAGATCGTCAATTTCCTTGTCGGAAAGCCCCAGGCCCGCCAGCACCCTGCGCGTACTTTCGCCCTCGCCTTCGGGCTGCGTCAGGGGGCGGCGCGACCAGGCGTCCGAGGTAAAGCCCAGGCCCGGCACCTTCACCGGCGCATCGAGCCCCGGCAAGGGCAGATCGTCGAGGCAGCCCGACGCCGCCGTTTGCGGATGATCCAGAATTTCCCCCAGCCCCCGCACCTTGCCCGCGGGCACGGCGGCATCGGCCAGGATCGTTTCCCATTCCACGGCCGGCCGCGTGCGGAACACGCGGTCCAGCGCCGCCGCCACCCGGGCGCGGTCGGCGTCGTTGAGCGCATCGGGCGCGGTGCTGCCGGCCAGCGACGCCAGATCGTCCAGGCCGAGTGCCGCCACCATGCGCACGACCTGGGCCGAGGTATTGGCGGTGACGACCAGGTGGCCCTCAGCCGTATCGAAACGCCCGGCGAAGGGGCTGCCGCTGAACGGCGTGTTGCCCATCAGGCCCCGTTCACGGCCGTCGGTCTGCACGTCGATGGCGAAGGACCCCATCATGGCCAGGACCGAAGACAGCATGGGCACATACAGATGCTGCCCCTGCCCGGTCTGGCGCAACTGATGCAGGGCGCCGGACACGGCGAGGGCCGCCGTCAGCCCGGCGATGTAATCGGTGATCGGCAGTCCGACCCGCTGCGGGCCGGACTGTTCCGTCCCGGTCATGCTCATCAGGCCGGACATGCCCTGGACGATATGGTCGTAGGCGGGCACGCCGGAAAGCGGCCCTTCGGGCCCATAGCCGGTGAGCGAGCAATAGACGATGTCGGGCTTCACCGCCCGGACGTCGTCATAGCCCACGCCCAGGCGATCCATGACGCCGGGGCGGTAGTTTTCCATGACCACGTCACAGGTTGCCGCCAGCTTGAGAAACAGATCCCGCCCGCCCGGCGCCTTGAGGTCCATGAGGATGCAGGCCTTGCCCGCGTTCTGGGCCGCGAAGGACCCGCCCATGCCTTGCGCGCGTAGGTCCGCCGAGCCGCCATGGCGGCGCACGAAATCGTCGCCGCCGATGCGTTCCACCCGGATCGCGTCCGCCCCCATGAGGCAGAGCTGATAGGTCGCGAAGGGCCCGGCCAGGACGTGGCTGGCATCCAGAACGCGCACGCCCGAAAGCGGCAGGGCGCCCTTGGTCACTGGCCCGCGACCCAGGCCGCCGGCCCGGAAGCCTTGGCAAGGGCGTCGGCCCCGCCCGGCTGCACCTGGCCGGTCGCCAGATCGATGAGCGTACCTGTCCCCGTGGCCGTGCCGCCGGTGACCGTTGTAGCCCCCGTCTTGACCGCCCAGGCATCCGTACCCGCCGCCGCCAGGGCGCCGGTCAGATGGCGCAGGACATGGAAGGCCGGGCGCGGGTTGTACAGCCGGTCGACCACGCCTTGACGCGCGAAATAGCCGCGGTCGACGTCGGAGAAGGTGTCGCAATAAACATGGGCATCGGCGTTGGCATGGGCCGCCGCCAGGGCCTCGGCCACGCGCGCCGCGACCCAGGGCTCGTCGGCCTGTGCCGTGCCCGGGCTGCCGATCGACATGCGGATATGCAGGGAGACCTTGAGGCCGTGGGAGGACGCCGCCTTGACCGCCGCCGCGACGGCTTCCGCCGGCGGGGTTTCCCCGGCGACGCGGAACACGATGCCCTTGACCCCCGGGATCGCCGCCGCGCGGGCGATCTGGTCGTCCTCGTCCGGGGTGAAGCCGTGGTTGATCATGTGGAAGTACTTCTCGCCGCCCCGCTCCATCTCGTCCTTGGAGCGCAGTTTGGAAAGATACAGGTCGATGCCCGCGGCCTCGGCCACCGGCAATGCCGCCGCGGCGACGTCGTGCAGGTCCGAAAGATTCTGCGCGACCTCCCAGATATCGATCAGGCCCTTGGCGCCCTTCACCGCGGCCGCCAGTTCCGCATCGGGCGCGTCGAAGGAAAACAGCGTGAACAGGAAGCCCAGGTCCGACAGCACGTCCAGGCGCGCCCGATGGCCGGGATCGAGCAGGTCGCGGGCGGGAATGCGCAGGCGGCGCACGCCCATTTCCATCAGCGCCATCAGGGCATAATCGTTGCGCGTGCGCTTGCGGTCGAATTCATCCAGGCCGCCCGAAGGGGGAATCTCGATGACCTCCAACCAGTTCTGGCGCATGTCGAAACCGAACCGCGTGACCGGGCTCATCAGCGGATGGACCGGCGTCACGGTATCGGGCACGGCCGCCACAGGGGCACCCGGCTCCACGCTGGTGCCGTAGGTGCGCACGATATCGCAGAGGTGCCCGTTCTCGTGCACATGGACGATGAAATAGCCCAGCTTGTTCCAATCGTTGCGCCCGGCCTCGAACTCGGGCGGCGGGGCGGCGCGGTACATTTCCGAATAATCCTGACGCACGAAGGCCGTCGACGGCAGCAGCCAGCACTGCGTCGCCCCATGCCGGTGATACCAGAAGTTATGGACATGGCCCGCGAACAGGGCCTCGACCTTGTGCTTTTCCAGAAGCTCCAGCAGCCACGACCGGCCCGGCTCCCCGATGTTGTCGTAATGCTCGTCCTCGTCCGGATAGGTCAGGTAGGGCGGGTAGTGGGTGTTGAGGAAGACGCGCTGGCCCGCCGCTTCCGCCGCCGCCAGTTCCGCCTCCAGCCAGGCTTTCTGTTCGGCTTCCTCCGCCAGACCCGAATTGACGATCTGCGCGTCGATCAGAATGAAGCGGACCTTGCCGTGGTCGAAGGCCTGGTAATTGGGGCCGAAATGCTGATCCCACAGCTCCAGGAATTCGGGCCGCACCATGCCCGCCGGACACCAGTCCACGGGCTTGTCGCCGACATCGTGGTTGCCGGGAATAACGTAGAGCTTGTGGCGCAGGTCCTTGACCTGGTCCTTGAAGCATTGCGCCGCCTGCTCATAGAGATGCGGGATGTGGGGTACGGGGTGCAGCAGGTCACCCAGGTGGAGAACGAAATCGACGTCGCGCGCGTTCAGGTCGCGCACCACATGGCGCATGCGGCCGTTGGCCAGCTTGTTGACCTCGAACGGTGAATTGCATTCCGCCTCGCCCTGGTTCAGATGCGTGTCGGTAATCACCGCATAGGTGAAAAGCCGCTGTCCCAGCGTATTCGTGGTCATATTTGTCGATTCTCCTATCGTTCACCGCATATTCGAGTCTGCGCAGGGATCATGGCAACGGGAAAGGTTCCATCCCAGGGCCAATTCGGCGTGACCGGTAGGCCGCGCCCGCCTTGACAGCCGGTGGGCAGGTCTTGTTCAGTTGGCGGGTCAGCCGGGGGGCATGGCCAACAAAAACAACCGACCACAAAAAAAATCGACAACGGAGGACCATCCATGCCCACGCCCGACACGGCGATCACCGCCATTCATCACCGCACCGTCTTCGACAGCCGGGGGGTTGAAACCCTGGAAGTCGATCTGCACACGCCCGCCGGGTTTTCCCGCATGGCCGCCCCCTTCGGCGCGCCCGGAAGCCGGGGCGAGTTCGAGGCCCCGGCCTATGCCCCGGCCGGGCTCGCCGCGACGCGCAGCCTGCTCGACACCGAAATCATCCCCCGCCTGCTCGGCCTGGACGCCGCCGACCAGGAGACCGTCGACGAAACCCTGATGGAGATCGACGGCACCGCCAATTTCGAGCGCATCGGCGGCAACACTTCGACGGTCCTGTCCCTGGCCGCCGCCAATGCGGCGAGCGACGCCCTGGGCATTCCCCTGTACGAACGCCTGCACACGGGCGACGCCTGGACCCTGCCCCTGCCGCTCGGCAACGTGGTCGGCGGCGGCGCCCACAGCCTGGGCCCGGCCCCGGACATGCAGGAACACCTGGTCATCCCCGTGGGCGCCACCACCCTGCGCCAAGCCGTCGAGATCAACCTGCGGGTCCATGCGGAAGCGGGCCGCATTCTGGAAAAACGCGGCAGGGGGTTCGCCGGCGGCATGGACGACGAGGACGCCTGGGCCGCCGACCTGACCGACTTCGAGGCCTTCGAGGTGGTCGAGGAAGCCAAGAAGATCGTCGAGGACGCGGAAGGCGTGGAGCTTCGTCTGGGCACCGATTTGGCGGCGGACCGCCTGTGGGACAAGGCCAAGCAGGCCTATGTCTACGACCGCGAGGGCGTCAGCCGGAGCCGCGAGGAACAGCTGGATTTCGTTTGCGAATTGATCGAGCGATTCGATCTGATCTACGTGGAAGACGCCTTCGACAGCAACGATTACGACGCCTTCGCCGAGCTGAACCGGCGCGCCCCGGCGCGCTGTCTGGTGTCGGCCGACGACGTATTCGCCAGCAACTGCGAACGCACCCAGGTCGGCATCGGCAAGGACGCGGCACGGCTGATGATCGTCAAGCCGAACCAGGTCGGCACGGTGACCGGGGCGCGGCGGACCGCCGATCTGGCGCGGGCCAACGGCATCCTGCCGATCATTTCCAACCGCTCGGGCGAAACCGCCGACGTGTCCATCGCGCATCTGGGCGTGGCCTGGAGCACGGTCGGCATCAAGGCCGGCATTCGCGGCGGTGGGCGGATTCTTAAACTCAACGAACTGATCCGCATCGAACAGGAACGGGACGGCATCACCCTCGCCCGCTGGTAGGGGCGACGGCCTGACCTCAGGTTTGCCGCTTGGCCGCCTGGACCATGACCTCCAGACGGTCGAGAAACCGCGATCGGTCGGTCTTGGAAAAGGGGCGTGGGCCGCCGGTGACCTGCCCCGTTTCGCGCAGCGTCTGCATTAATTCCCGGTTGGCCAGGGCCATGCCGATGCCGTCCTCGGTGAAGGGATCGCCGGTGGGCTTAATTGCCTGCGCCCCCTTTTCCAGGCAGCGCGCGGCCAGCGGGATATCGTTGGTGACGCAGATGTCATGGGCGGCGATGTGTTCGGCGATCCAGTCGTCGGCGGCGTCGGCCCCCTGGGTCACGATGACGGTCTCGACCATGGGGTCGCGGGACGGGCGGATGCCGCCGTCGGACACCATACGGGTCTTGAGCCCATGGCGGGCCGCCACGCGCAGCACCTCGTCCTTTACCGGACAGGCGTCCGCATCAATATAGATTTCCACCACGGCGGCTCTCCCTTGACTTCGTGCCGCCATCCTAGGCCATGGGCGCGGCTTCGCAATCCTGCCTTCGGTTTGCCATATGTATTCTGCTAATCTGGCGCCCATGATGGGCGGGTTCTGGTCACGAGCAGGTTATTCGGCGGCGCTGGCGGCAGTGCTGGCGCATGCCATGCCGCATACGGCCCGGGCGGCGGACGGCGACGACGAACGCCCCGGCACCTTCGTGCTGCAGGTGGAAAACGACCTGTTCGGTGCCGGCACGGACCAGTACTACACCCAGGGCGTGCAGGTGACCTTCGTGCCCAAGGACAAGTGGGAACCGGAATGGTTCAAGGACCTCATGGACATGATCCCGGGGGTCAACCTGGACGGCAATTCGACCTATGTGGTTGCCCTGGGTCAGCAGATGTTCACGCCCGAAGACACCACCCGCCCGAACCCGGACCCCACGGACCGGCCCTATGCGGGGTGGCTGTTCGGCTCCGTCGGCGCGATCGTGGAAAAACCCGATTCGAACCTGTTGCAAAACGTCTCCCTCGACCTCGGCATCGTCGGCCCGGCATCCTTGGGCGGGTATACCCAGCGGCGCTGGCATTCGCTGATCGGGGTCGGTCTGCCGCGCGGCTGGGGCAAGCAGCTGCATAACGAACCGGGCATCATGCTCAGCTATCAGGCGCGTCTGCGCCAACCGATCCTGGAGCCGCGGCATGTCCTGGAATTGGACGTGACGCCGACGGCCGGGGTCGCGCTGGGCAACGTGCTGACCCAGGCATCGGTGGGGGCGTCGATCCGCCTGGGCCAGAACCTGGGCCTGACCTACGGCGCGCCGTTCATCCGCCCGTCCCTGCCGGCCGCCGCCATCGTGCGCGCCAAGGGGCAGTTCGGCTGGAACCTTTTCGCCGGCATCGAAGGCCGCGCCGTGGCGCGCAACATCTTCCTCGACGGCAACACCATCGGCGACAGCCGCAGCGTCGATAAGAAGAACTTCGTTCTGGATTTCCAGGGCGGCATCGAGTTCACCCTGGGCTATGCCCGCCTGTCGTTCACGCAGATCTACCGGACCCGCGAATTCGAAGGCCAGCGGGTGCCGAGCCAGTTCGGCTCCATTTCCCTGTCGGCGATTTTCTGACTCCCGGCACAAAAATGGAAAACCTTGTCCGGCACGTTCCCAAGCCCGGCGGTTTCTGACAGGATCACCGAACACAGCCGGGGTGACCCATGTTCCTTAGCGTCTTCGATATCTTCAAGGTCGGCATCGGCCCGTCGTCGAGCCATACGGTCGGCCCCATGCTGGCCGCCGCCCGGTTCGTGCGCCGCATGGAACGTCAGGACACCCTGATGACCGTGACCCGCATGCGGGCGACGCTCTACGGCTCCCTCGCCTTCACCGGCAAGGGCCACGCCACGGACCGGGCGGTAGTCCTGGGACTGATGGGTGAAACGCCGGACGCCGTCGACCCAGACGCCGTCGACGGCCTGATCGCCGACATCGCCCGGACCAAGCGCCTGAAACTGGGCGGCGGGCCGGAAATCGACTTCGACCCGGACCGGGACATCGTTTTCGATTATGGCCCCGCCCTGCCGGGCCATGCCAACGGCATGGTCATGGCCGCCTGGATGGGCGGCGGGGAAAGTTCGGAAGACAGCGACCGCCCGCCCGATAAGGAGCGCGCCTATTATTCCATCGGCGGCGGCTTCATCGCCACGGACGATGAATTCGCGGCCGCGACGGAGACCGCCGACGTCGCCGGGTCGGAACCCGAGACCGTGCCCTATCCCTTCGCCTCGGCCGCCGAGATGCTGGCGATGGGCGAACAGGCCAAGCTCAGCATCGCCGCCATGAAGCGGGCCAACGAACTGACGCATATGAATGCCACGGACCTGGACGCCGGGCTGGACCGTATCTGGGCCGCCATGAACGCCTGTATCGAGCGCGGCGTGACCCAGGAAGGCATCCTGCCGGGCGGGCTCAAGGTCAAGCGCCGGGCCAAGGCGATCTGGGACGGCTTGCAGGCGGACAAGAAGCGCAACTTCCGCCTGGAACACACGGTCATGGACTGGATCAGCGTCTATGCCCTGGCGGTTAACGAGGAAAACGCCGGCGGCGGGCGCGTCGTCACGGCGCCGACCAACGGGGCGGCGGGGATCGTGCCCGCCGTCGGGCGCTATTACCTGGATTTCTGTCCCGACGCCTCCATGGCCGGTATCCGCGACTATCTGCTGACCGCCGCCGCCATCGGCGGCATCGTCAAATCCAACGCCTCGATCTCGGGTGCGGAGGTCGGCTGCCAGGGCGAGGTCGGATCGGCCAGCGCCATGGCGGCGGCGGGCCTGGCCGCGATCCTGGGCGGCAGCAACGCCCAGGTCGAAAACGCCGCCGAGATTGCCATGGAACACCACCTGGGCATGACCTGCGATCCCGTGGGCGGGCTGGTCCAGGTGCCCTGCATCGAGCGCAACGCCATGGGGGCCGTGAAGGCGATCAACGCGGCGTCGCTGGCGCTCAAGGGCGACGGCACCCATTTCGTGCCGCTGGACGCGGCGATTGAGACCATGCGCCAGACCGGGGCCGACATGCATTCCAAATACAAGGAAACGTCGGAAGGCGGCCTGGCCGTCAACCTGACGGCCTGCTAAAGAAATCACCGATCAAAAGAAGAAACCGGAGGACACGCGAATGCGCCTGGCGATCATCGACGACTATCAATCGGTCTGGGACCGGTTCGTGGACTGGGGACAGTTGAAGGGCGTAACCGTCGTGCCCTTCCGCGACCATGTGTTCGAGGAGGCCGAGCTGATCGCGCGCCTCAGCGATTTCGACGCGGTCCTGAGAATCCGCGAACGCACGGAATTCCCGCGCCACGTATTGGAAGCACTGCCCCGCCTGAAGCTGCTTTTGGCCACCGGCATGCGCAACGCCCGCTCCATCGACCTGAAGGCGGCGGAGGATCAGGGCATCACCGTCTGCGCGACGACGATCCGGCATCATGATTCCACGGTCGAGGTGGTGTGGCTGCTGCTGCTGTCCCTGTTCCGGGGGTTTACCGGGGAAGTCGCGTCGCTGCGCGCTGGCGGCTGGCAGAGCGGCCTGGGCCTGGGCCTGGAAGGCAAGACCCTGGGCATCGTCGGCCTGGGCCATATGGGCCAGCCCGTGGCCAGGGTGGCGCAGGCCTTCGGCATGAACGTGATCGCCTGGAGCCCCAACCTGACGGCCGAGCGGGCCGCCCCCTTCGGCGTCGAGGCCGTTTCCAAGGAAGACCTGTTCCGCCGTGCCGACGCAGTGACCATCCACATGCCGCTGTCGGACCGCACCATCGGCGTGGTCGGGGCCGACGACATCGCCTGCATGAAGCCGACGGCCTTTCTGGTCAACACCTCGCGCCCGCAACTGGTCAACGAGGACGCCTTGGTCGCGGCCCTTCAGGCGAACCGCATCGCCGGCGCCGGAATGGACGTGTTCACCATGGAGCCCCTGCCGGCCGGGCATATCTACCGCACCCTGCCCAACGTGCTGGCGACGCCGCATATCGGTTTCGTGACGCAGGAGAATTACGAGGTTTTCTTCCGCCAGAGCTTCGAGAACCTGCAAGCCTATCTGGACGGCACGCCGATCCGCCAGATCACGCCGGAAGTACCTTATCTGCCGGACGCGCCGCTGGTCGACACGGCCCCCGGCGACGTCACTTAAGGTCGGGGGCGGTCAAAACCGCGCCAGGAAGCCGCCGTCGACGGCGATCACCTGACCGGTCACATAGGCCGCTTCGTCGGACACCAGAAAGCGCACGGCACCGGCGATTTCCCCGGGCTGGCCCCAGCGGCCCAGGGATGTGCGCTGGGCCAGCCAGCCGGTGACCTGGGGATCGTCAACCATGGCGCGGTTGGCCTCAGTCGCAAAATAGCCGGGAGCGACGGCGTTGACCGTGATGCCGTCCGCCCCCAATTCGGCCGCCGAGGCCCGCACCAGGCCGGTCAGCCCGGCCTTGGACGCCGTATAGGCGGCATCGCCCGCGCGCGCGACATGGCCGGCGATGGAGGTGACGTGGACGATCCGCCCGCGCCCCTTGGCCCGCATCTGCGGTGCGGCGGCGCGGGTCAGGGTGAATCCGGCGACAAGATTGACCTCCAACAAATCGCGCACGGCCTGGGCGTCCAGGTCGTCGAGGGGCCGGCGGTCACGGCCCCCGGCGCAATTGACCAGAATGTCGAGACCGCGCCCGTCGCCATCGTCCAGATCGTCGACGGCGGCCAAAACGGCCCCTTCGTCGGTGATGTCGAAGGGCAGCGGCCGGGCCCGTCCACCCGCCGCGGCGACGGCGTCGCAAGCCGCGTCCAGCGCCGGCAGATCGCGGCCGCCCAGATAAACCAGCGCCCCGCCCTGCCCCAAAGACTTGGCGATTTCCAGGCCCAGGCCGCGGCTGGCGCCGGCGACCAAAGCGGTGAGACCGGAAAGATTGAAGGGCTGAACAGGGTCGGTCATCGCGGAACCTCAGCGGGAAATGGCGTCGGATTGCCGGGCAGACTACCCCATGGATGACCAAATTGTGAGCCTGCTTACCCTTGCAATGGTCGGATTTTACACCCAAGCTATGAAGCATAAGTTCGTTGGGCGGGGACGATCACCCTTTTCATAGGAGACGCCCCAACAAATGACCGGATTTTTTGAAACCCTAATCCGACCGGACAAAGAAGAGCTGGACAATATGGACCGGCGGGAAGTCGGCCGTGCGGCCAACGTTCTGCAGGTCGGAGAATTCCAGCTGCTTCAACTCGCCTACCGCGACTGGCACGACGAAGACCTGCCTGAATTCATGGTCGACCGTCTGTTCCACGATTACATGATCCATAATGACGTCCCCCCCTGGGCCCGCCATTATGCCCGCAAGATTCTTCGCCTGGACGAATTCGGCGAGATCGCGGACGATCACCGCTACCACCGCTATGACAACGACTATGGCCCCCAGGCACCGCCGCACGGGATCAAGCGATTCTTCGTGGCGGCCGGCATCGTGATGCTGATTTTCGGCAGTGGCATGGCGGGCGCGATCATGTCGACGGGGCCGGGGGCAACGCAGTTCCCGCCCTATGTCTCGACTAAGGACATCCGGGCGGCAACGCCTGACGAGCTGACCCAACAGACACCCGTCCGCACGCCGATCCCCTGACCCGGCCGGTGCAGGCCTTCCATCCCGCCGCCGCCCTCGGGCGGCGGATGGGACAGTCCGTTCTGTGTGCTTGCCTAATCGGACAAGCGCCTTTACCTTCCCGCCATGTTATTGGATTTGGGATTACCGGCGGAGCTGGAGCCGCTCGTCAACATCGTCTTCCTGTTCGTGACAGGGGCGATCACGCTGCACAGCATCCGCTACCGCGATGAAGAGGGAAAGCAGGACTTCGTGCGTCTGCTGTTCGGCTCCATCGCCGCCGTGTTCTTCTTTCTGGTGTTGTTCCAGGACGTTCTCGGCGTCGTCAAGTTCGGCTGATCCCGCCGCCAAGGCTTTCCAGAATATCGCTGAATAAAGTCAGCGCGGCAGCGCGCCTTACGGCTTGTGCATGCGCTGCAATTCGTCCTTCTCCGGAAGGCGCAGAAGACGCTTTTCCTCGGGCAGTTGAAGCTGCTTGTAGAGATATTCCGCGCGGTCGCGGATCGAGGACGGCGTGTCGTCGTGGTACAGAAGCCGATCGATAAAGCCCGGACCTTCAACGGCTTCGGCGTCGATCTTCAAGGAATCGATATAGTCCGCCAGGGCTTGTTCGTACCGCCCCTGGGTATCATGCACGATGCCCCGGTTGCCATAGGCCGCCGCCAGGGCGCCGCGCCCCGTGGGGTCGTCGGGATCCAGATTGCGCTTTAGGAAATCGATGGCCTGGGTCAGGACCTTTTCCGCCGCGTCATAGCGCTTCAACTGGACAAGCGCCGCCGCCTTGCCTAACAGGGCGCCACGGTGATTGGGTTGCACGGCCAGGGCACGATCGAAGTCGGCGACCGCGCCCTCGTACTCGCCGCTGGACAGCTTGATGTCACCTTCCCGCACCTCGAAGTCACCGGCCGGTGTCTCAACGAAGGTCCCCCAGAACGACCACACCCCGAACATGACGAAGGTCAGCATGGCCAGGTAGATGATGAAGCGTTTGAGGACGCGGGGATTGGACAAAGCTGACATGGGCGGGGTCACTTAAACAAGGTGTGAACATAAAAGTAAGAAAACACGAAACACAGCAGGCCTGCGGAAATGCCGGCGCGGCGTAACAGGCGCCCGCGTTCGGTATCGTCGACCGCGTCCTCTCCCGCCTTTTCGATGGCCCGGCGCACGGTCAGAATCCATATGAACCGGCGCACAGGCAGGAACAAGGCGGCCATCAGGACGATCGTCCACAGCCATCGGTATTCAGGGGTGAAGAGGCTTTGCATATTGATTAGGGGCTTGGAATGTTGCCGTTTTTTCACTTTCTGCGTGTTTGGATCATAACAAGGAACGACCGCGATCATCCAAGCTTTTTACGGCAACAAGTTGGCGGTGGCGCAAAAAGGCGGGATTTTTTCGCGGGCGGCGATCAACACGCGGAAAATGCGGAAGACGAATGCCGGAAAGAAATCGGGGGGAGAGCCGAAGCCCTCCCCCCGATTGGGTTCCGATAGTGATATCGGCTTAGTCGTCGCCGCCCTGTGCGGGTGCGGCGTCGCCGATGTCATCCACCAAGGCTTCGATCTCGCGATCGGGAACCGTGGACATCTCCATCTTGTAGGCCAAGAACCACATCATGAAGACACCAAGGATCCACCAGATGATCTGCCAGGCCCAGATGGACGGGATGCCGAAGGTCCAGGCTTCGTAACCGGCATTCGGAGCACCGAAGATATCGTTACCGATAACGGCGCCCGGGCCGATGCCGAAGAACAGCCAGATCAGCGTGATACCCCAAGCAACGGGGACCAGGCTTTTCTTGGATTCCGGCAGGGAAGCATGCTCACGCAGGAAGTTGTGATACTTCATGCGGTGCTGCATGGCCCCTTCGTCCTGGGTCATGGCGGAGACAACCACACAGATGGTCGCGTTGAAGAGAATCCCCCAACCGGCCGAGTGGATCGTCCAGGGCCAACGGCCCCAGCCCAGGTCGATACCGAAGAAGCCGGCAATGGAGGCGCCGAAGTTTTCGGTAAAGATGACCGCCAGACAACCAGCCGCCAGACCCAGCGTCGCACCCTGACGGGTGATCCACGGGAACCAGCAGATGGCGGCCAAGGACGGCCACATCTGGAAGCCGAAGGCAACGGCCAGACCACCCAACAACACCAGTGCGTCAGCCGAGAACGTGGCAACGACCAGAGCCGAGAGAACGATGATCAAGACGCCGATACGGCCGAACAGCTTTTGCGTGGCATGGTCCGCACCCGGATTCAGGTAGCGTTTGTACAAGTCACGCGTCAGCATGCCGCCGGCGGTGGACATATACGCCGCGCCGGTGGACTGCATGGCGGCCAGGGCGCAGACGGCAAGAAGGCCGACCAGCCATGGGGCCGAGTCGCCCACCAGGTTGATGTAATGTCCGACGATCCCGCCTTGTTTGTTGGCGGTCAGGTCAGGAAGCACCTTGGAGATCCCAATGCCCGCATCGTTGAAGGCGGGCGTGGCACCGAGGAAGTGGGCACCCATGCCCTGAGCCGCGGTGAAGAAGAACAGGATCGCACCGATGCCGAAGGCCGACGCCCACACCTGCTGCGGCGCGAACGGCCGCGGGTTGGTGTTGGAGAACGACCACATGGTGAACGCCGGGGCGGAGTGAATGCCCATGAGCGCAAACATGTAGGTCAGCACCATGATGCCTGTCCAAAGACCCCCCACCGGGGTTTCCTTGCCGAGACCGGCGGTGAACTGGATGACGCCCGGAATGGCGAGGTAGGCGTTGTAATCGCCCCCGCCCCAACCCTGGGTGGTCTTCCATTTGCCGATGTCGGTCTGACCCATTTTGGCCAGTTCCTGGCCAAAGGCGGTCCAGCCGCCCAGCTCGCTGTAGGCGATGATGCCGATGACGATGATGCCGAAGGCCAGCAGGATGCACTGCACGGTGTCCACGTAGGCCACGGCGCGAAGACCGCCGGACGCCACATAGATGAACACGACCGCAGACAGCAGCCACATACCGAATTCAACACCGACCAAACCGTCGGTCAGAGCGTTGAACAGGAGGCCCGACGCGCGCAGCTGCAGCCCGAGATACGGGATCGAGAACAGCAGAGCCACGATGACCACGAGGATACGGATCGCATCCCCCTGGAAATAGGTGGCCAGCATCTCGCCCGGTGTCACGAAACCGAAGCGTTTGCCAATCATCCACTGGCGTTTCAGGAACATCACGCCGGTAAACGGAATGGTGATCGCGTAGAACGACGCATATGCGTACTGGAAACCGTCACGGTAGATCAGACCCGGATGGCCCATAAAGGTCCAACCCGAGAACGATGTTGCCGTGGCGGCCAGCACGAAGACCCACATCGCGAGCTGACGGCCCGAGATGAAGTAATCGCTGGCCGTTTTCGACATCCGCGCGCCTTTGATGCCCCAATAAATGCAATAGGCCCAATAAAGCGCAACGAATATGAACAGCCACACTACTTTAGCTGACAAGATTCATTTCTCCCCTTCTGTTCGGATCCTTGGCGCCGTGCGGTCGTTAACCCGTTGTCCAACGCCTAAGCGGATACCGAAACAGACGACACCCGGGGACCACCCCCAAATGTCGAATGTGGCGAAACGACTGAAAATCAGGACATGCCGGAACCCGATGGCCGCCCGAAATTCACAACAACGAAATGCCGCCGTTAGGCCTCGGTCAAGGCGAAGGAAGCTCGGATCGAACTCACCCTCTCGATGCCAGACACACAAACTCTGGAGATTTGGTGTAGGATATTACGCCTCCCACGCCTTTCCGGCGCATGTGCATCCCTGCGGAATTTTATTGTTATCGTTTCCGTTTCCTCCGCCGACCGACTGACTCTCCTCGTCCGGCCCGCGGAGTTAGAATCCTAATAACATTTTCTGCTAATTCGCACAACTCATAGAGACAAAGACCCATCTGTAAAATAAAGGGGTCTCTTGCGGCGCCTATTATGCTGCACTGCACACTGTCAATCGGCAAGTAATCGGAGGGCGACTAATTATTTCACAATATTTTCTATTTCAAATTGATGGATTGTGAAAAATACACACTGTTATATTTGATGATCGCGTCCTTTTCACGGACATGACACGCAAGCCGTTTGTTTCCGCCATCGCGCTCGGTTAGGGTTTTTCCTCAACCCGGCGCGGGCCCCTGTCCGCGCACCGGTTCAGGCGCCACGGCGGCCTGGATCGGGACGCGACCGGAACAAGTGGGGAGAACGGCAGCCAAACCATGGAACCCCGGACCGCCATATTCCGCATGCTGGTGCGTGAGGCCATGGCCGCGACACCGCCCAGCCTGCCCGTGGACGCTCTGTTGGGCGAGGCGGTACGGTTGATGGCCGATTCGAAGGCCTCGGGCGTCGTCCTCACGGGGCCGGACGGGCGGCCCGACGGCATCATCACGGAACACGACATCACCCGGCGCGCCCTGTTCCAGGCCGCCGCCGACACCCCGGTGTCCCAGGTCATGACCCGGCCGCTCCGCGTGATCGGGGAAACCGAGTACCTTTACCAGGCGATCGCCGTCATGCGCCGCACGGGCCTGCGCCATATGCCCGTGGTCGATCCCGCCGGCCGCTTGACCGGCATGCTGAACCTGGACGATACCCTCGCGGTGGCGTCACGCACCCTGATGACGCAGATCGACAGCCTGACCCAGGGCGGCGACGTGGCCGGCCTGACCCAGGTCAAGCGGGCACAGGTCACGCTTGCCGATCAGCTGTTCCGGGACAACCTGCCGGCACCGGAAATTCAGGCTCTGCTCAGCAACATCAATCTCGATATCTACCGCCGCGTGGTCGACGGCGCGATCGGCGCCATGGCCGCCGAAGGTCTGGGCCCGCCGCCGGTCGATTTCTCGGTCATCGTCATGGGATCGGGCGGGCGCGGCGAAAGCTTCCTGTTCCCCGATCAGGACAACGGCTTCATTCTCGATGATTACCCGGATTCAGAGCACCTAAGAATCGACGCCTGGTTCATCGACTTGGGTGAACGCATGACACGGGACCTGGACGCCATCGGTCTGCCGCTGTGCAAGGGCTTCGTCATGGCGACCAACCCGCTGTGGCGCAAGACCCTCAGCCAGTGGAAGGCGCAAATCAGCCTGTGGAGCCGCAAGCGCGGCACGACCATGCTGCGGCTGTGCGATATTTTCTTCGATTTCAAATCGGCCTGGGGCCGCGACGACCTGGCCGACGAGTTGCGCCGCCACGTCGCCGAGACGGCCCGGGGCAACCATATGTTCCTGCGCGAGATGTTCGAGGACGATCAGGACCACGGCCCGGCGATCGGCTGGTTCGGCCGCTTCATCACCATGAAGGAAAGCGATGCCGCGGGCTACAAGGGCTATCTGAACCTGAAGCAT
Organism: Rhodospirillaceae bacterium UBA1479; assembly: GCA_002325375.1. Lineage (GTDB taxonomy): Bacteria > Pseudomonadota > Alphaproteobacteria > Rhodospirillales > Casp-alpha2 > UBA1479. The sequence continues at coordinate 103,454 of DCRZ01000007.1, forward strand.
TCCGGCACCCTGCCGCTGGTCGAGGCCATGCGGCTTTTGTGCCTGCGCGAGGGCCTGATGATCAACCCGACGCTGGAGCGGATGCAGGCCCTTGAGGACCGGGGCATCCTGGCCAAGGACGAGGCCGATTACCTGCGGGGCGCCTACCGGCATATCTCCCACCTTTTGCTGCGCCAGCAGATCAAGGATTTCCAGGCCGAGCGCCCCGTCACCAACTTTGTCCACCCACGCAGCCTGACCCGCCGCGAGGCGGACATGCTGAAGGATTCCTTCGAGGCCATCCGCCGCCTGCGGGATCACATGCGGGGCGAATTCACCGGCGACGTGCTACAATAACAGCCATGCTGACGCGCCGACGTTTCCTGGAATGCACCGCCCTGACGGGCCTCGCCGCTGGCCTGCCCGGCGGCCTTGCCGCCGCCCCCGCCCCGATCACCAAGATCATCCCCCGGACCGGCACGGCCGTTCCCGTCATCGGCATGGGCAGCTGGCTGACCTTCGATGTGGGCGACGACCCGGCGGCCCGCGCGCAGCGCGCGCAGGTCCTCGCCACGTTCTTCGAAATGGGCGGCGGCATGATCGATTCCTCGCCCATGTACGGATCGTCGGAAGCGGTCATCGGCCACGGCCTGGCCGTCCTGGGAAAGCCCAATACCCTGTTTGCCGCGACCAAGGTATGGACGCCGGGCCAGGACCATGGCATCCGCCAGATGGCGGAATCGGAACGGCTGTGGGGCGTGCGGCCCTTCGACCTGTTGCAGGTCCACAACCTGCTGGGCTGGGAAGGCCATCTGGAAACGCTGACGCAATGGAAAGCCGACGGCCGCGTGCGCCATATCGGCATCACCACCTCCCACGGGCGGCGCCATGATGAGCTTGCGGCCATCATGAAGACGCAGCCCATCGATTTCGTGCAGCTGACCTACAACATCGACGACCGCGAGGCCGAGGCCCGGCTGCTGCCGCTGGCCGCCGAGAAAGGCATCGCCGTGATCGTCAACCGGCCGTTTCAGCGGGGTGCGCTGATCGACCGCCTGCAAGGCCGGCCTTTGCCGCCGGTCGCGGCCGAGATCGGGGCGGCCAACTGGGCCCAGGTCCTGTTGAAATGGATCGTCGCCCACCCGGCCGTGACCTGCGCCATCCCGGCGACCACGCGGGTCGATCACATGACGGAAAACATGGGTGCGGCGCGGGGGCCGCTGCCGGACGGGAAAACGCGGCGGCACATCGCAGCCTATGTGAAGTCTCTCTAAGACGGGCGCTCGGCGGTTCCCGCCAAACACGTCACCCCCGGGTCAAGCCCGGCAATGACGGCAGGGGCGGCGGGCCTAGAACCGCTTCTGCATTTCCCGCACATGCTCCATCTTGATCGAGGCATCCACCGCCTGGCGCAGGGTCGTGATGCCGCGGGCTTCCAGCATGTCCAGCATTCTAAGGAACACCTTGGCGGTGACGATGCTGTCGCCCAGGGCGGTGTGGCGCCCTTCGATCTCGACGCCCATGCGTTCGGCGATGGCGTCGAGCGAATGGTTGCGGCTTTCGGCGTCGAGGAACACCGACAGCAGCAGGGAATCCAGCACCATGTTGTCGAACACGACGCCCGTCGCGTCTTCCTTCAGTTTGAGAAAGCGGACGTCGAAGGCGGCATTATGGGCGACCAGGACCGCCTCGCCCACGAAGGCCTTGAAGGCGGGCAGCACGTCGCCGACCGGCGGCTCGCCCGTGACCATGTCGTCGGTGATGCCGTGAAAACGGATGGACGCCTTGGGAATTTTCTTGCCCGGGTGGACCAGGCGGGAAAACGGCGCGTCCTCCTCGATGCGCCCGCCGGTCACGCGCACGCCGGCGATGGAGATGATCTCGTCCCCTTCCGAGGGCTTGAGGCCCGTGGTCTCCGTATCGAACACCACGAAGGTCAGGTCCTTCAGCTTCTTGCCGCCCAGTTCCTCGAGGTGCATGGGCGGGTTGAGCTGATCGAAGTCATAGAGTTCCGGCCGCGCGGGCAGGGCGCTCTTGTCGAATTCGCGGACGTGCAACAGGTGATCCAACTGCGCCCAGATGACGGCGAACACCAGGACCAGGACCGCAACACCCGATCCCCAGGTCCACAGGAAATCGACGGTCCCCCCGCCGTCCTTGAGGCGCCAGGCAACGGCCGCCAGGACGGCCATGGCGGCAACGGTCAACAGGCCCAGGGCCCAACCCGCCAGCCGCCGCATGCTCATGGCGCGGATGATCTCGAAACGGTCCACGGAACGGCACCTCCCAACGGTGATTCCAGGAAAAGCTTAGCACGCCGGGGGCGAAACGGGATTGCGTTGGGTCAAGTTCCCGCGAGTCCAGTTGTCAGACCCCTTGTGATCCGCTAAACAGCGCGCCGGAACCATCCGTCTCGCCCCGTTGCCCTGTACCTTTGAAAGCCCCCGAAAATGGCCAGTTATCAGTATTCCTATGTCATGAAAGACGTCCGCAAGGTCTATCCCGGCGGGCGCGAGATTCTCAAGGGCCTGACCCTGTCGTTCCTGCCGACCGCCAAGATCGGCGTGCTGGGCGCCAACGGCGCGGGGAAATCGACCCTGCTGAAGATCATGGCCGGTAAGGACAAGGATTATTCGGGCGAAGCCTGGGCCGCCGAGGGGGCCCGCGTCGGCTATCTGGAGCAGGAACCGGAACTCGACCCCAAACTGACGGTCGAGGAAAACGTCATGGCCGGCCTGGGCGAGGTCAAGGACCTGGTCGACCGCTTCAACGAACTGTCCGCCAAGTTCGCCGAACCCATGGACGACGACGAAATGAACAGCCTGCTCGCCGAACAGGGCGAATTGCAGGAAAAGATCGACGCCGTGAACGGCTGGGAGCTTGAGCGCACCATCGAGATCGCCATGGACGCGCTGCGCTGCCCGCCGGGCGACGCCGACGTGACCAAGCTGTCGGGCGGCGAGCGGCGCCGCGTGGCGCTGTGCCGTCTGCTGCTGCAGAAGCCGGAAATCCTGCTGCTGGATGAGCCGACCAACCACCTGGACGCCGAAAGCGTGGCCTGGCTGGAACGCTTCCTCGCCGATTACGACGGCACGGTGATGATCGTCACCCACGACCGCTACTTCCTCGACAACGTCACCGGCTGGATTCTCGAGATCGACCGCGGCCAGGGCATCCCCTACGAAGGCAATTATTCCAGCTGGCTGGAACAGAAGCAGAAGCGCCTAGCCCAGGAGGAGCGCGAGGAATCGGCCCGCCAGCGCACCCTGAAGCAGGAACTGGAATGGATCCGCCAGTCGCCCCGCGCCCGCCAGGACAAATCCAAGGCCCGTATCGCCCGCTATGACGACCTGGTCGCCAAGTCCGAGGAAAAGACCATGGGCACGGCCTCCATCATCATCCCGCCGGCGCCCCGCCTGGGCGATCTGGTGATCCAGGCCGACCACCTGCGCAAGGGCTACGGCAACCGCATGCTGGTCGAGGATCTGTCGTTCAAGATTCCGCCGGGCGCCATCGTCGGCATCATCGGCGCCAACGGGGCCGGCAAGACCACCCTGTTCCGCATGATCACCGACCAGGAAAAACCCGACGGCGGCGAGCTCCGCGTCGGCGACACGGTGATCCTCGGCTATGTCGACCAAAGCCGCGACAGCCTGGGCGCCGACAAGACCGTGTGGCAGGAAATTTCCGGCGGCAACGACGAGATCATTCTCGGCAAGCGCGCCATGCAGTCCCGCGCCTATGTCGCGCAGTTCAATTTCAAGGGCGGCGACCAGCAGAAGAAGGTCGGCCAGTTGTCGGGCGGGGAACGCAACCGCGTCCACCTGGCCAAGATGCTGCTGTCCGGCGCCAACGTGCTGCTGCTGGATGAGCCGACCAACGATCTGGACGTCGATACCCTGATGGCGCTGGAAGAATCCCTGGGCGATTTCGCCGGCTGCGTGCTCATCACCTCGCACGACCGCTGGTTCCTCGACCGCCTGGCGACCCATATCATCGCCTTCGAAGGCAACAGCCAGGTGGTGTGGTTCGAAGGCAATTACCAGGCCTACGAGGACGACAAGAAACGCCGCCTCGGCGACGCCGCCCTGGAACCCCACCGCATCAAGTACAAGCCGCTGACGCGTTAGCTTGATGCGGCCGGTTCCCTGTTCGCTGTGCAGGTAAGTACCCGTCCCTCCAGATCTGCCCCGCCTAGGTCACAAAAATCATTGCGCCCGAACAAGCGATAGCGATTTCGTGCGACAATGTCGTACAGGGCGTCGCGTACGCCCCTTGGCACGATCCGCAGAAGCCTCGTCCAGCGCCAACCAGGCAACGCGGAAACCACCGCCAAGGCCGCGTCTGAGCGGCGCAATGCTCGCCCGTCCATAATGACGGCGTTGGTATCGGGATTTGCCGGGTCGATATTCAACGCATCCGCCATGGCTTTCCCATAAGGGCTTTCGATGGGGGTGAAGCGAAATTGGCGAGCCGCATCTCGGTGAACAACAAACCGCACCCATCCGGAACAAAGCACGCAGGCTCCGTCGTAAAGAATTACCCGGTCGTCCGGCCAAGGTGCAGGTGCCGAGTTCACCGGTCATCCAGTGTAACCAAAGCTATCAGCATCAAAATGATAGCCGGGCCAGTCTTAACCAGAGCGCCCAAGGGTTCGATCCACATGTCCGGCGTAATCACCGCAGCCCCCGCCATGTAGAACAGGGATACAGCGATTCCCAGCCAAAGCCCGGGCCTGCACGTGCAGCGCAAGGCGATTGCGATACCGATGAAAATGTCTATGAGACTGCTGGCAACAGTCACTGCCACCGCTAACGGACGGGAAAACCCATGATCGGTGAGGATCGCCGTCGCTTGGTCGAAAGCAGGGAACAAGGCAATCAAGCCTGAGACGGTCCAGAACAGCGCCAGCACGACGATGGTTAGGGGTTTCAGTAGATAAAGTCGCACAAACCAGTGATCCTGCACCGTCGATGGCCGCCGCGATAAAGCCATGCCCAATCTGGCCGGTTGGATTCCCGTAGCCGTCGACCATGGCATTGGGTCACCAGAAACGCCGCGGCGTAATTCAGCCAAAGCGGTCGAGCGCACGGGCGGTGCCCACCCCAGACGGGCAGCCAAATCCCCCAAACGCACGCCGATGTTCAGACACCATGACGGCAATGACATCAAAGGCCGGGGGCCGCCTAAGTGGCGCCGAAAGGCCTCTACAACACCACCCAAGGTCGTTGGTTCCGGCGACATGACATCCCAAGATTCCGACCAATCCCGTCTGCCGCTGGCCCAAGCATCTGCGGCCTGCGCCACCGTGCGGGTGATGTCGTCCACGTCTGTCGTCTGGAATGGTCGGGCCATCTCAGTAGCGGACAGGCCGACAGGCAGGGCCGCCAAAGCACGGATTAGGGCGCTGCCACCATAGGCAGCGTTAGCAATCACGAAACCGGGGCGGAGGATGACATGGGGCAGTCCGTTTTCCACGATGATCCGCTCCGCCGCTCGTTTTGTGCGGGCAAAGGCCGTAGCGTCTGCTTCGTCGTCACCCGGTATCGATATCTGGATCAGCAAGGCTGGGGAGGCCCGCCCCGCAAGCACGTGGGCAAGCCGCCCAACGAACCCGGTATGGACGTCGCCGGTGTCGCCACGCATACTGTCCTGCAACACGCCAACACAGTTAACCACCACATCCGCACCGGACAGTATCTCTGCCAATTCGGGATCGGAAAGCCCGATCATCGGCACCTCGCAAGCGGCGTCGCCTAAAGCGACACTCTGCGCTGACGTGAACCGCCGAGCTACGGCGAGAACAGTACGTCCTTGCGCCAAGAGTCCAAGAGCGACGGCATGGCCGATCAAGCCTGAGGCCCCAAGAATGGCGATACGCGGATGGGCCACGACGCGCCCCTATGTGACCGGCTTGGCAAGCATCAGCCAGATGGTCGCCATGACCGCCCCAAAGCCGGGAAACCCGAATAGGAACCAGCGGCGGTAGAGCACATGGTAGCTATCCGGCAAGGGCCCGCCTTCGGCTGCTGCCTGGGCAGCCAAGTCTCGCATTCTGATCTGCATCCACACCACGGGAAGCCAGAATAACCCGGCGACGATATAGAGAATGACCGATGCGGCTAGCCAAAATTCTGAGAACGTCAAGCCGACCTCCTGCATCAACAGAAACCCCGTCACCGGCTGCACTGCCACGGCTGTAGCCGTGAACAGAAAATCCGCGATGACCACGATGCGGGCGGTATTGGCGATAAAGGCGGCGTCACCTGTGCGGTGGGCCATGAGCATGAAAAAGGCGATTCCGCCCCCGGTACCAAGCAACACCACTGCACCGATAACATGCAGATATTTCAGGATAAGATAGGTCAAAGCCCCGCCTCCCCCAATTCTTATACCTTCGGCTTGGCTTTCTGCGCCAGCACCACGGCCACCCCGCCCAGCATGGCCGCCGACGCCACGATCAGGCGGAGCGTCAGGTCTTCGCCCAGCAGGACCACGCCGCCCAAGGCCGCGATGGCCGGGGCGGACAGTTGCGTCGCCGAGGCGCGGGCCGCCGGCAGATATCGCAACACCCAATACCAGATGACATAGCCGCAGCCCGACGCCAGGCCGCCCGACAGCACGGCAAGCGCCAGCCCCGGCGCCGTGGCGTCCAGATCGACCCAGAACAGCGCGCTGACAATCAGCGTCAGCGGCACGCAGATAAGGAAGTTGGCGGCGTTCGATTCCACCGGATGCTTGGCGCCCCGGATCAGCAGCGAGAACACCCCCCAGGCCGCGCCCGAGATGGTGTGGAACAACGCGCCCAGGGGATCGGGCGCTTCCAGGCCCGGCAGCACCAGCCAGACCAGCCCGCCGGCGGCCAGCGCCAGCCCGCCCCAGGCGAAGGCCGTGAACCGTTCGCCCTCGTAAAACGCCCAGGCGAACATGGTGAGCTGCACCGATCCGAACAGGATCAGCGCGCCCGTGCCCGTGGTCAGCAGGACATAGCCGAAGGAAAAGAACACGGCGTAGGCGAACAGGGCCCCGGCCGCGCGCCAGTCGCCAAAGGATAATTGCGGGAGATGGCCGCGCCGGACGAACACGACCACGGCCAGAACCGCCGCCGCCGACACCAGGCGCACGGTCGTGAAGGTCGCCGGGTCGATCAACCCCGGCCCCAGGGCGGCCCGGCAGATCAGTGAATTCGACGCGAAGGCCGTGATGGCCAACGCGGTCATCAGAAAAATGCGCAGCGGTGACGGCGGGGTTTGTGGCGTAGGAATGGCTTACTCCCGGGAAAGGGCCGCGGCATGAATCCGCCGCGGCCACCCGGTAATCAATCGCGCCAATCCGCGCCCGGCACAAGAAAGAAACAGGCTAGGCCAGGCCGTCGACATAGATTCGGAACCTGTCCGTCTGATCCTCGTCCAATTCAAGCCGCGCATGGGTATGATCTGCGGTCTTGGCGATGATCGCCGCCTTGACCGCGCCCACGCCCGGAAGTTCGATGGTGAACATCTCGCCCTCGGCGACCTGGAGCCCGCGGTCGATCACGATCCCGCCGCCCTTCGACAGGCTGTGGAGCGTCGTTTCCCGCTCGACCCCCGCCACGGTCGCCTTGACCTTGGTGCCCACCGGATGACGGCCCGCCCATTCCGGATCCTGGCTGTCGCGGATAATCTCCAGCAGGCGTTCGTTCATATGGTCGATGCCCGACTTGACCTGGGCCGC
>DCRZ01000011.1 GCA_002325375.1 Rhodospirillaceae bacterium UBA1479
TTATTACGTTCAAACTTCTCTTTCGCCATTGTTCGGTCTCGTCTGTCTGGTGTTACGTGAGAACTGTTCGGTATCGCTCGACGCCCGAAAGCGCCTTGAAAATGCTCCTGCTGTCCCCTTGCCGGGTCACGCCGCCAAAAAGGTTGGAGCGGGTGAGGGGAATCGAACCCCCGTCGTAAGCTTGGAAGGCTTCTGCTCTACCATTGAGCTACACCCGCTTGGCGTCGCGCCGCCTTGCAAGCCCGTCCGCCCTAACATGGGACTTGAGTTCAACTATTTCTATTCGCCGCACCGCACTCTTCTTAAACGTCGTCTTATCCGCTCACCGCGCCTGTCATCCTGGCAGTTCACCAACCGGACCCAGGCCCCGATTCGATGCGCCAACCCCCGGCAACGAGATGGTGGAGGGGGTTGGATTCGAACCAACGTAGGCATACGCCAACGGGTTTACAGCCCGTCCCCTTTAGCCACTCGGGCACCCCTCCTGGGACCCGTTCTCCGGAATTTCGCAGCACCACGGTGAAATCTGCCCGACCGGCACGCCGGACGGACCGTGGGAATACGAGGAATAGCAACCGGTTGTCAACGCCAAAACATAGTAAAATAGCCCGCAGGCCCCTCCCCTTCTCTTAATCAAGAGAGGCTTCCAGCAGACTTCAATTGTGGTTTCATGTTAAATCCCCCCATGAGCAAGCGCAAGCCCCACCCCAAGGCCCGTTCCCGGGCGAAACCCGAGGACAGCCACGCCCCCCGCGGCGCCGGCCGCGCGGCCTGGATTTACGGTCGCCACGCCGCCCTTGCGGCCCTCCTGAACCCCAACCGCGCCATTTCCCGCATTGTCGCGGCCCCCGGCCAGGCCGATGAGGTCACCGCGGCACTCCGCGCCAAGGGAGCCCCGCCGGGCCGCCCGGCCCCGGAAACCCTGGACCGGCGAGACATCGACGCCCTATTACCCCCGGGCGCCGTGCACCAGGGCCTGGCCGTGCTGGCGCAGCCCCTGGACACGCCGGCGGTCGAAGACATTTGCGCCCAGGTGGCCAATACGGCCAATGCCTTGGTTCTGGTGCTTGATCAGGCCACCGATCCGCACAACGTGGGCGCCATCCTGCGTTCGGCGGCGGCGTTCGGCGCCCTGGCGGTGATCGTTCAGGACCGCAACGCGCCGGAAGCCACGGGCACCCTGGCCAAGACCGCCTCGGGCGCGCTCGAAACCGTGCCTTTGGTCGTCGCCACCAACCTGAGCCGCGCCCTGGAACAACTGCAGGCGGGCGGATTTTGGTGTCTCGGCCTGGATGGCGAGGCCCAGACGCTGATCGGCGACGCCGACCTGTCCGGGCGCATTGCCCTGGTCTTGGGCGCCGAGGGGGCCGGCCTGCGCCGCCTGGTCAAGGAGCATTGCGACCTTTTGGTCCGGATTCCCATCCAATCGGCCATGGAAAGCCTGAATCTGTCCAATGCAGCGGCCGTCGCCCTGTATGAAGCCGCCCGGCGACGTCCGGTCTTGCCTCCCGGTAGCTAATAGGCGTACATATCGCGAAGTTCTAATAAGGGGGGAAACCCCGCCTTCTTTGGGGGAAGAGCGAAGCGGTGTTTCGCAAAAGGCTGCCGTTGTCTGATTTGACGGCGCCGCTGACCGACGTGCTGGACCACTGGCGCGCGCGGGGCGGCGAAGATTTGGCTTGTCCCTGGTCCCAATTCGATATGCACTTCCTGCCGCCGCGGGTTCTGCCGACAACCCTGGTGATCGACGTGTTCGACGACGTGAACGCGAACAAATATCGCTTTTGGGGCAGTAAGATGACGCTGATCCACGGCAAGGACATGACCGGCAGAAGCCCTTACGATCTGTCCCCCCGTGAACTGGCCGAAGATCTGCGCAAGCAACACCTGGAAATTCGCGAAAATCGCGCGGCCTGCGCCCATGTTCTCGGCTTCGCGCTCGAAAGCGGCCTCACCCAGACCCATACCATCCTGCGCCTGCCGTTGTCGGACGACGGCCGGTCGGTCAGCCATATCGTCGGCGTGGTCTGGTATTCCCCGGAGGCCCTGAAGCGGCTGGAGAAGAAAGGCCTGGGCAGCCTGTTCGGCCCCTGAGGCGGGACCACGCCGCCAAGGCCTAGTCGGCCAAGGGGCGCACGTTCATTCCCCGTAGCCGATCTGCGAGAACCCCCATGACATGAAGCGCGAAGAACGGCGTATTCTGGATCATGAAGGTGAAACCACGACGGTCGATGGGAATGACTTCGCAATCGGTGACCGCGGTCACCGTGGCGCTGCGCGGACTGTTGTCGACCAGGGCCAGCTCGCCGACGATGTAGCCCGGCCCCGCCTGCTCCAGCGCGTGGTTGCGGACCATGATCTCCATATCACCGGACTTCACGACATACATCAGGTCACCCGGCTCACCCTCGCGGAACAGAACGTCCCCAGCCTTGAGGGCCCGCACCTCCTCGTCGCCCCGGAACATCTTCGTGAAGTCAAATCGTTCGGACATGCCGACCTTCCCCCTGCGCCGCTGGATTGCGGATTGACGACGTTTCTACGACGTTTTTGTTGCGGTTTTTTGACTCATTGTCCAGGAGGCCGGACCGACCCTCCATACTTGTGCCGCAAGGGGGCTTGAGAGTATACGTGGCGCGCAAGATGGGCACGCCATGTCGGCTCACGGTCGACACTCGACGAAAAGACGCCTGGAACCAAGTATCGCCGTCTTAGCCGGCTTAGCTCAGTTGGTAGAGCACCTGATTTGTAATCAGGGGGTCGCGGGTTCGAATCCTGCAGCCGGCACCACCCCTCCCATAAGTCTGGCCTGATTATTGCGTGCAAACGCTCTAATATACGTGCATGACATCACGATAGGCAGCATTCGCGTCGAGCCCAGCCTGGGAGGCATCCATTGAGTTCCGAATATCGACGGCGAAACGTGATTTCTGCCGCAATCGGACTGGCGATCCTGTTCCTCGCACCGGTCCTGGACGCGGCAGCCGGCGGAAAGGCCCACGCGGCCCCCAAGCGGGTTCTGATGATCAGCTCCTACCATCCGTCGTTTCCGACTTTTTTCGATCAAATCCAAGGTGTCCGCGCAGGCTTCAGAGACACCGGGTTCCAAAACGACGAGATCGTCCTGGATATCGAATTCATGGACAGCAAGCGCTTTGCTGGCCGCGAGCAGATTGCCCGGTTCGCGGAGACGCTCGCCCATAAAATTCAGCAGAGCCCACCCTACGACGTCATCGTCGTTGCCGACGACAATGCCCTTCGGTTCGCGCTGAAAAATCACAGCGGTCTCTTAAACAACCTTCCCATGGTGTTTCTGGGCGTCAACAATCGGGATCTGGCCGTCAAGCAGAACGAAAACCCCAAGGTTACGGGGGTTGTCGAAGCCATCTCCCTTTCGGACACTTTGCGTGTCATCGAAAAGCTGACGAAACAATCGGATTCCTTTTTCGTTGTTGGTGCCGGCAACAGGACAAGCCAAGCGAACATCGAGACCTTCAAACAGGAAAAATCAGTCCTTACCCGCATGACCGGCCGCGTTCTGTCTCTATACGATTTCACATATGACGAACTGGCGGAGCGCCTTCGCCAGATCCCCGCGACCTCGGCCATTCTTCTATTCAGCGCCTACCGGGACAAGGAAGGCGCGACCAAATCCTATCAGGAGGGGTTGGCATTCATCCGTGCCAATACGTCGGCGCCGATCTACACCCTCTGGGAGCACGGAATGGGCCACGGCGTCCTCGGCGGGAAATTGATCAGCCACTTCGAACAGGGATACGCGGCGGCGCGTCTGGCATCGCGCATCCTGAACGGGACGTCTCCGGCGGACCTGCCGGTCATCTCGGAAAGCCCCAATGTGTTTACTTTCGACTACAAAGTTATGCGGAAACACGGCATTTCGGTGTCGGATCTACCGGCGGGCGCGAAAGTCATCAATTCCCCGGTCGCCATACTTGACCGGTACAAGAACCTGCTGCCCTGGCTCGCCGCATTCTTCCTGCTGCAATCAATCGTCATCGGCTTTCTCATCGTCAACATCCGCCACCGCCGCAAGGCCGAAAAACGCGCCCACGCAAGCGAAGCGCGGTTCCGGGATCTGGCCCAATCATCGTCGGACTGGTTCTGGGAAATGGACCAAAACTTCCGCTTCACCTACCTGTCCGAGCGTTACGAGGAATTGAGCGGCCACAAGATCGCCGACCGCATCGGCACCACACGGCAGATTTCCGAAAACACCTCGACGCCAGAGTCACAAGCGGCCTGGCAACAGCATCTGGACGACCTGATCAATCACCGACCGTTCAAAAATTTCGAATACGGCAGCAACGCAACAAGTGACGGCTCCTCCAGGTGGGTCCGCATCAGCGGCGTCCCCATCTTCGATAACAACGGCGCGTTTGTCGGCTACCGGGGCGTCGGCTCAGACATCCGGAAGGAGGTCGAGGCGAAGCAGGAAATCACCCGGGCCCGTGAACAGGCCGAGATGTCGAACCGGGCGAAAAGTGAATTCCTGGCGCATATGTCGCATGAGTTGCGGACACCCTTGAACGGCATCATCGGCTTTTCGGAAATGATGAAGAAAGAACTGCTGGGCCCCTTGGGCCAGCTAAAATACAAGGAATACGCCGCCGATATTTCCGATGCCGGCACGCATTTGCTGGACCTGTTGAACGAGATTCTTGACCTGTCGCGGATCGAAGCCGGCTTCGTCAACTTGGAAGAAAGCAACGTCAGTTTGGAGGACGTCATTTCCGCGACCGTCCGCTGGACTTCGGGCACCGCCAACGCACGGACCGTCAAGGTGCTTTCCAAGCTGCCTCCCAACCTGCCCTTCCTGCGGGGTGACGAACGGCGTTTGAAGCAGCTTTTCATCAATCTGCTTGCGAACGCGATCAAATTCACGGGACCAGGCGGCAGGGTCAGCATAAAGGCGGAGATTTCCAAGAACGGCGACCTCAGGGTCGACATCACGGACAACGGCATCGGAATCGCGGAAAAACACCTTGATCTCATCCGCGAACCCTTTGGCCGTGTGGAAAGCAGTCAGGTGCGCACCTTCGACGGTGTCGGTCTGGGGCTTTCCATCGCCGACAAAATCATCGACATGCACGGGGGCCGCCTGGACATTCACAGTATCGAAGGCGAAGGCACACGAGTTTCCGTAATCTTTCCCAAGGATCGCCTCATCCGCCAGCGCCTGACGGTAATCGAGGGCAAGCAAGGCGCCTGACCCCGCGCCGTCTTCCGCACCCTGATCGACCGCGCCTATTGACCCCATTGGGCAATTCTGGGACAAACCCGGCGCGCCTAGAGGCGCCAAAATCTTTCCCTTAAGCCTTCTCCGGACCGGACGAGCCATGAACCTGTTCCAGCATTTCCAGGCCGAAGTAACGCGCCAGATCGACGCCCTGATCGCCGAAGGCGCCTTGCCTGCCGGATTGGACACCACGCGCCTTACGGTCGAGCCGCCGCGCGACACCAGCCATGGCGACATCACCACCAACGCAGCCATGGTCCTTGCCAAGCCCGCGGGTATGAAGCCCCGCGACATCGCCGACCTGCTGGCGGCCAAGCTGGACGCCCTGCCCGAGGTCACGGAAACGACGGTCGCCGGCCCCGGCTTCATCAACATGCGTTTGGCCGATGACTTCTGGCACGCGCGGCTGGCGGAAATCCTGACCACGGGCACCGCCTACGGCGATTCCGATTTCGGCAAGGCCGCCGGCAAGGTCAACGTGGAATATGTCTCCGCCAACCCGACCGGACCGCTGCACGTGGCCCACGCCCGGGGTGCCGTGGTCGGCGACGTTCTGGCGCGGCTGTTGAAAAAGGCCGGTTACGACGTCACCACGGAATACTACATCAACGACGCCGGGGCCCAGGTCGAGACCCTGGCCCGCTCCGCCTACCTGCGCTACCGCGAGGCCTTGGGCGAGACCGTCGATGAAATCCCCGAAGGCATGTATCCGGGCGAATACCTGATCCCCGTCGGTCAGGCCCTGGCCGAAGCCGACGGCGACAAATGGCTGAACGTCGATGAGGACACCTGGCTGCCCCATGTCCGCGAATTCACCGTGGCGCGCATGATGACCCAGGTGAAGGAAGACCTGGCGGCGCTGGGCATCCAGCAGGACGTCTATACCTCGGAAAAGGAACTGGTCGCCGCCGGCGCCGTCGATGCGGTCTACCAGACGCTCGCCGACCGTGGCCTGATCTATACGGGCGTGCTGGAGCCGCCCAAGGGAAAACCCACCCCTGACGATTGGGAGCCCCGGCCCCAGTCCCTGTTCCGCGCCACCGAGTTCGGCGACGATATCGACCGCCCGTTGAAGAAATCCGACGGCTCCTGGACCTATTTCTCCAACGACATCGCCAACCATCTGGACAAGTTCAAGCGCGGCTTCACACAGATGATCGACATCTTCGGCGCCGACCACGGCGGCTATGTGAAGCGCATGAAGGCGGCCGTCACCGCCGTATCCGAGGGCAAGGCCGAACTGGATATCAAGCTGTGCCAGATGGTGCACCTGATGAAGAACGGCGAGCCAATGCGCATGTCCAAGCGCGCCGGCAACTTCGTGACCCTGCGCGACCTGATCGACGAAGTCGGCCGCGACGTCGTGCGTTTCCTGATGCTGACCCGCAAAAGCGATACTCAGATGGAATTCGATCTGGCGAAAGCCGTCGAACAGTCGCGCGACAATCCGGTGTTCTACGTGCAGTACGCCCATGCGCGCTGCCGCTCCGTGCTGCGCTCAGCCCCCGACGAGCTGGCGGGTCTGGACACCTCGGCCGAGGCCCTGGCCCAGGCCGACCTGTCCTTGCTGGCGGATCCGGCGGAACTGGATCTGGTCAAGATCATGGCCGCCTGGCCGCGCATCGTCGAACAGGCGGCGGAAGCCCACGAACCGCACCGCGTCGCCTTCTACCTGAACGACGTGGCCTCCGCCTTCCACGGCCTGTGGAACATGGGTAAGGACGACACCAGCCTGCGTTTCATCCAGACAGACACGCCTGAAATCTCACGCGCCCGCATGGCCCTGGTGCAGGCAACGGCGACGATTATCGCGTCCGGCCTTGATGTTCTGGGCGTGACGCCGGTCGAAGAACTGCGCTGACGCCCTGCCCTGATCTGGGTTAACATCGGGGTATGAAAAGCCCGTTCACCAAGAAACAGCTTGTCAAATACCGTGAGCGCCTGGAAGCGCTGATCGGCGAATTGGACGCCCTCGATTCCATGACCAAGGAATCACGCCGGCCGGTGGAACTGGACCAAACCACCCAGGGCCGCCTGTCACGCATGGATGCCCTGCAGGTTCAGGCCATGCAGGAGGCCACAGCCGACCGCCGCCGCTCGGAAAAAGCGCGCGCCAGGGCGGCGCTGGAGCGCATGGATGCGGGCGATTACGGATACTGCGTATCCTGCGGCGAGGACATCCCCGCCAAGCGCTTGGATCACGATCCGTCGACGCCGACTTGCGTTGATTGCGCCTGACGGCGGCTAGCCGAGAGGCCGGCGGGCCAGCAGGCGGAACCGCCCGGCCAGCAGAACAATCGAAATCGCGCTGGCGCCCATCACCGTCCAAATCAATCCCTGAACCCCGTACCCCAACGGAATTGCCACCCAATAGGCGACCGGCACCATGACGCCGCCGTAGCACCCGACCTGGCAGATCATGGGCGCCCAGACATCACGCCGTCCGCGCAGCGCCTGGGCCATCACCGCCTGGCCACCGTCGAGCACCAGGACCCCTGCCACGACCACGACCAGGGAACGCGCAATCGGCACCAAGGCCGGGTCGGCGGTGTAGAACCCGACCAGCACATCAGCCTGGAAAAAGATCAACAGACCGATACAGCCGGCCAACACCGTATTGGCGCCCAGGCCGGTCCAGCCCGCCAGTTCCATATCGGCCCGGTCGCGCCGCCCGAAGGCGATGCCGACGCGCACGCTGGTCGCCCCGCCGATGCCGATGGCGACCATGAAGAACAGGGCCAGCAGATTGAAGGCGATGCCGTAAGCCGCCGCCGACAGTTCGCCCAGCCATCCGGCGAACAGGATCATCGCCGTGAAGGCCGCTGATTCCGCCGCCATGCCGATGCCGGTGGCATACCCGATGCGCCGTTGCATCTTGCCCGCCGCCGGATCCGGATCAGGCTTTCGCAGGCCGAACCGGTCACGGTCCGGCAGCCACCACACATAGGCGACGATCGAAATCGCCAGGGCCCAGCGCACGATGGTGGTCGCCCAGGCGGCCCCCTCCGCCCCCATGGGCGGCACAGGCCCGGTGCCGTAGACGAATACCCAGTTGAGCCCTACGTTCAAAAGGTTGGCCAGCAGCATCAGCACCATGCCCGGCAGAGGGCGGCGCAAACCTTCGAGGAAGAAATTGGTGGTCAGGAAGATCAGCACCGGCAGCACGCCAAGCCCCATGATATGGGCGACCGCACCGCTGCCGGCGGCAAGGTCCCCGGTCTGGCCGAGAATTTCCATCAGGTCCCGGCCCTGCCAGGCGATGATCAGGCCGATCAGCCCCAGACCGAAGGCCATGGGCAGGGAGCGCCGCCAAGCCGCCCCACAAGCGCGGTAATCTTCCGCCCCGAAGGCGTTGGAGGTCATGACCAGGGTGCCCAGCAGTAATCCCATGCAGGCGACGATGATGTTGATGACCACGGCATTGCCGATGTTCAGATAGGCCAGTTCCGCCGTCGCCGCATGGCCGACCATGACAGCGTCGACCTGAGCGATCATCAGCACGCCGAAACGCGAGATGACCGTCGGCACCGCCAAGCGGATCAATTCCCCCAGATGGCGGCGCAGGCGGGCGGCGAACCAGGTTTCGCCGGGGCGGATCGGGGCTTCATACATGGCCGCCCCTTTTAACCCGCGTGACGACACAGGACAGCGTTAATTCGGGACTGTGGATTTTATGGCACCACACCTTGCCGCGCCCGGGCGTTGACGGCACCGCCACCGGCATCGAAACTGCGCGGCCACGACGACCCGCCACCTTGGGGTGCTTTCCGATGACCACAGAACCCGCAACCGCCCCCAGCCCATCCGGCACCGCCACGGACGTCCGCATCGGTATCCTGTGCATGCTCGCGGCGATGCTCGCCTTCACGGTGATGGACTCCCTGTCAAAGCATCTTGTCCGCACGCAAGACCCCCTGCAGGTTGTCTGGGGAATCTATGTCGTGCAGGCCGTGGTCTTGTGCACCGTCATGGCCCGGCGCCTGCCGCGCCTGCTGCCTTCCCGGCAGGTCGGGTTACAGGCGCTGCGCGCGGCGCTTCTGGTCGCGACATCGGTCTGTTATGTCACGGGGCTGCGCCATGTGCCGCTGGCCGAGGCCGGGGCCATCGCCATGCTCGCGCCCCTCGCCTTCACCGCTCTTGCCGTGCCGTTCCTGAAGGAACGGGTCGGCCTGCGGCGCTGGGCCGGGGTGGCCGCGGGATTTCTCGGCGCCATGATCATCATCCGCCCGGGAACGGAGGCCATGCAGGTCGCCGCCCTCCTGCCGCTGGCGGCGGCTCTGCTGCATGCGCTCTATCAGGTCGTTACCCGCTTCGTCGCCCGCGAGGACAGCGTGCTGACCACCCTGACCTACAGCGTCCTGTTCTGCGCGCTGATCATGACCCCCGTCGTGCCTTTTCATTGGGTCCCCATGGAAGCGTCGCAATGGGGGCTTCTGGCGGCGGCGGGGATCGCGGGAATCATCGCCGAATATGCCCTGATCCAATCCCTCGCCAGGACCTCGGCGGCGGTGGTGGCCCCCTATACCTATTCCTATCTGCTGTGGGCGGCCTTGGTCGGGCTTATCGTATTCGGCGAACGACCGGACGTCTGGGCTGCCTTGGGGGCGGCGGTTATCGTCATGTCCGGCATCTATGTGTGGCGGCGGGAACGGGCCGCCGGCCAAGGGGGCTAACCGCCGCAACCCCGGACTGCGCCAAAGGCATATTGACGCCGGGCCTGCGCACCGCCATGACAGAACCGCACTTTCGCCGCCCTCCAGGCCCTGAGATACCATGAACCAGCAATCGGCACCGCCGCCGTCCCCCCCTTCACCCCAGGCCGCAGACGGCCATACGGGCCAGGGCGTGCTGTGGATGATCGTCGCCATGGCTTGTTTCGTCAGCATGGATAGTATCGCCAAGGAACTGGTGAAGACCCATTCCGTGGTTCAGGTCGTGTGGGGCCGCTATTTCTTTCAGGTCGCCGTGCTGGCCGTGATCCTGTTCCCCCGCCTGCGCCGCCTGCTGGTTACCCCCAATCTGGGCCTGCAGCTTGTGCGCTCCCTGCTGCTGCTGGTGACCACGGGCCTCTACTTCACCGGCCTCAAGTACGTGCCGATCGCCGAGGCCAGCGCCATCATGATGCTGGCCCCCCTGGTGGTTACGGCGCTCAGCGTGCCGTTGCTGAAGGAACGGGTCGGGCCGCGCCGCTGGGCCGGCGTGGTGATCGGTTTCGCCGGCGCCATGATTATCATCCGCCCTGGCGGTGACGCCATGCAGTTGGCCGCCCTGCTGCCCCTAGTCGCCGCCGCGACCCACGGCGTCTATCAGGTCTCGACCCGCTTTCTCAGCCACAGCGAAAGCGTGCTGACCACGCTGTGCTATTCGGCATTGCTGGGGGCGATGATCATGAGCACCGCCGTACCATTCTACTGGACCCCTCTGCCGGCTCTGGGCTGGGGGATGCTGCTGTGTGCCGGGATGTTCGGCACGCTCGGCCATTTCGCGCTGATCAAAGCCTTCACCCTGGCCCCGGCCGCGACCGTGGCGCCCTTCACCTACACCAACCTGATCTGGGCGGCGGCATCCGGGTTTCTGTTCTTCGGAGAATGGCCGGACGTCTGGACTTTCGTCGGCGCGGCCGTGATCGTCGGATCGGGGATCTACATCTACCACCGCGAAAAGGTTGTGAAACGGCGGGAGCCCTAGCCATGCAGATGAGCGACATTCCCTTCGGCACCACCGACTGGTCGGCGGTCGCGCGCACGGAACACAAGGGAGAGACCGGATCCGCCTATTGGCGGACCCAAACCTTCGGCGGCATCCGCGTGCGCATGGTCGACTACACCCCGGGATACCTGGCCGATCACTGGTGCGTCAAAGGCCACATCCTGTTCTGCCTCGAAGGTGAGTTGCACACCGAACTGGAAGACGGCCGGACCTTCGTGTTGACGCCCGGCATGAGCTATCAGGTCGCCGACAACGCCGAGCCTCACCGATCGTCGACCGCGACCGGCGCCACGCTTTTCATCGTCGATTGAATCAGCCCAGGGTCTTGGCCCGGATGCAGGCGTCCAGATCGGCCAGGTCCGGGTCCTCGGCGCCCAGGGCCTCCATGGTTTCCAGCAGGCGAACCAGATAATCATGATTGGTGCCGTAGCGGCCCACGGCCTTGCACATGATCTCGGCCATCGTCTCCTGTGGCAGGGGCGGCACGAAATGGGGATGCTCGGGAATGACCACGAAGGTCATGACCTGGACCGGACCGTCGAGGCTGTCCGCCGTGATCCAGGTCGGCCGGTAGACGCCGGAATTCTGTTCCCGGTCCCACAGGCGCTTGAGGTCTTCCGCCAGCATGTCCTCGTCCAGTTCCAGAACCAGCCCCTTGCAGGACTGCCCCGGTTCCGGCACCAGGCAGAGGCCCAGGCCCGGCTGATCGTCCGTGCCCCGCGCCCGGGTCGACCAGATCTGAAAGCGACGCTGATGGTCGTGGACCGTCGCCGCAAAGGTCGAGGCGACGCAGCATTCCGGATTCCACATGAGCGAGCCGAAGGCGAACACCCGGAACGGCTCACCCCGGGGGCGTTCGGCCAGGATGCGTTCGATCCCCGCCGCCTTCTGTTCCGGGGTCAGTTTGATCTTGGGGCCGCGGTTGGCCCAGAGGTCGGCGCCGCCGTCGGTCATAGCTCGCCCGCGTTTTCCTTGGTGCGGTGGAAATGGATGCCCGGCGCGTTTTCCTGGGTGTGGTTCAGGTGCCAGGCGTTGCGCGCCATGAATACGGGCGTACCCTCGTGGTCCTCGGCCATGCTCGTGCGGTTGGCGTCCATGAAGGTCTTCATGGCCTGCGGCGTGTCGGCATCGACCCAGCGCGCGGTATAAAGCTCCGTCGGCTCGAAATGCACGGGCACGTCGTATTCCGTGCGGATGCGGTCGGCCAGCACATCGAACTGCAACCCGCCGACCACACCAACGATCCAGTCCGCCCCCATGGTCGGCTTAAACACCCGGCCGACGCCCTCTTCCGCCAATTGCTGCAGGGCCTTGCCCAGATGCTTGGCACGCATGGGGTCCGCCGGGCGGACCTTCTGCAGCAATTCCGGCGCGAAGTTGGGGATGCCGGTGAACACCAGGTCTTCGCCCTCGGTCAGGGCGTCGCCGATGCGCAGGTTGCCATGGTTGGGGATGCCGATGATATCGCCGGCCCAGGCTTCCTCGGCCAGCTCCCGGTCCTGGGCCAGGAACAGCACGGGATTGTGAATGGTCAGGGTCTTTTGCGTGCGCACATGCTTCATCTTCATGCCGCGCGTAAACTTGCCCGAACAGATGCGCATGAAGGCGATGCGGTCGCGGTGCTTGGGGTCCATGTTGGCCTGGATCTTGAACACGAAGCCGGACACTTTGCTTTCGGCCGGGTCGATGTCGCGGTCGCGGGTATGCTGGCGGCGCGGCGGCGGGGCGAGTTCGCCCAGGCCCTGCAACACTTCGCGGACCCCGAAATTGTTCAAGGCGCTGCCGAAATAGACCGGCGTCATATGCCCTTCGCGGTAGGCCTCGAGATTGAATTCCGGCAGCAAACCGCGCGCCATGTCGACTTCGTCGCGCAGTTGCTTGACCGCCTGTTCCGGCAGCAGGGCGTCGAGGCGCGGATCGGACAGGCTCTCGCAGGCCTCGCCCTCGTCGGGTTTTTCTCCCTTGGAGCGTTCCATCAGCACCAGACGGTCCTTGAACAGATCGTAGCAGCCCAGGAAGTTGCGGCCCATGCCGATGGGCCAGCTGGCCGGGGTGACGTCCAACGCCAGGGCCTGTTCGACCTCGTCCATCAGGTCGAAGGGATCACGGGCCTCGCGGTCCATCTTGTTGATGAAGGTGATGATCGGCACATTGCGCAGGCGGCAGACCTCGAACAGCTTGCGCGTCTGGGCCTCGATCCCCTTGGCCGCATCGATCACCATGACGGCGGAATCGACGGCAGTCAGCGTGCGGTAGGTGTCTTCGGAAAAGTCCTCGTGGCCCGGCGTATCCAGCAGGTTGAAGGTCTTTTCCTGATAATCGAAGGTCATGACCGACGACGCGACCGAGATTCCGCGCTCCCGCTCCACCTTCATCCAGTCCGAACGCGCGCGGCGGCGTTCGCCCCGCGCCTTGACGGCGCCGGCTTCCTGAATGGCGCCGCCGAACAGCAGCAGCTTTTCCGTCAGCGTGGTCTTACCGGCATCAGGGTGCGAGATGATGGCAAAGGTCCGGCGGCGGGCCACCGATGGGGGTAATTTGGGTTCGGTCGTCATGGGCCGTGTTTTATCCCAAGTCGCCGAATTCCACTAGAAATCCTTGGCCTCACGGGTTGATTTTTCTAAGCTGAATATTAGGAAACCCGCCCAGCATAGGACGGCAAGACAAAGGGAAACAATCAAGATGACGGCAGAAGACGAACGCCGCAAGGGTACGGACCGACGCGGCGACGAGCGCCGCGCGGAGGAACGGCGCGACAGCGACCGCCGTCAGGCCGAGGACGGCCCGCCTCCGGGCCAGGACGACCGCCGCCAGGAAGAACGCCGGGCAACCGCCAGGCGCAGCGCCCCCCGGCGCACGGGGTCCCGCCGCGATTAACCTGGCAAGCCCCTGGTTTTAACCCAAGTGGCGCCACCAGAATTTCTGATTGATGGAAAACACCGGCTGGTAATGGCGGATTGACGACGCCTTGACCACCGAACCGATCTGGTTGTCGAGCACCAGCGGAATGCGTTCCCCCGACTTGGCCGTCATATAGACGACCAGGATCGCATGCCCGACCTTGAGATTAAGGTCCTTGACCGCGACCACGCGCAGATCGTTGTCGTCCCAGCCCAGCATACGCAGGGACAGGTACTTCATGATCGCGTAATCCTCGCAATCGCCGAAGCGAGCCATGAATTCCTGCGGCGTGGCCCAGTAATCGTTCTGGCCCCAGTTGTTCTTGTCCTGGACGTAGGTCGCCTTGTTCATACGTTCGTTGACCTGACGCAATTGATCCAGCTTGTTCAAACCCTTGACGCTCTTCAGGAATTCGATCCATTCCGCATTGCCGCAGATCTGCATCTGCCCGGGCCCGGGATAGCACTTCACCGGCGTGTTGTTTTTGCGGGCCTGGGTAAAGCGCTCAAGCGCCCCCAACCATTTGGTGAAGGCCTTGAGGTCGTCGGACTGGACTTCCTTGGTATTGAAGAAGCTGGGCTGCGGCGAAGCGCTGAGAGCCCCCACGGGCAGGGCCGCGACGGCCGTCATCGCAAGAAGCAGAACACCAATGCAACGCAGGATTATCACTGTCTTTCTTCCATCCGGCATCCGTTGCGGACCCGCCTTTGATTATATCGTGTCGCGCGCAGCCGGCCAACTTGGACGACGCGCAGCCTAGCCTTTTACGGGGCCGCGCCGCCGTGATCTCGCTCACATGGTCGGAAAACGACTTTGCTGCAAGGGGTTAAGTCTCTAATATGCCTCGAACGCGCGAGGGAAACCGCCCGTTGGGGAGCACCATGGCGGAAGCAGCCGAAAACAAAACGACCGATACCGAGACGCCCACGGGCGAGCCCAAGCCGAAGAAGGCGAAGCGCGAATTCAACAAGGTCGCGCTGGCCATCTTGGCGGCGACGGCCCTGGCGATCGCGGTTTCCATCCATTTCACCCTGCAGTTCATCGACAAGGAACGCGATCGTGACCGCCTGAACTGGCAGGTCCGCCTAGGCATCGTCGCCGATTTCCGTGCCGCCGCGGTCAACCAATGGGTTGAGGAACAGTTCGGCCATATGCGCGAATTGACGCAGAACGCCTCGCTGCAGCTCTACCTGTCAGAAGCCTCCGCCGGGGCCAAGAAGGATGCCACGGCCCCCGTTGGGCAGGGCGGCAGCGTGACCGCCATTCCGTCCCTTGATACCCTGGGCAGCGAATTGGGCGCCGCCCTGTCGTCGGAATTGACGGATGGCAAGGACAAGGCTGCGGCCGAAACGGCGCCCGACCCCCTCGCCGATCCCCTGGATGCCCTGGATTCGAACGCCAGCAGTTCGGCCTCCGTCGGGTTCCTGCGCAACCTGTTGATCGCCACGGCCGAGCGTTCGGGCTTCAAGGCGCCGCCCCCCGTGGGCGAAATCGCCGCCAACATCGAACGACCTGGCGTCGCCGGCATCGGCCTGATCGATACCAACCTGAACGCCATCGTCTCGACCCCCGACATGCCGCCCCTGAACAAGCGCATCCGCGATGCCGTCCGTCAGGCCCTGCAGGGCGATCCGGCGGTCATCGACATCTTCAAAGGCCCGACCAACGAGCCGACGATGGGCTTCGTGCTGCCGATCTTCAAGTTGCAGGAAGGCACCGGCGCCAAGGCCATCGGCGCCGTGATCGGCATCAAGATCGTCGACGAAGACCTGTTCAAACGACTGAAACAACCGGGGGAATTGTCCA
The DNA here is from genome assembly GCA_002325375.1 of Rhodospirillaceae bacterium UBA1479. GTDB lineage: Bacteria > Pseudomonadota > Alphaproteobacteria > Rhodospirillales > Casp-alpha2 > UBA1479. Next base: position 15,674 of record DCRZ01000011.1, read on the forward strand.
AGACCTCGGAAAGCTTCATCGCCCGCAAGGTCGGCAATACGGTCGAATACCTGACTCCGCTGGCCGACGGCAGCAAGGCCTTCGAACGCCAGATGGCCATGGATACGCCGGACCTGGCCGCCGCCTATGCGCTTGAGAAAACCGGCGGTTTCGCGCAGAAACGCGATTATGCCGGCGCGGAAGTTCTGGTCACCTCACGCGCCATCGCCAATGTGCCGAGCTGGGTTCTGGTCCGCAAGGTCACGACCGAGGAAGCCCTGGCGTCCACGGAAACCCGCCTGCGCACGACCCTGATCGTTCTGCTGCTGATCATCGGCGGCGTTTCGGTGTCGTTCTTCGCCGTCTGGGCCCATGGGGCGTCGGTCCGCGCCAAGCAGGCCATGGCCGACATGAAGGTGGCGCTCGAGCGTTTTTCCAACATGTCCAAATTCATGAAGGTGGTGACCGACAGCCAGCCGACGGAGATCGTCGCCGTCGACGGCAACACCACCTATACCTTCGCCAATGCACCGGCCGCCCGCGCGGCCGGGATCGACGCCGAAGACATGATGGGCAAGTCCATGGCCAGTGTCATGGGCCCGGTGAAGGCGCAACGCCTGGCCGAGATCAACAACGGCGTGCTGCGCACGTTCGAGCGCGAACAGCATATTTCGTCCTTCACCGACCCGGATGCGGACCCGGACGATATCAGCGCCATTCATGTCATCAAGTCGGACCATATCCCGCTGCGCGGCGACCGCGACTATCCGCCGGGCGTTCTGATGGTGCTGGAGGACATTTCCGAACTGTCCCGCGAACGCCGCCGGTCGGAGCGCATGATGCGGCAGTTGATCGACACCCTGGTCAGCGTGGTCGACCGCCGCGATCCCTATTCCGCCAACCATTCGACCCGCACGGCCGAGGTCGCCCGCGAGATCGCCGAGGAAATGGGCCTCTCCGAATTGGAAGTCCATACCGTCGACATCGCCGGCAGCCTGATGAACCTGGGCAAAATCTTCGTGCCGCCCGAGGTTCTGACCAAGACCGGCAATCTGACGGACGAGGAACGGGAGCTTCTGGCCTCGACCTACCTTGTCACCGCCGACCTGCTGAAGGACGTCACCTTCGAGGGGCCGGTGGTCAAGACCGTGCTGCACATGGGTGAGCATTGGGACGGCACCGGCCGTTTCCACATCTCCGGCGACCGGATCATCCCGACGGCGCAGGTCCTGGCCGTCGCCAACGCCTTCGTCGGCATGGCCAGCGCCCGCGCCTGGCGGCCCGCCATGGAATTCCGCAAGGTCATCGACATCCTGATGCAGGATACGGGCAGCAAGTTCGACCACCGCCCGGTAAGCGCCCTGATGAATTTCCTGGAAAACCGCGGCGGCATCGAAAAGTGGGCACACTTCCGCGACCCGCCGGCATCGGACAAACCGGAACTCTAGGCAACTGGCCGGCGCTTAACGGGCAACCCGCATTCCCAACGCACAAGAAAAGAGGCCGGACGCATGACGCGCCCGGCCTTTTCAGTTACCTGATCTAAGAGGGGTGTGGTCAGGTGTCGTCGATGTTCACGGTGAACCCATCGTCGCTCTGCGTTACGGAATAGCCTTCCGACGCATCGCCGTCGCCGTTGCGATCAAGGTCGTCGAACTTCACGCCTTCCAGGGTCACGGACATATCGTCCTTGCCCGCGAAGGAGATGACCGCGTCGCCGTCCTCGTTCTCCGAGAAGATCATATCGTTCATGTCGAACTGCTCGCCTTGGAACTCGAGCGTATCCTGCAGCATGATGTCTTCGATGATGTCGTGGCCGCTATCGGCATCGAAGATGAAGGTGTCGTTGCCCGAGCCGCCGTTCAGCACGTCATTCCCGGCGCCGCCGAACAGAGTATCGTTGCCCGAGCCGCCTGCCAGGAAGTCGTCGCCGAGACCGCCGAACAACTGGTCGTGGCCGTCCCCGCCTTCGATCTGGTCATTGCCGGAACCGCCGTACAGCAGGTCGTTTCCGTCATTGCCTTCGATCTCGTCGTCGCCGGAACCGCCATGGACCGTGTCATGGCCCGAGCCGCCCTCGATCTCGTCATCGCCGGAACCGCCGTAGAGCAGATCGTTGCCGTCGTTGCCTTCGATCTCGTCGTTGCCGGCGCCGCCATAGACCGTGTCATGACCCGAGCCGCCTTCGATCTCGTCGTTACCGGAACCGCCGTACAGCAGATCGTTGCCGTCGTTGCCTTCGATCTCGTCGTTGCCGGAACCGCCGTAGACCGTGTCATGGCCTGTGCCGCCTTCGATGTCATCGTTGCCCGCGCCGCCATACAGCAGGTCGTTGCCGTGACCGCCCTCGATCTCATCGTTACCGGAACCGCCCTGAATCTCGTCGTCGCCGGTGCCGCCTTCGATTTCGTCACTGCCGGAACCACCGACCAGAAGATCATTGCCGTCTCCACCGTCGAGCTCGTCATTACCCGAGCCGCCGAAGAACGTGTCGTTGCCCCAGCTGCCGGTCAGTTCATCGTTGCCGGCACCGCCATACAGCGTATCGCCGCCGCCGCCGGTGTTGAGATCATCGTTCTTCGTGCTGCCGGCGTAGGTCTGAGCCTGATAGTTGCCGGTCCAGTCGTCGCTCGACGTATCGCCACCGACCATTTCGTCGTTGTTGTTGTCCTCGCCGTCCATGTCCAGACCGTCGAAATCTTCCTCGACGGGCTCCGGTTCCGGCTCGGGCGCAACAACCGCCGCCGCCGCAACCACAACCGCGGCCGAGGTGGCCATGGAGTTGTTGGACTGTTCCGTCGCCGTCGCCGTGAAGGTCAGATCAAAGGCTTCGACTTCGTCTTCGAAAGGCACCGAAAGGCTCAAGCCCTCCAGGTCGCCGCCGGACACCGTCCAGGTGCCGTCGCCGTTGTCCGTGCCGGCGGACAGGCTGGCCCCTTCGGGCACGCCGCCGATGGTGATGGACAGGTCTTCCGATCCGTCGGTATCGGCAAGGCCGGCGACGATGTCGATGGGGTATTCGGCCACATCGGGCATTCCGCTCGGCGTTTCGAAGCTGATCGAGTTGATCAGGTAATCGTCGTCGTTGCCCGGAGCGGTGAACACGATCTGATCAAAGGTGCCGCCGTCGGTGGTGCTGAGGGTGACCGGATCGTCGATGTTATCCGTCACGCCATTGACCGTTCCGGAACCAACCTCGACACCGTCGCGGAACAGCTTATAGCCCGCCTGTTCACCGGAGTGCATCCAGGCAAAGGCCACATCAACCGAAGACACGTCGTCGTCGAAGGTGACGATCAGTTCCTCGGACACGCCATGTTGGTTGTCATAGCCCAGTTCGCTGTTGTCGCCCGACGCATTGCCGGCGACGCCGAAGCCGAGGGGCGAGCCGTTGGTCGACACGTTGTCGGCCGACGCTTCGGATAGGGTTCCGTTCGAGTTGATGGTCCGCGCCGCGATGGAGAACCCGGCGTCGCTTTCACCGAAGTTGGCGGAGCTGATGGTCACCGTTTCGGCGACACCTTCCGTACCCTCGGTGATGACCGGTGTGCCGATCGTCACGCTGGTGATCGTCGGCACGTCGGCCAGGGCCGACACATCGATGTCGATCGTCGACGTGGTGGTCGTCGTGGCGCCGCCGTTGGCTTCCGTCGAGGTCGCAGAGACCGTCAGTTCGATATCGGCATCCGAATTCGTCGGCGGGGTCAGGCTCAGGTCGTTCGGCACCACGCCGTCCGCGAAGGTGATTTCGCCATTCTCGACGGTGAGGACCGTATCGCCCGACTTCAGCACGGCGCCATCCGGAATGCCCGACAGCGTCACGCTGAGGGTTTCCGAGCCATCTGTATCCGTCAGAGCGGCAGCAATGTTGAGCGCCACCGCGACGTCTTCCGTGGTCGGCGCCTGTTCCGTCACCGTCAGGGTCGGGGCTTCCGCCTCGTCGTCGTTGTTGATCTCGACGTTCAGCGTGGTGGACTGGGTCTCGGACGCACCGTCGCTTTCCGTGACCGTGGTTTCCACACCGATCTGGAAGCTTTCCAGGGGCTCGGCCGCGGCCGGAGTCCCTTCAACCTTCAGATTGTCCATCTTGTACTTTTCGTCGTCACCGGTGGTTCGGACTTCCATCTTGATGATCAGTTCATCGCCCTGGGGAATGTTGTCCAGGGTGAAGGTCGTCCAGTCCTCCACGTCGCCGTTCTCGGTCATCAGTTCGTGTTCGACACCGTCGACCACGGCGATGACCTTGAAGTAATCGGCATGAGACCCACTGGAGTCCAGATCACCGTAACCCTTCAGATTGAAGGAGAAGGACACGTCTTCCTGACCCGAGATGTCGATGGCCGCGGTGGTGAAGGTCGAGATGTCGCCACCCGACGGGTTCTGGAACTCGAACCGGTCGTTGTCCGCCGCCGTGCGGTCGTCGTTCCCCCAAGAACCGCCCGTGGAGGAGAATCCGTTGTCGCCCCCGGCAGCCGTCTGGCCGTCGAACGTATCGTTGAAGTTCTGGGAATAGAGGGTTGCCGGCTCACCGCCGCCCTCGCCTTCGACCGTTTCCGGCAGGCTGATGGTCAGGCCATCCAGATCGTCACTGGACAGCGTCCAGTTGCCCGACCCCTCGTCGAAGGTGCCGTGGTTGAGCGTCGCACCCTCAGGAATGCCCGTCAGGGTCACGCTGACCGTTTCCGAACCGTCCAGATCCGTCAGACCGACATCAATGCTGAGCGGGAGTTCCGTGCCCGCCTCGCCGGTGGCGTCATGAGCCGCCACAGTGAAGTCGTCGACCACGCCGGTCACGTCCACGTCGATGGTCGCCGTGGTGGTCGAGGTGTCGCCGCCGTTTTCTTCCGTCGAGATCGCCGACACCGTCAGCTGGAAGTCCTCGTTGGAATTGGCCGGCGGTTGGATCGTCAGGCCCTGCGGAATGATGCCGTCGGCGAAGGTGATCTCACCGTTGGCGACCGCCAGGGTCTGCCCGCCCGACTGCAGCACGGCGCCATCCGGAATGCCCGACAGCGTCACGCTGAGGGTTTCCGAGCCATCCGTGTCGGTCAGGGCCGCCGTGATATCCAGCGGAATGGCCGTATCTTCATCACCGGTCACATCGGAGACCGTCAGGGTCGGGGCTTCCGCCTCGTCGTCGTTGTTGATCTCGACGTTCAGCGTGGTGGACTGGGTCTCGGACGCGCCGTCGCTTTCCGTGACCGTGGTTTCCACGCCGATCTGGAAGCTTTCCAGCGGTTCGGCCGCGGCCGGCGTGCCGACCACGGAGACGTTGTCCATCGAGAAATATTCATCGCTCGAGGTCGTCTTCGCTTCCATCCGGATGATCAGTTCGTTGCCCGCTGGGATATCGGAGATTTCGAAATGTCCGTTGGCGAAATTGCCGTCCTTAACCAAAACTTCGTGTTCGACCCCGTCGACCACGGCGATGACCGTGAAGAAGTCGTGGTAGGAGCCGCTTTCTTCCAAGTCCCCATGCGCCTGCAGGTTAAACGAGAAGGTAACGTCTTCCTGGCCCGAGATGTCGATTGGCGCACTGTTCCACTGGTTGACGTCACTGTCGTCATAAGCATCGCTGGTAGATTGCCCGAAGTAATAAGCATCGCCGTAAACACCGTGGACGCCTTGAATGTCGGCGGCCGAACCGTCGGTGGTGAACCCGTTGGCGCCGTCGGCACTCTGCGAGTAATTGCTCAGGTCATTGAAGTTCTGGGAATAGAGGGAGACAGGCTCGCCACCGCCCTCACCTTCGACCGTTTCCGGCAGGCTGATGGTCAGGCCGTCCAGATCGTCGCCGGACAGGGTCCAATTGCCCGAACCTTCGTCGAAGGTGCCGTGGTTGAGCGTCGCGCCCTCAGGAATGCCCGTCAGGGTCACGCTGACCGTTTCGGATCCATCCAGGTCCGTCAGATCAACCGAGATGTCGAGCGGCAGGGCATCGCCGCCGGCACCGGCGGCATCGCTGGCCGCGACCGTGAAGTCGTCGACCACGCCCGTCACGTCCACGTCGATGGTCGCCGTGGTGGTCGCCGTGGCGCCACCGTTGGATTCCGTCGAGGTCACGGAAACGGTGATCTCGAAATCCTCGTTGGAATTGGGCGCAGGGGTGACTTCCAGGTCGACCAGATCCGACAGTTCAACCGACCAATCGCCGGTGACTTCGTCGAGGGTGCCGTGGTTCAAGGTGGCACCCGCCGGAATGCCCGACAGCGTGATCGAGGTGATTGCTTCCGATCCATCCAGGTCGGTCAGAGCCGCGGTGATGTCGAGCGCGATCGGCGTGTCTTCCGCACCCGCGGCGTCGGACACGGTCACCGTCGGCGCCGAGGCGTCGTCTTCCGCCGCGACCGTCACCAACAGGTTGGCTTCGGTCGAGGAATAGCTGATCGCCCCCGTGTCGGGGTCCGTATCGGCGGCCGTGGCCGTGATTTCCAGATTGAAGTCCTCGACCGGCGCCGCAGTGGTCGTAGAGGTCCCTTCGATCGACAAATTATCCATCTTGTAGACTTCGTCGCTGCCCGTGGTCCGCACTTCCATCTTGATGACGAGGGAGTCGCCCTGGGGAATATCGTCCAGCGTGATGGTCGACCAGTTATCCAGGTCGCCGTTGTGGGTCATCAGTTCATGTTCGACACCGTCGACCACGGCGATGACCTTGAAGTAATCGGCGGCGGACCCGCTGCTCTCCATGTCGCCGTAGCCCTTCAGGTTGAAGGAGAAGGACACGTCTTCCTGGCCCGAGATATCGACCTCGGCACTCGACCAGGTCGAGATATCGCCGCCCGTCGGGTTCTGGAATTCGAACCGGTCGTTGTCGACGGCCGTGCGGTCGTCATTGCCCGAATAACCACCGGTGGAGGAGAAGCCATTGTCGCCCCCGGCAGCAGTGGTGCCGTCAGACAGGCTGTTGAAGTTCTGCGAATAGAGCGTCGAGGTCGTGCTTTCACCGCTCGGCAGGGTCATGGTCAGATCCTGCAGATCGTCGCCGGACAGGGTCCAGGACCCGTCGCTGTTCTTTTCGCCGCCGCTCAGCGTCACGCCTTCCGGGATGCCCGAGATGGTGACAGTCAGTTCTTCCGAACCGTCCAGATCACCCAGCTGCGCGGAAATGTCGAGCGGCACGGTGGTGGCGCCTTCGTCAATCACCGCATCGGAGACATCGAGGGCCACCGTATCGGCGACCGCCGCCACGGCGACGTTGATCGTGCCCGTGGTGGTCGAGGTATCGCCGCCGTTTTCTTCCGTCGAGGTCGCGGAGACCGTGATGTCGAAGTCGGCACCTGAGTTGGCCGGCGGTTGGATCGTCAGATTTTCAGGCACCACGCCATCGGCGAAGGTGATGGACCCATTATCGACCGTCAGGATGGTGTCGCCCGACTTAAGAACCGCACCGTCGGGAATACCCGACAGGGTCACGGTCAAGGATTCCGAGTCGTCCGTATCGGTCAGGGCCGCAGCGATATCGAGCGGGATGATCCCGTCTTCGAGACCCGCCGCGTCGGAAACGGTCAGCGTCGGGTCAGAAGCCTCGTTGTCGAACACCGGCACATCCACGCCGACACTGGTCGACACGGTGGCCGTGTCGCCGTCGGCTTCCGTCGCCGTCGCCGTGACATGCAGGTTGAAATCTTCCGAGCCCGCGGGCACCGTCAGGGTGATGCCCTGAAGCTGCGTGCTGGTCAGATCGACACCGCTGGTCGGGCTGGTGATCGTGAATTCGGTTCCGTCCGCAAGGGTCACAACTGAGCCGGCAGGCATGCCGCTGAGCGTCGCCGAAAGGGTTTCGGAGCCGTCCGTGTCGGTCAGCAGGGCATTGACGTTCAGCGGGTATTCCACGAATTCCTGACCGCCCGTACCCGGCTGGGTCGGGACCGTATCAACCTGGATATGAATATCGTTGAAGTCGTTGTCGCCACCGCCGACCAGGTCTTCCCAGCTCTGGTTGCCCGGCGCATTGGTGTCCTGGGTGTAGTCGAAGTTGCCTTCGTTGAGCGTCGGATCGTCGAACAGCACCGGATCGCCCTCACCGGACAGAACCTGACCGTTGGGACCGACCACATGCCAGTTGCCGTCCTGCCCCTGGGTAAAGGTGACATCCATGCCGTCGGACAGGTTGTTGTTCAGGTCATCGCCGTTGGGAATGACGAAGAAGCCGATATCTTCCGGGTCGACGCCGTCCAGGGTGAACGTATCGCCCACGCTGTCCTTCACGTCGGCCCAGATAATCTGGCCCGACTGCGGCGCGCCATCCTCGCCGATGACATAATAGCCGTAGGTGTTGTGATAGCCGGCCTCGCCCTGGGCCGCGTTGGTGATCGTCACGCTGCCGGGAACTTCTTCCGAGCCGCCTACGGGCTCGCCCGCGCCCAGATCGACCGTCAAGGTCGGGGCATCAGCGACGCCGCTCACGGCGACGTTCAGGGTCGAGGAAACGGTCGACTGATCGCCCGTGGAGGATTCCGTCGATGTCGCCGAAACGGTCAGCGCAAAGTCCTCGTCGGAGTTGCCCGGCGCCTGAATGGTCAGGCTGTCGGGCACCACGCCGTCTTCGAAGGTGATCTCGCCGTTTTCGACCACCAGCACCGTGTCGCCGGACCGAAGCACCGCACCGTCGGGAATGCCCGACAGGGTGATGCTGAGGGATTCAGAGCCGTCCGTGTCGGTCAGGGCGGCGGAGATGTCCAGCGGAATCGGCAGGTCTTCCATGCCGGCCGCGTCAGTCAGGTTCAGGCTCGGGTCGGAGGCGATATCGTCCACGGTCACGCCGACCGAGGTCGAGATGCTTGCCGTATCGCCGTCATCTTCCGTCGAGGTCGCGGTGACGGACAGACCGAAGGATTCCGCCGTGCTCGGCACGGTCAGGGTCAGGTCCGCCAGATCGCTCGGGTCGAGCGTCCAGCTGCCGTCCTCGTTCGGCTGGCCGGCGGACAGGACCGCCCCCTCGGGCAAGCCCGAAACCGTGATCGACAGGGTTTCCGAGCCGTCGATGTCCTGCAACTCGGAAGTAATGTCCAGCGGATAGGTCACCACGGACTCGCCGCCGGTATCGTATTGCGGCAGCAGGTCGGCGTTGCCGCGATATTCGCCGTCACCGAAGGCGATGGCTTCCACGTTGTTGACGGTCAGCGTCTGACCCGTGTCCAGATCGACGATCTGGGTATTGATCAGGCCGCTGGCGCTTTCCGTGTAGTTCCGGAATTCGAAGCGGTCGGAAGGCTTGCCGAGAATCAGAACGTCGTTCTGGCCGCTGCCGTTGACGTTCGTGTTGCCGCCGATGTTCCCGTTGATGACGACCGTATCGTTGCCTTCACTCATGTTGAAGTTGGTGCCGCCGGCCGTGTTGCCGTTGACGATCACGGTGTCGTTACCGGTCTTCATGATGAAGTTTTCGTTGCCATTCAGGTTACGGTTGACGACGAACATATCGTCACCTGTCGTCCCTTGATGGGTCTGCGCATTGTTGCCGGTCAGGTCGACGGCGCCGCTGGTATCGATGACGTACCCGCCGCCTTCACCGCCGCCCGTGGTGCCCGGGGTGCCGTCACCCAGGGTTACCGACAGGGTCGGCAGGTCGGCGACGCCCGTGACGTTGACGTTCAGCGCCGAGGACGTGGTCGATGTGGAGCCGTCCGATTCCGTCGAGGTCGCCGTCACCGTCAGGTTGAAGTCCTCGTTGGAGTCATCCGGGGGCGTGATGGTCAGGCCCGCCAGATCCGACGGATCGATGTCATAGCTGGTGTTGCCTTCCGACGCCGTGAACTCGGTGCCGTTGGCGAGCGTCAGGGTGGCCCCTTCGGGGATGTCGGAAATCGTCACGCTGAGAACTTCCGACGCGTCCGTCAGGGCGGCATTGATGCTCAATGCGATGGCCGAGTCTTCATCACCCGCCGCATTGTCGAGCACCAGGGTCGGCGCATCCGCGTCGGGATCGACATTGACGGTCATGGCCCCTTCAACCGAGCTGGTCGTCACTGCACCCGTGTCCGGGTCGGTATCCAGAGACGTCGCGACCACGTTCAGAGAGAAGTCCGCATCGGAATTTTCCGGCGGCGTGATGGTCAGGCCTTCAAGCTGATCACCGGCGAACAGGAAGGTGGTATTTTCCGGCGTCGCCGTGAAGGACGAGCCGTCTGCCAGGGTCAGCACCGCACCCGGAGGCACGTCGGAAATGGTGATGCTGAGAACTTCCGAGCCGTCGGTGTCGTTCAATCCAGCCGAGATGTTCAGCGGGATCGCCGAGTCTTCCGTGCCGGTGACGCTGCCGACAGTCAGGGTCGGCACATCGGCCACGGCATCGACACCCACGTTGATGGTGCCGGTCGCGGGATCGGACGTGCTGTTACCGTCTGTGGTGACGACGGAGACGTTCAGCGGGAAATCGGCGCCGCTGTTGGTCGGCGCCTTGATCTGCAGACCGGCAAGGTCGGCTTCGCTCAGCACCGCGACGCCGTCGGTCACGTTGATGGGGCCGTTGGCGTTGGACAGCACCGCACCCTGCGGAATGCCGGACAGGGTGATCTGCGCCGTTTCGCTTTCGTCCGCCTTGTCGATGGAGATCGGCAGGTCGATGAACGTGTCTTCGTCGCCCTGGGCGCTGCCCAAGGTGACCGCAGCGCCGTCGGCGCCGCCACTCACGTCGACACTGATGGTCCCGGTGGCGGTTTCGGACACGTCGCCTTCATCCGTGGTCGTGGCCGACACGGTGATATCGAAATTACCCGCGAAGTCAGTCGGCGGCGTGATTTCCAGGCCGTCCAGTTCGCCTTCGGCCAGGGTCACGGTGCCCTCGACGACCTCAAGCACTTCGCCGTTGCGGGTGATGACCGCACCTTCGGGAATGTTCGACAGGGTAACGGACAGGGTTTCCGAGCCGTCGGTATCCAGTTCCGTCACGTCGATGGTCAGCGGAATTGCCGTGTCTTCTGCGCCGGAGGCCGTGGTGTCGGCCACCTGGGCGCCGTCAGCGACGCCCTGAACGGTGACGTCCAGGGTGGCCGGTGCCGAGGTCGCCGTGGTGACGTCGCCCGTATCCGGGTCGGTTTCCTGCGCCGTCGCCGTAATGGTCAACTGGAAATCATCGCTGCTGTCGGCCAATGGCGTGATGGTCAGGCCTTCGAGCTGCGCCGGCGTCAGGGTGACACTGTTGCTGGTTTCCGAAGCGGTGAAGGTCAGGCCGCCCGGCAGGGTCAGGGTCGCACCGGCGGGGATGCCGGAGATCGTCACGCCCGTGACCTCGCCGTTGATGTCCTGGGCCGCGGCTTCGGCATCGATGTTCAGCGCGATGGCGGTGTCTTCGTCACCCGCCGCTGCATCGACGGTCACCGTCGGCGCATCGGCCTGCGATGCCACGGA
>DCRZ01000008.1:0-816 GCA_002325375.1 Rhodospirillaceae bacterium UBA1479
TCCTTCCGGGATGTCGCCGATGGAGATCGACAGAACCTCGTCACCATCCACCAGAGAAGAATCGATATCTATGTTCAACGCGACATCTTCGGTGCCGACGCCATCGGTAACCGATAAGTTGGGTGTATCGGCGACGGCGGTGACGCTGACATTCAAGGTTCCCGACGTGACGGCGGTGTCGGTGCCGTCCGTCGAGGTCGCAGTGACGCTGAGAGGAATGTCGCCGGAGAAGTCGGCGGGCGGCGTCAGGTTGAGGCCGGCCAGCTGATCCGGGGTCAGGGGCGCCTTGCCGGCGGTGATGGTCACTTCCGTGCCGTCAGCGAGGGTCAGGACCGCGCCTTCCGGGATGTTGGAGATCGAGACGGAGAGCGTCTCACCGGAATCCGTCAGGGCAGCGTCGATGTTCAAGGCGATGGCTTCGTCTTCCGAGCCAGGGGCGTCTGTGAGGTCCAAGGTCGGCGCATCGGCGACGGCGGTGACCGAGACGTTCAAGGTGCCTGACGTGACGGCGGTATCGCTTCCGTCGGTTGAGGTCGCGATCACATCGAGGGCGATGTCGCCAGAGAAGTCGGCGGGCGGCGTTAGGCTGAGGCCGGCCAGTTGATCTGGCGTCAGGGTCGCCGTGCCGCCGGTGATGGTGACCTGCGTGCCGTCGGCCAGGGTGAGGATCGATCCCTCCGGAATGTTGGAGATGCTCACTGACAAGGTCTCGCCGGAATCCGTCAGAGCGGCGTCGATGTTGAGGGCAATGGCTTCGTCTTCCGAGCCAGAGGCGTCTGTGAGGTCCAAGGTCGGCGCATCGGCCACGGCGGTTAC
>DCRZ01000008.1:934-1218 GCA_002325375.1 Rhodospirillaceae bacterium UBA1479
GTGGAGACCACCTCGAGGGCGATGTCGCCGGAGAAGTCGGCGGGCGGCGTCAGGCTGAGGCCGGCCAGTTGATCTGGCGTCAGGGTCGCCGTGCCGTCGGTGATGGTCACTTCCGTGCCGTTGGCGAGGGTCAGGACCGCGCCTTCCGGGATGTTGGAGATGCTCACTGACAAGGTCTCTCCGGCGTCCGTCAAGCTGGCGTCGATGTTCAGGGCGATGGCCTGGTCTTCCGAACCGGATGCGTCCGTCAGGTCGAGAGTTGGCGCATCGGCCACGGCGGTTAC
>DCRZ01000008.1:1437-357364 GCA_002325375.1 Rhodospirillaceae bacterium UBA1479
GTGGAGACCACCTCGAGGGCGATCTTGCCAGAGAAGTCGGCGGGCGGCGTCAGGCTGAGGCCGGCCAGCTGATCCGGGGTCAGGGTCGCCGTGCCGCCGGCGATGGTCACCTGCGTGCCGTCGGCCAGGGTGAGGATCGAGCCTTCGGGGATGTTGGAGATCGAGACGGAAAGCGTCTCGGAGCCGTCCGTGTCCGTGAGGGCGGACTGGATATCCAAGGCAATCGCCGTATCCTCGTTCCCGGAGGTATCCGTCAGGTCGAGGGTCGGCGTATCGGCGATGGCGGTGACGGCGACGTTGAGGGTGCCGCTGGTGGTCGCCGTGTCCGTGCCGTCCGTGGAGGTTGCGACGACGTCCAGGGCGATCTCGCCGGAGAAGTCGGCGGGCGGGGTGAGGCTGAGGCCATCCAACTGGTCGGGGGTAAGCACGGCGGCTCCGTCTACGATGACGATGGTCGAGCCGGCGGCCAGGGTCAGGATCGACCCTTCGGGAATGTTGCCGATGGTCACGCTCAGGGTCTCGCCGCTGTCGGTCAGAAACGCGTCGATGTTGAGGGCGATGGCTTGGTCTTCCGAACCGGATGCGTCGGTCAGGTCGAGGGTTGGCGCATCGGCCACGGCGGTTACAGAGACGTTCAACGTGCCGCTGGTGGTCGCCGTGTCCGTGCCGTCCGTGGAGGTGGCGACCACCTCGAGGGCGATCTTGCCAGAGAAGTCGGCGGGCGGCGTCAGGCTGAGGCCGGCCAGTTGATCTGGCGTCAGGGTCGCCGTGCCGCCGGTGATGGTGACCTGCGTGCCGTCGGCCAGGGTGAGGATCGAGCCTTCGGGGATGTTGGAGATCGAGACGGAAAGCGTCTCGGAGCCATCCGTGTCCGTGAGGGCGGACTGGATATCCAAGGCAATCGCCGTATCCTCGTTCCCGGAGGTATCCGTCAGGTCGAGGGTCGGCGCATCGGCGACGGCGGTGACGGCGACGTTGAGGGTGCCGCTGGTGGTCGCCGTGTCCGTGCCGTCCGTGGAGGTTGCGACGACGTCCAGGGCGATCTCGCCGGAGAAGTCGGCGGGCGGCGTCAGGTTGAGGCCGGCCAGCTGATCCGGGGTCAGGGTCGCCGTGCCGCCGGTGATGGTCACTTCCGTGCCGTCGGCGAGGGTCAGGACCGCGCCTTCCGGGATGTTGGAGATGCTCACTGACAAGGTCTCGCCGGAATCCGTCAGAGCGGCGTCGATGTTGAGGGCGATCGCCGTATCCTCGGCGCCCGAGGCGTCGGCGACATTCAGCGCCGGCGCATCGGCGACGGCGGTGACGTTGACATTCAAGGTTCCCGACGTGACGGCGGTGTCGGTGCCGTCCGTCGAGGTCGCGGTGACGCTGAGAGGAATGTCGCCGGAGAAGTCGGCGGGCGGCGTTAGGCTGAGGCCGGCCAGTTGATCTGGCGTCAGGGACGCCGTGCCGCCGGTGATCGGTACTACCGTACCGTCGGCCATGGTCAGAACGGACCCTTCAGGGATATTGCCGATGGTAACGCTCAGGGTCTCGGAGCCGTCCGTGTCCGTGAGGGCGGACTGGATATCCAAGGCAATCGCCGTATCCTCGTTCCCGTCCGTGTCCGTGGTCTCAAGGGCCGGTGCGTCGGCGACGGCTTGCACGGTGATGTCCGCGGTAGCGGTCGTCACGGCGGTTTGCCCAGTGGTTTCCATCGCGGTTGCCGTGACGCCAAGGGAAATCGTGCCGCTGAAATTTTCCGGCGGCGTGAGGGCCAGGCCGGAAAGGTCCGCTGGCGCCAGCGTCCAGGTGCCGTCGCCATTGTCGGTGCCGCCGGACAGCTGCGCCCCTTCCGGCACGCCGGAGATAATGATGGAAAGCGTTTCGTTGCCGTCCGTATCCGTCAAGGTAACGCCGAGGTCGAGTGATATGGCCTCGTCCTCGTTCCCCGTGGTGCTTGAGAACACAACGGCGGGGGCTTGGGCGACGGGGGTGAATTCCGCGTCGCCGGCCGCCGCACTGGGTACGGATTGGGAGGGTAGAGGGGACCCGTTAAGGGCAAGTTGTTCATCCTGGTTTTCACCGGCCGCAGCCGCATTCACGGCACTTTCCCGAGGCGCCGGGGCGGTGTTTTCAGCCGCGGCGGGTGCGGGCTGGTCCGGACGATCAATCGGGGCTCGAGTGGTGGCGCCAGCGGCGTCACCGTCTTCGGTGGGGTCCGTCAGGTCGCCGTTAACAGGTTGGGATGAGCGGTTGCGGGAAGACGGAGTTGTGTCGTCGCCGGTCCGGTCGGAAGGGGTGGCGGGAGGTTCGAACTCCACGTTTCCCTGATCGGCCGAAGGGGCGCCGATGTCGGCGGTTAGTTCATCGGTGCCGCCTTCATAGCGGCTGCCGCGGTGAATGCTGGCGTTCGCGGCGGCTCCCCCTTCGGGGGCGCCTTCTTGCGATACGTTCGGCCGTTCGCGGGCGTCCAAACGTCGGAACTCTTCCTTTTCCTGATCCGGTGCATCGGCGTCTTCAAAGAAGGCTGGGGTTGCATCTTCGGCGTTGGTTTCGGATTCTTCCGACATTTAAGTGTCTCCAGTTTGTCTTTTTGCGCCAGCTCCCCCTGATCCGGCATCGGATTGTCTAGTTGATGGATTGGGTCAGCGTTCCCAGAACGCCTCGTTCACGATCGTGTAGAGCGGTTTCAGCAGATACTGCAGCACCGTCCGCTTGCCGGTGACGATATCGGCCTGAACGGTCATGCCCGGCATGACGGCATTGTCATCGGCGGGATTGCCGACGACGGTCTTATGGAGATCGATCTTGGCGCGGTAGAAGGGATTGTTCTGCTGATCCAGGAAGGTTGTCGCCGACAGTTCCGTCAGGCGCCCCTCGAGCGAGCCGTAGCGGGCATAATCGAAGGCATCGACCTTCACCGTCACCGGCTGGCCGATCTCAAGAAACCCGATGTCGCGGGTGAGCACTCGGGCTTCGACGATCAGTCCTTCATCCAGCGGCACAATTTCGGCGACCACGCCGCCCGGCGGCAGCACGCCGGCGCTGGCCTGCAACGGCAGGTTCTGGACGATGCCGCTGACCGGCGAGGTCACGACCAGGCGGTCGACTCGGTCCTGAAGGCCGACAATAATCTTTTCGACCTCGGCCCGGGATGCCGTCACGGTGCCCAATGTGCGCAGCGTGTCCTGGCGCAGACGGGTGTCGAGATCGTTCAGACGTTCTTCGATCTCGCCCACCGTCTCCGACGTCGTGGCGATCTGGTCCTTGACCCGTTGCAGACCGCCCTGGGCGGCAAGCAGGTTCTGGCGCGCGCCGAGGAAGGTCAGGCGGGCCTGAAGGCCCTTCTTGAACAGATTTTCCTGGATCGCGAATTCTTCCTGGAGAACAGCAAGCTGGTTTTCCAGGCTTTTTTGTTCGTTGGTGAAGGATTGGAGAGTCGCCCGGCGTTCCTGAAGCTGGCGGGACAGCACCGCCGCCTGGGACGACAGCGCCGCCTGTTCCGATTGCAGGATGCGGGTCTGGTCCGCCTTCAGGTTGTCATACCCCGGGATCACGGCATCAAAGTTCGGTTCGCGGTGTTCGGCAAAGGCGCGCAGGCGCTCTTCCTCGAGCATCAGGGCGGCGAGGCGGGTGTTGTATTGCGCTAGTTCCCCCGTCGCCCCCGAGGCGTCGAGACGGACCAGCGGGTCGCCGGTTTTCACCCGTTGGCCGGTCTGGACCAGGATCTTGGAAATGATGCCGCCTTCCAGGTGCTGGATCGTCCGCACCTCGTTGCGGGGGGCGACGCTGCCCGTGGTCAGGACGATTTCCTGGATCGAGGCGAAAAAGGCCCAAACGAAGAAGGTGACGACCGCCGCGACGGCGACATAGATGCTGGCCCGGACAAGATGGGGCACGCCGGTTTCCTCCAGGAACGCCGCATTGGCGATATCGCGCCGGCGCCGGGTGAAGGCCTGCGGGGAAAGGGTGGCGAGCGATTGCGTCGACATGTCTGTGCTCCTGCCTGGACTAGATCAAATGGGCCGGGATTTTCCCCCGGACCTCGGCGGCGGCGCCGAAATAGCGAACCTGGCCGCCTTCAAGAATGAGGACGTTATCGGCCGCGCGCAGATGGCTGGGCCGGTGAGTGACGATGAACACCGTCGATGTTTCCCGCAGGTGGTCGATGGCCGAGGTGAAATAGTATTCAGCCTCGAAGTCGAGGCCGGTGATCGGCTCGTCCAACAGAACGACCGGCGCCTTGCGCAGGTAGGCCCGAGCTAGCGATAGCCGCATCATCAGGCTGTTGGAAAACTGATCCGTTTGACGGGCGGAAATGAACGTCTCAAGACCGTCCGGAAGGGTTTCGACGTTTTCCCAGGCGCCGGCCATTTCCAATGCTTCAATGATCTCGTCCCGGCTGGCCAGGGAGTTCGACATCCGCATGTTTTCCGCGATGGTGCCGTTGAAGAAATGCGGTGACTGCGACACGAAGGCGATCATCTGGCGCAATTCCCGGGGGGCGATCTGGCGGATGTCGCGGCCGTCGATCTTGATCGTCCCGGCCAGAGGCTGGTAGAGCCCGGCCACCAGCTTAAGAACGGACGATTTGCCCGATCCATTCTTGCCGACGATGGCGGTGACTTCGCCGGGCTTGGCTTCGAACGACACGTTGGAAAACGCGGGATCGGCTTCGCCAGGATAGCGAAAGGTGACGTTGGCGAAGGCAACATGGCCCTGGGGTGAGGTCAGCGGCAGACCGCCGCTGCGCTCCGGCGCCAGCGCCAACAGCCGGTTGGTCTGGGTGATCGAGTTCTTAAGCTGATCGACGCGGGTCAGGAACACGAACATGCCCTGCATGGGGGCCATGGCCCGCCATACCAGGATCATGGCGGCGATCAGGCCGCCCGTGGTGACCGATCCGTCAATCACCAGATGGACGCCGGTGCCGAGGGTGATCAGCCCGGCGGACAGCATCATGACCTGGCTGATGATTGTGATCAGGGAGGTGGTGCGCGCGTTCTTGGCGTTTTCCTTGGCGCAGAGTTCGGAAATGTCCTCGTAACGGTCAATCCAGGTGCGCGTGCTGCCGGCGGCCTTGATGGCGCGCAGGCGGCGGATCATCTCGATGACGAATTCCTGGCGCCGGGAGTTAAGCTTGGCGCTGATTTCAACCTCGCGGGCGACCTTGCGCGAAAATGCGATTCCGCAGGCGACGTAGAACAGCGCCGCGAACAGCGGCACGACCGCGAGCCAGCCGGCAATGACGGCAATCGCGCCGACAAAGATAAGGATGAAGGGAACGTCCAGGATCGAGGCGCCAAGGGGACCGGCGATGAACTCCTTGACCCGCTCAAGGTCGCGGATGCGGGCGATCTGGGCGCCGATGCTGGCCTTTTCCGTCATTGCCGTGGGCAGGGACAGCAGGCGGTCGAACACGGCGGCGCCCGACAGATAGCCGATGCGCGCGCTGGCGTGGCTGATCAGAAGGCGGCGGACCTTGCGCACCACAAGGTCGGTGGCAAGAGCCAGCCCGACGCCGGCGGCGATACTGATCAAGGTGGTCATGGACCCCGTGGGAATGACCCGGTCATAGGCAAGCAGAACGAAAACCGGAATGCTGAGCGCCAGCACATTGGACAGCCCGGTCAGCATCAGGGCATAGGCCCACAATCGGCCGAACCGGCGGATCTGCTGCTGATACCAGTTCAGGCTCGATTCCGAGGCGGTGTCCTCAAGCGCGTCGAAGGTGACGATCGTGCCGCCGGCGGCTTTGATCGGGCGATCCTGGATTGTTCCGGTCTTCAGGTCGTAAACCGATACGGTCTGCGGTCCGTTGAGGGACAGAACGACAAAGGCGTCCGAGGACGGCGGCAGCACCAAGGCGGGCAGGTGGGTTTTCGGGGACAGCGAGCGCCGGGTTTGAACCTGGCTGGAATAGCCCAGGCGGCCCATGAGGTTTTGCAGGGCCGTGACGTCGAACACCTGATCCTGGGGGGGCAGGGTGTCGGCAAGCGCACGGGCGCGGCCGTTCCAGCCCAGGGCGACCAGCAGGATCGGCAGGCAGGCGACGATATCGTTGTTGCCCTGCCATTCGTGGATGGCGGCCGTCAGGCTGGTGACCTGTTCGTCCGGATCCTGGTGCTCAAGAACAACTCCGAACTTAGCCAGCGGGTGTTCGTCTTTGGCGGCGGGCGCATCATGTGCAGTGGCGATGTTAGACATGGGCGGGCCCTCCGATTTCCGGTGCCTTGTCCGGGGGCGACTGCTCGGTCAGGCGGCCGCCGGACAGGTGGAAGATGCGATGGGCGATGCCTAGGATCGACGGCCGGTGGCTGACGACGACCACGGTGGTATGTCCCTTCAGCTTGGTCAAAACCTTCTTCACAGCGATGTCGCCGGACTGGTCGACGGCTGAATTCGCATCATCAAACAGGATGATTTTCGAGTTGTTGACCAGGGCGCGGGCCAGGGCGACGCGCTGGGCGATGCCGCGCGGCAGCGGGTCGCCGGCGCCGGCGCCGACCTTGGTTTGATAGCCTTCCGGCAGGTTCTGTACCCAGCCGGACAATTCGACCAGCTCGGCTGCGGCCAGGCCCTGATGGGTCAGATCATCGCGGAACGCGGTGATGTTTTGTAGGATCGTGCCGTTGAACAGGGCTTCCTTCTGCGGCAGGTAGGTAATCAGGTGTTCGATTTCCGCCGCGGGCTTCGCGGACAGGGGGGTGCCGTCGATCAGGATCTCGCCCTGTGTCGGCTTGGTGAAGCCGCGCATCAGGCTCATGAGCACGGATTTGCCTTCGCCGTTGGGCCCGGTGATGGCGATGAATTCACCCCCGGCGATTGATATGTCGATGCCTGAGAACAGGTCGGTGTCGCTTTCGGGCCAGCGGAAGGCGACCTTCTTCAACTCAAGGGACGCGGTGGCGGCGGTCGGTGACAGGGCGTCCGCAGGCTTGGCACCGCCGGGTGCGTGAGGGCCGGGGGGAATGGAAAACAGGCTTTTGAACCGCTGTTCGGCGCTGCGGACCGACTGAAACCGGGTCCAGAACCCGACGATGTTGTTCAAGGGCTGCATGGTGCGTCCGGCCAACAGGGTGCAGGCCGCAAGCCCGCCCACGGACAGGTGCCCGTTGACGACCAGATAGGCGCCGTAAGCGACGATGGCGACGATGGCCAGCTGGCTCATCAGAAAGGACAGGTCGCCCAGGCTGCCGACCCGCTGGTTGACGCGCTGTCCTTCGACGGCGGAGTCCAGATTGAAGGTTTCATAGCGGCGTTCGGCAATGGGCTCCATCGCCTGCGCCTTCAACAGCGGCAATCCCGTCAAGGTGCTGATGATGTAGTCGAAGCGGCTGTCGTCGGCCCGTTGCAGGCGTTCGATCGCCGTGGCCAGCCGATTGCCGAACAGGGCGACGCCCAGGCCGTAGATGACCAACAGGGCGATGAGAACGATGCCCAGTTCGCCGCCGAAATAGAACACCATGGCGATGAACAGCAAAATGAACGGCAAATCGAAAATCGCGACATAGGCCTGGCCGCCGTAATAATCGCGCAGCTGGTTCAGGGCATTGAAGCGGTCGATATGGACACCGCTGCCTTCCTGCTCGAAGGCGGCGAGATCGCACCCGAGAAGGTGGCGGATGGCGGCGCTGCCGGCCTTGTGTTCGAAACGCGCACCGATCATCGCCATGAGATGGGCCCGCGCATATCTCATGATGGCATCGATCAAGATCGCCACACCCACGCCCAGGATCAAAAGCGTGATTGTTCCTAATGATTTATTCGGAATTACACGGTCATAGACCTGCAGCATGGCAAGCGGCAAAGCCAGCGACAGAATGTTGATCAGGACGGACGTCAGGAGAACTTCAAGCCGGTCGGTTATCGACCAAGCCTGCAAGCGTGGTGCGGAGGGTGTTGCGCTGGTGTTCATATCCCGATGGTTACCTTCCGCCTGCCAGATTCGGAGAATGCGTCGGATATGCCCGGTTTTTGCGGGTTCGATTTGATTTGGGGGCTTCAAAACCCGGTCGATTGCCTACGTCAGTCCGTCGTTACGGCCTGCAACGCAAGAAAGGTGCCAATTGCTGCCGCATGACGCGGCGGGACGGCATCCCATAATGAAATTAACCGTTGGGCAGGTAATCAAAATCGTGTCTGGGAACCTGCGCAAACGGCCTCAATCAGCGCGTCCCAGCGTGGCGACAGATTTTTCAACTGTGGGTCGAAACATCATACCGTATTTCAGGCGCTATATCAGCGTGATTGTTGTGAATGGGGATTCAGATGCCGCAAAGACGATTGCTGCTTCTCAAAATGGGGGGCTTTAAGAATGGGCAGGTCTACGGAATCAAGAATGGGCAGGTCTACGGCATCGTCCGTCATATGCCGAGGATACCTATGGAGTGAAGCCTGATGGGAGAAGCCGGAAAATGTCGGATTGAAATTTCGCGGTTTGCCAATGGGCGCCGACGGTCGGCATTGGTCGGCAAGTATAATGGCGGATGGGGTGGGATTCGAACCCACGGTACGCTTTCACGCACGCTGGTTTTCAAGACCAGTGCCTTCAACCGCTCGGCCACCCATCCTGTCCGGACTTATTAGCCCGAGTGGAGGGAGGATGTCTCTCGTGTTCGTGGGCGGCTGTCAAGCCTAAGCGAAGGTCGGTCGCGCCCGCCTAGAAAAGCCGAAGAAGACTTAACTGAATGATGTGGATGACACCGATGGCGGCGAGGGCGCCCCCGGTTACCACGCCCAGCGTGCTGCCGATGAGTCTGGTGGAGCGGTTCGTCATTGTGAAGCCTCCTATCCCGGCATGTCCGTCCGTTTGACGTTCTGCTGCATGCATTCTTGCTAATGCATACGGGCAGGGCAGTGACCAGAGTCACAAACCCCCAAAAAAAAGACCAAAAACTTCTGTCAGGTTACTGTCAGGAACCGATTTCGCAGTAATTTTTTCGCGTTTTTGGGGGGGCAAAATGGCGGAAATCAGCCCCGATCCATAAAATGAAAAAATTGTCAATAGGGGGTTGCTGTTTATGGCCGACCTTGATAGTATACGAATGTAATCCGTGTGAGATGATTTGATCAC
Source organism: Rhodospirillaceae bacterium UBA1479 (assembly GCA_002325375.1). GTDB lineage: Bacteria > Pseudomonadota > Alphaproteobacteria > Rhodospirillales > Casp-alpha2 > UBA1479. Next base: position 10,496 of record DCRZ01000008.1, read on the forward strand.
GCGACGTGTAGGTTCAGAAGGGACCGCCTGACAATGATCGGTTCGGCACAGAAAGCGCCGGGAGCAAGCGCAGCCCTCACCGCCCTTAATTTGGCGGTGGTGCGGCAAGTCGTTTTTGAGCGCGCGGCAGAACAAATTTCCGATCGGCGCGAGGATGCGACCGCAGCCGTCGTTCAGACGGCCGAGGAAAACCGTAACCGCAACGCTGCCGTTGATGCCGTCCTCGAAAATAAGAATTCCCACCATTCCGCCGAAGGTGACCGTGCATCCGGCGGCGGTGCCGACAGCGAATTCAAATCCCCTGATTTCTCCGCCAACAATGGCAAGACGGTCGATATCCAAGTCTAAGATTCAAACGCCTTTCGCGTCGTCATGTTACTTGGCCCTTTGGGGCTTTTTTTAATGTCTGGACCTTGCAAGATCGTGCGGAGATAACACGACATCATCCCTGTTACGTGGATTTGCGTGCGCTTGGGCCAGGCTTGAGGTACAAGCCCGGCCATGTATTTCATCCTGTCCAAAGTCATGTGGTTTCTGTTGAAGCCGTCGATGGTCATGTTCCTCGGCATGACGGTCGGTTTTATTCTCGTTCTGACCCGGTTCCGCCGCGCCGGCCTGATGCTGTTCGGGGTGAGCATCCTGACACTTTGGGCGGTCACCGTGATCCCGATCGGAGAGATGATGATCCGAGATCTGGAGGAGCGCTTTCCAAAGCAGACGGAATTGCCGGAAAAGATCGGCGGGATCATCGTGCTTGGGGGCTCCATCAATCCCGTGATCTCCCGCGAACGGGGGCAGATCGCTGTCGACAGCAGCATGGAACGGCTGTTGTTCTTCGCCATGTTGGGCGACACCCGGCCGGGCGTGCCCTTGGTGTTCACGGGCGGGTCGGGCAGCCTGTTCGCCCAGGATGCCAAGGAAGGGCACTATTTCAAGGACCTGGCTGATTTGCTCAACCTTGATATGTCGCGGGTGATTGTCGAGTCGGAATCACGCAACACCATGGAAAACGTGGTGTTCAGCAGGAAGTTGGTGGCGGTCGAAGCGGATCGTCCCTGGGTGATGATTACCTCCGCCCGCCATATGCCGCGCGCCGTCGGCCTGTTTCGCAAGCAAGGCTGGCCGGTTATTCCCTATCCCGTCGATTACATTACGTTGCCGGCCAGGGGCTGGACGCTGAGCCTGGAAAACCTGGGCGGTCAATCCATGCTGGATGCCGCCGTCCACGAATTCCTGGGTATGGCCGTGGCCTATGTTCTGGGGCGCAGCGACAGCCTGTACCCGGCTCCCTGAGCGGAAACCGCCCCCGGGGCGGCGCCCGGCAGCGCGCCGGGCCTTGCGGCGGTCAAATCCCTATGGCACAAGGCCTTCATGGCCCAGGCGAGGCAACCGCTATCGGTCGGGCAGGGTATCGAGGATCATGCAGAGACGTTCAATATGGCTCGCGGCGTCGTTGTTGTGCGCTCTTTGGCTTGGAAGCCTTGGTATTCGGCCGGCTTCTGCCTCTGTTGAACCGGTAACCCCGCCGAGCGCCGCCGAATTCCAGGCTTGGCTCGATTCCTTCAAAACAACTGCCGCCGCGCGGGGCATTTCCGCCGCGACCCTGGACCGGGCCCTGGCGGGCGCGTCTTACATCACCCGGGTCATCGAGCTGGACCGCCGCCAGCCCGAATTCACCATGACCTTCTGGCAGTATTACGAAAAGACGATTTCCGACAAGCGGATCGCCCGCGGCCGCGAGCTGTTGAAGACCCATGCCGCGCTGTTGAACAAGGTTGAGGCGCAATACGGCGTGCCCCCCCGCTTTCTGGTCGCTTTCTGGGGGCTGGAAAGCAACTTCGGCGACTACACGGGCACCTTTCCGCTGATCGGGTCCCTGGCGACCTTGGCGTTCGACCCCCGGCGTTCCAAGTTCTTTTCAGAGCAACTTATGGCGGCGCTGGAGATCATCGACCGCGGCGACATCCCGGCGGATGTGAAGGCATCCTGGGCCGGGGCCATGGGCAACACCCAGTTCATTCCCTCGACCTACCGCGCCTATGCGATCGACTTCGACGGCGATGGGCGCCGCGATTTGTGGCGCTCCCTGCCGGACGTGTTCGCCTCGTCGGCGCATTTCCTGTCGAAATCGGGATGGCGCCCGGACGAAACCTGGGGGCGCGAAGTGCGCCTGCCGAAAGGTTTCGATTTTGCTTTAAGCGGTCTTGATAAGAATCTGAAATTAAAGGAATGGCAGGCGAGGGGGGTGCGTCGCGCCGATGGCCGCGATCTGCCGGCGGTGGACATTGACGCGGCTCTGATCCTGCCCGCGGGGGCGGACGGTCCGGCCTTTCTGGTCTACGGCAATTATAAAACCATTCTCGTTTGGAACCGTTCGATCCTCTATGCCCTGGCGGTCGGGCATCTCGCCGACCGGCTGGTCGGCAAGGGGCCTCTTGTTGCCAAAAAACCAAGCAATGACAAGGCCTTATCAAGATCCGACATGCGTGAAATTCAACGTCTTTTGGCGGAAAAGGGGTTCGACGCCGGGGGGCAGGACGGCATCGCCGGCGCCAAGACACGGCGTGCCATCAAGGGGTATCAGGCGCGGGAAGGTCTGGCGCCGGACGGCTATCCGGATTCCCGATTGCTTGATCATCTGCGCGGCAATGGCGGGTAACGCCCGTGGTTGCCGGGCGGACCGGACTCGACTACACTAAATAAAGGCTGATTTCCGTAAATTTTCTACTACATTTTCGTATTCAGGGGGCGGCGCCATGGCTGGGCGTATTAAGGTTAACTGGCTGATCTTGTTGGGATTGGCCATACTGGTCAGCGGTTGCGCCGAAACCCAGTTCCTGATTTCCGGCACTAAGCGCCTTCAGGGGGCGGCAGGAACCACGGGCCATTACAAAATCGGCAACCCCTATCAGATTTCCGGCACCTGGTATTATCCGGCCGAGGAATGGGACTACGACGAAACCGGGATCGCTTCCTGGTACGGCAGTGATTTCCACGGCAAGGACACGGCCAACGGCGAGACCTATGACATGAACGACCTGACGGCGGCGCACCGCACATTGCCGCTGCCGTCCTTCGTGCGGGTTATCAACCTGGAAAACGGGCGTTCCATCGTGCTTCGGGTCAACGACCGGGGGCCCTTCGCCAAGGGGCGCATTATCGATGTCTCTCGCCGCGGCGCGCAATTGCTGGGGTTCAAGGATCAGGGTACGGCGCGGGTCCGGGTGCAGATTCTGGCCGAACGCTCGCAGGCCCTGAAGGCGCAGATTCTCGGCCAAGACTCGATTGCTGAACACGGCAGTCCCATACAGGTGGACAAGATGCCGAAAGCTTCGGTCAGCGCCGAATCCCTGCCGCCGCCGCCGGGGGCGCAGGCCGCCCCCCAGCCGTCCAGCCCGCCACCCGCATCGGCGCCGAGCAGCCAAGCCGCCGTCGCTGATGACATTCGCCCCGCCCCGCCGGCCGAACCGGAAGTCACCACCGTCGCCGTCGGGCCGACCAAGATCTTTGTTCAGGCGGGGGCTTTCACCAATTACCAGAACGCCATGCGGACCCAGATCATGGTCAACCGGGTGTCGCCGGCGACGATTTCCCATGTCCTGATCGACAACAAGGATTTCTACCGTGTCCGGGTCGGTCCTCTGGCCACGGTCGAGGATGCCGACCGGGCCCTTGAGCAACTCCAGGCCATCGGTTATCCAGGGGCACGGATCATCGTTGACGGCAAAGGGGCGGGGTCCTGACCCCATTTCCGCCCCATTTCCATGGCGTGGTCGGTCCTAAGATTGTCCCAGACGCCCGGTCCCGGGCGTTACAAGGAACCAGAAGGACGCGCCTTTAAGCAGCGGGCGCGAAGTATGATGACGACATTGAATTCCGTATTCCATTCCGTTCCGCATCTGCGCCGCCTTGCAGCGGGTGCCGTGGTGATCGCTGCCATGATGTTCGGCGCGCCGTTGGCTGCGGCCATGGACACCGTCGCCCGCGAGGCCATCCTGATCGACAGCCAGACCGGCGCCGTGCTGTTCGAAAAGGACGCGGACGCCCTGATGCCGCCGGCGTCCATGAGCAAGTTGATGACGGTCTACATGGTGTTCGAACGCCTGAAGGAGGGCAGCCTGTCCCTCGACGAGGAGTTCGTGGTCAGTGAGAACGCTTGGCGCAAGGGCAATTGGGCCTCGGGCGGATCGACCATGTTCCTGGAGCCGGGCCAGCGGGTCCGCGTCGAGGATCTGTTGCAGGGCATAATCGTGCAGTCGGGCAACGATGCCTGCGTCGTCGTCGCCGAGGCCCTGGCCGGCAGCGAGGATGCCTTCGCCGAGATGATGACCGAAAAGGCCCGCGAAATCGGGCTCAAGAACAGCACATTCCGCAACGCGTCGGGCTGGCCCCATCCGGAACACCGCATGACGGCGCGCGATCTGGCGACCCTGGCCAAGCGGACGATCAAGGATTTCCCCGAGTTCTACCACTATTACTCGGAACGCAAATTTGCCTACAACAACCACACTCAGCACAACCGCAACGAATTGCTGGGCAAGGGCATCGGTGTCGACGGCCTGAAGACGGGGCATACGGAAAACGCCGGATACGGGCTGACCGCCTCGGCGGAACGCCTTGGCAGGCGGCTGATCCTGGTCGTCAACGGCCTGACCAACAAGCGCGCCCGGCGCGAGGAGCCGCAACGGCTTCTCGAATGGGGCTTCCGCGAGTTCAAGAATTACGCCCTGTTCAAGGCCGGTGAGGAAGTCGCCAAGGTCGATATCTGGCTCGGCAACAAGGCGCAAGTGCCGCTGATCGTCACCGACGAAATGCTGCTGACCCTGCCGCGCAAGGAACGCGCGGGCATGAAGGTGACCGTCGAATACCAAACGCCCGTGCCGGCCCCGGTAAAGGCGGGTGACAAGCTCGGTACCCTGACCCTGACCTTCCCCGAGCGCGAAGCGATCAAAGTCCCGCTTCTGGCTGGTGACGGCGCCGAACGCCTGGGCCTTTTCGGTAGGGTGATGAGCGCTCTCCGGTCTATCATTCTGGGTGTTTCCGGTTAGCGCCGCCCGGCCAGGGATGCGGCAACTGACCGCAAACATGCACGGAACGCGCGATAACCAGGATAGTCGGGGTGCCGGCCGGTGACGACGGGCAAGTTCATTACATTCGAAGGCGGCGAGGGCGGCGGCAAGTCGACCCAACTTGGCCTGTTGGCCAAGGTCTTGGAGGACGCGGGTATCGAAGTCCTGACCACGCGGGAGCCCGGCGGCACGCCGGGAGCGGAGGATATCCGTAATCTGCTGGTCCGCGGCACGATTGATCGCTGGCCGCCCGTGGCTGAGGTGCTGCTGCATTTCGCGGCCCGGGTTGACCATGTCGAGAAATCGATCCTGCCGGCGCTGGAAAGCGGCGCCTGGGTGCTATGCGATCGCTTCACCGATTCCACGCTGGCCTATCAGGGCGGCGGGCACGGCCTGGGGCTGGCGCGCATTCAGGCCCTCAAGGAAGACATCCTAGGCGACTTTCAGCCGGATTTGACCCTGATCCTGGACATTCCGGTGGAGGAAGGTCTGGCCCGCGCCTTCGGCCGTGCCGGGGCCGAGGACCGATATGAGCGCATGGACCTGGGCTTTCACACCCGCATCCGAGATACCTTCCTGGCGATCGCCGAGGCGGAACCCGGACGCTGCGCCGTGGTTGATGCCACCGGCACCGTCGACGATGTGCAGCGGGAAATCTGCGCCGCCGTGTCGCATCGCCTGGGCGCCGACCTGAAAGCCGCGGGCCGATGAGTGACGACGATGCCCCGGACCTGGACCCGCGCGCCAATCCGGACCTGATCGGGCATCTGGAGGCCGAGGAGAGCCTGCGAACGGCGCTTGAGGCCGGCCGCCTGGCCCATGCCTGGCTGATCACCGGGCCCAAGGGCATCGGCAAGGCGACCCTGGCGCACCGTTTCGCGCGCTATGTCCTGAGCCACGGTGCGGTCCTGGCCAAGGCCGCCCCCACGAACGACGGCCCGGGCCTGTTCGGCGATGCGCCGCCGGAACCGGCCCCTGCGCCTGCCGGGGCCGGGGGAGACGGGCCGGGGCTTTACCTGGACCCCACCCATCCCGTGTTCCACCGCACGCTGGCCGGCAGCCATGCCGACCTGATGGTGGTCGAATGCGCGGTCGACGAGAAAACCGGCCGGCGCAAGGGCCAGATTCCGGTCGACGCCATCCGCGCCGTGAAAGGCTTTCTCAGTCTGACGGCGGGCGAGGGGGCGTGGCGCGTGGTCGTCATCGATAGCGCCGACGACATGAACCGAAATGCCGCCAATGCGCTTCTCAAAGTACTTGAAGAACCACCACCCCAGGCTCTGGTTATCCTGGTGTCCCATAACCCCGGCAGTTTGCTGCCGACCATCCGTTCGCGCTGCCGGCGTCTGACCCTGCGGCCGCCGCCTGCGGATGCCGTGGCGGCCCTGATCGCCCAGCGCTGTCCCGATCTGGGGGCGGCCGAGGCGGCGCGTCTGGCCGAAGTCGCCGAAGGCAGCATCGGGTATGCCCTCGATCTGGCGGAGCAGGGGGGATTGGCCATGCTGGACGAGGTCTCGGGCCTGCTCGCGCGCTTGCCGGACGGCATTCCGGCCAAGGATTTACATGATTTCGCAGGGCGTCTGGGCGGTGCCGGGAAGGAAGCCGAATTCGCGGCTTTCGCCAAGACGCTGCGTTGGTGGCTGGAACGCCTGATCATCGCCGCCGGCGGCGGGCCGTTGCCGAGCATCATCGACGCCCAGGTCGTGGCCAAGCTCAATGCCATGGCCGGCCTTGATCGCTGGCTGGAGGTATGGGAAAAGGTGTCGCGCCTGCTTGCCGCGACGACCGCCGCCAACCTGGACCGCAAGCAGGTGGTTCTCAACGCGTTCATCACGACCGAAGCGGCGGTTAGGCGATAACGCGGACGCGACGCGCCACCCTTTGACCCTGTGCCATTGGAACCCGAAATGCCGGCCACGCCCTACTACCTGACCACCCCCATCTATTACGTGAACGACGCGCCGCATATCGGCCATGCGTATACGACCCTGGCCTGTGACGTGCTGGCGCGGTTCAAGCGCCTGGACGGTTACGACGTGAAGTTCCTGACGGGCACGGACGAACACGGCCAGAAGGTGGAAAAATCGGCCCAGGCCAAGGGCATCGACCCGCAGACCTTCGCCGATCAGGTATCGCAGAATTTCCGCACCCTGGCCGATTTCATGAATTTCAGCCATGACGATTTCATCCGCACCACGGAACCGCGCCATATCAAGGCCTGTCAGGCGATCTGGCAGCGCATGATCGACGCCGGGGAAATCTACCTGGGCAGCTATTCCGGTTGGTACGCCGTGCGGGACGAGGCGTTCTACGGCGAGGGCGAACTGACCAAGCGGCCTGACGGCACGCGCGTCGCCCCTTCGGGCGCCGAGGTCGAATGGGTGGAGGAGCCCAGCTACTTCTTCCGCCTGTCGGCCTGGGAAGACCGCCTGCTGGCGTTCTATGACGCCAATCCGGACTTTATCGCCCCGCCGAGCCGGCGCAACGAGGTCACCAGCTTCGTCAAGGGCGGCCTGCAGGACTTGTCCGTATCGCGCACCACCTTCAACTGGGGCGTGCCGGTGCCGGGCGACGACCAGCATATCTTCTATGTCTGGCTCGACGCCCTGACCAACTACATCTCGGCCCTGGGATATCCGGACGAGCAGGGGGAATTCGCCACCTATTGGCCCTGCGACCTGCACATGGTCGGCAAGGACATCCTGCGCTTTCACGCGGTTTACTGGCCGGCCTTCCTGATGGCGGCGGGGCTGGAGCCGCCGAAACGCGTGTTCGCCCACGGCTGGTGGACCAACGAAGGCCAGAAGATTTCCAAATCCGTCGGCAACGTCATCGATCCCATTGATCTGGTTGGAAAATACGGCCTCGACCAGGTGCGCTATTTCCTGCTGCGTGAGGTTCCGTTCGGCAACGACGGCGATTTTTCCCATTCCGCCATGGTCAACCGGATGAACGGCGAACTGGCCAACGATTACGGCAATCTGGCGCAGCGCGTGCTGTCCATGGTTACCAAGAATTGCGGCGGCACGGTGCCGACGCCGGGCGAGTTCACCGACGATGACAAGGCCTTGCTCGATCCCGCGGCGGCGTTGTTGGGACAGGTGCGGGATGCCCTGGACCGGCAGGCGTTCCACGAGGCGCTGGAGGCCATCTGGACCGTGATCCGCGCAGCCAACGCCTATGTCGACCATCAGGCCCCCTGGAAGCTGCGTAAGGAAGACCCGGCGCGCATGGCGACGGTGCTATACGTGCTGGCCGAAACCATCCGCCGTCTGGCGATCCTGACCCAACCCTTCATGCCCGACACCTCGGCCAAGCTGTTGGACCAACTGGCCGTGGCGGCGGATGCCCGCGCCCTCGATCAATTGGCCCCCGGCGTAGCCCTGACGCCCGGCGCGGCCCTGCCCAAGCCGGAAGGGGTGTTTCCCCGTTTTCAGGACGACGAGACCCAGGGAGCGGCCTAAGGCTATGGACGGCGCCACCCAACCCTTTCTGGTCGACAGTCACTGTCATCTGGATTTCCCGGATTTCGGGGATGAACTGGACGCCGTGGTGGCGCGGGCGGGCGCGGTCGGGGTTGCCTATATGGTGACGATCTCGACCCATCTGTCCAAGTTCGACCAGGTCAAGGCCGTGGCCGAGCGGTTCCCGAACATCTTCTGCACCGTCGGCATCCATCCGCATCAGGCGGCGACGGAAAAGGTTACCAGCGCCGAGGAATTGACGGAGCTGGCGGCCCATCCCAAGGTCGTCGGGATCGGCGAAACGGGCCTGGATTTCTATTACGAACGCAGCCCCCGGGACATTCAGGAAACCCAGTTCCGCGCCCATATCAATGCGGCGCGCATGACCGGCCTGCCGCTGATCGTTCATACCCGCGACGCCGACGACGATACGCTCCGGGTGATGGACGAGGAATACCGCGCGGGCGGGCCGTTTCCGGGCCTGATCCACTGCTTTTCCGCCGGGCCCGAAGTTGCGGAAAAGGCCGTTGAGATGGGGCTCTACATCTCCATTTCCGGCATCGTCACCTTCAAGACCGCCGAGGGCCTGCGCGACACGGTGAAGGACGTGCCGCTCGACCGGCTCTTGGTCGAAACGGACTCGCCCTTCCTGGCCCCGGTGCCGGAGCGCGGCAAGCGCAACGAGCCCGCCTTCACCGCCCTGACCGCCGCCAAGGTCGCGGAACTCAAGGGGATTTCCCCGGACGATCTTGCCCTGCGCACGACCGACAACTTCTTCACCCTGTTCACCAAGGCCGCGGCCGCGGTGCGGGGCGAGGGGTAGGGGACGGAAATGAAGGTCACGATCCTGGGCTCGGGGGCCTCCAGCGGGGTTCCCTCGATCGAGGCCGGATGGGGGGATTGCGATCCGAAAAACCCCAAGAACCGCCGCACAAGGCCGTCGATCCTGATCGAAAAAGCCGGCAAACGGCTGTTGATCGACACCGCGCCCGATTTCCGTGAACAGATGTTACGTGCCGGCGTGCAGCATTTGGACGGTCTGGTCCTGACCCATGGTCATGCGGACCATCTGCACGGCATTGACGATATCCGCAGCATCAACCGCGCCATGGGGGCCGCCATTCCGCTATGGACCGACGCGGAAACCCTGGCGTCGGTTCAGGAACGCTTCGCCTATGTCCTGGCGCCGCTGCATGCCGGTACGGAGCATTATTACAAGCCGACACTGACGCCCAACGTCTATGAGGCCGGCACGCCGTTCACCGCCGGCGGTATCGACGGCCTGGCGTTCGAACAGGATCACGGCTTTTCGACCACCCACGGGCTGCGTTTCGGGCCGCTGGCCTATACCACCGACCTCGTACGTATGACGGATGCCGGCGTGGAAGCCGTGCGGGGAGTGCACACCTGGATCGTCGGCGTGTTCGCCTGGCAGCCGCATCCGACGCATCTGCATGTCGACGCCGCGCTTGAACTGTGGGAGCGCATCCAGCCCCAGCGCATGGTCATCACCCACATGAGCCCGCGCATCGACTACGACGCGCTCATGGCCTATGTGCCCGAGGGGGTGGAGGTGGCCTATGACGGCATGGAATTGGATGTGCCCGACGCCTGATCGGCGGGGCGATCGAGATTTGCAGGAGAGAGAGGGGCTGCCATGGTGAAGTAAGCCTCATGCCCTAATTGCAGATTTTTGACGTGTCCCATTTGGCGCTAAATTGAATTTGGCCACTGCCTTCAACAATTATGCCGATACCAGCAGACAGCGACGCCGAGACAGAGATTTCGTCCGGCACCACCGATTGCCCGCATGCGAGATCTTTGGCGGAGCTGAGCATTTTTTTGCCGAACTCTCTGAGAAACTCGGCTCGAGGAATTGGAATTACGTCTAACGCGCCATTGCTCGCAACTTCTTCAGGTGCGAATGATTCATAGCCGATTGGAACTGTGTAGCTTTTGATTCTCGGATCTGATGGAAGCGCCTTTTCCCAGATCGGAGCGGTCGTGCCATTAAAGGCGATTAATGCATGACCGTCTTCATCGCTGGCCAAATTGACGAGAGATCCTTTTTCGAAAACTGCCTTGGCTTTGACGCCTCCTTTTTCAAGGGCGCTCTTAAAGTCTTCGAATGTTTGAACGTTGGTAGATTCAATTGGAACCGTGGACTTAAAAACGATGCCTTTGACGGCCTGAACTCTCAGTCCAACGTTTTCTTGGACGATTTTCTGCCATTTTTGTTTCTCGGCTTCCGGAAAAATAGCGACCGTCTCTCCCTTCGAATTCGACACTTCATAGTGTCGGGCATCGCTGAAGAGGTTCTGAAACGTTACCCCTTTGCTGGCGAGTATCTGGACTTCCTTTATCGAACCCGCCTGAAGCGCTGACGCCACTTTTCCTCCAAATTTGTAGGGTAAGTCTGTCGCAGTCCATATGAAGCTCAGTTTTGGTTTTTGTTTTGTCGGGATGAAATAGAAGCTTAGGTCGCCGCTCGGTTTCACCAGCACTTTCACGTCACCCTCGACCCCGCCGAGGCTTTGGGGCGGTTGATCTGAGGCGAATGCACCTGCAGAGTAGGTGAGTGTCATGACGGCAAGTGACAGAGCAGCGAGTTTTGAATTGGGGTGCATATGGTTAAGCCTCTTTCCGTCGTCTCTTGCGCAGATAGTTCGGTAAGGCCGTGTCGAGGGCATGAATGTTTTACGCCTTATCTCATACCATAAATTGCTGCTTTCCCCGCGAGGATGTTTATCGAATAGGGAGTCTGCCAACCGCCAAATCTGACACTTGAGTATTTCAGATTGAATTCGATAGACCATTATAAATGTTTGTTTTTTTTAGGTTAATAAATATTTTCCATAATATACATTATGCGATAAATCATGAAGGGCGAATGGGGGCTACGGGTCATGCCGTGCCCCCTTATCTCTGGCCCAAAAGATCAAAATGTCGCCGCCGCAACCCGGCCGCCGTCGCCACCGTCGATGACCGTCGAGGTGCGCGCTTCATCAGCCGCGTCCCGAATCATGTGTCACTTGGTCGTCAGTACCAGCGCCTTCACAGATGCCGCCGTGTGACAGCCAAGCCGATGGCGAGCGCCCAACGACGCGTTACGTGGGAGATAGCGAAAACGTCAGCTTGGTGCTTTCGGTGAAAATCCCTCCCCGGTCGCCTGGCGTCAGGTCGCCGTAGCGCGGCTCAAACACCGGCGGCAGCGGCCGGCCGATGTCGGGCGCCAGCCAGAGGCGCAACAGATGCCGCCGGTTTTCGATCTCCGGCCAATCCTCGTAATCCGTGCGCGAATGCAGGATCTGGTGATTGTGCAGCAGCTGGATATCGCCCGGCAGGAAATCCATGGAAAGGTAGAATTCCGGGTCGTTGCACAGCGTATCCAGGTAGTCCATGGCCTCGGTCTCGAGGGCCGTCAGACGGCGCGCCTCGGGAAACAGCTCCTGGGCCGAGCGGATGTACTGTCCCACGTACATCGTCGTCAGATGGCCGGCGTGCCAATTGAACACGGGCACGTCGAACCAGGGCTTCATCCCCGGCGGTATTTCACCGCGGCGGTCGGTGGGAAAGGCGTTGAACAGCGCCCGCCACAGGTCGGGCCGCCGTTCGCGGATCACGTCGTGCAGGGTCACGGAGCTGACGATGCGGCTGGCGCCGCCGGATTTCGCCGTTTTCAGGCAGAGCAGCCCGACGATATCGACGCTGTCCGTATGGAATTCGAGACCGCGGTTGGTCTGATAGTACCGCGTGGTCGGGTCCTTGATGTTCCGCCCGATGTCGCGCACGTGGCCCAGCAGATGCCCCTTGGCGTTGCTGGGCCGGAAACCGCCGATGTAGGCCCCCAGGCCGAGGTAGCCGATCGCCGATTCCGTGACGCTGTAACGATCGACCGGAAACCCGCGCAGCAGCACGAAGCCGCGTCCGTTGACGACCTCGTCGCGCAGTTTCTTCAGGCGCGGCCCCAGGGTCGGAAGATGGAAGGTCTCGGGCCCGATATCCGCCATACCCAGGTCGTTGGCCTGATGGGCGCGGATGGCCGCGTCGATTTCGGCGACCTCGCCCTCGGTCAGGTGTTCGATCCAGACGCCGGATGCCGCCATGTCCGGGCCCCGCCAGGCGCCGGGGCCGCCGACCGGCCCGGGGGTCAGGTCAGGCGATGTCACGTCGGCCGCCGTGTCGACGGTGTCTTTGAGGGCAATGTTCGTCATGGTTCACTCCCGCAAGTTGTTGGCGGAAACACCATCAAGTTTGATCAGTTATTTGTCTATTTTGTTTTTTTAATTGATTGATATATTTCATATATGAATAACAACATCACCCTGCGCCAACTGCGGGCCTTTCTCGCGGTCGTGGAACACGGCAGCTTCACCAAGGCGGCGGCCGTGCTCAACATGACGCAATCGGCGCTGACCAATTCCGTGAAGAATCTGGAACTGGAACTGGGGCTGCGGCTGTTCGACCGCACCACCCGGCATGTCGAGCCGACGGCCCACGGCCGGCAGTTCGCCATCGTTGCCCGCCGCTTCACCGAAGACCTGGAGCGCGGCATGGACGACCTTCGCGCCCATGTGGACCGCCAACAGGGCCTGGTCGTGGTCGGTGCGACGGCGACGATGATCACCTCGGTCCTGATCCCGGCGATCAAGGACATGGCCGTCCGGTATCCGGGAATCCGCGTGCGGATCATCGAGATCCTGACGGCGGAGGCGGTCGAGCGCGTCCGCGCCGGCGACATGGATCTGGCATTCACCACCATCGCCCTCCCCGATGCGGATTTCGACGCCACGCCGGTGATGCGCGACGCCTTCCACCTCGTCTGTCCGCCGGGGCATCCCCTGGCGGCGCACCAAGGCCCCCTCGCCTGGGACGTGTTCACCGACCATGCGGCCGTGGGCATGTCCGGCGAAAGCGGCATCCGGGGCATTCTCAAGGAACATGCGGCAGGCCAGCTTGCGGTCAGCGGGCTGGCCTACGAGGTATCGTCGGTTTGGGGGCTGATCCGCATGGTGCGCGACGGGCTGGGGATCGCGGCGGTGCCGGGTCTGGTGGCCCAGGCCATGGCGGCGGAAGGCATCCCCGGGTTCCGGCTGGCGCCGCCCATCCACCGCACGGTGTCCCTGATCACGCGCGCGGGGCGGTCGCCGACGCCGGCCGCCGGCACCCTGGTGTCGGCGGCGTTGGCGCAACTACGGAACGTGCAAAGCGACGGGATCGAGATCCCGGTGACCGAGGAGCAGTTGTCCGCGCGGGGCTTCTCTGCGGGATAGCCGCCTCACCCGCCCTCGGCCGGAAGAAACGTCGCCGCCTCGATCTTGTTGCCGTCGGGATCGCGGATGAAGGCCGCGAAATACGGCCCCGTGGCGGCCTGCCGCAGGCCGGGCGCGCCGTCGTCCGCGCCGCCGTGGGTCAGGGCCGCCGCGTGGAACGCGATGACCGCGTCCTGGGTGCGGGCGCGCAGGCAGACGTGCATGCCCGTGTCAGCGCCCGCCGCCGCCATACCCGGCCGCGCATTGAGCCAGAATTCCGGATAGCGCTTGCCGAAGCCGACCGTATGCGGCCGGTCGACCAGCCGCGTCAGGCCGAGCGGCGCCAGAACGGCTTCGTAGAACGCCGCGCCGGCGGCAAGGTCCGAGACGGGGATGGAGATATGGTCGATCATGGCAAGCCCCTCTCCTACCCGCCATCAACATAGATGCCGAGCATCTGCCGCCGTTCATGGAAGCGTTCGATGCTCTCGACCGCGGACGCCGGCGCCTGCGCGATGACGAAGGCCATCAGCGTCTCGAAAAAGGCGTGGATGGCCAGGGTCGAGGAAAAGAACTGTGGGGTTTCCGTCGGCAGCACGAAACGGTGCTTGGCGGTCTGGAAGATGGGAGCCGCGGGCGTATCGGAGATCGCCATGACCGTCATGCCCATCCGGTCGGCGAGGTCGACGGCTTCGATCACTTCGCGGCGGAACGGCTTGATGGTCATGGCGATCAGGAGATCGCCCTCCTCCGCCTGAACCAGGCCATCGACCGGCAAGGCGGCGTCACTGGGAATCGCCCGGACCGTGTCCAGCGCCATGCTGGCGAGGTAGGCGAAATTTCGCGCCAGCGCGCTGCCCACACCCACACCCAGGACGTAGGTCATGCGGGCCTGCACGATGTCCTGCGCCGCCGATTGCATGTTCGCTGCATCGCAGGAAGAAAACATCTGCTCGATATTGGCCAGGGAACTGGCGGCCATGTCCCCGTAAAGGCCCGAGAGCTCTCCCTTTTGCGGCAAGGATTGCAGCCAGCGCGCCCGGTCGGGAAAGTCGGCCTGACGGTGGCGCAGTTCCTCGCGGAAAACCGTGCGAAAGTCATCATACCCGCCGAACCCGGCGGACCGGGCCATGCGGACGAAGGTGTTGGGTTTCACCCCCGCGGCCACCGCCATTTCGCGGATGGAACAAATGCCGATCTCGTTGGGGTTTTCCAACACGTAAGCAGCGGCCTTGCGGACCTCGCCCGGCAGCGTCGGCAGGATGTCGGCAACGGCATCAAGGACGGCGCGTGGCGAGGACGTCTCCAGATATTGTACATTCGTTTGATTCATTGTTGACAGTGATACATTTGTACCATTAGCTGTCAAGCCAAAGCATCCCCCCACCCATCCAGGAAACATCATCATGTCCCAGCAAGAAATCGTATCTCGGGCAAGCAGCGTTCTGCCCGCGGCTTCCTTCGGCAACTTCGACGCCAATGTGATCATTCGCGAGGGCAAAGGGTCGCGCATTTGGGACGAGGACGGCACCGAGTATATCGATTATCTCATCGGATCCGGCCCCATGATCCTGGGCCATTGCCATCCGGAGGTGTTGGAGGCGGTTCAGGAGCAGGTGGCCAAGGGCTTCACGTTCTTCACCAATAACGCCCGCGGCATCGAACTGGCGGAAGAGATTTGCAATGCGGTGGCCTGCGCCGACCAGATCCGGTTCGCCAGCACGGGCACCGAGGCCGATATGTACGCCATGCGATTGGCACGCGCCCATACGGGCCGAGACAAGATCCTCAAGTTCGAAGGCGGCTATCACGGCATGTCGTCGGAAGGTCAGATGAGCCTGTCGCCGACCAAGATGATGAATTTCCCGATCGCCGTTCCCGACTCCGCCGGGATTCCGGACTCCGTGCGCGACGAGATGCTGATCGCCCCCTACAACGACATTGAGTTCTTCCGCTCCCTGATGGCGGAGCGTGGCGATGAGATCGCCGCGGTCATTGTCGAGCCCATGCAGCGGATCATCCCGCCCGTTCCCGGTTTTCTGGAGGTGCTGCGCGAGGAATGCACGAAGCATGGCGCGGTTCTGATCTTCGACGAGGTCGTCACCGGCTTTCGCTTCGCCTATGGCGGCGCGCAGGAGGTTTATGGCGTGACGCCCGATGTCTGCACGCTGGGCAAGATCATCGGCGGCGGCTTTCCGTTGTCCGTTATCGCGGGAAAGGCCGACATCATGGCGCATTTCGACGCGGCCAAGGTTGGCAAGGACAAGTCCCTGATGCAGATCGGTACGTTGAGCGGCAATCCGGTGGCCTCCGTCGCCGGCCTGAAGACCATGGAAATTCTGCGCCGACCGGGCCAGTACGAACGGCTGCGCCAAGCCGGCCAGACCATTATCGACGCCATCAACGAACACCTTGGGCGGGCGGGCCATGCCCATCACGTGGCGGGTGTGCCGGTGTTGTTTGATATCGTGTTCGCCGACGGCCCGGTCAGAAATTACCGCGATGTCATGAAAGGCGATGCGGGCAAGCTTGCGCGCTTCAACGCATTGCTGCGCGAACAGGGAATTTTCAAATCCCCCAGTAAGTTCTACCCGTCCCTTGCGTTGACGGACGAGGATATTGCCAAGACCGTGGATGCCATCGCGTACGCGGCCAAAAAGCTGTAGGCCCCGCCATGATTCCATTGATTGGCTATGCGGACAAACTGTCCGGCCGGCCCGGCGAGAAAGTGGCGATCAAGGTTTCCTCGGAACTGGGGGGAACCTATCGCGCGGAACTGGTCCGGGTGATCTCCGGCGACCCCAACCCGGCTGGGCCCGGGGTTCGCACGGCACCCGTCGCCGCCACCTTCGAAGGCGAGTATCCGGCGCGTCCGCAGCGCGCCCACCTAGGGTCGCACATGACGGCCGCGTTGCGCGGCCCCCTGCCCCCGCGGTTCACCCTAAGGGCGACGATCTGGCCGACCACGCCGGACAAGGGCCGACAAGGGGTCATGTCCCTCGTCGATGGCAGCGGCAGCGCCGTGGCGGGGCTGTCCATCGGGCCGGACGGCGCGGTGCTGACGCTGGGCGGCGTTGCCGTCGCGGTCGGCAAGGCGCTTCTGCCCCGCAGGTGGTATCAGGTGCAGGCGGTCATCGATCTGGACGCGGGGACGTTGCGCGTGACGCAGGCGCCGGTTCACGGAGCGGGCGTCGTCGATGATACCGGGGACGCGGAAACCACCCTTCCCGCCGATGCGGCAGCCGCTGCCGCAGTGACGCGCGCACACACAGTGATCGTCGCGGCGGTGACGGAAACGGACAGCGCGTCGCATTTCAACGGCAAGATCGAAGCTCCGGTAATCCTGGCGGGCGATGGCGATGTGCCGTTGGCTGCCTGGGATTTCAGCCGCGACATGGCGTCCTTGACCGTCTCCGGCGACGGCCCCCTGACCGGCGACGGGGTTCTGGTCGGCGCGCCGGTGCGGGCGATGACCGGGTCAAATTGGGATGCCTCGCAGATGTGCTGGCATCACGCGGCGGATCAGTACGGCGCCATTCATTTCCACGACGACGATATCGCCGACGCGGGATGGCAAACCGATTTCGAATTCGAGATCCCGACAGACCTGCGCAGCGGCGTCTATGCGGTAAAGCTGACCCAGGACGCCCATTGGGACATGATCCCGCTGTTCGTGTGCCCGGCGAAAGGCACGCGGACCGCCGATCTATGCGTCGTCGTGCCGACATTTACCTATGTCATTTACGCCAACCAGGCGCGGGCCGAATTCGGGCCGGAATGGAAGGCACGGGCGGCGGAATGGGGATCCTATCCCTATAACGCGGCGGAACATCCGCAATTCGGGCTGTCGACCTACAACGACCATACCGACGGTTCCGGGATTGGCCATACCACCTGGCACCGCCCGATCTTCAACCTTCGGCCGGGCTATCACGCGTTCGGCAACAAGGCCTCTGGCTCGGGTCTACGGCACTTTCCGGCCGACACGCACCTGTTCACCTGGTTGGATGCCAAGGATATCCCGTTCGATATCGTGACCGATTGGGAACTGCATCACGAAGGGGTTGACCTGTTGGCCGGTTATCCGGCCGTGTCGACTTGTAGCCACCCCGAATACCACACGACCCAGACCTTGAATGCGTTCAGGGATTACCGGGACAGCGGCGGCAAGCTGGCGTATCTGGGCGGCAACGGGTTTTACTGGCGGGTCGCCCTGCATCCGGAAATGGACGGATTGATCGAAGTCCGCCGGGCCGAAGGCGGGCTGCGCGCCTGGGCGTCCGAGCCGGGCGAGTATTACCACGCCTTCAATCGTGAATACGGCGGTACCTGGCGGCGCAATGCCCGGCCGCCGCAGCAACTGGTCGGTGTCGGCTATACCACGCAGGGAGATTTCGAGGGCACCCATTACCGCCGGCAAGAAGGTGCCGATCACCCGGACGCGGCCTGGATCTTCGATGGCGTCGAGGATCAGGTGATCGGCGATTTCGGGCTTTGCGGCGGCGGGGCTGCGGGTTATGAGCTGGACCGCATCGACAGCCGGCTCGGGACCCCGCCGAACGTGCATGTCTTGGCGACCTCCGAAGATCATCCGGCCAGTTTCCAGCTTCCGCCGGAGGAATGGCTGACCCACGTAAAGACCTGGGCCCATGCCCCGGCGGACCAGTTGATCAGGGCCGATATGGTGTATTTCGAGGTTCCCGGCGGCGGTGCCGTGTTTTCCACGGGTTCAATCACGTTTTGCGGCGCGTTGCCGGTCAATGATTTCGACAACAACGTATCGAGGATTTTGGAAAACGTATTCCGAAGGTTCCTTGAATCGGGAGTTGGCGCGTCCTGATCTCTTGGCGGCGGGCGGCTCTGTCGGCTACCTTCGGCGGGTCATGAACGCCCCGGATCGGAAGGTGCCCCTCCCTGTGCCCAAGGACGACGTTTCTCAAACCCCGACCGACCGCCTGCGCGCGGTAATGGCCAAACTGCGCGATCCCGACGGCGGCTGTCCGTGGGATGTGGAGCAGACGTTTGCGACCATCGCCCCCTACACCATCGAGGAAGCCTACGAGGTCGCCGACGCCATCCAGCGGGGCGACATGGCGGGATTGCGGGACGAGTTGGGCGACCTGCTGCTGCAGGTCTTCTTCCACGCCCGCATGGCCGAGGAAGCGGGGCATTTCGATTACGACGACGTGGCCCGCGCCATCGCCGACAAGATGATCCGCCGCCACCCCCATGTGTTCGGTGACACGGAAATCAATTCGGCCGAGGCCCAGACCGTTCATTGGGAGGACCTGAAAGCCAAGGAGCGGGCGGAAAAGGGCGAGACGCCGGCGGAAGACGCCAGCGCATTGGACGGCGTGGCGATCCCCCTGCCCGCCCTGACCCGCGCGGAAAAGCTGCAGAAACGGGCCGCCCGCATCGGCTTCGATTGGCCCGAAGCGGAACCGGTGATCGCCAAGATCGAGGAAGAACTGGCCGAACTGCGGGCCGAGATGTCCAGCGGGGGCTCTCCGGCGCGGGTCGAGGAGGAAATGGGCGACTTGCTGTTCGCCGTCGCCAACTTGGCCCGGCACCTTAGGGTCGACCCGGAAACGGCGCTGCGCCGGGGCAACCACAAGTTCGAAGACCGCTTCCGCCGCATGGAAAAGCGCCTGCGCGCCGGGGGGCAGGACCCGGCGGAGGCCAGCCTGGACGAGATGGAGGCCGCATGGCAGGCCGAAAAGGCGCACGATACACCCGCCGGATAATCAAAATCGCTGACCGGACGGCCGCAATAGGCTAGAAGGTTGAAGGACTTAAACCGCTTGAGAACCCGAGTTTCCGCATGCGCCGCCGTCTCCGTCCCCTGCTAATCCTCCTTGTCGCCGCGGTCGCGCTTTCCGGCTGCTATCTGCCGGCGCGGTTCGACGCCGAGATCGAGTTGGACCGGCGCGGCTATTACAAGCTCACGTTCTCCGGCTACATGGTCGATACGCGGCTATACGGTGCCCTCAAGGACGGCAAGGTCCAGGGGGCTCAGGAAGTCGATGAGGTCAAGAAGCTGAAGTCGGATATCGAGCGCGACCCGGACGCATCCGATTTCAGCTACATCAAGCAGGGTTATTTCAAGATGCACTGGCATCGCGAGGGTGACTTGTTGCAGGCCAAGTCGGTCACCTTCCTGCGCCGCAACGAACATATCTTCGGCATCGCCTACAACAAGGAAACCCGTATCGTAAACATGCTGGGCCGATCCTTGGGCAAAAGCCAGAAGGACCAGATCGTCCAATCCGGCCTGAACACCTCGGGCGAACTGCGTGTCATCACCGACACCAAGGTGATCAGCCATAACGCCGACGAGGTAAAGGACTTCCCCGCCCGCGGCCCGCGCACCAAGGTCTATATCTACCGCATCCCCAACATCTACCGTGCCACGCCGCAGATGCAGATCAGCCTGCGTTAGGCCGTATCTTTCCCCGTCATGCCCGTGCTCGTCACGGGCATCCACGCCCTTGCAAAGTCATGGACCCCCGGGTCAGGCCCGGGGGTGACGTCTGGGATGGTCAACCTTCCTGGTTCAGCCCCAATTCTTTTTGCAGATTCTTGGTCAGGCCCAGCGAGACGAGGCGGTGCGATTCCGCGAGGTGGTCCTTGAGGTCCGCGTCGCTCAACCCCGGTTCGGCATAATGCTGGATCCATTTCATGCCGCGTGACGCCAGATAAGGGGCCGGTCGCAGGCCCGGCATATCGCGCAGAACGTCATAGGCGAATTCCGAGACCTTGAAGGTGATGCCCGCGAGATTGCCCGCGTTCCAGCCGCCGATGGCGAATACCTTGCCGCCGACCTTCCACACGTCCGCCCCGCCCCATTGCACGACATGGGTCGCGGCCGGCAGTGTTCGGCAGAAGGCGTTGAACGCGTCGTAGGTCACGGGCGCCCCCTTCCCCGAATGCTGCGCCCTATTTGCG
Source organism: Rhodospirillaceae bacterium UBA1479 (assembly GCA_002325375.1). Lineage (GTDB taxonomy): Bacteria > Pseudomonadota > Alphaproteobacteria > Rhodospirillales > Casp-alpha2 > UBA1479. Next base: position 31,226 of record DCRZ01000008.1, read on the forward strand.
GCGCAGCCTGCGGATCAGCGACGAGGTGTCCCAGCGTGCCCCACCCATGTCCTGGACGTCCTTGTAATAGCCGTCGACGACGCGGGTGACCGCCAGTTCGGCGCCGCTGGCCTCGGCCTCGGCGAAGCAAATCCCAAGATCCTTGCGCATCCAGTCGACGGCGAAGCCGAAGTCGAACTCGTCGTCGACCATGGTCTTGCCGCGGTTTTCCATCTGCCAGCTTTGCGCCGCCCCCTTGGAAATCACGTCGAGCACCTGCTTGACGTCGAGCCCGGCGCGCATGCCGAAGTCGAGCCCTTCCGATAGGCCCTGAAGCAGCCCGGCGATGCAAATCTGGTTGACCATCTTGCACAGCTGACCCGAGCCCACGGGGCCCAGCAAGGTGACCGCGCGGGCGTAGGCCTGGATCACCGGCTCGGCGCGGGCGAAATCCCCGTCCCCGCCGCCGCACATGACGGTCAGCACGCCGTTCTCCGCCCCCGCCTGGCCGCCCGACACGGGGCCGTCGATGAAGCCGATGCCTTTTTCCGCGGCCTTGGCGGCGATTTCACGGGCGACGGCGGCGGACGCCGTGGTGTGATCGACCAGGATCGTGCCTTCCGCCATACCCGCCAGCATGCCGTCGTCGCCAAACGTGACGGCACGCAGGTCGTCGTCGTTGCCGACGCAGCAGAACACGAATTCCGCCCCTTTGGCGGCTTCCGCGGGTGTCTTACCGAACGCGCCGCCGTGGTCAGCCGCCCATTTCTCGGCCTTGGCCGTGGTGCGGTTGTAGACGGTGACCTGATGGCCGTTTTTCGCCAGATGCCCGGCCATGGGATAGCCCATGACGCCCAGGCCGATGAATGCGCAGCGTGCCATGCCGCCTCCTTCGAAATCGTTTCAGATGTAAATGCCTTCCCGTTTGGTAGCGCCCCCAACGCGTCGGGGCAAGGCGGGATATGTCTCAGGACATTAGACGGTCGAGCGCTGTCCAAGCCGGCATGTCGGGGGCCAGCAGCAACGCGTCGCCGGGCCGCGCCATGCCGGGGGCATAGGACCGCCCATCGCCGGTCATGGCCGCCTTGCCGCCGGCTTCGCCATGCAGCAGCACCCCCGCCGCATGGTCCCAGGGCATCAGCTTTCCGGCATAGCGCGCGAAATCAATCTTGCCCCGCGCCAGATCCATGTATTCCAGGCCGACGCAGCGATAGCGCAGAAACGCCTTGGGGATTGCCGGGGCCCCCGGTGTTCCGGCACGGGCGCGCAGACGGTCCGCGAACTTGTTGCCGAGAGATCCTGTCATGGCGGCGACCGGGCCGGCATCTCCCAGGCGCAGGGGCGTGCCGTCGATGGCGGCACCGGCCCCCGCCTCCGCAAAGGCCAGATGATCGCCCATGGGGTCTAGGATCCAGCCCATGGCGGTCTCGCCGCGCCGGGCGAGGGCCAGAATCATCGCGAAGCGCGGCGTGCCGTGAGCGAAATTATGGGTGCCGTCCAGGGGATCGATGATCCAGGCCCAGGGGGCGTCATCGATCTCGCCAAGGGCCTCCGGGCTGACTTCATGGGCTTCCTCGCCGACGATCAGGGCTCCCGGGATCAGGTCCGCGAGACGGCGGGTCAGCATGGCTTCCGAGGCCTGGTCGGCGACGGTCACCAGATCGCCCGGGTTCTTTTCCGAAATCTCGTGGCTTGCCAGGGTGCGGAAGCGCGGCAGGATTTCCGTCTCCGCCGTTTCGCGCAGAATGGCGGCGACGCGGTCGGGATCGATGTCGAAGGCATTGGGCACGGGTTTGGCAATCCGGACGCTGCCTTGTAAGGGCAGATCAGTTGGAATGAATGTCGCGATCGCGGTGGAAGGCTTCGGCGAGGTCTTCCAGCATTTGCGCGACATCGTCGCTGTAATCGGCGCGCTGCATCAGGGCACGGGTGATGAAGGTGGCGAAGGATACCGCCTCGCCCTTACCGCGCAGGCGGAAATCGTCGGCCAGACGCTGTAGATGGTCGTGCACATGGCTTTTCGCCATGACGTTGAGTTGGCGTTTGACCAACTTGTTCTTGGAACGCCATTTGTTTTGGCTGCGGTTTGTCGCCATGGGTGCCCGTCCGTCCGTACCGGATGTCTGCTGTCGCCGGAATGCGATGTCCCCGGTTTAATGGGAAATGGTTACCAACCGGTGTAGGGACTCCGCCCCTGGAACCCTCGCGGGCTAGTTTAGACGGCTCTGACGGGCACTGTCGATACGGGTCAGCAGCTGCGATTGGCTGCGCGGGTCCATGCGGACGCGCAGATGGATGCCGGCTTCGCCGTCGTCCCGGTCCAGAACCTCGCCGTGCTCGTAGATCCAGGCCAGGGTCGCCCCTTCGTCGAAACCCAGGTCCAACTCCAATTCTCCAAGCTTGTCACCAAGAACGTCCTGGATGCGCTGGATCAGGGTATCCAGCCCCTGCCCCGTCACGGCGGAAATGGCGATCGGCGGGTTGTTGTCCTGGCGCGCAATGCGTTCCTCCAGGGCGGCGAGCGCTTCCGGCGCGAGAAGGTCGATCTTGTTGAAGGCCTCGGTGATCGGCGTTTCCGTGTCGTCGCCCAGGCCGAGGCCGCCCAGAACCTCCAGCACGTCGCGGCGCTGAATCTCGGTGTCCGGGTCGGCGATGTCGCGCACATGCAGGATCATGTCGGCCTCCACGACCTCTTCCAAGGTCGCATGGAAGGCGTTGACCAATTGGTGCGGCAGGTCGGAAATGAAGCCCACCGTATCGGACAGGATGACCGGCCCGCCTTCCGGCAGGTCGAGCCTGCGCATGGTCGGGTCCAGGGTCGCGAACAACTGGTCGCGGGCAACCACCTCAGCGCCGGTCAGGCGGTTGAACAGGGTCGACTTGCCGGCGTTGGTGTAGCCGACCAATGCGACCACCGGATAGGGGACCCGCTGGCGTGCTCGGCGTTGCAGGGAGCGCGTGCGTTTGACCTCCGCCAATTCGCGCTTCAGCCGCGCGATGCGCTGGCGGATCATGCGTCGGTCCAGTTCGATCTGCCGCTCACCTGGACCGCCCATGAACCCCGCCCCGCCGCGTTGGCGTTCCAGGTGGGTCCAACTGCGGACCAGGCGGCCAAGCTGATAGCTGAGCGCGGCAAGATCGACCTGCAGGCGGCCTTCCTTGGTCCGTGCCCGGGCACCGAAGATTTCCAGGATCAGGCCCGTGCGGTCGATGACCTTGGCTTCCCAGGCGGTTTCCAGATTGCGCTGCTGAACCGGCGTCAGGTTGGCGTTGACGACGACAAGGTCGCAGTCATGCAGGGCATGCAGGGTCTCGCCGATGCGCTCCACCGTGCCCTTGCCCAGAAGGGTCGAGGGCCGGGGCCGGGGCAGCTCGAACGTTTCGGCATGGACGACGTTCAGGTCGATGGCCCCGGCGAGTGCGATGGCCTCGTCCAGGTTGGCGCGCGCGCTGCGGCTGTCGGCTCCGCCGGTTGCGGACATGTTTGGATGGATGACGGCGCAAGCGCCCACGCCCGCCGCCTTGGCGGCGGACGTGACATCACCTGGCGTTTGTTCGCTCAACCCTCGGCGGACTCGGCCGCATCCGGTTCGAACAATTGAACGGGAACGGACGGCATGACCGTCGAGATGGCGTGTTTATACACCAACTGCGTATGCCCATCCCGGCGCAGGAGAACGGAAAAATTGTCAAACCAGGTGACGATTCCCTGCAATTTGACTCCGTTGACCAGAAACACGGTGACCGCAGTTTTGTTCTTCCTGATGTGATTAAGAAAAACGTCCTGCACGTTTTGTGATTTTTCTGACGACATCACTCCCCACCCCAAAGCCTTTTTGCGGCCGCACCTCGCTCTTGCGCGCTGGCCGTAACGCCGCGTCCGACTTTGTTCCGGGCTCCCTGTTGTTGTTTTCTCTTTTGTTTCTACACGGCTAACCAGCCTTGTACAAAAGCTTACAGTGTCTGAGTGAACTTGCAAAGACTATCGCAGTCGGTGAAATGCAGGGCTGGAGGAAAGTCGACAAATTCATCTAGTCCGGGCGGTTGGGGGCGGATCAGCACCGGATAACAGCCCGCTCCATGGGCGCATTCCATGTCGACATCGGCGTCGCCGACGAACCAAATGCCCTCCCCGGCCGCCATGCCGCCGGGATGCAGCGCCATGTCGATGGGGTCACGGGCCGGTTTGTCGCGCGGCGCGTCCATGGCCCCGACCAGGGCGCCGAAATGACCGGTCCAGCCCAACGCCTGGGCCTCCTTGCGCAAAAACGATCCTTTCTTATTGGACACCACGCAAAGGTAAACACCGGCGTCGGTCAGCCCTTGAAGGAGGGCCGCCGCCCCCGCCGCCGGCTGCAGCTTTTCCGCATGAATCGCGCCGTATCGGCCGTAGAACACCTCGCCGGCTTTTTCCCAATCGTCGCCGAACAGTCCGGGAAAGCTGTCGCGGAGCGACTTGCGGACCTTGGCGTGGGTTTCCTCAAGCGTCCATTCGCGCAGGCCCCAGGCGCGGAAGGTATGGTTTAAAGCGTCGTGAATGATCGGCCAGGTATCGACCAGGGTGTTGTCCCAGTCGAACACGACGGCCCTGGGCAGGGTCAACGGCGGCGGAAGATGCGAATCGGTCACTGCTTAGAAATATTCAAGTTGCACGGCGAACATGTTTTCGACCTTGCGGATCGATTCCGGCGCCGAGAACAGGATCACCCGGTCGCCGGCCTCGACCGTGGTCGTGCCGCGCGGGAACAGCATCTTGCCGTCACGCACGATGGCGCCGACGACGACGCCGGTCGGCAGTTGGATTTCCTTCAGCGTCTTGCCGGCAAGGTCCGAGGTTTCCAGCGCCTCGGCCTCGATCAGTTCGCCCAGGCCCTCGCGAACCGCGTGGACCGAGTGAATGCGCCCGCGCCTTACGTGCTGCAGGATGGTCGAGACCGTGATGTTGCGCGGGCTGACCACCACGTCGATGCCGAGGGATCCGATCAGCTGCTCGTAGATCGAGGTGTTGACCAGGGTTACCGTGCGTTCGCAGCCGAACTTCTTGGCCAGAAGCGAGGCCAGGATGTTGCTTTCATCGTCGTTGGTGACGGCGACCACCGTGTCGGTGCCGCGGATGTTGGCTTCTTCCAGGATTTCGATGTCGCGGGCGTCGCCGTTCAGCACCACCGTGCTTTCCAGCTGGCCGGAAATGTATTCGGCCCGCTCCTTGTTGTGCTCGATGATCTTGGCTTTGACCCAGGGGTATTCGCGCTCGATCTCCTGCGCCAGGACCAGGCCGATGTTGCCGCCGCCGATGATCAGCAGGCGCCGCGCCTCGCCCGCGTCATAGCCGAAGGCGGTCATGGCACGGCTGATCTGCGCGGTGTCGACCACGAAATAGACCTCGTCGCCGGGGGCCATCTGGTCATCGGCCTTGGGCACGATGGCGTTGCCGTCGCGGACCAGGCCGACGATCACGATGTTGAGGTCCGGGAACAACTGGGTCAGCTGCTTCAACGGCGTGTTCAGCAGCGGGCATTCCTCGGTGCAGCGCACGCCGAGCAGCGTCACCGCCCCGTCGGCCAGGGGAATCATGTCCATGGCACCGGGAATGCGCAGGCGCCGTGCGACGGCGCGCGCGACTTCCATCTCCGGCGAGATGATGACGTCAATGGGAAGGTTGTCGCGCGAGAACAAGTTGGCCCACATGGGGTCGAGATAACTTTTCTGGCGGATGCGGGCGATCTTGGTCGGCACGTCGAACAGGGAATGGGCGACCTGACAGGCGACCATGTTGATCTCGTCCGTCAGGGTGACCGCAATCAGCATGTCGGCGTCGGCAATGCCGGCGCGCTCCAGCACGTCGGGATGCGACGCATGGCCGACCACGGCCTGAGCGTCCAGGGTGTCGGATACCCGGCGCACCAGGTCCGGCGCCTGATCGACGATGGTCACGTCGTGGTTTTCCAACGCCAATTGGCGGGCGATGTTGACGCCGACCTGGCCGGCGCCGCAAACAATGATCTTCATGCCGGACGCCCTTCTTTGGATGCGGCGGTTGCGCGGGAAGTTGTCATGACGCCCCGCGGTCCTCGTCCGTCAGGCCGAGGGATTTGAGCTTGCGGTGCAGGGCCGAGCGCTCCATGCCTACGAACTGCGCGGTGCGCGAGATGTTGCCGTTGAACCGCGACATCTGGGCATTCAGGTATTCGCGTTCGAAATCTTCCCGCGCGTCGCGCAGCGGCTTGGCCAGATAGCCCTCGTCACTGCCGATGGCGCTGCGTTTTATTCCGTCGAGAAACTCCGTTGGCAGCATGCTGGCCCCCAGAACCGTGTCGTTGTCGCCGGGGGCCAGGATCAGCACCCGTTCGATCACGTTGCGAAGTTCGCGGACGTTACCCGGCCATGCGTAACTCTGCAATGCCGCCAAGGCATCCTCGCCCAGGCGGCGGGGCTGCTGGCCGGTGGCGTCGGCGGCATGGCGCATGAAGTGGTCGGTCAGGTCGCGGATGTCCTCGCGCCGGTCGGCCAGCGCCGGCACCGTCAGGGGCACCACGTTGAGACGGTAAAACAGGTCCTCACGGAACCGCCCGGCGGCGACTTCCGCCTGCAGGTCGCGGGTTGTCGACGAGATCACGCGCACGTTGACTTGCACCCGGGTGGAGCCGCCGACCCGCTCGAAATTCTGTTCCTGCAGAACGCGCACGATCTTGCCCTGGGTTTCCAGCGGCATGTCCGAGACCTCGTCGAGCACCAGGGTGCCGCCGTGGGCGCGTTCGAACGTGCCGATGCGCCGCGAACCGCCGTCACCTTCGGTGCCGAACAGTTCCATTTCAACCCGATCCGGTGCCATGGTCGCGCAGTTGACGATGACGAAAGGACCATCGGCGCGGTTGGAACGCGCATGGATGTTGCGCGCCACGATCTCCTTGCCGCTGCCGCTCGGCCCGAAGATCAGGATTCGGCTGTTGGACGGCGCCGCGCGGTCGATCACCTGCTGGATTTCGCGCATCGCCGACGACGTGCCGATCAGGTCGAGGGACGAGCCGGCGCGCAGCCTCAGTTCCTCGTTCTCCGAGCGCAGACGCGCCGCCTCAACCGCGCGCCGCACGTTAAGCAGCAGGCGGTCGGCCTTGAACGGCTTTTCGATGAAGTCGTAGGCGCCATCCTTGATGGCCGTGACGGCGGTTTCCACGGTGCCGTGGCCGCTCATCATCAAAACCGGAATTTCCGGATGGTTCTGCTTGATCTGCTTGAGGATCTGCAGGCCGTCCAGTTCGCTTCCCTGAAGCCAAATGTCGAGCAGCACCAGGCTCGGCTGCCGCGCCGACAGGGCTTCAAGCGCCCCCTGGCTGTCCGCCGCCTCGCGGGTTTCGTAGCCTTCGTCTTCGAGAATCCCCGCCGTGAGGGTTCGAATGTCGGCTTCGTCGTCGACGATAAGAATATCTTGTGCCATGACAGCCCTACCCCAATCCCAGGCCGGTCGCGACCTTCATGGGATCTTTGTCGCCGTCGTTGGCGGTTTCATCCAAGTCCCGAAACACCAAACTGATCCGCGCCCCGCCGCCGGGGCGGTCCTCGAGGCGCAGATCACCTTGATGATCTTCCATGATCTTGCGGACAATGGCCAGTCCCAGGCCCGTGCCCTTGCTGCGCGTCGTCACGTAAGGTTCGGTCAACCGTTCGCGCCCGGCTTCGGGCAGGCCGATGCCGTTGTCCTCGACGGTCACGGCAACGCTTTCGTCGCCGCCGTCCTGGCCTCGGCTGTCAGTTACCGTGATGGAAATTCGGCCGGGTTCGCTTTCGCCGCCATCGGTCTTGTTCTGGAGAACCCGGCTTTCAACGCTTTCCGCCGCGTTCTTCAGGATGTTGGTGAGGGCGCGCGACACTTGGCGCCGATCGCAGCGCAGCATCATGTCGCCGTCCGGCAAGGAGAGGTCGAGCGTGATGTCTTCCGTGCGTGAGCGCTCTAGAATGACGACCTCGCGAATCAGGTTTGACAGGTTCTCGCGCCCGATGGAGGGTTGCGGCATGCGCGCGAAGGACGAGAATTCGTCGACCATGCGGCCGATGTCCTCGACCTGCCGGATGATCGTATCCGTGCAGGTGGTAAAGGTTTCCGGGTCCGAGGTGACTTCGCCCTGGTATTTGCGCTTCAAGCGTTCGGCTGACAATTGAATGGGCGTCAGCGGGTTCTTGATTTCATGGGCGATGCGCCGCGCCACGTCGGCCCAGGCGGCGGCGCGCTGCGCCGACAACAGTTCGGTTACATCATCGAAGGTGACGACGAAGCCCAGCAACTGGCCAGCCAGGCGTTCGGCGGCGATACGCACCAACAGCGTACGTTCGCTGCCATCGCGGGCAAGTTTGACCTCGGAGCGCTGCTGCCGGTCGGGCCGGCGCTTGGCTTCGGACCACAGAGGGGCGAATTCGGGCACCAGATCGACCAGCAACCGTCCCTTGGCCCGCATCAAGTCTTCGCCGACGAGGACTGAGGCCGACCGGTTGGGCAGATTGATGCGCCCGTCCTTGTCCAGGCCGACCACGCCCGCCGACACACCGGCCAGCACCGTTTCCGTGAATCGGCGCCGTTCGTCCAATTCCCGGTTTGCTGAAATCAGGCCTTCCTGCTGGCCGCGGATTTGCGCCGTCATGCGATTGAAGGCGCGCGACAGGGATGCCAGTTCGTCATCGGCGTCGGGAATATCGACTGTCGTCGTCAGGTCGCCGTCGCGGATGCGCTCGGCGGCATAGATCAGTCTTGAGACCGGCTCTGCCAATTGTGTCGCGACGGTCAAGCCCGTCCACACGGCGGCCAACAGCAACAGTACGGAAACCACGGTGAAGATCAGGATGAAGCTGACCTGCAAGCCGCCCCGTTCGCGCTGCAGGCGCTGGTATTCACGCACCGCGTTCTGAATGGTGTCGATATGGTTGAGCACGTCCGGGTTCACGAACCGTTCAAGCACCAGATAGGCGTCGACGAAGCGGCTCAGCTTATAGATGGCACGGATGCGGTCCTGTTCGTCGAGCGGGATCAGGGTGATCTTGCCGGCCTGCGCCTGCTGGAAAAGCTCCGGGGTGATCTGCTCGGTCTCACGTAGCCGGGAAAATTCGGATTGCGCGATAACCTTGCCCGTACCGTCGACCATGACCGCCTCGGTGAACCCGCGCGAGCGGGTGTGGAAGGTCAGGAGCGGTTCAAGCCGCCAGGGTTCGCGCGTGAGGATGCCGGAGTTGATGTTCAGGTCGTTGGCCACGGCCAAAATGTCGGTGCCGAAATTTTCCCGGTGTTCCTTCAGATAGGCGCTGGCCACGCCCATGGACTGTTCAAGCGCCGTTGATACCCGTTCGTTGAACCAGGCTTGCACGCCGTAATGCAGGAAGGTCGCCGACATCACGGCAACCAGAATGGCCGGCGCCGTGGCGACCAGGGCGAACAGGGTCACCATGCGCACATGCAGGCCCGAGCCCGCCTGTCCGCGCCGCCGGTCGAGCCAGATCGAGAACAGGCGCTGGCCGACGACCATGCCGAGCAGCAGCAGGATCACGCCGTCCAGATAGATCATGGCGACGATGGTTTCGATGTTCTGGGTCTGGGCCGGGCGGAACACCAGCATGAAGGCCGTGGCCACGCAGGACACGACCGCGGCCGCCGCAAGCCCGTAGGCCAGCAGACGTTTGGCGCTTGCCCCGCGCAGGCCGATCAGCGCCCAAAGGCTGCCGAGGGGGCCTTGTCCGGGCGTGGCCGGAGGGTTCATTTCTGGCCCCGCACCACCGAAATGTCGAGATCGCGGATCTTCTTGCGCAGGGTGTTGCGGTTGAGCCCTAAAACCTCGGCGGCTTTGACCTGATTGCCGCGTGTGGCCCGCAGGGTCAGCAGAATCAGCGGCCGTTCGATTTCGCGCAGCACACGGTCGTACAGACCTGCCGCCGGCAGTGCCCCCGCATGGGCGCCGAAGTAGGCTTCCAGACGTTCCTCGACAACCTGGGACAAGCCCCGATTGGCGCCCGGGTCGCCGCTGCGGCCGCGGTCGGCGAGTTCTGCCGAAATCGCCTGCTCGGAAATGGTTTCTTCGGAATAGAGGGCGGCCAGGCGATGAATCAGGTTTTCCAACTCGCGTACGTTGCCCGGCCAGTTGTAGGCCATCAGGCGTTCGGTGGCCTTGCCCTCGATGATCTTCCACGGCAGGCCCTCGCCCGCTGCCTTGGCGAGGAAGGTCTTGACCAGTTCGGGGATGTCCTCAAGTCGTTCACGCAGCGGCGGCAGGCGCAGCGGCACGACATTGAGGCGGTAGAACAAATCCTCGCGGAAGCGGCCCTGGCGGGTCAGTTGGTTCAGATCCTGATGAGTGGCGGCGACGATGCGCACGTCGGTCTTGCGCGTCACCCGGCCGCCGACGGAGGTGTATTCCCCTTCCTGCAGCACGCGCAACAGACGGGTCTGCGCCTCCAGCGGCATGTCGCCGATTTCGTCGAGGAACAGGGTGCCGCCCTCGGCCTGCTCGAAGCGGCCGGACGAGCGCATGGTGGCCCCCGTGAAGGCCCCCTTTTCATGGCCGAACAGTTCGCTTTCGATCAACTCACGCGGGATCGCCGCCATGTTGACGGCAACGAACGGCCCCCGCTTGCGCTTGCCGTAATCGTGCAGCACCCGCGCGGCCAGTTCCTTGCCGGTGCCCGATTCACCGGTGATCAACACGGTCAGGTCGGTCGAGATCAGGCGCGCCAGGGTACGGTAGATTTCCTGCATGGCCGGCGAGCGGCCGACCAGCGGCAGCTTTTCCACGCCGGCGTGCTCCGGGCTCAGTCCCGGCTGCTCGGGCGGCGCTTCCAGCCCGCGGCGCACGATGGAGACCAATTCGTTGATGTCGAACGGCTTGGGCAGGTATTCGAAGGCCCCGCTTTCGGCGGCTTTGACCGCCGTCAGGATGGTGTTCTGCGCGCTCATCACGACGATGCGCAGTTCCGGGCGGATTCCCTTGATGCGGGGGATCAGGTCCAGGCCGTTTTCATCGGGCATGATGACGTCGGTAATGACGATATCGCCCTCACCTGCCGATACCCAATCCCACAATGTCGAGGCCTGGCCCGTCGTCTTTACATCCAGCCCGGCGCGGCCGAGCGCCTGCGCGACCACGGTGCGGATGGCCGCGTCGTCGTCGGCGACAAGAACGGTGCGGCCGCTCATTTCAATTCTCCCAGATCAGTGTCTTCGTAGAACGGCAGCATGACCCGGAATTCGGTCCGACCCGGGCGGCTTTCGCATTCGACCACGCCGCCGTGATCGCCGACCAGCTTGGCGACCAGGGCGAGCCCCAGGCCGGTGCCGTTCGGTTTCGACGTCACGAAGGGATCGAACAGGTTGGACGTCAGGTCCTCGGGAATGCCGGGGCCGTTGTCGATGATGGAAACCTTCAAGGGCAGCGCCACCTTGTCCTTGCGGCCGGACAGCGCGAACCGCACGCCATGCTGATAGGAGGTGCGCAGGTTGATTTCGCCACCGACCTCGGGACAGGCGTCGCAGGCGTTTTTGACCAGATTGAGGAAAATCTGCACCAGCTGGTCGTGGTCGCCCGGCACCGGCGGCAGCGACGGGTCGAAATCGGCGCGAAAGCGGATGTTGGCGCCGAACCCGGTTTCCGCCAGGCGCTGCACCCGGTCCAGGACCTTGTGGATGTTCACGGGCTTGCGTTCGAACGGGCCGTAATCGGTGAAGATTTCCATGCGTCCGATCAGGGTCGAGATGCGGTCGGCTTCCTGGCGGATCAGCTCGGCGAGCGGCCGGTCCTCGTCGGAGGCGTTCTGTTCGAGAAGCTGTGCTGCGCCGCGGATACCGGACAGCGGATTGCGCACCTCATGGGCCAGCACGGCGGCCATGGAGGTGATGGAGCGCGCCGCCCCCCGATGGGTCATCTGACGGTCGATCATTTCCGTGATGCCGCGGTCGAACATCATCACCACGATGAAGCCGGGCGAATCCGGCAGCGGCGTCGCCTGCACGCTGAGGAAATGGCGGCCGACGCGCGGGCTTTCGATGGCAAGCTCGTGCTCCGAGACTTGGGCATTGGTCCGCCGCACCTGGGTGATCAGGCCGTGCAAGGGTGAATCGGGTGGCACGAAATTGGACAGCGGGCGGTCGATCAAATGGGAAGCACTGGCGCTGAAGAAATTCTCCGCCGCCGCATTGACCATGGTGATGCGGTCTTCGGCGTCGAGCGTCACCACGGGGGCCGGCAGAAGATCCAGGATGGTCGCGGAATCCGCAGGCGAATGGGCGCGCCCGCCGGCACGGACCCGGGTGATGGTGGTTTCCATCACGCCGCGGCCCTTTCCATCTGCGGGCCATAGAACGCGGCCAGCTTGTGGCGCACGACATCCGGGTCTTCCTGGCCCATGATGTCGGCACGGAATTCAGCCGATCCGGGCAGGCCCTTGGAATACCAGCCGATGTGCTTGCGTGCGATCTTGACGCCTGCATGGACGCCGTAGTGGCTGAGAATGTCTTCGTAATGCCGGCGCAGCATCTCGTATTGAGCGCCGATCGCGGGATCGGGCAGCCGTTCGCCGGTCTTCAGGAAATGAATGACCTGGGCCGGGAACCAGGGCCGGCCATAAGTACCGCGCCCGATCAACAGACCATCGGCCCCGGATTCTTCCATGCAGCGCTTGGCGTCGTCGAGGGTCAGGATATCTCCGTTTGCAAAAACAGGGATATCGACCGCGTCCTTGACGTTTTGAATGAATTTCCAGTCGGCGCTGCCTTTGTAGAATTGACAGCGCGTTCGGCCGTGCACGGCGACGGCCTTGATGCCCACGTCCTGGGCCGCGCGGGCAAGGATCGGCGCGTTCAGGCTATCGTGGTCCCAGCCCATGCGCATCTTCAGGGTCACCGGGATGGCGACGGCCTTGACCACGGCGTCGAGGATCTTGGTCGCGTGTTCGACGTCGCGCATCAGGGCGGAGCCGGCATCGCCGTTCACGACCTTTTTCACGGGACAGCCCATGTTGATGTCGATCAGCGCGGCGCCACGGGCTTCGTTCAGGCGCGCGGCCTCGGCCACGACCTCGGGCTCGCAGCCGGCCAACTGCACCGACATGGGGTGCTCCTCGGCGCAATGGGTCGCCATCTTCATGGTTTTCTTGGCGGCATGGATCATCGCCCGGCTGGCGATCATTTCCGACACGACAAGGCCGACGCCGCAGCTCTTGACCAGGCGACGGAACGGCATGTCGGTGACGCCGGACATGGGCGCCAAAACAACCGGGTCGGAAATCTCGACCCCACCAATCTTCATAGACATGTTGGGTATCCCATTTTGCGTGCCCATTTATTGGGCAGAACCGGCAAGAATTCAACTAAATGCGAGGGAAAGGCGCATAAATTTTATGCCAGGAGCACACTGGTCACGAATTTGACCCCCGGATAGGCCAGGGTCACGAATAAATAGGCCAGTAAAACCAGGCGGGCGACCTGCCGGCCGCGGGCGCCGGTTTTCTGATGCGCATACAGCAGCGCGCAGATCACCGCGAAGGCGGCCAGGGCGAACACGGTCTTGTGGTCGAGATGCAGGATCGACATGCCATGGGTCAGGTTGATGGCCGTTCCGGTGGCCATGCCGAGTGCGAGGACCGCCGCCGACAGCCACAGGAAGCGCAGCACCACCCCCTCGCAATCCAGCACCGAGGGCAGGCCTTGGGGGCGTTTCAGGGGCGTCTTGCGTTTCAAGGCGCGTTCCTGCAGCAAGGCCGCGAGAGAGGCCGCGGCGGCCACGGTCAGCAGCGCATAGGTCGCGATGGAGACGCCGATATGGAACCACAACCAACCGCCGTCCCCGGGGGGCATGGTCATGGGAGATGCATTGGTGGCGCCGTGGCTGAGCATGGCGAGAACGGCCAGCAGCGTCATCAGCACCAGAAACAAGGGCGACAGGCGTGCAACGTCGCGGTCGAACACAGCCGCGGCGGCGAACACGGCCATGCTGGCGCTGACCGAAACCCAAAGGGCGAACGACAGGTCCGTGCGCCAATCGGCGACCGCCGTAGCGGCGGCCACGGTCCATGCCACGGGCCCGACCACGGCCACGGCAAGCAGCATCCAAAAACGCGCCTGGGGCTGTTCCGCCGCGCCCTTCCAGGCGGCGAGCAGCGCCGGCAGCAGGGCGACCAGGGCGGCAATGTTGAGAACGGTGTCGGCGGCCATCTGTTCAGTCTCTCATTACAACGGGCGGCTAGAACATCGCCCTACGCGCCCGGTTTGACAAGGGGCGCCTGCGCATTACCGGTGGTCGACATGGCCTATTGGCAAAATCCCCGTTTGTTCAGTATGTTCCGCGCCTGATATCCCTTCCCTTTCTGCGTTGATCAAGGCGACATCGGAACCCATGGCGAATTGCACGGCCATCATCGTCGGCGCGGGGCGCGGCCATCGTTTCGGCGGCCCCCTGCCCAAGCAGTACCGGACCCTTGCCGGAGAGCCCGTGCTGCGCCATGCCTTGCGCGCCTTTGCGGCCCATCCCGCCGTGACCCAGGTGGTCGGCGTCATTCATCCCGACGATCGTGAGATGTTCGAGGCCGCCGCCCAGGGGCTGGACATCGCCGGTCATACGGCGGGCGGCGCCGAGCGGCAGGATTCCGTGCGCAACGGCCTGGAATTCGCGGCTGGCCTGATCTCTGGTGGGGCGCCTGACCTGGTATTGATCCATGACGCGGCCCGGCCCTTCGTATCAGCCCGCGTGATTTCAGATGTCATCGCCGCGCTGGAGAACACGCCCGGCGCGGTCCCTGCCCTGGCCGTGGCCGATACCCTGAAACGCGGCGCGGACGACCGGGTTGCGGAGACCGTGGACCGCACCGGACTGTACCGGGTGCAGACGCCCCAGGGATTCCGTTTCGCCGATATCCTGGCGGCCCACGGCACGACAAAGGGGCAGAGCCTGACCGACGATGCCGCCGTGGCCGAGGCCGCGGGCCTGGCGGTCACCCTGGTTGCGGGTGATGCGGATAATTTCAAGATCACGACGGAGGGCGACCTGATGCGCGCCGAAGAGATGATGAACGGCGGTGAAACGCGAACCGGATTCGGCTTCGACGTCCACCAGTTCGAGGCCGGCGACGCCGTGCGGTTATGCGGCATCGACGTTCCCTACAACCAAAAACTCAAAGGTCATTCCGATGCCGATGTCGGGCTGCATGCCCTGACCGACGCCATTCTGGGCGCCATCGGCGAAGGCGACATCGGTCAGCACTTCCCGCCGACGGACCCGCAGTGGCGGGGGGCGGAATCGGATATTTTCCTGGCGCATGCCGCCGCCCTGGTCCGCGACCGGGGGGCGATGATCGTCAACGTGGATGTGACGATCATCTGCGAAGCCCCCAAGGTCGGCCCGCACCGTGCCGCCATGGCCGCGCGGGTTGCGGAGATCCTCGGCATCGCCGGAGACCGGGTCAACGTCAAGGCGACAACCACGGAACGCCTCGGCTTCACCGGCCGGGGCGAAGGTATCGCCGCCCAGGCCGTGGCGACGGTGCGTTACCGTGGTGCCGGTCCGGCGTGATCTGCACATCTTCGTGTGAACGTCGGTTCACAGACGCCCGGCGTACGTTCTATATTCCGGCCAACTGGCGTGGGGACGCGCTGAATCAAAAGACCGGGGAACCGCCTGAACAATGGCGAAACTGAATTTCGGCAATATCGGAGTATTCCTGGTCGACGGCGACGCCGGCGCCCGCCAGGGCGTCCGCCATATCCTGTTCAACGAAGGCTGCCGGGATATCCGCCTGGGTGACGACTGCAAGGAAGTGGTCACCGTCCTCGGCCAGAACGACCCCGACCTGATTATCGGCGAACTGCGCCTGCCGGACGGCAACTTCGCCGCCGTGACGCAAAAGATCCGTCAGGGGAAAATCGGCCACAATCCCTTCGTGCCCATCATTCTGGTCGTCGTCGAGGACGAGGACCCCAAGGCGGTCAAGGCGGCCCTCGACATGGGGGTCGACGATGTCGTGTCGAAACCCGTTTCCGCCGTCGGCCTGATGTCGCGCATTTCCCGTTTGGTGGAAAAACGCCGCCCCTTCGTGGTGACCGAGGACTACATGGGGCCCAAGCGGGTGCAGGACGAGGGGGCGAAGGCCATCGACGCGCCGAACCACCTGAGCCGAAAGTTGAAGGGCGAGAAGATCGGTTTCCTCGACAAGGAAATGGATGTCGCCGCCGCCGAGGAGGATGTGAAGGGCTGCCGTCTGCAGTTCATCGGCGATGAGATCAAATCACTGATCGACGGCATCGCGCCGCGCCTGGAAAAGGGCGAGTTCGACCGGGATCTGCGCAACACATTGGCCCGCGTGGTGGCGGAAGCCATGCGCGCCCAGGATCAGCTTGAGAACACGCGCTATGAACATGTCGCCCGCCTGTGCAGCAGCCTGAGCGGCGTTGCCGGCCAGTTGCGGGATACGGGCGAGGACAGTGTCGACCTGCGCCGCGCCATGCTGCTGCGCCCCTTGTCTCAGGCAATTCAGGTGGGATTCGCAGGCGGTATTGCCTCGGAAGAGGCGGCCAAGGTCATTGTCGAGAAAATCGGCGCGGGCATTCTCAAATCCTGAGCCGCGCCCGGGGCCCTTCCCCTACCCGCCCGTTTCCGCCGATATCCAATTCAGGAACGGCGCGTGCCCGCCGGCCACATCCAACACCACCAGACAAGGACAATCGTAACTGTGCAGGTCCGCCGCGCGGGCGATCGCGGCATCAACCAGATCGTCCCGGGTCTTCAAGATCACGGCGACCTCGCTGCCCCGGGTCACCTTGCCCTCCCAGCGATAGACCGATTCCATGGCGCCCAGGATGTTGGCGCAGGCGATCAGGCGCTCATTGACCAGGGTTTCGGCGATGCGCCGTGCCTCGTCCATGTCGGCGGCGGTCATGTAGATGAATTTCGCTGTCATGTTCAGTGCCTGCGGCCCTAATCGGTTGGCGGGGCTCGGGAACTCAATTACCATCACCGGGGACGCGCCCCGGGGGACGGGGCATGATGGCAGGTGAGCAGGAGGCATGATGTCGCAAGGCCAGACAGAGATCAATGAACGCAGACGGCAGGATGCCGGCGCGGGGCCGCAGCCGACGGCACAGCAGCGCAAATGGCTGCGCCGCGGCCTGAATCAGGCCGGCGGGAAGTTGCCGCTGTTTGATGAGGTCGGCCAGAAAGTCAGCGACCGCACGGTCAACGCCTGTATCGAACACGGCTGGGCCGAACCCTGGTTCAACAATCCCCTCAAGCCCGACTGGCAGGTCTGTAAATTGACCGATGCGGGCCGGCGCCTGCTGATGGGCGATGACGCCTGAACCATGAAGCGGCCGTCGCATTTCGCCAAGCTTTCTCAAAACGCCACGCGTTCTGCGAAGAACAACTTTCCCCAATGCACGTTTCAGGTGCGGTCGGGTTTTGGCCCTGTAGCGGACAGGAAGCCAACATGTTGAATTTTCAATGAATTTTTGGGGGATCGGCAACCCAGTGAGCCAGTGCTTGGGGGGAGGAGGAGAAAAGTTCCGGCCCACCGGGTTACCACTGAGGCAAAGTGCACTTTCCATGCCAGTCCCTGTCACCCCTCCTCATGCCATGTTTGTCACACCCCGCCATGCCGCAGGATAACCTTCCCTTCACGCCGCCCGTGCCGCCGCCCGCCGCCGGCTGGACCATCATGATCTGCATCAACCGTCGTCTGCGCTCTGATCTGGCGTCCTGCGCCGCGCGCAGCAGCGAGGATCTGGCCAAGGCCATCGAAGCGGAAGTGCAGGCCCGTGGTCTCGATATTCGGGTTGAACGGACGGTGTGCATGGGGCGCTGCGATTTCGGGCCGACCGTTCGCGTGGCCCCCGGCGGCGCTTTTCACCTCGGACTCGCGCCGGATGACGTCGGCAGGTTCCTGGATGACCTGGAATTGAAACTAAGTCTCAAAAAAGAAACAAATAAAATCAACGAGTTGCCGCCGCCCGGCACTTAATAAGGCAATTTTTCCCAGGGTTGTGATGGCAATCACAGCCGCGCCGTGGCGGGCCTGTCATAGTCGGGATGTTGGATGGATTTGTAATGAATCCTCCCTTCCCTCAAGAGCACAGACTGCGGGCCGGAACTTCGTGTTCCGGCCCTTTTTCTTTGTGCCTGCCAGTGATCTGTAGACATGGAAAGAGCCGCCCGGCCATGATCGGTGGGACGGCTCTCTTCAAATCTCCCATACGGCGTTTTACGCCTTAGAACTGGTGGACGACACCGATCCAGAAATTGTGGGTTCCATATTCCGCATCAACCTTGTCCACGCTGTCGTTGAACGAGGCATCGGAGGTCGCAAAATATCGATATGATGCGGTGACGGAGGTTTCAGGCGTTACTTGGTAACCGACCCCCATGCCGACCTGATAGGCGACCACGGTGTCGGTTTCGTCATAATTCACAGAGGCGCCACCAACACTTTTGACATCGAAATTCAGGCGCGCGATGCCGAGGCCGCCCATTAAGAACGGCGTCCACTGGCTGTCGTTCTTGAAATCATAATAAGCGTTGGCAAGAAAGCCGAGTGACGACATGTCGGCGTCAATCGCAAGCGGGCCGGCGGCGGTAAACAGGTTACCTGCCAGCGATCCGGTGATGTCCGTTGCCTGATCCGATGAATTGTTCCGGTAAGACACTTCGCCTTCTACCCGGAAGGCGCCGAAGGACCGGCCGATCGCACCAGAAAGCCCGATACCTGAATCATATTCGATGTCGGTGGACACGTTGCCGCCCGCGAAGGTGTCGGTCGTCGCCGAGTCGGACAGGGATGTTAAGCCGACGTTGCCTGCGACGTACCAGCTATCGGCATAAGCCGGTCCGCTTGCTAGGCCAAGAACAACGGCCCCAGCGAGCAACGGGAGATAAGTTTTGGTCATTACGAGATGCCCCTCAAGCAATTGATTAACTACTTAAGGTTGCTAATCTTAATTCAGAAAATAGTAAAACGTTGAAGTAACCTATTTGGTCGATAGGGCTGCCGCCGTACATCCATCCGGCATGGGATTGGCGCGGATATAGGACGATAGAAGGTCGAGCTTTTCGAAACATTTCGTCGTGGGTACCAAAAGTGCCCGACGGCCTGATCGGCTTCTTTCGCACAGTCCGGCGGCCTCCCAACTTTCGACTAGGCGCTGGCAATTGGTGCGGGGAATGCTTAACCAGCTTGAGAGCGAGGTAATGTCGAACGGTGCGCCGCGAAGGTGTCCATGAGCGATCGCGACAAGGCTCGCGAAGCCAACTTCGTCGATGCCGTCATCAAACAGCCGTTTCCGTCGGTCAATAGCCGAGAATATCCAGCTGATCTGATCGCCGTTGATCGGATTGGCGTTGTCCAAGGATGGGGCACTCCCGGTCCGCAGTATGGAGCATCGTCTGGATGCTTCCTATGCGAAATATTATCGTCAGGATATGTCTCATTCGTTGAAAATTGACCAATGCAAAATTGACCTATTTGGTTGAATTGCACTTGGATCGATACGGTTCAGGCAGCGGAGTTCGCCCGCGCTCCACAGGTAGCGCGGGGAAATACGTCATTCGGGAAAAAGAAAATGGTCGGAGCGGCGGGATTCGAACCCACGACCCCCACACCCCCAGTGTGGTGCGCTACCAGGCTGCGCTACGCTCCGACTACATTATTGGCGCCGCGATTATTTGCCTTGGGAGGGCTCGCGGCGACCGGCAGGTGCATCGGGGCAAACCCCCGGTGACGTGCGGGCCGGACTATACTTGCTGCGCCCAGTGGGAGCAACAACCCTGGCCGGGTCCGAACGATTTTTCTGAGCGGGCCGCGGGCTTAGTTGAGAAGGGCCCGGATATCCTTCAATTCGGCCAATACGGCGGCCAGTTGCGCCGTCTGCCCGTCGTCCGTGGGGACGGATTTCGGCGCCGGCGCCGCGGGCATGTCCTGGCCCTCGCCGCCGTCGTCGGTGACGCCGTCCTTCAGCAGCTTCTGCACGCCCTTGATGGTGTAGCCGTCTTCGTACAGCCAGCGCCGGATACGGTCGAGAAGCACGATGTCCTCGGGCCGGTAATAACGCCGGCCGCCACCGCGCTTCATGGGCTTGATCTGGGGGAATTTGGTTTCCCAGAACCGCAGCACGTGCTGCGGCAGGCCGAGCTCGTCGGCGACTTCGCTGATCGTGCGGAACGCGCCCGCCGACTTCTTCACAGTCCTGGCGTCATCGGCAGGCATCGCTACGCCGCGCCTAGCTGTTGCTTATGGAACGATTGATCCGGCTTTTCAGGACCTGCGACGGCCGGAATACCAGAACCTTCCTGGGAAGGATTGGCACTTCCTGTCCGGTCTTCGGGTTGCGTCCGATGCGCTGTCCCTTCTGGCGGACGGAGAAACTGCCGAACGACGAAATCTTCACGGTTTCGCCACGCGCCAGGGCATCCGTCATATAGCCCAGGACATTCTCCAAGAGGGCCGCGGATTCATTCCGCGACAGCCCGACTTCCTGATACACCGCCTCACCCAGCTGTGCGCGGGTGATTGTTTTACCAGCCATAATTTTCGGTCCCCCTTAGGTCCGCGAGCGAGGCAAAGGGTATCCTCGCCGGAGAAAGCCGTCAACGTCAAAGGGTTGCGTGTAACAACCTAAAATCAGGCGGGAAATTACCAACGTACGAGGGCGGAGCCCCAAGTCAGCCCACCGCCCATGGCTTCGAGCAGAAGCAGGTCACCGCGCTTGATCCGGCCGTCCTTGACGGCGGCATCCAACGCCAGCGGAATGGACGCGGCCGAGGTGTTTGCATGCCGGTCCACTGTCGTAACGACCCGTTCCGGCGACACACCCAGTTTGCGCGCGGTCGAGTCGAGAATGCGCTTGTTGGCCTGATGCGGGACGATCCAGGAAATGTCGTCGCGCTCCAGGCCGTTGGCGTCCAGCGCCTCGTCGACCACGGCGGCCAGATTGGTCACCGCATGGCGGAAAACCTCGCGTCCGACCATGCGGACATGGCCCACGGTCTGGGTCGAGGACGGCCCGCCGTCGACGTAGAGAAGGTCGTTGAGCTTGCCGTCCGAATGCAGATGCGTGGACAGGATGCCGCGTTCCTGGTTGTGGCCGCTGCCGGCGCCGTCATCGCCCGCGCTGGCGCCGTTGGCGGATGCCTGCAGGACAACGGCCCCTGCCCCATCGCCGAACAGCACGCAGGTCGAACGGTCTTCCCAATCGAGAATTCGGGAAAACGTTTCGGCACCGATCAACAGAACGGTCTTGGCCTGACCCGATCGGATGAAGGCGTCGGCGGTGGAAATTCCATAAAGGAAACCCGAACAGACGGCCTGAATATCGAAGGCGGCGCCGTTCGACATCCCAAGCCGCGCCTGCACTTTTGTCGCCGTCGAGGGGAAGGTCTGGTCCGGCGTCGTTGTCGCCAGGATCACCAGATCAATGTCGTCGACGGCGATTCCGGCATGGTCGATGGCCCGTTCCGCAGCAGCGAAAGCAAGGTCGGAGGTGAACTGTCCGTCCTCGGCTATATGGCGCTGGCGGATGCCCGTGCGTTCGACGATCCATTCATCGGTGGTGTCGACGCGTTGCGCCAATTCGTCGTTCGTGACGATACGCTCCGGCAGATAGGAGCCGCAGCCCAGAATGATCGAGCGAGGCATGGTCATCCGTTGGCCACCACTCCGGACCCGCCGTTTCCGTCGGGGACATCCGGGCCGTTGGCCGGGATATCGTCGTCGGTTTCCGTCAGGATGCTGGGATCGAAGGAGGCACGAAACTGTTCGTAGTCCTCCTTGATGTTTTCGTTGAAATTGTTGGAAATCAGCTCGTAAGCGACGTGGATTGCGTTGGCGAAGCCGACCGCATCGGTGCCGCCGTGGCTTTTTACGCAGATTCCGTTCAGGCCGACGAACATGGCGCCGTTATAGCGCCGGGGGTCGACCCGCATCTTGAAGGTCATGAGCGCCGATTTCGCCAGCATGGCGCCCAGCTTGGCCGGCAGGGAACTGGTCAGGGCTTCCTTCAGGAACTGGCCGAACAGCTTGGCCGTGCCTTCGGCCGTCTTGAGCGCGATGTTGCCGGTGAACCCGTCGGTGACGATCACGTCGACGGTGCCGGCACCGATATCGTCGCCTTCGACGAAGCCGTGGAAGTGCAGCGGAAGCTTGGAGTTCATCAATCCCTTGGACGCGAGTTTGACCGCCTGGTTGCCCTTCAGGTCCTCCTGACCGACATTGAGAATGCCGACGGTGGGCTTTTCCAGGCCCAGCACGTTGCGCGCGAAGACCTCGCCCATAACCGCGAACTGGATCAGGTTTTCGGCATCGCATTCCACATTGGCGCCCAGGTCGAGCATGACGCTTTCCCCACGCCGTGTCGGGAAATAAGTCGCGATGGCCGGCCGGTCGATGCCCGGCAAGGTCTTGAGCACGAACTTGGCCATGGCCATGAGCGCGCCGGTGTTGCCGGCCGACACGATGCCCGCGGCCGTGCCGTCGCCGACGGCGTTGATGGCCAGGCGCATGCTGGAATTCCGGCCCTGGCGAAGCGCCTGGGCCGGCTTGGCGTCGTTGGTCACGATATCGGCCGTATGACGCACCTGACACGCTGCGCGGGCCCGGGGAAACCGGTCCAGCAGCGGGTTCAGGCGGGCTTCGTCACCGAACAGGAGAAAACTGACACCCGTCAGTCGCTCAAGAGCCGTGTCCACGCCTTCCACCACCATGTCCGGGGCATTGTCCCCGCCCATGGCGTCGATGGAGAGCGTCAGGTTATCCGACAAGGAAATGTCCTTTCCCGACTGCCTCGTTGTGTTAGCGCCTGGAAAGCAGGCTACGCGGCGTCGTCGGCTTCGATCACTTCGCGGTCGTCATAATGACCACACGCCTGACACACATGGTGGGGGCGCTTCAGTTCACCGCACTTGGGGCATTCGTTATACGAAGACGGCGACAAGCGGTGATGGGCTCGCCTCATGTCCCTTTTCGACTTCGAGATCTTCTTCTTTGGAACAGCCATGTTGACTACACCTTCATTCAAAAAACGCCCGGGCGGCGAACCGCCTGCGGCGCAAAGCCGGTTACTTAAACAATCTCGCTTTTACCTGCAAGCGCTAACCCACCATTATTTTTCAACATCGCGCAGTTTCGCAAGGACCGCGAAGGGGTTGTTTTTGGGCGGATCGGCCTCCCCGCCTCCGTTCTGGGCCGTATTTTCGACCATCGGCGCGTCTTTGGCGCGGGGATAAGGCTCCATTTCCAGGGCCGTATACTCGCAAACCGCCGCACCGGCATCAATCACGCCGTCCTCGATCAGATCGGGGGAATCGTCGTCGAAGGGGTCGAGGTCGGCATCTTCGTTGTCAGGGGGCGTATCGATGTAAACGTGGCGAATCGGTCCCTCGATATGGGTCTCGACCGGCTCCAGAGTGACCACGCAGGACTGCACCAGATCGGCGGCAACGGTTCCGTCCAGAACGAACCGGCGCCCCGGTTCGGCCCGCAGTTTGACGCGCGCAACCAGGGATTTGACTTCGGGAATGTCCAGGAAACCGGCCAGCGCCCGGCGCTCGTCATCGTCGGCGTCGATGGTCAGGGACACGACATCGCCGCGCAGCAGGTCGCTGATCGGAACCGGGTTATTCAGGGGAAAGGCGCCTTTTGTCATTGCCCGTCCCCTTCCGGTGCCCATTCAGGGCCCGTGAAGGCAACGCGGCCGGCAAGCAGGTCCGCATCCCCCAGGGCCGCCAAGCTTGCCGTCTGGGCCCGTACGTAGCCTGCCAGGCGCCCCACGGCGGCATCAGGGGGCGTGACGTTGCGGTAAAGGTTACGGCGCAGGGCACCCTCCAGGGCACCCTCACCGCCCGTCAGCCCCTCGCGGTAGGCGGTCATGCGGCCATAGAAGCCCTCGACCATCCTCTGGATACGCCGGCGCACGCCCTCGTCGCCGAATCCCATCTCGCGCAGATTAAGGTCCAGATCCTCGAACAGCACGTCGAACAGGTCCTGCTTCAGCTGGACAGGCTCCGGGGATACGCGGTTCAGGCGTTCCAGAACCAGGAACATGTGCAGCAGGATCAGATCGTAGCGGCCGTCTTCCGTGTCGGCGACGCCGCCGGCCCCATAGAACGCGGGCTGGCGCGCCTGACGCACGACGTCGCCATACAGGCTGCGTGCGGTCTTGGCGCCGGAAGAACGCTTGAAAAGGGATAGGATCATCGCCGTTTGAACCGGATTTGGGGAAAAACCGCCATATGGGCCCTGGACATGCGCACTCGCGTGACTAATTATCAAGTCCGATTTACCGGGTCCGTTTAGCAAGTCGTGCCGGGCCTTGCACGCAAGAAGATCGTCACCGGCCGAACATGACACGAAATCCTACGCCCTATCGCAAGCTTATCTCCGCCCGCCCCTGGCTTGGCCTGACGGCCGCCGTACTGGTGTCCGTGGCCGTCGCGGGCTGCGCCACGCGGGTCGCGGTGCGCGGTAACCTGCCCGATTCCGAACGCCTGGCCGAAGTCGTGCCCGGTGACATGAGCCGCGAAGAAGTGGCCGAAATCCTTGGCTCTCCGTCCAGCGTCACGCCTTTCGATTCGCACCTTTGGCTTTATATCAGCGAAAAGACGGAAACCTTTGCCTTCATGGCGCCCAAAGTTCTGGAGCGCAACGTGATCATGGTCCGTTTCAGCGACAAGGGACTGGTCAAGGAGGTCAAGAAGCTCGACCTGTCCTCGGCCCAGGATATAAAGCATGTCGAGCGGATCACGCCGACATCCGGCAACGAGATCACCTTCTGGGATCAGTTGTTCAACAACATGGGGCGCTTCAACAAAAACAACACCGACAGCGTCACGCCGGGCGGGCCGACTGGCGGCGGCTTGCCGTAACGCAGCGCGCGGACTTGGCTGCCCGCTCTTTTATCTCGCCCGATCAGACACGAAAAAGCCCCGGAGCAAACCGCCCCGGGGCTTCGTCGTATTCGGTTCGTGAAGGTCCTGAATTAGGCGAGAATCGCCAGCAGCAGGATCGCCACGATGTTGATGATCTTGATCATCGGGTTGACGGCCGGGCCGGCGGTGTCCTTGTAGGGGTCACCGACGGTGTCGCCCGTCACGGCCGCGTGGTGGGCGTCGGAGCCCTTGCCGCCGTGGTTGCCGTCTTCGATGTACTTCTTGGCGTTATCCCACGCACCGCCACCGGAGGTCATGGACAGCGCCACGAACAGGCCGGTGACGATGGTGCCCATCAGCATGGCGCCGAGAGCCGAGAACGCCGCGGACTGGCCGGCAATGGCATTGACCACGAAGTACATGACCGCGGGTGCAAGCACCGGCAGCAAGGACGGCACGATCATTTCCTTGATCGCGGCCTTGGTCAGAATGTCCACGCATTTGCCGTATTCCGGCTTGCCGGTGCCTTCCATGATGCCCGGGATTTCGCGGAACTGGCGGCGCACTTCGACGACCACCTGACCGCCCGCGCGACCCACGGCCATCATGCCCATGGAGCCGAACAGGTAGGGCAGCATGCCGCCGATGAACAACCCGATGACCACATAGGGGTCCTGCAGGGAGAAGGTCACCGAGACATCGGGGAAGTAGTGCTTGAGGTCCTCCGTATAGGCGGCGAACAGCACCAGGGCGGCCAGACCGGCGGAGCCGATGGCATAACCCTTGGTCACGGCCTTGGTCGTGTTACCGACGGCGTCGAGCGCATCCGTGGTCTTGCGCACGTCTTCCGGCAGATTGGCCATTTCGGCAATCCCGCCGGCGTTGTCGGTGACCGGACCGAAGGCGTCGAGCGCCACCACCATACCGGCCAGCGCCAGCATGGTCGTCGCGGCGATGGCGATGCCGAACAGACCCGCGTTCAGGTAGGAGATGATGATGCCGGCGCAGATCACGATGACCGGCATGGCCGTTGCTTCCATGGACACGGCCAGCCCCTGGATCACGTTGGTGCCGTGGCCGGTTTCAGAGGCCGCGGCAACGCTTTTCACCGGGCGATAGTCGGTGCCGGTGTAGTATTCGGTGATCCACACGATCAGCCCGGTCACGCCCAGGCCGGTCAGGGCCGTGATGAACAGCTGCGTGCCGGTCACCGTCTTGGCGCCCATCGGGATGGCCGTTTCCCAACCGATGAACATGGACACGATGCCACCGATCAGCGCGGCCGAGATCACGGCCGAGGCGATGAAGCCCTTGTAGAGCGCGCCCATGATGTTCTGGCTGGCGCCCAGCTTGACGAACCAGGTCGAGATCACCGAGGCGACGATGCACACGCCGCCGATAACCAGCGGGAACAGCATCATCTGCTCCTGGGCGGCACCCGTGAAGAAGATGGCGGCCAGCAGCATGGTGGCGACCATGGTCACGGCGTAGGTCTCGAACAGGTCGGCGGCCATGCCGGCGCAGTCACCCACGTTGTCGCCCACGTTGTCGGCGATGACGCCGGCGTTGCGGGGATCGTCTTCGGGGATGCCGGCTTCGATCTTGCCGACCAGGTCGGAACCGACGTCCGCACCCTTGGTGAAGATGCCGCCACCCAGACGGGCGAAGATCGAGATCAGCGAGGCGCCGAAGCCCAGGGCCACCAGGGCCTCGAGGATATGACGCATGCCGGCGGCGGTGTTCGGGTCGATCATTTCACGCAGCACGACGTAGTAGCCGGCGACGCCAAGCAGCGCCAGACCGACCACCAGCATGCCGGTAACGGCGCCGGATTTGAACGCGACGTCCAGGCCGCCGGCCAGGCCCTGCGATTGGGCGGCTTCGGCGGTGCGCACGTTGGCGCGGACGGAGACGTTCATGCCGATGTAGCCGGCCAGACCGGACAGGACGGCACCGATGAAGTAGCCGATGGCCACGGTCATGCCGAGCTTCAGGCCAAGCAGAATGCCGATCACGGCGCCGACGATGGCGACGGTCGTGTACTGGCGGTTCAAGTAGGCGGCCGCACCTTCCTGAATGGCGGCGGCGATTTCCTGCATACGTGCGTTGCCGGCAGGCGCCGACAGGACGGAGCGGATGGCATAGGCGCCGTACAGTAGCGCCAGGACACCGCAAGCGATGACCAAGGTGTAAAGCGACATTCTCGTTTATCCTTCATGCATGTGAATAGTGCCGCCGGGATAAACACTCCCCTACCCCAACATTCGGCGGCCCTTGTGATTATTATTCAGCCGGCGTCACAACATGCGATTCCGACCGGAAAGCCGCCGGGAACATACGCAAAGACTTTTCATAAAGCAACCGCCATGGGCAGGAGCGTGACCCGCGCAAGCCGCTGTCAGGGGCCGAAAAAACCGACCGATGGCGGGTTATTTCTGGGGGGTGTCGACGACCGATTGGATCAGCACGCTCTGCACCACGTCCTTGCCCAGGACGATGTCGGCACGCAGTTGCAAGCGCTGCTGCAGGATGGCCAGATTCAACTGGTCCTGATCCTTCAACATGCGCGGGATGAAGGTGTGAAGATCCTTGAAGAAGGCGTCCTTCAGGACCGGCGTCATCTTGCGCACTTCGGCAAAATGGTCGTCGTTCCAGACTTCCAGCTTCAATTCGAATTGGAAGTTTCCAAGCACCTTGCCGTTGCCGAAAACGTTGACCAGCAAGGGAGTCATCTCGACGAACTTGGCTTCGCCCTTGCTCGGCCGCTTTGGTTTTTCGACCTCCGCATGGGGATTGGCGAAAGGACCGAGCTCCATCCATTTCATGACGCCGACGGCGCCGCCGAGGATGCAGATCAGAACGATGAACCCGATAAAGATCTTTTTCATTAGCGTTGGCCGTCAGCCGTTCCGTCTGTGGTCAGGGAGATCGCGTGGCGTCATTATGCAGGTGGCGGCCGGGCGTGCAATGCGGACGATCACCCCGCCCCGACCGTTAGAAATGCCGGTACCCCCCGGGACCCAGGTCCAGCATCGCCCCACCGGGGCCGAGCAGACGGACATCCGGTTCCGTCGTCATGGTCCCGATACGGGTCACGGGAACGCCCGATTCGCGGGCGGCCGTGGCGACCGCGGCCGCCGATGACGGGGGCGCCGTGAACGCAAGCTCGTAATCGTCGCCGCCGGTCACCAATGTTTTCAGCAGGCTGGGGTCGGCCGCAAGCGCCGCCCGCGCCGCATCGGACAACGGCAGATCCTGGACCCCGATCTCGGCCCCCAGGCCCGACGTCTTGGCGATATGGCCGACGTCGGCGGCAAGGCCGTCGGACACGTCGATGCAACTCGTGGCGATGCTCACCAGACGTGGGCCAAGCGCCGTCCGCGGCCGTGGCCGGTCATAGCGGTCACGCAGGAACGCATCGCCGTCGACACCGGCGAGCGTCCGCCCGTCGCGGGCAACCAGAAGGCCGAGGGCCGCATCGCCGATCGACCCGGACAGGTAAAGATCATCACCGGTCTGCGCCCCGGACCGGCGGAGAGCCTGCCCCGCGGCGACCCAGCCGAGTGCCGTGATCGAGAGCGTGAGCGGCCCGTTCGTGGTCACCGTGTCCCCACCCAGCAGGAAGATGCCGTGTGCGGCCTGCATGTCCCCAAGACCGGAAGCGAAGGTCTGCAGCCAGCCGGGAACGATCGGCTTGGGGGCCGCCAGGGCCAGGGTATAGGCGGCGGGCGTGGCGCCCATGGCGGCCAGATCCGAGAGATTGACGCCCAACGCCTTGACCGCCAAACATTCTGGATCGGCATCGGCCAGGAAATGCTGGCCCGCGACCAGGGCATCGGTGGTAACGACAAGCTGGCAGCCCTTGGGCGGCGTCAGCAGCCCGGCGTCATCCTTGAGGTCGAGCGCTTCCGGCCGGCCCTCGGTCAGGGGCCGGAAATAGGCGGCGATCAGATCGAATTCGCCCAATCTGTCCGGTTCGTCGTTGTCGCTCATGCGGTTAGGTACATCCGTCGTGTCCCCCATCCATTGGGAGGGAAATTGTGGCGACCTTTAAGTGAACTCCGCCGGGCGGAGTTCGCGACCCAGATGGTCGAGAAAGCCGTTGACCAGGGCCGGTTCGCGCCCGTCGAAAAAGGCGTCGGCGACGTCCACGTATTCCTTGATGACGACCACGGCGGGAACCTGCGGCCGTTTGGCCATTTCAAAGGCCGCCGCGCGCAGTACCGCGCGCAGGAGGGCTTCCAGGGACTCCACCGTATGCGGGTGGTTGAGCGCCATCTTCAGGTAGCGGTCGACACCCTCGAGATCGTTGCTGACCCCCGCGACCAGTTCCTTCAACAGGTCCAGGTCCGGTGGTGTGAAGCCGTTTTCATCGTCGTTGCCGCCATGACCGTCATCGGCGTCGAGAGCGGACGACGACCAGCGTTCGGCCATGATGGCTTCCAGCACCGGATCCGCGCCGGCGCCGGCCAGGTCCATTTCATACAGCGCCTGCACGGCGGCCAGACGGGCCGAACTCAGGGGGGCGGATCGGGTTGTGGTCATGGATCGTCCTTAACTTCCGCCGAAACGCTGTTTAACGTCGATCATGGCAAGGCAGGCGCGGGCCGCTTCGGCGCCCTTGTTCTTGCCCTTGGGATCGGCGCGTACGTGGGCCTGGTCACCGTTTTCGCAGGTTAGCACCCCGAAGCCGAGCGCCAGGCCGTCCCGCGTCGTCAGGTCCATAATGGCGCGGCTGGCTTCGCTGCAGATATGGTCGTAGTGACTGGTCTCGCCGCGAATCACGCAGCCGAAAGCAAGGAACCCGGCGTATTTTCCGCCGAAGGCCGCATGGCGGATGGCGGCGGGAATTTCGAATACGCCTGGGACCTCCAGCCGTTCGTGGTGCAGGCCGGCCTCGGTCAGCAGCGGCAGGGCGCCGGCGATCAGACCGTCGGCAATGTCCGGGTAGTAGCGGGATTCGACGATCAGGACTGTGCCCTTCGGGGCCTCGGCGGCGCTCACTCGGCACCTCGGTCGATGGGGTGGCGGCCGACGATGGTCAGCCCATGGCCGTCCAGGCCGACCACGGTCTTGGTCGAATTGGTCAAAAGGGTCATCTCCGTGATGCCGAGGTCGGTCAGGATTTGTGCGCCCACGCCGTAATCGCGGAGCTGGCCGGATGGCTTCTCACCCTCGCCCAGCTTGGCCTTGACCCGGTCGGACAGGCTGGTCGGCATGGGCTCGCGGATCAGCACGATGACGCCCCGGCCCATCTCGCCGATGATTTCCATGGAGCGCTGCAACAGGCCGTCGGCGCCCCGCGAATTGTCGCCCAGGACGTCTTCCAACACATTGAGCGCGTGCATGCGCACGGGCACCGGACCGCCTTTGGAAATGTCGCCCTTCACCAGGGCGATATGTTCCGCATAGGCCACGGTGTTCTGATAGATCGCCATGGTGAAGCTGCCGCCGTGGCGGCTTTCGAACGGCGTTTCCAGGATGCGTTTGACCAGCCGGTCGTTCTTGCGCCGGTAGGCGATCAGGTCGGCGATGGTCGCGATCTTCAACCCGTGGTGCTGGGCGAAGCCGACCAGATCGGGCATCCGTGCCATGGTGCCGTCGTCGTTCATGATCTCGCAGATCACGCCGGCCGGGCTGAGGCCCGCCAGGCGCGCCACATCGACGGCCGCTTCCGTATGTCCGGCGCGCACCAGGGTGCCGCCGTCGCGGGCTTCCAGCGGGAAGATATGGCCCGGCGTGGCGATGTCGGCCGCCCCCCGCGCCGGGTCGATGGCGACGGAGACCGTGCGCGCCCGGTCCGAGGCGGAAATCCCCGTGGTGACGCCCTCGCGGGCCTCGATCGACACGGTGAAGGCCGTCTGATGGCGCGACGAATTGGTGCGGCTCATATGCGGCAGGTCCAGCTTTTCGACTCGCTCGCGGGTCAGCGCCAGGCAGATCAGCCCGCGCCCGAAGCGCGCCATGAAGTTGATGGCGTCCGGGGTCGCCATCTGGGCCGGGATGACCAGATCGCCCTCGTTCTCGCGTTCCTCGTCGTCGACCAGGATGAACATGCGCCCGTTGCGCGCGTCCTCAATGATGTCCTCGATCGGCGACAGGATGCCGTCGTAGGCGTTAACGTCTTGTAATTTCAAGGGGCTTCACCGTTTGTCTGCATAAGCCGCGCAACATAGCGCGCCAGCATGTCGATTTCCAGGTTCACGGCGCCGCCGACGGCCAGGCCGCCGAGGGTCGTCTGTTCCTGGGTATGGGGGATGATATTGACCGTGAAATCCCGGGCCAGGGCCGTGTTCACGGTCAGCGATACACCGTCCAGAGTGACCGAGCCCTTGGCGGCGATGAAGGGTGCCAGGGCGTCCGGCGCGCGGAAGGTTAGTTTCAGGGACTCCCCTTCCGTCTCCCGCGCCACCAACTCGGCCATGCCGTCGACATGGCCGGACACGATATGTCCGCCCAACTCGTCCCCGGCCTTGAGCGCCCGCTCCAGGTTGACGGTGGTGCCTTCGTGCCAAGTGCCGAGCGTCGTCAGCCGCCGGGTTTCGCCCGAGGCTTCGAAGGCGAGCCAACCTGCTCCTTTTTCGATCACCGTCAGGCAACAGCCGGAACAGGCGACCGATGCGCCGATGGCGATATCGCCGGTGTCGAAGGCGGTTTCGATTTCAAGACGGCCGTCATCCGCATGCTGGATGGCGCGGACCCGGCCGACGTCGGTGATGATGCCTGTGAACATGAGTGTTACTTACGCCGGACGGGGGCGAACCGCCAGTATTTCCAGGATGTCGTCGCCGACCAGTTCCATGGACAGGCGCTCGAAGCGCAACGCGTCGCTCATCGTGACCACGGATAGAGGTGCGACCGCCGGAATGCCGTCGCTGCCGACCACCACGGGGGCATGGAACCAAGCCAGGCGATCAACCAGTCCGGCCTTCAGGAAAGTCGCCGCGACCGTGCCGCCCCCCTCGATCAACAGGCGCGTGATCCCGGCCCGGGCCAGGGTGGCGAGAACCGCCGCCGGATCCGGCCGGCCGTCGCTTCCGGCGGCGACGCGGACCACCTGGGCCCCCATTTTCTCCAATGTTTCCGCAGCTTCGGGAGAAGAATCCGGAACCGTAACGACCCACAGGGGCACATCCTTGGCCGATGCCACCAGCTTGCCCTTTGGCGGGGTCTTCAGATGTGTGTCGAGCACCACCCGCGCAGGCGATTGGCGATCCATGCCCGGCAGACGGCAGGTCAGTTCCGGATCGTCGGCCTGCACCGTGCCGATCCCCACCATGATCGCATCGGCCTGTGCACGCATCAGATGGCCGCGCGCCCGGGCCGCGTCGGAAGTCACCCATTTGCTGTCCCCGCCGGCGGCGGCGATGCGGCCGTCGAGGCTGGAGGCCGCCTTCAGCAGGACCAGCGGCCGGCCCTTGGCGGCGCGGGTGAAATAACCGGCGTTGATTTCCCGGGCGTGGGGCTCGTCCAGGCCCTGGTCGACGGTGATCCCGGCATTTTCCAAGGCGGCGACACCCTGCCCGGCAACCCGATCGTCCGGATCGGTGACGGCGATGACGACACGGCGGATGCCGGCGGCGATCAGGGCCTCCGTGCAGGGGCCGGTCTGGCCCGTGTGGCAGCAGGGTTCCAAGGTCACATAGGCCGTGGCGCCCCGGGCCAGTTCCCCTGCCCGCGCCAGGGCTTCGGTTTCGGCATGGGGCCTGCCGCCCGGCTGGGTCCAGCCGCGTCCGACCACGCGGCCGCCGCCGTCGCGGCAGCCTTCAAGGTCCGGGCGGACCAGGACGCAGCCGACCGCCGGATTGGGCCAGGCATTGCCCAGCCCGCGCCGGGCCAAGCCCAGCGCCATGACCATGAACCGCCGGTCGTGTTTGGTGAATGGCTTAGTCGTCTTCGCCACTTAAATTCTCGACGAAGGCCTCAAAATCCTTGGCCTCGCGGAAGTTTCGGTAGACGGAGGCAAAGCGGACGTAGGCGACCTGATCCAGATTGGCCAGATTCTCCATAACCATTTCGCCGACCACCTTGGAGGGAATCTCGTTTTCCCCCAAAGTTTCCAGCCGGCGCTGTATGGAATTGACGATCCGCTCGATACGGTCTTCGTCGACCGGGCGTTTGCGGAGCGCGATGTGCAGGGAACGCGACAGCTTGTCGCGGTCGAACGGGGTCTTTTCCCCGCCTTTCTTGACGACCACAAGTTCACGCAGTTGGACCCGTTCAAACGTCGTCCAACGGGCACCACAGGCCGGACAGAAGCGTCGGCGGCGTACCGCCGAGCCGTCTTCGGTCGGCCGGGAATCCTTCACCTGAGAATCGTCATGTCCGCAGAATGGGCACCGCATCGGTCACTACTCCCCAATATTTTGTGTTTTGTACCCGCTCAGGTCTAAACAAGCCGTTACCGGCCTAGATGTTCGAATAGATCGGAAAATCCCGGCACAGCCGGCCCACGGCTTCGGCCGCCTTGGCTTCCACCGCAGAATTGTCGTCCGGATTGGCGGCGACGCCATCCAGCACGTCGGCGATCAGGTTGCCGATTTCGCGGAATTCCCCCTCGCCGAAGCCGCGCGTGGTGCCCGCCGGCGTGCCCAGCCGGATGCCCGAGGTCACCGTCGGCTTTTCCGGATCGAACGGCACGCCGTTCTTGTTGCAGGTCATGCGGGCGTTTTCCAGGGCGGCCTCGGCCGCGACCCCGGTCAGCCCCTTGGCGCGCATATCGACCAGCATCAGATGCGTGTCCGTGCCGCCGGCGACGATATCGAAGCCGCGGGAAACCAGCGTTTCCGCGAGAACCCGGGCATTGGCGACGACGCGCGCCGAATAGTCCTTGAATTCAGGGCGCAACGCTTCGCCGAAAGCCACCGCCTTGGCGGCGATGACATGCATCAGCGGCCCGCCCTGCAGGCCCGGGAATACGGCCGAATTGATCTTTTTGGCGATCGCTTCGTCGTTGGTCAGGATCATGCCGCCACGGGGGCCGCGCAGGGTCTTGTGGGTCGTCGTGGTGGCGATGTCCGCATAGGGGAACGGACTTGGATGCACCCCGGCGGCGACCAGGCCCGCGAAATGCGCCATATCGACCATCATCAGCGCGCCGACCTTGTCGCAGATCTCGCGGAACTTGGGGAAATCAAGGGTGCGGGGATAGGCGGAACCGCCGGCGATGATGATCTTGGGCTTGTGTTCCATGGCCAGGCGCTCGACCTCATCGAAATCGACCAGGGCGTCCTGACGGCGCACGCCGTACTGCACGGCGTCGAACCACTTGCCGGACATGGCAGGCGGCGCCCCGTGGGTCAGGTGTCCGCCGGCGGCCAGGGACATGCCCATGATGGTCTCGCCCGGCTTGACCAGGGCCAGCATCACGGCCCCGTTGGCCTGCGCGCCGGAATGGGGCTGCACGTTGGCGAAACCGCAGTTGAACAGCTTCTTGGCCCGGTCGATCGCCAGCGTTTCCGCGACGTCGACGAATTCGCAGCCGCCGTAATAGCGCCGCCCGGGATAGCCCTCGGCGTACTTGTTGGTCATGACCCCGCCCTGGGCCTCCATGACCGCGCGGGACACGATGTTTTCGGACGCGATCAGCTCGATCTTGTCCTGCTGGCGTTTCAGCTCGGCGCGCTCGGCGGCGTAAAGCTCCGGGTCCGTCTCGGACAACGGTGCTTCGAAGAAGCGGTTGAGGGAGGGATCGGCGTATTTCGGGGTATCGGCGTCGGGCATGGCGGGTTCTCGGTCCTTGAAGTTCGGTTGCAGCGCCCGGACGCCGTCGGCAGCGGGCGCGGATGTTCAGGCTATGTGGCGGCCGGCCCTAGGCCGGGGTGGACAGCTTGTCCACGCGGCGGCCGTGGCGGCCGCCCTCGAAGTCGGTTTCCAGGAATATTTTAAGGCAATCCTTGGCCGTTTCGGCGCCGATCATTCGGCCGCCGAAGCAGATTACGTTGGCGTCGTTGTGCTGGCGGCACATGCGGGCCCCGAGCGCATCATGGATCAGGGCGGCGCGGACTTCCGGATAGCGGTTGGCGGCTATGGAAATGCCGATCCCGGAGCCGCAGACCAGAACGCCCAAGCCGGCCTTGCCGTCGCGGATGGCCTGGGCCATGGCGAAGCCGAAATCGGGGTAATCGACCGAGTCCTCGGAATTGGTGCCAAGGTCCAGGACCTCATGGCCCATGTCGGCAAGCTGCTTGAGCAGATCGGTTTTCAAGGCGAAGCCGGCGTGATCGCAGGCGATGGCGACGGGTTTGGTGCTCACGGTTGTCCACCTGGGGCTTTTTGGAAGGCTGCGTTCGTCCGGCGGCAGTGATACCACATCTCGATTCCGGCCGCCACACGAACACAAGGGCTCTGCGCCGCTCCAGATGTAGAAATCACTGGATCGGCGCGACACATGTGGAAAAACCGGCGGCGAAAATCAAGCGCCGAATTGTCCCCCGGCAATGTTCAGGCCAGCAGGTCCGTGCGCCCGGTGCGGCCCGGCCCCATGATCTGGGCGCGGCGCTTGCGCAGTACGTATTTCAGCTTGCGGACGGCCAGGCGCTGAACCATCGATTGGGAATACTTGGAATCGCAGATGGAGATCACTTCGACGCCCGTGCGCGGGTCGATGGCGGTGACGCGTACATAGCGTCCCTTGGGCTGGAACTCGAACAGCACTTCCGGCAGGTAAACGTCGTCTTGCGTGGCCAAGCCAGAGCCCTTTATTTCAGCGGCCGGAAGGCGGGTGTTCAGGCCGGTCCGTCTACATGTTCCGGCGGTACTGTCCGCCCGCGTCGAACAACGCGTCCGTGATCTGCCCCAGGGAACACGATTTCACGGCTTCCATCAAGGCGGCAAACAGGTTGCCGTCCGCCGCGGCGGCGGCCTTGAGGTTGGCCAGCGCCGCCTGGGCGTCCTCGCGCCGTGCCTCGTGAAACGCCCGCAGCCGTTTGATCTGATTCTGTTTTTCCTCTTCCGAGGACCGCTGCAACGGCGGCTCGGCCAATCCCGCGTCCGGATTGGGATTGAGGAAGGTATTGACGCCGACGATCGGCAGACTTCCGTCGTGCTTGAGGGTTTCGTAGTGCAGGGATTCCTCTTGGATTTTGCCGCGCTGATACCCTGTCTCCATGGCGCCGAGCACGCCGCCGCGCTCGGAAATGCGCTCGAACTCCTGCAACACGGCCTCTTCCACCAGGTCGGTCAGCTCGTCGATGACGAAGGCCCCCTGGTTGGGGTTTTCGTTCTTGGCCAGGCCCCATTCCTTGTTGATGACCATCTGGATGGCGATGGCCCGGCGCAGGCTGTCCTCGGTCGGGGTGGTGAAGGCCTCGTCAAAGGCATTTGTGTGCAGGGAATTACAGTTGTCGTAGACCGCGATGAGGGCCTGCAACGTGGTGCGGATGTCGTTGAAGTCCATTTCCTGGGCGTGCAGCGACCGGCCCGAGGTTTGGATATGGTATTTGAGTTTCTGTGAACGTTCGTTCGCGCCGTAGCGTTCGCGCATGGCAACGGCCCAGATGCGCCGCGCGACCCGGCCCATGACCGTGTATTCCGGGTCCATGCCGTTGGAGAAAAAGAACGACAGGTTGGGCGCGAAGTCGTCGATGTTCATACCGCGGGCCAGATAGGCCTCGACGAAGGTGAAGCCGTTGGCGAGCGTGAAGGCCAACTGCGAGATCGGGTTCGCCCCGGCCTCGGCGATGTGATAGCCGGAGATCGACACGGAATAGAAGTTCCGCACCCTGTTCTCGACGAAATAGGCCTGGATATCGGCCATCATGCGCAGGGCGAATTCGGTGGAAAAGATGCAGGTGTTCTGGCCCTGATCTTCCTTGAGGATGTCCGCCTGCACGGTGCCGCGCACGTTGGCCAGGGTCCAGGCGCGGATGTCGGCCGCTTCCGCGTCGTCGGGCGCCCTGCCCTTTTCCGCTTCGAACTTGGCGATCTGCTGATTGATCGCCGTGTTCAGGAACATGGCCAGGATGGTCGGCGCCGGGCCGTTGATGGTCATGGAGACGGAGGTCGTGGGCGCGCAGAGGTCGAAGCCGTCGTACAGTTCGGCCATGTCCTGCAGGGTCGCGATCGAAACGCCGGAATTGCCGACCTTGCCGTAGATGTCCGGGCGTTCGTCCGGATCGAAGCCGTAGAGTGTGACGGAATCGAAGGCCGTCGACAGGCGCTTGGCCTCGGACTCCTTGGACAGATATTTGAACCGGGCGTTGGTGCGCTTGGGATCGCCCTCGCCGGCGAACATGCGGGTCGGGTCTTCCTCGGTCCGCTTGAAGGGGAACACCCCGGCCGTATAGGGGAAATACCCCGGCAGATTTTCCCGCATCAGCCATTTAAGCAACTCGCCGTGATCTTCATATTTCGGCAGGCTGACGCGGCGGACCGTGTTGCCCGACAGGGTCGTGCGGGTCAGGTCGTTGCGGATTTCCCGATCCCGCACGGTGACCACCATCTCGTCGCCGGAATAGGCGGCGCGGGTCTCCGGCCAGGCGTCCAAAAGGGCATGGGCCTCGGCGCTCAGTTCCTTAGATTTTGAGTCAGCAAGATCCCGTACATCGCTGATGTTTTTGCCGGTTTCTTCCAGCATGCGGGCCGTTTCCAGGGCCTGCTGGCGGGCCCGGGCGATGCGTGCCTGGGCCTCGGCGCGGGCGAGATAGCCGCGCACCTCATCGGCGATTTCGGCGAGATAGCGCTGGCGGTCCGGCGGCACGATGGCCAGGCCCGGCTCCGATGCCTTGCCCTCCACCGCCGGCAACAGGTGCGGCAGGGCCGGAAAGCCCTTGGCCGTGAACTGGCTCAGCAGTTCCTGATAGACCGCCGTCACCCCGGCGTCGTTGAATCTGGAGGCAATCGCGCCGAACACGGGCATGTCGTCGGGCTTGGCGGCGAAGGCCTCGCGGTTGCGCTGCACCTGCTTGCGCACGTCGCGCAGCGCGTCCATGGCCCCCTTGCGGTCCATTTTATTAATGACGATGACATCGGCGAAATCCAGCATGTCGATCTTCTCGAGCTGGCTGGCGGCGCCGAATTCCGGGGTCATGACGTAGAGCGAGACGTCGCAGAACGGCACGATGCCGGCGTCCCCCTGCCCGATCCCCGGCGTTTCGATGATCACGATGTCGGCGCCTGCGGCCTTCACGGCGGCGATGATGTCGGCGAGCGCCGGCGGCACCTCGGTCTTGGCGTCGCGCGTCGCGAGGGAGCGGAAGAACACGTTGGGCGCGTTGTTGGCGTTCATGCGGATGCGATCGCCGAGCAGGGCCCCGCCCGTCTTGCGCCGGGTCGGGTCGATGGCGACGACGGCGATGCGCGGTTCGCCCGAGCCGAACCGGAACCGCCGCACGATCTCGTCGGTCAGCGACGATTTGCCCGCCCCGCCCGTGCCGGTGATGCCGAGCACCGGCACCGTGTCGCGGCCTTGGGCGGCCGCGGTGATTTCGTCCCGCAGGGGCTTGGGCAGGCGGCCGTCCTCGATCGCCGTGATGACGCGGGCTAGATCGGCCGGATCGCCGGCCTTGAGCCCGTCCAGGTCCTGGGGCAGATCGGCGGCAAGGTCGCGCCGCGCCGTCTGGATCATGTCGGCGATCATGCCCTGCAATCCCAGGCGCCGGCCGTCTTCCGGCGAATAGACGCGGGTCATGCCGTAGGCTTCCAGGTCCTTGACCTCGCCCGCGACGATGACGCCGCCGCCGCCGCCGAATACGGCGATGTCCGGGCGGCCGCGCTCGCGCAGCAGGTCGATCATGTACTTGAAGTATTCCACATGGCCGCCCTGGTAGCTTGAGACGGCGATGCCGTGGGCGTCTTCCTGGATCGCGGCGGTCACGACCTCGTCGACGGAGCGGTTGTGGCCCAGGTGGATGACCTCGGCCCCCTGCGCCTGCAGGATGCGGCGCATGATGTTGATGGCCGCGTCATGGCCGTCGAACAGGGCGGCGGCGGTGACGAAACGGACCGGATGCAGCGGCCCCTTGCTGGCGTCGCCCGGGGCCTGCTTTGACCCGGCGGCGGGAAGTGTATCGTCCGGCACGGCGGTGGTTCCGATCCCAATGAGTGTTATAGTTTCCGTTTACGTAAACGTAAGGCAAATCCTGCCTTGGGTAAAGGGAGCAATCCCGGACTTCCTTCGCCGAGAAACGTTGACTTTAGCCGATCTCCAAGGGATTTTGTCGGCTTCGTCCAAGCCTTTGGGCCTCCTGACCCCTCACCGGAAGCAATCGACCGTGGCCACATTTCCCCGCAAGCGCATGCGCCGCAACCGGCGCGAACCCTGGATCCGGCGGCTGGTCGCCGAACATAAATTGTCCGCGGACGACCTGATCTGGCCGGTGTTCGTGGTCGAGGGCACGAACAAGCGGGAGCCCATTCCGTCCATGCCGGGCGTCGAGCGCCTGTCAGTCGATCTATTGGCCGGGGCGGTGACGGAAGCCCGCGAACTGGGCATTCCCGCCGTGGCGCTGTTTCCCTATACGGACGACACCCTGAAGACCCCGGACGCCAAGGAAGCCTACAACCCGGACAACCTGGTGTGCCGCGCCGTGCGCGCCGCCAAGGCCGCCGTGCCGGACGTCGGGGTGATCTGCGACGTGGCGCTCGACCCCTTCAATTCCGACGGCCACGACGGCCTTGTGAAGGATGGGGTCATCCTTAACGACGAAACCGTTGATATTCTGGTCAAACAATCCCTGGTCCAGGCCGAGGCCGGCTGCGACATCATTGCCCCGTCGGACATGATGGACGGGCGCGTCGCCGCCATTCGCGACGCCCTGGACGACGCGGGCCGCCAGGACGTGTCCGTGCTGGCCTATGCGGCCAAGTATGCGTCCGGTTTTTACGGGCCGTTCCGCGATGCGGTCGGCTCCAAAGGAGCCTTGAAGGGCGACAAGGCGACCTACCAGATGAACCCGGCCAACGTGGACGAGGCGATGTGGGAGGTCACCCTCGACGTCGAGGAAGGTGCGGACATGGTCATGGTCAAGCCGGGCCTGCCCTATCTGGACGTGGTGCGCATGGTGAAGCAGGAATTCCGTCTGCCGACCTTCGTCTACAACGTGTCGGGCGAATACGCGATGCTGCGCGGTGCCGGCGATGCCGGCTGGCTGGATTACGACAAGGTGGTGGTGGAAACCATGATGGCGTTCAAGCGCGCGGGTGCCGACGCGATCCTGACCTATGCGGCCTTGGATGTCGCGCGTCTGTTGCGCGGGTGATGGGCGATCGCTTCTAGGGCCGGACGCTGATGTTCAGCAGGCGGTGCACATCAAGCACCACCATCAACTCACCCTTCAAGCGATAGATTCCGTTGGCGAATTCGCGCCACAGAGAGTCCAGGGTTGCCGGATTACGCTCGTAAAGATCGTTGGACAGGCTGATCACGTCACCAATGCTGTCGACCAGCAGGGTGTAGAGCTCGTGTTCGTGTTCCACCGTCACCGCCATGGCGTTTTCCGAGGCTTCCGTGCTGGTCGGCAGGCCTAGGCGCACACGCACGTCGATGACGGTGACGATGCGGCCGCGCAGGTTGATGGAGCCGCGCACTTCCGGCGGCGCCAGCGGGATCGAGGCGATGCGGTCCGGTGATAGGATGTCCTGGACCATCAACACGGGAATGCCGAACAGCTGTTTCTTGACCCGGAAGGTCACGAAATCTTCCAGGTCCTCACCCGGGTGCGTCGCCAGTTCGCGGGTTTCCGCTTCGCGCAGCGCGCGGGACGAGTTTACAGCCTGAACTTCAGCCATTATCGGCACTCCCAGATTTCCGGCGGTCTTGCGCGAAAATGCGTCTGACCGATCCTTAACGTGGCTGCATAGTATTCGTCGGCCCGGCGACTTTCAATACAGACAAAGGTATGTGTCCGCTGAATAAATTCGGGCCGGATCAGGCCGTGAGCCAGTCCGCGATCAGATTCAGCTGAACCTCGTCCATCAAAGCCGGCGCATGACCGACACCGGGAATTTCATGGGCCGTCGCCTTGGGGCCGCGGGATTGCATCTCCGCCAGGGTGTCGGCGCGCAAAAGGTCCGATTGCGCGCCCCGGATCACGGTGACCGGACACCGGATCGCGTCCCACACGGGCCATAGCACCAAATCGTTGTCGACCGCGCTTTGGAACGGTTTGGCCAGGCTGGGATCGTACTTCAGCACCAGCCGCCCGCCGCCCCCCTCACGCACGCTGTGGCGGGCGAGATGGGCCCATTGGTCGTCGGTCAGGGGGCCGAACGGCGCGTGGACTTGGCGGATATAGGCTTCCGCCTCGGCCATGTCGGCGAAATCCGGCGCCGTGCCCAGGTAGGCGGCGATGCGCTGAAGGGAGTCCTTGGTCACCACCGGCCCGGCATCGTTCATCAGCAGGCGTTCGACCGGCGTCCCCGGCCCCGCTGCCATGATCATGCCGAGCAAGGCCCCCATGGAGGTGCCGAGCCAGGCGACCCGGTCCACGTCGAGCCGGGCGATCAAGGCCGTCAGGTCGGCGAGGTACTGCGGATAGCCGTATTGCAGGGGATCGGCGAGGCGACCGCTGTCGCCGCGCCCGACGATGTCGGGGCAAACGACGCGCCAGCGGTCGGAGAACCGTTCGGCCACCGCATCGAAGTCGCGGCCGTTGCGGGTCAGGCCATGAACGCAGAGCAGGACCGGGCCGTCGGCCGGTCCCCACTGCCAATAGACGACCTCGTGAAACGTGCCGAGGGCGGAGCGGCCGAGGAACGATTTGCGCTGCATGTCGTTTCGCTCCCCTGCCCTGACCCGCCGCGGCGTCAGATCACGCCGCGGTCACGCAAGCCCGCGACCTCGTCGGGGCTGAGACCCAGGACCTCGCCCAGGACCTCTTCCGAATGTTGGCCCAGAACCGGCGGCGCCATGCGGTAATCGACCTGCGATTTGGAGAATTTCAGCGGGCTCGCGACCATGCTGACCGGCTTGCTGCCGGTCTTCGGGTGCGGCATGTCGAGCCGCATGCCGCGGGCCAGGAACTGCGGATCGGCGAACACCTGGTCCAGGCGGTTGATGGGCCCGCAGCTGACGTTGTTCTTCTCCAGCTCCGTCAACCAGAATTCCGACGGCTTGGCGGCGATGATCGGCTTCAGCAATGCCACGATCTCGTCCCGGTTCGACACGCGGTTGGCGTTGGTCGCGAATTTCGGGTCTTCGGCCAGGTTCTCGCAGCCGGCGACCTTGCAGAAACGCTGGAACTGGCCATCGTTGCCCACGGCCAGAATGATGTCGCCGTCGGCGGTCGCGAACGACTGATATGGCACGATGTTCGGGTGCGCATTGCCCAGACGCGGCGGGTTCTGACCGGTGGCCAGGAAGTTCGCCCCCTGGATCGACAGAATGGCGGCGGTGGTGTCCAGCATGCCAATGTCGATGTGCTGGCCCTCGCCGGTGACTTCGCGGTGACGCAGGGCGGCGTTGATGCCGACGGCGGCGTACATGCCCGCGATCAGGTCGGAAATGGGGATGCCGGCTTTCTGCGGATCGCTGTCCGGCTCACCGGTGACGCTCATGAAGCCGCCCATGCCCTGGATCAGCACGTCGTATCCGGGACGGTTGGCGTAGGGCCCCGTATGGCCGAAGCCGGTGACCGAGCAATAGACCAGGCCCGGATTGTCGTCCTTCAACTGCTCATAACCCAGGCCATACTTGGCCAGGCCGCCGGTCTTGAAGTTTTCGACCAGCACGTCGGACTTGGCGATCATCTTCTTCGCCAGTTCGATGCCTTCGGGTTTGGTCAGGTCCAGGGTGATCGAGCGCTTGTTGCGGTTGGCGCAGGTGAAATAGGCGCTCTGATCCGTGTCCTGGCCCTCGCCGTCCTTCAGGTAGGGCGGCGCGAAGCCGCGCGTGTCGTCGCCCTTGCCGGGAATTTCCACCTTGATCACGTCGGCGCCCAAGTCGCCGAGAATCTGCGTGCAGGAGGGGCCCGCTAGAATGCGGGTCAGATCGAAAACCCGAAGGCCGCTCAAGGGTCCGGACATGTCTGTTTCCTTTTGTTGGTCGCGCCTTATTGTGGGCGTCAGGCGATGGTAGGGAACGCTTGGCACGCCCGGAAACCGGGGGCCGGCGCAAATTTGGTGTCGCGCGATGTATAACGCCAAGATTTACCCCCCGCAATGCAGGCGGGCGAAAATTTCCGGCCCGAAAGGTCCGCAATGCGGCTGCGTGGGCTGAAGGTCTGGGGCCTTGCGCTGGCCGTGGCGCTTGTCGGCGGCGGTGCGACCCTGCTCGCCCCGACCTTTGCCAAGACGTCGGGCAGCCTGAAGCTCACGGGGCTTTCGGCGCCGGTGACGGTCACCCGCGACGGCCATGGCGTGCCGCGCATCCGCGCCGACAACGGGGACAGCGCCTTTTTCGCCCTCGGTTTCGTCCATGCCCAGGACCGGTTCTTCCAGATGGAATTGATGCGCCGCGCGGGGGCTGGGCGGCTGGCGGAAATGTTGGGCGCGCCGGCCCTCGACATGGACCGCTACATGCGTCGGCTGGGAATCTACCGGCTGGCCGAAGCGCAGGCGAAGGCCGCGTCGCCCGAATTGAAGAGCCGTCTGAAGGCCTATGCCGACGGGGTCAACGCCTGGATCGACGAGACCGCCTGGCCGCGCACCGTCGAATTCTTGGCACTTCGTCATACGCCTGAACCCTGGCGACCCGCCGACAGCCTGGTCTGGGGCAAGCTGATGGCCCTGCGCCTGGCGGGTAATTGGCGGACG
Organism: Rhodospirillaceae bacterium UBA1479; assembly: GCA_002325375.1. Classification (GTDB taxonomy): domain Bacteria; phylum Pseudomonadota; class Alphaproteobacteria; order Rhodospirillales; family Casp-alpha2; genus UBA1479. Next base: position 74,767 of record DCRZ01000008.1, read on the forward strand.
GAACGCCTGCGTCTCGACATGTTGGCCAGACTGTCGCCGGAACAGGTGGATTTCCTGTGGCCGCCCTACCCCGGCGACGCACCGACGGCCTTTCCGGGCGTGCCCGGCGGCGGCAGCGGTTTGGCAGCCTTTCCCGCCCTGGATTGGGATCCGCGCAGCGCGGGCGCGCCGGGCACGGCGTCCAACGCCTGGGCGCTGTCGGGGGCGCGCACGTCGACCGGCAAGCCGTTCCTGGCCAACGACCCGCATCTGGAATTCCGGGCGCCGATCCTGTGGTATCTGGCGCGCCTGGAAACCCCGGACGGCGTGCTTGCCGGGGCGACCGTGCCCGGCGTGCCGTTCCTGCTGATCGGCCACAACGGCCATGTCGCCTGGGGGTTCACGACCACGGGGGCGGATACGGAAGACCTGATTATCGAAACCCCGGCCGGGCAACCGGGCACCTACCGCACCGACACCGGCGACGGGATGGCCGAATTCGGCACACGTACCGAGGTCATCAAGGTGCGGGACGGCGCGCCGGAAATCCTGAAGGTGCTGGAAACCCCCGACGGCCCCGTCATTACCGAGGCCGACGGCCGCCCGGTGACCCTCTCTGCCCCCTATCTGGAAGCGGGCGACCGCACGCCGGAAGCACTCCTGGCCCTCAACGCCGCCAAGACCAAGGCCGATGTCGCGGCGGCCCTGCGCCAGTTCCATGCCCCCGTGCAGAACATCCTGTATGCCACCCGGGCAGGCGATATCGGCATGATCACGGCGGGCCGCCTGCCCCGGCGCAAACGCGGCGGCGGCGCGGTGCCACTGGTCCGCACCCAGGGGCCGGTGGGGTACGGCGGTTATCTCGATCCATCGGTGATGCCGCGCTATGCCGATCCGCCGGGCGGCGTGCTGCTGAACGCCAACAACAAGGTCACGCCTCCGGGCTTTCCCTTCGCGATCGCCGCCGACTGGCCGCCACCCTTTCGCGCCCGACGGCTGGCCGATCTGCTGGCCGGTGACCGGCCCGACCCGATCACCCCCCAGATGGACATTCATTCCGCCGGGGCCGAGGAACTGTTGGCCTTCGCCTTGGCGCAATTGGACGACGTTGCCGGCCGCCGGCCCCTGGTTCGTACGTTGGAGCGTTGGGACGGCGCCATGGACCGCCGCCAGCGCGCACCCCTCGCCTACATGTTCTTTGCCCTCAACCTGAAACGCGCCATCTTCGCCGACGACCTGGGCGACCTGATCGGCCGCTGGCACGGCCTGCGCATCCAGGCCGTGGTCCGCGCCCTGACCGCCGGACAGCCGTGGTGCGACGACCGGGGAACGGCGGACAGGGTCGAAACCTGCGCCGACGCGGTCGTCCGCGCCTTGGACCACACGGCCCGCGACCTCATGGGCCTGGATCGGGAACTGGGTCGCACGGCGCTGTGGGGCGATGTGCATGTCGCCCGGTTCGAACATCCCCTGTTCCGGCACATTCCCCTGCTCCGCGATTGGACGACGGTCGAGGTCGCGACGGACGGCGGCAACGACACCCTCAACCGGGGCGCCATGTGGTTGGGGCGCAAGGACGCTCCCTTTGCCCATCGCCATGGGGCGGGGCTGCGCGCCCTCATGGATTTGAGCGATCCGGACGGTTCCCGCTTCATCATCGCCACGGGGCAGTCGGGCAATCCGCTCAGCCCGCGTTATCGCGATCTGGCCGATGCCTGGCGGGACGGCCAAACCATGACCCTGGGGCCGGACCCGTCAGGGGCGCGCGACGTTCTGAAAATTCTGCCAAAAGACTAAGCAAGCGTGTAGAACGGCGGCTTCAGTTGCCGCAACGGAACCTGTGCCATGACCGTGACGATAGATACCATCCGCGATGCCGCCCACCAATTGCAGGGTGAGATCATTCGCACCCCGGCCCTGCCGGTGCGCCGGTTGTCGCGGGCGACCGGCGCCGATGTTTATCTGAAGCTGGAGAATCTGCAGGTCACGGGCTCGTTCAAGGTCCGTGGCGCCGGGATCAAGCTGGGCAGCCTGTCGGATGACGAACGTGCGCGCGGCGTCGTCGCCGCCTCGGCCGGTAACCACGCCCAGGGCGTGGCCTATCACGCCGGGCGACTGGACATCGCGGCGACCATCTACATGCCTGAAGGCACCCCCTTCACCAAGGTCGGGCGGACCGAGGACCTGGGCGCAAAGGTCGTTCTGGAAGGCGTCGATTTCAACGCCGCGCGGGATGCCGCCCTGGCCCATGCCGAGGAAACCGGCAAACTGTTCATAGCCCCCTTCGACGACCCGCACGTGATCGCCGGTCAGGGCACGGTGGCCCTGGAACTGCTTGAGGATGTGCCGGATCTGGACATTCTGATCGTGCCCATCGGCGGCGGCGGCCTGATGGCTGGCTGCGCCATCGCGGCCCATGCCATCAACCCGAGGATCGAGATGATCGGCGCGCAGACGGCGCTTTACCCCTCCATGGCCCAGGCCCTGAACGGCGAGACCTCGACCGGCGCCGGCACCACCATCGCCGAAGGCATCGCCGTGAAAACACCGGGCGAAATCACCCAGCCGATCATCGCCGACCACGTGACGGATATCGCTGTTCTGGGTGAAGATCAGATCGAAGCCGCCGTCCTGGCCCTGGCCGAAGGCCAGCGCATCGTTGCCGAGGGCGCCGGGGCGGCCGGCGTGGCGGCTCTTTTGGCCGGCGATGGCCGGTATGCCGGAAAAAAGGTCGGTATCGTGATTTCCGGCGGCAACATCGATTCCCGCCTGCTGTCCAACGTCCTGCTGCGCGGCCTGGTGCGCGGTGGGCGCATGGTGTCCTTGCGCATCGGCATGAGCGACCGTCCGGGCATGTTGGCCGAGGTCTCCGGGCTGATCGGCGGTCTGGGCGGCAATATCCTGGAAGTCTATCACCAGCGCCTGTTCACCGACGGCCCGATCCGCGACACGGAACTGGACGTGGTGATCGAAACCATCGACGCGGAACATGCCCGCGCGATCGTCGAAGCCCTATGCAACGCTGGGTTCCAGACCCGGGTCCTGTCGAACCGCAAGGACTAGGCCTACATCCTGAAGACCAGCAGTCGGGTGCGCCGGCTGTCGTCGACCTCGACGATCTCATCCGGGGCGACATCCGGCACGGCAAAGCTGTTGGAAATGAACAGGCTGCCCGGCTTCATTTCCGCACGGGCCTTGGCGTAGAGACGCGCCATGGGCACGGGGGACAGAAAACAATAGACGACATCGAAATTCCTTAAATCCGCCCGCCACAGGGACAGAAAGCGGATTCGCAGGTTCGCCCGCGGTTGCGTGAATTCCCTAAGACGGGTCGCGAGATAGACCAGGGGGGCGGTTTCGAACCCTTCGAACGCGGCGTCGGGCCGCGCATCGGCGACATGCCACAAGGTGCCGCCAAGCCCGCTGCCCAGGTCCGCCATGCGGATGCCCGGGCGTTTCGGCAACAGCTTTTCGACAGCGCGCCATGTCTTGGCGTTGGAGAGGTACAGGGGAACTCCCTCGCCCACCGCGTTCCAATAGACGGCGAGAAGGACGACGAACACGGCGGGGAACACCCATCCCGGCGGCTGCAGGCCCAGCATGACCCAAAGCAGAACCGGGGCCGCCGCCTGGACCGGCAGCCACCAGCGGGCCAGCCCCAGGGGCAGGGTCGCCACGGCCGCCACGACCCCCCAGATGATGCTGAGCGTGGCCGGTGGCGCCGGCCAGCCGAGATTGCGCATAATGGCCATGGCAGCCACGGTCGCGATTCCGCCGACAAGCTGCGCCGCCACCGCGCGAACGATGGGTAAATTTAATGACATTGAAGGGTTAGGGGCGCTCACTTAACCCGCGATATGAGCTTTGGAAATAGACCAGCGGCGCCTTGTCGCGGGTCACCTGCACGTCGGCCACGCGGCCGACCACGATGCGGTGATCACCGCCGTCGTGGATCGCGTGGGTTTGGCAGGACAGGGCCGCCGCCACGCCGTCGAGGATCGGCGCGCCGGTCGCACCAGCCTTAAATCCATGCCCGTGCAGGTCAAAGGTCTGCGGCCCGGCAAAGGCGTCGGACAGGGCGTGTTGATCGGCGGCCAGGACATTGACCGTGAACCCGGCGCCCGATTCCAGGAATTGGGCGATGCAGCCGGTGCGGTTATCCAGGCAGACCAGGATCAAGGGCGGGTCGAGGGACAGCGAGCAGAAGGCGCTGACGGTCACGCCGACGGGCCCCTGCCCGTCGCCGGGCGCGGTGACAACCGTGACGCCCGAGGCAAAACAAGCCAAGGCGTTTCTGAATGCAATTTGATCAACCATATCGGCGGGCGAATCATTCCCCAAAGGATGCTGGCAGGTGTACACGGATGACGTCTTCAATACGTCGCCCGGGGAACGACTGGCAAGCCTTTACCAATTACCAATCAATTTGACGTTCAATGAGAGCCTGGCTCTTTGAATTAAACATATTGGCTTATGGTGCTTCGGTACGAGAAATGCTTGTATTTTGGGATGATAGAACGATAGCTTTCCATCCGTGCGCCAAAGATCGAAAACCGACACCGGCGCGGGCCCGTGCTCTTGGAGACTGCTGAATGCTGTTTATTGTAGGCTCATTGGTTGTACTGGTTTCCGTGTTTGGTGCCTATGGCGTCCACGGCAGCTTCGGTGTGCTTTGGCAGCCGCTTGAATTCATTATCATCTTCGGCGGCGCCATTGGGGCGTTCGTCACGGGCAACCCCAAGTCGGTGATCAAGGGGGTCATGGGATCGTTCAAGACCCTGATCAAAGGCCCCACGTATACCCGCGAACACTATGAAGAGCTTCTCGGTTGCCTCTATTCAGTGTTCCGTCTGGCCAAGACCAAGGGCGACCTGGCGCTTGAAGCGCATGTGGAAAAACCGGACGAAAGCACCCTGTTCGCCAATTTCCCATTGTTTCACGCGGACCATCACGCCATCGAATTCCTGTGCGACTATCTGCGCCTGTTGACCTTGGGGGCTTCCAACCCGCACGAAATCGAATCGGTCATGGACGCCGAACTGGAAAAACACCACGAGGAGTTGCATGCCATCTCGGGCGCCTGGCAGAGCATGGCCGACGCGACCCCGGCGCTGGGCATCGTCGCCGCCGTCTTGGGCGTCATCGTGACCATGGGCTCGATCACCGAGCCGCCGGAAGTTCTCGGCAACCTGATTGCGGCGGCCCTGGTCGGGACGTTCAGCGGAATTTTCTTCGCCTATGGCTTCATGGCTCCCATTGCGGCCTCCCTGACCAATACCTACAGCGCCGACGCCGCTTACCTGAACTGCATCAAGATCGCGTTGGTCGGCCACATGCAGGGTTATGCTCCGCAGGTGTCCGTTGAATTCGCGCGCAAGACCTTGGCGCACGGGCTGCGGCCAACCTTTGCCGAGGTCGAGGAAATGGTCACCAACCTGCCCGCGGCGTCGTGACAATCGCTCTCCCCGCCGCCGGCCGGACGCCCGCCCGTGACCACGGCGGCACGACCGGCGGAAACGGGACAGCCCCCATAGGAAGGGCCTGATGGCGGAAGAAGCCGCAAAACAACCGATCATCATCAAGAAGATCAAGAAGGGTGGACACGGCCATCACGGTGGCGCGTGGAAAATCGCCTACGCCGACTTCGTGACCGCCATGATGGCCTTCTTTCTGCTGCTGTGGCTGTTGAACTCGGTCACCCAGGAATCCCTCGAAGGCATTTCCAACTATTTCGCGCCCGTGTCCACGTCGCAGACGACCAGCGGGTCCGGCGACATCCTTCAGGGCAAGACGATTACCGAGGAAGGCATTTCCTCGAACGCCACGGCGCGCGACAGCGTGACCGTCGACCTGCCGCCGCCCAAGGCCGGCACCGGCGGCGACCTGTCTGAGGGCGAGGCCGAATCCAAGGCCCAACCGACCGAAGAGGACCTTGAGGCCCAGGCTGCCAGGAAGGAACAGGAAGCCTTCGAGGACGCCCAGGAAGAACTGCAAAAAACGCTGGAAAGCGTGCCGCAGATGCGTCAGCTGAAAAACAGCCTGCTGGTCGACAACACGCCCGAAGGTCTGCGTATACAGTTGATCGACCGCGACGGCCTGGCCATGTTCCCGTCGGGATCCTCCAAGATGTTCCTGCACACGGAACGCCTGCTGGAACTGGTCTCCAAGGTCATTCTGTCGATGCCCCAGGACATCTCGATTTCCGGGCATACGGACGCAACCCCGTTTTCCGGTCAGGACTACGGCAACTGGGAACTGTCGTCGGACCGCGCCAATTCGGCGCGCCGCGCGCTCGAAAGCTTCGGTGTGCCCGACGCCAGAATTCAGCGTGTCGTCGGCAAGTCGGCGACGGACCCTCTGATCGCCGAAGATCCCAAGCATCCGTCCAACCGGCGGCTTTCGATCATTCTGCTGCGGGGCACCGGCCGCGAGGCGGAAAAGGAAAAGGCCCAAAAGGCCGCCGAGGAAAAGGCCAGGAAGGAACGTGAGAACGAAGCCTTGCCCGGCCTGAACGAGATCAAGCGTCAGCAGCGGCAGGAGGATGGCGGCGCCGCGCCCGCGCCCGAGTTGAAACCCGAAGGCATACAACTGCCTGCGCCTAACGGCGGTGCCCCGGCTCAGCCAGCCGCACCGGCGTTGCCCGGGATCAACCTTGAAATCCGCGGTGATATTAAGCCACAGTAGGTTCCGAACGGTTGACGCATTGGCGGCGTGACCGGAGGCACAGGGACACGACATGCGCCACAAACCCATATCGGACACGCGATTCTTTTTCGCGACGGCCCCGTTGCCTTGTCCGTACCTGCCGGACCGGGTCGAACGACGCGTGGTCACCGAACTGTTCGGGCGCGACGCCACCCGCCTGCACGATCAGCTGTCCTATGCCGGTTTCCGTCGCTCCCACGGTATCGTCTATGCCCCGGCTTGTCCCGGTTGCGATGCCTGTAAGGCCGTGCGCATCGCGGTCGACGGCTTTGACCTGCGTCCGTCGATGAAGCGGATCCTGAAGGCCAATACGGACCTGTCGGCGCGCATGGCACAGCCGACCGCCACCCAAGAACAATACCGCCTGTTCCAGCGTTATCAGGCGTCGCGCCATTCGGGCGGCGACATGTCCAAGATGGATTACCTGGACTACCAGGCGCTGATCGAGGACACCCCCATCGACACCGGCCTGATCACCTTCCGCGATGACGAGGGCGCGCTGATGGGGGCCATGCTGGCCGACCGCCTGGGCGACGGGCTGTCAGCGGTCTACAGTTATTTCGACCCGGAACAACCGCGCCGGGGCATGGGCACCTACATGATCCTGTGGCTGATCGACGAGGCCAAGCGTCTCGGCCTGCCCTATGTCTATCTGGGATTCTGGATCGAGGGCTGCAACAAGATGTCCTACAAGGCGCGGTTCCGCCCGCTTGAGGTCCATACGGCGACCGGTTGGCAGAACTTCGACGACTTCACGGCAACGTCCGGGACTTAGTTCCGCCCGCCCTGCCTAGTCCCGACCAAAGGTCCCCGAGCGCGGAAAGCCCTTGGGCACGACAAGGCCCGCCTGGGCCCGCTTGCCAAGCCATTGCTGATATTCCGGCTCCGTACGCTGGCCGCCCGAGCGCCAGGTCAGGCCCTCGGCGAAGCGCATGGTTGTGACGTCGGCCAGCCCGCCCTTGTTGTAGCGTTGCAGAATCACGCCCTTGCCGCGGCCCATTTCCGGCAACTCATCAATCGGGAAGATCAAAAGCTTGCGGTTCTCGCCGACCACGGCGACGGCATCCGCCCCCTCCATCACTTCCGCGATGGCGGCGGCCTCTTCCCCCGTGCCCAGGTTCAGGACCTGTTTGCCGTTCTTGGTCTGGGCCATCAGGTCATCGGACGGCACGATGAAGCCGCGCCCTGTGTCCGACGCCACGACATACTTCTTGCCGGTCTGATAGACCTGAAGCCAGATCGGATCGTGGCCGTTCGGGATATCGACCATCAGGCGCACGGGCTCTCCGTGCCCGCGACCGCCCGGCAGCTTATCGCCGGCCAAGGTGTAGAACCGCCCGTTGGTGGCGAACACGAGGAACTTGTCCGTGGTCTGTCCGTGGACCATGAACTTCAGATTGTCGCCGTCCTTGAACTTGACCTCCGTGCCCGGCTCGACATGGCCCTTGAGGGCTCGGATCCAGCCTTTTTCCGACAGCACGACGGTGATCGGTTCCTTCTCGATCATGGCTTCCAGGGGCACCACGACGGCGGTCGGCGGGCCGGCGATTTCCGTGCGCCGCGCGCCGATTTCGGTCTTCTGGCCGAATGCTTTCTTGGTCTCGGCGATTTCGGCGGCAATCGCCTTCCAACGCTCGCCCTCGTCCTTCAGCAGCGTCTTGATCGTCTTGCGTTCCTTGCCCAGGTCCTCGTTCTCGCGCCGGATCTCGATCTCTTCCAGCTTGCGCAACTGGCGCAGGCGCATGTCCAGGATCGCATTGGCCTGGACCTCGGTCAGGTCGAAGCGCTTCATCAACACGGTCTTGGGCTCGTCCTCCTCGCGGATGATCTTGATGATTTCATCCAGGTTGAGGAACGCGACCAACAGCCCGCCCAGGACCTCCATGCGCCGCTCGATCTTCTCCAGGCGGAAGTTCTTGCGCCGGATCAGCACCTTGTGGCGGTGGTCGAGGAACGCCTGCAGGACGTCGCGCAGGGACATCACGCCGGGCGTGTTGTTGGCGTCCAGCACGTTCATGTTCATGTTGAAGCGGATTTCCAGGTCCGTCTCGCGGAACAGGTGCTCCATCAGGGTTTCCGCGTCGACCGTGCGGCTCTTGGGCTCCAGCACGATGCGCACGTCTTCCGTCGATTCATCGCGCACGTCCTGCAGGATCGGCAGTTTCTTGCCGATGATCAGGTCGGCGATGCGCTCGATCAGCTTGGCCTTCTGGATCTGATAGGGAATTTCCGTGATGACGATCTCGTACTGGCCGCGGCCCTGATCCTCGACCTGCCATTTGGCGCGCAGGCGGAAGGCGCCCCTGCCCGTGCGGTATGCCTCGACCACGGCGGCATGGTCTTCGACCAGCACGCCGCCGGTCGGGAAATCCGGCCCGGGGATGAACTCGCACAGCTTGTCGAAGGTCGCGTTGGGGAATTTGATCAGGTGGATCAGCGCGTCACACAACTCGCCCGCGTTATGCGGCGGGATGTTGGTCGCCATGCCGACGGCGATGCCCGTCGATCCATTGGCCAGCAGGTTCGGGAAATTGGCCGGAAGAACGATGGGTTCTTCCTCTTCCCCGTCGTAGGTCGTGCGGAAATCGACCGTGTCCTCGTCGATACCGTCAAGCAACGCCGCCGCGATCTCGGTCAGGCGCGATTCCGTGTAACGCATGGCGGCGGGGTTATCGCCGTCGATGTTGCCGAAGTTGCCTTGGCCGTCGACCAGGGGGTAGCGCACGGCGAAATCCTGGGCCAGGCGCACCAGGGCGTCATAGATCGCAAGATCGCCGTGGGGGTGATATTTACCCATCACGTCGCCGACGACGCGGGCGCATTTCTTGTAGCCCGTGGCGGGGTCGAGTTTCAGCTGCCGCATGGCGTAGAGCAGCCGCCGGTGCACGGGCTTCAGGCCGTCGCGCACGTCGGGCAGTGAGCGCGAGACAATGGTCGACAGCGCATAGGCCAGATAGCGCTCGCTCAGCGCCTGGGACAGGGGGGTGTCGCGGATTTCCCCGCCGAAGTCGCCGGGGGGCGTGATCGCGGTCATCGCAAGGGTTCCTTAGATTGCAGGTTTTCCGCGCATCTGGGACGGAAGGCCGAATTCATGCACCAGATATAGTACATCCGGGGGGTGGGCGGTCAATGCGCCGATGGCGACAAATCGGTTATTTTTTCGCCTGAAAGCGTTCCACAAGGCGGTCGCGGGCGGCCAGGCGTCCGGCCCGCCCTTCCAGGGCGTGGCTTTCCAGGAAATAGCCGGTCAGCTTCAGGCCGTCGACCACCTCGGCCGGGGTTTCCGCGGCCCCGGCGCCCAGCAGGAACGCCGGCAGGGCCAGCAGGCGCCCGTGATAGGGCTTGCCGGCGGCGGCCGAGACGGCGCGCCCGGTCTTGGGTGAGACATAGGTCAGGTTTTCCGTCTCTCCCGTGGCGGCGCAGGCGGCGAGATCAAGGCCGAAGCCCAATTCGCCGAGCACGCCCATTTCCCATTTCACATAGGCCGATCCGACGTCGGCATCGTCGAGGACCCCAAACAACGCCGCCAGGCCATGGAAGATCGCGGGATGGTCTTCGCCCTCGGGCAGCAGGGCCTCGGTCACCGCACAGGCGGCGGAGAGCGCGGCAAGGCCGTCCGGGCAGTTCATCAGCGCCGCCGCCGGGGTTTCCAGGACTTCGGTCGTCAGGCTGCCCAGGTGTTCCGGCAGGCGGCCGCGCCAATCGAGGGTGACCAGGTTGCCGACCTGCAGGCCGCCGCGCTTGCGCCGTCCCGCCCCGCCCCGCACCAGGCCCGTCTGGCGGCCCCGCGTCTGCGTCAGGGCGCTGACGATCAGCGCACTTTCACCATGCTTGCGGGTCGCCAGGATGTAGCCCTTGTCGTGCCATTCCATGGCGGAACGCCCTACCTGCGCGTTTCAGGCGCAGACGATTGATCCCGATCAGGCATCGAAGTCCAGGCCCCATTCGGCATAGCGTTCACGGTCGTCCTGCCATTTCCCGCGCACCTTGACGTGGATGAACAGATGCACCGGATGGCCCAGCAAATCCTGAAGTTCGGTGCGCGCGGCGGCGCCAATTTGTTTGACCATGGCGCCCTGGCGGCCCAGCACGATGCCCTTCTGGCTATCCCGCTCGACATAGATGACTTGGCGCACATGGGCAGAGCCGTCGGCCTTCTGGGTCCAGTCCTCGGTCTCGACGGTGATCTTGTAGGGAAGTTCCTGATGCAGTTTGAGGAACAGCTTCTCGCGCGTGATCTCGGCCGCCAGCAGGCGCGCCGGCATGTCGGAAATCTCGTCCTCGGGATACAGCCACGGGCCCTCGGGCACGGCGGCGGCAAACACCTTGGCCAGGTCGGAAACTCCGTCGCCGGTGTTGGCGGAAACCATGAAGCAATCGGTGAAGACGCCTGTATCCATTAATTTTTCCGCCAGGGACAGCAGCACCGGCTTGGCCACAAGGTCAATCTTGTTGAGGATCAGATAGGCCTTGCGCTTGCCCAGGATCAGCTTGTCGATGATCGCCTGCGAGCGCTTGTCCACACCGTCCTTGGCGTCGATCAACAGGGCGATGGCGTCGGCATCCTGGGCGCCCGACCAGGCGGCGGCGACCATGGCCCGGTCGAGCCGTCCCTTGGGCTCGAAAATGCCTGGCGTGTCGATCAGGATGACCTGCGCCGATCCTTCGATGAAGATACCGAGCACGCGGGTCCGCGTCGTCTGCACCTTGGGCGACACGATGGAGACCTTGGCCCCGACCAGACGGTTGACCAGGGTCGACTTGCCGACGTTGGGCGCGCCCAGGATGGCAATGAAGCCGGCGCGGGTCTTGGTGTCGTTCATTCTGTCCCCCAGTTGTCCAGCATCGCCGTGGCGGCGGCCTGTTCGGCTTCCTGTTTGGCGTTGCCCGTCCCTGTCTGGTCCGCGCGCCCCGCGACCTGCACCGTGACGGTAAAGGTCGGCGCGTGGTCCGGCCCGGTCTGGTCCGTCACCGCATAGACCGGCAGCGGCAAGGCGTCCTTCTGGCAGCGTTCCTGAAGCCGTGTCTTGGCGTCCTTCAGGGGCCCCGTATGGGCATCGGCCAGGGGCGCCCACATGCGTTTGACGAAACCGGCGGCAACGTCGTATCCCGCGTCCAGGAACAGGGCTCCGATCACGGCCTCGCAGGCGTCGGCCAGGATCGACGGGTTGTCCCGCCCGCCGCCAGCTTTTTCACCGGGCGAGAGCGCCAGGCAGGACGCCAGGTCCAGGTCGCGGGCCACGGCGGCCAGGGTATCCTTGCGCACCAGGGCGGTGAAGCGGTAGCCGAGTTCGCCCTCGCTTTCCTCGGGAAAGCGCTCATATAGCAACGCCGAGACGGCCAGTCCAAGCACCCGGTCGCCGAGAAATTCCAGGCGTTCGTTGGAATTCAGGCGATCCGCCTGCCCCGATGCATGCTTGAAGGCCTGTGTAAGGAGGTCAGGATCGCCGAAACGATGGCCCAGGCGGTCCTGCAGGGCCGAATGGCGCTTGGATGTGCCGCCGCCGCTCATTCAATGCCCTGGAAGATGCGCTCAAAGCGCACCGTCGACGGCCATTGCCAAGGCCGCCACAGGGAGCCCTGGGTTGAGAAGAACAGGAATTCGGCGCGGCCCACGAGGTTTTCCTTGGGAATGAACCCGACGTCGCCGTAGCGGGAATCGTTGGACCGGTCGCGGTTGTCACCCATGGCGAAGAACGTGTCGGCGGGCACCTTGTAGACCCGCGTGTTGTCCATGGGATCGTTGTCGGTTTCTTCCAGAATGAAGTGCTTCACGCCGTTCGGCAGGGTCTCGACGAAACGCGGCACGCGCCGGGTGGTGCCGAAATCGTCGGTCGAGACGAAATCCTCGACCCGTTCGCGGACAACTGGCGTGCCGTTGATGTGCAGGATGCCGCCCGTCACCTGAATTTCGTCGCCGGGCAGGCCGACGATGCGCTTGATGAAATCGGTCTTGTTGTCGGACGGCAGTTTGAACACCACGACGTCGCCGCGGGCCGGCGTGTCTTCCAAGACGCGCCCCGGGATCAGCGGCATGGAGAACGGCAGCGAATGCTTGGAATACCCATAGGAGAACTTGGACACGAACAGGTAATCGCCGATCAACAGCGTCGGCAGCATGGAGCCCGACGGGATGTTGAAGGGCTCATACGCGAAGGTGCGTACGACCAGCGCGATCAGGATCGCGTAGGCGACCGTTTTCAAGGTGTCCCAGAATCCGCCGGGTTTGTCGCCGCTCATATGTTGTTTTTCCGTGAAATGCCTAGGGTGGTGCCGGGAAGGAATGGCTGGGCCGCCGGATGGTTTCGGCGGGCGGATGAAACGCGGGTCGGGCGCAAAGGTCAAGCGCCTTCCATCGCGGGAACGGCGGAAATGATCACCATGGCGTGGGCCAGGGGGTATTCATCGGTCTGGGAGACATGAACCTGGGCGACCATGCCGGGCGGCGTCAGCGCGTCGAGCCGCGCCTTGGCGCCGCCGGTGATCAGCATATAGGGCTGCCCCGTGGGCAGGTTGGCGACCACCATGTCCTTCCAGAACACGCCCAGGCGAAATCCGGTGCCCAGCGCCTTGGCGCAGGCTTCCTTGGCGGCGAAGCTCTGGGCGAAGGAGGCCGCCGGATTCTGCCGACGATAGGCCTTTTTCTGCTCGCCCTCGGCGAACAGGCGGTCGACGAAGCGGTCCCCGAACCGGTCCAGCGTGCGCTCGATCCGGCGGATGTCGCACAGGTCCGTGCCGATTCCGATGATCATGGGCGGGATGTCATGGTCTGCGGGCGTTCCAGCGTCGTCACGCGGAGCGTTCGCCCAGGGCTTCGGCCCGGGCCTGGTCCATCAGGGCGCGCATGCGCTTGATGGCGCTTTCCAGGCCGCCGAAAATCGCCTCGCCGATCAGGAAATGGCCGATGTTCAGCTCGGCGACGGTGGCGATCGCGGCCACCGGCCCGACCGTGTCGAAGGTCAGGCCGTGCCCGGCATGGCATTCCAGGCCGATGGCCTCGGCATGGGCGGCTGCGTCCTTAACCCGCTGCAGTTGCGCCGCCTGGGTGGCCGGCCCGGCGTCGCAATAGGCGCCGGTGTGAAGTTCGACCACGGGGGCGCCCAGGGCCTTGGCGGCGTCCAATTGCACGGGGTCAGGTTCGATGAACAGGGAAACGCGGATGCCGGCGGCGTTCAGGGCGTCGACATAGGGTTTCAGGGATCCCATGCCGCCGGCGGCGTCCAGGCCGCCTTCGGTCGTCCGTTCCTCGCGCTTTTCCGGCACGATGCAGGCCGCATGCGGCTTATGGCGCAGGGCGATGGCCAGCATTTCCTCCGTCGCCGCCATCTCGAAGTTGAGCGGCAGGTCGATCTGCGCCACAAGCCGCGCCATGTCGTCGTCGGAGATATGGCGCCGGTCTTCGCGCAGATGGGCCGTGATGCCGTCGGCCCCGGCCTGGGCGGCGGCGCGGGCCGCGCGCACGGGGTCGGGATGGCCGCCGCCGCGGGCGTTGCGGATGGTCGCCACGTGGTCGATGTTGACGCCGAGCCTGAGATATCCGGTCATCGTCTTCAAATCCTTGCCTGCCCTAGCCTTTCGCGCGTTCGACCGAATTGACGGCGGGCGACGCGCGTAGCGCCGCGATGATGTCGGTCAGGTGCTTGACGTCGCGCACCTCGACATCGATCAGCATGTCGAAGAAATCGGTCGAACGGTTGATGATCTTGAGGTTCGAGATATTGCCGTCGTTCTTGGCGATCATGGTCGACAGATCGCCGAGCGAGCCCGGTGCGTTGGCGACGGTGACATGGACGCGGCCGACATGCAGGTCGTGCTGCGCCTCGCCCCGATCCCAGGCAAGATCAAGCCAGCGTTCCGGCTCGTCGCCGTAACCTTCCAGAGTGTCACAGTCGATGGTGTGCACGGTGACGCCGCGCCCCGTGGTGACGATGCCGACGATGCGGTCGCCCGGCAGCGGATGGCAGCAGCCGGCGAAATGCATGGCCATGCCGGGGATCAGGCCCTGAATGGGGACGCCGCCGCCCTCCCCCTTGTCCTTGCCGCGCTTGCGGCTGCGCGCCTCGGCCAATGGCACGACGATGTCGTCACCGTCTTTATTCTTGCGCTTGGCCCGGGGATAGACGGCTTCCAAAACCTCGCGGCCGCTCTGATTTCCCATGCCGACGGCGACATAGAGATCGTCGACCGTCGCCAGGGTCAGTTTTTTCAGGGCCGCGTTTAACCCTTTTTCAGTAAGCTCGTAGTCGGCTTCCTTGAAGCTGCGCTGCAGGATGGAGCGGCCGAGCTTTTCGTATTCTTCGCGCTCCTGCAGGCGGACGAAGCGCCGGATGCGCGCCCGCGCCTTGCCGGTCACGACGAAGCGCTCCCAGGTCGGGTTGGGCGTCTGCGCCTTGGACGTCACGATCTCGACCTGATCGCCGTTTCGAAGCTCCGTGCGCAGCGGCATCATCTTGCCGTTGATCTTGGCGCCGACGCAGTGGTCGCCGACCTCGGAATGGACGGCATAGGCGAAATCGACGGTGGTCGCTCCCCTCGGCAGGTTGATCAGGTCGCCGCGGGGCGTGAAGCAGAACACCTGGTCCTGGAACATCTCCATCTTGGAGTGTTCCAACACTTCCTCGGGGTCCGAGGCATGTTCCAGAATGTCGAGCAGTTCGCGCAGCCAACGGTACTGGGTGCCGTCCTTGGCCGGCCCGCCCTGCTTGTAATTCCAATGGGCGGCGACGCCCAGTTCGGCGACATCGTGCATGACCCTGGTGCGAATCTGCAGTTCGATGCGCTGTTGGTGCGGACCGAACACGCCGGTATGAAGCGACTGATAACCGTTCGGCTTCGGCATGGAGATGTAGTCTTTGAAACGTCCCGGCACGACCCGATAGGCGTTGTGCGCCACGCCAAGCGCCTTGTAGCAGTCCTCGATGCTGTTCACGGTGATGCGGAAGGCCATGATGTCCGACAATTGTTCGAACCCCACGTCGTGCTTCTGCATCTTGCGCCAGATTGAATAAGGCGACTTCTCGCGGCCGTTGACCTCGGCCTCGATACCGTTCTCCGACAGGGTTTCCGTCAGTTCGCCGATGATCTTGGGCACCAGCTCGCCACCCTGCTCGCGCAGGGTATCCAGGCGTTTGACCACGGCGCGACGCGCTTCCGGGTTGATTTCGGCGAAGGCCAGGTCTTCGAGTTCGGTCTTGATTTCCTGCATGCCGATGCGTTCGGCCAGCGGCGCATAGATGTCCATGGTTTCCATGGCGATGCGGCGGCGCTTTTCGTCGCTTTTGATGTAATGCAGGGTCCGCATGTTGTGCAGGCGGTCGGCCAGTTTGACCAGCAGCACACGGATGTCCTCGGACATCGCCAGCACCAGCTTACGGAAGTTTTCCGCCTGTTTGGCGCGGTCCGATTGGAATTCGATGCGGGTCAGCTTGGTCACGCCATCAACCAGCTGGGCAACCTCGTTGCCGAAGTGGGCGCGGATATCCTCCAGCGTCGCCACCGTATCCTCGATGGTGTCGTGCAGCAGGGCCGTTTCGATGGTGGCGCTGTCGACCCGATAGGAGGTGAGAATCCCCGCGACCTCGATCGGGTGCGAGAAGTACGGATCGCCCGATGCGCGCTTTTGCGAGCCATGCGCCTTCATGGCGAACACGTAGGCGCCATTGATCCCGACCTCGTCCGCGTTGGGATCGTAGGCCTTTACCCGTTCAACAAGTTCGAACTGGCGGATCACGAAGGGGGCGCCTTATTCAGTCAATAACGGGACGCCGCCCTCAGATTGCCGGAACACGCGGCACGGCCACGGTTCCGGTCGGGAATGTGTCATGGACGAGGACTTTAGTCCTCCAGCCCAATCTCCGCATCCTTGAAAACGACGTCTGCCCCCATCGTAGCAGGGTCCGCGCCGTCGTCCACGTCCAAAGTATCGTCGCCGTCATCGTCGTCAGATGCACCGGCGGTCGCACCCATTGCGGACAACTGCATGGCTTCCGGAACCGCGGGATCAAGATCCTCGATGGATTCCTCCATCTGCACGTATTTCTGCATGCCCTTGATCAGGGATTCTTCGAGTTCCGGCAACGTCACGGCTTCCTCGGCGATTTCACGCAGGGCCACGACCGGGTTCTTGTCGTTGTCGCGGTCGACGGCCAGCGGGGCCCCGGCCGAAATATGGCGGGCACGCTGGGCCGCGAGCATGACCAGCTCGAAGCGGTTGGGAATCTTCAGAACGCAATCTTCGACCGTAACGCGGGCCATGCGGAACCTCCGGGGTCGGAATGTCAGGAATATGGGTCGCCAATCATTGGCAAGGCTGTGGGTTATATGCCGGAGTGCAGGGATTATCAAGCTTTTCGGCGAATTATTCGGAGGTCTGCCATTCCGTGCCCAGATAGCCCCCGTCGTCGGCGAGCGGGCGGATTTCCTGGTCCGCCGGCAGGTCGGCGCAGAGGTCTTCGATCGTGCGTCCCAGTAATGGGTGGCGCCAGCCAGGGGCCACGTCGCGGATCGGCAGCAAGGCGAAGGCGCGGGTATGCAGACGCGGATGCGGCACCTCCAGATCGCCCGTCAACACCCGGTCGCCGAAGGTCAAAAGGTCGAGGTCCAGAATGCGCGCGGCGTTGCGCTCGCTGCGGCGCCGTCCGAACCGGGTTTCGATGTCCAGCAAGACTGCCATCAGGGCATCCGGGGTCAGGTCCGTGGCCACGGCGACGGCGCCGTTGACGAACCAGGGTTGATCGGAAATCGGTACGGGAGCGGTTTCGTACCATCCGGCGTGGGCCGTGATTTCGACCCCGGGATGTTGTGAAAGAACCTGCAGCGCCGCCCCGCAGGTGGCGCGTGGCGGCCCGAATTCCGCGGTCGGCAGGTTGCCGCCAACCCCAATAACGATGGGCCCGCTCACGCCGGAATCCCTGGGCCGGCGGGCGTTGAATCCTTGTGCTTGGGGGGAATGGGGCTTAAGTGTTTCATTATTGGTATTGTGTAAAAAATTAACGCTGTGATTTCACCAAGGGATTGATGGTAATGAATTTTTATCCTGAAGAACGCGTGGCCCTATTCATCGACGGCTCTAATCTTTACGCCGCCGCCCGGGCGCTCAACTTCGATATCGACTACAAGCGTCTGTTGGCCGTTTTCTCCGGAAAATGCCGTTTGGTGCGGGCCTTCTACTACACGGCCATGGTCGAGGACCAGGAGTATTCACCGATCCGCCCCCTCGTCGACTGGCTGGACTACAACGGCTACACCATGGTCACCAAGCCGACCAAGGAATTCACGGATTCCGCCGGCCGGCGCAAGATCAAGGGCAACATGGACATTGAACTGGCCATTGATGTGATGGAAATGGCCGACAAGCTCGACCATATCGTGCTGTTTTCCGGCGACGGCGACTTTCGCCGCCTGGTCGACGCCGTGCAGCGCAAGGGCTGCCGGGTCAGCGTCGTATCCACCGTGCGCTCGCAGCCGCCCATGGTCGCTGATGAACTGCGCCGCCAGGCCGATATCTTCGTCGAACTGCAAAGTCTGCAAACGGCCATCCAGCGCGCCGGCGGTCCGTCCAACAACGTCATGCCCGATGACGACGATGACGATTATGATGACGACGATTACGACGATGACGAAGGTGAAGCCGAGGTCGAAGTCGTCTGAGCCGCATGCCCGCCGTATTCCAGAACCCGCCCCGCGACTGTGCGAAATGCCCCAGATTGGCCGGATTTCGCGCCGATAACCGCGCCGCCTTTCCCGATTGGCACAATGCCCCCGTCCCCGCTTTCGGGCCGCTTGATGCGCGGCTTCTGATTGTCGGGCTGGCCCCCGGGCTGCGCGGCGCCAACCGCACGGCGCGGCCGTTCACCGGCGATTATGCCGGCGACCTGTTGTACCCCACGTTGGGCGAATTCGGCTGGACCGAAGGCACCTATGGCGCCGCGCCGGACGATGGGCTGCGCCTCAAGGGCTGCCGCATCACCAACGCCGTGCGTTGCGTGCCGCCGGAAAACAAACCGACGGGGGCTGAATGCAAGGCCTGCCGCCCTTATCTCGCGGATGAAATCGCGGCCATGCCCAACCTGCGGGTGATCCTGGCCCTGGGCGGCGTCGCCCATGCCAACGTCCTGACGACACTGGACGAGCGGAAAAAGGATTTCCCTTTCGGCCACGGCAACAGTCATGTCCTGACATCCGGCCGGCGACTGATCGACAGCTATCACTGCTCTCGCTACAACACCAACACCGGCCGCCTGACCCCGGACATGTTCCGCGACGTGTTCGCCGCCATCGCCGCCCTGATGGCGGCCTGACCCGTCATTCATCCCCCCGGAACAAGGGCTTGGCGGCAAGCGGTTGTTCGGGTTATCGTTTTTACGGCGCCTTGTCTGAGACGCGCCGGTGCGAACGGAGGGACGAGATGGCCGCGGAGATCGTCAACTTACGTCAATACCGCAAGGAAAAGCAGCGCCAGGAGCGCGAACGAACCGCCGAACAGAACCGAGTCCGGTTCGGCCGCGACAAGGCGCAGCGGCGGGAAGACGAGACGGATCGCCGACGCAGCGAACAGGACCTGGACGGTAAGCAGATCGACCCCGAAAGCGACAAGCCCGCGGGCTGACGGCCATAAGGCCGCCCCCAACCAACCTAGTGGTTGTGGGCTTCTTCCGGTTCCAGCAGCCGGTGCAGGTGCACGATCACGTACTTCATGTTGGCGTCGTCCACATGGGACTGTGACGCGCCGCGCCAGGCCGTCAAAGCCTTGGCATAGCTGGGATAGATGCCGACGACTTCCAGATTATCCGGATCGACGAAATCCTGGCCCTGGGGGTCGGTTACCTTGCCCCCGAAAACGAGATGCAGAAGCGCATTCGACATATTCAGTCCCTTTTCCGTTCTTTTGACTGCCTCTGGACGTTTCCTCACGGATTGTTCATCCGCGGACCAACTGTTGTTCCGGCGCATTCACTGGCGGCCGGCGGAATTTTCCCTAAACTAGGGCCAATCCCGCGGACGGGCAATACACCCAAGGTCCAGTCTCGCGGCCATCGAAACCTTTGAAAGGTCTGCAACGACAATGATCGATCTCTATTCCTGGCCTACGCCCAATGGGCACAAGGTCCATATCATGCTCGAGGAAACCGGGCTGGCGTACAACGTGCACCCCATCAACATCCAAAAGGGCGACCAATTCCAGCCCGAGTTCCTGAAAATCTCGCCGAACAACCGAATCCCGGCGATCGTCGATCAGGACGGCCCCGGCGGAAAGCCCTACTCCCTGTTCGAAAGCGGCGCCATTCTGATCTATCTGGCCGAGAAAACCGGCAAATTCCTGCCGACCGACCCCACGGCCAAATACGACACCCTGCAATGGCTGATGTGGCAGATGGGCGGCATCGGCCCGATGTTCGGCCAGGCTCACCATTTCCGCGGCTATGCACCGGTCGAAATCCCCTACGCCGTCGATCGTTACACCAAGGAAGCCGGTCGCCTGTACGGTATTCTCGACAAGCGTTTGGGGGAATCGGCCTACCTTGCCGGTCCCGACTACACCATCGCCGATATCGCGACCTTCCCCTGGACCCGCTCCATCGACCGCCAGGGCCATTCACTCGACGACTTCCCCAACGTGAAGCGCTGGTCCGCCGAAATCAACGCGCGGCCGGGCGTCGCCAAGGGCGTGACCGTTCTGGAAGCCGCACGCGGCGAGCGCAAACCGCTGTCCGACGAAGAACGGGCGGTGATGTTCGGCGACAAGCAGTTCGCAAAACGGTAAGATCATCGGCACAGGCCGGATCGCCATCGATCCGTCACCGTCAGGGCGTAGGCCATTTAAATCCTGACGGTGACGGGCGGACGGCAGCGCCAGGAGGGGGCTCGTATAAGCGCGATAGACGATCAGTCATCGACCGCCCGTTCGACCCCGGCGGGGAGTCTCCCCCTCCTCCGGGCCGCTGCCTTGATCGTCCTGTATTTCAGTCTGCTCGTACTGCCGGTCGTGGCGGCCTGGCTTCAGGACCTGCCGCCGCGGAAGTGGCAGGACGATCTGTCGTCGGGCATCGCCATGTGCGCCTTCGCCGGCATCCTTGCCGAGTTCGTGTTGTCCGGCCGGTTCCGCGTGATTTCAAGCCACCTTGGGATCGATACGACGATGCGGGTCCATCAGCTGATGGCCCGCGCGCTGACGGTCGTCGTGCTGATTCACCCGATGCTCTACGTCACCCGGGGGCCGGCCTATCCCATGCCCTGGGACACGACGCGCCAACTGAGCCTTGATTTCAGCCTGATCGCGGTGCTGACCGGGCTCGTCGCCTGGGTGGCCCTGCTCGCCCTTGTTCTTTCCGGGATATTCCGCAACAAGCAAGGGGGCAGCTACGAAGCCTGGCGGGCGTCCCACGGCCTGGGTGCGGCAATCGTCGCCCTGTTCGGCACCTTGCATACGCTTGAAGCCGGGCGTTACAGCGAGCATCCCTTTCTCCGGTGGTTCTGGCTGGCGATGCTCACCGTGGCCCTCTTGGCGCTGGTCTGGATCTATCTTCTGAAACCGTTGTGGCAGACGCGCCATCCCTATGCCGTCCGCTCGGTGCGCAAGATCGGCGACCGCACCTGGGAGCTCGCCATCGCCCCGGTCCGGGGAGACGCGCTCGCCTTCGATGCCGGGCAGTTCGTCTGGCTCAACGTCGGGCATAGCCCGTTTTCGTTGCACGAGAACCCGTTCTCGATCGCCTCCGCGCCAAGTACGCGCGACCAGTTGAGCTTCGTCATCAAGGAGGTCGGCGATTTCACCCGCAGCCTCGGGGACCTCACGCCCGGAACGCCCGCCTTCGTCGACGGCCCGCACGGCAATATGACGCTCGGCGGGCGTGCTGCCGCCGGTATCGCGCTCTATGCCGGCGGTGTCGGCATCGCGCCGATCCTCTCGATCCTCCGCGAACTCCGGGCCCGGGGCGACCGCCGCCCGCTGGTTCTGTTGTTCGGCAACCGGGTCAGGGATCAGATCGTTTACCCGGACGAACTGGACGCGATGACGCGGGACCTCGACCTCAAGATCACGCATTTCCTTTCCGAGCCGCCCGCCGGCTGGACCGGCGAGACCGGGATGGTCGACGCATCAGCCCTGAACAAGGTGTTTGACGGCCGCAACGCCGGTCAATGGCTGCATGTGATCTGCGGGCCGCTGCCGATGATCGAAATGATTGAGGCGGCGCTATTGGACCGCGGTGTCCCGGACGGACAGATACTTTCCGAGCGTTTCTATTACGACTGAGGCCCCCGATGACCCAACGCCGCCGCATCCTGCTGACCGTCCTGGCCCTGAGCCTCGGCATCCTTTTGGTGTCGGTCGCGTTTTCCCTGCGCTGGGGAGGGCCTCACCCATAGCGTTGCTGTTTCCAGGGATCGCCCAGATTGTGATAGCCGCGGGTTTCCCAATAGCCCGGGGCGTCCTTTTCCAGGAAGGTAATCTGGCGCAGCCATTTGGCGCTTTTCCAAAAATACAGGCTGGGCACCACGGCCCGCGCCGGGCCGCCGTGGTCGCGCGGCAGCGGCGCCCCGCCCCAGGAATGGGCGATCAGGGAGGCGTCCGCCAGGAAATGGTCGAGCGGCAGGTTGGTGGTATAGCCGTCGTGACTGTGCAGCACGGCGAAGGCCGCATTGTCGCGCAGGTCCGCCGCCTCGGCCAAAGTCCGCACGGCGACGCCGCCCCAGCGGTTGTCGTATTTGGACCAGGACGTGACGCAATGAATGTCCGTGGTCAGATCGACCTGCGGCAGGGCCAGGAACTGGGCCCAGGACAAAGTCAGCGGCCGTTCGACGGCGCCCAGGACCTTCATTTCCCATTGATCGGTCGGCACCAGCGGCCGGTGGCCCAGATCGAGGACGGGCCAGTCCTTGGCGAGGTGCTGGCCTGGCGGCAGGCGCCCGCCGCCGTCCAATCGGCCCGGGGGCAGGCGCTTGTCCCGCGCCCATTGTTCCTTGGTCTGGGTCAGTTTGCTTTCCGGCGGCGGCGCGGTTAGCGATGCGTCCTTTTCCGCCTGGGCCTTCATGTCGCCCAACAACGAGCCGTCGCGCCCGGCGAACAGGTCTTTGAAGCGGTCGTCGTCACCACCGCCCGGCATTGGGATTATCCCTTGTCGCGCATCAGGCGCGCCTTTTGCCGGCCCCAGTCGCGGGCCTTGGTGGTTTCGCGCTTGTCGTACTGATGCTTGCCTTCGGCCAGGGCCAGTTGAACCTTGGCCAGACCGCGCTTGTTGAAATAGATGGCCAGCGGCACCAGGGCCATGCCCTTGCGGTTGACCGCCCCCGACAGGCGCGCGATCTCGCGCCGGTGCAGCAGCATCTTGCGCTTACGCTTGGGCTCGTGATTGTTGGGGCCCGCTTGCTCGTAGCGGGGAATGTCGGCGTTGTAGAGGTACAGTTCCCCGTCCTCGTCCGCCGCATAGGCGTCGACCAGGGAGCCCCGGCCCAGGCGCAGGGACTTGACCTCGGTCCCGGTCAGCATCAGGCCGGCCTCGACATCCTCAAGAATGAAGTAGTTGTGCCGCGCCTTGCGGTTCTGGGCCACCACGTTGCCGGGCGGGCCCTTTTTCTTTTTTGTGGCCATGGTAAGGGACTTTCACGCACTCAGGGGTGCGGTCAGTTAAGCAGTCCGGCGGCGACCATGGCTTCGCGCACCCGGGTCTTGCTCGTCTCGGCGATCTCGCAGATCGGCAGACGGGTTTCCGCCGAACACTTGCCGAGCAGCGACGCCGCGTACTTGACCGGCCCGGGGCTGGTTTCGCAGAACAGGGCGTTGTGTACGGGCGTCAGGCGGTCCTGCAGTTCCATCACCTTGGTCATGTCGCCTTCGCGCCAGGCGCGCTGCATGTCGGCGCACATTCGGGGTGCGATATTGGCCGTCACGGAAATGCAGCCGTGGCCGCCCGCCGCCATGAACGGGATCGCGGTGCCGTCCTCGCCGGACATCTGGCAGAAATCCTTCTTGATCGCGAGCCGCGTGTTGATCGGCCGCGCCAGGTCCTGGGTCGCGTCCTTGACGCCGACGATGTTGGGCAGTTCCGCCAGCCGCGCCATGGTGGCGACGGACATGTCGACGATGGAGCGGCCGGGAATGTTGTAGATGATGATCGGCAGGCCGCCTTCGTCATGGATGGTCTTATAGTGCAGGTACAAACCTTCCTGGGTCGGCTTGTTGTAATAGGGCGTGACGACCAGCGCCGCATCGGCCCCGGCGGCCTTGGCGTGCTTGGTCAACTCGACCGCTTCCTTGGTCGAGTTCGATCCCGCGCCGGCGATCACGGGCACGCGGCCGTCAGCGGCCTCGATGCACCATTCGGTGACCTTCATATGCTCTTCATGGCTGAGGGTCGGCGACTCGCCTGTCGTGCCGCAGGGCACCAGGCCGTCCGTACCTTCGGAGATCTGCCAATCAACGAAGTTCTTGAATGCCGATTCGTCCACCGCTCCATCCTTGAAGGGGGTAATCAGCGCAGGGAAAGAGCCCTTGAACATCGTTCACTCCTTAGTCTCGTGCGGGGCCTCGGGATTGAGCGGACCATAGCCCTGACCGGCTTCGTCGGCAAGCATGGACCGCCGCCAGCTGGACCGTGTTTTGTCACGATTGCATCGCTTGTTGCCAGCCCCCCGAAATCGTATCATCGCGGCCATGATGCGGCAGATTGCCACGCAATCCGTGATCAGGCCGCCAAAACGAGGAGGCCTAGCGCCATCGGGGGTATTCCGGTGGGTGTGTGCCTTTTGCGTCCTTGTCGGGCTGACCATCGGCGCCCAGGCGGGGACGAAGGCCGTCAGTGCGCCCGAACCCGTCAATTCCCGCGACCTCGCCATCATGACCAAGGCCTTCAAGGCCATGGACCTGGGTAAATGGTCCGAGGTCAAATCCCTGGAATCCACAACCAAGGACCCTCTCGCCCGCAAATTGATTCAATGGGGGCGGCTGTCGTCCTACAGCGGCCCGGCGGAATTCGACGAATTGTCGGCCTTCCTCTACAACAATCCGCAATGGCCCCGATCCTGGCGCATCAACGCCAAGGCCGAGGCACGCCTGTCGGCGACGGAAGCCGACGACGTGGTTCTGGCCTGGTTCACGGGGCGGCAACCGGTCACGGCGCTGGGTAAGGCACGCTTTGCGGTGGCCTTGCTCAATCGCGGCGACAAGAAGGACGAAGACCGGGCCACCGCCATGCTGCGCGATGCCTGGATCAACGGCGATTTCTCCAAGGCTGACGAAAAACACTTCATGGGCCGCCACGGCAAGCGTCTTCGCACGTCGGATCATATCGCCCGCCTTGACCGCCTGTTGTGGGAAGGCCGCTATTGGGCCGTGCGCCGGCATTTATGGCGCGTGCCCAAGGCCTATCAGAAGCTCGGCCTGGCGCGCATTTCCCTACGTCGCCAGATGGGCAATGTGGATGCCCTGGTCGCCAAGGTGCCGGATAACCTGCAACGTGACCCGGGCCTGATCTATGAGCGGCTGCGCTGGCGGCGCAAGAAAGGCAAGGAATCGGCCCTCGACCTCGTCCGCTACCTGCCGGGCGATCAGCCCCATCCGGAATTGTGGTGGGAGGAACGATCAACCCTGGTGCGCCGGGCTCTGCGCAAAGGGTTCGTCACGGACGCCTACCGCATCGCCCGCAACCACGGGCTCAGCGAAGGGGCCGATTATGCCGAGGCCGAATGGCTGGCCGGTTGGGTCGCCCTGCGCTTTTTGAACGAACCCAAGGTGGCGCTTCAGCATTTCCAACGTATGTACGCCCGGGTCAATTATCCCGTTTCCCTGTCGCGTGGCGCCTATTGGATTGCGCGCAGCTTTGACGACCTAAATCAGCCGCAGCGGGCCATCGAATGGTTTGCCCGTGCCGCTCACCACCCGACGACCTATTACGGGCAACTGTCTTTGGCCCGTGTCGACCCGGCGGCTGTCCTGCGCCTGCCGCCCGACCCGGAACCGGACGCGGATCTGGTCCGACAGTTTCAGTCCCATGAATTGACCCGCGCGTTCCGCGCCCTATCCGCCGCCGGGGCCGATCATGCGCTGCGTGCGGTGCTGGAAACCCTGCTGGACCGGGCCGACGAAAACCCGGGCTGGCGCGTGCTGACCGCCGACCTGGCGGCAGAGGCCGAACGCCGCGACCTTGCCGTGCGGGTCGCCAAACAATCGCTCCGCGACGGGCTGATGCTGGCCAGTCATGGTTATCCCGCGATCACCCTGCCCCGCCTTCCGACGAAGTGGAACCTGCCGCCGCTGGAAGCGGCCCTGGTGCTGGGCATGATCCGCCAGGAAAGCGCCTTTCGCGGCAATGCCGTCAGCCGTGCCAGCGCCCAGGGCCTGATGCAGCTGATGCCGGCCACGGCCAAGGTGGTGGCAAAGCGGCAGGGCCTGCCGTTCTCACGCGCCCGCCTGATCACCGACGCAAGCTACAACCTGACCCTGGGGCAGACCTATCTGGCCGGTCTGATCACCGAATTCGACGGCTCCTACGTGCTGTCGGTGGCCGGATACAACGCCGGGCCGCACCGGGTGCGCCGCTGGCTCAAGGAATATGGCGACCCCAGGCAGAAGGAGGTGGACGTCATCGACTGGGTCGAGATGATCCCCTTCGACGAAACCCGCGATTACGTCCAGCGGGTGATGGAGAATTTGCACGTCTATCGTTCGCGCCTGTCGGGCACGGAAGTCGCCTTCGCCCCATACGCCGATCTGGCGCGCTGAGCCGTTCACCCGGGAAATCCGATCAGTCATCCCATTCACCGGATAGTGACCCGCAATCTAGCCGCCTGTTGTTGACCGTCTTTCCGGCGCCGCCCATAACGGCAAGACCATTCAGGGATCATCAGGCATGGAAATGGGGAGGATTTGAGACATGGCGCACGACCAATTGACGGATATCGGGGCCTGTGTGTTCGACGCTTACGGCACCCTGTTCGACGTCGCCGCGGCAGCAGCCCATTGCAAGGACGACCTGGGCGACAACATGGCGCCGCTGGCCACCCTGTGGCGCGACAAGCAGCTGTCCTATTCCTGGCTGCGCTCGCTGATGGGTGAATACGTGGAATTCTGGCAAGTGACGCAAGACGGGCTCGATTACGCCCTGGCGGCTCTCGGCCTCGACGGCGATCCGGTCCTGCGTCAGAAACTGCTCGACCTCTACTTCAAGCTCGACGCCTATCCCGAGGTGAAGGGCGTGTTGACCGCTCTGAAGGCGGCCGGCCTGAAGACCGCGATCCTGTCCAACGGCTCACCCGACATGCTGGCGGCGGCCGTTGCCAACGCTGATATCGGTGCCGTTCTGGACGACGTACAGTCGGTTGCCGACGTGGGGATTTTCAAGCCCCATCCCAGCGTCTATCAAATGTCCGTCGACCGCCTGGGCGTCGAGGCCGGGCGCATCTGCTTCATGTCGTCCAATGCCTGGGACGCGGCGGCGGCGGCGAATTTCGGTTTCCGGGTCGTCTGGGTCAACCGGTTCAAGCAGCCGCCGGAACGCCTGCCGGGCAAGATCGTCACGCAGCTCGACAATCTGAGCGGCCTGCCCGGCCTGCTCGGCCTGTAACCACGCATGACGGACGCGGGCTTTACCGAACACCGGTTCACGGCCCGCGACGGGCTTGCGCTTTATTACCGCGACTATGCGTTCGCCGGGAATGGCCAGGCCCAACGCCCGGCCGTGCTGTGCCTGCCGGGATTGACCCGCAATTCCAAGGATTTCCATCAGCCGGCCCTGCGCCTGCAAGGCCTGGGCTGGCGCGTGATCTGCCCGGACATGCGCGGGCGCGGGCGCTCCCCCCATGATCCGGACCCGGCCAACTACCGGGTGGAAACCTATCTGGACGACATGCGCAACCTGCTGGCCGTGCTGGGCTTGCACCGGGTGGTGGTGATCGGCACCTCCATGGGCGGCATCATGGCGATGGCCATGGCGGCGGTCATGCCCACGGTGCTGGCGGGCGTGGTCTTAAACGACGTCGGCGCCGTGGTCCCGGCCGAACCCCTGAAACCGATTATCGACAGCATGCGGGGGCACGGCAGCTTCGCGACCTGGGATCAGGCCGTGTTCGCCCTGCGCCACGGGTTTCCGGACCTTCCCGCCGACACGGATACGGAATGGATGGACCTGGCACAGGCCACCTTCATCGAGGGACCCGACGGCCGCATCCACCGCGACTGGGACTTGGACATCGTCAAACCGCTGCTTGCCCTGCCGGCCGGCGACACGGACCTGTGGCCGTATTTTCGCGCCCTCAAACGGGTGCCGACGGGGGTTGTTCGGGGGGCGAAGTCGGATATTCTGAGCGCCGAAATTCTGACTGCGATGATCCACGATCGCCCCGGGCTGATTCATGCCACGGTGCCGAACGTGGGCCACCCGCCCAACCTTCGCGAACAACCATCCAAGGAAGTCATCGATGCCGTCCTCGCCCGCGTCTGAAGTGCTGACATTTGCCGATATTGAAAACGCCGCCCAGGTTCTGAAAGGCATCGCCGTCGTCACCCCGGTGCTGGAAAGCCCGCTGCTCAACGCGGCGTTGGGCTTTCGCCTGCGCATCAAGGCGGAGCCGCTGCAGATCACCGGATCGTTCAAGTTTCGGGGTGCCTACAACGCCATTTCCCGCATTCCCCAGGACAAGCGCGCGGCCGGCGTGGTCGCCTTTTCCTCGGGCAACCATGCCCAGGGTGTGGCGGCGGCGGCCTCCCTGCTGGGCCTGCCGTCGGTCATCCTGATGCCCAAGGACGCGCCCAAGACCAAGGTCGAATTAACCAAGGCCTGGGGCGCGGAGGTCGTGACCTTCGACCGCTTCACGGAAAGCCGCGAGGAATTGGGCGCCAAGCTGCGCGAAGAACGGGGCGCCACCTTGATCAAACCTTATGACGATCCCCTGATCATGGCCGGTCAGGGCACCCTGGCGGCCGAGGCCGTGCGGACCTGCGCCGCCGAGGGCTGGACGCCCGATATCTTCATCAGCCCCTGCGGCGGCGGCGGGCTGATCGCCGGCTGTTCGACGTCGGTGCGCGCCCTGTCGCCGGACACGGCCGTCTATTCGGCGGAACCGGCGGGCTTCGATGATACGGCGCGGTCCCTGGCCGCGAACAAGCGCCTTGCCAACGATCCGGCCGCGCGCTCCATCTGCGACGCGCTGCTGGCCCCGGAACCTGGAGAACTGACCTTCGCCGTCAATTCCGAACGTCTGACCGGCGGGCTCTGCGTCACCGACGATGAGGCGATGACCGCCATGGCGGTCGCCTTCAAGTATCTGAAATTAGTGGTGGAACCGGGGGGCGCCGTGGCCTTGGCCGCCGCGATCACCGGCAAGGTCGACTGCAAGGGGAAAAACGTGTTGGTCGTCTGTTCCGGCGGCAATGCGGACGCGGAAATTTACGCGGAAGCCCTCAAGCGGCCCCTGCCGTTCTAAAAACGAAAAAAGTGCGGTCGGGTCCCGGCGCCGTCTTCGATGCCTTATTCGGCGGCGGCGGGTGCAGTCTTGGGCGTGGACGCGGAGGCGATGGTCTGCCGGACGGCATCGACATCCTTCTTTTCGACCAGGCGCTTGCAGTGACCTTCCAGGAAGGCCCCGTTTTCGATCGCCAGATCTTCGTGAAGAATGTCGCCGATGACGCGCGCCGAGCGCGCCAGGGTCACGGACCGGGCCTTGATCTGGCCATTGATGGTGCCGTGGACTTGCACCCGATCTGCGACGATTTCGCCCTTGATGTTGGCGGTTTCGCCAACAAGCAGGCTTTTTGTGCGGATATCGCCGTCGATGGTGCCGTCGATTTGGATTTCACCTTCCGAGCTCAGATCCCCGATGATGCGAAGGTCGGCCGAAATAATAGACGGACCGGCCGATTTCACCGTGGGCTGTTGGCCGCTTTGGCTGCTCGTACCCTTACTTGTCTTTGAAAACATACTTTCCTGCCCTGATGAACTTGAGCGGGTTCAACGGCTTGTTGTTGAACACCACCTCGTAATGGAGGTGTGGCCCCGTGCTTCGGCCCGTACTACCCAGAAGTCCAATCTTCTCATGAAACTTCACTTCTTGGCCAACCTTAACGAGAACCTTGCTGAGATGCGCGAACCGGGTTTTCAGCCCCAGCCCGTGGTCGATCTCGATCAGGCGGCCGTAACGTCCCTTCCAGCCGGCATAGGTCACCTTGCCCGCGGCCGTCGAGTAAACCGGGGATTTCACCGGACCGCCCAGGTCGACGCCGTAATGGGCGGACCAGCGGTTGGTCATGGGATCCTTGCGCTTACCGTAGCTGGAAGTGATGTAATAGGACGTCAGAGGGGCTGCGAGCGGCACGCGGGCAATGGATTCCTGAAGGGATTCAAGGCGGTTCAAATTGCGGTCCAGATTGGCCAGTTCAAGCTTCAGGTCACCGGCCGGCAGACCGTCGGGTTCGACCGGAATGAACGGGCCGCCGACACCTGACTTGTCTTCTTCGCTGACGCCGAGCAGCCGGTCCGGCTCCAACCCGGTCAGTTCGATGACCTTTTCCAGGCCGGCGATCTGGTCACCGGCGCGTTCGTTCATGCGCTGGACGACTTCACCTTCCGTTTCCTGAAGTTCCTTCAGGCGCGAGGTCAGTTCCTCGACCCGGTTGCGCATGCGCGATGAATCGTTCTGCGCCTTGTTGCGCTCGGTCATGATCAGATGCAGGTCGCTTTCGACCGCGTTCAGATTGTCCTTCAGCGCGAAATTGCGGCCCGACAGAGACGTCATTTCGTTCTCAAGCGTGGCCAGTTGTTCCTTCAGGCGTTCGCGCGCACTGATCACCTGCTGACGCTCGGCGGCGGTGATTTCCAGCTTGCGGGACACGGAACTCAGGTTGCGCTGCAGGGCGGCGTTCTTTTCAACCAGCCCCAGCATGAGGGAATGGTTTTCCTCAAGATCCTTGGTGATCGAGGCGAACTTGCGCTGGTACTCGGCAACTTCGTTGAGTAACGAACGATAGGCCAGGCGCGCGCCGGCAATCTCATCGTCCTTGGCCTGCAGGACCTGGTCGTGCATCAGGAAGCTGACGGAGGTGAAGGTGCTCCACGACAGCGCCACGGCGACGACGCCGGACATCACGATCTGCAGGGGTTGGGAAACTTTGAAGTAGGACACCCGCCCTTCGGTGCGTACGACGAACTGGCGTTCCGGAAACAGCCGATCGATAAGCTCCCGCAAGTGCTTAACGGCATTCGTTTCGAAGGCTCCCCGTCTCATCATTCCCCCGTATTCCTTCCCTCGTGCGTGGTCATTCCGGTCCCAGTTCGGCGCCGCCCGGCACTTGGCTTTCACGTCTGAGCCGGGTAGACAGTCTTTATTGTTTTTGGGCCACCTTCAGGCCCCCATCGGCCCCGGAAGCGATATGCCTGTGTCGAAGGTATAGGGAAGGTCTAAGGCGTTCAAGTCTACATTTCCGCACGGCCGTGAACACATCGCAAAAGCGTTGAATTTCCGGCCTTTTCAAACGATTCAAGGCGGTTACGGCACCTCTTCGACGGGGTCCGAAAAGGAGCATTAGATTGACCGAAAACACCATGTCCAGGGCCGCGCCAAACCCCGACCGGGAGCGTCCCCCGGCCCTCAATCCCGCGATGATCATCGTCACATGGTTCGGCTGCGGCCTGTCGCCGAAAGCACCGGGAACCGTCGGTTCCCTGGGCGCCCTGCCCGTCGCCTGGGCGATCCTGTTCTATTCGGGCTGGACCTGGTTGGCCGTCGCGGCGGTTGCGGCGACGGTGATCGGCATTCTCGCCACGGCGGCGGTGCTCAAACGCTCCGCCGTCAAGGATCCGTCCTTCGTGGTGATCGATGAGGTCGCGGGGCAATGGATCGCCCTGCTGCCGGCGGGCCTGGACCCTGTCCTGTTCATCGCCGCCTTTCTTGCCTTCCGCCTGTTCGACATCTGGAAGCCGTGGCCCGTCAGTTGGGCCGATCGTGCGGTTCCGGGGGCGCTCGGCGTGATGTTAGATGACCTGATCGCCGGAGGCTTTGCGGCGGCCCTTGTCTACGGATTAGGATATGCGTTGGCCGGAGGAACCTAACACCATGACCGATGCCGTGATTGACGATCTGGCGCGCCAGGTGATCGAAACCTATGCGGCCCGGGGCCTGACCTTGGGCACCGCCGAAAGCTGCACCGGCGGCCTGATCGCCGGCGCCCTGACCGGCATCTCGGGATCATCGGCGGTGGTCGACCGCGGCTTCGTCACCTATTCCAACGACGCCAAGATGGACCTGCTGGACGTGGCCGGATCGACCTTGCGCGATCACGGCGCCGTCTCCGAGGAAACGGCCCGGGCGATGGCCTGGGGCGTGCTGACCCATACCCCCGTCGACTGCGCCGTCGCCGTCACCGGTATCGCCGGGCCGACCGGCGGCACCAAGGACAAGCCTGTCGGCCTCGTCCACTTCGGCGCCGCCCGCCACGGGCGGAAGATCGTTCATGAACGGCACGTGTTCGAGGGCGACCGGGCGGCGGTGCGGGCAGCGACCGTGAAACGGGCGTTGGAACTGCTGCTCAGCCTCGCTGACTGACCGCGC
This sequence comes from Rhodospirillaceae bacterium UBA1479, assembly GCA_002325375.1. GTDB lineage: Bacteria > Pseudomonadota > Alphaproteobacteria > Rhodospirillales > Casp-alpha2 > UBA1479. Next base: position 106,987 of record DCRZ01000008.1, read on the forward strand.
CGGACGGCGTGGGAGCCCCGCCGTAAAGATCATCCGCGCGGCTTTCAAAGGCATTGACCATCTTGGTCACGGCCTCGTTGAACACCACCGAGATCGCCGACTGCAGCAGTTTGGAGCGGAATTCGAAATCCACGTAGAAGTCGATGTCGCATTCCTGCCCGTTCTCGGTCGGTATGAAAATCCAGTGATTTTTCAGATATTTGAACGGGCCGTCCGAATAGGCGACGTCAACACGCTTGGCCTCCCAATCCAGCGCCACGCGGGACGTGAAGCGTTCGCGGAAAATCTTGAAGCCGATCACCATGTCGGCGACCAGAAGCGTGTCCGAGCGTTCGCGAATGCGGGTCGCCTGACACCAGGGCAGGAATTCCGGGTAGCGTCCGACGTCGGCAACCAGATCGAACATCTGATCGGCCCGGTAGGGCATCCGTCGGATTTCCGCATGGGTGGGCATGGCGTTAGCCCCGGCCTGCCTGACGCGCGGCCTGCAATTTAGCGAAGTCCTCGCCCGCGTGGTGGCTTGAGCGGGTCAGCGGCGAGGCGGAGACCAAAAGGAAGCCCTTGGCTTCGGCCAGGCGCCGGTATTCTGTGAACTCGTCCGGCGTGACGAAGCGGTCGACGGGGGCATGGCGCGTGGTCGGCGCCAGGTACTGACCGATGGTCAGGAAGTCGACCCGGGCGGAGCGCAGGTCATCCATGACCTGCAGCACCTCGGAGCGGGTTTCGCCGAGCCCGACCATGATACCGGACTTGGTGAACACGTTGGCGTCGATGTCCTTGGCCCGGTCCAGAATCTTCAGGGAATGGAAATAACGCGCCCCCGGGCGGATGGAGGGGTAGAGCCGCGGCACGGTTTCCAGATTGTGGTTGAACACGTCCGGCTTCGCCTGGATCACGGCTTCGAGCGCCCCTGGTTTGTCGCGGAAATCGGGGGTCAGGATTTCGATGGTCGTTTCCGGCGTGGTCTCACGCAGGCGTTCGATGCACTTCACGAACTGCCCCGCCCCGCCGTCGGCCAGGTCGTCGCGGTCGACGGAGGTGATGACCAGATGCTTCATGCCCATTTCGCCGGCGGCGATGGCCAGGTTGTCGGGCTCCAGCGGATCGACCTTCCCCGGCTTGCCCGTCGCCACGTTGCAGAACGCGCAGGCGCGGGTGCAGATGTCGCCCAGGATCATCACCGTGGCGTGCTTCTGGGCCCAGCATTCGCCGATGTTCGGGCAGGCCGCTTCCTCGCAGACCGTCGTCAGATTGCGTTCGCGCATCAGCTTGCGGGTTTCCGCATAAGCCGGTGACGTGGGCGCCTTGACCCTGATCCACGCAGGTTTTTTCTGGTGGGGGTTTTCCGGGTTCTTGGCTTTCTCCGGATGACGCAGCGGCCGAACGTTGTCTGTGTTTGCCATGGTTTAGAAGTGGATCACCCGCCCATAGGCGTCAAGGACGGATTCATGCATCATTTCCGACAGGGTCGGGTGCGGGAACACCGTATGCATGAGGTCTTCCTCGGTGGTTTCCAGGCCCATGGCGATGACGAAACCCTGAATCAGCTCGGTCACCTCGGCGCCGACCATGTGGGCACCCAGCAATTGCCCGGTCTTTTCGTCGAACACGGTCTTGACGAGGCCGTCGGGCTCGCCCAGTGCAATGGCCTTGCCGTTGCCGAGGAACGGGAAGCGGCCGACCTTGACCGTATAGCCCTGCTCTTTCGCCTTGGCTTCCGTCAGGCCGACGCTGGCGACCTGCGGATGGCAGTAGGTGCAGCCGGGAATGTGGTTCTTGTCCATGGGATGGACGCCGTCCAGGCCCTTGATCTTCTCGACGCAGATGACGCCTTCGTGCTCGGCCTTATGGGCCAGCATGGGCGGCCCGGCGACGTCGCCGATGGCATAGACGCCGTGCTCCGCCGTGCGGCCGTATTCATCAATGACGATGCAGCCCCGGTCGGTCTTGACCTTGGTGTTCTCCAGGCCGATGCCTTCGATGTTGCCCTGCACGCCAACGGCGGAAATCACCCGATCAACGGTAATTTCCTGGGTCTTGCCGTCCTTGCCCTCGACCGTGCAGGTCACGGTGTTGGCCCCCTTGGCCAGCTTCGTAACCTTGGCATCGGTCATGATCTTGAGGCCCGATTTTTCCATCTTCTTGCGCGCGACGGCGGAAATCTCCGCGTCCTCGACGGGCATGATCTGGGTCATGACCTCGACCACCGTCACGTCCGCGCCCAGGGTGTGATAGAAGCTGGCGAATTCGATGCCGATGGCGCCCGATCCGATGACCAAAAGCTTCTTCGGGAAGATGTCGGGCTTCAAAGCCTCGAAATAGGTCCAGACCAGCTTGCCGTCGGGCTCCAGCCCCGGCAAAGCGCGGGGCCGCGCCCCGGTCGCGACGATGATGTGTTTGCCGGTCAAATCGGGCAACGCCTTGCCGTCGGTGCCGGTGACCGCGACCTTGCCACCGCCCTTGAGCACGCCGGTGCCGTCAACGACCGTCACCTTGTTCTTCTTCAACAGATGCCCGACGCCGCCGTTCAGCTGCTTGGACACGCCGCGCGACCGCGCGATGACCTTGTCGATGTCGAAGGACACGTCCTTGGCGCTCAGGCCATAGGCGTCCGCGTGCTGCATGTAGTGATAGATCTCGGCGGAGCGCAGCAGTGCCTTGGTCGGGATGCAGCCCCAGTTGAGGCAGATGCCGCCCAGGTGCTGTTTTTCCACGACGCAGGTCTTGAAACCCAACTGTGCCGCGCGGATCGCGGCGACGTAGCCGCCCGGCCCGCCGCCAATGATCAGGATGTCGAACGAGGTGTCAGCCATGATGTCTACCCTCCCCGCCTACAGCAGCAACTGAATGGGATCTTCGAGGATCGCCTTCAGTTCCTTGGCGAAACCGGCCGCCGTGGCGCCGTCGATGCAGCGGTGATCGACCGCCAGCGTCAGGGACATGACCGTGGCGACGGAAAGCGCGCCGTTCTTCACGACCGGGCGCTGTTCGCCGGCCCCGACGCTGAGGATGCCGCCCTGGGGCGGGTTGATGATCGAATTGAACGACTTCACCCCGAACATGCCCAGGTTGGAGATGGTGAAGGTGCCGCCCTGGAATTCCTCGGGCGCCAGCTTGCCGTCCCGCGCCTTACCGGCCAGTTCCTTGGCCTTGGCGGAAATGGCGGCGAGACCCAGCGATCCCGCGTCCTTGATGATCGGCGTGATCAGCCCGCCTTCGATGGCGACGGCGACGGAGACGTCGGCGCGCTTGAACTTGAGGATCGCATCATCCGTGTAGGACACGTTGACGTCCGGGCAGCGGCGCAGGGCCACGGCCACGGCCTTGATGACGAAATCGTTGACGGAAATCTTGTAATCCGCCCCGTCGCGGCCGTTCAGGTCCTTGCGCGCGGCCAGCAGCTTGTCGATCTCGACATCGATCGAGATGTTGAAATGCGGAATGTCGCGGGCCGAGGCCGTCAGCCGCGTGGCGATGACCTTGCGCATGGACGAATTCGCCACGGCCTCAAATTCCGGCATGTTGGCGAATACCGGATCACCTTGGGCCGGCGTCGGTGCGGCGGCCGGGGCGCTGGCGCCCGTGGTGGCGGATGCCGCCGAAGGGGCGGCCTTGCCCGTGCCGGATGCCAGGGCCGCGTCCACGTCGCGCTTGACGACGCGGCCGCGCGGGCCGGTGCCGGAAATGGCGGCAAGGTCGAGGCCCTGCTGGCCAGCGATGCGCTTGGCCAGCGGGCTGGCGATCACCCGGTCGCCGGATGCGGCCGCCGGGGCGGCGGTGGGTGCTGCGGGCGTTGCCGGTGCGGCTTTGGGTGCGTCCGCCGTCGGCGCCGGGGCAGCAGCGCCGCCCGAGGTATCGGCGCCGTCGAGGGCCGAGGCATCCTCGCCGTCTTCCAGCAGCAATGCGATGACCGCGTTCACGGCGACGTCGGCGGTGCCTTCCGGCACCACGATCTTGCCGAGGATGCCTTCTTCCACGGCTTCGACCTCCATGGTCGCCTTATCCGTTTCGATTTCCGCGAGAACGTCGCCGCTTTCCACGGCGTCGCCTTCCTTCTTGTGCCACTTGGCCAGGTTGCCCTCCGTCATGGTCGGGCTCAGGGCCGGCATTAGAATCTTGATCGGCATGATGTCTCTCCCCCGCCTCTACGCGTAGCAGACGGCTTTCGCCGCCTCGACCACGTTGTGGGCCTTGGGCAGGGCCAATGCCTCCAGGTTCGCCGCATAGGGCATGGGCACGTCGGCGCCGGACACCCGGGTCGGCGGCGCGTCCAGATCGTCGAAGGCGTGCTCGATCATCAACTGGTTGATTTCGGCGCCGATCCCGCAGGTCGGCCAGCCCTCTTCGACCGTGACGATACGGTTGGTCTTCTTGACCGAAGCAACCAGGGTTTCGACGTCGATGGGACGCACCGTGCGCAGGTTGATGACCTCCGCGTCGATACCTTCGGCCGCCAGCTTTTCCGCCGCTTCCATGCAGATCCCGACGGCGATGGAGAACGCGACCAGGGTCACGTCCTTGCCCGGGCGCTCAATCTTGGCCTTGCCGATGGGCAGGGTCCAATCTTCGTCGTCCGGCACTTCGAAGCTTTGGCCGTAGAGGATTTCATTTTCAAGGAAGATCACCGGGTTGGGATCGCGGATCGCCGATTTCAGCAACCCCTTGGCATCCGCCGCCGACCACGGGGCGATGACCTTCAGCCCCGGGCAATGGGCGTACCATGACGCATAGCACTGGGAATGCTGGGCGCCGACGCGGGCCGCCGCCCCGTTGGGGCCGCGAAACACGATGGGGCAACCCATCTGTCCGCCCGACATGTACAGCGTCTTGGCGGCGGAGTTGATGATCTGGTCGATGGCCTGCATGGCGAAGTTGAAGGTCATGAATTCGACCACGGGCTTCAGTTCCAGGAACGCGGAGCCCACGGCCATCCCGGCGAAGCCCTGTTCGGTGATCGGCGTATCGATCACGCGCTTGTCGCCGAATTCGTCGAGCAAGCCCTGGGAAATCTTGTACGCCCCCTGATACTGGGCGACTTCCTCGCCCATCAGGTAGACGTTGCCGTCGCGGCGCATTTCCTCTGCCAGGGCGGAATTGAGCGCCTCGCGCACGGTCATGGTCTTCATCGCGCCGGTGTAATCGGGCTCGGCGGCGACCGTTGCGGCAACGGGAGCAGCGGCCGTCGCCGGCGCGGCCGGAGCCGGTGTTTCCGCCGCGGGGGCCGGGGCGGCGGCGGGCGCGCTGTCGGCGTCCGATACCGTCTCGCCGTCTTCGACGATCACCGCGATAGGCGTATTGACGGCGACGCCGTCCGTGCCGTCGGGGACCAGGATCTTGCCCAGGATGCCTTCATCGACGGCCTCGACCTCCATGGTCGCCTTGTCGGTTTCGATTTCCAGCAACACGTCGCCGCTCGCGACGGTGTCCCCTTCCTTTTTGAGCCACTTGGCGATCTTGCCCTCGGTCATGGTCGGAGAAAGCGCCGGCAGAAGTACTTGCGTAGCCATGTTCAGATGTTCCCTTCGTGCGACGTTTTCGTTCAGGCTTCGACCAGGACGTCGGTCCACAATTCGGACGCGTCCGGTTCCGGGCTCTGCTGTGCGAACTCAGCGGCCTCGTTGGCCAGGGCCTTCACTTCCTTGTCGATGGCCTTGAGGTCATCCTCGCTGACGACCTTGGCCTCCAGAAGCTTGTGGGCGAGCGTGTCGATGGGGTCCATCTCGCGGCGCACCTTCTGGACTTCTTCCTTGGTCCGGTACTTGGCCGGATCGGACATGGAATGCCCGCGGTAGCGGTAGGTCTTCATTTCCAGGATGACCGGCCCCTTGCCTTCGCGGCAGCGCTTGAGCGCCTCGGCCGCGGCTTCCTTGACCGCCAGAACGTCCATGCCGTCGACGGCAAAGCCCTCGATGCCGTGGGCCAGGCCGCGGGTGTGCAGATCGGCCGTCTTGGAGGTGCGTTCGATGGAGGTGCCCATGCCGTACTTGTTGTTTTCGATCACGTAGATCACCGGCAGGTTCCAGATCGCGGCCATGTTGAAGCTTTCATAGACCTGCCCCTGGTTGATGGCGCCGTCGCCGAAATAGGCCATGCAGACGCCGCCGTCGCCCTTGTATTTATGGGCGAAGGCCAGCCCCGTGCCGAGCGGCACCTGGGCGCCGACGATGCCGTGGCCGCCGAAGAAATTCTTTTCGCGGCTGAACATGTGCATGGAGCCGCCCTTGCCCCGCGAATAGCCGCCGCGCCGGCCGGTCAGTTCGGCCATCACGCCCTTGGGGTCCATGCCGCAGGCCAGCATGTGGCCGTGGTCACGGTAACTGGTGATGACGGTGTCCTGCGGTTCCGATGCCGCCATCATGCCGACGACGACCGCTTCCTGCCCGATGTAGAGGTGGCAGAATCCGCCGATCAGGCCCATGCCATACAGCTGGCCGGCCTTTTCCTCGAACCGCCGGATGAGCAGCATTTCGCGGTAATAATGGCGAAGCTCGTCGGGCGTCGGGCCCGTCTTGGAGGATTTCGCGGTGGATGATTTGGCTGGCGTTTTTGCCTTCGCCGCCGTCTTGGGTGACCGGGCCATTGGACCTCCCTTGGCTGACTGTTTCCATCCCCAGATGGCGCGCCAAAGGTGTCCGCCTTTTCGCATCCCTCCCAGGGTCGGCGGTTACCCGCCATCACTTCAGGAGATCATAGCTGAAAAAAGGGGTGAAAAACAATATAGGTCAGGAATGCTGCTATTTAATTAATCTAATAACAGTTAAATCACGATCATTACGGTGACGGATCAGGCCTGTTTGGCCGCATCAAGCCAGGGCCACAGGCAGCCTTCCCGTCCGTAAATCCGCGACAACAGGCCGTTGTCGCCGATCACGATGGCCGATGATTTCTTCCATTGCCGGATATAGGCGGGAGACGCCCAATGGGTGACGGCATATTCCCGCCCGCCTTCCATGACCTCGACATCGTAACCCAGATAACCCGGACTTTGTTCCGCCAGGGTGGCGAGCATACGCAGGGCCTCGGCCCATCTGGTCGGCGGGTCGCCGTCCCAGGCATCGGTGAACAGGATCGCAAAATAGGTTGGCCGGGTACCGCCTTCGGGGTCGACGTCGACAAACGCCGCGGTCAGCAGATCCCTACCCTCGGCGACCGCAATGGACGCCTGGGCGGACATTACGCAGCGCTCCGCTCGACCGCCGGTACCGGCGGGGTGTAGGTGCTCATGATTTCGACGGAAAGCGGCGTCTTGCCCCCGAACAGGCGCTTGACGATGCGCGTCACCTCGATGGCGCAGGCGTCCTCGATGCGCCGGTTCTTCAGGCTCACCTCTTCCATCATTTGCGACAGCACGCGGGTTTTCCAGCTTTGGATCGCCGCCGGCGTTTTCCAATAACACACGGCCGCCCCCCGGCCGTCATCCAGGCGGCCGGTCTCAAGGCCGAGAAAACCGTCGAGACGCGGCGCCAGCGAAATCAATTCATCCATGGCCAGACGGCCCGGCAAGTCAATGTCCCCGCCGACCGGCGTGACGACGGCCGCGTAATAAGGCGGACGCAGAGTTTCCGCGAGCGATCCCATGGCTCAGCCCCCCGTCTTGGAAAAGAAGATGACGTAATCGCGGTCGAAGCCGACGTTCAGCATGACGCGGGCCCGTTCCTCGAGCATGTCGAGGTCGAGGGACTGGGAACCGAGCAGTTCGACCCGGTGTTCCCATTCGTCGCGCTGCGCCTTCAGGTCGTCGGCCAGGATCTGCGCCTCGGCAACCTTGTCCTGCATCAGCATCAGGGACGTGACACCCCGGTCACCGTGGACCGTGTGATAGGCAAAATAGGCACAAGCCAGAATGCCCAGGGTCGGTCCCAGGGCCGTGGCCAGTTTTTTCTTCAGAGAGGCAAAGCGCGTCGCCATCGTTTTTATTCCCCAGTATTCCCCATGCCGGTTCCGCGAATCGGCAGGTACGAATCTAAGGATTGATGGTTAATTTTCGGTTAGGACTCGGAAAACCCCTTTGTTTTCCAGTACTTTGGGAATCCAAAAGGGTTAACGCAGATCACCCGAACAGTGCGGCGCCGTTGTAGCGCGCCGTCGGCCCCAGGTCTTCGTTGATGCGCAGCAGCTGGTTGTACTTGGCCAGCCGGTCGGAGCGCGACAGCGACCCGGTCTTGATCTGCCCGGCGTTGGTGGCGACGGCGATGTCGGCGATCGTGGTGTCCTCGGTCTCGCCGGAACGGTGGGAAATCACCGCCGTATAGCCGGCCTTATGGGCCATCTCGACCGTCTGCAGGGTTTCCGACAGGGTGCCGATTTGATTGACCTTGATGAGGATCGAATTGGCGACGCCCTTTTCGATCCCGTCAGCCAGACGCACCGGGTTGGTCACGAACAGGTCGTCTCCGACCAGCTGCACCGTGGCGCCGATGGCGTCCGTCAGGGCCTTCCAGCCATCCCAGTCGTCCTCGGCCATGCCGTCCTCGATGGATTTGATGGGGTAGTTGGCGCAGAGGTCCTGATACAGCCGCGCCATTTCATCGCCGCCAAGGGTCTTGCCGATCCCCTCCATCACGTACTTGCCGTCGCGGTAGAATTCGGTCGACGCACTGTCGAGGGCCAGGACCACGTCCTCGCCGGGCGCATAGCCGGCATCGGCAATGGCCTTCATGATGAAGTCGAGGGCTTCTTCCGAGCTGCTGAGGTTCGGCGCGAAGCCGCCTTCGTCACCCACGTTGGTGGCGTGCCCCGCCTTGGCCAGGCCTTTCTTGAGGGTATGGAACACCTCGGCCCCCATGCGCAGGGCGTCGGGGAAATCGTCCGCGCCCACGGGCATGATCATGAATTCCTGGAAATCGATGGGATTGTCCGCATGGGCGCCGCCGTTGATGATGTTCATCATCGGCACCGGCAGGTCGCGGGCGAAGGCGCCGCCAACATAGCGGTACAGCGGCAGGCCCGCCTCCTCCGCCGCCGCCTTGGCGGCCGCCAGGCTGACGCCCAGGATGGCGTTGGCGCCGAGGCGTGCCTTGTTGGGCGTGCCGTCCAACTCGATCATCACGTTGTCGATGAACAACTGATCCTCGACATCCGCACCGGCCAGGGCATCACAGATTTCGCCGTTCACGGCGTCGACGGCGGCCAGCACGCCCTTGCCCAGATAGCGCGCATCGTCGCCGTCGCGCAGTTCGACGGCCTCGTGCGCTCCGGTCGAGGCCCCCGACGGGACGGCGGCGCGGCCAAGCACGCCCGATTCCAGGGTCACGTCCACTTCCACGGTGGGATTGCCGCGGGAATCGAGGATTTCACGGGCGAATACGTCGATGATGGCAGTCATGTCTCTCTCCGGTCAGGTCGGCCTGCTGGGCCGTCTGGTGGGGTATCAGGGTCGGGGCGTTATAGGGAAACCGGATGGGCCTTGGCCAGCCGGTCGAACGCCGCGAGCGTTTCTAGCACGCCGGGCATGTCGGTTAGATGAATCATGTTGGGCCCGTCGGACGGTGCGCCGTCGGGATTTTCATGGGTTTCCATGAACACGGCGGCGACGCCCACGGCCACGGCGGCGCGGGCCAGAACGGGCGCGAATTCCCGCTGCCCGCCGGACGTGGTGCCCTGCCCGCCCGGCTGCTGCACGGAATGGGTGGCGTCGAACACCACGGGGCAGCCGGTCTTGGCCAGCACCGGCAGGGCGCGCATGTCGGACACCAGGGTGTTGTAACCGAAGCTCGCCCCCCGCTCACAAACCATGACGCGCTGATTGCCGGTCGACTTGATCTTGTCGACCACGTTCTGCATGTCCCAGGGCGCCAGGAACTGGCCCTTCTTGACGTTGATGGCGGCCCCCGTCTCGCCGGCGGCGAGCAATAGGTCCGTCTGGCGGCACAGAAAGGCCGGGATCTGCAGCACGTCGACCACGGTCGCGGCCTCGGCGCATTGCCCGGCGTCGTGGATGTCGGTCAATACAGGGCAGCCGATCTGCTGCTTCACCGCCTCGAACACGGGCAAGGCCTTGTCCAGGCCCATGCCGCGCGGGCTGGTGGCGCTGGTCCGGTTGGCCTTGTCGAAGGACGTCTTGTAGATCAGCCCCATGCCCAGCTTGTCGGTCATTTCCTTCAAGGCGCCCGCCATGTCCAGCGCATGGCCCTGGCTTTCCATGGCGCAGGGCCCGGCGATCAGCACGAGCGGCAGGCCGTTGCCGATGGTCAGGTCGCCGACGGTGATCGAAGAGGACAAGGGCGTTTCCTTAAAAAGGCTGACTTAGACCAAGTGTTGTTTAAACCAATCTGGCCTGCTTGACCGCCGCGTCGATGAACGACGTGAACAGTGGGTGCGGCTCGAACGGTTTCGATTTCAGTTCCGGGTGGAACTGCACCCCGATGAACCACGGATGCTCGGGGATTTCAACGATTTCCGGCAGCAGACCATCGGGCGACATGCCGGTGAACTTGAGGCCGGCCGCCTCCAGCCGCGAACGATATTCCGTATTGACCTCGAAGCGGTGGCGGTGACGTTCGGAAATGTCCTGTTCGGCATAGATTTCGCGTACGCGCGAGCCGTCCTGCAAGGTGCAGGGAAAGGCGCCGAGCCGCATGGTGCCGCCCAGGTTGCCGCCCAACTTGCGCTGTTCCAGCTGGTTGCCGTTCATCCATTCGGTCAGCAGGCCGACGACCGGCTCCTTGGCCTCGCCGAATTCGGTCGAACTCGCCCCCTTGATGCCGGCCAGATTGCGCGCCGCCTCGACCACCGCCATCTGCATGCCGAAGCAGATGCCGAAATAGGGCACGCCCCGCTCCCGCGCGAAGGTGACGGCGGAAATCTTGCCTTCCGAGCCGCGCTCACCGAAGCCGCCCGGGACCAGCACGCCGTGCACGTCCTCAAGGGTATGCAGGGCTTCGCTTTCGGTCTCGAAGATTTCGGATTCAATCCACTTGATGTTGACCTTGACGTTGTTGGCGATGCCGCCGTGGGTCAGGGCCTCGATCAGGGATTTGTAGGCATCGGGCAGCACCGTGTACTTGCCGACCACGGCGATCGACACCTCGCCCTCGGGCCGGATCGCGGTCTCGGCGATGGTCTCCCAACGGCTGAGGTCCGGCTCCCCCGTCTCGATATTGAAATGGCGGTAGACGGAGGCATCCAGGCCTTCCGCGTGATAGGCCAGCGGCACCCGGTAGATGGTATCCACGTCCAATGCCGGGATGACGTCGCGTTCGTCCACGTTGCAGAACAGGGAAATCTTCTTGCGCTCGCCCTCGGGCAGCGGCCGGTCGGCGCGGCACAGCAACACGTCCGGCTGAATCCCGACGCTCAGCAGTTCCTTCACGGAATGCTGGGTCGGCTTGGTCTTCAACTCGCCCGCCGTCGGGATATAGGGCAGCAGCGTGAGATGCAGATACATCGTGCGGTCGCGGCCCAGGTCGTTGCGCAGCTGACGAATGGCCTCCAGGAACGGCAGGCCTTCGATGTCGCCGACGGTGCCGCCGATCTCGCACAGGATGAAGTCTTCGTCCTCCAGGTTCGCGGTCACGAAGTTCTTGATGGCATCGGTGACGTGGGGAATGACCTGGATGGTGGCGCCCAGATAGTCGCCGCGCCGTTCCTTGGCGATCACGTCCGAATAGATACGGCCCGTGGTCACGTTGTCGGATTGGCGGGAGGCCACGCCCGTGAAGCGCTCGTAATGGCCGAGGTCGAGGTCTGTCTCCGCCCCGTCGTCGGTGACATAGACCTCGCCGTGCTGATAGGGGCTCATGGTCCCTGGATCAACGTTCAGATAGGGGTCCAGCTTGCGCAAACGGACCTTGAATCCGTTCGCCTGCAGCAAGGCCCCGAGAGCCGCCGATGCCAGTCCTTTTCCGAGGGAAGAGACCACGCCGCCGGTGATGAAGATGAACCGCGTCATGGGCCTACACAATACACTGACGGGTGGTGGGGCAAAAAGAAAAGAGGCGGGAAATTCCCCGCCTCTGATCGATGTTCCGGGAGTCGCGGATTCCTGCCATTTCCCTACTTGGCAATCGGGGCTGCAGGGGCGGCGGGTTCGGTGGACTCGGGTGCCGTCTGCACCGGCTGGTCGAGAATCGACCCCGTCGCCGCCTTGCGGTCGTGGGCGGCGATGATCGCCAGCACCAGCGAGGTGATCATAAACGCGGTCGCCAGGATCGCCGTGGTGCGGGTCAACAGGTCGGCCGTGGCGCGCCCGGTCATGAAGCCGCCCATGCCGCCGCCACCGCCGCTGCCGCCAATGCCCAGGCCGCCGCCTTCGGAGCGCTGCAACAGCACCACGCCGACAAGGCCGATGGCCAGCAGCAGGTGAATGACCAGGATCACGTTTTGCATCGAACTTCCTTCCAAACGGGCCGTGCGCAGTCGCCCCGCGCACTGACCCCAATCAGTTGGGCCGCGTTTTACTGCGTTGCAAGACCGATTACCAGGGCGTTTTGCGCGCTTACGCCACGGCCTCGGCAATCGCCCAGAAATCATCGGCCTTCAGCGCGGCCCCGCCGATCAGCCCGCCGTCGACGTCGGCCAGGGCCAGAAGCTCCGCCGCGTTGCCTGGCTTCATCGATCCGCCATAGAGAATACGCACCCCTGCCGCCACGTCCGCACCGAACCGATCGGCCAGCGATGCGCGGATCGCCGCATGCATTTCCTGGGCGTCTTCAGGGGTTGCCGTCTTGCCCGTGCCGATCGCCCATACAGGCTCGTAGGCGATGACCAGATTATCCGGGTTTGATCCCTCCGGGACGGAGCCGGCGACCTGGCCGACCACGACCTCGGCGGCGCGGCCGGCATCGCGTTCCGCCTCGGTCTCACCGACGCAGACGATGGCGCACAGCCCCGCTGCTTGCGCCGCCCGGGCCTTTTCCTCAACCTGTGTGTCGGTTTCATGGTGGTCCGTGCGCCGTTCCGAATGGCCGACGATGACGAAGCTGCAGCCGACCTGGGCCAGCAGGGCCGCGCTGACGTCGCCCGTATGGGCCCCCTGCTCCTTGCCATGACAATCCTGGGCGCCCAACGCCAGGCCGCTTTCCTCGATTCGGGCGGCGATCATGGGCAGCAGCGGAAACGGCGGGCACAGCGCCATGTCGAACGCGGGCGGCCCGTCAAGCGCGGTCATGCGCCGGGCCAGTTCGCCGGCCAGGGAATCGACCTCGTCCAGTCCGCCGTTCATTTTCCAGTTGCCCGCGATCAGCGGCGTCCGCCCTTGGCTCATGTCACACCTATGTATCGGATGTATCGAATGGTTTCTCTTGCTGTGCCTCCTCTAACACAGGCCCCCCGGCAAGCCAATCGGCAAGCCGCCCGATTAGCGCCGCAATCGGCATCCAAGTGGTGTTGCGGGCGTTCCGTGCCCCCTCTATGATGCGCCGCCCCAAGGAGAAGGGCGCAACCCAGAAGGATTTTCCATGCTCCGTCAAATTCGCGAAAAGACCGGCTCACTCGTCGTCAAGATCATCCTCGGCCTGCTCGTCATCAGTTTCGGCGCCTGGGGCATCGGGGACATGGTCCAGTTCCGTCCCGACGACCAGCCCGTCGCCGAGATTGCCGGCAAGGAATTGTCGCGCCGCGACGTGGAAAACGAGGTCCGTCGCGAGATGGCGCGCCTCAACCCCCGGTTCGCCGGCCAGCTGACGCCGGAAACGGCGCGCCTTCTGGGCCTGCCGCAATCGGTGCTGGGCCAATTGATCAACGATATCCTGCTGACCAAGGCCGCCCATGACATGGACATCGCCGTGTCCGACACCATCGTGCGCGATGCCGTGCGCGCATCCAACGCATTCCGCAGCAACCTGGGCGCCGGCGGCTTCGACCGCCAGAAGTTCCAAAACATGCTCTACCAGTTCGGCCTGACCGAACAGGAATTCCTGGAACGCGCGCGCCGCGAACTGGCCCGCGGCCAGTTGCTCGACACGGTCGAGGCCGGTGTCGTGGCGCCTGAGGTGCTGGCCGAAACCTTCTATCGCTACCGCGAGGAAACCCGCAGCGCGGAAACCCTGTTCGTGACCGACGCGGCGGCGCAGATCACGACCGAGCCCACCGAACTTGAGCTTCGCGCCTATCACAAGGCCAATCCGGCCCCCTTCACCGCGCCGGAATACCGTGCCGTGACCTTGGTCGTGCTCAGCGCAAAAGACCTGACGGATGCCGCCGCCGTGACCGATGCCGATGTGGAAACGGCCTTCAAGGAACAGGCGGAAACCTTGGGCACGCCGGAAAAACGCGCCTTGTCGCAGATGGTTCTGCCCGATCAGGCAGCCGCCGACAAGGCGGCCAAGGCACTGTCCGAAGGACGGGCCTTCGTCGATGTCGCCAAGGAATTCGCCGGCATGGACGAAGCCGGCACGGATCTTGGAACCGTGGCCCGTGACGAGGTCCTGGCGGAAATCGCCGATGCGGCCTTCGCAACACCCGCGGGCGGCGTGACAGCCCCCCTGCCTGGCCCCGGCGGGATCGGGTTCTACATCGTCAAGGTACGCGAGATCACCCCCGCCCACGTCGCCACCCTGGACGAGGTCAGGGAAAAGCTGCGCGCCACGATCGCCCATGAACGCGCCATCGATGCGCTGTACACCCAGGTCAACCGCATGGAAGACGACCTGGGCAAAGGCCTTTCGATCGAAGCGGTGGCCGAAGCCATGAACATCAAAGCGGTGAAGATCGCCGCCCTGGATTCCGACGGAAACGGTCTGGATGGCAAGCCGGCGGCGGGCCTGCCGGAAAATGCCCAAGCCATCGTCGCCTCCGCCTTCGAGACCGAGGAAGGGGCCGATTCCACCCTTCGCGAAATGGGCGACGACGCCTTCTTCGTGCTGCGCGTAGACAAGGTGACCAAACCGGCGGTGCGCCCCTTCGAGACGGTCAAGGATCAGGTCAAGGATGCCGTCGTGGCCGAACGCAAGCGCGACGCCGCCCTGGCCTTTGCCAAGCAGTTGGCCGAACGCCTGAAAACGGTCGAGGACGCCAAGGCCGTCGCCGTCGACGCGGGGGTCGCCTATGCGGAAACCAAGGCCCTGAAACGCTATATGGCGCGCAGCCAGTCGGACCTTCCCGGTCAGGTGCTGCAGGATATCTTCACCCTGAACATGGGCGAGGCCAAAGTTACCCGTGCCGATGGCGGCTACTTCATCGCCCGCCTGAAATCCGTCACCCAGGCCGATCCGGCCGCCGATACGACCGGCGTCGACACGATGCGCCAGGAACTGACGTCGGTTCTGAAGGATGACTTGGTCACACAATTGGCGGGGGCTTTGCGCAAGGACCTGGGCGTGACCGTCCATCAGGACGTTCTGAACCAGATCCTGAACCCCGGCGCGACGCCGGCCGCGGCCAACTAGACCGGCCGGGCGGACGCGCGGATCCATGAAGATCGAACCCGCATTTGACGGCTTTGCCGCGGCTTACGAGCGTGGAGAGCCGCAGGTTCTCTGGACATCACTGGTCGCGGACGTGGAAACGCCCGTGTCGGCGTTCCTCAAGCTGGCGCGCGGCAAGCCTTACAGCTTCGTTCTCGAAAGCGTCGAGGGCGGCGCCGTGCGCGGCCGCTATTCGTTCATCGGCCTGGATCCGGATTTGATCTGGCGCTGCCAGGGCAATACGGCGGAAATCAACCGTGATGCCTTGGACGATATCGACGCCTTCGCCCCCTGCCCGGTCGCCGAGACCGAAGGAACCATTGCGTCCCTGCGCTCGCTGGTCGCGGAATCCCGCATCGACCTGCCGGAAGGCCTGCCGCCCATGAGCGCCGGGTTGGTCGGCTATGCCGCCTACGATACGGTACGCCTGGTCGAAGACATTCCCGACGGCAACCCGGACACCCTGGGGATCCCCGACGGCGTGTTCATCCGTCCGACCGTGATGGCCGTATTCGACACCATCAAGGACGTGATTTCCGTGTTCACGCCCATCTGGCCCCGGGACGACGTGGATGCGCAGAACGCTTATGGCATCGCCGTGGAACGGCTGCGCAGCATCGTCGGTGATTTCGACACCCCCCTGCCCGAAGCCGCGCGCGCCCATCCGGAAAGCGACGTGCCGAACCTTTCCCCCGCGTCCAACATGACCCAGGGCGAATTCCACGCCATGGTCGAAAAGGGCAAGGAATACATCAAGGCCGGCGACGTGTTTCAGGTCGTCCTGTCGCAGCGCTTTTCCGTTCCCTTCCCCTACCCGCCCTTCGCGCTTTACCGGGCCCTTCGGCGGCTTAACCCCTCGCCGTTCCTGTTTTTCCTGGATTTCGGCGGCTTTGCCATCGTCGGCTCGAGCCCGGAAATCCTGGTCCGCATGCGCGAGGGCAAGGTCACCATCCGGCCCATCGCCGGCACGCGGCGGCGCGGCAAGGATGCGGCCGAGGACCAGGAACTGGCCAACGACCTTCTGACCGACCCGAAGGAGCTGGCCGAACACCTGATGCTGCTGGATCTGGGTCGCAACGACGTCGGCCGGGTGGCGGAAACGGGCACGGTGACCGTGACCGAACAGTTCAACATCGAGAACTATTCCCACGTCATGCACATCGTCTCCAACGTGGAAGGCAAACTGAAGCCGGATCTGGACGCGCTGGACGCCCTCTATGCGGGCTTTCCGGCGGGCACCGTGTCGGGCGCGCCCAAGGTCCGCGCCATGGAGATCATCGACGAGTTGGAGAACGTGCGGCGGGGCGTCTATGCCGGCTGCATCGGTTATTTCGGCGCCGACGGCGACATGGACAGCTGCATCGCCCTGCGTACGGCCGTGGTCAAGGACGACACCATGTACGTCCAGGCCGGCGGCGGCGTGGTCCATGATTCCAGCCCCGAGGGCGAATACCAGGAGAGCATCAACAAATCCCGGGCGCTTATCCGCGCGGCCGAGGAAGCTGTGAAATTCGCGGGATAGCCTAGCCGGAGGTTCCCGGCAGGCCCGTCTGGGCCGGCGCCGGCCGGTGCAATACCCTGGACACCCCAACCAATTCGAACCCGTCCGCCTGAACCTTGGTCAGCCAGGTCTTCAGCGCGCGCAGGGTGATGTCGCGGGGGTGGCCTATGGCGATGGCGATGCCGCGCTTGCGGGCCTCCGCCTCGACCTTGGCAAGCTGCTTGTGGACGAAGGCCTCGTCGTCCCTGTGGTCGATGAACACGTCGCGGGTGGCGAAGGGCACCCCCGCCTCGCGGGCGGTCTTGGCGCCGACGCTGTCACGGCTGGTCACGGAATCCAGGAAAAACAGACCGCGTGCCTTCAATTCGCCCATGACCAGACGCATGCCCGCCAGATCGCGGGTAAAGCGGCTGCCCATGTGGTTGTTGATGCCCTGGTAGCCGGTCATTTGCTCCAGGTTCCAGCGCAGGTTGGCCAGCAATTCGGCCTCCGGCGTGCCGGTCAACAGCACGTTGGGCCCCGGGTCGGCTTCCGAGCTTTCCGGCTCCATGGCCACATGCAGCATGACCTCATGCCCCATGGCGGCGGCCTCGGCCGATTGTTTTTTAAGATCCCGCGCATAAGGCAGGAACGACAGGGTCACCTTTGCCGGCAGCTTCATGGCGCGGGCAGAGCGCCGCTGATCCACCCCCATGTCGTCGATCACGATGGCGATCATCGGCTTGGCGGCCAAGGGCGGCGGGGCAGCTTCGGGCAGCGGCGCCACGGCGGCGACATCGGGTACAGCGTCGGGGGCTTGCACCTGTTCGGTGACGGGTAGCGGGGTTTCAGGAAGTGTCGGCGCGGCCGATTCCGGCTTCTCGACCCGGGCAACCGGCAATGAGGGGTAGTTGTCCGGCGCGAGTGTGGCCGCCGGCTCCGCCATCTCCGGCGCCGTCGCGGATTGCGTTACATGGCGGGGTGCGGGGGTGACAATCGCCGCGACCTGGCCTTGTTGCGCGGGCGGGTACTGCACGGCGGCCGGCGTGTCCTTGTGGCCACCGCCGGACAGCATGACCACGACCAACACCAGGACCGCACCCGCCAGGGCACCTCCCAGGGCCGCGAGACGCACCGCGGGATCCTTGATCGCTGTCTTGAATAGTCCGCTGGGCTGTTCCGTCATTGCTTTCACTTGATAAGTTACGTCACGCCCGTTCTTGATCTGTGCTGGTACTCCTCCGGCCCCCGGGCCGTCAAGGCGGCGCACACCCGGGGATCGCTGAAAGCAAAAGGCTTCGCTCCGCCAGCTGCCGAACGCCGGGTATTCGCGACCTAAGATCATGCAACTGCGCTTGGGCTCCCAAGACAGCGGCAACCCTGATGAGTTGTTGACGATGGCCCCCTGCGAAAAGCCCTGGCCAAACGGCTGAACTCTACCGATATATGCTGTTCCATGAGGGCTAATGTCCTTGACCCGTGGCGACGCCAAGGGGCATTGTGGCGCCCGATTTTACGGCTCCTGTCCGGCATTCCGCCGGCATGTCAGAAACCATGTCCAAGGTGTTGAATGTTTGTCCTTATCGACAATTACGACAGCTTCACGTTCAACCTGTGGCACTACCTGGGGGAACTGGGGGCCGAGGTCACCGTTCACCGCAACGACGTGGTGACGCCGGAAGATATTCTCGCCCTCAAGCCGCAGGGCATCGTGATCTCGCCCGGGCCCTGCGATCCGGACAAGGCAGGCATCTGCCTGGACCTGATCGCGGCCGCCGCCGGCAAGGTGCCGATCCTGGGCGTGTGCCTGGGTCATCAGTGCATCGGCCAGGCCTTCGGGGCCAAGGTCGTGCTGGCGCCCAAGCCCATGCACGGCAAGGTCTCGACCATCACCCACGACGGCACCGGCGTGTTCACCGGGATCGACAGCCCGTTCACGGCGACCCGCTACCATTCCCTGACCATCGACCCGGCGACGGTGCCCGATTGCCTGCGCGTCACCGCCCGCAGCGAGGACGACGTAATCCAGGGCATCGCCCACCGCGACATGCCGATCTACGGCGTTCAGTTCCACCCGGAAAGCATCGCGTCCGAGAACGGCCACACGTTGCTGCGGAACTTCATCGGCATGACCGGCACCAAGGCGGCGGCATGAGCGACACGCTCAAGCCCTTCCTGGCCAAGGTTGCCGACGGCACCGCGCTGACCGCGCAGGAGGCGGAGGACGCGTTCGCCGTCATCATGTCAGGCGAGGCCACGTCGGCGCAGATCGCCGGGCTTCTCATGGCGCTCCGCGTTCGCGGCGAAACCGTCGACGAAATCACCGGCGCCGTGCGTGCCATGCGCGCCAAGATGCTACCCGTTACGGCCCCCGCCGGGGCGATCGACGTGGTCGGCACCGGCGGCGACGGGTCCGGCACGTTCAACATCTCGACCGGGGCGGCCCTGGTTGTCGCCGGCTGCGGCGTGCCCGTGGCCAAGCACGGCAACCGGGCGTTGTCGTCGAAATCGGGGGCGGCGGACGTGCTGACTTCGTTGGGCGTCAATCTGGACGCCGAACTGCCCCTGGTCGAACGCGCCATTGCCGAAGCCGGGATCGGCTTCCTGATGGCGCCCCGCCATCACGCGGCGATGAAGCACGTCATGCCGGCGCGGGTCGAAATGGGCGTGCGCACGATCTTCAACATCCTGGGCCCCCTGTCCAACCCGGCCGGAGTCACCCGCCAGTTCACCGGCGTGTTCGCCCGGCAATGGGTCGAACCGCTCGCCCAGGTCCTGAAAAACCTGGGATCGGAGGCCTGCTGGGTGGTCCATGGCGAGGACGGTCTGGACGAGTTGACGACCACCGGGCCGTCGTTCGTCGCCCAACTGAAGGACGGCGCCATTACAACCTTCGCCGTGACGCCCGCCGACGCAGGCCTGCCGACGGCACGGCCCGAAGACCTCAAGGGCGGCTCACCCGAGGTTAATGCCCAGGCGATCCGCGACCTTGTCGCGGGCAAAAAGGGCCCTTACCGTGATATCGTGCTGCTCAACGCGGCGGCGTCGCTTGTCGTCGCCGGCAAGGTGGACGACCTGACGTCGGGCGTGGCCAAGGCGGCGCAGGCAATCGACGGTGGGGCGGCGGCACAGGCCCTGGACCGGCTGGTCGCCATCACCAACGGGGGGACATGAGATGGCTGAAAAACCCGCCAACGTGTTGGACAAAATCATCGCCGACAAGCGCGCCCACGTGCTTGCGCAAAAAGATAATGTCAGCCTTCAAGAGCTTAATAAAAAAGCACATTCCCAATCAGCGCCACGCCGATTCCTGCATGCCCTGCGGGGGGCAGCGCGGGACGGTTTCGGGCTGATCGCCGAGATCAAAAAGGCCTCGCCATCACAGGGCGTGATCCGCGCCGATTTCGATCCGCCCGCCCTGGCCCGGGCCTACGAAGCCGGCGGGGCGACCTGCCTGTCCGTGCTGACGGACGAGCCCTATTTCCAGGGCCGGCCGGAATACCTGATGGCCGCGCGGGCGGCCTGCGCCCTGCCCGTTCTGCGCAAGGACTTCATGATCGACACCTATCAAGTGATCGAAGCCCGCGCCATGGGGGCGGATTGCATTCTGCTGATCATGGCGGCGCTTGACGACGCGACGGCGCGCGACCTCGAACATTGCGCCTTCGACTTGGGCATGGACGTGCTGATCGAAGTCCACGACACGGCCGAGCTTGACCGCGCACTGCGCCTGCAAAGCCCCCTGATCGGCATCAACAACCGTGACCTGACGACCCTCAAGGTGTCCCTGGAAACCACGGAGCGTCTGGCCCGCGGCGTGCCCGACGACCGTGTTTTGGTCAGCGAAAGCGGGCTGAATTCCGGGGCTGACCTGAAACGCATGGCAACCGCCGGGGCGCGTTGCTTTCTGATCGGTGAATCCCTGATGCGTCAGGACGACGTCGAAAGCGCCACGCGCACCCTGCTGTCGACCGCACGGGCGGCGGCCTAAGGCTCAAACATAAGGATAGGCGGGCATGGCCGACGATTTCACCCATCTGGACGCCGAGGGCAACGCCGTGATGGTCGATGTTTCGGCCAAGGATGCGACGGAACGCACCGCCACGGCCAAGGGCAGCGTCATCATGGCGCCGGAAACCCTGCAGCGCATCCTGGACCGGGGCGTCAAGAAGGGCGACGTGCTGTCCGTGGCGCAGTTGGCCGGCATCATGGCCGCCAAGCGCACGCCGGATTTGATCCCGCTGTGTCATCCCTTGATGCTGACCTCGGTCAAGGTCGACCTGACCTGTGATCCGGCGCGCAATGCCGTGGATATCCAGGCGACCTGCCGCCTGAGCGGCCAGACGGGGGTCGAGATGGAAGCCCTGACGGCGGTCACCGTCGCCGCCCTCACGGTCTATGACATGTGCAAGGCCGTCGACCGCGGCATGCGGATCGAAGACGTGCGTCTGACCCATAAATCCGGCGGCAAGTCCGGCACCTTCGACGCCGCATAAAACACCAGGAAACCCGCCGCCATGCTGTCCGTCATCGACGCCCTGGAAAAAGTCTCCGCCGGCTGCGGCCTGCTGCCGGCCGAACAGGTCTCGCTGGATGCGGCCCTCGGCCGGGTGCTGGCGCAGGACGTGGCCTCGACCCTGACCCATCCGCCCACCGCCGTCTCGGCCATGGACGGCTATGCCGTGCGCTGGGACGACCTGGCGGCCATTCCCGCCGATCTGACGGTGATCGGCGAAGCCGCCGCCGGTCATGTCTTCTCAGGCGCCCTCGCCCCCGGTCAGGCGGCCCGCATCTTCACCGGCGGCGCCCTGCCCGAAGGGGCCGACACGATCGTCATCCAGGAAGACACGGAACGCCACGGCGACACCGTGCGGGTGACCGAAAAACCCGCCGAAAAGGGCGAATTCGTGCGCCCGGCAGGGCTCGATTTCAAGGAAGGCGAGGTGCTGCTGAGCACCGGGCAGGTCATCACCGCGCGCGGCGTCGGCCTGGCCGCCGCCATGAACGTTCCCTGGCTGATGGTGCGCCGCCGGCCCCGCGTCGCCTTCGTCGCCACCGGCGACGAGGTCGTGATGCCGGGCCAGCCCGTCGGCCCCGGCCAGATCATTTCCTCCAACAGCCTGGCTCTTGCGGCCTACATCACCGCGATGGGCGGCGAGCCCGTGAGCCTGGGCATTGCCCGCGACACCCCGGAAAGCTTGGCGGAAACGCTGGCGGGGGCGCGCGGCGCCGATCTTCTGGTGACCATGGGCGGGGCGTCGGTCGGCGACCATGATCTGGTGCGCCAGGTGCTCGGCGGGCGCGGGTTCGAGCTGGATTTCTACAAGATCGCCATGCGCCCGGGAAAACCGCTGATTTTCGGCCATATCGACGGCACGCCCATGCTGGGATTGCCGGGCAATCCGGTGTCCACCGGCGTGACCAGCGCCCTGTTCCTGCGCGCCGCCTTCGCCAAGATGCTGGGATTGGTTGGTGAGCGCAGGGAATCCACCGCCGTGCTGGGCACGGACCTGCCCGCCAACGGCAAGCGCGAGGACTACATGCGGGCCAGCCTGGACACCGCGGCCGACGGCCGCGCCGTGGCGACCGCTTTTCCCCGCCAGGACAGCGCCATGCTGGCCGCCTTCACCAAGGCCGATTGCCTGATTATTCGCGATATCGGGGCGCCCCCCGCCAAGGCCGGTGATTTGGTGCGTATCCTGCCCCTGGGCTTCGGCTCCTTGCGATTCTAAACCTCTCCTGACCGCCTCTTGCCGCGATAATGCCGCCACCAATCCGATTCAAAGTTGACACGATACGTGAACTAAAGTAGAACATATGGTGTATATTCGGGTTGCATCATATTGTTCGTGGTTGTATTTCCGCGAAACACCAGATGAAACAAGGCAAGGGTCCTGATGGTATCGGCGGTTGCGGACTTTGTTCTGCATTTGATCCCGAACCATCTGCGGCCAAAGGGGCGGAGACAGCATGCTCACCAAAAAGCAGTACCAACTTCTCGTGTTCATCGACAAAAAGCTCAATGAATCCGGTGTATCTCCGTCGTTCGAGGAAATGAAGGAAGCCCTCGACCTGCGCTCCAAATCGGGCATTCACCGGCTCATCACGGGGCTGGAGGAACGAGGCTTCATCCGCCGCCTTCCCCACCGCGCGCGGGCCCTTGAAGTTCTGCGCCTGCCGGAGAACATGGACGATGGCCAATCCGCGCCCCGTTCCGCCCCGGCACCGGCCCCCACCAACGTCATTCCCGGCCGCTTCGGCAGCGGCCCCGTGCCGCTTTCCGGTGGCGGCGACGTCGGCCAGCCCGGCGAGGCCGTCTCCCTGCCCCTTTATGGTCGGATCGCCGCCGGCACGCCGATCGAGGCCCTGCGCGATCATTCCAACGCCGTCGACGTGCCGCCTTCCATGCTGGGCGGCGGCGAACATTACGCGTTGGAGGTCGACGGCGATTCCATGGTCGAGGCCGGCATCCACGACGGCGACACGGTCATCATCAAGCGCACCAACACGGCGGACAACGGGGCCATCGTGGTGGCCCTGGTCGAGGGCTCGGAAGTGACCTTGAAGCGTCTGCGCCGCAAGGGCGCCTCGATCGCCCTGGAGCCTGCCAACAAGGCCTATGAAACCCGCATCTTCGGCCCCGATCAGGTCGAGGTTCAGGGCTGTCTCGTCGGCCTCATGCGCAAGTACTGAGCCTGACACACGCGCCGACACACTCTTTTTCAGCGTTTCCGCACCTGACGCACCACCCAGGGCCGTCTGCCGCGCCCGTCGTTGACCGCTTGAACCTCGATCGCCGGTCCCAGGGTGATGCTATGCGCTCCCTTGGCCCTGAGATCGAACAGATCGATCACCCGCACCCCCGTGCCCCCCGTTCCATCACAGGCTCGCCCGGCCGGAATCAGGGCGATCACCAGATCGGCGCGCCCACAGTCCTCGGCCAGGGCGCCGCGGGTTTCGGCGAGAACCACCCGCCAGCCGGCGCGGGTCAGAACGCAGCCGACACCGTCACAACGCAGACCGTCTCTCTGGAGACGGCCATATCCTCCGTCACGCGCCCATTGGACGGCTTCTTCTGTGCGGTACCCTGCGTGTTCCAGCCAGTTTTCCCGGGTGAACCGGCCGTGGCGCAGGGAGGAAAACAGATACCCCTCTTGGCCCCGCACGGCGGCCAGGTCGCCGGCGGCCGAAACGATGAGGTCCGGCGGCACCACCCGGGCATTGGCCGCGGCGAACAGGGCAACCCCGGCCAAGCCGGCCAGGCGCAGCCGTCCGCGCAAAACACAAAGCCACAATCCGCCCAATGCCAGGCCCGTCAATGCCCAGGCCGGGGCCGAGGGCAGGATTTCCGTCGCCTCGGGCAGGCCCGCGACCCAGTCGGCGGCGCGAATCACCTGCTCCGTGCCCCAGCCCATGGGAATGAGCGCCAGCTTTTCCCAGCCGAACGGCAGCAACAGGAACGACAGCATGGCCGCCGGCATGACCCAAAGTGCCGTTATCGGCACGGCGACCAGATTGGCGAGCAGCCCGAACTTGGCGACCTGGTTGAAGTGGTAGAGTACGAAGGGCGCCGTCGCCAGGCTGGCGACCAGGGTGGTAAAGGACACCCCCGCCACGTAAAGGGCGATCCCCCGCCCTGCCCAGCCGGACCGGTCGCCGTCGCGTCGCCAGATCCCCCGTTCCGTGGCGGCCTCATAGGCCGCGACCAGGGCGATGGCGGCGGCGAAGGACATCTGGAAACTGGGGCCGAGCAGGCTTTCCGGCTGGATCAGCAGCACCACCGTCGCCCCCCAGGCCAGCATGCGCAACGATATGCCCCGACGGTCGACCATGACGGCGATCAGCACCATGGCGGCGATCAGGAAGGCCCGCTGGGTCGGCACCGTGGCCCCGGCCATCAGGGCGTAGCCGAAGGCCGCGAGAAGGGCCAGAAGCGCCGCCGCCTTCTTGACCGGAAAGCGCTGGGCAAACGGCGGATAGAGGCTGAGGGCCCGCCTGGCGCCGAAAAACACGATCCCCGCCGCCAGACCGATGTGCAGCCCGGAAATGGCCAGCAGGTGGGCCAGCCCGGCATCGCGGAAGGCGTTCAGGACAGTTTCCGGGATCAGCGACCGGTAGCCGGTGATCAATGCCGCCGCGACCGCCCCCGCGTCGCCCGGAACGGCGTCGGTCACCCGCATGGCCAGGCGGACCCGCAGGTTCGACAGATGAACCCGCCAATCGAACGGCCCGGGTGGCGGTCCTTCCAGCACCCGCGCCGCCCCCATGGAAAAGCCGACGGCGCCGATCCCCGTGAAATAGGCATGCCGCTGAAAATCGAAGCCGCCCGGCATCAATGGCGGTGACGGCGCCGACAGGCGGCCGCGCAGGCGCACCCAGTCCCCGGCCTTGAGCGCCGGTTGGTGCCCCCGCAGGCGGACACGCACCCGTTCCGGCGTTGCAGGCTGGCTCAGGGCAGCAACGCGGACCCGGTCCAGGATCACCCGCGATCCCTGGTGATAAGGCTCGAATTCAACAATACGGCCCTCGATCACCGTGGTCGGCGTCTCCTGAGTCAGAAGCCGCCCGTCCAGGCTGTGCGTGCGCAGCGAGGCGGCGGCGAAACCGAGCGCCACGAAGGCCAGAACCATGGCAATAAGGAAGGGGGCACCACCTGACCGGCGCAACAGGACCGACGCCAGGATCGTGCCGGCAAGAACCAGTGGCCCGGCGAACCAGATGGGCTCCTCCGGCATCTGGAAATAGACACCGATACCGACCCCCATGCCGACCGGCAGGGCAAACGGCCAGCGCCCCCTGTTGGCCGCGGCAGCGGCGGCGAACTCGCTTTGAAACCACCGTCTTAGGGA
Organism: Rhodospirillaceae bacterium UBA1479; assembly: GCA_002325375.1. GTDB lineage: Bacteria > Pseudomonadota > Alphaproteobacteria > Rhodospirillales > Casp-alpha2 > UBA1479. The sequence goes on from DCRZ01000008.1 coordinate 132,660, forward strand.
CATATCACCCTCGGCGCCCCCACGCCTGTCCATCCCCGGGTTTCGTGCCGGCACAAGGAATGCTGCGCCCGCACAGAAAGTATGCTATCCCTCCGGCGCCCCCCGTTAAAGTCCCGCATTCAGGGATCTAAAAGGATAAAAAGACAGCCATGACGGTCGTGACCCGCTTCGCCCCTTCTCCCACTGGTTATCTGCACATCGGCGGCGCGCGCACGGCCTTGTACAATTGGTTGTTTGCCAAGCATCACCAACGTCATGGTGCCGGCGGCAAGTTCTATCTTCGGATCGAGGATACGGACCGCGCCCGTTCGACCCAGGCGGCGGTCGATGCCATCTACGCCGGCCTCGAATGGCTCGGCCTGGATTGGGACGGCGATCCGATTTCCCAGTTCGAACGCGCCGACACGCACCGTGCCGCCGCCGAACGCCTGCTGGCCGAGGGCAAGGCCTATAAATGCTATTGCTCGCCGGAGGAACTGACCGCCATGCGCGAAGCCGCGCGCAAGGAAGGCCGTCAGCGCATGTATGACGGCACCTGGCGTGACCGCGACCCGTCGGAGGCCCCCGCCGGCGTCGATCCGGTGATCCGCATGAAGGCCCCGCTCGAGGGCGAAACGGTGATCGACGATCTGGTGCAGGGCCGGGTTACCGTGGCCAATGCGCAACTGGACGACATGGTGCTGCTGCGCGCCGACGGCACCCCGACTTATATGCTCGCCGTGGTCGTTGACGACCACGACATGGGCATCACCCATGTGATCCGTGGCGACGACCACCTGACCAACGCCTTCCGGCAGACACAACTGTATCTGGCGCTGGGTTGGGACACGCCGACCTTCGCCCATATTCCGCTGATCCACGGTCCGGACGGCGCCAAGCTGTCGAAGCGCCATGGCGCCCTGGGCGTCGAAGCCTACCGCGACGACGGCTTCCTGCCCGAAGCGCTGCGCAACTATCTGTTGCGCCTGGGTTGGAGCCACGGCGACGACGAGATCATTTCCACGGATCAGGCGATCGAATGGTTTGGGCTGGAAAACGTCGGAAAATCGGCGGCCCGGTTCGACGTTACCAAATTGACCAGCCTGAACGGCCATTACATCCGCGAGGCCGATAACGCCCGGCTGACTGACCTTGTCATGGAACGTTTACAGGCCGCCTATCCAGGAAGACTTGCTAAAGAGGCTCAGGATCGGCTATTTAAAGGCATGACTGGTTTGAAGGAACGCGCGAAGACAATTTCAGAACTATCTGAAAACGCTATTTTTTACGCCCTTCAACGCCCCATCCCCAAAACGGAAAAAGCGCAACAGCAACTGGGCGCGGACGGTGCAGCCCTACTCCGTGATCTGCGCCCTGTCCTGGATGCCACCGAAACCTGGCGCGACGAAGCCCTGATGGCCGCTGCCAAAGGATTCGGAGAAGCCGGCGGCCTTAAGCTCGGTGCCGTCGCACAGCCTGTCCGCGCCGCCCTCACGGGCAGCACGGTTTCGCCGAGCGTATTCGAAATCATGGATGTATTGGGCCGTGAGGAAACTTTGGGGCGTCTCGACGACGCCCTGGCCGGCCTTTAACCCCGGACGGACGCGTTAGAACCGCTACACCCCGCGGCATGCGCGCCGAGACGAACCGGAGACCCCTGTCTCCGCCGCCCATAAGGAGGGACACGTATGAGTGACACCAGCCACGGCAAGAACGCCACCTTCACCCTGACGGACAACCGTGACGGCAAAGCCTATGAATTGCCGGTCATGGACGCCAGCGTCGGCCCCTCCGTCATCGACGTGCGTAAACTCTACGCGGAAACGGATTGCTTTACCTACGACCCGGGTTTCACATCGACCGGCAGTTGCGAGTCCAAGATCACCTACATCGACGGTGACGCGGGCATCCTGCTGTATCGCGGTATTCCGATTCAGGACCTGGCCGAACATTCCGACTTCATGGAGGTCTGCTACCTGCTGCTCTACGGCGAACTGCCGACGGGCCAGCAGAAGGGCAAGTTCGAGAAAGACATCACCTATCACACGATGCTGCACGAGCAGATCGCCAACTTCTTCCGCGGGTTCCGGCGCGACGCCCACCCGATGGCGGTGATGTGCGGCGTGGTCGGCGCCTTGTCGGCGTTCTATCACGACTCGACCGACATCAACGATCCGCACCATCGGATGATCGCGTCCTACCGCCTGATCGCCAAGATGCCGACGATCGCCGCCTGGGCCTATAAATACGCCCTTGGTCAGCCCTTCATCTATCCCCGCAACGAGCTGAGCTTCGCGGAAAACTTCCTGCATATGATGTATGCGACGCCCTGCGAGGAATACAAAGTCAGCCCCGTGCTCTCGCGCGCCATGGACCGCATCCTGACGCTCCATGCCGATCACGAGCAGAACGCCTCGACCTCGACCGTGCGTCTGGCAGGCTCGTCCGGCGCCAATCCCTTCGCCTGCATCTCGGCCGGGATCGCGTCCCTCTGGGGCCCCGCCCACGGCGGCGCCAACGAGGCCGTTTTGACCATGCTCGGCGAGATCGGCCACAAGGACAACATCAACGAGTACATCAAGAAGGCCAAAGACAAGGACGATCCGTTCCGGCTCATGGGCTTCGGCCACCGCGTCTACAAGAACATGGACCCGCGGGCCAACGTCATGCGCGATTCCTGTCACGAAGTTCTTGAGGAATTGGGCATCAAGGACGAGCCGCTGCTCGACCTGGCCATGGAACTGGAACGCATCGCCCTGGAAGACGAATATTTCGTCAGCCGCAAGCTGTTCCCCAACGTCGATTTCTATTCGGGCATCATCTTCAAGGCCATGGGCATCCCGACCAGCATGTTCACCGTGCTGTTCGCCGTCGCCCGCACGGTCGGCTGGGTCGCCCAGTGGAACGAGATGGTCGAGGACCCGAGCCAGAAGATCGGCCGTCCGCGTCAGCTCTATACCGGTTACACCGAACGGCCCTATGTGCCGATCGACAAGCGCTAAGCCGCTTCCGGTTTGAAATAAGTGAAGGGCCGTCCCCCAGGGGCGGCCCTTTTGCTATGCCCGGCCGATGACGCCGGCAACCACCTCGGCCGCCGCCGCGGCCGGGCCGTCGGCGGGGCCTTGCAACATGGCCATGGCCTGCTTGAAATGGCCGCGTTGCGTGGCCCGTGCCGCCTCGTCGCCAAGCAGGGCCTGCAAGGCCGGAACGATGCGTTCGGCCGTGCAGTCGTCCTGGATGAATTCGGGCATGACCTCTTCGCCCAGAAGGATGCTGACCAGCCCGGCATGGGGAGTCCGGATCAGGCGCCGGGCAATGGCGGCGGTCACACCGGACACCTTGTAGGCGATCACGGTCGGCACGCCAGCGGCGGCCAGTTCCAGGGTCACCGTGCCCGAGGCCGCGAGCGCCGTGTCGGCGGCGGCGAAGGCCCGCCATTTTTCGTCATTCCCGGTAACCACCAGAGGATTGCCCGGCCAGTCCTGCACGGCAGCGAGGATCCGGCCTTCGTGACGGGCCAGGGTCGGCACGACCACGCGCCCGCGCCAGCCACCGGCCCACAGACGCGTCAGGGTCTCGCCGAACACGGGCAGCAGACGGTCCAATTCGCCGCCGCGCGATCCCGGCAACACGGCCAGAACCTGCGCATCGGCGGCGACGGCGTGGCGGGAACGGAAGTCGGCGGCGCGGTCATCGGCGCCCGGCTGCGCCCCCATGGACAGGGCGATGGGATGGCCGATGAATGACGCAGCCAGGCCCTCGCGCGTGAAATAAGGCGGCTCGAACGGATAAAGGCAGAGCATATGATCGAGGAAGCGGGCCACGGCCTTGGCTCTCTTGGGGCGCCAGGCCCAGACCGTGGGCGCTCCATAATGCACGATGGGCAGGCCTGGCCTGAGGGCCTTCACCTTCCTGGCCACGCGGAAACAGAAGTCCGGGGCATCAATGGTCACCAGAACGGCCGGGTTCTTGGCCAAAACATCGGCGCGGGTCTCCGCCATGCGCGTCAATAACTTCGGCAAGCGCGGCACGACCTCGGCAAGGCCCATGACGGCCAGATCATCCATGGGGAACAGGCTGTCGAGGCCTTCGTCTGCCATCAAAGGGCCGCCGACGCCCGCGAACCGGACAGCACCGCCAAGACGGGTCTTAAGCGCCGCCATTAACGATGCCCCCAGGGCATCGCCGGACGCCTCACCGGCGATCAGATAGACCAGGGGCGCCTCGGACGCCGTCATGCCGCTCCTCCATCCCTGTCCCCGTCCGTGAAGCCGTGAACGGCCAAACCGGCGGCATCGGCCCGGCGGATCATCTCGTCGCGGTCCAGGGTCAGCGACCGTCCGGCCTCGACGGAAATCCCGTGCAGACCTGCCGCCACGGCCTGATCCACGGTGTCGGGGCCGACGGCCGGCAGGTCCACGCGCGGCTCCTGCCCCGGTTTCATGGCCTTCACAAGGATGCCGCCCCGTGCCTCGAGCCCGGCGGCCGCGATCATGGCTTCGGTGCCTTGCGGGCCTTCCCAGGCCACCACACGGCCGCCCGCGGCAATCACCGCCTGACCGGCGTCGCGGCGGCCATGGGCGCGGGCGCCGGCGATTCCGGCGGCAAGGTCCCTCGCCATTTCCCGCGATAATGCCTGCACGCTCAACGTTCCGGCGGGTGTCAGCAGGTCCGGCGCCAGATCATGAGGGGCCAGGACCCGGAATCCTTCTTGATCCTCAAGCGCGGTCAAGATGGCGGTCAACAGCCCATCATCGCCCCGGCCCAGGGCCTTGGTGCGGGCCAGAAACCGGGCCGACCACAGATCCGGAATCAGGTCGGCGGCCCGCGGCCGCTGCACGGCGCCGGACAGCACGATGTCGGTGATATCCAGGGATTTCAGGCGCTTGATGATGCCGCCGACAGCACCCAGGCGGAAGGTTTCGACCTCGGTGCCGGAAAACCGGCCAGCGTCCCCCTGCCCCTTCAGCGCGGCCACGAACACGGGCCGGCCGGCGGCATGGCAACGTTGCACGAGAATCTCGGGCAGCAGGCCGCCGCCCGCGATGATCCCAAGCCGGGGCAAGCTAGGCCGCATCCTCCACCAGGGGCTGGCAGATGGAGCGCGAGGAATCGGAGCGAATGAACTCGACAATTTCCATGACCGGCTGGTTATCGCCGAACAGGTCGGCGACATCGTCCAGGCGTTCGGCCATGGTGCCTTCCTGGGCGAAGATCAGGCGGTACGCCTGGCGCAGAGCATGGATCGTTTCGCGATCAAAACTGCGGCGCTTGAGACCGACCAGGTTCAACCCTTCAAGCTTGGCCCGGTTGCCGGTGACGGAGCCATAGGGGATCACGTCCTGGGTCACACCCGTCATCCCGCCGATCATGGCATGGCGGCCGATGCGCACGAACTGATGGACCGCCGACAGGCCGCCGACGATGGCCCATTCCTCGATCGACACGTGCCCCGCCAAGGTGGCGTTGTTGACCAGGATCACGTTATCAGAAACCTGGCAGTCATGGGCGACATGGGCGCCGACCATGAAAAGACAGTTATTCCCGACCTTGGTTTCCAGGCCACCGCCCTCGGTGCCCGGGTTCATGGTCACGTGTTCACGGATGATCGTATTGGCGCCGATCACCAGGCGCGAGACCTCGCCCTTGAATTTCAGGTCCTGGGGCGCGTGGCCCAGGGAGGCAAAGGGGAACACGCGGCTATGGGCACCGACCCGTGTGTGTCCCTCGACCACGACGTGGGACAGCAGTTCGACACCGTCCTCAAGCACGGCATCAGGGCCGACAACACAGAACGGGCCGACCGTGACCCCACTGCCGATCTCGGCGTCCGGATGGACCTGCGCCATCGCGTGAATGTCGGTCATTTTTGTCTCACGATCATGGCCGCAAATACGGCCTCCGCCTTGGTGACACCGTCGGCGACGGCCTTGCCTTTGAATTTCCACACGTCGCCCCGGTTCTGGATGCATTCGACGTGAATATGCACGCAGTCGCCGGGCACCACGGGCTTGCGGAACCGGGCGCTATCCACTGTCATGAAGTAGACCAAGGCATCCTTGGCATCGGTCAGTCCGGCCATGACCAGAACGCCCGCCGTCTGCGCCATGGCCTCGACGATCAGAACGCCCGGCATGATCGGATGGCCTGGGAAATGACCTTGGAAGAAGGGTTCGTTGATGGTCACGTTCTTGATGCCCGTGCCGCTCGTGCCCGGGATCGCATCGATCACCTTGTCGATGAGAAGAAACGGATACCGGTGCGGGATCATTTCCATGATCCGGTTGATATCAATTTCCATGGTTTCCGTGCTTGCCTCGGAATCCATCTCCCCTAGTCTCCTTTCTTCTTGGCCAACTTGGACAATGTCGCCAATTCCTTCATCCATTCGCGCCTGTCCTTGGCGGGCGAACCGCCGATGGTCGCCCCCGGCGGAACGTCGCGCATGACCCCGCTTTGGGCCGCGATGCGCACGCCTTTGCCGACCGACAGGTGGCCTGCGATACCGACCTGGCCGCCGATAATAACAAAATCGTCGATATGGGTACTGCCAGAAATGCCGACGAAGCTGACGAGGATGCAGCCCCGCCCGATCCGTACGTTGTGGGCGATCTGCACCAGATTGTCGATCTTCGTGCCGGCGCCGATCACCGTATCGGGCCCGGCCCCCCGGTCGATGGTCGTATTGGCGCCGATTTCGACATCCGATTCGATGATGACCCGGCCCAGTTGCGGCACCTTCAGGTGGCCCGCCGCCCCCGGTGCGAAGCCGAAACCGTCCTGGCCGACGCGCACGCCCGGATGAATGATGACGCGGTCCCCGACAAGGCAATACTGAAGCGTGACGCCGGCCCCGATGGTGCAATCCGCGCCGACGGTAACGCCGCGCTCAACCACGGCGCCCGGCCCGATCACGGTTCCCGCACCGATCATGGCGCCATCCTGGACCACGGCGCCGGCGTCGATGCGGCTTTCCGGCGAAACATCCGCGCCGGCGGCGACATGCGCCCCCGGATGGATGCCGGGTTCAATCGCTGGGCGCGGGTAGAAGTGCGCCGCCGCCAAAGCGAAGGCACGGTAGGGATCGTCGCTCAACAACAAAGCGGCACCTTTTGGGGCCTGATCCGCAAGGCTGGGGACCGCCAGAATGGCGGAGGCCTTGGCAGTACGGAACGCATCCAGATACTTGCGGTTGTCGATGAAGCTCAGGTGCCCCTCGCCCGCCGAGGACAACGGCATGACATCAACGATCGACAGATCGCCAGACGTGTCGGGACCCAGGGTTGCCCCCGTGGCCTCGGCCAGTTGTCTCAGGGTGAAGGGCCCGGCCCTCGTGAAAAATCGGGGGTCGGCCATCGGCGTCTATTTTTGCGGCGGCGTGACTTTGACCGCCGGCAGACGCTTGTCGAGGCGGGCCAGCACTTCCGGCGTCACTTCGATGGGCGGGTGAACGACGATGGTCGCGCTTTTGCGGAAGATCAGGCCGTAAGACCGTTCGTTGGCCAGTTCGAGAACAATGGCGTTATAGACCTTTTGGACTTCGATGACGGCCTCGGCGTTGGCGCGGTCGAGCTGTTGATTGCGCGACTGCACCAGGCGCTGTACCTCGGCCACTTTCTGATCGAACTTGCGGCGTTCCTCGTCAAAGGCGTCGGGCGACAGGATGGTGCGCTTGCGGCGCAGTTCTTCATTGGCCGTGCGCAGGTCGCCCTGCATCTTCTCGATCTCTTCCTGATAGCTTTTGCGCAGCTGGGACACCTGATCGCGGATGTTCTTCATCGCCTTGGCTTCGCGCAGGATGCGTTGAACATCCAGCACCGCCACCTTGGCGGCGCGCGCGTTGATATCCTCTGCCGTCGCTGCCTGGCCGGTCTTGGATTCCTGCTGGGCTTGGGCAGCGGCGGGAACGGTAAGGCACAAAGCCAGCATCATGCCGCGCCAAACAACGGACTTGGTAACGTGATACAAAAGAACCTCCTAAAATCGCGTGCCGAAGTTCACGCGGACAATCTCGGTTTCATCAAACGATTCCTTGACCACCGGAATGCCGAGGTCGAGACCGAGGGGGCCGAACGGCGATTTCCAGGTTACACCGAAACCGACGGAGGCACGGAGCGAGCCCGTATCCTCGATCCCGGTGCGAGTGGTCGCGATCTCTCCGGCGCTACCGATATCGGTGAACACGCGGCCGGCAACACCCAACTCAGCCGGCAGGCCCAGGGGGAAGCCGAGCTCCAGCGTACCGGAATACATCCATTCGCCACCAAGCGAGTCATCCGTCGTAATGTCGCGCGGCCCGACACCGCCGACGGAAAATCCGCGCAGGTCGCGACCGCCGACGAAGAACCGCTCAGACAATACGACGTCATCCTGCAATGCGTAGACAAACCCGGCCCGACCGCCAACGGTGAGAAGGAAGCCTTCGCTAGGCGTCCAGTGATAGGCGCCAGACGCGATGTTCTTGACGCTGTAGATATCGCCGCCAAGACCCGAGAGGTTGGTCGCAAGCTTGGCGAAATAGCCCTTGGTCGGTGTCAGGCGGTTGTCGCGTTTGTCGTACGTGATGCCGTGTTCAATGGACGAGAAAAAGTTGGTTCCCGCCGCATCCTGAACCACCAGTGACGCGCTGGAATCAACATCCAAGATGGATTCCTGGCGTAATTCATAGGCCCAATTCTGGGTCAACAGCTCGGTGATATGGTAGCCGGCGCGCAACCGGAAGCCCGTCCGTTTCTTGTCGAAGGAACCGTAATCCTGCAGATCCTCGGTGATACGGAAGACGTCGAAACCGGCCGCAATATCACGGTTCAGGAAGAACGGTTCCGTGAACTTCAGGTCGATTTCGCTACGCCGCGCGGCCAGGATGAAGCGCAACGAAAGATCCCGGCCGGTGCCGAGCAGGTTGCGCTCACGCAGCCCGAAATCACCAAGCACGCCCTGATCGGTCGAGAACCCGGCGCCGATGGAGATTGAACCCGTCGATTTTTCCGTCACGGTCACGTTAATGACCGCCTTATCGGGGGCGCTGCCGGGAACCGGCTCCATCTCAACGGTTTCAAAGAAATCCAGGTTCTGGATGCGGGTACGCGACCGGCGCAGCTTGGCCGCGTTGAAGGCATCGCCTTCGACCAGACGGAACTCACGGCGGATCACGTCATCCTGTGTGCGCGCATTGCCGACGATGTTGATGCGTTCGACAAACACGCGCGGCCCTTCGTTGACCTCGAAGACCACATCGATCGTCCGCTTGTCGCGGTCACGATCCAGGCGCGGACGCACTTCTACGAAAGCAAATCCCTTCTCGCCGACAGCCTCGGTGATGGAATCGATGGTCTTGTCGACCGCGCTTGCGTCGTACCAATCGCCGGAATCAATATCGACGACCTTGCGAAGAGATTCGACATCAAGATTGCGGATGGTCGTGACCACATCGACCTTGCCGAAGCGGTACCGCTTTCCTTCCTGAACACTGAAGGTAATGAAGAAATTCTTGCGGTCGCGGGTTAGTTCGGCGACGGCGGACTGTACGCGAAAATCGGCGAACCCATTGCGCAGATAGAAGCGGCGCAGAAGTTCGCGGTCGAGGGTCAGGCGGTCGGGATCGTAGGTGTCGTCACTCGACAAAAACCGATACCAGATGGACTCCTTCGTTTGAACATTCTCGCGCAAGTCATCGTCATCGAAGAACTCGTTGCCGATGAAAGAAATGCGGGCAACCTTGGTCGGCTCCCCTTCGTTGATTTCGAACACCAGATCAATACGGTTCTGCGGCAGGCGGATGACCTTGGGTTCCACCGTCGCGCCGAACCGGCCGGTCGAACGGTAGACGGCCAGAATGCGCTGCAGATCGGTTTGAACCTTGGCTCGGGTGAAAATGACGCGGGGGCGCAGCGTGACTTCGCCCTCCAACGTCGAATCCTCGACCTTCTTGTTCCCTTCGAAGGCGACGCGGTTGATGATCGGGTTTTCGACCACGTTGACGATCAGCCGCGTGCCGTCCTGACGCATGGTGACGTCGGCGAACAGGCCGGTCGCGAACAGGCTTTTCAGGGAACGGTTGATGCGAACGGGATCGGCGGCCTCACCTTCCTTGATCAGAAGATAGGACCGAATGGTGCCCGGCTCGATACGCTGGGCCCCCTCGACAACGATCTCACTGATCGTGCCGCGGCCCTGCGCCGATGCATCCGCCGCCGCCGACCAGATGACGACAGTCAGCGCAAAACCAAGAAGGAGACGTGATAGGCGCTCCAATTTCTTCCCCCGAACGTACGTGCCAAGGCCCCAGGTGTACGCCTTTATGAGCCTAAATCATTGGCAATCCGTTAAATTAACCCCTTGAACCATGTAACGACGATGTCCCATGGCATCTGGGTTATATCATTCCATGTCACGAACACGACCAGAAACAGCACAAGCGCTAAGCCCAGGCGCATGCCGTATTCCTCGATCTTGGGCGCCACCGGGCGGCCCCGCAATCCTTCCGCCGCGTAAAACACCAACCGTCCGCCATCCAATACCGGGATCGGAAACAGGTTGATAAGGCCCAGGTTGACCGACAGCGCGGCCATGAACATGACCAGCTCCTTGAAGCCAAGCTGTGCGATATCGCCGGACAGCTGCGCGATGCGCAACGGCCCGCCCAGTTCTTCGGCCGAACGGTCACCGGAAATCATCTCGCCGAGCACGCCGAAGATGCGGGTCACCATTTGCACCGTATATCCGACCCCCGTGGAAACCGCTTCGACCGGTCCCTGGCGCTCGTACTCGACCGCCTGGGGGTCGAACCGCACGCCGAGCAGGCCGATCGGCGCCTCCTGCCCTTCGACGGAACGGGACTGGGGGGTGACGGTCAGGGTCAGGGTTTCGGCACCGCGCACAACGTCCATGCGAAGCGTCACGCCCGGTTGCGCGGAAACCGTTTGGCGCAGATCCTCGAACCATTTGATCGGCTGTCCGTCGATGGCGGTGATGCGGTCACCCGGCAGCAGCTGCGCCAATTCGGCTGCGCTGCCCGCCTGAACCTCGCCGACAGCGGCCAGAGGCCGCGCCGTGCCGACGATCCCGGCCAGAAGTGCGACCAGAAGGGCGGCGAAAATGAAGTTGGCAAGCGGCCCGCCGGCGACAATGGCCGAACGCTGCCACAGCTTCTTGTGATGGAACGACACCGCCTTCTCTTCGGCCGGCAGAGGCTCGGACTCTTCCTCTTCTTCTTCCTCCCAGCCTATGTCGGCTTCGCCGAACATCTTGACGTAGCCGCCAAGCGGAATGGCGCTGATTTTCCAGCGGGTGTCGTGCTTATCGGTCCAACCGAAGATTTCCGGCCCGAAGCCGATGGAAAACACCTCGACCCTCACTCCGCAGCGGCGCGCGATCCAGTAGTGGCCCCATTCGTGGACGAACACCAGGATCGTCAGCACGATCAGGAAAACCACGACGTAATTGAAGGCGAAGTCGACGATACTCATGTGGGGTCCTTATTTCAGGCCTGTCGGAAACCCATGCCGGTGAAATACCCGAAAATTGGGAATTAACCAACTGATTTCGAAGCAATTTCCTCTGTGACGCGGCGGGCTTCGGCATCCGCGGCGAAGACGTCGTCGAGAGAGCCGAGCGGTCGGGCGGTCACCCGTTCCAGCACCTGTTCGACAACCTCCGTGATCTTGAGAAAGCCCAGCCCCTTTTCCAGGAACCAAGCCACCGCGACCTCGTTGGCGGCATTCAGTAAGGTAGGCGCGCTGTTGCCCGCCCGCAATGCCTCGCGCGCAAGGCGCAGCGCCGGAAAACGCACGGGATCGGGGGCCTCGAAGGTCAAAGTCCCGATATCCTCAAGCGCCAGGCGCGCGGCCGGGGTTTCCACCCGCTTCGGCCAAGCCAGGGCAAAGGCGATGGGCGTGCGCATATCAGGCGTGCCCAATTGCGCCAGAACGGAGCCATCGACGTAATCGACCATGGAGTGGATAACCGACTGGGGATGCACCAAAATCTCGATCCGCTCTTCCGGCACCGGGAACAAGTGAAAGGCCTCGATCAGTTCCAGCCCTTTGTTCATCATGGTGGCGCTGTCGACGGAAATCTTGGCCCCCATGTCCCAATTGGGATGGGCGACGGCCTGGGCCGGGGTGACGGCGGCCAGTTCCTCGCGCGGCTTGGTTCGGAACGGGCCACCCGACGCGGTCAGGACGATACGCCGGACCTTGTCCGGTTGATCGAAATCGAAAACCTGGAAGATCGCGCTGTGTTCGGAATCGACCGGCAGCAGCGTGGCGCCCGAAGCCTCGACCTCGCGCACCATCAGATCACCTGCGGACACCAGGCATTCCTTGTTGGCGAAGGCCACTGTCGCCCCCCGCCGAACCGCCTTAAGCACCGGTGGCAGGCCCGCCGCGCCGACGATGGCCGCGACCACGATATCGGTCGGCTGGTCGCCGGCTTCGGAAATGGCTTCCGCACCGGCGGCAGCCTCGATTGACGTGCCCGCCAGGGCCGACTTCAGGGCGGCGTATTTGCTGTCATCGCCGATCACAGCCCGCCTGGCGCCCAGGCGCAAGGCCTGTTCCACCAGAAGGTCAACATTGCGGTGCGCGGTCAGAACTTCAGCCTGAAAAGCCCCTGGATGACGCGCCAGAATATCGACCGTGTTGCAGCCGACAGACCCCGTCGCCCCCAGGACGGTGACGCTGCGGGGGGCTGCGTCCGTGGCTTGTGCCGTCGCATCCGGTTGTAAGGCCAAATCCATTCCTAAAGTCCCTGCCTCAACGCCAAATTCCCGTGCCCGCAACCGCCAGCGCCGCAGCCAGAAGGCCGTCGACCCGGTCTAGCACACCACCGTGACCGGGGATCAGACGCCCCGAATCCTTGACCCCGAAATGGCGTTTTGCCCCCGATTCCAAAAGGTCACCAACCTGGCAGGCAATGCTGCCGACCACGGCGGCGGCGACGACGTGACCGTCGATTGCCCCGCCGGTCAAATACCATACCAGGATACCCGCCCCGACCCCAGCCAGCAAACCGCCAACGGCCCCGGAAATCGTCTTTGACGGGCTGATCCGGGGCGCAAGTTTCGGGCCGCCGAAAGTCCGCCCGGTCAGATAGGCACCGGTATCCGTCATCCAGGTAACGACGAACAGGAACAGAATTAAACTGCGCCCCGCAGCTCCATCGCCCCGCATCAGAAACAAGACATAAGCAGCGGCCAGGATATACGCAGAGCCTGCGACCAGCCACAGCACCTGAGACCGCGCCATGACCAGCCATTCCCACATCATGGCGGCGGTAAATAGGACGATCAGGATCGTGTACCAGGGCGGCCCGGCATAGACAGCGGCGACAACGGGCGGCAACAAGACCGCAGCAGACAGCACCCGCTTGTGAAATTCCGAAAGGGCCAAAATTCAATCCGCCAAGGGACTTAGGGGCTCGTGACGCCGCCGAACCGGCGTTCCCTGCCGCGGAAATCGCCCAGCGCCTCGGCAAGGTGGTCGTGACCGAAGTCGGGCCACAGGACGTCGGTGAACACGAATTCCGCATAGGCGACCTGCCACAGCAGAAAATTGCTGACGCGCTGTTCGCCGCTGGTCCGGATCAGCAAATCCGGTTCCGGCAGACCGGCGGTGAAAAGCGCACCCTCAAACCGGGTTTCATCAATGTCTTCCGGGGAGATTTCGCCGCGCTGCACCTGTTCCGCCAAGTCCCGGGCCGCACCAAGGATTTCCTGGCGCCCACCATAGCTGAGCGCGATCGTCAGGTTGAGCCGTGTATTGTCCCGGGTGCGGTTCTCGGCATCGGTGATCAGGCGCTGGATATCGTCGTCGAACCGCGCGCGCTCACCGATGATGCGAAGACGCACGCCTTCGCGGTCAAGCTCGCCGATTTCCTTGCGCAGATAAAGCCGTAACAAGCCCATCAGGTCGCCGATTTCACCGATCGGGCGATTCCAATTCTCCGACGAAAACCCGAACAGGGTCAAATAAGGCACACCCAGGCTGACCGCCGCCCTCACCGTCCGGCGCACGGCTTCGGCACCGGCTTTATGACCGGCTGTGCGCGGCAATCCCCTGCCCTTCGCCCAACGCCCGTTGCCGTCCATGATGACGGCGACGTGGACCGGATTTGCCGGCGCGTCGGAGAGTTGAAGGGGAACGGTGGGCATCTGCGTCAAACCTGCATGATTTCGATTTCTTTGTTGGCGACGATTTCGTCGATCTTGGCGACGTGCTCGTCGGTCACCTTCTGCACGTCCTCCGTATAACCGTGATAGGCATCTTCGGAAATGTCGCCCGCCTTTTCCGCGTTCTTCAGCTCGTCCATGGCATGGCGGCGGACGTTACGCACGGAAATGCGCGCATCTTCTGCGTATTTATGCGCGACCTTGCCAAGTTCGGTGCGGCGTTCTTCGGTCAGGGCCGGAATCGGCACGCGGACAAGCTGGCCGTCCGCCGCCGGGTTGAGACCCAGGCCGGAATCACGGATCGCCTTTTCGACGGCGCCGACAAGGCCCCGATCCCAGACCTGCACGGTCAGCATACGCGGTTCCGGCACGCCGATGGTGCCGACCTGGTTCATGGGCATGTCAGAGCCATAGGCCTGCACGGTCACCGGTTCCAGCAGGCTGGTCGACGCCCGCCCGGTACGCAGACCGCCAAGCTCACGGTGAAGGACATCGATCGCCCCCTCCATGCGCCGCGTGATGTCACCCTTCAAATCTGAAAAACTGAATTCCGCCATAATTTCCTCCCATTGCGGCCGCTTGCGCGCGGTCCCAGGGGGCCGGCCAGCGCCTGGTCAATCGACCAGAGTGAACCGCCCCTCCCCGTTGATAACCTTGGAGAATTCTCCGGGATTGTGAATTGAAAACACGAGGATTGGAACCCGGTTGTCACGCGCCAGCGCAATCGCCGAAGTGTCCATGACCTTGAGGTCGCGGGCCAACACATCCTGGTACTTCAGATTGTCATAGCGCACGGCGTCCGGGTTGGTTTTGGGATCGGAATCATAGACACCGTCGACCTGCGTGCCCTTCAACAGCGCGTCGCAGCCCATTTCCACCGCGCGCAGCGCCGCCGCCGTATCGGTGGTGAAGAACGGGTTGCCCGTGCCGGCGGCGAAAATCACCACCCGCCCCTTTTCCATATGGCGCACGGCGCGCCGCCGGATATAGGGCTCGCACACGGTCTGCATGGGGATCGCCGACAGCACCCGCGTGTCCACACCCTTCGATTCCAGGACGCTTTGCACCGCCAGCGCGTTCATCACCGTCGCCAGCATGCCCATATAGTCGGCGCTGGTGCGCTCGATACCTTCGGCCGATGACGACATGCCGCGGAAGATGTTGCCGGCACCGATGACGAGACAGACCTGAACGCCCATGTCATGGACGGTAGCGACCTCGTCGCAGATACGCCCGACCATGTCCGGGTCCAGGCCGTAATCGCGCTTGCCCATCAGGGCTTCGCCCGACAGTTTCAACAGTACACGCTGGTATTTGGGTTCCTCGGACACTGGGGACACTCGCGCTCTTCCATCAAAATCCGCCGCCGGCCCATTAGATGGGAAACCGGCGGCGGGAATGAGTTCCGGGTGACAGTCTACATCACCCGTCAGACGGCGTCTTGTCCGGCGCCCGGAAAAGCCGCCGGGACGCCGCGTCGAAGGATCAGGATCCGGCCGCGGCCGCGACCTCGGCGGCGAAATCGCCGACTTCTTTCTCGATGCCTTCGCCAAGAACGAACATCTTGAAACCATTGATCGAAATGGCGCCACCGGCATCCTTACCGGCGGCCTCGACGGCCTTCGAAACCTGGGTTTCGCCATCGATCACGAAGGTCTGATCCAGCAGGCAGACCTCTTCGTAGAACTTACGCAGACGGCCTTCGACCATCTTGCCGATGATCTCTTCAGGCTTGCCCGATTCGCGGGCCTGTTCCGACAGCACGACGCGTTCACGCTCGAGGATCTCCGGGTCCAGTTCGTCACGCGACACGGACTGCGGTTTGGCCGCCGCGACGTGCATGGCAAGCTGCTTGCCGAAGGCTTCCAGCTTGCCCTTGTCGCCGGCCGATTCCAGACCGACCAGCACGGCGATCTTGCCGACGCCGTCGGTCATGGCGTTGTGCACATAGGTCGACAGCACGCCGTTGCCGACGGTCATGACGTCACAGCGGCGGATGGTCATGTTTTCACCGATGGTGGCGATCATATGGGTCAGCTGATCGGCGACCGTGCGGCCCGCGCCCGGGTAATCAGCGGCCAGCAACTTGTCCATGTCGCCGTCGACGGCCAGCGCCAGGGACGCGACGCCGCGGACGAAGTCCTGGAACTGCTCGTTGCGGGACACAAAGTCGGTTTCCGAGTTCACCTCGACGACCGCACCCTTGTTGCCGTCAACGGCAACGGCCACCAGGCCTTCAGCGGCGACGCGGCCGGATTTCTTGGCGGCGGCGGACAGCCCCTTGGTGCGCAGCCAGTCGACGGCCTGATCCAGGTCGCCGCCGTTTTCGGCCAGCGCCTTTTTGCAATCCATCATGCCGGCGCCGGTTTGTTCGCGAAGCTCTTTGACGAGAGCCGCAGTGATTTCAGCCATAGTTCTACCTTCTCTTCAGATCGTGTCGTCAGCCCTTACGCGCAGACGCGGTTAGGAAGCCGGCTGGGCTTCCCCACCTTCGGCGGGCGTTGCAGCCGCTTCCGGAGCAGCTTCAGCAGGCGCCTCGGGGGCGGCTTCGGCTTCCGGGGCCGCTTCGATGGCGCCGCCGGCGTTCTCGTCGGCACCCAGATCAACACCCTTGGCGGTCAGCGACGCGGACAGACCGTCCAACACGGAATCGGCGACCAGGTTGCAGTACATGGAGATCGCGCGGATCGCATCGTCGTTGCCCGGGATCGGGAAGGTGATGCCGGCCGGGTTGCTGTTGGAATCGATGACACCCACGACCGGAATGCCCAACTTGTTGGCTTCGGCGACGGCGATGTCTTCCTTGTTGGTGTCGATCACGAAAATGATGTCCGGCAGGCCGCCCATTTCCTTGATGCCGCCCAGCGCGCGTTCAAGCTTTTCCTGCTCGCGGGTCAGGCCCAGCTGCTCGCGCTTGGTCAGGCCCTGAACTTCCTGGCCGCCCAGCTTGCTGTCCAGCTCGCGCAGGCGCGCGATGGACTTGGAAATGGTCTGCCAGTTGGTCAGCATGCCGCCGAGCCAGCGGTGGTTGACGTAATACTGCCCGCACTTCTTGGCGGCTTCGGCAACCCGCGGCGAGGCCGCGCGCTTGGTGCCGACGAACAGGATGCGGCCGTTGGACGCGACGACGTCGCGCACGGCGGCAAGCGCCTGATGAAGCAAGGGAACGGTCTGCTGCAGGTCGATGATGTGGATGCCGTTACGGTCGCCGTACAGGTACGACGCCATTTTCGGGTTCCAACGACGGGTGCTGTGACCAAAGTGAACGCCGGCTTCCAACAGCTGACGCATGGTGAACGACGGAATCGCCATGATAATCTCTTCTCCGGTTATGCCTCCGCAGGGTGTCATTCGGCCCCATGGCCGAACACCGGAGCGGCAATTCCCGTGAATTTGCACAGGCGCCGCGTCCCCGCGTGCGATATGGGCGTGGGTTTACAGGGGCAGCACGGCCCGATCAAGGGAAAAAAGCGTGACGTTCCGGCGAAGGACGGTCAGCCCTCGACGACCTCAAGCACGCCCTGGACCGACTTGATGGCCTGGATCACAGCGGGCGACACGGCGTAACGGTCATTGAGGGACAGCACGACCTCGCGGTTGTCCTCCAGCCGGGGCACGACATAGACCGGCACCTGCCCCCTGCCCTGGCTTTCCAGCACCTCGCGCAACGGCGCCAGCGGGCTTGCCCCACCGATCACCACGGTGACGGAGCCGACGGCGTTCAAGGCGGCGCTTTCCAGCGGGCGCAGGCCCTGGACCATGAACCGCGGCGCCTCGGCTTCGATCTGCACTTCCATCTCGATCAGGAAGGAATTGCCTTCGGTCAGATGTTCGCGGGCGGCGGACAGAACTTCCGAGAACATGATCGCCTCGAACGTGCCCGTGGTGTCGGAGAAGCTGACGAAGGCATAGCGCGAGCCCTTGGCCGAGGTGCGCTCCTTCATGGCGACCAGCGTACCCGCCATGCGCCGGTGGCCGGGCCGGGCGGCGGTCAGGATTTCGACGTAGCTCATGACCTTGTGCTTTTCCAGCATGCTTTCGTAGGTCGCGAGCGGATGCGACGACAGGTAGAAGCCGACGGCGTCGAATTCTTCCTTGAGCCGATCCATGGGCGTCCAGTCGGCGATGTTATCGAGGCGGATTTCCGGCACCTCGGGGGCGTCGCTGCCCCCGCCGCCGCCGAACAGGCCCATCTGGTCGGAAGTCCGATCCTGATGGGCGCTGACCGCTTCCTTCAGGATGCGTTCCAGCCCCGTGAACAACTGGCGGCGGTTGGGGTTGAGGCTGTCCAACGCCCCCGCGCGGATCAGGTTTTCCATCTGCCGCTTGTTGATGACCTTGGGGTCCAGGCGGTGGGCGAAGTCGGCGACGTCCTTGAACGGCCCGCCGTCCTTGCGCGCCTCGACCAGGGACGCCATGGCGCCCTCACCCACGTTCTTGATGGCGGCAAGGGCATAGCGGATGGCGCTCGTGCCGCCGTCCCGCTCGACCGAGAACTTGACCTGCGATTTGTTGACGTCCGGCGACAGCAGATCCACGCCCATGCGGTCCAGTTCCTGCTTGAAGATGTTGAGCTTGTCCGTGTTGTGCTGATCCAGCGTCATCGAGGCGGCGAGGAATTCGACCGGGTGATTGGCCTTGAGATAGGCCGTCTGATAGGCGACCAGAGCATAGGCGGCGGCGTGCGACTTGTTGAAGCCGTAACCGGCGAACTTGGCGACCTGATCGAAAATGTCCGAGGCCTTGCGGCCGTCGACCTCGCGCTGCACGGCGCCGTCGACGAACAGCTGGCGCTGCTGGTCCATCTCTTCCTTGATCTTCTTGCCCATGGCCCGGCGCAGAAGATCGGCGCCGCCCAGCGTATAGCCGGACAACAGCTGCGCCGCCTGCATGACCTGTTCCTGGTAGATCATGATGCCGAAGGTTTCGGTCAGGATCGGCTCCAGGATCGGGTGCAGGTAATCGGGCGTCTCCTCGCCCTTCTTACGGGCGATATAGCTCGGGATGTTGTCCATTGGCCCCGGGCGGTACAACGCCACGACGGCGATGATGTCTTCGAAGGTATCGGCCTTCATCTGGCGCAGCACGTCGCGCATCCCCTGACTTTCCAGCTGAAACACCCCGGTCGTCTCGCCGCGGCCGATCATCTCGAAGGTCGCGGTATCGTCCAGCGGGATGGTCGAGAGGTCGATCTCGACCCCTTTCTCGCGGCACAGGTCGACCGCCGTCGCCAGCACCGTCAGGGTCTTCAGGCCCAAAAAGTCGAACTTCACCAGCCCCGCACTTTCCACGAACTTCATGTTGAAGCCCGTGACCGGCAGGTCGGAGCGCGGATCGCGGTACAGCGGGATCAGTTCCTGCAACGGCCGGTCGCCGATGACCACGCCGGCGGCGTGGGTCGAGGCATGGCGGAACAGCCCTTCCAGCTTCATCGCCAGGTCGACCAGATGCTGAACCTGGGGGTCCTCCTTCATCATCTGGCGGATTTGCGGCTCGCCCTCGACGGCTTCGCCCAGGGTCACCGGATTGGCCGGATTGTTGGGCACCAGTTTGCAGATTTTGTCGATATAGCCGTAGGGCATCTGCAGCACGCGCCCGACATCGCGCAGCACGGCGCGGGCCTGCAGCTTTCCGAAGGTGATGATCTGCGCCACGTGGTCGTCGCCGTATTTCTTCTGGACGTAGCGGATGACCTCGTCCCGCCGGTCCTGGCAGAAGTCGATGTCGAAGTCGGGCATGGACACGCGTTCCGGGTTGAGGAAGCGTTCGAACAGCAGCCCGAAGCGCAGCGGGTCCAGATCGGTGATCAACAGCGACCAGGCGACCACGGACCCGGCGCCGGAACCACGGCCCGGCCCCACGGGAATGCCCTTTTCCTTGGCCCAGCCGATGAAGTCGGCGACGATCAGGAAGTATCCCGGGAAGCCCATTTCGTTGATGACGCCAAGCTCGTAATCCAGGCGCTCCCGGTAGGGGGCCGCCGCGGCGTCCCGCGCGGCATCGTCCATGCCGTCGCTGAACACATGGGTGACCAGCCGCTTTTCCAGCCCGGCCACGGCCTGGGCGCGCAGTTCGTCCTCTTCCGTGCGGCCCTCGCCGCAATCGAAGGGCGGCAGGATCGGCGCGATCTTCTCGACCATGAAGGCGCAACGCTTGGCGATGACCAGGGTGTTGTCGACGGCTTCCGGCAAATCCTCGAACACCCGGCGCATGTCGGCCGCACCCTTGAACCAGTGCTCCGGGGTCAGGCGACGGCGTTCCGTCTCTGAGACATAAGCGCTTTCCGCGATGCAGATCAGGGCGTCATGGGCCTCGAACATGTCGGGCGTGGGGTAAAAACATTCGTTGGTCGCGACCAGCGGCAGGTCCAGGCTGTAGGCCAGGTCGAGGAACGCCCCTTCGGTCTGTTCCTCCACCGCCATGCCGTGGCGCAGGATTTCCACGTAGGTCCGTCCGTCATACGCATTTGCAAGGCGCGTCAGCAGGTCGCGCGCGGCGTCGCCCTTGCCCTGCTGCAACAGGCGCCCGACCGGCCCGCCGGGCCCGCCGGTCAACAGGATCAAGCCGCCGTTGTATTGCAGCAAAGTGTCCAGCGAGATCGCCGTCTCCTCGCCGTCCAGATAGGCGACCTTCAGCATCTGCAACAGATTGCGGTAGCCTTCCGGGTTCTGGACCAACAGCACCACCGAGGGTTCGCGCTCACGCCGCCCGCCGCCGTTGGACGGCGCCATGGCATGGCCGCTGGCCTCCTCGGCCTCCATCTGCACGGAGATCTGGCAGCCGATGATCGGCTGGATGCCCTTGTCCGTGGCCGCCAGGGAGAATTCCAGGGCCCCGAACAGGTTGTTGGTGTCGGTCACGGCGACCGCCGGCATGTCCATGGACCGGCACATCTTGGCCAGGTCCTTCAGACGGATGGCGCCTTCGGACAGGGAATAGGCGGAATGGACCCGCAGGTGGACGAAATCAGCATGGGACATGCGGCAATAATTCCACACTTCGGCGGGCGCGCGGAAACCGTTTGCGCCCAGTTGTCCACCGTCGGAAAGATTGCCGTGGATAACCCCGGGGATTCCGGGCCAAAGCCGGTTCTCCGGCATTGTTGAACGCGCACCTCAGGCTGTATCATCGCCCCGCCCGCATCCTTGGGCGCAGACAAATTGGGAGAATCGCATGCCGCATGACGGACACGACCACGATCACGACCATACGGAGCCGCCATCGGACATCGAACTCCGCGTGAAGTCCCTGGAAAGCCTTCTGGTGGAAAAGGGTCTGGTCGACCCCGCCACCCTGGACGCCCTGGTCGACCGCTACGAACACCACGTCGGCCCGCAGAACGGCAAGAAGGTCGTGGCCCGCGCCTGGACCGATCCCGCCTACCGCCAGTGGCTGCAGGACGACGCCAGCGCCGCCATCGGCGATTTCGGCTTCAAGGGCCGCCAGGGCGAACACATGGTCTGCGTGGAAAACGGCCCCAAGGTCCATAACCTGGTCGTCTGCACGCTGTGCTCCTGCTATCCCTGGACCGTCCTGGGTCTGCCGCCCGTGTGGTACAAATCCGCCCCCTATCGGTCCCGCGCCGTGGCGGACCCGCGCGGTGTCTTGACCGAATTCGGCACCACGCTGGCCCCCGACGTGGATGTCAGGGTGTGGGATTCAACCTCTGAAATGCGCTACCTGGTGATCCCCGAACGTCCTGCCGGCACCGACGGCTGGACCGCGGAACAACTGGAACAGCTGATTACCCGCAATTCCATGATCGGCGTCGAAAAAGCCAGGACGCCCGAGGAACTGAAGGGAGCGGCGGAATGAACAGCGGCCACGATCTCGGCGGCATGCACGGCCTCGGCCCCATCAACCCGGAACCCCAAGACGAGGAGCCCGTGTTCCACGCCGATTGGGAGCGCAAGGCGTTCTCGCTCACCCTGGCGACGGCCCTGCTCGGCCGCTGGAACATCGACATGGGCCGCCATTCGCGCGAACGCCAACACCCGGCCCGTTATCTGATGAATACCTACTACGAAAACTGGCTGACGGGCACGGAGGTCCTGCTGAAGGAATCGGGTCTGGTCACGGCCGAGGAAATGGCGACGGGCAAGCCGCAAGGCCCGGCCCCGAATTCCATCCATGTGCCCGGTCCGGACGAAGCCCTGAACGCGGTCAAGGCCGGCGGACCGGCGGATATCGACGCACCGGTTCAGGCGCAATACGCCGTCGGCGATGCCGTGCGCGTTAAGAACTTCCATCCCCTAGGCCATACCCGTGCCCCCCGCTACACCCGGGGGCGGGTCGGCGTGATCCAGCGCCTGCACGGCATTCATGTCTATCCCGATACCCATACGCCGGATGTTACGGAGGGCTATCCGCTTTATTCCGTGCGGTTCGAGGGCGACGAGCTTTGGGGCCCCGACGGTGACGCCAAATCGTCCGTCTATGCCGACCTTTGGGAACCGTATCTGGAGCCGGCATGACCGCCCTGAAGCAGGAAGACGGCCCCGCGTTCTGCGAGCCCTGGCAGGCCCAGGCCTTTGCCCTGGCCAACGCCTTGATCGACAAAGGCATTTTCACCGCCGAGGAATGGGCCCAGGCCCTGGGCGCCGAGATCAAACGCGCCCAAGCGGCGGGGGATCCCGACACGGGCGAGACCTATTACAATCACTGGCTGGCCACGTTGGAGCGTCTCTGCGCCGACAAGGGACTGGCCCTGGGTGACGAGGTCGCCGACCGCGCGGAGGAATGGCGCAACGCCTATCTGGCCACACCGCACGGTCAGCCGGTTGCCTTGAAGTAATCATCACGCGCCCAACGGCGGTGCCGCGACAGAAGTTCTGCGCAATGTCTCGTTCAACCTAGGAGGCCGTCGTGAAATTCCTGAACCCTTTTAAAGACCATCTGTATAGCCTTCTCCGTCTCATGACGGGCCTGTTGTTCCTGCAGCACGGCACCACGAAGGTTCTCAGCTTCCCGGTCACGAAATACAGCGGCGTCGATCCGTTTTCTCTGATCGGTGCGGCCGGGATGGTCGAACTGGTCGGCGGCGCCTTGGTCGCGATCGGCCTGTTCACCCGGCCGGCGGCGTTCATCTGTTCAGGGACCATGGCCGTGGCGTATTTCCACGAACATTTCCCGGTCAGCTTCTTCCCCATCCTGAATTGGGGCGAACTGGCCGCACTGTACTGCTTCGCGTTCCTCTACATTGCAGCGGCCGGCGGCGGTAAGTGGAGCATCGACGCCCTGCGGTCGCGGGCACCCTAGCGGGCCGCACAGCGGAACTTTTTTCCGCCGCATGTCACAACCGCGTCCGCCATCTCGTCATCAGGGCATACCCCCCCTTTTGCAGATGGAGACACATATGAAACCGCGATTGAACGATCCCTACAAACTGGCCCAGGCCCCCATCAAGGCGATGCAGGCCCTTGAGGTGGCGCTGGCCGCCAGCGGCCTTGACCACGAACTGCTTGAATTGGTCAAACTGCGCGCCTCGCAGATCAACGGATGCGCCTTTTGCATCCACATGCACACGACCGATCTGCGCAAGCACGGCGAGATCGAAATGCGCCTCTACATGCTGAACGCCTGGCGGGAATCGCCGCTGTACAGCAACCGCGAACGGGCGGCCCTGGCCTGGACCGAAGCCCTGACCAGACTGTCGGAAACCGGGGCGCCGGATGCCGACTACGAGGACCTGAAGGCCGAATTCACCGAGGCCGAGCAGGTCAACCTGACCCTGGCGATCGGCGCCATCAACGTGTGGAACCGCCTGCAGGTCGGTTTCCGCGCGGCGCATCCGATGGAGGGCATCGGTGACGCGGCCTGACGGCGACACCGATCTGTTCGAGGCGCACCGCCCCCGGCTGGTGCGCCTCGCCTACCGCATGCTGGGCTCCATGCTGGAGGCCGAGGACATCGTGCAGGATGCCTGGCTGCGCTGGCGGCGGGCCGACCGGGGCGCGGTCGCCACACCGGGAGCGTACCTCACCCGGATCGTCACGCGGCTTTGCCTCGATGTCCTGAAATCCGCCCGCGTGCGGCGGGAAACCTATATCGGCCCCTGGCTGCCCGAACCTGTCGTCGAACCGGAAGACGACGCCCTGCGGGCGGACGACCTGACGTTGACCCTGATGCTGGCCCTGGAACGCCTGTCGCCGCTGGAACGCGCGGCGTTCCTGCTGCACGACGTGTTCGACGTGCCCTCGGGCGAAGTCGCGGCGACGCTGGAGCGGGAACCCGCCGCCGTGCGTCAGTTGGCCGCCCGCGCCCGCAAACACGTACGCGACGGCCGTCCGCGCTACGACGTCAGCCGGGAGGAAGGTGCGCGCATCGCCCAGGCCTTCTTTGCCGCATCGACCAAGGGCGATCTTGCGGAGCTTCGCGGTCTGCTGGCCGAAAACGTCGTGATCCTGTCGGACGGTGGCGGCAAGGTTGTGGCCTTCCGCAACCCCATCATCGGGTTGGACCGGGCGCTGCGCCTGTTTGCCGGCCTCAGCCGCAAGTTCGCCGATAAAATGCCCGCCGACATCCGGCCGGCATGGATCGACGGCCTGCCCGGCTACATCAGCCAGGGGCGCGGCGACGTGCTGCAGACCACGGCGCTGGAGATCGAGGACGGCCGCATCACCGCGATCTACATCACCCGCAACCCGGACAAGCTCGGCCGTATCGCCGGGCTGCTCGACGGTCCTGTTGTATCCTAGGCCGCCTTTGCGGCGACCGCCTCGATCTCGACCTCGACCCCCGGGCGCGGAAACGGCCCGACGGTCAGCAGCACCACCGGCGGATTATGGTCGCCCAGGTAGCGGCCGCGCAGACGGTAGAAGTCCTCGAAGATCGCATGGTCGGTGACATAGACCGTCAGTTTCACGATGTCCTGAAAGTCCATGTCGGCGGCGGCGAGGATGACCTTGATCCGCTCGAAGATGACTTCCACCTGCTCGCCCGTATCGTCGGGCACGGAGGCGTCCGGCCGGGCCCCGACCTGACCGTTGCAGAACAGCAACCGCGCATTCGGCGGCACTTCCGTCGCGTGCCCCCCGTTGTCGCGATGGGCGCAGATTTGATCGTTGAGTGTGTGAACGGTCAACATGGCGTGTCCTCCTCCTCGGAAATAATCAGACTTTCGACCAACATCCGAACGTGGCGACCTTGGTCACGTGGATTCCATCGTCGGACAAGGGGGCTCGGACCTGAATTTGTTCGATATTCACGCGTTTGCCGTATTGCGCCCGGTAGACGGTGTCCCGCGACGCAATGGGCCGTTTTTCTTGCACGACGCGTAGGTACTCTTCCCAGCCTTCGGGACCTCGGTATTGGGGAAAATCCCTGGTTCGTTTGCCGGTCTTGTCGGCCCCCTTCCATTCCGTCTGGCCCGTGCCCCAGAACCGAATGACAAAATCAATCACCTCGCGCCCGGAAGGGTCATATACCGCATCGGCGACAATGACGTAGGGCACCAGTTTCGGGTTTAATTTAGGGAGGTTGAATTGCTTCCAGGTCGGTGCGAACGCCTCCCCTTTCACCGATGACCAGTAGGCGACAAATTCATGGATTTCGGGGTCGGTGATTTCTGACAGGTCGACGATCATCGGCAATTATCCGGGTGAGTAAAACGTCATCAGACAATTGCAATCGACGTTCGACTGCCATTGTGTGCAGTTCTCTCCCTATCCCACAACTTCCCTATCCCGCAACTTATTGCGTCGCCCCCGCCGGGCGGGTGAGGCAGACGGCTTCGACCTCTTGCTTTCCCTTCCCTTCGGGCAGTGCTGCGTTTGTTGATTGTGCGTTGGCGTTGATCGGAACGAACACCATCAGCGCAGCGCCCGTAACGAATGAGCGAACAAAATTGGACCCCTGGGGGCCACCCCATGGACATTGAGAATACCGAAAAGTCGCCTTCGTAACCGGGAGACGGTTGAACCCGCTTTCGAGGCACAAGAAAAGGTAGCTATTATTCTTAGTATTTAAATATCAATTTCTCGGGTTTTGGCCTGCATTCGATCACCGTTTCGAGAGCCGTTAAAAATTCGGATCCGTACACTCTTTTGGGCGTCACACTACGCCCGTCATTAAAACCAACGTTCCTGACGATTTACGGCCAGCCTGACCGAATCTATTTCCTTAAGCGTATTTTACAGCTTGGCCAACACGCTGAGGCTGTTCTTCAAAATCACGAATATCAACCTAACATCGATGAATTCGACACAGGATCAAAGCAACTGAAAAGCCCCGATTGAACTGGCTTTGGAGTTCTATTCGAACGGTCACACTTGAAATTTGCCATCTCACACAACCGCCGTGCGGTGGCGAGCCGGCGACACTAGGGTTCGGACAGCGTTTAGGAACTCAGCAACCCTATGCCGCATCCGATCTGGCAATCGGATCAATGGTTCGTTTCGGCGGGAAACGTAAGGTTACGGTTGTCCCCTTACCGATGGCGCTTTCGATTTCCAGCTTACCGCCGAGCAAATCCATAAGCTGGGTGCAAATATGAAGCCCAAGCCCTGTTCCCTTATGCACGTCTGAAACATAAGGATTATGAATCTGCTCGAACGCGTTCAACGCCCTGGCGATTTCATCGCTCGCCATACCGCAGCCTGTATCCGATACCTTGATAACGATCGCGTCGTCCGCGTCAGTCTGCGTGCTCACATTGACCTGCCCACCGACACCCGTGAATTTCACCGCGTTGGAAAGAAGATTGTTCAGTATCTGCGTGAGTATTTTTTCATCAGCCCATAAGTCCTGCATATGCGGAGCGATCCGCGCGTTTAGGCGGATATTCGAGCTTGCTGCGATGACGTCAAGTTGCCTCATGGACCTTTGGATTAACGGATGAATTTGAATCCGGTCTTCCGACAATACGAATTTTCCGGCCTCAATTTTTGAGACGTCCAAAATATCGTCGATCAATGCGATCAAATGCGATCCGCTACGATGAATATCCTCGACATACCCCTTGTACTTTGGGTTGCCTAAGTCACCGTAAACCCCAACTCGCATCATGTCGGTGAATCCGAGAATGGCATTGAGGGGGGTGCGAAGATCATGGCTCATCGAAGCCAGGAAATCAGTTTTTGCCTGATTTGCTCTCTCTGCTTCGGTCTTGATGTGTTCAAGATGCATTGTCTTGTCGACCAGTTCCGCCGTTCTTTGATTCACCATGCCTTCGATCACGCGCTGACGCCCGGTGACGATCAGAACGACAATGCTGATGACCGATGCGAAAATCAGACAACCGACCAAGATGAACCACGCGGTCGTCAGGCGGTTCGCAGCGTTGAATTTAGGTGTTGGCCTGATCTGGATTTCCCATGCCCGATCCGCAATCCTTATCGGGGACGTCCATGGATTGTCCATGACGCCAGATGCGGAGCTTTCCAACCGGCGAACGCGGGCCAAATGGGCCGGTAATTCCGTTTTCGGATAAAGAAGGCTTGTCTCTGCCGGTGCGCTGCGATCGAGAATGGTTATATCGACGTCATCGACACCTGTGCCCGACATGGCATTCTCAATAACCGCGCCGAACGAAAATACCCCCACAATATATCCGTAAAGTTCGGACCGTCTGTCGGCCATATTCGAAGGCACTGTTTGCGTATTATAGACAGGCAGAAACACGAGTACGCCGTAGTCTTCCCGCGTTCCCTGCACCAACGTCAGACGTTCCGTCATCGTCGGCTGTCCTGTATCCCGCGCAGTATGGAGGGCCGCACGCCGTGTCGGGTTCGATGCAGCGTCCAAACCCAATGCAGGCCGGTTGGATTCCAACGGTTCAATATAGGAAACGACAACGGATTCATAAGCTTTAACCGGCGAAGGGCGAGGTAATTCGCTGGGAATTTCCCATATTTTAAAGTCCGGAACTCCCATCGACCGCATTTGCCGTTCGAACGCGGCCTTGTCATGTTCATGGACACGCAGGTTTAACGAAATCGCATGAAGTCCGTCGATTCTGCCAAGAACGCTATTCGCAAAAATCGCATATTCCTGACGTGTGATGTGTTCGCTCAGCCGAACGAAGTTTTGGATGTCATGTAGGCCGTTCATGGCTTCCGCCAGGGCACGGCCGATCAATTGATCCACGCTTTTTGCCCGGTCCTGAAAAGCCAATGCCACGCGATCTTTCTCAAGCCCCATCGCGACATGAAACACCAAAGCTGCCGACGTAATCGTGATGAGCATCGAGATACAGATAGGCCCCTTTCTGCGATTCCAGAAATCGAGCTCTTTCATCCCCAGGCACAATACGACTGGCGCAAATACAATTACGCCCAGGGTGTCACCCAGCCACCAGATCCCCCAACTCTGGGCGATTTCTTCTATCGACAGCTTGCCGACGGCGAACAGAATTGCCGTTCCGACCGTCGGACTGACAACGCTGGCAATCGGCCCGGCGGACAAAAAGAAACGGCAGATAACCCCCGGTTCGTCCAACGATGTCGGGAAACCGACGAAACGACGAACCAGATAAGCACCGAATACCGCCTGTAATGTCGCCCCCATGGCGATACAGAAGCTCAGGAAATGGGTGTTTGTAGAGAAAGGGTCACCCAACATGACGTTGAGGATGTAGGAGCCGATAAAAACTCCGATACTGACCCAGTTGCCAAACAACAATACGGCAGCCAATGCCAGCCCGGCAGCCGGCCATATGGGCGACGCGTACCCTGCACCCGACACGGCGACCAGCGCGAGTTTACCGAAGGCCGCATAGCCCACAGCGACGACAAGCGCGACAATGATCGAACGAAAATATGGGTGTTCGGCGTTAGTGAGGTATGATCTCAACAACAACTCGGGAAACTCCATATTGCTGCGCTTGCCTGGCGCATGGGGTGAATCTATTTTTCAGATTTTAAGCATATATCGTGCCAATTAACGGGTCGGCACCGCACGCCGACATGGGGATTCAGCCGCGGCCAGGCACGAACCTGGGCAGTCGAATGAATTTCGTGATTAGAATTCAGGGGTTAATACACCAGCCCCCGTAACGCGGGCCGTGATTATTCCGGGAACAGAAACCCGTCGGTCAAGCGCAGGGTGCGGTCCATTTGCGCCGCCAGGCGCGGGTTGTGGGTGGCGATCAGGGCCGCCAGCCCTGCCCCCCGGGCCAAGCGCAGGAGGATCGAGAACACCTCGTCCGCCGTATGGGGGTCCAGATTCCCCGTGGGCTCGTCGGCCAGCAGAACCTTGGGCGCCGTCGACAGCGCCCGGGCGATGGCGACGCGTTGCTGCTCGCCGCCGGACAGCCGGGCCGGACGGTGGGTCAGGCGCTCGGACAGGCCCATCCAGTTAAGGATTTCCATGGCCCGGTCCTTGGCGTCCTTATGGGGGATGCCGGAAATGATCTGCGGGATGATGACGTTTTCCAGCGCCGAGAATTCCGGCAGCAGATGGTGATGCTGATAGACGAACCCCAGGTTGTAACGCCGCATCAGGGTGCGTTCCTCGTCCCCCATGGCGGAACAGTCCTGGCCACCGACCTCGATCGTGCCGGCATCGGGGGATTCCAACAGACCCGCGATATGCAGCAAGGTCGATTTCCCCGCCCCCGACGGGCCGACCAGGGCCACGACTTCGCCTGGCCGCACGGTCAGGTCGATGCCCTTGAGAATTTCCAGATCCGCCCGCCCCTGGTGGAAGGTGCGCCGGATGCCGCGCAGCGCCAGGGCGGGCACCGTCCCTGTCTCACTCATAGCGTAGCGCCTCGGCCGGGTCCGTGCGGGCGGCCCGCCAGGACGGATAGATGGTCGCCAGGAACGACAGGCCCAGCGCCATGCCGATCACGGCGCAGACCTCGCTCCAATCGACGACGGCGGGCAGCTGCGACAGGAAATAGATTTCGGCGGCGAACAGGTCCGTGCCCGTCAGGCCCTGAATCCATTGGCGAACGCCTTCGATGTTGTCGGCGAAGGCGATCCCCAGGACCGATCCCGCGACCGTGCCGATCACGCCGACGCTGGCACCGGCGATCAGGAACACCCGCATGACCATGCCCCGGGTCGCCCCCATGGTGCGCAGGATGGCGATGTCCCTGCCCTTGTCCTTCACCAGCATGATCATGGACGAGATGATATTGAAGGCCGCGACCAGGATGATCAGCGTCAGAATCAGGAACATGACGTTGCGTTCGACCTGGATGGCGTTGAAGAAGCTGGCGTTGGCCTGTTGCCAGTCGTGGATACGGCCGATCCCCGGCACGGCGCCGGCGATGCGGGTTTTGACCTCAAGCGCCTGATCCGGGTCACGGATAAACACCTCGAGCGACGATACGGCCTCCTTCGGGAATTTGAAGTAGACCTGGGCATCGGTCAGATCCATGAACACGAAGCTGGAATCGTATTCGTACATGCCGACCTCGAAGGTCGCGGCGATGCGGTAGGCCGCCGTGCGCGGCACCGTGCCGAAGGCGGTGGCGCTGCCCTTGGGCGAAATCAGGGTGATCTTGTCACCGACGCGAAGCCCCATTTTCTGCGCCAGGCGGTCGCCGATAACGACGCTTTGCCCACCGTCCTTGAAATCGTCGAGGGAGCCACGGGCGATGTTGTCGGCGATCAGCTTACGCCGCGCCAGATCGGCATGGCGGATGCCGCGCACCAGGGCCCCCTGCGCCGTGCCGTTGGCCGTCGCCATGACCTGACCCTCGATCAGGGGGGTTACGCTGATCACGCCGCGCAGGTCGCGGATACGCTGGCCGATGGGGTCGAAATCCTTGAGGTCGCGAAACTGGCCCTGCACGCTGAGATGGCCGTTGAGGCCCAGGATGCGGGTCAACAATTCCTGGCGGAAGCCATTCATCACCGACATGACGATGATCAGGGTGGCAACGCCCAAGGCGATGCCGAGCAGCGAAAACCAGGCGATGACGGAGATGAACCCCTCCTGCCGGCGGGCACGCAGGTAGCGCAGCGCCATCATCCATTCAAATCGGCTGAACACGGGGCGCGCTATCCTTCTCTGTGGGTCCGGCGGCGGGGCTGGCCAAGGGCGAACAAATGGCCATTAATCCGCTTCATACCGGTTTTCAGGAGCATTGTGGCCATCATCCTTGGGTCAGGCGCGCGAGGGCCGATTCACGGCTGATTTCCACGCGCTCGCCCGTGGCCCGGTTCTTCAGTTCGACCATGCCCTTTTCCAGGCCGCGCGGCCCGGCGATCAACTGCCAGGGCAGACCGATCAAGTCCATGTCGGCGAACTTGCCGCCGGCCCGCTCATCGCGGTCGTCGTACAGCACGTCCTGCCCCGCCCCCATCAACTGTTCGTACATTTCCTGGCAGGCCTGATCGCAGGCCGCGTCGCCGGCGCGCAGGTTGATCAGGCCGACACGGAACGGCGCCACGGCTTCGGGCCAGATGATGCCCGCATCGTCATGAAACGCCTCGATAATGGCGCCGACAAGGCGCGACACGCCGATCCCGTAGGATCCCATTTCGCAGACGATTTCCTGGCCGTCGGGACCGGTGACCTTGGCCCCCATGGGTTCGGAATACTTCTTGCCGAAATAGAAGATATGCCCGACCTCGATCCCCCGCGCGGTGATCAGGTCATCGCCCAGGGCCGCTTCCTGCGCCGGATCGCGCTTGTCGTCCGTGGCGGCGTACTTTCCGGTGAAGGTATCCATGACCCCGCTCAGGTCGCCGTCGAAATCGACACCGTCGAGCCAGTTATTGTCGAGGAAATCCTTATGGCAGGCGATCTCGCTTTCGCCCGTATCGGCCAGGATCAGGAATTCGTGGCTCATATCGCCGCCGATCGGGCCGGTGTCCGCCGCCATGGGAATCGCCTTCAGCCCCATGCGCGCGTAAGTCTTCAGATAGGACACGAAATGTTTCTGATAAGACTTTCTGGCACCATCATAATCCAGATCAAACGAATAGGCGTCCTTCATCAGGAATTCGCGCCCGCGCATGACCCCGAAGCGGGGCCGCACTTCGTCGCGGAACTTCCACTGGATGTGATAAAGCATCTTCGGCAGGTCGCGGTAGGAGCGCACCGCGTCGGCGAAGATCTGGGTGATCTGTTCCTCGTTGGTCGGGCCGTAGAGCATGTCCCGATCGTGACGGTCGGTGATGCGTAACATCTCGGGGCCATAGGCGTCGTAGCGCCCCGACTGGCGCCACAGTTCCGCCGGCTGGATCGTCGGCATCAGGACCTGCTGGCAGCCGATCGCGTCCTGTTCTTCCTCGACGATGCGGGTGATGTTCTTAAGCACCCGAAGGCCCAAAGGCAGCCAGGAATAGATCCCCGCCGAAGATTGGCGGACCATGCCCGCGCGCAGCATCAGCCGGTGCGACGCGATCTGCGCGTCGGCGGGCGTTTCCTTCATGGTCGGCATGAAAAAGCGGGAAAGGCGCATGCGGGCCGGGGTCCTTCCGTTAACGGGTTGTCTCTGCGGGATGGGCAGTCGAGGTGGTTTGCGACACCGGACCCAAAAGCCCGGTAAAGGGTTCAAGAACAAGGGAAGGTCATACCTTGTCCACGGGGGCTTTGTCCACGGGCCCATGATCGGTCCGCGTCATCGGACGATCTACGTATGGAGGTATCTTTGCCCCTGTGCAATCAGCAGGTTAACGAAGAAACTTAGGTGCCGCCTTGAGAAAAAGGGTGACCCGACCGGGGGCGCCGGGTAAGATGCCCTCGCTCGCAATGACGAGTACCTGCCGGTCAGACTGGGCCCGGGTTTTGGGAGGAAAAAAGCAAGAAGCAATAATTAAGCGGCAGCCTTCAAACGGCGCGAAGCTTTAGAGAATTCTGGACTTGAGTAGGGCAAGACCGTAGTGGTCTTGCCTTTATTTTTGCCTGTGGGACATGGCCATGGCCGGGCCCTACTGGCGGAAGCTGACCAACCCGGATTCGTGCAGCCAGTAGAACCCCGCGAAAATGATCCCGGCAAGCACCGAGGTGGCGGCGAACTTCAACAGGATTCGCGGCTTTGCCGGCGATCCCGGGTCCTCGCCCGGGTTAAGGTCTTCGGGATCGACCCGACGCACCCCCCAGGGCAGCACCGCGAACAACGCGATCCACCAGATCACGAAATAGACAGCGAGGCCGGTTTGCCAGCTCATAACGGTTAGGCCTGTTCCAGTTCGATGAGGGTGCCGTTGAAATCCTTGGGGTGCAGGAACAGCACCGGCTTGCCGTGGGCGCCGATCTTGGGCTCGCCGTCGCCAAGCACGCGGGCCCCCTGTTCTTTCAGATGGTCGCGGGACGCCAGAATATCGGCGACCTCATAACACACATGATGAATGCCGCCCGACGGATTCTTGTCGAGGAAGCCCTGGATCGGCGAGCCTTCGCCCAGGGGATGCAGCAGTTCGATCTTGGTGTTGTCCAGCTCCACGAAGACCACGGTGACGCCGTGGTCGGGTTCCGGCTGCGGCGGCGAGACCTTGGCACCCAGGGTATCGCGGTAAATCGCAGTCGCGGCGGCCAGATCGGGTACGGCGATGGCCATGTGGTTCAATTTTCCGATCATGTCGCAGAATTCTCCGTCACGGTTGTCCCTGCCCCTTGTCTTTATCAGATACGCACCAAATGCACCGTTGTCACGGGCTTCATGTCCAATTGTCCGCGGAATGTCCGCCGCACGGCCAGACGCACGGCCTCGCTGACGGCCGCATCGTCGGCCAACTTGCGCGGCGGCAGGGAGCGCACGGCATTGATCGCCGCCTCGCGCGCGGCATCGACCACCGGGTCGTTGTCCTGATCCTCGGAAATACCCAGGGTGGTGATCTGCGGCTCCTCGGCCAGACCGCCGTCGTCGACCGCCACCGTCACCGTGACCACGCCGTGCCAGACGCCGCGGATGCGTTCCTTGATCAGGTTGCCTTCCATGGGCACCAACCGTCCGCCAATCAGAGCCAAGCGCCCGGTCGGCACATGATCGACGACCTCAAGCGCCCCCGGCGCAAGGCGGGTCATGGTGCCGTTGGGGGCGACGATCGCCGCCTCGACCTGGCATTCGCGGGCCAAACGCGCGTGTTCGTGCAGATGGCGTAATTCGCCATGGACCGGCACCGCATAGCGCGGCCGCACCAGTTGGTACATATGCGACAATTCATCCCGGTTGGGATGGCCCGAGACATGAATGAAGGCATCGCGTGAGGTGATGATCCGCACGCCGCGCGCCACCAGATCGTTCTGCAGGCGCGCAATCGAGGTTTCGTTGCCGGGAATTTCCCGGGACGAGAAGATCACCCAGTCCCCCTCGCCCAAGGAAATGCGGGGATGATCGCCGGAAGCGATGCGCGACAAAGCGGCCCGGGGCTCACCCTGGCTGCCCGTGCAGATGATCAGGACCTTATCGTCGGGCAGGCTGTCGGCGTCCCCTTCGTCGAGGAAGGCCGGTATGTCGGCCAGGTATCCGTTCTCGCGGGCAGCGCTTTGGATACGCCACAGGGACCGCCCGGCCAGAACGACCTGGCGGCCCGTTTCCTGGGCCGCGCGGGCGATGGTTTCAAGCCGCGCCACGTTGGTCGCGAAGCAGGCCACGGCGACCCGGCCCGAACAGCCGGCGATGACCTCGGTCATGCTGTCCAGGATTTCGCCTTCGGACCCGGATTGGCCCGGCGAAAACACATTGGTGGAATCGCAGACCATGGCCAAAACGCCGTCGTCGCCGAGCGCCCGCAAGGCCGCCTGGTCCGACACGTCGCCGATCACCGGGTCGGGGTCGAACTTCCAATCGCCCGTGTGCAGCACCGTGCCCAAGGGCGTGCGCACGACCACGGCGTTGGGTTCGGGGATCGAGTGGGTCAGCGTGATCAATTCCAACTCGAACGGCCCGACGGAGAACGTGCCCTGCAACGGCACGACGGTAACGTCGGCATCGTCCTCCCAGCCCGGCTCGGCTAGCTTGCGGGCCAGGATATGGGCCGTGAACGGCGTCGCGTAGATGGGACACTTGAAACGGTCCCACAGGTATTGGACAGCCCCCAGGTGATCTTCGTGGGCATGGGTCAGCACCAGACCGTCAAGCTGATCGGCGCGTTCCTCGATAAACGACGGATCGGCCATGATGACATCCACCCCCGGCGGCCAGCCGTCGGAAAAGGTGACGCCCAGGTCGAGCATGATCCAGCGCTCCTCCCCCGGCGGGCCGTAGCCGTAGAGGTTCAGGTTCATGCCGATCTCGCCGGCCCCGCCCAGGGCAACGAACACCAGTTCGTTGCCGCCCGGATTGGTGTTGGCCGTTTTCGATTTCGCCTTCTTCGGCTTTGCCGGCTTGGTCATGCCGTGTTGTTCCGGTGGATCATGTAAAGCCCGTCCAGGGTCAAGGTGCCGTCCACCAATTCGATGGCCTTGGTCGCGTCAAGGAACAGGGGCGCCAGGCCGCCGGTCGCGATGACCCGGGCGTCGGCCCCCGTCTCCGTCTGGATGCGCCGCACGATGCCTTCGATCAGGCCGACATAGCCCCAGAACACGCCCGACTGCATGGCGGTGACGGTATCGCGGCCGATCACCTTGTCCGGGCGCTCGATACTGATCAGCGGCAGCTTGGCCGCCGCTTGATGGAGCGCCTCCAGGGACAGGTTGATGCCCGGCGAAATGACGCCACCCATATAGCTGCCCTGCCCGTCAATGACGTCGAAGGTCGTCGCCGTGCCGAAATCGACGATGATCAGCGGCCCGCCGTATTTGGCGTGGGCCGCCACCGTATTGACCAAACGGTCGGCCCCGACCTGTTCCGGGCGGTCGACCAGCACCTTGATGCCCAGGTCGACATCCGCGTCGCCGACCACCAGGGGCTCAATCCCGAAATAGTCGCGGCACA
Source organism: Rhodospirillaceae bacterium UBA1479 (assembly GCA_002325375.1). GTDB lineage: Bacteria > Pseudomonadota > Alphaproteobacteria > Rhodospirillales > Casp-alpha2 > UBA1479. The sequence goes on from DCRZ01000008.1 coordinate 168,584, forward strand.
GCCCGACCAGGGGGAAACGATTGTTGGGCACCACCGTGGCCAGGATGGCATGGGTTATCCCGGCAGGGTCGATGCCGTTCATTTCCATGAGCGGCCGCAGCCAGACGGCGTGTTCGTCCTTGGTGCGCTCCAGCTTGGAATTGGCGCGCCAGGACCCCTTGATGACGCCGTCGTCGCCGAACACGGCGAAGACGATGTTGGTGTTTCCGGAATCGATTGCCAGCAGCATGATGCCCCGTCCCGCCCTCAGGCGTCCCGGCTTTGCGGGAAAAAGACGTCGCCGGCGGTGATCGTGCGCAGGCCCGAGGACGTTTCCAGGATCAACGCGCCGCTGTCGTCCAGATCCTTGAAGGTGCCGGTCAGGGTTTCGTTGGCAAGCCGCACGTCGACCTCCTTCCCAACCTGGTCGCAGCGCCACAGCCAATTCTTACGCAGGCGCTCGAACCCCTCGTCGACCCAGATGCGGGTCCAGGCCAGAAAGTGCCGCCCAAAGCTTTCAAGAAATTCAGGCACCAGCACGGTCGTGCCCTCGTCCAGCATGGAGGTCGCGGGGAACTCCACATCCTCAGGAAAGCTGCGCAGGTTGACTCCGACGCCGACGATGACGAAATCGGGTGGGGCGTCGGCGGACGCGGCGCCCTGGGCCTCCAGCAGAATGCCCGCGACCTTGCGCCCGGAAATCAGCACGTCGTTGGGCCATTTGGTATGGGCTTCCGTGCCCGGCTGGGCCAGGCTGCCGATGGCGTCGAACACGGCGAGTGAGGCGACGAAACCGAACTGCGCCGCATCCCGAAGCGGCACGTCCGGGCGCAGGATGATGGAGGCGTAGAAATTCCCCTTGGGGCTGACCCAGGTGCGGCCCCGGCGACCCCGCCCGGCGGTCTGCTCGGCGGCCCAGACCAGGGTGCCTTCGGGTGCTTCTTCAGCCCCCTGCTCGGCCCGGCGGCGGGCTTCCGCATTGGTGCTGTCGACCGTGTCGAGTTCGACAAGGGTGAACAGTGACGGGAGTCTTGGCGCGTCCATGACGGACTTCACTCTCTACCCTGCAAGGAGGGCTTTCGCCGCCGCCGCCGCGGGCTCCAGGATCAGATTCGGCTGAATGAAGAAGAAGCAGATGATGAAGGCCGTGACGCCGATCAGAATTTTCAATTCACGGCTGACGCCGGCGTCCAACGGATCCTCGGCATCCTCGAAGTACATCACCCGCACGATGCGCAGGTAATAGAACGCGCCGATGACGCTGGTCAGCACACCGATGATCGCGACCGCCATCAGTCCGGCATCGACGGCCGCCCAGAAGATGTAGAGCTTGGCGAAGAAGCCCGCCAGCGGCGGCACACCGGCCATGGAGAACATGAAGACCAGGAACGCGAAAGCGATGGTCGGGTGGGTTTTCGACATGCCGGCCAGATCGGAAATCTGTTCGACCATGCGGTCGCCGCGCTTCATGCACAGGATGCAGGCGAAGGCGCCGACGTTCATCACCAGATAGATGGCGAGATAAACCAGAATGCCGCGCACACCCGTCTCGTTGGCGACGCACAGCCCGATCAGGGCATAGCCGACATGGCCGATGGAACTATAGGCCATCAGGCGCTTGATGTTCTTCTGCGCCACGGCGGCGACCGCGCCCAGAATCATCGAGGCGACGGAGATGAAGATGATGACCTGACGCCAGCTGTCTGCGGCCTCGCCGAAGGGCTCCATCATCACGCGGGTGAACAGGGCCAGGGCGGCAATCTTGGGGGCGACGGCGAAGAAGGCCGTGACCGGCGTCGGCGCCCCTTCGTAGACGTCGGGCGTCCACATGTGGAACGGCACGGCCGAGACCTTGAAGGCCAGTCCCGCGACCACGAAAACGATGCCGACGACCAGGCCGACCGAGGGCGTCCCGCCCTTCAACAGATCGGCCAGGACCGAGAAGTTGGTGGTGCCGGAGAACCCGTAGACCATGGAGGCGCCGTACAGCAGCATGCCCGAGGCCAGGGCGCCGAGAACAAAGTACTTCAAGCCTGCTTCGGTTGAACGCTGATCATCGCGCTGGAACGAGGCGATGACGTAGAGCGACAGCGACTGCATCTCCAGCCCCATGTAGAGCGAGATCAGGTCGTTGGCAGAGATCATCATCATCATGCCGAGGGTCGCGAACACGACCAGCACGGCATATTCGAACCGCGCCACGCCGTTGCGTTCCATGTAGCCCGCCGACAGCACGATGGCGCAGCCGGACGCGATCAACACCAGGACCTTGGCATAGGTCGCGAAGCCGTCGACGACGAACATGTTGTTGAAGGCCATCAACTGGCGGTCGGCCAGCATGACGACCAACAGGATGGTCAAGCCCAGCACGCCCACGGAAAGCCCGGAAATCAGGCGGAAACTTTTCACGTCCTGATCGGCGAGCGCGCCCTTTTGGAACACGCCCAGCATCAGCAGCGCCATGATCATGCAGGCGACGAAGATTTCGGGCAGGGCCGGAATGATTTGATCGATCGACATCTCGTCCGGTTCTCCCTTAGCGCCCGGCCAGATTGGTATGGCCGGCCGCGGCCAATGCCGTTTCAACATGCTTCAGCAGGTTTTCAACGGACACATGCATGACGTCAAGGAACGATGACGGGTAAATCCCCATCCACAGGGTAATTACGACAAGCGGCGCGAACACCGCGATCTCGCGCTTATCCATGTCGAGGATCTTGCTCAGGTGTTCCTTGGTCAGCTTGCCGAAGATGATCCGGCGATAGAGGTAAAGCATATAGACGGCCCCCAGGATGACACCCGTGGCGGCCAGCGCCGCGACCCAACTGTTGGCCTGGAAGGCCCCCAGCAGGACCAGGAATTCGCCGACAAAACCACCCGTGCCCGGCAGACCGACGGAGGCCAGCATGAACAGCATGAAGGTGATGCCGTAGACCGGCATGCGTTCGACCAGCCCGCCGTAATGGGTGATCTCGCGCGAATGCTCTCGGTCGTAGACGACGCCGACGATCAGGAACAGGGCCGCCGACACGACGCCGTGGCTGAGCATCTGATAGATCGCCCCCTCGACCCCCTGCACCGTCATGGTGAAGGCGCCGATGGTCACAAACCCCATATGGGCGACCGATGAATAGGCGATCAGCTTCTTCATGTCTTCCTGGGCCAGGGCGACCAGCGAGGTATAGATCACCGCGATGATCGACAAGGTGTAGATCAGCGGCGTGAACATGACGCTGGCTTCGGGGAACATGGGTAGCGAGAAGCGCAGGAAGCCGTAGCCGCCGAACTTCAACAGCACCCCGGCCAGGATGACCGAGCCAGCCGTCGGCGCTTCGACGTGGGCGTCGGGCAGCCAGGTATGCACCGGCCACATCGGCATCTTGATCGCGAAGGACGCGAAGAAGGCGAGCCACAGCCAGGGTTCCAGCGCGGTCGGGAAGTCATGCACCAGAAGCTTGGTGATGTCCGTGGTTCCGGCGTCGAAGTACATGGCCAGCATGGCCAGCAGCATCAGCACCGAACCCAGCAGGGTGTAGAGGAACATCTTGAACGAGGCATAGATGCGCCTGGGGCCGCCCCACACGCCGATGATGATGAACATCGGGATCAGGACCGCTTCGAAGAAGATGTAGAACAGGAACAGGTCAAGCGCGACGAACATCCCGACCATGAAGGTTTCCAGGATCAGGAAGGCGATCATGTATTCCTTCACGCGAACCTTGATCGATTCCCAGCTGGCCAGGATGCAAAGCGGCGTCAGCAGCGTGGTCAGCAGCACGAACAGCATGGAAATGCCGTCGATGCCGACCCGATAGGCGATCCCGGCCATGGGCATCCAGGCCGCTTCCTCGACGAACTGCATGGCCGCCGTGGTGCGGTCGAAGTTGAACCAGATCAACAGCGACACGATGAACGTGCCGCCCGACACCCACAGCGCCACGCGCCGCGAATTTTCCGGGTTGTCCGCCGGGATGAACGCGATCAGCACCACGCCGACAAGCGGAAGGAAGGTGACCAGCGATAGAATGGGCCAATCCATGGTCGTCTCACCCCGCCTTCGTCAATAGATACCAGGTCACCAGCACCACGATGCCCGCCAGCATGGCGAAGGCATAATGGTAGAGGTAGCCTGTCTGCAGCGCCGACGCGCGGCGTGCAATGTTCTTCACGGCGGCGGACACGCCGTCGGGGCCAAGCCCGTCGATCAGCGTACCGTCGCCCGTTTTCCAGAGATTGCGCCCCAGGTAGAAGGACGGTTTCACGAACACCTTGTCGTACAGCTCGTCGAAATACCATTTGTTGAGCAGGAACTGGTAAATGCCCTGGAACCTGGCGGCAATCGCCCCCGGAATGCCCGGTGCGAACATGTAGAACACATAGGCCATGGCGATCCCGGCAACGCCGACGACAAGCGGCAGCAGCTTCACCCAAAGCGGCACGTGATGGGCGTTTTCCATCGCCTTGTGGTGCTCCAGCACGACAATGGACTTGCCCCAGAATTCCGCCATGTGATGACCGACCATCAGGTCATAGGCCAGCACCCCGGCAAGACAGGCGCCGGCGGCCAGCACGACCAACGGCAGAACCATGACCATCGGGCTTTCATGGACATGGGCCATGGTCGTCTCGTCGGCACGCGGTGTGCCGTGGAACGTCATGATCAGCAGGCGCCAGGAATAGAACGCCGTCAGGAAGGCGGCGGTGATGCCAAGCCAGAACGCGTACTGGCCGACGCCCGTATGGGCACCCCAGGCGGCCTCCAACACGATGTCCTTGGAATAGAACCCGGCGAAGGGCGGAATCCCGGCCAGCGCCAACGATCCAATCCACATCAGGATGTAGGTCACCTTGATGTGCTTCCAGATGCCGCCCATCTTGCGCATGTCCTGTTCGTCGGACATGGCGTGAATGACCGAGCCGGCGCCAAGGAACAGCAGCGCCTTGAAGAAACCGTGGGTCATCAGGTGGAAGATGCCCGCCGAATAGGCCGACACGCCGCAGGCGAAGAACATGTACCCCAGCTGTGAGCAGGTCGAATAGGCGATCACCCGCTTGATGTCGTTCTGCACGCAGCCGATGGTCGCCGCGAAAATACAGGTCGAGGCGCCGACGATGGTAACCACGGTCAGCGCGACCTCGGAATATTCGAACATCGGCGACAGACGCGCGACCATGAAGATCCCGGCCGTGACCATGGTCGCCGCGTGGATCAGCGCCGACACGGGCGTCGGGCCCTCCATGGCGTCGGGCAGCCAGGTATGCAGGCCCAACTGCGCCGACTTGCCCATGGCGCCCACGAACAGCAGCAGGCAGCACACGGTCAGCGCATGGAATTCGCCGCCGAACACGTTCAGCGTGGCATCGGCCTTGCCGGGCACGGCCTCGAAGATGGTGTCCAGGTTGACCGTGTCGAACAGCATGAAGGTCGCGAAAATGCCGAGCGCGAAGCCGAAGTCGCCGACCCGGTTGACCACGAAGGCCTTGATCGCCGCCGAGTTGGCCGACGGGCGATCGTACCAGAATCCGATCAGCAGGTAGGATGCAAGCCCGACCCCTTCCCAACCGAAGAACAACTGCACCAGGTTGTCGGAGGTGATGAGCATCAGCATGAAGTAGGTGAACAGGCTGAGATAGCTCATGAACCGGGGGATCGACTTGTCGTGGTGCATGTAGCCGCAGGAATAGATGTGCACCATGGCCGACACGCCGGTCACGACGATCATCATGACCGAGGTCAATTGGTCGACCCGCAGCGCCCAGGAAACCTCCAGGCTGCCGGAATCGATCCAGGTGAACAGTTCCGTCACCCGGGCGTTGCCGTCGAGCGCCACATCCTTGAACAGGATGATCGCGCAGATGGCCGACAGCACCAGACCGGTGCAGGTGATCCACTGCGCCAGGGTGTCCATTTTGTGCTGCTTGTGTTTGTCCGCCTGCGGCATGAACACGATCACACCGGCCAGGGCCGCGCCGACGAGCGGCAGGAAGACAGCGAGAATTTCGATCATGAGCCGCTCCCTAGCCCTTCATCATGTTGATGTCTTCGACATCGATGGACCCGCGGTTGCGGAAGTACACGACCAGGATGGCGAGGCCGATGGCCGCCTCGGCCGCGGCGACGGTCAGCACGAACAGCGCGAACACCTGGCCCACCAGATCGCCCAGGTGGGATGAAAACGCGACCAGGTTGATGTTCACCGCCAACAGCATCAATTCAACCGACATCAGAATGATGATGACGTTCTTGCGGTTCAGGAAGATGCCGAAGATGCCCAGCGTGAACAGGATCGCCGCGACGGTCAGGTAATGGGACAGGCCGATTTCAAACATGCTCAGATCCCCTTCCCGACTTCGACCTTGCGGACTTCGACCGTGTCCGTGCCGCGCGCGTTCTGATCGGCGATGCGCTGGCGTTTGACGCCCGTGCGCCGCCGATGGGTCAGCACGATGGCGCCGATCATGGCGACCAGCAGGATCAGGCCCGCAGCCTGGAACAGATAGACATAATGTGTGTACACGATCTCACCCAGGGCGTGGGTGTTGCTCGTGCTCTTGACGATGGGGGCCGCCGCCTCGGCCAGCTTGGCGCCGCCGGCGATGGACTGCCAGCCGCCGGCCACGACGACCATTTCCGCCAACAGGATCAGGCCGACCAGGCCGCCCAGCGGCAGATACTGCAGAAAGCCGGAGCGCAGTTCCGTGAAGTTGATGTCCAGCATCATGACCACGAACATGAACAGCACGGCGACGGCGCCGACATAGACGACGACCAGGATCATGGCCAGGAATTCGGCCCCCAGCAGCACGAACAGCCCGGCCGAATTGAAGAACGCCAGGATCAGGAACAGCACCGAATGAACGGGGTTCTTGGAGGAAATGACCAGCACACCCGCGGCCACGGCGATGAAGGCGAACATGTAGAACGCCAGGGCTTCGACGATCATCTGCCGCCTCCCTTCACGTTCCCTGTCCACGCCATGGCGCGGCCTTTGTCCTCAATTCCCCTCATACTTTCCTCGTCAGTCCTTAATCGTCTCGTTTCGGCCCCGATCAGGGGGAATGGTCAGCGGTAGGGCGCGTCGGCGCGCAGCCGCTCGGCCAGTTCCGTTTCCCAGCGGTCGCCGTTGGCCAACAGTTTGTCCTTGTCGTACAGCAGTTCCTCGCGGGTTTCCGTGGCGTATTCGAAGTTCGGGCCCTCGACGATGGCGTCGACCGGGCAGGCTTCCTCGCAATATCCGCAATAGATGCACTTCACCATGTCGATGTCGTAGCGCGTGGTGCGGCGCGAGCCGTCGTCGCGGGGTTCGGCCTCGATGGTGATGGCCTGGGCCGGGCAAATGGCCTCGCACAGCTTGCAGGCGATGCAGCGTTCCTCGCCGTTGGGATAACGGCGCAGCGCGTGTTCGCCACGGAACCGCGGGCTCAACGGGCCCTTTTCATAGGGATAGTTCAAGGTCACCTTGGGCTTGGTGAAGTACTTGAGCGTCAGCGCCATGCCGGCGACAAGTTCCTTCAGGAACAGGGCCTTGGCGCTTTGTCCGATGAAGCTCATGGAACTCTCCTAAACCCTTAACCGGCGACCGGGGTGGGGACCCAGCCGAAGGCCAGCAACACACCGGCCACGGCCGCGACGGCGAACAACGAGATCGGCAGGAACACTTTCCAGCCGAGGCGCATCAACTGGTCGTAGCGATAGCGTGGGAAGGTCGCGCGCACCCAGATGAAGATGAACAGACAGAATGCAATCTTGGCCGCGAACCAGATCGGCCCGGGAATCCAGGTCAGCGGTTCGATCGACAGCGGCGGCAGCCAGCCGCCCAGGAACAGGATCGTCGTCATCGCCGACATCAGGATCATGTTGGCGTATTCACCCAGGAAGAACAGGGCGAAGGCCATGCCCGAATATTCAACGTTGTAGCCGGCGACCAATTCGGCCTCGGCCTCCGGCAGATCGAAGGGGTGGCGGTTGGTTTCGGCCAGGGTCGAGATGAAGAACACCACGGCCATGGGGAACAGCGGAATGACGAACCATAGGTCGCGCTGGGCCTCGACGATCGCCGACAGGTTCAGCGAACCGACGCAGAGCAGCACGGTGATGATGACGAAGCCCATGGAAACTTCGTAGGACACCATTTGTGCGGCAGAACGAAGCGCGCCCAGGAAGGCGTAGCGCGAGTTGGAGGCCCAACCGGCCATCAGGATGCCGTAGACACCAAGCGACGAGATCGCGAACAGATACAGAATGCCGACGTTGATGTCAGCCAGAACCAAGCCTTCGCCGAAGGGAATAACGGCCCAGGCCATGAGCGCGAGCGCGAAGGTCACGCAGGGCGCCAGGATGAACACCCCCGGATTGGCGCCCGACGGGATGATCATTTCCTTGAGGAACAGCTTGGCGCCGTCGGCCAAAGGCTGGAACAGGCCGAAGGGACCGACCACGTTCGGGCCCTTGCGCAACTGCATGGCGCCGATGACCTTGCGTTCAAACAGGGTCAGATAGGCGACCGAAAGCAGAATCGGCACCACGATCACAAGGATTTTCAGGACGATCCAGACCGTCGGCCAGATCCAGCTGTTCCAGGCCTCAACCATCGGTGCCGGTCTTCCCTTCCCCGCCGCCGAGAATCTCGTCCGTGCATTCAGCCATGGTGGCGGACGCACGGCTGATCGGATCGGTCATGTAGAAATTGGCGATCGGATAGGTGAACGCGCCGGACACTTCGCCGGTCGTTCCGAACTCGCCCCAGGGCGCGGCCTGGATGTCGTCGATGCCTTGGAACACGGGGTTGGCCTTGACCAGGCCCCGGCGCACATCGGCCAGGGTCGTGTATGGCAGCGTGGCATTCAGGGTGTCCGACAGGGCGCGGATGATCTTCCAATCCTCGCGCGCATCGCCCGGCGGATAAACAGCCAGCTGGCCGCGCTGCACGCGCCCTTCCAGGTTCACGTAGGTCGCGTCTTTTTCCGTGTAGGCCGCCCCCGGCAGGATGACGTCGGCGACATGGGCACCGGCGTCGCCGTGGTGGCCTTGATAGATAACGAAGGGCTTATCCAGGTCCTTGGTGTCGATCTCGTCGGCACCCAGAAGATAGATAACCTTGACGGCGCCGGTCGCGGCCCCATCCAGGATGCGGCCTGTGTCCATGCCGCCCTCGCCCGGCACGAAGCCCAGGTCCAGACCGCCGACGCGGGACGCCGCGCGCTGCAACACGTTGAAACCGTTCCAGTCCGCCGTCACCGCACCGGCCGCGTCCGCGGCCTGGCGCGCCAAACCCAACACCGCCGCGCCATCGGGGCGCGCCACGGCGCCCGAACCGACGATGATCATGGGCCGTTCGGCCGTCTTCAGGATTTCGGCAAAGGGATGCGTGCCGGCGGCGATCTGCGCCAGGATATCGGCGTCCTCACCCAGCCAGTCCACGGGATAGCTCAGGTCGATGGCCGGGCCGATGGCGGCGATGGGGAACTTGCCCATCAGATAGCGCTTGCGGATGCGGGCGTTGAGTACGGGCGCTTCCCAGCGCGGGTTCGCCCCCACGATCAACAGCGCGTCCGCGTCCTCGATCCCGGCGATGGTCGAATTGAAGATGTAGGACGCGCGCTGGGCGGGATCGACCTTCGATCCGTCCTGGCGGCAATCCATGTTGGTCGATCCCAGACCGACCATCAGTTCCTTGAGCACCAACATGCTTTCGCAATCGGCCAGGTCGCCGGCGATGGCCGCGATCTCGCTGCCCTGCTTGCCCTTGATCGCCTTGGCCACGGCGGCAAAGGCTTCCGGCCAGGTGGCGGGCTGCAGCTTGCCTTTGACCCGCACGTAAGGCTGATCCAGGCGCTGGCGCTTAAGGCCGTCGACGCAATACCGCGTCTTATCGGAAATCCATTCTTCGTTGACGTCTTCGTTGAGCCGCGGCAACACGCGCATGACCTCGGGCCCGCGGCTGTCGACGCGGATGGCACAGCCCTGGGCGTCGGACACGTCGACGCTTTCCGTCTTCTTCAATTCCCACGGCCGCGCCGCGAAGGCATAGGGTTTGGACGTCAGCGCCCCCACCGGGCACAGGTCGATGACGTTGCCCGACAGTTCGGAACTCACGGCCTGGTCTAGATAGGTGACGATTTCGGCGTTTTCGCCGCGACCGATCAGGCCCATGTCGGTCACGCCCGCAACCTCGGTCGAGAACCGCACACAGCGCGTGCAATGGATGCAGCGCGTCATGATCGTCTTGATCAGCGGCCCCATGTGCTTGTCTTCGACGGCGCGCTTGTTTTCCTTGTAGCGCCCGTGATCCATGCCATAGGCCATGGCCTGATCCTGCAGGTCGCATTCGCCGCCCTGATCGCAGATCGGACAGTCCAGCGGGTGGTTGATCAGCAGGAATTCCATCACCCCCTGGCGCATCTTCTTGACCTCGGGCGTGTCCGTATAGACGACCATGCCGTCAGCCACGGGCATGGCGCAGGACGCCACCGGCTTGGGCGAACGTTCCATCTGCACCAGGCACATGCGGCAGTTGCCGGCGATGGACAGACGGTCGTGATAGCAGAAGCGCGGGACTTCCTTGCCGGCCTGCTCGCAGGCCTGCAGGATCGTCATACCGGCGTCGACCTCGTGTTCCGTGCCGTCGATGGTGATCTTTGGCATCTAGCTCAAGCCCCTAGTAAACCTGTCTATTCCGCCGCCGACCGGCGCGCGATGTTGTCGAGGATCCGTTTTTCCATTTCCGGACGGAAATGGCGGATCAATCCTTGAATCGGCCAAGCCGCCGCGTCGCCCAGGGCGCAGATGGTGTGCCCTTCGACCTGGCGGGTGACCTCTTCCAGCGTGTCGATCTCGTCGATATGGGCATCGCCCGAAACCATGCGCTGCATGACCCGCGCCATCCAACCGGTGCCTTCACGGCACGGCGTGCACTGGCCGCAGCTTTCATGCTTGTAGAAGGCCGAAAGCCGCGCGATGGCCTTGATCACATCCGTCGACTTGTCCATGACCATGACCGCCGCCGTGCCCAGGCCGGAGCGCTGTTCGCGCAAGGAATCGAAATCCATCAGTACGTCGTCGCAGATGGACTTGGGCAGCACCGGCACCGACGCCCCGCCCGGAATGACGCACAGCAGGTTATCCCAGCCGCCGCGCACCCCGCCCGCATGCCGTTCGATGAGTTCCTTGAGCGGAATGCCCATTTCCTCTTCGACCGTACAGGGCTGGTTCACATGACCCGAGATGTTGAACAGCTTGGTGCCCACGTTGTTGGGCCGGCCGATGCCGGAAAACCAGTCCGCGCCCCGGCGCAGGATGGTCGGCGCCACGGCGATGGATTCCACGTTGTTGACCGTGGTCGGGCAGCCCCACACGCCGACCCCCGCCGGGAACGGCGGCTTCAGGCGCGGCTGGCCCTTCTTGCCTTCCAGGCTTTCGATCAGCGAGGTTTCCTCGCCGCAGATATAGGCCCCGGCGCCGGAATGGACGTAGAAATCGAACTTCCAGCCCGTGCCGCAGGCATCGTCACCGATCAGGCCCGCTTCGTAAGCCTCGTCGACGGCGCGCTGCAGGCAATCGATCTCGTGATGAAATTCGCCGCGCACGTAGCAATAGGCCGCATGGGCGCCCATGGCGAAGGACGCGACCAAGGCACCTTCGATGAGCTTATGCGGCTCGGAGCGCATGATTTCGCGGTCCTTGCAGGTGCCGGGCTCGCCCTCGTCCGCGTTGATGACAAGGTAATGCGGCCGGGTACCGATCTCCTTGGGCATGAAGGACCACTTCACGCCTGTGGGGAAGCCGGCACCACCACGCCCGCGCAGGCCCGATTCCTTCATCTCGTCGATGATCTTGTCGCGGCCCAGTTCGATCAGCTTGTTCGTGCCGTCCCAGTCGCCGCGCGCGCGGGCACCGTCGAGCCAGGGGCTGTCGAAACCGTAGATATTGGTGAAGATACGATCCTTGTCGGCAAGCATCAGTCGTCGCCTCCCGCCTTGGCGGCCCGGTCCGGATAGCGGTCGGTCAGGGTCGTGATCCCGCCGGCGGGCTCGCAGGTATAACGCCCGGACTGGGAGCCGACCTTCGGCTTCTGACCAGCCTTGAGCGCCGTCAGGACCTCTTCGGTCGTCGCCGAATCCAGGTCTTCGTAATAATCGTCGCCGATCTGCATCATCGGCGCGTTGACGCAGGCGCCCAGGCATTCGACCTCAAGCACCGTGAAGTCGCCGTCGGCCGAGGTTTCGCCGTTCGAACAACCGGTGACCTTCTTGCAGGCGGCCATGATCTGGTCTGAGCCGCGCAACCAGCACGGCAGGTTGGTGCAGACCTGGACGAAGTGCTTCCCGACCGGTTTCAGGTTGTACATGGTGTAGAAGGTCGCGACCTCGTAGACGCGGATCGACGCCATATCCAGCATGTCGGCGATGACTTCGATCGCCGCCTGGGGAATCCAGCCGCCGTTCTGCCGTTGCGCCAGATCAAGCAGCGGCATCACCGCGCTCTGCTGGCGGCCGTCCGGATACTTGGCGATGTGCCATTTGGCCTTTTCGAGGTTCTCCGCCGAAAAGGCGAAGCTCGACGGTTGTTCAATATTCATCCCGGTCACCGGTCGATTTCGCCGAACACGACGTCGATGGAACCGATGTTCGCGACCACGTCCGCGAGCATATGCCCCTTCGACAGGAATTCCGTCGCTTCCAGATGGGCGAATCCCGGCGCCCGAATCTTGCAGCGATAGGGTTTGTTGGAGCCGTCGGCCACCAGATAGACGCCGAATTCACCCTTGGGCGCTTCGACGGCCGTATAGGTTTCGCCAGCAGGCACGTGGAAGCCTTCGGTAAACAGTTTGAAGTGGTGGATCAAGGCTTCCATGGATTGCTTCATGTCGCCGCGGGTCGGCGGCGTGACCTTCTTGTTGGTCGACTTGACCGGCCCGCCGGGCATGTTTTCAACGCATTGGCGGATGATCTTCAAGGATTCGCGCATTTCCAGCATGCGCACCAGATAGCGGTCGTAACAGTCGCCCATCTTGCCCACGGGAATGTCGAAATCCATGTCCGCATAGGCGTCATAGGGCTGCGACTTGCGCAGGTCCCAGGCAATTCCGGACGCGCGCAGATTCGGGCCCGTGAAGCCCCAGTCGAAGCATTGTTCGGCATCGATGACGCCGATATCGACCGTGCGCTGCTTGAAGATGCGGTTTTCCGTGAGCAGGCTTTCCAGATCGTCAAGGAAGGCCGGGAACTCGTCATCGGCCCATTTGGCGATGTCTTCCAGCAACCCCGCCGGCAGGTCCTGGGCAACGCCGCCGACGCGGAAATAGTTCATATGCAGGCGCGCACCCGACGCGGATTCGCAGAACTCCATCAGGCGTTCGCGAATCTCGAAGCCCCACAGCATCGGCGTCATCGCGCCCACGTCCATGGCGAAGGCCGTGATGTTCAGGATGTGGTTGAGGATGCGCCCGATCTCGCAATAGAGCACGCGGATGTACTGGCCGCGTTTGGGAATTTCGATGCCCAACAGCTTTTCCGCCGCCAGCACGAAGGCGTGTTCCTGGTTCTGCGGCGCGACATAGTCCAGGCGGTCAAAGTACGGCACGGCCTGGGCATAGGTCTTGTACTCGATAAGCTTTTCCGTGCCCCGGTGCAGCAGTCCGATGTGCGGATCGGCGCGTTCCACGACCTCGCCGTCCATCTCCAGGACCAGGCGCAACACCCCGTGGGCCGCCGGATGCTGCGGCCCGAAGTTGAGGTTGAAATTCTTGATCTGGGTTTCGGCCATGGTCAGGACGCCTCGGTTTCCGGTTCCGCCTCGGCCTTTTCGTCGCCCGGCAGAACGACGCGTTCCATGCCTTCCCAGGGGCTTTCGAAGTCGAAGTTGCGGAATTCCTGGGTCAGCTTCACGGGTTCGTAGACCACGCGTTTCTGTTCATCGTCGTAGCGCACCTCGACATAGCCCGTCAGCGGGAAATCCTTGCGCAGGGGATGGCCCTCGAACCCATAGTCGGTCAGCAGACGGCGCAGGTCGGGATGGTCGGAGAAGAACACGCCATACATGTCCCAGATTTCGCGCTCGAACCAATTGGCGGTCGAGAACACCCCGGCGACGGACGGCACGGGGTCGTCTTCGTCCGTGCGCAGTTTGACGCGGATGCGCGTGTTATGGGTCATGGACAGAAGGTTGTAGACGATCTCGAAACGCGGGCTTTCATCGGCGTAATCGACGCCGCAGATATCCATCAGCTGATGGAACCGGCAGTTCGAATCGTCACGCAGGGATTTCAGCACCGCGACGATGGCGTCCCGCTTGACGGTGATCATCAATTCGCCAAGACGCACCTCGTCGGCCAGCAGCTTGTCGCCAAGCTGGTCGCGGAGGTGTTCGGCAAGTTCCTTGAGGGCCTGATCCATGGTCTTCTTGGTTCTTTTAGTGATCGGTCGCGGTTCGTCCGGTCGCGTCAGCGCCACAGGGCGCCGGTACGGCGGATTTTCTTCTGCAATTGGAGAATGCCGTACACCAGCGCCTCGGCCGTCGGCGGACAGCCGGGCACATAGACGTCGACGGGCACGACGCGGTCACAACCGCGCACGATGGCGTAGGAATAATGATAATAGCCGCCGCCGTTGGCGCAGGATCCCATGGAGATCACATAACGCGGTTCCGCCATCTGGTCATAAACCTTGCGGAACGCGGGGGCCATTTTGTTGGTCAGGGTGCCGGCGACGATCATCACGTCCGACTGGCGCGGGCTCGGCCGCGGCACGACGCCGAATCGATCCAGGTCATAGCGGCTCATGTAGGCGTGGATCATCTCGACCGCACAGCAGGCCAGACCGAAGGTCATGGGCCACAGCGATCCCGTGCGCGCCCAGTTGACCAGCTTGTCCACATTGGCAAGGACGAAGCCCTTGTCCTGCAGTTCCTGGGTCACGCGGGCGAGAATCTCGTCCTGCTCGGCACCGGGCCCCAGGGGTTGGCCCAGGTCGGGGGCGGTTCCGGGCTGCGTCACGACGGACATTCGGTCACTCCCTCTATTATTCCCATTCGAGGGCGCCTTTGCGCCACTCGTAGATAAATCCGATGGTCAGCACGGACAGGAATACCATCATCGACCAGAAACCGAAGACACCGATCTTGCCCAGCGTCACCGCCCAGGGGAACAGAAAGGCCACTTCGAGGTCGAAAATGATGAACAGGATGGCCACCAGATAGAACCGAACGTCAAACCGGCCGCGCGAATCGTCAAACGCTTCGAAGCCGCATTCATAGGCCGAGTTCTTTTCCACATCGGGGTTCTGCTGGGCGATCACGAAAGACGCAATCATGATCGCGCCGGCAAGCCCGACGGCAATCCCGATGAAGATCAGGATGGGGAGATATTCCAATAGCAAATCGTTCACGCCGAACTCCCTGTCCCCGGCTTCCTGCCTTGGTCCCCCCGAATGCATTCTAGGAATGCCGCGATGCGGCCACGTCGATGGCTTAATGCGGCCATGTCGATGACTACCGGGGGAAAGTGACCGATAACCGGATAAATTTCAAAGGTTTTATCGCAACGCAGGCGCAAAAAACCGATGCCCGGCGACAGACGCGAAGGAAACCTGGAATTGGGGGAAATGGCGGGAGTGACGGGACTCGAACCCGCGGCCTCCGGCGTGACAGGCCGGCGCTCTAACCAACTGAGCTACACCCCCTTCTGAAGGGTCTTTCGGCCTGGGGCATGGGCCCCGGTGCGCGAAAGAGGGCACCATGTACTCCAGCGCCGGAAGCAGTGTCAAGGACGATCGGCGGGAAAAGTCCACTAACCTCTCTTGCCTTGGAAATCTTAGGCTTGCGGCACCCTCCCCCGGCGGCGAATGGTGGGCGGTGAGGGGTTCGAACCCCCGACCTTCTGGGTGTAAACCAGACGCTCTCCCAACTGAGCTAACCGCCCGTTTGCCGAGGGCTCTATTTAAGGGCTGTTGCCGGCCGGCACAAGCACGCATGACCCCTGCCCCACACCACCGGCGAACCCAGCCGCAATGACCTACAGCCAAACGAAACCGGCCACCGATTACTCGGCGGCCAAGCAATTCACCAAACAAAACCGGCCGCCGATTGCTCGGCGGCCAAGCAATTCACCAAACAAAACCGGCCGCCGATTGCTCGGCGGCCGGTCTGTAGGCGTTACGTGTGGCTGAGACGCCGGTCTTAGTTGACCGCGTCCTTCAGACCCTTGCCAGCCTTGAACTTGGGCTGGTTGGACGCCGGAATCTGGATGCTTTCGCCGGTCCGCGGGTTACGGCCCGTGGTCGCGGCGCGCTTGGTCACACTGAAGGTGCCGAAGCCGACCAGGCGGACTTCGTCTCCGCCCTTCAAAGCGCCAGCGATCGCGTCGAAAACGCTGTCAACCGCGCTCGCGGAATCGGATTTGGACAAGCCGGTGCTATTGGCAACGGCTGCGATCAGATCATTCTTGTTCAATTGAAAGGCCCCCTCTTGCTGAAAGGTATCGGGTTGGGACAAATAGATTATTATCGTGATCGGGTGTTTAGCCACCCACTCGACCGGGTGTTTCGCCACCCGTTCGAATCGCGAAGAGTGTATGTGCGCACCCATGGGGCGTCAATCTTCATGCCCCAGTTTTCCCCAGATTTTTGCGGGTTTCGACGAATTTTCCGGCATTCGTTCCGGGCTCGGAAGAATGCCCTTGATGCGCACGGAGGGGCGGATTTCCGCCATCTTCATGAAAACGGGCCGCCGGATGATCCGGCGGCCCGTAAAAACATCTATATATTGTAATTGGTTACCTGAATTTAGTGGGTCACCACACCGCCGACATCGTCGTCGTCAGCGCTGCCAGACCGGAGGGCACGGGCCTCCAATTCAGCCTTTTCCTCGTCCCATTCGACCGGGGTCACAGGGCTGGCGAGAGCATGCGAAAGCACCTCGTCAACGGTCGTCACGGGCACGATTTCCAGCCCGCGCTTCACGTTTTCGGGAATCTCCGACAAATCCTTCTCGTTGTCCTTGGGAATGAGGACCTTCTTGATCCCCCCGCGAAGCGCCGCCAGAAGCTTTTCCTTGAGCCCACCGATCGGCAGAACGCGCCCGCGCAGGGTCACTTCCCCGGTCATGGCGACGTCTTTGCGAACCGGAATGCCGGTCAGCACGGACACGATCGAGGTCACCATGCCGACGCCGGCCGACGGCCCGTCCTTGGGCGTCGCCCCTTCGGGCACGTGGACGTGGATGTCTCGCTTGTTGAACAGCGGCGGCAGGATGCCGAGCGAAGCCGAGCGCGACTGCACATAGGATTTGGCCGCCTGGATGGATTCCTGCATGACGTCGCCGAGCTTGCCGGTGATGGTCATCTTGCCCTTGCCCGGCACCATGACGGCTTCGATGTTGAGAAGCTCGCCGCCGACCTCGGTCCAGGCCAGACCGGTCACCACGCCGACCATGTCCTCGGCTTCGATCTCGCCGAACCGGTATTTGCGCACGCCGCCGTACTTTTCCAGGTTCTTGGACGTCACCTTGATGGTCTTGGACGCCCCGATCATGATCTCCTTGACCGCCTTGCGGGCCAGGTTGGCCAGCTCGCGTTCCAGGTTACGAACCCCGGATTCCCGTGTGTAATAGCGAATCACATCGCGCAGGGCGCCGTCGGAAATCGACCATTCACCCTCCTTCAGGCCGTGCGCCTTGATCTGCTTGGGCAGCAGGTGGCGGTTGGCGATCTCGACCTTCTCGTCCTCGGTGTACCCGGACAGGCGGATGATCTCCATGCGGTCCAACAGCGGGCCCGGCATGTTCATGGTATTGGCGGTGGTCACGAACATCACGTCCGACAGGTCGTAGTCGACCTCCAGATAATGGTCGTTGAAGGTGGAATTCTGTTCCGGGTCAAGCACTTCCAAAAGCGCCGAGGCCGGGTCGCCGCGCCAGTCCTGGCCCATTTTGTCGACCTCGTCGAGCAGGAACAACGGGTTGGACGACTTGGCCTTCTTCATGCCCTGGACGACCTTGCCCGGCATGGAGCCGATATAGGTGCGCCGATGGCCGCGGATTTCCGATTCGTCCCGCACACCGCCCAACGACATGCGCACGAAATTACGCCCGGTCGCCTTGGCGATGGATTTACCGAGGGACGTCTTGCCCACGCCCGGAGGGCCCACCAGACATAAGATCGGTCCGGTGACCTTATTCGTACGATGCTGGACGGCCAAGTATTCAAGGATGCGTTCCTTGACCTTTTCCAGCCCGTAGTGATCTTCGTTGAGGACCTCCTCGGCCTTCAACAGATCCTTCTTCACCCGGGTGCGCTTCTTCCACGGAATGGACAGAATCCAATCCAGGTAATTGCGCACCACCGTGGCTTCGGCGGACATCGGGCTCATGGAGCGCAGCTTTTTCAGCTCCGCCTCGGCCTTTTCCTTGGCTTCCTTGGTCAGACGGGTCTTGCCGATCTTTTCCTCGATCTCCGCAACCTCGTCCTTGCCTTCGTCGGTTTCGCCCAACTCCTTCTGAATGGCCTTCAATTGCTCGTTCAGATAATACTCGCGCTGGGTCTTCTCCATCTGGCGCTTGACCCGGTTGCGGATCTTCTTCTCGACCTGCAGGACGCCGATTTCCGATTCCATGTGGGAATAGACGCGCTCCAGACGCTCGGCAGCCGATTCGATCTCCAGCAGCTCCTGCTTTTCGGAAATTTTCAGCGCCAGATGCGAGGCAACGGTGTCGGCTAGCTTGTTGGCTTCGTCAATTTGATTAATTGAAACAAGAACTTCCGGCGGAATCTTCTTGTTCAACTTGATGTATTGTTCGAACTGGCCGATGACCGAGCGAGACAGCGCCTCAAGCTCGTTCTCGTCCCCTTCCTCGTCGGGGATCAGTTCGGCCTCGACTTCGAAGAACGAAGGGTTGTCCACGAACTCGGTGACTTTCGCGCGCTGCACGCCTTCGACCAGCACCTTCACCGTGCCATCCGGCAGCTTCAGAAGCTGCAGCACCGTCGACACCGTGCCGACGGTGTAGATGTCGTCGGCCGTCGGGTCGTCCTGGGCCGCGTTCTTCTGCGCCACCAGCAGGATCTGCTTATCGTCCTGCATGACGTCTTCGAGCGCCCGCACGGATTTGTCGCGGCCGACAAACAGCGGCACGATCATGTGTGGGAACACGACGATGTCGCGCAACGGCAGGACGGGGAATTGCTGGGACTTCATACCTGGGAACATCTGGCCTCAACACGGGAAGACCGCGCCACAAGGACGACGGCGGGTTGGAATTGCTTCACAACAAAGGTGGGGGATGGAACGCTGCGGCGCAAGCCCAGACCGTGGATAACCGTGGAAAGACGCAAATTACGCGCTGGTTTCCACTTCTTCGGCCTTTTCGCCGTAGATGAACAGCGGATTGGCACTTTCTTCCACCACCTCTCCATTGATGACGACCTCTTCCACACCTTCCATGCCGGGAAGGTCGAACATGGTGTCGAGGAGAATATTTTCCATGATCGACCGCAAGCCCCGGGCACCGGTCTTGCGTTCGACGGCCTTTACGGCGATGGAACGAAGGGCGGTATCGGAGAACGTCAGCTTGGTGTCTTCCATCTCGAACAGGCGCTGGTACTGCTTGACCAGGGCGTTCTTCGGCTTGGTCAGGATTTCCACCAGCGCGTCTTCGTCCAGGTCCTCCAGGGTCGCGACCACAGGCAGGCGGCCGACGAACTCGGGGATCAGGCCGAATTTCAACAAGTCTTCCGGCTCCACCTCGCGCAGGATTTCACCGGTCTGGCGTTCCTCGGGCGCACGCACGTCGGCGCCAAAACCGATGCTGGAGCCCTTGCCGCGGGCGGAAATGATCTTGTCCAACCCGGCGAAGGCACCACCGCAGATGAAAAGGATATTGGTGGTATCGACCTGCAGGAACTCCTGCTGCGGGTGCTTACGCCCGCCCTGGGGCGGCACGCTGGCGACCGTGCCTTCCATGATCTTCAGCAACGCCTGCTGCACGCCTTCGCCCGACACGTCGCGGGTGATCGACGGATTGTCGGATTTGCGGCTGATCTTATCGACTTCGTCGATATAGACGATGCCGCGCTGCGCGCGCTCTACGTTGTAGTCGGCGGACTGCAGCAGCTTGAGAATGATGTTTTCGACGTCTTCACCGACATAGCCGGCCTCGGTCAGGGTCGTCGCATCGGCCATGGTGAAGGGCACATCCAGGATGCGCGCCAGGGTCTGCGCCAACAGGGTCTTGCCGCAACCGGTCGGGCCGACCAGCAGGATGTTGGACTTGGCCAGTTCGACGTCGTTGTTCTTGGCGCCGTGATTCAGGCGCTTGTAGTGGTTGTGCACGGCGACCGACAACACACGCTTGGCGTTGTTCTGGCCGATCACGTAGTCATCGAGGACGGAGCAGATGTCCATCGGCGTCGGCACGCCGTCGCCCGACTTCACGAGGTTCGTCTTGTGCTCTTCGCGGATGATGTCCATGCACAGCTCGACACATTCGTCGCAGATGAACACGGTCGGACCCGCGATCAGCTTGCGCACCTCGTGCTGGCTTTTGCCGCAGAACGAGCAATAAAGGGTGTTCTTGGAGTCGCTGCCGGTGGTTTTCGTCATTGTTTATCCTGTTGGTCCCGCGCCGCCTCCCGGATCAAGACCATGTTAGCCGGACCCTTGTGCAACACTCAATCACAATCACGCCCATGGAGCTATGCCAAAAGACGTAGCGGCGGAGAGACGTCCCGTAGTATTTGCGCCGCCACCCAAGACCTGGGGGCAGCCATTTAGACGGAGGCCGCGGCTCAACCCTTGCCGGGCTTGCCGCCGTCGTCGTCGCCGGTGGCCGGCCGGTTGGCGACCACTTCGTCGATCAGACCGAACGCTTTGGCTTCCTCTGGAGTCATGAATTTGTCACGCTCCATCGCGTTTTCAATGGTTTCCATCGATTGGCCGGTGTGTTCGACATAGATTTCATTGAGCCGCTTGCGCAGCGCGATGATCTCGCGGGCATGGATTTCGATGTCCGATGCCTGGCCCTGGAAGCCGCCCGACGGCTGGTGAACCATGATCCGCGAATTGGGCAGCGAGTAGCGCTTTCCGGGGGCACCTGCAGCCAGCAAAAGCGAGCCCATGGACGCCGCCTGACCGATGCAGACCGTCGACACATCCGGCTTGATGTAGCGAATCGTGTCGTAGATCGCGAGGCCGGAGGTCACGACGCCGCCCGGTGAGTTGATGTAGAACGAGATGTCCTTGGACGGATTTTCCGATTCCAGGAACAACAACTGCGCGCAAACCAGGCTCGAAACATGATCCTCGACCCCACCGGTCAGGAAGATGATGCGTTCCTTCAACAGCCGCGAATAGATGTCGTAGGCGCGCTCACCCCGGTTGGTGGTCTCGACGACCATGGGCACCAGGGTATTCATGTAGATGTCGTGGGGATCGGTCATGCCGCGGTCCTTATGATACGTGCTGCTCGGGATGACGGGTCCGGGGATGGCGGGCCGCCTATGCTCTGATAGCGCCCCGGTCCCGCCGCCGCTACTCCTTTTTCGCCGCCGGCTTCTTTGCCGCGGCCTTCTTCTTGGCCGGTTTCTTGTCGTCCGCCGCGTCGTCCTTGGCCGCTGCCTTCTTCGGGGCGGCCTTCTTCTTGGCGGCAGGCTTCTTGGCTTCCTTGGCCTCGTCCTCGGCCTCAAGAACCTTGATCAGGTCTTCGAAGGACGCCGGCTTTTCCGTCACCTGGGCCAGTTCGATGATGTAATCGATGACCTTTTCCTCGAACACGGGAGCCTTGATCTGCTCCTGCGCCTGGGGGTTGGAGCGGAAGAATTCCAGCACCTGCTGCTCCTGGCCCGGGTATTTCTGGGCCTCCTGCATCATGGCGCGGTTGACGTCTTCCGGCGACACCTGGATGGCGTTGGCGCGGCCGACCTCGGACAGCAACAGGCCCAGCTTGACCCGCCGCTCGGCGATGTCGCGGAACTCGGCCTTGTGCTCTTCGTCCGACTTGTCGTCGTGATCGTGTTCCTGCTTACGCTGTTCCTCGAACTGGGCCCAGATGTTGTCGAATTCCATCTCCACCATCTTGGGCGGCATCTCGAAGTCATGGCTGTCGGCCAGCTGATCCAACAGCACGCGCTTGACCTGCATGCGCGCCATCTGATCGAACTCGCGGCGCTGGCCCTCGACGATCCGTTCCTTCAGGGCGTCCAGGCTTTCCAGGCCGGCCTTCTTGGCCAGTTCGTCGTCGATCGGTGCCGGCGTGGCTTCGCGGATTTCGTGAACCTTGACGTCGAACACGGCTTCCTTGCCGGCCAGATCCTTGGCCGCGTATTCGGCGGGGAAGTTGACCTTGACCTCGACATCGGCACCGACATCGACGCCGATCAGCTGTTCCTCGAAGCCCGGAATGAACGAGCCGGAGCCCAATTCCAGGTGATAGCCATCGGCCTTGCCGCCGGCGAACTCGACGCCGTCCAGCTTGCCGACGAAGTCGATGACGCAGACGTCACCCGACTTGGTCTTGCGCTTGGCGGTGATCGGCTCAGACGTTTTATGGGCGTTGGCCAGATTCTCGAGGGTTTCCTCGATCTGCTTCTCATCCGGCTTCAGGACCAGCTTCTCAAGCTTCAGCTTGGAAAAGTCCATCGGCGTGATTTCGGGCAGGATGTCCACGGCCAGCGTGTATTCCAGATCCTTGCCCTCGTCGAAGGAAGTGATCTCGACCTGCGGCTGGGTCGCGGCACGGATGCCCTTCTCGGCCAGCGCCTGGGCGGAGGAATCGTTCACCGCCTGATCCAGGATCTCGCCCAGGATCGACGGTCCGAAGCGCTTGCGCAGCAGCCCCACGGGCACCTTGCCGGGCCGGAAACCGGGCAGCGAGGCGGATTGTGCGACTTCCTGAAGACGCAGGTTGATTTTCTCTTCAATGTCCTTGGCGGCCACGGTGACTTTCATCTCGCGGCTCAGGCCTTCGGATTTTGTCTCGACGACTTGCATGGAACTCCCGTTTCGGAAATCTGCGGCGACGCACCTAAATCGGCGACGCCTGTAAAACACACTAGGATTAAGCCCTCAACTCCCGGGCGGATATATAGGCCGCCACCCCGGACCCGGCAACGATAAACGGCTGGTCGGAACAATCCTGCTACTAGGTGTAGCCTCCCTCCGCACGCATTCGCGCGCTTCGGGGAGGCACGCCTACGCCTAAACGCCTTCGATTGGCAGTCCACAAATGGCCTGCCACCCGAAGCCGAAGGCATAGGGTGGTGCGGGCGGAGGGACTTGAACCCCCACGGCCAAAGGCCACCAGGACCTAAACCTGACGCGTCTACCAATTCCGCCACGCCCGCCGACGCCGCCGGGATGCCCGACCAGCGAGCGGCGCGACTTTATCCATTCTGACAACGATTACAACCGGGAAATCGGCCCCGCACCGGCGCGCTGCGGGCTCACCCCCGCAGGTGCGCCTTCACGCCCGAGGACATATCGACGCTGCCGGCCGAGGTATAGGCCTCATGGTTCCCTTCGATACGGCCCAGGTCATAGAGGTAGTTGACCATCAGCCCCGCCGACTGGGCCAACCCCTTGTCCGAGGTATCCCCCAGCCAATTGAGGCGTTCGAGCCGCGCCCCATTCGACAGGTGGAAATGCGCCACCGGGTCGCGCGCACGCCCTCCCCGGCCCTTTTCCTTAGCCAGGTAGCGTGCCGCCAGGCGCGTCAGCGGCCCTTGCAGGGCGGCGATCATGTCGTCGTCCTTGATCCAGGCGGGGGTATCGAGGACCGAAATCATCGATCCCTTGGCCCCGCCCTTGCGGCCCGTGGCCGCGTTCAGGGCCTTGCGCTCCTCGGCCGAGAACAGCTTGGGCTCGCCCTCCGCCAGGAGTTCGTTGAGCCAGTTGCGGAAACCGGGAATCGGCGACAGGGTCGCGAAGGTCTTGAGATTCGGAAACTCCTGGGACAGTTGCTGCGCCACCCGCTTGATCAGGAAGTTGCCGAAGCTGATGCCCGCAAGCCCCTTCTGCGCGTTGGAGATGGAATAGAAGATCGCCGTGTCGGCGGCGGCCGGGTCGGTCGCCGGGGCGTTGGTGTCAAGCAACGCCTGCACATTGGCCGCCATGCCGTTGACCAAAGCGACCTCGACGAAGATCAGGGGCTCGTCGGGCATCCGCGGATGGAAGAAGGCGTAGCAGCGACGGTCGGAATCAAGCCGGTTTTTGAGGTCTTCCCAGCCCTTTATGGCATGCACGGCCTCGTAGGCGATAAGCTTTTCCAACAGCGAAGCCGAAGAGGAATCCCAGGCGATCCGCCGCAATTCCAGGAAATCGACGTCGAACCAGCTGGCCAGCAGGTCCCGCAGGTCGTGTTCCATGGCCTTCAGGCCCACGTCAGACCTGGCAAGCGGCAGCAGTTCCGCGCGCAGATCAACCAGGAACTTGACCCCATCGGGCAACGCGTTGAACTGGGTCAGCAGCCGGCGCCAGGGGGCCTGCAGGCTGTTCTTGATCGCAAGCTGCGCGTCCAGGCGCGCGGCATCGGTATCCGCCGCCTGGAACTTGCCGATGGCCGTCTCGACAGCCTTGGAGTCTGTGCCGAAATTGCCGGCCATGAGGCGCAGGAATTTCTCGCGCCCGCTCTTGTCCAGGGCCAGATAGACCCGGCCGAGGGCCGCCGCCTTGGTCCGCGCCGAAACCTCGCCGCCCTTGTTGTCCAGGCATTCCTGCATCTGTTCCAGGATACGCCCGGCATCTTCATCCGGCAGGTTGGGGCGCGTGCTTGCGGCATCCTCGTCGTATGACGATCCGGCGATGGACTGCCATCCCCGGCGCAGATTGGCCAGGGTTCGGTCGAGGAAACTGCTCGGTTTATGCTCGGTCATCAAAGCCCTTTCAAAGGTACGCGGACATCCCGTTAAACCTGTTCGCTTTTGCCGGTCGGTTCAAGGGGCAAATGGGTGAAAATTTGCCCGGGCACGCCCCCCGTCACGGCCCCGGGAAGGGCACCGACAATGCCCGGCAGCAAGCCGGGAATATCCTCGGCGATCAGGCCATGACCAATGCATTGCGCCGCCGCCGCATGCAGCCAGACCGCTGCGCAGGCGGCCGGGAACGGCGCCATGCCCTGGGCCAGCAGCCCCGCCGTGATACCCGCCAGCACGTCGCCGGTGCCCGCGGTGGCCAGATGGGGGGAGCCGTTGGCATTGATCACCGCGCGGCCGTCTGGGGCCGCGATGACCGTGTCAAAGCCCTTCAGCAGGACCACAGCACCCGATTGCTCGGCAGCCCGGCGCGCGCGGCTCAGCCGGTCGTCGTCGTTCGGAAAGACGCGGGCGAATTCCCCGTCATGGGGGGTGATCACGCAGTTGCCGTGCAAGGCCGCCATCAAGGCGTCGGGGGCGTCCGCGAAAGCGGAAATACCGTCGGCATCCAACACCATCGGCTTGCCCGTGGCCAGCGCCGCCAGGGCCCGCGTGCGGGTATCCGGGCCCGGCCCGTTGCCGGGGCCGACGACCAGGGCCTTGTTGCCGTCCTGAACATAGGTTTCGTATACGGCCGTATCGTCCATGGGCCGGACCAGAACGCCGGGTGCGCCGGCGCGAAATATCGCCGTATCCTCGGGCCTGCAGGCGATGGAAACGATCCCCGCCCCGGCCCGCCGGGCCCCGTCGGCGGCCAGGCGGGACGCGCCCGGCATGGCGCCCGTCCCCCAGATCACGACATGGCCGCGCGTGTATTTGTGGTCGTCAGGCCCCGGATGGGGAAAGGCGCGCCACCAGATATCGGCGCTGTTGACCCAGGTATCGGGGGCCTGGGCCGCGACCACGGCATCTGAGATGCCGATGTCCGTGAGCCGCACCCGGCCGCAGAAATCCCGGCCGGGGCGCAGGAAATGACCCGGCTTGCGGCGGCAGAAAGTCACCGTTTCCCGGGCCTGTATCGCCAATTCGGCGACGGCGCCCGTGTCTCCCATGACACCCGACGGGATGTCCACGGCCAAAACTTCCGCCGATGCGGCGTTGAGGGTTTCCGCCACGACCGCCGCGACACCATCAAGCGGGCGCGTGAGGCCGGCCCCGAACAGGGCGTCGATAACCCCTGCCCCCGCCGGGTCGAAGCCTGCCGTCAACTCTTCCACCGGACCGGCCCAGCGATCCGCCGCCAAGGCCGCGTCGCCCCGCAACCTTTCCCGCGCGCCCAAAAGATAAAGCCGCACCTCGGCCCCCTGCTCCTTCAGAAGACGCGCCGCGACGAAACCGTCACCGCCGTTGTTGCCGGGGCCGCACAAAACAGCCACGGGACGGCCGTGAAACAGGACCAGGGCCCGTGCGGCGACGGCGGCCCCCGCCGTTTCCATCAGATCAATGCCGGGGATACCGCCCGCGATGGCCGCGGCATCGGCCTCCGCCATCTGGCCGACCCGGAGCAATGCCGCCGGCAACCAGGCCGAATTTTCCACCGTCATTTCATGCTCCGATAATTCACGATCTTCACGTTATACTCCGAAAAAGGGCGAAACGGCGGGAGAATCCCGGAGTCCGACGGACCTCATTGATCGGTTTTTTATACCGGCGGCGGGCCCGCAAACTCCGTTACAATTTACATGAAAAAATACCTGTATTGCATTGTTATTACGTTTCTTTTTGTGATTTCATGGGAAACGATCGGGGCGCCGAAATTACTTCCGGCGACGGTCGCCGACATATGGCATCCGTTGACCACGGCCCTGGTCGCGGCTTGCGCCGCCGCCGCCGGTCTTGCCTTGTCACGCCAAACCGCATCGCTGCGCCCTCCGCCGCCGGAACTTGCCGGCCCGCTGGTCGGCAAATTGAACGATGACGATTGGTGGCGTTTCATTTTTGCCGCCGCCGATTGGTTCTGGGAAACGGATACCGAACACCGCTTCACCTTCGTCTCCGACCGGCTGCTGACCACCTACGGCCTATCGCCGGAGAACTTGATCGGCCAAACGCGCGAGGCCATTGCCGTGATCCGAGGGCCCGCACAGCGCATCGCCTTCGAGCAGCATCGGGCGGATTTAGCGGAGCGGCGATCGTTTCGGGACTTCGAATACGGCCTGAACGACAGCAAGGGCAATCTCCGTTATACCCGAATAAGTGGCGCGCCCGTGTTCGCCGACGACGGCACCTTTCTCGGCTACCGGGGGTTCGCCCGTGACGTGACCCGTGAATGGCAATCGGACCAAGCGCTGCGCTCCGCCAAGGAAGAAGCGGAACTTGCCAACCGGGCGAAGACCGAATTCCTCGCCAATATGAGCCACGAACTGCGCACGCCGTTGAATTCCATCATCGGGTTTTCCGACATTCTGGTGAACGAGACCTTCGGCACCCTGAACGTGCCCCAGTACAAGGAATATGCCGGTGACATCAACGACGCCGGCAAGCATCTGCTGCAGCTCATCAACGACCTTCTGGATCTGGCCCGTATCGAACGCGGCCAGATGAGCCTGAATGAACAGCGCCTGGACCTAAGGCTGATCGTCAATTCCTGCCACCGCCTGGTGCGCGAGCGCGCGCTTGAGGCCGGGGTCTCGCTGATGATCGACTGCCACGCCGACCTGCCGCCCTTAATGGCCGACGAACTGCGCGTCAAACAGGCGCTGGTCAACCTGCTGTCCAATGCCATCAAGTTCACGGAACAAGGGGGGGCGGTCTCGGTCGTGGCGCGCCAGCAAGACGACGGCGCCATACGGCTGACCGTGTCGGACACCGGGATCGGTATTTCGCCCGAAGATATGGCCGTGGCGCTGTCCGAATTCGGGCAGGTCGACGGCTCCCTGACCCGCAAGCACGAAGGCACAGGCCTGGGCCTGACCCTGTCCCGCAAGCTGATTGAACTGCACGGCGGCGTTCTGGAAATGGAAAGCGAAGTCGGCCGGGGGACATCGGCCCATCTCGTGTTCCCCGTGGCGCGCAGCCTGCCCCAGCCCGACGCCTCCTAGCCTCCCTCCTCAAGCGGACGGACCATGCGTGTCGCAGGTCATTTTCACGGAAGACCAACAGGCGTCTCATCACGCAGCTTTGTTCACGCGGCGCCAGGGAACCCGTTACACTTTTAAATCTTCGCCCCCGCCACAGGAGATTTCCCGGATGCGCATCCATCGTCAGTTTTTCTTCGCCGTCGCCGCTGTGGCCCTGATATCGGCCCTGACCCTGAGCAATCCGGCCCAGGCCGCCGAGGGCCTGATCGTCAAGCCGAGCCAGCATTCCCCCGGCGAGACCCTGAACCGCCTGGAAAAGCTGCTGAAGGCCAAGAACATCACAGTCCTGGCCCGCATCAATCACGCGACCGGCGCCGAAACGGCGGGCCTCAGCCTGCCGGCGACGGAAGTTCTGATCTTCGGCAACCCCAAGCTCGGCACACCGCTCATGCAGGCGACGCGGACCATGGGCATCGACCTGCCGCTCAAGGTTCTGGTCTGGAAGGACGACAAGGGCAGCTGGATCGCCTACAACGATCCCAAATGGCTGGCACAGCGCCACGGCAACACGGTCGACACGGTCATCGAGACCATGACCGGCGTGCTGAAAAAGCTGACCGACGCCGCCGCCGCGATGAACTAGAAAGGCAGATCTCCGCATGCTCAGCGCCCTTGCAACCGGTTTCCACGCGATCGCCGCCGTCGTCTGGGTCGGCGGCATGTTCTTCGCCTATTTGGTTCTGCGCCCCGCCGTGGGCGGGATCACGCCGCCGCCTGAACGCCTGAAGCTGTGGGACCGCGTGTTCAGCCGGTTCTTCCTGTGGGTCTGGGCCGCCGTGCTGATTCTGCCGGTGTCGGGCTATGCGATGATCGCCCTGCACTACGGCACCTTCGCAGCCGCGCCTATCCACGTTCATTGGATGCACGGCATCGGCTGGGTCATGAACGCCCTGTTCATCTACCTATTCTTCGCGCCCTACCTCGCCTTCCAGGCGGCCGTCGCGGCCCAGGACTGGCCCACGGGGGCGGCCAGCCTGAACACCATCCGCCGCATCGTCGCCATCAACCTGGTGCTCGGCCTGCTTACGGCCGTGCTTGGCGCCTCGGGCCGGTACTGGGCGTGGATTCCCGGGACGTGACGCCGCCGGTCACCGCCTGAGTCTGCGCTAGGAACGGGGAAGCCGGGAAAAATACCGCAACCCTGGTTCCTTTCCCGATCTCGCTGGTGATTTCCATCGACCCGCGATGAAGGTCGACAAGCGCCTTGGTGATGGCCAGCCCCAGACCCCAACCCTTGTCGCTCAGGTACGGGGTCCCCTTGATCTGCGAAAACGGCTCCGTCAGCGTCGGGATATTCTCCTCGGCGATTCCGACACCCGTGTCATCAATGGCAATCGTGACGCCTGCATCGGCACTGCTGACGGCAATCTGAATTCGCCCGCCGGCGGGCGTGAATTTAACGGCATTCGAAAACAAATTGAGAAGGATTTGCTTGAGCGCCTGGCGGTCGCCGTACACCGACGGCAGACCGTCGGGAATATCGGCCATCAGCGCTATGCCGTTGGTTCGCGCCTTGTCTTCGATCGACCGCATGCATTCCATAACGATGCCGACCGTCTCCAGGTTTTCCATTGCCAGCGACCGCTTTCCGGCCTCGATCACGGAAAGGTCAAGAACATCGTTGACCAGGGACAACAGGTATTCTCCGCTCCGCAGAATGTCGTCCGTGTATTCCTTGTATTTGTCGCCGATCTCACCGAAATATTGTTCCCTGATGATTTCCGCGAAACCGAGAATCGCATTCAGGGGCGTGCGCAATTCGTGACTCATGGCCGCCAAAAAATCGGACTTGGCACTGTTCGCCAATTCAGCCTCGTGCCGCGCCGCGACCAAGGCATCCTGGACCGCAATTAACTCCGACACGTCAGCCAAGGTAACGGCCCGCCCTCCGTCCGGTGTCCGCGAGACCGTCTCAAGATACCAAGACCCGTCGTCAAACCGGCGCAGAAGGGCGTCGGACTCCCCGCCGAGCCCCAGCGCCCGGCCCGGCCCGGAAGAATCAAAAATGCCCCCCAAAGCCCCTCCATCTTGGTCGATTTCTTTGAAACTGCCCCCTTTGTCCAGGAACGTTTGAACGTTCGCATTCATCTTGTGAAATTTTTTGTTCGCGGCGATCAGTTCGTCGTTGGCATCGAACAACAGAAACCCTTCGTTCATGCTGTCGATCGCGCCCCGCAGACGTTCTTCACCTTCACGCGCCGCCTTGATCATTCGCAGGCCGACCAGATACCGCCACCACAGCATTCCGAAAATGAGAGAGACGACGATCCCGCCCATTGTCCAGCCGACACGCGCGGCGCTCCAGAATGGTTTTTCCGCGCCGTACCATTTTGCATAAACCCGGTGATAGGCCGGGGTCCCGACAAACCGCGCAACCGCATCATTCAGCAATGCCAGAAGTCCGAGGTCGTCGACACGAACGCCGAGGCCACGTTTAACCTCTCTCAGCGGCTCGCCGACCGCCTTGAAACGGTCCGCGAGTCCAACCTTGTGGGCGAGGGCCGTAATGACGGGGGCAGGATACACAAGGGCATCGACCCGCCCGGCCAGGAGTTCAAAAAACGCGCTTTTCACGTCGGGAAACCGGTGCAGGTGGATATCGTTCCTGTCACGAAACAAAAACATCCCGATGTTGTTCTCGACAACCGCCAAATTCCGCCCCGGCAAATCCGCCAGGCCCGTCAGATCGTAGGTATCGGAGCGGACGAATATCCGCGTGTTGAAGGTCTCAACCGGTTCCGTGAAGGCAATTGAGCCGGACCTTTGCGGCAGGATCCCAATATTGGGAATGATATCGACGCGGCCATTCCTAAGCGCCGCGATGGCATCGGGAAAGCTTTCCATCTGAACGTAGGACACCTTAAGTCCGGCCATGGCCGCCACCGCATCCATGACATCGATGGCAAAGCCGATCGGCGCGCCGCCGGCATTGGTGTCAAATTGCGGCGGCCAGGACCGCAATACCGCGACGGAAACCTCACGTTTGATTTCACCCGTTTCCGAGTGCGGTTCCGTGGCGGCAGGCGCGCTGAAGCAGACGCTCGCCGAAACTACGGTGAGTGCGAGACAGATCAGCGCACGGACAGAAACCCAAAAAGATTTCAAATGGTTATCTCAATCCAACGTCATGCGATCCGGGGCGGTTTGCCGCTCCATTCCACACAGGCTCCGCCTCGGCTTTCAGGAGAGCACCAGGCGGGTGACACGCTCTCCGCGGCTTCGGAAAAGTCAGGCATGATTCCTTTGCGGTCATTTACGCAATTTGCGTGCCATAACCGGCGCGACGGACGGCCGGAATTCAAGACGTTTGGCTGGGGCGGAACGGCCCGCTCCCCCTTGCCTTGGCGGGCCCAAAAAAAGGCCGCCGGGGGAAGCCGGCGGCCCTGGTCGCGCGGCCGTCAGGACGGCCGATACAGCGACATTACTTCTTTTTCGCGGGAATCGCCGGCTTGGCGGCCGGTTTGGTGACGGCGGGTTTCGCGGCCGGTTTGCCGGCGGCGGAAGTGGCGGGTTTGGTGCGGGAAAACATGCTCATTTTCCTCAATAAATCGCCGGGGGGCCCGGCGCGGTGACCGGCTCATTGCCGGCAGGGGAATAAATACCTGATACCTACAGGCCGAAATAACGAATTCTTTTGCACATTAATATTCGTTATTTCGATATTTAAAGAACTCAGCCCAGCTCAGCCCGCACCATGGCCGCACCATCCACCATCGCCTTCAGCTTGCCGAAGGCAACCTCGCGCGGCAGGTACTTCATGCCGCAGTCCGGGGCGGCGATCAGGCGGTCCGGCGCGATGTACTTAAGGGCACCCCGTAGGCGGTCGGCGACCGTCTCCGCCGTCTCAACCTCTTCCGTGCCCAGGCTGAGAACCCCGAACAGGATGTTTTTGCTCGGCAGTTTTTCGAGGATCGCCGGGTCCAGGTTGGGCTGCGCCGCCTCGATGGAGATCGCCCCCGCCGAGCACGCATCCAGTTGCGGCAGGAACGAATAGCCCACGGGCTTGTCCTTGACCACGTAGGCATAGCCGAAGCAGAGGTGCACCACGGTCTCCCCCTCGATGCCGTCGAGCGCCTGATTGATCGCGGACACGCCGAATTTCTCGGCCTCTTCCGGGTTGGCCTGCATGTAGGGTTCGTCGATCTGGATGACGTCGGCGCCGGCGGCCTTGAGATCGCGGATTTCTTCGTTCACCGCCTTGGCATAGGCCGAAATCAGGGCCGCCGTATCGCCGTAGTGTTCGTCCTTGGCTAATTTGGCCATGGTGAAGGCGCCGGGGATGGTGATCTTGATCGGCCGGTCCGTATGGGCGCGCAGGAATTCGACGTCGCGCACCTGTACGGGGGTGGTGCGCTTGATCTCACTGACCACGCGCGGCACCGGCACGGCGACGCCGCGGCGGTTGGGGACCATGGCCGGATTGTCGATGTCGATGCCGTCCAGCGCGTTGGCGAAGCGGTTGAAATAGCTTTCGCGGCGGATTTCGCCATCGGACAGAATGTCGATCCCGGCCCGTTCCTGGTCATGAATGGCGGTCAGGGTGGCATCGTCCTGGGCTTCGTCCAGTTCATCGGCCGACACCTTCCACACATCCTTCATGCGCACGCGCGGCGGCGCGGAGCCCAGCATCTTGTCCTTGTCGACCAGCCAGGCCGGCTGCGGATAGCTGCCGACGAGGGTCGTTGGGATCAGTTTCTTGGTCATTGCGTCCTCCCCTTGGTGTTTCTTCAGCCTAACCTAAACCACCCGGCTTTCCTCGACGATCTCGGAATGCAGGGTTTTGTGGACCGGGCATTTGTCGGCGATTTCCAACAGCTTCGCTTTCTGTTCGTCGCTCAGATCGCCCTCGAAATGCAGGTCGCGGACGATGCGGTCGAGCTTGCCCACCTTGGTTTCGCAATCGGCGCAATCCTCGGCATGGATCTTGTCGTGCGTCAAGGTGACGCGGACCTTGGTCAACGGCAGTTTCTTCAAATCCGCGTACATGCGGATGGTCATGGCCGTGCAGGCCCCCAGGGCCGTCAGCAGGAAATCATAGGGCCCGGGCCCCGTGTCGGTGCCGCCCACGTCCGCGGGTTCGTCCGCCAGCAACACATGCCGCCCGCCGACGGAAACCGCGTTCTGGAACTTGCCCTGGCCGGTTTCCTCGACCACCACCGTCCCCGCCTCGGCCTGGGGTGCGACGTGCGATGGCGGCGCGTCGCCCAGGCAGACATAGCGCTGCGCCCAGGCGGCGATCACGCCGGCGACGTATTCGGCGTCTTCCTTGCGCGACAGCATGTGGTCGGCATCGTCCAGGGACACGAAGCTTTTCGGATGCTTGGCCGCGCCATAGATGGCGGCGGCGTTGTCGATGCCGACGGTGGTGTCGACCGGCGAATGAAAGATCAGCAGCGCCTTTTTCAGCCCGGCCACGGCGTCCTGAACGTTCTGCGCCCGGATGTCGTCGAGGAACTGCTTCTTGATGCGGAAGGGCCGACCGACCAGCAGCACCTCGGCCTCACCCTTGGCCTCGATCTCCTCAATCGAGTCTTGGAAATTATGGGCGACATGGGCGACGTCCGCGGGCGCCCCGATGGTAATCACGGCCTTGGCCTCGGGTACCCGGGCCGCCGCGACCAGAACCGCCGCGCCCCCCAGCGAATGGCCCAGCAGCATGGCCGGGGCGTCCAGGTTGTCCCGCATCCAGTCCGCCGCCGCGATCAGGTCGCCGACGTTGGAGGAAAAGTTGGTATTGGCGAAGTCCCCTTCGCTCGCACCCAGGCCGGTGAAGTCGAAGCGCAGCACGGCGATGCCGCTTTCCGTCAGCGCCCGCGCCACCCGCGACGCGGCGAACACGTCTTT
The DNA here is from genome assembly GCA_002325375.1 of Rhodospirillaceae bacterium UBA1479. Lineage (GTDB taxonomy): Bacteria > Pseudomonadota > Alphaproteobacteria > Rhodospirillales > Casp-alpha2 > UBA1479. Next base: position 202,383 of record DCRZ01000008.1, read on the forward strand.
GGTACAGGAAAAACAATGCGCCCAAAGGGCATAGGCCTTGGGCGGGCCGTCGGGCAGGTCAAGGCGCGCGGCCAGGGTCTCGCCCAATGCACCCGGGAAGGAAACCTTTTCGCTTGTCGTCATGGCGGCGGCCTTTTGTCAGTGGGGAAGTCGTTGATATGAAACCTAAGGTGACCATACTACCGCCGCAGCATGAAAGGGCGATGTCTGATGGACAGTAAGGATCTTGATGTATTGGCGCGGCGCCAAGTGTTCCAGGGCTATTTCCGTATGGAGGAATGGCGGATACGCCACCGCCTGTTTGAAGGCGGCTGGAGCAACGAAATTACCCGCGAATGCCTGGAACGCGGTCATGCGGTCGCGGTCCTGCCCTATGATCCGGTGCGCGACGAGGTGGTGCTGATCGAACAGTTCCGCGTCGGTGCCGCCGCCAGCGCGCCGTCGCCCAATTGGGGCGGCCAGGCGCCCTCGCCCTGGTTGATTGAGATCGTCGCCGGCATCGTCGAGGACGGCGAGCACCCGGACGCGGTCGCGGCCCGCGAAACCATGGAGGAATGCGGCTGCGACCTCCTTGCCCTCAAGCCGATCACGTCCTATCTGGTGACGCCCGGCTGCTCGTCGGAGACCATCGGCCTCTACCTGGGGCGGGTCGATGCCTCAAAGGCCGGGGGCATTCACGGCCTGGATCACGAAAACGAAGACATCCGCGTGTTCACGGTCCCGGCGGAAGACGCCTTCCGCATGGTCGCCGACGGCACCATCAACAACGGCACCATCATCATCTGCCTGCAATGGCTGCAGTTGAACCGGGATGCCGTGCGCCGGGAGTGGACGTAATCGCCCGCCCTATTCCTTGAACCAGCTTGGGTTGCGCTTTTCGATAAACGCGGCAAGCCCTTCGCTGGCTTCGGCCGACTGGCGCTTTTCCGAATGCAGACGGGCCAGATCCTCGGCCGTCGCCTCGTCGATGCTGGCTTCCGCAAGCTCCAGAATCTTGGCCTTGGTCTGGGCCACGGCGTCGGGGCCGCTGCGCAGGAAGGCTTCGATCGTTTTTTCCGCCGTGCGTTCCAACTGCATGGGGGGAGCCACTTCGTGGACCAGCCCCATGTTATTGGCTTGGTCGGCGGAAAACCGTTCGGCTGTCAGGGCATAGCGGCGCACGTTGCGTGAGCCCATGGCAGCGATCAGCTGCGGCAGGATCGGCTGCGGGATCAGGCCCCAGCGCACTTCGGAAATGGTGAAGGTGGCATCGGACGCGGCGATCACCACGTCGCAAGCGGCGATCACGCCGGTGCCGCCACCGACGCAGAACCCCTGCACCACGGCGACCGTCGGCTTGGGACAGGTGTCGAGCAGCCGCACGACCGTTTCCGTGCGCCGCGAGACTTCCAGGTTCTCGGCCTCCGATTGCTCGGAGACGGCCAACAGCCATTTCAGGTCGGCCCCGGCCTGGAAATGCTTGCCCGCGCCGCGCAGCACGATCAGGCGCACGTCGTCGTTCGCGGACAGGCTCTTGATGCCCGACAGCAGGACATCGATCATTTCGCCGTTATAGGCGTTGTTGACTTCGGGTCGGTTCAGCGTGACCGTGGCCACGCCACGCCCGTCAATCTCTACAAGAACCGGTTCGTCGGCCATGTTCGTTCTCCATTCTGGTTTATTTGTTTCGTGCCCGTCCCGGCGGGCGGGGAGAATAACGCTAACCACCGGCCGGACGGAACAGGAAATCCGCGTGAAATCCAATGCCCGTGCCTTGATCGGCCCCGCAGGCACGGTTATGTTGCCGCAAACCCCAATAAACGTAAGCTGACGAACCTCTAGGGACGGAACTCAAATACATGAACATCAAGAAGGGCCTGGTGGACGCCATCGGGAACACGCCGCTCATTCGCCTCAACAAACTGTCCGAGGCGACAGGCTGTGAAATCCTGGGCAAGGCCGAATTCCTCAACCCCGGCCAATCCGTCAAGGACCGCCCGGCCCGTCACATGATCCTGGAGGCCGAAAAGCGCGGCGATCTGAAGCCCGGCGGCCTGATCGTCGAAGGCACGGCCGGCAACACCGGCATCGGCATCGCCCTGGTCGCCAATGCGCGCGGCTACCGCACCACCATCGTCATTCCGGAAACCCAGAGCCAGGAAAAGAAGGACATGCTGCGCCTGTGCGGCGCCAAGCTGGTCGAAGTCCCGGCCCTGCCCTATTCCGATCCCAACAACTATCAGCACATCGCCCGCCGCATGGCCGAGGAACTGGCCGCAACGGAGGAAAACGGCGTGCTGTTCGCCGACCAGTGGAACAACCTGGACAACCGCCGCGCCCATTACCATTCCACCGGCCCGGAAATCTGGGAACAGACGGGCGGCAAGGTCGACGGCTTCATCTGCGCCGTCGGCACCGGCGGCACCCTGGCCGGGACCTCCACCTTCCTGCGCGAAAAGAACCCGAACATCGTCGTCGGCTGCGCCGACCCCAAGGGCGCGGCCATGTACCACCTGTTCAAGGACGGTGAGGCCAAGGCGACCGAAGGCGGCTCGATCACCGAAGGCATCGGCCTGGGCCGCGTCACCGCGATCATTGAGGATTTGAAGGTCGACCAACCCTATTCCATCGACGACCAGGAAGCCGTGCCGCTGATCTTCGACCTGATCAAGGACGAAGGCTTGGTGCTCGGCGGCTCGTCCGGCATCAACGTCGCGGGGGCTGTGCGCCTGGCCAAGGAACTGGGCCCGGGCAAGACCATCGTCACCATCCTATGCGACATCGGCACGCGTTATACGTCGAAGCTGTTCAACCGCGATTTCCTGAAGTCCAAGGGCCTGCCGGTCCCGGACTTCCTGCCCTGATCGCCGGGAAGGAAACCGCCCCATGCCCTATTCGAATCCCCAGGCCCTGGTCTCCACCGACTGGGTCGCCGATCACATGTCGGCCCCCGACGTGCGCATCGTCGACTGCACCTATTACCTGCCCAACGACGGCCGCAACGGGCGGGAGGAATACGCCAAGCAGCACCTGGACGGCGCCGTGTTCTTCGACATCGACGACGTCAAGGATCCTGACAACCCCCTACCCCATATGATCCCGCCGGCGCATGTCTTCTCGGCCAAGGTGCGCAAACTGGGCCTGGGCGACGGCAACCGCATCGTCTGCTACGACCACAACGGCGGCGGCATGGCGGCGGCCCGGGTGTGGTGGATGTTCCGCCTGTTCGGCCACGACGACGTCTGCGTGATGGACGGCGGCCTGCCCAAATGGCTGGCGGAAAACCGCCCGGTGACGGATATCGAACCCAACCCGCGGGAACGTCATTTCACGCCCCGCGAAAATCATCTGATGGTTCGCACGGTGGATCAGGTGATGGCCAATATCGACGGCAAGCGCGAGGACGTTCTTGATGTGCGCGCCGCCGGCCGTTTTGCCGGCACCGCGCCGGAACCGCGCGCGGGCATGCGTTCCGGCCATATGCCGGGCGCGATGAACCTGCCTTACGGCGACCTGATGGACGCGGGTAAGAACTGCACCATGCGCTCGGCCGAAGAGATCAAGGCCCTGGCCGACAAGGCGGGCGTCGACCTCAACCGGCCGCTGGTCACCAGCTGCGGGTCCGGCGTCACGGCCTGTTACGCCGCACTCGCGCTATACCTGATCGGCAAGGAAGACGTCGCGGTCTATGACGGCTCCTGGTCCGAATGGGGGGCGCGGCAGGACACACCCATCGTTACCTGATTCCGTCTCTCCAGCCCATCCGGACACGGCAAAATCCGGCGGATACCCAGACCATGACGCTGCCGGACTTTTCCACCACCGCCTTGCTTGTCATCATCCTGGGCCTGTTTTCCGGCTCCCTGGTCAAGGGCGTGCTGGGGGCCGGCATCCCGGCCGTCGGCCTGCCGATCATGGTCATGGTGATCGACCCGGCCCAGGCGGTGACGTTGTTCATCGTGCCCATTGCGATTTCCAACGTCTGGCAGATCATCGAATCCGGGGAATGCCGGGAAGCGGTCCGGCGGTATTGGCCGTTCCTGATCCTGTTCATGGCCGGGGTATGGGTCGGCGCCGGCGCCCTGACCTCCCTGGACCCGCAACTGATCGCCCTGGCCCTCGGCTGCGTCGTCATCGTCACGACGTGCGCGCAGATCTTCACGCCCAACGCCACCTTCCTGCAGCGTCACGCGCGTATCGCCGATCCCGTGGCCGGCGGCCTGATCGGAATCTGTTCCGGCGCCACCGGCGCCTTCACGCCGATCATCGTCTATTTCGCGGCGCTGCGCCTGCCCAAGAACCTGTTTGTGGCTCAGATGGCCCTGGCGGCCATGGTCGGCTCCGTACCGCTGTACCTGCGCCTGATCACCGAGGGCCATATGTCCTGGCCCCAGTTCACGGCCTCGGCCCTGGCGATGATCCCCGTCGGCATCGGCATCGCCACCGGGTTCTGGATCAGAAAGCGCATCTCGGAGGCCATATTCCGCCGGCTCGTGCAGATCGGCCTGATCCTGTTGGGGTTGATGCTGATCTGGCGGGGGATGTCTTAGGCCTGCATATCAAACCGCCGCCGGCTGGCGGACCGTGGCCGACAGCCCGCCATCGACCACCAATGACGTGCCGGTGATATAGCCCGCCCGATCCGAGGCAAGAAACAGCGCCGCCTCGGCAATGTCCCACGCACTTCCCATCCGGCCCATCGGACAGCTTGCATCGCGCGCGGCACGCATCTGCGCTTCGTCGCGATCGCCATAGCTTTTGGCCAGCGTCACCCCAATCCGGGGCGTGTCGATCAGCCCGGCAACGATGGAGTTCACGCGAATGTTGTCGGGCGCCAGTTCGACCGCCAAGGCCGTCGCGAAGTGACTCGCCGCCGCCTTGGTCGCGCTATAGGCAAGATGCGGGAACCCGGGATAGCGAATTCCCGCGATCGAGGACGTAATCGTAATCACCCCCGCCCCTTGGGTGCGCATGGTCGGGATCGCCGCCTGAGACGCGACATGCAGCGACGTCAGATTGGCGTCACTGATCCGCCGCCAATCGGCGGCCGAGGTTGTGTCCGACGGGCCGCTTTTGCCGAGCCCCACGTTGCAATGCAGGATGTCGAGCCGGCCGTGACGGCCGGTCACGCGGGCCACCAGCGCCTCGACCGAGGCATCGTCCAGCACGTCCACTTCGGAGATTTCCGCCCTGCCCCCCGCCTCGGCGATCATGTCGCAGGTCACCTGGGCGGCGGCCAGGTCGTTGTCGGCGGCGACCACATGCGCCCCTTCCCGGGCCAGGGCCAGGCAGATCGCCCGCCCGATGCCGATCCCGGGCGCAATCGACCCGGCGCCGATGACCAAGGCCACGCGCCCGCTCAATTCCGGGGTTGCCGTGCCGCTCATTGCTCAGCCCCCCGCGGCCAAGAGGTGGTCTTGCGGATGCAAGGGGCCGGCAGTGCCGGGATGGCCGTGGGGACCCGGAGGAACGGGACGAGACTGGTGATCATGTGTTTTCCCAATGGTCGGAAGAAGAAGTGGTCGGTGCTCTGCAGATTACCAAGTCCAGGCGACATGGAAACCACCGGGTCGACCCCAGCCATGACGCGCCAGGTTTCATGCGCCGAGCCCTGCCTGTTCCCAGGCCGGGGACCGGCCGATCCGGTCCACGAGGAAGTCGATGAAAACCCGGACCTTCGCGGTCAGCACGTTGGCGCTTGGGTACACCAGCCACAGTGCCGCCTGATTGTCGATTTGATATCCGGGGAGCACCTGAACCAGGGAGCCGTCCGAAATCTCCGGATGCACGCTCCAAAGCGAGTTCATGGAAATGCCGGCGCCGGCAAGCGTCGCGACCTTCTGGCTGAGACCATCGTCGACCGTCATCCGGCAATTTGCCTGCTTCGGATCGAAATCTCCCGTGCGCCCTGCCGGACCGATCAGCTTTCTGGCCGTCTGATCCCTGAACGCGATCAATTGATGGTCGCGCAAGTCCTCCGGCGTCGACGGCGTCCCATGTTTCTCGAGATAGCCGGGTGAGGCGCAGAGGATGCGCCGATCATCGGCGAGCTTCCGCGCCTTCAGGCTGCTGTCGGCCAGCACGGAATTCCGCAAGGCGAGATCGAAGCTGCCTTCGATCAGATCGAACTGCGTGTCGGAAAGGCGCAGATCGAGGTCAATGCCCGGGTGGCGTTCGAGAAAACCGGGAAGAAGCGGCGCGATATAAATCTGAGCAAATGAACTCGGCGCGGCGAACCGCAACCGTCCCGTAACCGTCGCCTTGCCATGGCCGAGCGCCGCCTTCGCCGCGTCTTCCTGGGCGATGATTTCACGGGCGAAGGGAAGAAACTCCGCCCCTTCCAGAGACAACGCCACCTTTCGCGTCGAACGATGCAGCAAGTCGGCCCCCACGGTGCTTTCCAGCTTGGCGAGCTTTCCGCTGGCCACGGCCGGGGCCATGCCGAGCGCCCGCCCGGCAGCGCTGATATTCAGCTTTTCCGCCGCCAGAACGAACAATCGCAGGCTGGTGGTGTCCATCTTATTATCCTTGAAATCCGAATTCTGAAGCAGAATTTAGCGTGTTTATATATAAAATTAAATCAATATATTTCGCATATGAGCTGCGGCGCTCAACTGCCGCGGCTCTCCGTCAATCGCCCAAATTCACCTGACCTTATCACCCCTCCCCGGGGGCAGGCGCACCGACTGCCGCCCCATTTGATTAGGACGAACACAATGCTTCACACCATGTTCCGGAACTCTGTTCGCAAGCAGAAGACGCTTCCGTCCCTCGCCCTTGCCGGCGCGGTAACCGCTGCCTTCACCTTGGCGCAGATTCCGCCCAGCATCGCCGCCGAACCTGCGCCCCGGGTCGTCCTGGAATCCGAGGTCAATTGGACGCCGCTCAACCCCGCGCGCGGCGACGCCAGCCCAAAGGCCGGCACCCTTTGGGGGGATCGTGCGTCCTCCGGGGCGTCGGGCTTTCTCGTGCAGTTTAACGAAGGATTTTCCTCACCGCCGCATATCCACAACGTCACCTACCGGGGCGTCGTGATCCGCGGCCTCATGCACAACGACGACCCCAAAGCCGCGGAAATGTGGATGCCGGCGGGCTCGTTCTGGACACAGCCTGCCGGTGAACCGCATATCACCGCCGCCAAGGGCCGCATCAACCTGGCCTATATCGAAATTCAGGAAGGCCCCTATCTGGTCCACCCGACCGAGCAGGCCTTCGACAACGGCGAACGGCCGGTCAACGTCGACAAATCGAACATCGTCTGGCTGGACGCATCGGACCTGACCTGGGTCGATCAATCCGGCGCCGCCGCCACCGCCGAAGGCCCCAAGGTCGCCTTCCTTTGGGGCAAGCGCCAGGACGGTCACCTGAACGGGTCCCTGATCAAGCTGCCGACCGGATTCACCGGCACGCTGCGCAGCCGCGGCACGACCTTCCGCGCCGTCGTCATCCAGGGATCGGCCAAGCACCTCGGGGCCGAAGTGAAGACCCTGGAGCCGGGCAGCTATTTCGGCTCGGACGGCGCCTCGGCGCACCGGATCACCTGCGACGCCGCCGCGGGTTGCATCATCTATGCACGCACCCAGGGCAAGTTCGACATCGTTTCGGCTCCGTCCAAGAAATAACCCCCGTCTTTTGGAGTAATCCCATGAAAGCAATGGTTCTCAACGAATACGGCGACAAGGCCGAATTCCAGCCCGCCGACATTCCAAAGCCCGCCCCCACGCCTGGGCATGTCCTTGTCCGGATCGAAGCGGTCAGCGTGAACACGGTCGACACGATGATCCGCCAGATGGGCACGGACCTGCCGATTTCCCCCGACCTGCCCGCCGTGCTGGGCATGGATTTCGCCGGCACCGTCGAAGCCGTGGGGAAAGGCGTCACCGCCTTTGCCCCGGGCGACGAAGTCTACGGCTGCGCCGGCGGCTTGGCTGACCTGCAAGGTGCCCTGGCCGAATACATGACGGCCGACGCCAGATTGATCGCCCGCAAGCCGAAGACCGTCTCCATGCGGGCGGCGGCGGCATTGCCCCTGGTCGGCATCACCGCCTATGAAGGATTACAAAGAGCAAACGTCCAGGCCGGGCAGAAAGTTCTGGTTCACGGCGGCGCCGGTGGCGTGGGCCATGTCGCCGTACAGATCGCCAAGCACCTGGGGGCCGACGTTTACGCGACAGGGACAGGCGACGCGCAGATCGCGGTCATTGAAGGATACGGCGCCACCGCCATTGATTTTCGCGCCGAGACCGTTGCCGAGTATGTGGAGAAACACACCGGCGGCAAAGGCTTCGACGTCATCTTCGATTCCGTCGGCGGCGCCAATCTGACGAATTCCTTTGAAGCCGCGGCATTGAACGGGCACGTCGCCACCACGGTGTTCCTGGTGGAACTGGATTTGACCCCGGCCCACTTCAAGGGCCTGTCGCTGCACGTCGTCTTCATGCTGATTCCCATGCTGCACGACCACAAACGCGAACAGCACGGCGCGATCCTGGCGAAACTCAGCGAGATCGTGGATGCCGGCGCCCTGCACCCTCTGCTGGACGACACCCGGTTCGCCCTCGCCGATGTCGGCAAGGCCTACGATCGGCTGACCAGCGGCCAGGCCATCGGCAAGGTCGTCGTCAAAACTTAGGTCGCCCCGGCGTTTCGCCGTTTGGCCTGCCAACAGAAAAGGCGCCCCGAAGGGCGCCTTTTCCAATTCCGCTGATGTTCATTGTTACCGTCACCCCCGGGCGTGACCCGGGGGTCCACTGTTCTGCCAAGTCGTGGATGGCCGGGTCATGCCCGGCCATGACACATCGGATTAATGCGCCAGGATCTGGCTCAGGAACAGCTGGGTACGTTCGTGCTGCGGGTTGTCGAAGAACGAATGCGGTTCGTTCTGTTCGATGATTTCGCCGCCGTCCATGAAGATCACCCGGTCGGCCACAGTCTTGGCGAAGCCCATTTCGTGGGTCACGCAAAGCATGGTCATGCCCGTGTCGGCGAGTTCGATCATGGTGTCGAGCACTTCCTTGATCATTTCCGGATCGAGGGCCGAGGTCGGCTCGTCGAACAGCATGATCTTGGGGCTCATGCAGAGCGAGCGCGCGATGGCGACGCGCTGCTGCTGACCGCCCGACAACTGGCCCGGGAACTTGAGCGCCTGTTCGGGAATCTTGACCCGCTCCAGGTACTGCATGGCGATGGCCTCAGCCTCTTTCTTCGGCGTCTGACGGACCCAGATGGGGCCCAGGGTGCAGTTTTCCAGCACCGTCAGATGGGGGAACAGGTTGAAGTGCTGGAACACCATCCCGACCTCGCGCCGGATCAGGTCGATGTTCTTGAGATCGTTGGTCAGCTCGATCCCGTTGACGTAGATGTCGCCCTTCTGGTGTTCCTCCAGCCGGTTGATACAGCGGATCAGGGTCGACTTACCCGACCCGGACGGACCGCAGATGACGATCCGCTCCTTGGCCTTCACCGACAGGTTGATGTCCTTGAGCACATGGAAATCGCCATACCACTTGTGCATGCCGTGGATTTGGATGATGTCGTCGGATCCCTTGGAGGACCCGATCGCGCCGGCTGTTGCGGCGGTTTGTGTTTCAGCCATGATTACAGGCTCCTCTTAATGACCCGTGTGCAGCTTCTTCTCGAGGTACAGGGAGTACCGCGACATGAGGAAGCAGCTGATGAAGAAGAAGATGGCGACGAAGACATAGACCTCGGTCGAGAGGCCCTGCCACTTGCTGTCGGCCAACGATGACCGTCCGATCCCCAGGATATCGAGCCGGCCGATGACGATGACCAGGGTCGTATCCTTGTAGAGGGCGATGAAGGTGTTGACGATGCCGGGGATGGCGATCTTCAAGGCCTGCGGCAGGATGATCAGACGCATGGACTGCCAGTACTTGAGGCCCATGGAGTCGGCCGCTTCGTACTGTCCCTTGGGGATCGCCTGCAGGCCGCCGCGGATGACCTCGGCCATATAGCCCGAGGCGAACAGCGTGACCATGATCAGCATGCGGACCAGCAGGTCGAAGTTGGTGCCCGGCGGTACGAAGTAGCTGAGCATCACGGCCGCCACAAACAGCAAGGTGATCAGCGGCACGCCGCGGATGAACTCGATGAACGCGACGCAGACGATGCGCAGCACCGGCAGGTGCGATTGCCGTCCGAGGGCGAGGCAGATGCCGATTGGCAGCGAGAAGGCGATGCCGGTGACGCCAATGATGACGTTCAACATCAGGCCGCCGAACTGGTCCGTCGCCACGTATTCCAGCCCGAAGATGCCGCCGACCAGCAGCACACCGGCAATCAACGGGTAAAGCACGGTAAAGATCAGCGCCTTGCCACGATGCGGCACGTTGTCATACAGCACCGGCGCCAAGGCGACGACCAGAAGGATTGCCGTCAGGTTGACCCGCCAGCGTTCGGCCTCGGGATAGAAGCCGTAGATGAACAACTGCAGCCGAGTCCCGATGAAGGCCCAGCAAGCGCCACTGGCCTGGGCCTCGCAATCCTTGCGCGAGGTCCCGGTGTAGGCCGCATCAATGAACATCCAATCCACCATGGCCGGGATGATCTTGTACAGCAGGTAGATGGTCAGCAGGGTCAGCAGCGTGTTGGTGACCGAACCGAACAGGTTGGTCTTGATCCAATGGGCCGGCCCCTTGACCGACGACGGCGCCGGCCAATCGGGATGTTCGCCTGGCTCGTAGGCGTTCACGAGGCCGGGTGTCATATCAGGGTTGTGCGTGTTTGCCATGATCCCTTCCCCTTACCTTTCAACCAGCGCGATGCGCTTGTTGTACCAATTCATGAAGGCCGAAATGACCAGCGAGAAGCTGAGATAGATCAGCAGCACGATGATCATCGTCTCCATTTCCTTACCCGTCTGCATGAGCGTGATGCCGCCGATTGTGGCGACGATGTCCATGTAGCCGATGGCGATGGCGAGCGACGAGTTCTTGGTCAGGTTCAGGTACTGGCTGGCCAGGGGCGGAATGATGACCCTGAGCGCCTGGGGGATGATGACAAGTTGCAGCACGCGGTTTCGGCGAATACCGAGCGCACCCGCGGCTTCCCATTGTCCCTTGTTGATCGCCATGATGCCGGAGCGCACGATCTCGGCGATGAAGGCCGAAGTGTAGAACGACAGCGCCAGCCAGAGGGCCAGGAACTCGGGCAGCATCATGACGCCGCCCTGCAGGTTGAAGCGCCCCATCTTGGGCAGTTCCCACACCAAGGGAGAGCCGGAGATCAGGAACACGATCAGCGGCAGGCCGATGATGACCCCCGTGCAGATCAGGAACACGGGATAGATCTTTCCCGTATCCTCCTGCACCTTCTTGGCCCAACGGCGGAAGATCACGGCGGCGATCACCGCGATCCCGAAGGCCGCCACGGTAAAGCCGAAGCCGTCGAGAAATTCGGGGCGCGGCGCATAGACGCCGCGGTTGGACAGGAACAAGGCATCGCCGACGCTGATCGCCTGCTTCGGCAATGGCAGGAAGTGCACCATGATGCCGTGGATCAGCAGGATATGCAGCAGCACCGGCACGTTACGCGTGAATTCGATGAACACGTAGACGATGCGCGACGCCAGCCAGTTGTTCGACAACCGGATGACGCCCAGCACGAAGCCGAGGATCGTCGCCAAGATGACGCCGCAGAAGGCCACCAGGGCAGTATTCAGGATACCCACCAGCATGGCCCGCGCATGTGACGAGCGAGAGGTGTATTCGATCAGCGTCTGGTTGATGTCGTAGGACGCGGGCTCCTGCAGGAAGTCGAAGCTGAACGTCTTGCCCAGCGCCTGCAGGTTCAATACCGCATTGTTGATGATATAGGCGAAGAAGGCGAATAGCAGGGCCATCGTCACAATTTGGATGATGACCGAGCGGGTCTCCTTGTTCCGCCAGAGCTTCAACAGCACATTGGGTTCGCCCCGTGCCGTCGCGCTTCCTTGATCCACAGTCGTGGTCACGTCAGCCCCCTGTCGTTATTGGGCGGTTTGATTCAAACCTTACCGGTGTTCCGCCGCCTTGTTCCTTTCCCAGAGCACGGGAAGGCAATTTCTTATTATCGGCTTCCGAAACGAAGACGCGCCGGAGGGGTACCCCCACCGGCGCGTATCGTTCAGGTCGTTTGCACGAGTATGTCCCGGCTTACCGGAACGGCGGTGCGTACTGCAGACCGCCTGCGGTATAGAGCGCGTTCAACCCACGCTCCAGACCGATCGGCGTTTTCGTGCCGAGATTGCTCTCGAAGATTTCACCGAAGTTGCCGCGGGCCTTGATGGCGCGCAGGGCCCAGGCCTTGTCGAGACCGAGCATGGCGCCCAGGTCACCTTCGGCGCCCAGCAGGCGGGCGACGTCGGGGTTCGGCGGGGTCTTGGCCATTTCATCGGCATTGGCGGCGGTGACGCCGGATTCCTCGGCCTGGATCAGGGCGAACACGGCCCAGCGGACGATGTCTTCCCACTGGTTGTCACCATGACGGACGACCGGACCCAACGGCTCCTTGGAAATGATTTCCGGCAGGATCACGTGGTCGGACGGTTTTTCGAAGGTCGCGCGGGTGGCGGCCAGGCCCGAGGCGTCCGTGGTGTACGCATCGCAACGGTCAGCCAGATAGTTCTTGCGCGCTTCCGAGCTGTCTTCGATCGGCACCGGCGTGTACTTGATCTTGTTGGCGCGGAAGAAGTCGGCGAGGTTCAGTTCGGTCGTCGTGCCGGTCTGGATGCAGACCGTGGCGCCGTCCAGTTCCTTGGCGCTTTTCACGCCCTTGGACTTGCGGATGATGAAGCCCTGACCATCGTAATAGGTCGGGTGAATGAAGGTCAGCTTCACGTCCACGTCGCGCACGAAGGTCCATGTGGTGTTCCGGAAGATCACGTCGCCTTCCTTGGAGTTCAGCAGCGTGAACCGGGTCTTGCCGGTGGCCGGAATGAACTTCACCTTGTCGCCGTCACCGAGGACGGCTGCAGCGACGGACCGGCACATGTCGGCGTCAAAGCCGGCCCAGTTACCGTTGGCGTCGGTGTACGAGAACCCCGGAAGGCCGGTGTTCACGATGCAATGCAGAACTCCGCGTGCCTTGACGTCATCAAGCGTTGCCGCTTGTGCCCCCGTGGCAATGCCGACGACCGCAGCTGCGGCGGCGACAATACTTGCTCGTTTGAACATTTGTAGATTGCTCCCTGGCTATCTGAAATCGGTTTATTACTTTGTTTTCCGCGGGCGAATGTTCATACCGCACCCGCGAAGGCTTACAGGCGTAACATAACCTACAAAAATCGCTCAAGCGAGAATGATTGTCTTTTTTCCCGCAGGAAGCCGCTCTCTTTGATGCGGTGCACATGTGTAACGCCTTGCGAAAACATGGTTTCCCGCTATCTTGCCGAAACGCCCAACCAACCAAGGACTCCCCCTGAAATGACGAAGAAATCACGGCGCAAGGATACGGTGATCGCCCATACGGCGATGAAGCCCTGGGACAATGTGGGCATTCCCAATCCGCCCATCTATTACGCCTCGACCGTGCTGTTCCCGACCGTCGAGGAATTCGAAACCCGCGACCGGCCGCCCTTCAAGGGCGTGCAGTACGGGCGTTCGGGCACGCCGACCCAGTTCGCGGTCGAGGAAGCCGTGACCGCCCTTTACGAAGGCTCCCACCGCACCGTGACCTTTCCGTCGGGCCTGGGCGCCATCGCGGCGGCGACCATCACGTTCCTCAAGCACGGCGACCATGTGCTGATTTCCGATTCCGTCTACGGCCCCACGCGCAAGCGGGTCGGCGCCAACCTTCTGGAACGCGCCGGGATCGAGATCACTTTCTACGATCCCCTGATCGGCGCCGGGATCGAGGATCTGATCCAACCCAACACACGCATGATCTACATGGAATCCCCGGGCTCCCACACCTTCGAGGTCCAGGACGTGCCGGCCATCACCAAGGTCGCGCGGGCGCGGGACATCATCACCGTGATCGACAACACCTGGTCGTCGGCCTTCTTCTGCAACCCGTTCACGCTGGGCGTCGATATCGTGCTGGAAGCCGGGACCAAGTACCTATGCGGCCATTCCGACGCCATGCTGGGCACGGTCACGGTCGCGACCGAGGAGCAGTTCCAAGCCCTGAAGGGCATGCAGAACACCCTGGGATCGCGTGCCGGACCCGACGAATGCTATCTGGCGCTGCGCGGCATCCGCACCCTGTCCGTGCGCATGGAACGCCACCAGAAGAACGCCATGGAGGTCGCAACCTGGCTGGCCGCCCGGCCAGAGGTTGAACGCGTGCTCTACCCCGCCCTGCCCGACGACCCCGGTCATGCCTTGTGGAAGCGCGACCATACGGGGGCGTCCGGCCTGTTCGGCGTGATGCTGGGCGATTATCCCAAGGCCGCGGTCGCTGCCATGGTCGATGGGCTCGACCTGTTCGGCATCGGCGCCAGCTGGGGCGGCTTCGAAAGCCTGGCCATTCCCATCAACCCGAAAGGATCGCGCACGGCCGTGGCCTGGGGCCATGACAATCCCATGGTGCGTCTCCATATAGGGCTGGAAGACCCCCAGGATCTGATCGAGGACCTGGAGGAAGGCCTCGGGCGGCTGAATGCCGCCCGCTGAACCCAAATTCAGCGGTTGAACGCCGCGAAGTAACGAGGACGTCAGGCATGAACAACGACGTGGCGGACCGGGTGATCGGCCGCCTGACATTCAACGAGGCCGGCCTGATCCCCGCCGTGGCGCAGCAGCATGACACGGGCGAGATGCTCATGCTCGCCTGGATGAACGCCGACGCGATCCGCGAAACCCTGGAAACGGGGCGGGTCTGCTATTTCTCCCGCTCCAAGGGCCGGCTGTGGCGCAAGGGTGAAAGCTCGGGCCAGGTTCAGATGCTGAAGGAATTCCGCTTCGACTGCGACGAGGACACGGTGCTGCTGCTGGTCGACCAGACAGGCGTGGCCTGCCACACCGGGCGGCACAACTGCTTTTTCCATGCCGTTCGGGACGGCGACATCCGTGTAATCGCCGAGCCCGAGGTCACGCCGGAGGCCCTCTATGGCGGAAAGGACTGACCCCGCCCCGGCCAATGACGCGTCCCCTTCCGACGCCCCGCAGGACGTCAACGCGCGGCTGATCGCCAAGACCATTCCCGTCACCGTGCTGACCGGCTTCCTCGGCGCCGGCAAGACGACGCTGCTGAACAAGCTGCTCGGCCATCCCGACATGGGCGAGGCCGCCGTCTTGATCAACGAGTTCGGTGAGATCGGCATCGACCATCTGCTGGTCAAGGAAACCCGTGAGGACACGGTGCTGCTCAATTCGGGCTGTCTGTGCTGCACCGTGCGCGGCGACCTGGTCAACGCCATGCGCGAGCTGTTCTGGCAGCGCTTCGACAAGAAAATTCCCTGGTTCAAACGCGTGGTGATTGAAACCACGGGGCTCGCCGACCCCGCCCCCATCATCCACACCCTGATGACCGACCCGACCGTGGGGCCGCGTTATCGGCTTGACGGCATCGTCACCGTGGTCGACGCCGTGAACGGTCCGCAGACCCTGGACAGCCAGCCGGAAAGCGTGAAGCAGGCCGCCGTCGCCGACCGCATCGTGCTGACCAAGGCCGATCTGGCGACGCCTGAACAACTGGCGACGATCCAGGACCGCCTGCGCGACCTTAATCCGTCGGCCCCCGTATTTGACGCCTCAGGCGACTTCGGCCCTAAGGACCTGTTCGATGCCGGGCTGTTTTCCAGCGACCGCAAGATCGCCGATGTCGCCGGCTGGCTGCGCGAGGAAGCCTTTTCCCAAGACCACGACAAACACGATCACGAGCATGGCCACAGTCATGATCATGGACATGAGCATCACCATGATCCCAATCGCCACGACGCGCGTATTTCCTCCTTCTGCATGATCGTGGACGAACCGATCCCCTGGGACGGATTCGTCACCTGGATCGAGATGCTGATCACGACCCAGGGCGAAAATCTGCTGCGCATCAAGGGTATCCTGAACGTTGAAGGTGAGCCCAACCCGGTCGCCGTGCATGGGGTGCAGCACCTGTTCCACCCGCCCGTGGGCTTGCCTGAATGGCCCGACGACGACCATCGCTCCAAGATCGTGTTCATCACCCGCGACATCGGCCGCAAGGTGATCGAGGACACGTTCATGGCCTTCGTCACCGCCGCCCGACGCTCGTAACCGGGCCGCGCGCTTCGATCGATACCAGACGGCGCGAGTCAGCGTCCCCCGGCGATGAGGGCAAGCAGCCTGTCCGTGTCGATGGGTTTTTCCATGTAACCGTCGGCGCCCAGGTCTTCGGCCCGCGCTTTCCAGGTTTCCGCCGGATGAGCCGACACGATAATGATCCGGGTCCGGTCCAGACTTTTCATGCGGCGGATTTCACGGCAGATGTCGAGGCCGTCAACGGACGCCATCTGAAGATCCGTCAGCACGACGTCGGGGCGCATCTGGCGGATGGCCGAGAGCGCCGTGTCGCCCGTAAGGTCGCCCAGCACCGTGTGGCCCGCGTCCTCAAGAACGGAAGTGAGGATGTCGAGCGTGATCTGGTCGTCATCAATGACGAAGATTTTCAAGGGCATTTATCCAGCATGTCTGATTGGTATGTAAGGCTAACGGGCGCCGCCGTCTAGGCCGCCCGGTCGGTTTCCCAGGGCGGCACGGGGCCGAATTTCTCGGCGAAATAGTCGATGAAGGCGCGCACGTTGGGCGACAGGTTCCGCTTGTTGGAATAGATCGCCAGGATGTCCGACGTCTCGTCCGCATAATCCGGCAGCACGCGGACCAGCCGTCCCTGCGCCAGGGCATCGTTAACCAGATACGTGGAAAGGCGCGCGATTCCGACGCCCGCCAGCACGGCGTAATAGATGGCGTCGGCGCTGTTGGCCTCGAAATTGCCCTTGATCGGCAGGCGTATGGGGCCGGAACTCTGGTCTCCCTGGCCGTCGTCGAAGGTCCAAGTGTTCCAGGCTTCGACCGTGGAAATACGCAGGCAGTTATGGTTCGCCACATCGTCCGGGGTGCGCGGCATGCCGTTGGCGGCGACATAGGACGGGGCCGCGACATAGACCCGGCGGTTGGTCGCCAGCTTGCGCGACACCACGGACGAATCGTCGATCTGTTCGGAAAACCGAATGGCCACGTCGACCTGCTCCTCGACAAGGTCGATGACCCGGTCTGTGGCGTCGAGGGAGATCTTCAAATCCGGGTTGTCGGCCAGAAACGCCGGCAGCAGCGGCAGCAGCTGCGCCTTGGCGAAGGCCACTGTGGCCGCCACCTTGAGGGTTCCCTGGGGATGGTCGACCATGTTGAGAACCAGGGATTCGGCCTCCTGGACGCTCTGCGACACCTCGGCGCAGCGGGCGTAGAAGGCGCGCCCGACTTCGGTCAGGGAAATGCGCCGGGTCGACCGGTTCAACAGCCGCGTGCCCAGGCGATCCTCCAACTGGCCGATCTGGCGGCTGACCGCCGAGGGCGTCAGGTTCAAATCCCGTGCCGCCGCGGAAAACCCGCCGTTTTCCACCACGGCGGCGAACATGATCATCTGTGTTGCGATGTCCATTAACTTATATCCAATTAAATTTTGTCCGTTTGTGCGTGAAGGTCACAAGCCTTGTGCAATCCGAGGGGATTATCGCTGATTCATCTTACGACTATATTGCACTGCAACACGGATTGTTGCAACGCAGCAGCCGCAGATTCAGTGACGAACCGCACACCAAACCCGAAAGGAGTCCTCAGATGAGCACCATCGTTGGACATACGACCTACAAAGAAATCTCCCCCGAAGAACTGACGCGGCACCTGCACGAAGCCGAACTGCTTCGCGCCGAAGCGGTCCGCGACCACTTCTTCGCCCTCGGCCGCGGCATTGCCCGCGTTGCCGGCACGATCCGCCACGGCCTGGATGGCCTGATCCATCCGAACACCGCAGGCGCCCGCTAATTTAACCCGTACCACCACGGGTTCCGGCGGAGCATCTAAAGGACGGGCGTTCAAGCGGACCTCCCACCGCGCGTGGTCCCGTCCCTGCCCTCCGCCGGTCGGATCGGCGGCGCCCCCTTGGCCCAGTCAGCCATAGGAAGGGGGCGCCCCGGTCCGGCCCAAACGGTTCCGGCCCAAATAGGCCATGGCCCCGCAAGGGCCAATCCTCCCCCCGCAACGGCGCGGGCTCCCATTCACACAACGACACCGAATCCCCCACCTGACCCCATCGTCGGGTGGTGCTGAATTCATATAGGGCCCGGGCCTTCGCCAGAGCCGATTCGGATTTCAGAAAAGGGTTATCCCCGCCCGGCAACGGCGCCCGGCGTTCATCCCGACCATTCGTTTGGCACGCAACACCATTAACCGGTGCCTTCAAAAACCACCCAGACAGGGAAAAGTGAGAACGTCATGAAACGCCGAGATATCTTGAAAGCCTCCGTCACCGCCGGGGCCGCCGCCGGCGGCCTGCTGGCCGCTCCGGCCATTGCCCGCGCCAAGGACACCTTCAACTGGAAGATGACCAACATGTATCCGGCCGGCGCGCCCTTCTATACGGTCGGCCCGGGCAGCCCCACGGACTTCTGCGCCCGCGTGAAGGAAATGTCGGACGGCCGCCTGAACATCCAGCATTTCGCCGCCGGCGAGTTGATCCCGCCCAAGGAAGGCTTCGACGCCGTGCGCGCCGGGACCATCGAAATGAACGCCGGCAACGCCTATTACTGGGCCGGCAAGATCTTTGCCGCGCAATACTTCACCACCGTGCCCTTCGGCCTGAACTTCCAGGGGGTTAACGCCTGGATGTACCATGCCGGCGGCCTGGAGTTGTGGAACGAGGTCTATGCCGATTACGGCCTGACCGCCCTGCCCATGGGCAACACCGGCGTGCAGATGACCGGTTGGTTCAAGAAACCCATTGAATCCGTTAAGGATTTCGACGGCTTGAAGATGCGGATTCCGGGCCTGGCCGGCAAGGTGTACGAAAAGCTCGGCGTCGCCGTGAAGCTGCTGCCCGGCGGGGAAATCTTCCCGGCGCTGGAGCGCGGGGTGATCGACGCGGCCGAATTCGTCGGCCCCTTCCAGGACCGCCGCATGGGCCTGCACAAGGCCGCCAAGTACTACTACACCACCGGCTGGCACGAGCCGTCCAACGTGACGGAACTGCTGATGAACAAGAAGGCCTGGGACAGCCTGCCCAAGGACCTTCAGGCCATCGTCAAATCCTGCGCCCAGGCCTGCAACCTGGACAGCCATGCCTGGAGCGAGGCCCACAACGCCGATGCGCTGACGGATCTGGTGACCAATCACGGCGTCATCGCCCAAACCCTGCCCGACGCGGTCGTCGCCGAACTGAAAACGCTGACCGAACAGGTGTTGGCGGAAAAATCCGCCGCCGATCCGCTGACCAAGAAGGTCCACGACCATTTCATGGCCTTCCGCGCCAAGCATCGGTCCTGGGCGGCGATTTCGGAAAAGCCCTATCAGGGCATGATCTCGTCTTAACGCGGGCGAGGTAATCGCACATGCATCCACGCAGCCCCTCGGGCCTGCGGCGTCTCGAAGCGGCCCTGCTCATTCCGGTGGAATGGGCGGGCCGTCTCGCGGCCGCCTGCGGCCTGCTCATGGTCTTCGTCGTCGCGGGCAACGTGCTCACCCGCTACGGATTCAATCTCAGCTCCGTCGCCCTGCAGGAACTGGAATGGCATCTGGTGTCGCCGATCGCCCTGATCGGCATGTCCTATGCCATGCAGAAGGGCGAGCATGTACGCGTGGATTTCCTCTATGCCCGCCTGCCCGTCCATTGGCAGGCGGCGGTCGACCTGGTCACGGACTTTCTCGTGATCGGGGTTTCCGTCACCATCGTCGTGCTGTCCCTGCCCTACGTGCAACAGTCCTACGGCATTCTTGAAGGCTCGCCCGATCCCGGCGGCCTTCCGTACCGCTGGGTTCTGAAAGCCTTCATTCCCTTAGGGTTTGGCCTTCTCGGCCTGCAGGCGATCAGCCAGGCCCTGGGCGCCCTCACCACCTTCGCCGCCGCGCGCGCCGAGCGGACCGCGCCGCAATGACGGAAATGGAATTGCTCGCCATCGGCATGATCGGTGGCTTCTTCGGGCTTCTGGTGATCGGCATTCCCGTCGCCATCTCGCTCGCCGTGTCCGGCCTGCTGTTCGGCTATCTCGGCTTCGGGACCAGCCTGTTCGGCCTGTTGCCGGGGCGCATTCACGGCGTCGTCACCAATTACACCCTGCTGGCCCTGCCGCTGTTCATCTTCATGGGCGTGATGCTGGAGAAATCCCGCATGGCCGAGGACCTGATCGACGTCATCGGCCATGCCATGGGACGGGTGCGCGGCGGCATGGGCCTTGCCATCGTCATCGTCGGCGTGTTGATGGGGGCGTCGTCGGGCATCGTCGGCGCCACGGTCGTCACCGTCGGCCTGTTGGCGCTCGGCCCCTTGGTTCGGCGCGGCTACGACAAGGGCCTGGCCTGCGGCACCATCTGCGCCTCCGGCACCCTGGGCCAGATCATCCCGCCCAGCCTGGTCCTGATCCTGCTGGCCGACATCCTGGGCCTGTCCGTGGGCACCCTGTTCGCCGCCGCCATGGTGCCGGGCCTGATGCTGGCCGGGATTCTCGCCCTCTACCTGTTGCTGCTCGGCTATTTCCGCCCCGACATGGCCCCGGCCATTCCCGAGGCCGAACGGGACGCCATGGGCCGGCGCGAGCTGCTGACCAAGCTGGTACAGGTCGTGCTGCCGCCCCTGTCGCTGATCTTCGCCGTGCTGGGTTCCATCGTCGGCGGTGTCGCGGCCCCGACGGAAGCGGCCTCCATGGGGGCGCTCGGCTCCCTCATCCTGGCCCTCATGGGCGGGCGGTTGAACGTCCGCGTCCTGGCCGATGTCTGCAAAAGCACGCTGCTGACCTCGGCCATGGTGTTCTTCATCCTGATCTGCGCCCAGCCCTTCGGCCTGGCGTTCCGCGGGCTCGGCGGCGAACACCTGGTCGGCTACATGTTCGATTTCATCCCGGGCGGCGTAATGGCCGACCTGCTGTTCATGATGGCCGTGATCTTCGTGCTGGGCTTCTTCCTGGAATGGATCGAGATTTCCTACATCGCCCTGCCCCTGTTCCTGCCCGTGTTCGCCCATTCGGGCGTCGACATGGTGTGGCTCGCGATCCTGGTCGCCATGAACCTGCAGACCTCGTTCCTGACGCCGCCCTTCGGCTGGGCCCTGTTCTTCCTCAAGGGCGTGGCGCCGCCGGAAATCACCACCGGCGACATCTACCGAGGCGTGATTCCCTTCATTCTGCTGCAGATGGCCGCACTCGGCCTGTTGTTCGCCTTCCCGGAAATCGCCACCTGGCTGCCCAAGGCGATCGGCTGGTGACGGAAACCACGGAAGGTTATTGCGTCGGCACGTAGTGGTCCTGCCACTTGAGCACGATGTTGAAGCTGACCGAAACCCGCGTGTCCTTGGACAGGTTCGGGTGGATGAAGTGGCTGAGGAAGGCCGGCCACATCATCAGCAGGCCCGGTTCGGGCAGCACCGTGAATTCCGGATCGACGTAGGGGTCCTTGGCGATCGCCGTCATGTTCACGCCCGGGCGCGGATCGTAGAACGTGATGTGCGAGGGCCGCAGGTCGGCGCGGTTGCGCATGGGCTCCTTTGCCCCCGGCATCTTCAGGTAATAGGTCCCCGACAGGTACGATCCCGGATGATTATGGGCGTCGTGGTAATCGCCCAGGCGGTTGATGTTGGGCCAGCCCTGGATGGTCCATTTCACGTCATAGTCGATGCCGATGGCGCGCAGGTAATCAACCACGGTCTGGTTGATCTGTTCGCGCAGCCAGCCGACCGCCGGGTCGTCCAGATTGAAGAAATCGGGCGCCAGATAATCCGTGGTCAGGTTCTTGTTAACCCGCTCCATGTCGCGGATCAGCTTGACCAGGGCCTGGGTCGGCTCCTCGAAGCCCGGCAGGTGCCGGCGGACCAGCTTGGTCGGCCACAGGTCGAGGATACCGTCTTGAGAAGTGTCGGACATGTCAGGCGCAGGCCGCCGGGCTGCGGGTTAGAAGCATCCCAGCCCGTACAGGCTGTTCTGAACCACCTTGATCGCGTTTGCATCCAGGCTTTTCGACAGCACGAAGGCCCCCGCGTCCCTCAATTCGGGCGCGAAGATCAGGGCGGCCATGCCGACCAGGGCGGCGAGTGCGATGTGCCGTTGCATAAGCGCCATAATATGGCCGAACGGCGCGCGATCCAAGAAAAATGGCCAAGCCGAGGCCGCCCCCGGTCACGCTTTCGAGAGCCATGATGGATATCCGGGCTGTGTTTCCTATATGCTGACCAACACCCGGATTTTCGAGGAATGCCGCCATGTTTTCCCTGTTCAAGATACCGAACAAATCAGAATTGCCGACCGCCGACCAGGCCCTGCCCGGCCGCGACACGCCGATCCCCACGTCCGAATTCCATGTCGTCACCGGCAACCGCATCAAGCCGCCGTTTCCCGACGGCATGGAAACCGCCGTGTTCGGCATGGGCTGTTTCTGGGGGGCGGAGCGCAAGTTCTGGGAAACCCCCGGTGTTTGGACCACGGCGGTGGGATACGGCGCCGGGTTCACCCCCAACCCGACCTATCAGGAGGTCTGCACCGGCCAGACCGGCCATAACGAGATCCTGCTCGCGGTCTACGACACGGCCAAGGCGAGCTTTGAGGACATGCTGAAGGTGTTCTGGGAAAACCACGACCCGACCCAAGGCATGGGCCAGGGCAACGACCGGGGCACCCAGTACCGGTCCGGCATCTATGTGAATTCGCCCGAGCAGCGCCGCGCCGCCGAAGCCTCGCTGAAGGCCTACCAGAAAAAGCTCACCGACGCCGGCTACGGCAAGATCACGACCGAGATCAAGGATGCGGGGCCGTTCTATTACGCCGAGGACGTCCATCAGCAGTATCTGGCCAAGAACCCCCGGGGCTATTGCGGGCTCGGCGGCACGGGGGTGACCTGTCCGATCGGTCTGGACGCCTAGCAGGGCCGTCGTCTATGACCCATGGCTAGGGTGTGCTTTTCATCACTTTCCCTAAGGACCCCCTATATTATTTTGATATCGAAATAAGAAGGGGGAACCCCAATGAGGAAAGGACCAAGGCCATGACGAAACTTCTGGTATCGGACGACAATCCCAACGGCGCCAAGCTGGAGGACATTCTCCGCATTCTGCGCAACGACATCATCGCGCGCTGCAACGTTTCCGTCGCCACCCACGAACGGGAGACGGAAAAGGTCGTCGCCAACAACATGCGCATCCTCAACCTGCTGACGGAATGCATCGACCTGGCCGAGGCCTCGACGGACATCCTGGTCCAGGCCTACGGCGTCGAACAGGCCGCCAAGGGCATCGCCCGGCGCCCCGACGCGGCGCAAGAGAACGCGGCTTAACCGCGTTTCGGGGATGAGCGGTATCCCCGTAAGGGGCTGCGGGCGTTACGTCTTAAACCGATGACGCCCGCCTTCTAGGAGCGTCTGTACCGCGACATGTCGGCGAAGGCCGCGACGGCGGCGCTGGCGATGATGGTCTCGTAGCCGCGCTCGGGATACGGCACGTTCAACCCGCCCTTGACGACTCGCACCGATGCGCGGCCGTGCGGCAGCAGGGCCTGCACCGCGTCGACATCGACCGCCGACGGGTCCTGCACGCCGATCGTCACTTCGACCGTCATGTCGGTATCCGGGTCCCGGCCCAATTCGCGCATGAACGACAGACTTGAATGGTGGATGGCGTCATCGACGGCGCGGCAGGCGGCTTTCGTGTAATTGCCCCCGCGCAGCGAGACCCCGGAGCCCATTTCCAAAATCACGCGATCCAGTTTCTTGCTCATTGGGCATCTCCCAGAACATCGTCCGGAACATCCATGCGGACCACGACCGCCGCATGGGCAAGCAAGGTCGAATCCGTGCCGTCCGGTGTCGCGATTTCCAAGCCCCCCTCTTGGCAGGTCACGGTGATCTGACCGTAGGGGAACACGGCCGCGACGGCGGCCTTGTCGATGGTCTCGGGGCGGGGTGCGCCGATGGTCACCTCGATGACCATGTTGTCGCGCGGCTGCCCCAGGGCATCGGCGATCTGCAGGTAATTGCGCCACAGCGCGTCCCGCACGGCGCGTTCGGCGGCCTTGGTGCTGTCCGCGCCGTGGATATCGGTGCCCTGCCCCATTTGCAGAACCATGCGTTTCAAGCTCACCGCGACCCACTCCCTTTAAGTCATTGAAATAACTGGCGACCCCGGCAGGACTCGAACCTGCAACCTGCTGCTTAGAAGGCAGCTGCTCTATCCAGTTGAGCTACGGAGTCTCCGGCGGACATGGCGCCGAGAAGACGGCCCGGCGCAGCCCCATTCAGTGGGTCCAGACGCCGACCTTGTCGTAGGCGAAGTTGTCGGAATAGCTCTTCGGCTTGACGCGGCGGGTATGGGGCTCGATCACCTTGTAGATCAGGCCGTTCTTCTTGGCGTAGTCGACGGCTTCTTCCTTGCTGTCGAACTTGAGCCGCAGCTGGCCGCGGGTATCGCCCGAGCCGATCCAGCCCATCAGGGGATCGGCGACGCGGGGTTCCGACGGCTCGTATTCCAAAATCCAACGCCGGGTTTTGCCCCGGCCGGACTGCATGGCGTTCTTCGCCGGCTGAAAAATGCGCGCTTCGCTCATCTTCCCAATTCCCATCCTGGCGCGGCCGATTGCCGCGCGTCTTAAGGTCTTCTATGCGGCCATCGGGCCGTCCCGTCAACGCTCACATGGACGGACACAGCGGCACGCCTCGGGCCCCCTGCCCGAATACTGGTCGGGGCGACTGGATTCGAACCAGCGACATCGTGCTCCCAAAGCACGCACTCTACCAGGCTGAGCTACGCCCCGACGCGGGGGAAACCTATGATTTAAGCCTGCCCAAGGCAAGCACGCGGTTAGCGGAAGATCGCATGCTCGACCCGGTCGCCGACGCGGATGCCGAGCCGCGCCACCGTCCCGGCCGCAACCTCAAGCACGGCGCGGTTGCGCTCCGGCGCCTCAATGGTGTCCAGCGACCGTGGCGTCGTGCGCTCACGGATGAATCCGATGCGCCCATCCGCGCCGATAAACAGCATATCAAGCGGAATGAAGGTGTTGCGCATCCACATGGAAATATAGATCTCGCGCCCGAAGTCGAACAGCATGCCGCGGTCCGGGGCCAGGTCGCGGCGATACATCAGGCCGAGGGCGCGCTGCGCATCGTCGACCGCCATCTCGACCTTGAACGGATGCGCGCCGTTCACCGTATGCACGACCACTTCGGATTCGGCGAATCTGACCGTTTGACCGTCCGCATGCACTGGCGTGCCGCTCAAAACGACGCAAAGCACCGCCAACACACCGGCAAAACGCAGGGCGGCGCGGCGCGTGATTTTCCACGATCTGAAAATCCTGTCGATCATTTCAGGCCCATCGCACCTATTAATAATACAGCTTCCGTTGATTTCCGCCGCCCTTGGTATACCAGCGCGAACGTCCTTGTTATTCCATGAAATTATGCCCATTTTGTTGTCACGTCGATGGCTTTGGGTGGTATACCTGAGCCTCGGATAACGTAGTGATCGGCGTCGCCCTTCAAGGGGGCGGTAACGCCGGCCAGGGGAAGAACGGGGGAACGTTTCAGTGCTCCATGCGATCAGCCTTAGCATCGGCCTGGCCGCGCTCTGGTGGCTGCTGTCGGGCTATACGATTCCGCTGATCCTGGCCTTCGGCGCCGCTTCCGTCGCCCTGGTCGTGTTCATCGCCCACCGCATGGACGTGGTCGACCACGAAGGCCACCCCATCCAGGTTACCTGGCGCTGGCTGACCTACCTGCCCTGGCTGGGCAAGGAGATCGTCATGGCCAACATCGACGTGGTCAAGGCCGTGCTGTCGCCCAAGGGCCGGGTCCATACCTCGGTCCTGCGCACCAAGGCGACACAGAAGACCGAACTGGGCCATGTCATCTACGCCAATTCCATCACCCTCACGCCGGGCACGGTGACCCTCGCCGTCGAAGACGGGGTGATGATCGTCCACGCGCTGACGCGGGGGGCCGCCGACGGGCTGAAGTCCGGCGAGATGGACCGCCGCTGCACGGCCGTCGAGGGTGCGCCCGGAGAGGATCGCTAACGCCATGAGCTTCGCCGCCGCCGCCCTCGCCGTTCTGGTCACCATGGTTCTGGTCCTGGTGCGCGCCTTGAAGGGGCCGACCGTGTTCGACCGCATCCTCGCCGTGAACGCCTTCGGCACGCTGACGGTCCTGTTGATTTCCGTGGTCGGGTTCCTGCAAGGACGCCCGGAATTTCTCGACCTGGCGCTGGTCTATGCGTTGATCAACTTCATCGGCACCATCGCGGTGACCAAGTTCATCAAGTTCCGGGACATGGGCCACGGCGAACAAGCCGCCGGCCCCGATGCGGGGGATATCTGACCATGGCGCTCCCCATTGATCCGATCATCTTCGACATCCTGACCTGGCTGTTCATTCTGCCGGGCGCGGTGCTGCTGATCATCGGCGGTATCGGCATGATCACCATGCCCGACGTGTTCGCGCGCATGCATCCGGCGGGCGTCATCGACACCCTGGGCTGTGAACTGATTCTGGTCGGCCTGATGTTCCAGGCCGGGCTGACCATCGTCACGGTCAAGCTGGCCCTGATCCTGGCCTTCATCTTCTTCACCAGCCCGACGGCGACCCACGCCCTGGCCCGCGCCTGCCTCAATGCCGGCGTCACACCCCGGGTCGATGAGGAAAAAAGCGCGGCCCTCAGCCGGGGAGGCCGACCATAGAAAACGTCATCATCATCGTCCTGATGCTCATGATGGGGGCCGTTGGCCTGGCCATCGCACGCATCCGTGACCTGTTCGCCGTGTCCATGCTGTCGGGAATCTTCTCGCTGATCGGCGCCGCCGCCTATGTGGTGCTGGACGCGGTCGATGTCGCCTTCACCGAGGCCGCCGTGGGCGCCGGCATCTCCACCGTCCTGATGCTGGGCACCCTGGCATTGACCACGCGTAAGGAAAAGCTGGGCGGCGGCAAAAGCAAGAGCACGACCGCGTTCCTGGTCGTCGCCGTGACCGGCGCCGTGCTGGTCTACGGCACCTTCGACATGCCCCGCTACGGCGACAAGATCGCCGCCATTCACCACCACGTGGTGCCCCGTTATATCGAGAAATCGGGCGAAGAAGTGGGCATGCCCAACATCGTCACCAGCGTGCTGGCAAGCTACCGTAGCTTTGACACGCTCGGCGAGGTCTTCGTGATCTTCACCGCCGCCACGGGCGTGCTGGCCATCCTTGGTCGCGCGCGCCGGCGACGCGAAGACGAGGAAGCGGATGAAGGCGGCTCGGACACGAAGGGGGCCGCATCATGATGCACCGTAAGGTCGTTCTCCGCGTCGTCTCCAAGTTCCTGATTCCGCCGATCCTGCTGTTCGCGCTTTACGTTCAGTTCCACGGCGACTTCGGCCCCGGCGGCGGGTTTCAGGCCGGCGTGATCTTCGGTTCGGGCTTTATCCTTTACGCCATCCTGTTCGGCGTCGAGACGGTGAAACGGGTGCTGCCGCCCTGGTCGACGCGCCTGCTGCTGGTCGTCGGCGTGCTGACTTATGGATTAACCGGGGTCGCGGGGCTGATCCTGGGCGGCAACTATCTGGACTACAACGTCCTGGCCCACGACCCCTTGCACGGGCAGCACTACGGCATCCTGATCGTCGAACTGGGCGTCGGCATCACGGTCGCGGCGTCGATGATCACGATCTTCAACGTGTTCGCCGGCCAGTCGGGCGGGGACTGAGACCATGCAGGGATTAGTCGACATCTTCAAACCGCTTTATGATCTATGGCTTTCCTTCGAAGCCTTCATGGTCGGTCCGGCGTCGCCCGGCCTGCTCGGCTACTGGATCGTCATCGCGTTGATGATGACCGGGTTCTACATCGTCATCGCCCATGACAACCTGGTGAAGAAGATCGTCGGTCTGAACGTGTTTCAGGTCTCGGTCTTTCTGTTCTACATCCTGATGGCCAAGGTCACGGGCGGCACGGCGCCGATCCTGGCCGAAGGCATCACGCAATATTCAAACCCCCTGCCCCATGTCCTGATCCTGACCGCGATCGTGGTCGGCGTCGCCACCACGGCCCTCGGCCTCGCCTTGGTCGTGCGCATCCGCAACGCCTACGACACCATCGAAGATGACGAGATCCTGGCCGTGGAAGAGGAGGAGGACAGGTGACCATCTTCTACACCTATTTCCTGTCGCTGCCCTTTGCCGCCGCGATCGAACCGCACCTGCCCATCCTGCAGGTCGTCGTGCCGCTTCTCTGCGCGCCGATCTGCGTGCTGCTGCGCGACGCCAAGCTGAGCTGGCTGTGGGCGACGATCGTCACCTGGATCACCTTCTTCATCGCCCTGGTCCTGCTGGGCAAGGTGTTGGCCAGCGGCCTGATCATTTACGAGCTCGGCAGTTGGCCGGCGCCCTGGGGCATCGAATACCGCATCGACGCGGCCAACGCCCTGGTTCTGGTCATCGTCACGGCAATCGCCGCGATCACCCTGCCCTACGCCAAGGTAAGCGTGGAGAAAGAGGTCGCCCGGCCGCGTATCTATCTGTTCTATCTGATGTACATGCTGTGCATGACGGGCCTGCTCGGCATCACGACCACGGCGGACGCCTTCAACCTGTTCGTGTTCCTGGAAATCTCCTCCCTGTCGAGCTACGTGCTGATCAGCCTCGGCGGCAATCGCCGCGCCCTGACCGCGTCCTACCGCTATCTGATCATGGGCACTCTGGGCGCGACCTTCTACATCATCGGCGTCGGCATGATGTACATGATGACCGGTTCGCTCAACATGGCGGACCTCGCGACCCTGCTGCCGGCCGTGGACCACACGCGCACGGTATTGGCCGCCTTCGCCTTCGTGGTCATCGGGTTGGGGCTCAAGCTCGCGATGTTCCCGCTGCACACCTGGCTGCCCAATGCCTATGCCTTCGCACCCTCGGCGGTCACTGTGTTTCTCGCCTCGACGGCGACCAAGGTCGCGATCTACGCCCTGCTGCGCCTTGTCTTCACCGTATTCGGCGGCACCGACCTGTTCGCCTCCACGGACATCAGCCTGATGCTGATCATCGTCGCCCTGATCGGCATGTTCGCGGGCGCCTTCGTCGCCATCTTCCAGACTGACGTGAAACGCATGCTGGCCTACTCCAGCGTGTCACAGGTCGGCTACATGGTGCTCGGCATCGGCATGGCCACCGCCGCGGGCCTGACCGGGGGTATCGTCCATCTGTTCAACCACGCCGTCATGAAGGGGGCTGCCTTCATGGCCGTGGGCGCCATGTTCTACGTGATCGGATCGGTCCGGCTCAACGACCTTGCCGGCATCGGCAAACGCATGCCGGTGACCACCGCGGTGTTCCTGGTCGCCGGGCTGTCGCTGATCGGCACGCCGCTGACGGTCGGCTTCATTTCCAAATGGCAGTTGGTGCAGGCCTCCCTCGCCCTCGGCTGGTGGTATGTCGCGGCAGGCATCCTGCTGTCGTCGCTGCTCGCCATTGTCTACGTCTGGCGGGTGGTCGAGGTCGCCTACCTCAAGGCCCCGCCCGAAGGCGCCGCCCGGCGCAGCGAGGCGCCGCTGTCCATGCTGGTGCCGATGATTGTGTTGGCTGCGGCCACCGTCTGGTTCGGCATCGACGGCGACACCACCTTGCGCATCGCCGGTGAGGCGGCCAACGCCCTCATGGGTCCCGCCAGTGGAGGCAAGCCATGACCGGTCTTCTTGCCGGCTGGGCACCGGGCGACGCCCTGGTTCTGGCTCTCGTCATTCCGGTTATCGGGGCGTTCGTGGTGCTGGCGCTCGGCCGTTGGGAAAATGCCCGCGATGGCGCCAGCCTGATCACGGCGGGCTGTCTGTTCTACGTCGTGACGCAGCTTTACCCCATCGTCGCGGCCGGCGGCCGGCCCGACATCGTGCTGTTCGACATGGTGCCCGGGCTGTCGATCCGTCTGACGCTGGAACCGCTTGGCATGATCTTCGCCGGGATCGCCAGCTTCCTGTGGATCGTCACGACGCTGTACGCTATCGGCTACATGCGTGGTCATCACGAAGAAAACCAGACCCGGTTCTTCTTCTTCTTTGCCATCGCCATTGCGTCGGCCATCGGCGTCGCCCTCGCCGGCAACATGCTGACGCTGTTCGTGTTCTACGAAGTGCTGTCCGTCTCCACCTTCCCGCTGGTCGCCCATCACGGCACGGAAGAAGCCAAACGCTCGGGCCGGATCTATCTCGGCATCCTGCTGTCGACCTCAATCGGCTTCCTGTTGTTCGGCATGATCTGGACCTGGCAGATCGCCGGAACCCTCGATTTCGTGCGGGGCGGCGTGTTCAATGCCGAACAGGCCCAGGGCCCGATGATCGCAGTCCTGCTGGCGCTCTATGCCTTCGGCATCGGCAAGGCGGCGTTGATGCCGTTCCACCGTTGGCTGCCCGCCGCCATGGTCGCCCCGACCCCGGTCTCGGCCTTGCTGCACGCGGTTGCGGTGGTCAAGGCGGGCGTGTTCTCTGTTCTTAAGGTCGTCGTTTACATATTCGGAATCGACCTTTTGAAATTGGCGCCGGGTACAGATTTTCTGCTCTATGTCGCCGCGTTCACCATCATCGCGGCATCTATCGTCGCCATGCGTCAGGACAACCTGAAGCTTCGCCTCGCCTATTCGACAGTGAGCCAGTTAAGTTACATCGTCCTGGGCGCCATGCTGGCGTCCGATATTGCGGCCCTTGGGTCGGCGATGCACATCGTGATGCATGCCTTCGGCAAGATCACCCTGTTCTTCTGCGCCGGCGCAATCATTGTATTCGCTCACAAGACCGATATTTCCGACATGAAAGGGCTTGGCCACCGGATGCCGGTGACCTTTTTCTGCTTCTTCCTGGCGTCGTTGTCCTTGATCGGCCTGCCCCCCATGGGCGGAATGTGGTCGAAATGGTACATCGCCCTAGGCGCGGCCGAGACCCACCAGTTGATATTCATCGCGGTGCTTATGGTGTCGTCGCTCTTGAATTTGGCCTATTTGATGCCGGTGGTTCTATACGGCTTCTTCGGCAAAGCGCCGATACAGTCAGAGGAAGACGCGGACAACGATCATGACGACCATGAGCACCATCATGCACCGCCGAACCATCTCCTTCTTCGGCATATGACGTTCGGTCGAGAAGGCATATCCGATGCCTCCTTTATGTGCTTGCTACCCATCGTGCTGACGGCGACGGGCTGTGTCCTTCTGTTCTTCTATGCGGACCGAATTCGCATATTCCTATTACCCGTATTTGGAGGCTGAGCATGAGCGAGGACCAAGAGCAGGGCAACAGCGCGCGCCGGTACTGGCTCGATGATCAGAAGAACGTGCGAAAGATCATAATCGCGCTTTTCATCGTCTGCGGGCTGCTTTTTCTGGCTGACGGTTTCTACGAAAAACATTCTCACTTCGGGTTCGAGGATGTTTTCGGCTTCTATGCGATCTACGGGTTCGTGATGTGTGTCGCCCTGGTGATTGCGGCAAAAGTGATGCGCATCTTTCTAATGCGTGATGAGGATTATTATGACCGCGATCAGTAGCATCAATCCGGGCTTGATCCTTATCCTGGGCGCGCTGCCAGCGCTCCTGCTGCCCTTGGTCATCAGGCGCCTCTATATCCTCGCGCTGCCGATTGTCGGCTTCATGCTCGTCCATCAGTTGGAGCCGGGGACCCTGGTGACCATGGAAGCCTTCGGCATGACGCTGGAGCCTTTGCAGGTCGATCGTCTGTCCCTCGTTTGGGGTTACATCTTCAATATCGCAGCGTTTTTGGGTCTTCTGTTCGCATGGCACGAGCGCGACATTCTGCAGCAGGTTTCCGCGCTGGTGTACGCGGGTGCGGCCATCGCTGCGGTCTTCGCCGGCGACTTGGTGACACTGTTCGTGTTCTGGGAACTCACCGGGGTATCGTCGGTGTTTCTCATCTGGGCGTCCCGGACTCCGGAAGCCTATCGATGCGGCATGCGCTACTTGGTGATTCAGGTCACGTCCGGCGTCATTCTATTGGCTGGAGCGATCATCTGGTATGCAGATACGGGTTCTATCGACTTCGGCCATATCGGCATCGATTCCATGGCCGGAAAACTGATCCTGGTGGCATTTGGAATCAAATGCGCGTTTCCGCTTCTGCACAACTGGCTGCAGGACGCCTATCCGCAAGCGACCGTGACCGGAACCGTGATCCTCAGCGCATTCACGACCAAACTTGCCGTTTATGCCCTCGCGCGCGGCTTCGCCGGGACCGAAGCCCTGATCTATATCGGTGCGACCATGACCGCGTTCCCAATCTTCTACGCGGTAATCGAGAACGACCTTCGGCGCGTTCTGGCATATTCGCTCAACAACCAGCTCGGTTTCATGGTTGTGGGTGTGGGTGTCGGAACGGAATTGGCCCTGAACGGCACGGCGGCCCACGCGTTCAGCCACATCCTTTACAAGGCTCTCCTGTTCATGTCGATGGGCGCGGTATTGTTCAGAACCGGCACTTGCAAGGGCTCAGAACTCGGCGGGCTGTACAAATCCATGCCCTTAACGACCGGGTTCTGCATCATCGGCGCGGCATCGATTTCGGCGTTTCCTCTCTTCTCCGGCTTTATCTCGAAATCGATGATTCTCACGGCCGTCGCCGAAGAACACCGCTGGTTCATCTGGGGAACACTGCTGTTCGCATCGGCAGGCGTCTTCCATCACTCCGGCATCAAGATTCCCTATTTCGCGTTCTTCGCTCATGACAGTGGCCGCCGCGTTAAGGAAGCCCCTTGGCACATGCTGCTGGCCATGGGACTTACGGCGTTCCTGTGCATCTTTATTGGCGTCTATCCAACGGCGCTATACGACATCTTGCCTTATGCCGTCGATTACAAGCCGTACACGTCGTATCACGTGGTTCAGCAGTTGCAGCTTTTGATGTTTTCAGCGCTTGCCTTTACGGTATTGATGCTGACGCGCATCTATCCCCCGGAACTTAGATCCACCAATCTGGATACCGATTGGTTCTACCGGGTCGCCGGGCCGTTCGTGGTCGGTCGTCTGGTGCAGGGGTTGGCGGCCATCGGCACCGCCATCGAAACTTCACTGACCAAGGTGGCCGTCGATACGATCACGGTCATCCGCCGTCACCATGGGCCCGAAGGCTTCATGGCCAAGACCCTGCATCTTAGTTCGATGGTGTTCTGGGTGGTGGCCGCGCTGGCCTTCGTGCTGATCCTGGACTTCGCCCGGGGCGTCTGACCGCCACGGTTTGTCCTGCTACTGTTCGTCGATGCGCAGGTTGACGTCCATTTCCTCGAGCCCGCCGCCCGAGCGCAGCCCCCGGATCGGGCAGGCCGTGCCGTAGTCGAGCCCCAGCGCCAACCGGATATAGGCATCCGTCGCACATTGATCGTTGGCCGGATCGAAGCTGACCCAGCCCAAGCCTTCGACCAGGGTCTCGGCCCAGGCGTGGCTTGCCAGATGGCTGTCATTGCCCTTCCCCGCCGCCAGGTATCCGGATACGTAGCGCGTGGGCAAGCCCAGGTGCCGGGCGGCGGCGATGAACAGATGCGCCTGGTCCTGGCACACCCCCTTACCGGCGGCCAGCGCCTCGGAAGCCTTGGTTTCCACCGTGGTCTGGCCGGCCTGATATTTCACGGCCTCGGCCACCGCGGCCATCAGGGCATGGCCCGCGGCAAGCGCCCCCTGCGATTCAAGAACCTTGGCGATCGGCTTGGCGAACTTACGGATTCCGTCGTCGGCATCCGTGTAATCCGTGGGCGTGAGAAAGATATAGGGCGGCAGCCCGTCGTCCATGGGCAGGATGCCGTTGGTATCCGATGTCATGATCTCGCCGCTGACGGTGACGCGCACCTCGTCGTGCTCTCCGTCAAAGGTCACGACATGGGCGTGGTTGTCGAACCCGTCGGTCCAGGGCGTCAGACGCCCGCTCGCCGTGATCTCCCATTGGCGGACCCGCTGGCACAGGTCGGCGCGCGGCGTCATCCGAATGTACTGAATCGAATGGGTCGCCGCTTCCGCGAACTTGAACTGGGTGACGTGCTTGACGGTCAGATGCATGACGCACTCATTGGATCATCAGGAAGTCTTTTTGGATTTGCAGGCTGAGATCGTGCAGGCCGGCCCGGTAATCTTCCAGGAACCGCGCCATGCCCGTGCGGTAGACGCGGTCGATGCGCGCCGACTGCAGCCGGTTGAGAAGGTCGCGCGACTGTTCGAAACACCGCGACCGCGGGCGCAGGCCTTCCAGAACTTCGCAAATCTCCTCGACACAGGCCATGACGGAACGCGGGATCTCCTCGTTCAGGGTCAGCAATTCAACGACCCGGCGCGGGTCGATCTGGCTTTTGTAGATTTCCCGGTAGGCCTTGTAGGCGTTGACCGATCGCAACAGCGTGCCCCATTGGTAATAATCGAGGGTCGCCGTGTCCTCACGCGAAATGGGGCCCGTCGGCTTGAAGGTATGGGCGCGGGCGGCCAGCAAGCGAATGGTATTTTCCGCCCGCTCGATAAACACGCCCATACGCCAGAATTCAAAGGCTTCGCCGCGCCGCATGGTGCCATGGGCAACCCCGCGGAACAGGTGCGAACGCACCTTGATCCATTCCAGGAATTCGTGATGCCCCATGTCCAGCATGTCGGCATAGGTGGTCTTTGCAATGTCCAACCAAGTCGAATTGATGGTCTCCCACATGTCCGTGGTCAACACATGGCGCGTGGCGCGCACGTTCTCGCGCGCCGACCAAACACAGGACCGGATGCTTGACGGGTTTTCGCGGTCCAGCACCATGTAGGTCAGCACCGGATCGGTCTTGAAGGCATCGTACTTGGCAAGGTAGGCGTTGCGTTCGGCCTCGGACTGGAACAGCCCTTCCCACAGGCCCGCCTGGGCCCCCCGCCGCGCCGGCAGCAGGGACATGTGATAAAGCCCGGTCAGCAGGCGCGCGGTATTTTCCGAACGCTCCATATAGCGCGCCATCCAGAACAGGTTTTCGGCGGTGCTCGATAACATCTCTGCGTCGCCCTCCCTATTCCTCTTCCTCGATGACGACCGGCGCCTCGAGGACCCAGGTGTCCTTGGTCCCGCCACCCTGCGAGGAGTTGACGACCAGCGACCCCGGCTTCAGCGCCACGCGGGTCAGGCCGCCCGGCATCACCCGGGTCTTCTCGCCCGACAGCACATAAGGCCGCAGATCGACGTGCCGCGGCGCGATGCCTTCCTCGACCAGGGTCGGGCAGGTCGACAGCGCCAAGGTCGGCTGGGCGATGTAATTGTCCGGCTCCGCCTTCAGGCGCCGCTTGAAATCGTCGCATTCGGCCTTGGTGGCTTTGGGCCCCACCAACATGCCGTACCCGCCCGAACCATGGACTTCCTTGACCACCAAGTCGGCGATGTTATCGAGCACGTACTTGAGGTCGTCCGGCTTGCGGCAGGAATAGGTCGGCACGTTCTGCAGTACCGGCTCCTCCCCCAGGTAGAAACGGATCATGTCGGGCACGAAGCAGTACATGGCCTTGTCGTCGGCGACGCCGGTGCCCATGGCGTTACACACGGTCACGCGGCCGCTGCGCACGACGGACAGCATGCCCGGCACGCCAAGGGCCGAGTCCGGATTGAAGGCCAATGGGTCGATGAACCCGTCATCGACCCGGCGGTAGATCACGTCGACCCGCCTGGGTCCTTCGGTCGTGCGCATGAACATGGAGCCCGAGTCGACGAACAGATCGCGCCCTTCGACCAGTTCGATGCCCATTTCCATGGCCAGGAACGCATGTTCGAAATAGGCGCTGTTGTATTGCCCCGGCGTCATCAGCACGACCGTGGGATCATCCACGCCCGCCGGCGCCACGGCCTGGAGCGAGCGCAGCAGGTATTCGGCATAGCGATCCACCGGTGCGACCACGGATTGCGCGAACAGATCCGGGAACAGGCGCATCATGGTTTCGCGGTTTTCCAACATGTAGGACACGCCCGATGGGGTGCGCACGTTGTCTTCCAGGACATAAAAGGTCTTGTCGTCGACCCGCACCACATCGACGCCGGACACATGGGCATAGACCCGACGCGGCAGATCGAGCCCCAACATCTGCGGCTGAAAGGCCTCGTTGGTCATCACCAGTTCGGCCGGCACGATGCCGGCGCGGATGATTTCCTGTTCGTGATAGATGTCATGCAGAAAGGCGTTGAGCGCATCGACCCGCTGAATGGCGCCCCGTTCCAGAACGCTCCATTCCTCGTGGCTGATAATGCGCGGGATGACGTCGAAGGGAATTAGGCGCTCGCCGCCCTCGTCCTCGCCATAAACGGTGAAAGTGATGCCGAGCCGGCGGAACAACAAATCCGCCTGTGCGTGCTTCTGGCGAAGCCGCTCCAGGGACTGGTCGGTCAGCCAGGCCGAATAATCTCTATAAGCCGCGCGGATGTCTCCGTTCGCGGCGTGCATTTCGTCGAAAATGTCGGGTTTCTCTCTATCGGACAAATTCACCCCAGGAGCCCAGTTGCCATTAAACCGTAGAGCATCATTTGGTGCGGCGCAACAGAGCCGACACCGGTCTGTAACGTTTAACTGGTTGGCCTGCTAAGGTTTTCCGTGTAGAGGCGTCGGGGGGATTTGCCATGTCCATTTATCCGTCCTTCGCCGCTCTCGTGGTCTTCTTATTCGCCGTCGCCGCCGATGCGGCGGAGGCACCGTGGCGCGCCCTGCCCCGGGCGGAAATGTTGGAAGAGGACTCCCACCCCCACGATGTCCAACCCGGCCAGGAAGCCCGTTTTCATACCCTGCCCGCCGCAACACCGTCCTTGATCGACGTCAAGTGCGCGCTGACCGGACCGGCGGCCCGGGCAGTCATCATGACCTCCGGCATGGAATTGCAGGACTGGCCGCTGCCGGGCCGTGAATTCGACCTCGCGCCCGGGGCGACCCTGTGGCTCGACATCACCGCCGTGGTCGCCCCCAGTTCCAAGGATGCCCCTTATTTCGCATTCCGGAACCTGGATGCATCGCGCCTGCTCTGGCACCAGTGCTATAACAATTAGAACAAACGCAGACACCAAACAGACCCTCCAAGGAAACCTCCGAATGTCCGATGATCAGACAGGCATGAAAAAAGGCCTGACCCGCTATGGCGACGACGCCTTTTCCCTGTTCCTGCGCAAGGCCTTCATCAAGGCCATGGGCTATACGGACGATGCCCTGAACCGTCCGATCATCGGCATCGCCGACACCTTTTCCGGCTATAACGCCTGCCACAAGACGGTACCCGACCTGATCGAGGCCGTGAAACGCGGCGTCATGCTGGCCGGCGGCCTGCCGGTGGAGTTTCCGACCATCTCCATCCACGAAAGCTTCGCCCATCCGACCTCCATGTTCCTGCGCAACCTGATGTCCATGGACACGGAGGAAATGATCCGCGCCCAGCCGATGGACGCGGTCGTGCTGATCGGCGGCTGCGACAAGACGGTGCCGGCGCTGCTGATGGGCGCCGCCTCCGCCAATGTGCCGGCCATCGTCTGCGTCACCGGCCCCATGGGCACCGGCAGCCACAAGGGCGAGCGGCTGGGTGCGTGCACCGACTGCCGGCGCATGTGGGGCAAGTTCCGCGCCGGCGAAATCGACGAAGCCGAGATTGAGGACATTTCCTCCAAGCTGGTGCCCACGGCAGGCACCTGCGGCGTCATGGGCACGGCCTCGACCATGGCGCTGATGACAGAAGCCATGGGCATGATGCTGCCCGGCGGGGCGGCGATCCCGGCCTGGGCATCCGACCGCCTGCGCCATGCCGAGGAAACGGGCACCCGCGCCGTCGCCCTGGCCAAGGAAAAAGTGACGCCGGATCAAATCATTACGCAAGCGGCCCTGAACAACGCCATGAAGACGCTGCTGGCCATCGGCGGCTCGACCAACGGCATCGTCCACATGGCCGCCGTGGCCGGACGCCTGGGTCTCAATGTTGATCTGGACGCCTTCGATACGATGGGCCGCGACGTCCCCATGCTGGTCGACCTGAAACCCAACGGCAGCTACTACATGGAAGACCTGTGGAAGGCCGGCGGCCTGACCACCATCCTGCGCGAGATCGAAGACCTGTTGGACCTGGACTGCCCGACCGTGTCGGGCAAGACGTTGGGCGAGAACCTGGCCGCCATGGCCCCGGGATGGCAACAAGACGTGGTGCGCCCGCGCGGCAATCCCCTGTTCTCCAAGGGCAGCATGGCCGTACTGCGCGGCAATTTGGCGCCGAACGGTGCGGTTTTGAAACAGTCGGCGGCCGACCAGGGCCTTTTGGTCCATGAAGGCCGCGCCGTGGTGTTCGAAAACCTGGAAGACCTGGCCGAACGCATCGACAGCGCGGACCTGGACGTGACCGCCGACGACGTGCTGGTGCTGCGCAACATCGGGCCCAAGGGAGCCCCCGGGATGCCTGAGGCCGGATACATTCCGATCCCGAAGAAACTGGCCAGCCAGGGCGTGAAGGACATGGTGCGCATTTCCGACGGCCGCATGAGCGGCACCGCCTTCGGAACGATCATCCTGCATGTCTCGCCCGAGGCCGCCGACGGCGGTCCCCTCGCCCTGGTGCAGACGGGCGACCGCATCCGCCTCGATACGCCGAACCGCAGCCTCACTCTACTAGTAGACGATACCGAAATGACCGCCCGGCGCGCCGCCTGGACCCCGCCCCCGGCGCACAAGGGATCGGGCCGCGGCTACCTGAAACTCTACCTGGATACGGTGACCCAGGCCGAGGACGGGGCCGATTTTGACTTTCTTCAGGCAACCGGCGACTCATAACAGCCAGGACATCTGCAAACGTAGTTATCCTTAACCGCCTCAGCAGTTAAACTGCATCACTACGCATGATTTCTTGGAATAACAACAAGTTGCAGATGTTTTTATAGATAGGAGGAAAGCAATCGACGCCGTTTACGGCACGTGTTTACGTTCCAAGCTCTGTGCCGACGGCCGCTTTTCCTCGCCGCGATTCCAGAACCGAAACGGCATGGCCCATGGAGGAAAACCGGCACGCTTAATGCATTAACACCGGATAGATCTTGGCATGTACGTGATAGG
This sequence comes from Rhodospirillaceae bacterium UBA1479, assembly GCA_002325375.1. Taxonomy (GTDB): domain Bacteria; phylum Pseudomonadota; class Alphaproteobacteria; order Rhodospirillales; family Casp-alpha2; genus UBA1479. Next base: position 241,542 of record DCRZ01000008.1, read on the forward strand.
GTGCCCGCAGGCGTTGAGGGAGCCTATCAAGAGGGAAATCACAATGGCTTTCCGTAGCTTGAGTTCCTGGGGGGATTTTTCTTATGGCGCTTCGCGCGAAGAACGCCTGGACGAACTTGCCGCCCCCATACTGGTGGAAACATTCGCTTATTGGAAAAAAGTTACGCCCAAGGGTGCGATCGGCCCGGCATGGGGTGTCTTTAGGCTACAGGACCTATCGCCAGAGGCCATTTCCCTGACACTGGTTGTCGATGTTCTCCGCGATCCGTTGGACTTCCGTTACCGTTTTTGGGGCACCGCCCATGTAGAACGGAAAAAGATCGACCGCACCGGGCAAAGGACGTCTGATGAACACCCCCAAGGGCGCGGCCCCAAGGTCGCGGGTGAATACCAAACCGTCGTCGAGCGACACACCCCGCTGCTGTTTTCCAGGCTGATCGAATTCCCAGATGGTCGACTGCCCCTGCCCCAACTGGCTCTCCGCCTTCCACTTTCAAACGACGGAGAGCAGGTTACGGGAATCGCTTCCGTAACGTATTGGGATGAAAAGCGGCTTATCAGCGGAAACAACCGCTGAGCTATCCGCCCAGGAACAACCGGCCCACGTCCTCGTTTTCCAGCAGCGCGTCTCCCGTGCCGGCGATGGCCAGTTCGCCCGAGACCAGGACATAGCCGATATCGGCGAATTCCAGGCCCTTCTTGGCGTTCTGTTCGACCATGATGATGGTCTTGCCTTCGGTATGCTGAAGGTCGTCCAGGATGTCGAACACCATGTCGATGAACCGGGGCTCCAGCCCGATGGACGGCTCATCCACCAGCAGAACGTCCGGGTCCATGACCAGGGCGCGGGAGATTTCCAGCAACCGGCGCTCCCCCCCCGACAGCACCTTGGCCAGGTGCTTGCGGCGCTGGGCCAGGCGGTCGTACTTGGCGAACACCTTTTCCGCCGCTTCCTTGGCCTGGGCCGTGGTTTCCATGAGGAAGCCGCCCATCCACAGGTTCTCTTCCACGGTCATGTCGGGGAAGATGGATTTGTCCTGCAGGATATAGGCGATGCCGGCCTGCTTCAGCTTCTGGTTGGCGGTCATATGGGCGACGTCCTGGGCCTGAGCGCCCTCGCCCACCAGGATATTGCCGCCCATCACCGTATTGAGGCCGTAGATGGCGTGCAACACCGTCGACTTGCCGGCCCCGTTGGGGCCGATCAGACAGAGCGACTGCCCCTTGGCGACCTGCAGGTTAAGGCCGTGGATGATCTCCATCTTGCCGTAACCGCAACGCAGATCCTTCAGATTGACGAAGGGATCGTTGTTGGCAAGGGTCGCGACCTGCTCCAGCGGGACCTCGACAGCCATGGCCTTGGCCTGGCGATTGACGTCTTCGACCGAAATGACCGCGTCGACGGTTCCCATGTGATAGCCGGTGGAGCGGCGGCTCGCGGCGGCCCCGGCGGATTCGTCTTCTTGTGCCTTGTTTTCGTCGGCCATGTTCAGTGTGCTCCCAGATAGGCGTCAATGACGCGCTGGTCATTCTGGACCTCGTCCGGCGTGCCATGGGCGAGAAGCTCGCCATGGGCCAGACAGTAGATCGACTGGGCCATGTTCATGATCACGCGCATGTTGTGCTCGATGACGAACAGGGTGATGCCCAGTTCTTCATTGGCGCGGCGGAGCCGGTCGATCAGCCCGTTGATGAGCGTCGGGTTGATGCCCGCCGTCGGCTCGTCAAGCAGCAGCACTTCGGGCCGGTTCATCAACGCCATGGCGAATTCGAGCAACTTTTGCTGCCCGAACGAAAGGTCGCCCGAGATCAGCCGCCGTTTTTCATAAAGGCCCACGATCGAGCAGACGATCGACCTCTTCCATGGTTTCCTTGTCGCCGCGGTTCTTGAACATGTCCGCGAAGCCCAACTTGCGGTGCGGGATCGAGATCAGCATGTTGTCGATGCAGTTCATGTTCGAATAGATGCGGGTCTGCTGGAAGGTGCGCAGAAGGCCCAGGCGCGCGATCTGCGGCACCCGGTAGGTGGAGATTTCCTCGCCCTTGAACTTGATCGAACCCTCGTCGACGGGATGGTAGCCGACGATGGAATTGAACAGGGTCGTCTTGCCCGAACCGTTCGGCCCGATCAGGCCGGTGATGCCGCCGGACGGCACCTTCAGCGAGATGTTGTGATTGGCGACCACGCCCCCGTAGGACTTCGATACGCCCGAGATTTCAATGACGGTATCGGTCATTTTGCCGTCTCCTTCTTGTCGACGATAATGCCGAACCGTTCCGGGAATTTTTCCATCAGCCAACCCATGATGCCCTGCTGGAAGAACACCACGTTGACGATGATCAGCACGCCGAGCGCCACCCATTGCCAGCCGAGGAAGTAGGTCCAGGTGAATTCCTTGAGGACGTGGAACAGGGCCGCGCCGAGGATCGGTCCCCACAGGGTCCCCTTACCGCCGAGCAGCGACATGGCGACCATGAAGATGCCGAAGGTGGCGACCGGGAAGGCCACTTCCAGGGGCTCGACAAAGCCCGTCATATTGCCGAACAGGGCGCCGGAAATCCCAAGGAAGAACGCCGATACCGACCACGCGATGGTCTTGTAACGCAGGGTGTGGATGCCCATGGCTTCGGCTTTCTGTTCGTCGTCGCGGATGGCGTTGATGGCCAGGCCGAAACGGGTCGAATAAAGCCAGCTGCAGAACAGATAAGTTCCGATCGCGGCGAAGAAGCACATGAAATAGAACATGAACGACTTGCCGTCGGCGCTGCCCGGGTAGACGGGCATGGCCAAGCCGCCGCCGGCGCCGACCCATTCCCAGGTCCCCATCAGTTCACCGGCCGTCAGCGCGATGCCGAGGGTGCCGATGGCGAAATAAGGCCCGCGCAGACCGAACAGGGTCCAACCAAGGGACGCCGCCAACAAGGCTGAGCCGATGCCCGCGGCCAGAATTCCCCATCCCAAGCCCCAGAAGTACTCGGAATTCGTATAGCTGAAATCGACCGCGCCGGAGGACGCCGTGTATTCAGACACGTTGGCGAACATGCTGATCTGGACCAGGGCCGAGATATACATGCCTGAACCGAAGAACAGGATGTTGCCGAGCGAGTTGTAGCCCATCTGACCGCCCATGATGTCCCAGGTCAAAGCGAACAGGACCATGACCCAAAGGACGGCAATCTGGATGGTCACGCCGGGAATGACGAAGGGGGCCCCGATACCGAAGATCAGGATCGGCAGATGCAGTTTCGGATTGAATGATTCCAAGGTTTTTGCTCCCGTATTCGTTCTTCTTGGGTCGTGCTATTGCACGACCTGGCGATGGCGGCGCATTTCAAGCTGGCGGTAGATCAGTACGGCGACCAGAAGGCCGACCACACAGGCCTGCTGGTATTCGGCGCCGAGCACGAAGCCGCCGTACTGTTCCATGACGCCAAGCCCCAGACCCGCCATGATGACGCCGCCCAGATTGCCGAACCCGGCCGCCGTGACGATGACGAAGGATCGGATCGAATGGCCGATACCGTAGAACGGCTGAATCACCCAGATCATCGAGATCAAGGCCCCCGCAGCACCACAGATCGCCGCGTTCAGGGAAAAGGTAAAGGCATAGACCTTGTCCGTGTCGATGCCCATGACCCGCGCGGCCCGGGCGTCCTGCGCCGTGGCGCGGATCGCCTGGCCCATGCGCGAATTCTTCATGAACAGCACCACGACGACCGCCAGCACCCCGCAGAGCGCGAAGGCAACCAGCTTGATATCGGCGACGGTGACGCTGTTGTCGAAATAACTGCGGATGGCGAAATCGCTTTCCGCCGTCTGCACCTCGGGACCGAACATCAGGTTCAACGCCTGGGCCAGAACGATGGCGAGACCGAAGGTCGCAAGCAACGAGGTGAACATGTCCTTGTCGATGACGCGGCGGATGATGGTGACATAGACCAGCCAGCCGAACGTAAACATGACGACGATCGAGATCGGCAGGCCCCACAGAGGGTGAATGCCCTGCTTGCCCAGCCACCAAGCGATGTAACCGCCCATGATGACGAAGTCACCCTGCGCCAGGTTTTTCACGTTCATCACACCCCATACGAGGGCCAGGCCATAGGCCGCCAACGCAAAGGTCGAGCCGATGAACAGACCGTCGAGGATCAGCTGAATATTGAAGACCGGCGCTGCGGTCAGAATTGAAATATTGTCCCACATGTCCCTGATCCATCCCTAGTTCAGTGGAGAAGCGATTGGTCGGTATATCCGAAAATATGAATGCTGGTATGCGCAGGAACCGGCCGCCCCCGGCCAACATTGGCCGAGGGCGTGGTTCAAGCTTTGCCTGCGGTCACCCGTCAGGCCGTAAAACCCTGATTACTGGGCCTTCCGCGGCCAGTTCACGGGATGCGACGCCCATTTGGACGGGGCCACCACGTTGTACTCGCCGTTCTGGATCTGACGCAGAACCATCGGCTTGGCGATGTTGTTGCCTTCCGGCGCGAACTTGATCCCGCCGTAGAAGGTTTCCATATCCGTCGCCGCGATGGCGTCACGAACCTTTTCCGGATCCAGGGAATTGGCCCGTTCGAAGGCATCCTTCCACACCAGAACCGACGCGGTCGCCTGAGCCGACTGATAAGGCACGTTCTTGTAACCATCGAAGGTTTTCTTGAACTCCTTGTCGTAGTCAGCGGCTGTGCCGAAGTACTTGTCCTTATAGGTCAGGGTCGGGGCCCATTGGGTCGGGCACAGGAAGTCGTTGGTCGAGGCGCCGAACTTGCTGGTGATCTTGGCCGCCTCGCAATGGGTCAGCGCGATCATCGGCACGTCGATCTTCATTTCCTTGATCTGACGCGCACCCGTGGCCGCACCCTTGGAATGGCCGGACAACAGAAGCAGGTCAGGCTTCAGGGCCTTGACCTTGGTCAGCGTCGAGGAAATGTCGTTCAGGTCGCGCGGCATCTTGTCGTCGATGACGACCTTCATGCCGTATTTCTTGGCGTCTTCCAGCACACCGGCCCGCACGTCGAGAGAGAACGGATCGTTCTCGAACGCCATGGCGATCTTCACGTCCGATGCCTTCTTGCCGTTCTTCTCGGCGATTTCGGCGGCCAGCCCGATCGAGCTGGCAAGATACTGTTCGGACGTCGACAGGACCGCGAAAAGATACTTGTAGCCCTTGTTGAACAGCGAGCGCGACGCACCCTCCGCTTCAATCATGGGCACTTTGTATTTTTCGATGATCGGCGCGGCGGCCTTGGTGGTGGCCGACGAATACGGCCCCAGGAAGTACTTCACGCCGTCCTGGTTGACCAGGCGCTCAAGCAGCTGCGCGGTGCGGAGCGGCGTCGATTCATCATCGTAATACTGAATTTTCAATTTGTAGGATTTACCGCCGACCTTGACGCCGCCCATCGCGTTGATCTTCGCGACGCCGATGTCGTAGCCGTTCTTGGCATGAATGCCGTTGGTCGAATACTTCCCGGTGAACGAAATCGCCGAGCCGAGAATGATGGTGTCACCTTCGACCTTGGCTTGCGCCGGGCCGGCAAAGGCCAAACCTGCGACCGCAAGAGTTGCGGCGACGACGGGGATGAGTCGTTTCGTGTTCATGCGTGTCCTCCCAGACATATGTGTAAGGCGCTTTATTCCGTGCGCCATTATTCGGCGCTTATCGAAACGTCTGCCTCATTATTGTCGGCCCCCCGGAACACCCCAACACCATGACAGGCACAGAGCAGCCCAGATGAACCGTTCGCGCCTGATATTAGACAAGTCATGGAAAGGCGCAAGCGTAACCCCAGGAACGAGACCTAAGGAACTGATATCAATAAGAGTTTTTTTGACTAGGAGTTTTTCGCACCCGGATCCCAGGCCTTGACCTGAACCGGCTTGCCCGTCTGGGTTACAAAAACCTTGGGCTTCACCACCTGCTGAACCCCTGGCGTGTTCTCGGCCCGCACGAACGACAGGCGCATGGCGTCGAGGGTGATTTCCGTCCGGGCGCCTTTGGCCCTGGCCTGCTTGTAGGCACTGGTTCCCTTGGTAATTTGGTTCAGGCGCTCCATCGACGCATGGCCGAACCGACGCCACAGGCTGGTCAGATAACCGTCGATTTCGTGGGGGATGAACAGCTCGACATCGATGTTGGGGCGCCCGCGGGAGAATCCGGCGTAGATATTCGGCTCCATGGGGCCGAGTTCATCGGCGACGAAAACGGCCGGCATCAGCTTGCGCCCGTTATGCAGCACGGCGTAATAGCCCTGCGCAAGGAACAGAAGCCGCTGAAGCTTTTGCGGCTGCAGATATTCATTCTGTTCCAACGCCGTGTCCGCGAACCAGAAGGCCACGTCGAAGGCGCTTTTTACATCGGCACGCATGCCTTCCCCTTGTTTCCGGTGTCGTTCCGGTGCGCCGGTCTGCCCGGCTTGATCATCGCCACGCCGCAAGCCTTGAGCGGGCGGCCCGAGTATGCCCCGTCATTGACCAAGGAAAGATTAACACAAGCCCGCCATCACGGGTCCAGCCCAAACATCCGGTACAAATATCGGCAGTTACCCCAACCTTCCGCGCATGAAAAAGCCGGCCATCGGGCCGGCGCGTCGGTCGGTCTGCGGCGAGATCGGCTACAGGCGCATGCTCAGGGTCGTGCCCTTCCTGGGCAGCGTGCCATGGATGACCTGAGCGTTCAGCTCATAAGTCGCGATCGCCTTGGAAACAAGGCCGCCGAAATTCCTGGGCCGGCCTTCTTCGCCATAAACCCTGGGGGCGGTGAGCTCACTCTGAATGATCTTGGCGAACGTGTCGTTCGGCGCCGTGAAGCGCCCGCGTCCGAGGTTCGGATTGCGCCGCCGGTCGTCGGACAAGGCGCGGCGGTCGTCATATTTGTCATCTGGCGCATTCTGGAAGCCGAACTGGGCGGCTTCGAACGACATCGCGTTGCCGCCGCTGATCTCCTCAATCCGGCCATGGCCGGACACGCCTGCAACGCCCGTCATGCGGGCCGTCGAGACGCTGGAAATAGCCGGCGCGGCGGTTGGAGAAATCTTCGCCATATTCCCGTTCGTTAACGCTTCGTTTGTGGGCTCCCAATCGCGTGCGGGGCGCACGAACTGGGCACACTGCGCCATTAAGGCGCAGATACACCATTACACCGTATAAATTATAGGAGTCTTAACGACAGAACAACCCTAGAAGCCCCAGCCTTTTCAGGATGTTATGATTAACGCACCGAAGGAACGCCCCCGTCTCCGCTCGGCCGCGCGTCGAGAAAGTCCAAAATGATCTCTCCGGCACCGAAGTCATAGACGTCGCCATGCCCTGCCCCCGAAAGCCAGGCCGCCGTCTTGGGCTCCGCCGCAAGGGCGAACAGGCGCTTTCCCTGGTCCTGGGGAACGACCCGGTCGGCGCTGCCGTGGACGACAAGGACCGGGCATTGCACGGCGCCGATCTTGGCACTGGAAGCATAGTGGTCACGGGTCAACAGGCCGGTCGGAAGCCAGGGATAATGCACGCCCGCCGCATCGGACATGGTGGTGAACGGCGCTTCGAGCACCAAGGCCCGCACCGGCGTTCCCGCCTGGGCTTGTTCCAGGGCCGCCTGAACGGCAACACCGGTACCCAGGGATTCGCCGTAGACGATGATGTCCCCCGGACCATGCCCCTGGTTCGCCAGCCATGCCAGATTGGCCCGGGCATCGGCGTAGAGTCCTGCTTCGGTTGGGCTGCCCGAATTGCCGCCATAACCCCGGTATTCCGCCAACATCACGCCAATCCCCTGGCGCGCGAAGAGACGCGCCTTGAACGCACGGTCAGCGATCGTGCCCGCATTGCCATGAAGATAGAGAAGGACCGGACGGCCGGACCGCGGCGCCAAATACCAGGACTGAAGTTCGAACCCGTCCGCCGTGGATACGCGGACCGCGTCGGCATCAGGCAGGCCGGCGTCGGCAGGCGCGCCGGCAACACCGCCCGGGTGATACATCAGTCGCCGCTGCCCAAGGAACACCAGCCCGACGACAAGAAGGTAAATGCCGGCGGCGAGGATCAAAATTTGTAAAGCGGCCAGCATCATCCGACCGTATGGCCGTTGGCTCGGCCCAAGGGCCCGCATCCTGGGATCACGGCTTCGTTTCTGGCTGACCGGGAACAGCCGGCGGCAAGGCGGGAAGCGGCACCGCCGCCGGGGAGGCCGTCGAGCCTTGCCGACCGAACAGCACGCCCATGGGACGAGCGCCTTCCGCGAACCCGGTCAGGGGCGTGCCCGGCTGCCCGGGCGTTCCGCCTGCGGTGGCGGACCGCAGGCCAGCGCCCTGCCCCGCCACGGTCCGCGTTCCCACCGCCCCGGTACAGGCAAATACGGCGCCGACCGGAGTCAGCATGGGGCATTCGGCGTAACCATTGCCGACAAAAGCGATACCGGTCCCGTAAGGAGCGCAGGTTTCAGCCGCAAGCCGCGCGACCTCTGCCGGCGTGGTCGACCGCTTGGAATAGCAGATGGTAACCGAATCCCGTGTTTTGGGGACTTTGGCAAAATCCGGATCATCGCGGTTGTAGGCGACGGGATCGTAAACATAGGGCTTGGCCATTCCGCAACCGCTGAGCAGCACCCCGGCCGTAACGACCAAGATTGCAGCACGGACGGCCTTGAAACGGGCTCCCCTTGTTCGATCGACGGGTTGGTGCGGCCTGATCATGGTCCCGCTATAGCCTCTTTTTCGCGCTCCGGCAAACCTCATGCCGGTTGGGAATTGCCGACAATTTTATCTAAAAGTACCGACAAATAATTCATTCGGGCGCGGTTTTTGCATCCTTTAGACTATATCGAAAGTCATAGACCCGGCCATAGACGAACCAGCATGCCGGGACAGGACATGCAATCAAACGCAGGAGAACACAAAATGACACGCGCGACACAGGCGATGACGACACCGAAACGAGGCAGGTTCCGCCCGTTCCGGGCGCTTGCCCTGGTCTTCGGCGTGTTGGGGGTGGCCTTCGGCCTGCTCGCGCATTTCGCCTCCCCCGCCCCCCAAGAAACCGACACGGCGGATGTCTCCGGCTATCTGCCCGACATGGAAATCAAAAAGCGGGAAGCCCAGCACATCGGCGCAGCGGCCCTGCAGCTTTACGTGGCCCGCGTGCGGGCACCCTTGGCCGACCCGAATTTCTTCATCGGCCCCATCGAAATCGGCATGACCTATGAGAATTTCCTCAAGATCATCCCCACGCCGGAATCCCTGAAGGCAGCCCAGGCCGGTGTGATCGGCGTCCTGCGTACGGACAAGGGGGTATTCACGGCTCATTTCCCGACGGCTGAAAAGGACGCAACCGCCTTTCGCCTGAGCTATACGCAGACGTTCCGATTTCATACCGAACGCGAAATCACCGAGCATCTGGGCAACTTGTGGGGCAAGCCTTCAACCTCTGAATGCACTCGTCTGTCCTACGGCAACGGCCAGGATTGCCGCTATCAGTGGTGGCCCGTGAACGGCGTGCGCGTCGATGCCCAACTGCGCGTGACCAACGATCGCCTGCACGGGCGACCGGAAATCACGTTGCGGGTCGATGCCGCCGACGAACGCACGGAAGGCCGCCGCTGGTCGGTCGGCAAAGTCGCCTCCGCCGCCGGCGGCTGACGCTCACCCCATTTCAACCTGCGAAATGCTCTGAATCTTGCCCGCACCTCTGAACCGTGCGAGTTTGACGCCCCATTTGGCGCCAACGATAAGCAAACAGGAAGGAGCACCCGATGCCGGATGCAGCCGACGCCCCCCAAGTTGCCCCGAAGTCCCCGCAGGCCAAGCCTGAATTCAACTGGGAAGACCCCTTCGGGCTGGTCGATCAGCTGACCGAGGACGAGCGCATGGTCGCCGAAACGGCCCGCGCCTACTCCCAGGACAAGTTGATGCCGCGGGTCCTCGAATCCTTCCGAAACGAAACCTTCGACCGCGAAATCTTCAACGAAATGGGCGAACTGGGCTTTCTCGGCCCGACCATTCCCGAACAGTACGGCGGCGCCGGCGTCGGCCATGTGTGCTACGGCCTGATCGCGCGTGAGGTGGAACGGGTGGATTCCGGCTACCGCTCAAGCTTAAGCGTGCAGTCGTCCCTGGTGATGTATCCGATCTATGCCTACGGCACCGAGGAACAGCGCATGAAGTACCTGCCGCGCCTCGCCAAAGGCGAGATCGTCGGCGCCTTCGGCCTGACCGAACCGGATCACGGCTCCGACCCCGGCGGCATGACGACCCGCGCGGTCAAGGCCGACGGCGGCTATGTGCTGACCGGCAACAAGATGTGGATTTCCAACAGCCCGATCGCCGACGTGTTCGTGATTTGGGGCAAGCTCGACGGCAAGATCCGCGGCTTCATCCTGGAGAAAGGCATGAAGGGCCTGTCGGCGCCGAAGATCGAGGGCAAATTCTCCCTGCGCACGTCGCTGACCGGCGAAGTCGTCATGGACAACGTGTTCGTGCCCGAGGAAAACCTGCTGCCCAACGTGTCCGGCCTGGCCGGCCCCTTCGGCTGCCTCAACAAGGCGCGGTTCGGGATTTCCTGGGGGGCGCTGGGTGCCGCCGAGTACTGCTGGCACGCCGCCCGCCAGTACACCCTCGACCGCAAGCAGTTCGGCCGCCCGCTGGCCGCCAACCAGCTGATCCAAAAGAAATTGGCCGACATGCTGACCGAGATCACCCTCGGCCTGCAAGCCTGCCTGCGGGTCGGCCGCATGCTCGACGAAGGCACCTGCCCGCCGGAAAACATCTCGTTGGTCAAACGCAACTCGACGGGCAAGGCGCTCGACGTGGCGCGCATGGCGCGCGACATGCACGGCGGCAACGGTATCGCCGACGAATTTCATATCATCCGGCACCTTCTTAACCTTGAGACGGTTAATACATACGAAGGTACCCATGACATCCACGCCCTGATCCTGGGCCGGGCGCAGACGGGCATTCAGGCCTTCACCGCGTAATCCCGGACGAAAGGCGACCCCATGGCACCATCCGCCGACGTCCCGGACCTGTTCGCCGGCGACGACGACGTCTGGTGCCAGATCGTCAACCGCACACCGGGTCCGGTCCGCCGGGGGGCGTTGTTCCTCGACCGTGACGGGGTCATGGTCGAGGAGGTTCCCTATCTCCACCGTATCGAAGACGCCCGCCTCGTTCCCGGCACCCTGGCCGCCATCCGTGCCGCCAATGCGCGAGCCATGCCGGTCGTCGTGGTGACCAACCAGGGCGGCATCGGGCTCGGAAAGTATGACTGGGCGGATTTCGCCCGCCTGCAGGACTGGATGTGGGCGCAACTGGCCCAGGCTGATGCCTTCGTCAACGCGATCCTCGCCTGCCCACACCATCCCGAGGGCCGCGGCCTGCTGCGGGTGTCCAGCCATCCGGACCGCAAACCCAATCCCGGCATGCTGTTGCGGGCGCTGGACATCCTGCCCATCGACGCGGCCGCGTCCTGGATGGTCGGCGACCGCGTGATCGACGTTCAGGCCGCCAAGGCCGCCGGCCTGGCCGGTGCGGTGCACATGCGCTCCGCCCATAAGGATTCCGAAACCGAACGCGGCAAGTCGGCGGCGCTGGCCGATGCCGGGTTCCGGGTCCGCGCCTGTGACGACGCGGACAAATTGACGGAAGTCCTGAACCCACTATGGGCACGGGACTGAACGGCCGGGCGGAAAGCGCTATTCGCCGCCGTAATGGATGTAGTCGGCCCAGGTCCGCTCAAGCCGCTGCAAGGCCTGACAGACCTCCTCCACCTTCGGTTCGTCGATATATTCGCTGAACGCGGTGGCGTTGTGATCCTCAAGCGCCTTGACCTGCTTGACCACGGCCCGCGCCTTGTCGGTCAGTTGCACCGTGATGGACCGCTTGTCGTGCAGGGAGCGCTCCTGGGTCAGATAGCCCATGTCCGTCAGCTTCTTGATGTTGTAGGACACGTTGGAGCCCTGATAGTAGCCGCGCTCGACCAGATCGCGGATGGCCATGGCCTCGTCCCCGATATTGGCCAGCAGCAGGGCCTGCACACCGTTCAGGTCACGCACCCCCAGGCGGTTCAGTTCCGCACGGATGACGTCGAGAAAGCGCCGATGCAGGCGCTCGATCAGGCGCGTCAATTCGGAATAAGTTCGGCTCACGTGACGTCTCCTCTATCCCAAGACTGTTATATTTTCTGTCCCATTTCGCAACAACCAAGTCGGCGGCCTGTTTCAGCCCCACCGCAGGCTGCGGTGACGGCCCTATGGCCCGCTGCGCCGCCGCGTTGTAGGCTCGGGCCATGACCATGCCGTTCCGCATATTCCGGCGAATCTTCCTCACCGCCGCCCTGCTGTCCGTCGCCGCCTGCGCCACGGACAAGGTGCCGACGCCGGACGAGATCAAGCAGGACAACGCGGACAGCCGCGCCCGGCAACTCGTGCGGGTCGGTGACGCATCCCGCGCCGGCGGCGACAGCGCCTCCGCCCTCGCCTTCTACCAACGCGCCCAGGCCATGCGCCCCGACTGGGACGAACCCTACCGGCGCAGTGGCGAGACAGCCCTGGCCCTCGGCATGGCGGAAGAAGCCGCCGCGGCCTATACCCGCCTGACTGCCCTGGCGCCCGGCGACGCGGCCGCCCATTTAGGCCTGGGCCGGGCGCTCGTCGCCCTCGACCGGCCGGCGGAGGCCGAAGACGCCTTCACCCGCGCCCAGGCGGCGGCGCCCCGGGACCACCGGCCCCTCAACGGCCTCGGCATCGCGCGCGACCTTGCGGGCGACCATGCCGCGGCGCAGGCACTCTACCGCCGGGGTCTCGCCCTGGCCCCGGACAGCCCGTCCCTGAACAACAACCTGGGCCTGTCCCTGGCCCTGTCCGGCGCCTACGCGGAAGCGATCCAGGTGCTGGGCGATGCCGCCAAGTCGCCCGGTGCCGGGCCCCGCGCCCGGCAAAACCTGGCCCTGGTCTACGGCCTGTCCGGCGACATGGACCGCGCCGCCAAGATCGGCCGTCTGGATCTCACCGAAGCCCAGGTGCGAAGCAACCTCAAACGCTACGAGGCGCTGCGCAAGCTGTCGGACAAGGCCCGCGCGCGGGCCGTCCATACGGGCCAGGGCCCCGACGGCTAAACAGCCACCGCCGTCCCGGCCGCGGGTAAAGCGGCCGGAGGACGGCACCCCTCCGTCCTCCGGCCAGGTGGTCCGCCTGACCCCTAAAGTGAAGGCGGCTCACCCAACTTGTTTCCAACATTCATTTCAGACCGCCCAGGCCGTCGATGGCGCTGATCACCGCCGGCCCCAGCAGCACCACGAACAACGCCGGCAGGATGAACAGGATCAGCGGCACGGTCAGCGTCGCCGGCAGGCGCGCGGCCTTTTCCTCGGCCCGCATCATGCGGTCGTTGCGGAATTCCGTGGACAGCACGCGCAGCGACAGCGACAGCGGCGTGCCGTATTTCTCGGTCTGCTGCAGGGAATTGACGACGCCCCGGATCGACGCCAAGGCCGTGCGCGCGGACAGATTGTCCAGGGCCTGGCGGCGGTCTGGCAGAAAGCCCAGTTCGACCGCGCAGATGCTCAGCTCCTCCGCCAGTTCCGGACAGGCCGGGCCGGTTTCCCGCGCCACCCGCGTCAGGGCGGCATCGAGGGCAAGGCCCGCCTCGGTACAGATAACCAAAAGGTCGAGAGCATCGGGCAGGCCTTTCTGCATGGCCTGCTGGCGCTTCTGCCGGATGTTGGCGACGAAGACTTCGGGCGCGTAGGCGCCGGCGATCACGGCGGCGATGGCGACGAACAGCTTCATCATCCCGGACATCGCCCACAGGTCAGAGACATAGACCAGGACCACGGCGACGGCCCCCAGCACGAAGGGCAACGCCAGCTTGGCGAACAGATAGATGACCAGCGCGTCCTTGGACCTGAACCCGGCCTGGGCCAGCCGCAGGGTGATGGCGTCGGCCTGCTGGGTCTTCAGAAGCTTCAGGTGCTGCGCCACCCGGCGCATGAAATCGACGGTGGTCTCACGCCGCCTGGCACGGTTGCCCTGGGCCGCCAGCATGGCCTGGCGCAATTCGTCCCGGTGCAGGCCGACGCTCTTGATACGCCCGGCCATGGGGTCGCGAACCAGCAGCGCCGTCCATACCGCATAGACGGAAAAACCCGCCGCCAGGGCCGCCATGGCGGTGATCAGGTCGGCTGCGTCCAGGCCGGGGATCAGGTCGAGGACGCTCATATCTCGAACCTCACCATGCGGCTCATGACGAACACGCCCATCGCCATGGCGACCAGCCCGCCGCCGAGAATGAGCCGCCCGCGCGGGTCCGTGAACAGCAGAGATTCATAATCCGGGTTCATCATGTAGATGATGCAGAACATGATGAACGGCAGGGAGCCCAGGATCATGGCGCTGGCCTTGGCCTCCGACGACATGGCCTTGATCTTCAGCTTCATCTGCCGGCGGCGGCGCAGGATGTCCGACAAATTGGCCAGGGTCTCGGCCAGGTTGCCGCCGGTTTCCTGCTGCACGGACAGGCTGACCACGAAGAACTTGAACTCGGGAATGTCCAGGCGATGGGCCGCCGCCCACAGGGCGTCGTTCATCTTGGCCCCGAACTTGACCTCGTCGGTGATGCGGCGGAACTCGGCGCCGACCGGCGCCGCCAGTTCGCGGCCCACGGCCTTGATGCATTCGGTGACCGGCAGGCCGGACCTGAGCCCCCGGACCATCAGATCGATGGCGTCGGGGAACAGACTGTTGAACCGGTTCTGCCGCCGCGTCGCCATCATCGAAACGGCAAGATGCGGCAGCAGCAACCCGGCGGCCAGCGCCGACAGCGCCGACAGCACGGGATGCAGATTGAGAACCAGGAACAGGACCGCGAACACGGTCGCCGCCAATCCGGCCGACACGCACAGATAACCCGTGACCGACATCCGTTTGCCGGTCCGCGCCAGCCGCTTGCGCAGGCTGGCGATGCGCGGCAGGAGGCGGCCCAGGGATTTCTCCAGCCCCTTGCCCGCCCCGTCGTCGCGGCGCAGGGTCACGGCACCTCCGCCGCCCGGTATCACCTTGGCCGGCCCAACGGCGGCCAGGCGGCGGGCCAGGATGCGGGCCCGCTTGGAGCGTTCCGCCCCCAGCCCGTACCAACCGGTCAGTAAGGTGATGAACACGCCCAGCGATATCAGCAGGATTTCCATGGCCGCCCGCTACCCTGCCCGCTGCGTCACGTGATCGGGCTGGGACATGGCCTCCAGCAATGCCTTTTCCAGACCGAAGTATTTGGCATTGGCGGCGAAGGCCGGGCGCAGGCCCGACGACTTGAAGGCGCCGTACAGCTTGCCGTCGGCGGCCTCGCCTTCGAACTCGAAGGTGAACAGGTCCTGGGTGGTGACGACCTCGCCCTCCATGCCCACGACCTCGGTGATATGGGTGATGCGGCGCACGCCGTCGCGCATGCGGGCGATCTGCACGATCATGTTGACGGCCCCGGCGATCTGCGCGCGCACGGCTTCATTGGGCAGCTTGACCCCGGCCATGGCGACCATGTTCTCCAGCCGGGTCAGGGCTTCGCGCGGGCGGTTGGCGTGAATGGTACAAAGCGATCCGTCATGGCCCGTGTTCATGGCCTGCAACATGTCCAAGGCCTCGCCGGCGCGGATTTCACCCAGGATGATGCGGTCGGGGCGCATGCGCAGGCAGTTCTTCACCAATTCGCGCTGGGTGATCTCGCCCTCGCCCTCCAGATTGGCGGGCCGGGTTTCCAGACGCACAACATGGGGCTGTTGCAACTGCAGTTCGGCCGCGTCCTCGATGGTCACGATGCGCTCGCCGGGGTCGATCATGCGCGACAGGGCGTTCAGCAAGGTCGTCTTGCCCGACCCCGTGCCGCCGGAAATGATGATGTTCAGGCGCGAACGCCCGGCGATGCGCAGCACCGTCGCCATGGCCGGCGACAGGTTGTCCTGCTGCTCCATCTTTTCCATGGTGATCTTCTGCTTGGCGAACTTGCGGATCGAGATCGAGGGCCCGTCGATGGCCAAGGGCGGGATGATGACGTTGACCCGCGAGCCGTCGGCCAGACGCGCGTCGCACAAGGGTGAGGTCTCGTCGACCCGCCGCCCGATGGCGGACACGATGCGCTGCGCAACGTTCAGAATATGGGCGTTGTCGCGGAACCGGACCTCGGCCAGTTCCAGGCGCCCGCCGCGCTCCACGTAAACCTGGTCCGGCCCGTTGACCATGATGTCGGTGATCCGCTCATCGGCCAGCAGCGGCTCCAGCGGCCCCAGGCCCAGCATGTCGTTGAGCAGCATGGTCACCAGATCGCGCTGCTCGATCAGGTTGAGGTGTAGTTTCTCCTCGGCCAGGATCTCGGCGACAAGGTCCGTGACCTGGCGGGCCATCTCGGCGCGCGGCAACTCGGCCGCCTTGGATACGTCCATGCGTTCCATCAACAGGGGCTGGACCCGTTCCTTGGCCATCCCCGTCGGGTCGGGCACCGTCGTGCGGCCGCCCACCCCGCCGGCGCCCGGCAGGTCCGTCAGACGGTTGAGCAATTCCGTGATGACGTCGCGGCGTTCGGCCTCGAACAGCGGGTCGCCGGACATCCTGCTTTCGGCATCGAGAATCACCCCGATGCAGGCGGCGCGGTCGCCCCGGCTGTAATCCGGGCTCAACAGATCCTTCGCGCCGATCCGGACGCTGGGCCAAATCTTGTCGACCGCGCGGGCAACGGTTTCGGGGCGGTACTCTTCAACGCCTTCGACATCGCGCATGGGCGGCTCGGGCGCCGGTTCCGCCGCTTCAGACATCTCGTCCTGGTCGACGGCGGGGACCGGGTCGGCATCACCCGGCGCGGAAAGGCGGTGCGCCGCCAGCGCGACGACTTTCGAGGTATCTCTGCGCCCAAAGCTCATGGCCCTGCCTCCTTGGTCCGACCACCGAGGATCAAGCCGAACAGGGACTTGGCAGGAACCGCGTCGCCGTCATCGACCGCCAGATCACGGGCCATCTCGACGATCACCCTGGACGCCTTGGCCCGGGGGGCGATCTGCACCATGGGCTTGCCCGTGGCCTGGGCCTGGGACTGCACCTTGATTTCATCAGGCAATACATAGGCCGGCTTGGGCAGCCCGCCCTTGACCGCATCAGCCTCCGTCAACTCACCCTTCTTCGCCGCCCCACCTTTGTTGAGGACGATCAGCACCGGCAGGTCGGCGCCGGCCAGGGCCTGGGCGGCGTCCTTCAGGCGCAGCGCATCGCGCAGGCCGGCCAGGGTCGGCTCGGTCACCAGGAACAGGCGGTCCAGATGCTTCACGTGATCGCCCAGGCGCCAACGCGGCAGGTCCGCCACCACATGGTCGAAGGCGCCCGCCAAGCGATCAAACAAGACATCGAGGGCACCCTCGGCAACCGCCGGTTCCGCCGCCACGTCTTCTTCCCCGGCCAGCAGGGACAGATTGTCCGTGGCGCGCACCATGGCGCGTTCCATGAACAGGCTGTCGATGCGCCCCGGGTTGTCCAAGGCTTCCTTAAAACCGCGGCCCGGCTCCAGATCCAGCATCATGGCGGCGGTGCCGAACCGCAGGTCGAGATCGACCAGGGCGCATTTGCCGGGCGCCTCGACCGACAGCGCCCAAGCCAAGTTGACCGCGACCGTGCTGGCCCCTGCCCCACCGCGCGCCGATAGCACACCCGTGACCGTGCCGCGCCCGGCGGCGGAGACCGCCTTGTCGCCCGTATCCGGTTGCGCCTCTGCCCCCAGGCGCACCAGGGCTGCCGTCAATTGCGGCCCGGCCACCGGTTTGACCAGATAGTCGGACACGCCGAGATCGAGCAAGGCACGGTAGACCGCGACGTCGTTCACGGCGCCCAGGACCAGGACCCGGGTGTCCGGTTGGCAAACCTCGGCGAAGGCGTTCACGGCCGCAACCAGGTCCGTGCGGTCGGCAAGATCAAGAACCAGGTGACGGGCAGGCACGACCTCGGCCAGAGTGGCGAGGGCCGCATCCGTGTCGCCCACATAAACGTCGCCGGCAAAGCCTGCATCCTCGGCCGCGCGTTCAAGCTGGCTGCGCGTGACCTCGTCCATGACGAAGGCCATGAAGGGCTTGGGCTTGCTGGCCACTGCCGGGGCAAGCTTCTTTTCCGGGGCCGGGGTCATTTGCCGGCTCCTTCGCCGCCGGCGGGCGCACCTGTTCCGGCCGCCGGTGCCTGCGACGTCGCGCCGCCCAGAAGCGGTTTGGTCTCACCCTTGCGGTAGCGCTGGATGCCCAACACCTGGGCGGCGCCGTCGGCGGGCCCGCCGTCACGCCCCCACACCAGATCGCCCGGGTTGGCGACCATCAGGCCGAGATTGACCGCCGTGGCGCAACCCCAGTTTCCCGAAGGCTGGTTGCCATGAGTGATACCGCTGCGGTCCGTCCAATCGGGGCATCCCGGCAGCGCGACCTGATACCGGTGGACGACCAGGCGCACTGTATCGGCCGCCATCGTGGGGTCGTCGTCGATGACCAGACCGGCGGCCAGGCGCTTCAACTTCAGATAGGCCGCGACCCGCGCTGCCCGGCCGCGCGCGATTTCGCCGCCGCCGACTGGGATGGCGATTTCCAGGGCATCGGCGCGATCGACCTTCTGGCGCGCGAGGAAGGCGTCGATGTCGCGGCCCGCCGTGGCGTCCAGAGTCACCGTTCCCTGGGAGAAGGCGACCTTATGGGCGATGGCGACAGGCTGCACGCGGGGTTGTCGCGTGGCCGGCGGATCATAGGGCGCGTAGGCCTTGAAATCGGGAATGTGGTCGCAGGCGCCGAGCAAAATCAGACACAGAATCCCGGCCCAGGAACTGCACGCATGAGCGCCTGCCCGCCAGCCGCAGGACTGACCCTTGCCGCTGCTTCCGCCGCCGACGCCGCGGTCCCAGATGGTGGGCTTGCGCTTGGCGGTGGAAACGAACGCGGCCGGCTTCGTCTTGGCCTTGCGGGGCTTGGTGTAAATCCGGTTCGGGGTGTTCATGGCAATGCTCCTGGGGTGTGAAGACATTGGGGGGGATGCGGGTAACGGGTTCTCAATCCTCGAAGGTGAAGCCGACGGGGCCGATCAGCGCCCGGCCGTCCTTGGTCACGGTCCGGGGTTTGGCCGGGGCGTCGGCGTGGCGGCCCGTCGATCCGCCGATGATGCGTTCGATGTCGTGGGGCGCCTGATAGCCGTCCGTAGGGGCGGCCAGCTTGCGCGACGGCGCCGGCTTGACGATGTAGGGGGTGACGATGATGACCAGTTCGGATTCCTCGCGCTGGAAGCGGTCGGACTTGAACAGGCTGCCCAACACCGGCACGTCGCCGAGCCCGGGAAATTCCGAAATGCTGTGGGTCACGTTGTTCTGCAGCAACCCGGCGATGGCGAAGCTCTGGCCGCTGCCCAGTTCCACCGTGGTTTCCGCCCGGCGCGTGGTCAGCGACGGGATTTGAAAATTGTTCAAGGTCACCGCGTTGGCGTTGGACAGTTGGCTGACCTCGGGGCGGACATGCAGGTTGATGCGGCTGTCGCCGGAAATCGTCGGCGTGAAGGCCAGCGACACGCCGAATTCCTTGAACTCGATGACCACCCGGTCGTTGCCTTCGGGCACCAGGATCGGGAACTCGCCGCCCGCGAGGAAGCTGGCCGTCTCGCCGGACATGGCCGTCAGGTTGGGTTCGGCCAGCACGGTGACCAGGCCTTCTTCTTCCAACGCGTCGATCACGCCGTTGACGTCGAAGGTGAACTTACCGTTGCCGGCGGAAAACGTCCCCGGATTGGCGGTCAGGGTCTGATTGATAACGTTGGCCGCGAAGGGATTGGCCGTGGCGACGCCGAAGGCGAAGGCGCCGATGGAGCCGACGGCGCTCCAGTTGAATCCCAACTGCTTGTCGACGTCACGCGACACCTCGGCGACACGGACCCGCAGATTGACCTGATTGGGCGCGTCGACGCCCAGGCGGTTGATGACGTTTTCCGGCGCCCCCGCGAAGGACACGGCAAGACGGCGGATGTCCTCGGCCCTCGACGCCGAGGGCACGATGCCGTCGACGATCAGTGCGCCGTCGATGCTGTCGACCGTGACGTCGTGATCCGGCGCCAGCTTGGCCAGGGCGTCACGCAGGCGCGACAGATTGTGGCCGACGGTGATGTCGACATTGGCCAGCACGCGTTCGGCCTGATCGACGGCATACAGGGTCGTCTCGCCCGGCGCCTTGGCGAACAGATAGACCAGGGACGGTGACTTGACCTGTACGTCGGCGATACGCGGATCGGCGATGAACACGGTCGAGGCCGGACGCAACAGGCGCACCAGGCGGCCCTTGTTGACCTCCATCTTGATGTTGGCGCCGGCCGGGCTGATGACTTCGACCCGGCCCGCGTCCAGGCCCTGGGCCGAGGCAAAAGCGGCCAGTGGGGGTGCAAACAGCATCGCCAGGATCAGCGCCAGCAAGACGCCGGCAGCCAGGATCAGGCGGCTCCACCGCTTGATCTCGCGGGGCTTGGGTCGATTGTCGAAGATGTCCATCGCCTGGGGTCGCATGACCGTCCGCCCTTTCAGAAATTGGCCTGTTCGGCCTTGTCGGCGCGGATCACGTTGACCCCGCGCGCCCGCGCGCCCGGGCCGAAACGCTTGTCGCCGAGCATGCTCATGATGTCGAATTCAAGGGTGTAGCTGCCGCTCTGGTCCTGCGGTGGCGCATCGCCGTTCAAGGCGCCGACGGTGCGGGCGACTTCGGCGAACCGGTCATCGCCTGACTCTGCCGCATCGTGGCGGGCCAAGGAATGCAGGCTCAGGCTGACGCCGCCCATCTTCAACGCCAGGGCGACCTTTTCCGCCTGCTTGGGCGTGACCTCCAGGGTCGCGGTCTTGGCTACCTTGGCCTGGCCATCGCCGGCCTCGACCTTCTGATCCATGGCGATGACGCGGGCGCCGGACAACAGCGTTTCGGAAAACTCGATCTTCTTCACCTTGCTGCCCTCGGCATCGCCGCGCCGGGTTTCCAAACGCATCTGGCCGATGAAGATGACGTCGACCTGGTCACCCGGAAAGATGAACCCGGCGATCCCCGTGGTCGCGTTGACGGGCACGGAGACGGCGCGCTTGCCGGGCTCCAGCACCGCCGCCAGGAAGCCGCGCTCGCCCGGCTGCACCAGCTTGAGCGCCGTCACCGGCTCACCCGCCGTGATGCGGGCGCGCACGACGGCACCGTTGAACACGGCCGTGCCGTGGGTATTGGGTTTTCCGCCGTCGGCCGGTGCCGGCTTGATCCCCTTCGGCACCTCACCCTCGACGACATAGCCCTCGGCGACGCCGTCCTTGGGCCAGGCGGCCCAGCGCAGGTCTTCGGCGCGCACGAAGCGGCCGGCTTCCAGGGTCTGCTTGGCGACCAGGACCCGGCGGGTTTCCGTGGCCGGGGCGGTTTGCGCCGGCCGGGCCTTGAACGCGGCCTGCTGTTGGGCGATCCAGTTACGGGCGAACAGCGCCGTGCCGGCGGCCGCCGTTAACGCCACGACGATCAGCAGAATTCCGCGTAGAGAGATCGGGGACATATCAGCCTCCTATCCGGCCAGCGCCGGGGTGGCGCCCAGCAGGGACGGCACGGGCATGGTGACAAAGGTGGCGGCGACAATGGCCACGGCATAGGGCACGTCACGGCCGAGCAAGGTATGGGCGACGTCCGTTTCCCCCCGGTCGGCGAGGACCTTGGCAACGGCCAGGCGCCAGTGCGAGATTTGAACCAGGGCGAGGGCGCCCCCGAACAATGCCGTGACGAGGATGAAATCAAGGCATGCCGACGGGCCGACCCAAAGGCTGACGGCAGTCATCAGTTTTACGTCGCCGCCGCCGAACATCCCCAATGCAAACAACGCCGTGCCGCCAGCCAGCACGGCCGCGCCAACGGCCAGCGCGCCGGCGACATCAACACCGGCGCCCGGCAGCAGGGCATAGACGGGAAACAGGGCCGCAATGGCCAGGGTCACCGAGTTGGGGATGCGGTATTCCTGAAGATCGGTCAGCGCGGCCAGGCCGAGCAGACCGGTGAACAACGCCAGGGGAAATGCATGGATGGCGGCCGTAAGGGACATGGGTTGGGGCCTTTTCCGACTTGGCGGGTGGCTGGGGTGCGGCCACCCGCCCGGGTTCACGTTACGCGCTGCTCTTTCTTCATTTATTCGTTAAGAAAATTGACTAACTAATGAGCTGGTCATATCGGCCTTTCCGGGCCGGGGCTCCGTCCCCTCCCCCTTCGGGCCCTGCGAAACCGGGGGACCGGTTTCGTGGGGAATTGAGGACCCGAAGTTCGAACCCATTGCAGGTTCTGGGGAGGGACATGGAGATCGTGGGGCAGTCTTATCCGTTGGTTGGCCGGAGCCGGATTACGGGGCGACGGCTTCGTTGAGCTTGGTGGAAACGGTGGTGAACATGGTTTCCAAGGACTCGCCCATTGTGGTCAGGGCACCGATGGCGGCGACCGATACCAGGGCGGCGATCAGGCCGTACTCGATGGCCGTGGCGCCGGATTCGTCCTGCAGCAGTTTGGTGATCGTGGTCTTCATGGCTTCTCTCCTGAAACAATCTTCGTGGTCCGCTGTGAACCTCGATGCCCAATTTTCTATGCCTAAAGTTATAAGTCAAAATTTTTATTTATACTCAAACAATCTATACTTTATTTATACATTTATATAAAATTTTATCTAATTTTTATTAGTTATTTTACGCAAACGTTTCAATTGACCGGATTGTTTTTCTATAACTATTAGTGCGTCTGCACAGGGAACCCCTGACATGACGCAACTCATTGAAAATATTTTGAAAATCATAACTCGCCTCGGCACTTGTCGGCGTGGCGGCGTCGCCGTTTTCCTTGCGCTGGCCATTATTCCGGTCATCGGTTTCGTCGGCATCGGCACCGATGTGGCCCGTGCCTATCTGGTCAAGTCACGTCTGTCGTCGGCCCTCGACGCGGCGGCACTGGCCGGCGGACGGTCGTTCTTTCTTCCGACCCGCGACGCCGACATCGATATGTTCTTCAATGCCAACTTCCCGGCCGGCTATCTCGGCGCCACGGTAACCGGGCCGCTTAAATTCCCCGACGTCGATAACGAGACCTTGGAGCTGACCGCCTCGGCCGTGGTCCCGACCAGCTTCATGCGTGTTCTGGGATTTGAGGACGTCAGCGTGTCCGCCTCCTCCGAGGTCAAACGCGAGCTGATCGCCCTCGACGTGGTGCTGGCCATCGACATGTCCGGGTCCATGACGTCGGGCGCCATCGGCGGCGGATCGCGCATCGCCGCGGCGCGCGCGGCCGCCCAAACCCTGGTCGGCATCCTGTTCGGCACGGCACCGGACAAGGACCTTCTTGGCATCGGCCTGGTGCCCTGGAATTCCAAGGTCAACGTGACCATCGACGGGACGGCCTACGATCCCGCCATGACGGCCGAGACCGCCGTCGCCGCCTATGCGCACCCAGTGACGGGGGCCGCGCAAAGCAGCGTGTTCACGGTCAACGCCTCACCCGTACCGTTGCTGAACGATCCCGGCCCCGATTGGACCGGCTGTGTGTTTCAGCGCTATGCCGACGACGGCGACGACGGCAACGACGGCGACGTCCTGCTCGGCATCGGCCAGATCGGCACAAAGGACTGGGTCGCCTGGGAGCCCATCGGCCCGGACGGCGACCCGCAGCCCGGCTGGAGCATCTGCACCATGGCCGTGGGCGGCAACGAATGCGGCCCCTGCCTGAGTCACGGCATCACGCCGCTGCAGCATTCCAAGGCCGTCATCGAAGGCAAGATCGACGCCCTGACCTCACCCCAGGGGCAGACCAACATTCCCCAGGGCCTGGGCTGGGCCTGGCGCGTGCTGAAACCCACAGCCCCCTTTACCGAAGCGATCCCCGATCCCCCCTACCGCCGCCAGCAGGCGATCGTGCTGTTGACCGACGGCGAGAACGTCGGCGGATCGGGCGATGGTTACAAGGGGACCTGGGGCACCGGCGGCACCGCCCATGACGAAATGAACAGCCGCCTTCTGGCCCTGGCAAACAACATCAAGGCCGACGGCGTCATCGTCTACGTCATCCAGTTCGCCAACAACGACGAAGATCTGAAGAACATCCTCAAGCAGGTCGCGAGCGGCCCCGACGCCCCCTATTACCACCTGGCGCCGGGGGCTTCGGAACTGCAAACCGTGTTCCGCGAAGTCGCCAACCACTTGACCGAATTACGGCTGTCTAAGTAACCCCGCCTGATCAGCCCGTCCGCACTTTCTCCAGGAACAGATCGACCGAGGATTTCAACACCGTCGACCGGTTGGATAGGTCGTTGGCGGCGGTCAGAATGCCACCCGCCGAGTGCCCCGTTTCCCTGGCTGACTCACTGACTTGGTGGATGGTCGTGTTTACGGTCTTGGCGCCGGCCGCCGCCTGCTCAACATTGCGGGCGATCTCTTGTGTCGCCGCCGCCTGTTCTTCGACGGCCGAAGCGATGCTCGCTGTGATCTCATTCATTTTTCCAATCACATCGCCGATCCCCCCAATCACGCCGACCGCGTCCTGTGTTGCAGCCTGAATTTCCGCGACCTGGACAGCGATCTCATCCGTTGCCTTGGCGGTCTGCGTGGCCAACGCCTTGACCTCACTCGCGACCACGGCGAATCCCTTGCCGGCGTCGCCGGCCCGCGCCGCCTCGATGGTCGCGTTGAGCGCCAGCAGATTGGTTTGCTCGGCGATGTCGGTAATCATATTGACCACCTCGCCGACCCGCTGAGCCGACTGAACCAGCCCCTTGATCTTGTCATTCGCTGCCTGGGCGTTCGCTGATGCCTCGTCCGCCACGTGCGTCGACTGCGTCACCTGGCGGGTAATCTCCTGGATCGAGTTCGCCAGTTCCTCGGCGGCGGCGGAAACCGTCTGAGTGTTGGTCGTCGCCTGTTCGGACGCGGAGGCCACCACGGCGGACTGTTCATTGGTATGATCGGCTGTGCTGCGCAACTGCCTGGCGGAGGCCTCCAACTCCGCCGACGCCGACGTCAGGGCATCGACGACTTCGCCCACACTGCCGGAAAACTCGTCGGCAAGGAGGTTCATGGCCGCGCGCTTTTCGGTTTCGGCCCGCGCTTTGGCGTCGGCCTGCTCCGCTTCAAGACGCTTGACCTCGATGGCGTTGTCCTTGAACACTTGGACAGCCAGGGCCATGGCACCGATCTCGTCGCGGCGGCCCTGGGCGGGAATGCCGACGTCCAGGTCGCCACCCGCCAACCGCGTCATGGCCCCGGTCATGGCTTGCACAGGGCCCGCGATGCTGCGGCCCAGAATGATCGCCAAACCGATCCCCAGAACCGTTCCCACGGCGGCGATGATCAAAAGTTCCCGTTCCGCCAGGGCAATATCGTGACTGGCCTGTTCGGCGACCTCGTGCTCATGCTTCGCCGCAGCGTGTGCGAGCCCTTCCGCAGCTGTCGTAATGTCGGCCGCGTACGTGGGCATTTCCCGGTCCATCAGGCGGTTCAGTTCCTCTTCATCATGACGTACCTTCGCGAATACCTGGTGGTAGCTGGTGCGCAACTCCTTCAGCTCATTCAACAGCTTGCGGTCCTTCTCAGCCTGCAGAAGAACCGCCATCTGGTCCAAGCTTCGCGAGAACGTCTCGAACTCGGCCGAGACCTTCTCGCCGTAAGCAGACGTGCCCCCTAACAGCAGACGCCCGGCATAGACTTGAATCAAAAAGGCATGTCCCCGCGCGACCAGCCCTTCATTCACCAAAGGCTGGTTGTTGCTTTCCTTGGCGCTGGCAAGAAGCCGGTCCAGATCGGCGATCATCTTGTCTCCCGTGGGGTCAAGCCGGTCGGCGATGTAGGTGTCATGGTCGTGGCGCAGCTTAGCGACCTTGCCAAACCCGTCGACATAGTGATCGAAGGCCGTACCGATCGCGGTAACCACGGCACGGTGCGCCTCGATGACGATGCCTGTTTGCGCCGCGGCGAGCGCCTTGCGCATTTCATCGGAAAACTTGGCCGTCAACGTCTCGGACGCGGCATCGCCCTTCTGCACGAATTCACGAGCAGCGCGGGACATCTTCAGGAACTGAAGTTCCACATTGGCCGCCAGGGCCAATTCCTCGGCCGCGGTTTCCATTTCCTCGACCTCGTGGCCGATCTTGACCAAGGCAGCGTATGAAAGCCCCATCACGACCAGGAACACGGAAATCACGGCAGCGAAACCGCCGACAGTCTTCACGATCAACTTAAGGTCAGCCACTCGGCCAATACCCGAACTGGACTGCGTTGCCCCACCAAACATATGTGCCTCCATTGAGGCGACCACTCAGACCAACCGTCAAACTCACTGCGCCTCCGGTTTCGGAAGCTCGCCTTCTTGCTGGCGCAGCCGTGACGAAAACGGTCGTGCCTCTGCGATGCGATATCGATTAACCGGTCTTGGAACTCGTGACCGAGCCCAAAAAGCAATGTGAGTATAGGGTTGTATTTCATTCCGGGAACATAAGCCGGAAGTCGTAGGACCTTTGTCCATGAATACGTCAGGTCACCATCCGAAAAGACCGGCGGGGGGGGCGGTTGGATGCAATAAGGTTGTATACAATTGGTTACAATTGCTCTCTCGCAAACGATGGTAACTTGCCCTAATATTCGCACCAGTTGAGTACTTTCCTCCGGGGAACGGAATCACCGAAATTCAATGAAGACGTTTTCGTCTCGGCGCGTGGCGCTTGGCGTCTTGCTGATTGCTGTCGGCACAGGTGCCTATTTCATGCTGGCCGGCGGGCCTGCCGCCGACAAACCCGCGGCCAAGGCGGGCGGCAAGCCAGCGACGCCGGTTGTCGTCACCCAGGTGACGACCCGCACCATGCCGGTCACCATCCGCGCCATCGGCACCATCCAGGCCCTGGCCACGGTGTCCGTTCGCTCGCGGGTCGACGGCCAGATCATGGAAACGGCCTTCACCGAAGGCCAGACCGTGGCCAAGGGCGATCCCCTGTTCCACATCGACCCCCGCCCGTTCCAGGCCCGCCTGCGCGAGGCCGAGGCCAATCTGGCCCGCGACCGCGCCAACCTGGAAAAAGCCCAGGGCGATTTTCAACGCTACCAGTCGCTCAGCGGCAAGGGCTTTTCGTCACAGCAGAAGTTCGAGGAAGCGCGGGCCGCGGTGAACAGCCTGTCGGCGACCATCCGCGCTGGCCAGGCGGCGGTCGACCTGGCCAAACTGAACCTGGAATTCACGACCATCCGGGCCCCCTTGGACGGGCGCACGGGCAGCGTCCTGGTCCAGGCCGGCAATCTGGTCAAGGCCGATGACCAGCAGGCCCTGGTGGTCATCAATCAGGTCAATCCCATCCTGGCGGCCCTGTCCGTCCCCGAGGGACATCTGGCCGAAATCAAGCGACGCCTCGCCGAAGGCTCCCTCGCCGTCGAGGCCGCCGTGCCCGACAGCAACCGCCCGCCGAACCGCGGCCGCGTCGTGTTCATCAACAACGCCGTCGACACGCAAACCGGCACGATCCTGCTGAAGGCCGAATTCGACAACACCGACGGGTTCCTGACCCCGGGGCAGTTCGTGCGCGTCGTCATCGAAATGGACTCGATCGCGAATACGGCCGTGGTGCCCGAGCGGGCCGTGCAGAGCGGCCAGAAGGGCAATTACGTCTTCGTCGTCAATCCCGCCGACATGACGGTTCAGCCCCGGCCGGTGGTTCTGGGTCCGTCGATCGACGATTTCGTCGCCATCGGCGATGCCCTGAAACCGGGCGACACGGTCGTCACCGACGGCCAGTTGCGCCTGTTCAAGGGCGCCAAGGTGACGTTCAAGTCGGACGGCGCCAAGAAAGCCAAGGGCGAAAAGAAAACGGGCGACGCGGCGCCGGCAGCGGCCGGCGCCGCGGGTAAGGCGGGCGGCTGACCGGGGCCATCGCCCCGCGCAGCGCCACGGGAAGGAGCGGGCTGAACAGGCCGCGGAACGAACGATGAATTTGTCGGAACTGTGCATCCTCAGGCCGGTCATGACGACCCTCGTCATGCTGGGGCTTGTCTTGTTCGGGGTGTTCGCCTATCGCGTCCTGCCGGTCTCGGAACTGCCCAACGTCGACTATCCGACCATCGAGGTCACGGCCTCCCTGCCCGGCGCCAATCCTGAAACCATGGCCGCCGCCGTGGCGACGACCCTCGAAGGCCAATTCTCGCGCATCGCCGGGGTGCGCAACATGACCTCGATCAGCGCCTCGGGCACGTCGCGCATCACCCTTGAGTTCGATCTGGACCGCAACATCGACGCCGCGGCGCTGGATGTGCAGTCGGCCATTTCAACGGCGCTGCGCGCCCTGCCCGACGACATGACGGACCCGCCGTCGTTCCGCAAGATCAACCCCGCCGACTTCGCCATCTTCTATATCGGGCTGTCGTCGGACACGCTGCCGATCTCCATGGTCAACGAATTCGCCGAAACCATGCTGGCGCAGCAGTTGTCGACCATCGGCGGCGTCGCCCAGGTGCAGATCTGGGGTCAGCAGAAATTCGCCGTGCGCGCCCAGGTCGATCCCGACGCCCTGGCCACCCGCGGCATCGCCATCGGCGAGGTCGAACAGGCCATCCGCGGCGGCAACAGCTATCAGCCGACGGGCACCCTGAACGGTCCCGACCGCGCCATCGCCGTGAAGACCACGGGCCAGATGAGCAACGCCGCGGCCTATAACAAGCTGATCGTCGCCTACCGGAACGGCGCCCCTGTGCGCCTGTCGGAAATCGGCAAGGCCATCGACGGGGTCGAGGCGACCCGCGTCGCGACCTATTTCGGCGACCGCCAGGGCATCATGCTGGCGGTCTACCGGCAGCCCGGCTCCAACACCGTTCAGATCGTCAAACAGATCAACGACATCCTGCCCGTGTTCCGCCAGCAATTGCCCGAGTCCGTGAACCTTGAGGTCATGTACGACCGCGCCCAGTCGATCGAGGAATCGATCCTGGATGTGGAATTCACGCTGATGCTGGCCGCAGCCCTGGTCGTGCTGGTGATCTTCCTGTTCCTGCGCAATCTGGCCGCCACGGTGATCGCCAGTGTCGCATTGCCGATCTCGGTGATCGGCACGTTCTCGGTCATGTACGTGATGGGCTTCTCGCTCAACAACCTGAGCCTGCTGGCCCTGACGCTGTCCGTCGGCTTCGTGGTCGACGACGCCATCGTGATGCTGGAAAACATCATCCGCCACAAGGAACGCGGCCTGTCCTCCATGCAGGCGGCGCTGAAGGGGTCGCGCGAAATCGGCTTCACCATCCTGTCCATGACCCTGTCGCTTGTCGCCGTGTTCATCCCCGTGATGTTCATGGGCGGCATGGTCGGGCGCCTGCTGCATGAATTCGCCATGACCATCAGCGCCACCATCATCGTGTCCGGGATCGTGTCGCTGATGCTGACGCCGATGATGTGCAGCCGCTGGCTTTCCGATGCGGCCCACGGCGCGGACAAGCCAAAGCGCGGGTTCATGGCGATGATCGAGCGCGCGTTCGACGCCATGCTGCACGGTTATGACGTGTCCCTGCTGTGGTGCCTCAAGCGCAAGCCGTTCGTGCTGGCCGTGTTCCTCGGCACCCTGGTCGGGACCTGGGGGCTCTACGCCTTGATCCAGAAAGATTTCCTGCCGGCCGAGGACACGGGCCGCCTGATCATCTACACGGAAGGCGGCCAGGACGTGTCGTTCGACGCCATGAAGCGCTATCAGAAAGAGGTCGCCGACATCGTCAACAGCGACCCCAACGTCGCCGCGACCATGTCGCGCGTGGGCGCCGCCGGCAGCCGCATCACCAACAACGCGGGCCTGTTGTTCCTGCGCCTGAAACCGCGCCACGCCCGGCCCGACGCCAACATCAACGACGTGGTGCAGAATCTGCGGCGCAAGCTGAACAAGGTCGCCGGCATCAAGTCCTTCGTGCGCAACCCGCCGGCGATCCGGGTCGGCGGGCGCCTGTCCAACGCGCAATACCAGTACACCCTGCAGGACCTGGACCTGGAATCCCTCTACAAATGGGCCGAGGTCATGGCCGCCGAACTGGGCAAGCTGCCGGGGTTCCAGGACGTGACCACGGACCTCAAGATCAGAAGCCCCTCGCTGGTCGTCGACATCGACCGCGACCGCGCCGGCACCCTGGGCATCAAGGCCGAGGAGATCGAAGCCGTGCTCGCCAACGCCTTCGGCGGGCGCAAGGTGTCGACCATCTACACCGCCGCCAACCAGTACGCGGTGATCCTGGAAGTCGCCCCCGAATTCCAGAAAGACCCCGAGGCGCTGAAGAAGCTCTATATCCGGGCCCCCGGCGACCGTCTGGTGCCGTTGGCCGCCGTCGCCACCCTGACCCGCGGCGTGTCGCCCCTGACCATCAGCCACCAGGGCCAGATCCCCGCCGTGACGATCTCGTTCAACCTGGCGCCCGAGGTCTCCCTCGGCACGGCCATCGACCGGGTCCACGCGCTGGAACGCGAGATGCAGGTGCCGGCGACCCTGACCACCAGTTTCCAGGGCACGGCCAAGGTGTTCCAGGAATCCCTGGCCGGCATGGGCATGTTGTTGGCGCTGGCCATCATCGTCGTCTACATCGTGCTCGGCATTCTCTATGAAAGCTTCATCCACCCGCTGACCATCCTGTCGGGCCTGCCGGCGGCGGGCGTGGGGGCGCTGCTCGCCCTCATGGCCTTCGACATGCCGCTGACGCTCTACGGCTTCGTCGGCATCATCATGCTGGTCGGCATCGTCAAGAAGAACGCGATCATGATGATCGACTTCGCCCTGTCGGCGCAGCGCGAGGACAACCTGAGCCCCGACGAGGCGATCTATCAGGCCTGCCTGATCCGGTTCCGCCCGATCATGATGACGACCATGGCCGCCCTCATGGGCTCGCTCCCCATCGCCGTCGGCTTCGGCCAAGGCGGCGAGGCGCGGGCACCATTGGGCCTGACCGTGGTCGGCGGCCTGCTGATGTCGCAGGTCATCACGCTGTATCTGACGCCGGTGGTCTATATCTACCTGGACCGCCTGTTCCCGACCAAGGCGATCCAGGGGGCGTCCGGCGGCGGCGAACCGGGCCGCGCGCCGGCGGAATAGCCCCCTACTCCGCCGCCGTGAAGTGACGGCGCGTGCCGTTGGCGAAGGCAAAGGCGGCCAGGGCCGCGTCGGCTATTACGTTAATAAAGGGAATCGTCGGACGGAAACATTTCCCCGAGTTTCGCCCATTCGGGCGCTTGGCCATGCTGCGCCAATGTCGCTTCGGAGAATTCATCGAATGGATTGAGCAGACAACAGGTGGTGTGCTTCCCACTGCTTAGAACCCGCCGGAAATTCGCGCCCAGCCGTTCCTGCCAGGGCAACGGACTCGGCATCAGCAGAATCAACAGCGTATCCCGCTGTCCGGCACGTGGTTTCACCCCGCGATGAAGATTGCGCGGCGCGGCGAACATCAATGCCCCACCCGCATTTAGATCGGGAACAATTGCCGTTCCTGCCTGCGCCTCCGCGCCAAGGATTTTCGTAAGATCATCGCTACGCTCGACCAATGGCGGATAGCTGTACCCGTTTTCTGCCGCGAGGCGGGTCGTTGCCCGGTCTAAGACCTCCGTGCGCCCGCCTTCATCCGATGCGCCGGACAGATACACCATCAGGTGCAGTTGCTGCGGTGGTTCTTCGTCGCGATGCCATTGGAAAGAGACGTCGCGTCCCATCTCCGCCAAGTAGCGGTTCAACGACACCGACAGGACCTGGAAATGACTGCCGTAGTAGTCTTCAATTTTCGCCGTCAGGTCCGGCGATAAGATCTCCGGCAAGACCCGACGCAGGATGCCCGCCCGATACTGCGACCAGGGGACGAAATAGGTGTCAGGTAAACCGTTCAGGCCATCTCGCGCCAACCCTTCGACATAGCCGTCGATGGATTGGGTAAAGGCTGAGCATTCCTCATCGGCCAACACCCGCGGCAATAAGCAAACCCCATGATCGCGCAGATCGTCAGCGGCGGCGCGCGCCGGCGGCAGTCCGCCGTGCCGCGAACGGTATTCTTGTTGGCAGATACGGTGGTAAAGGCCATGGCGCCGCCAGGACGACGACAACATCCAGGCGTTCAGGTCGCCCGAAAGGTGGACGTTGCCAAGCGAATCAACTGTGTACTGCGAAAAATCCATGGATTTGGCCGCCTCTGACCGACCGAGATACGAACCGCGTGAACTCTAGGTGTGACTCATTAATATGCCCTAAACCGCGGATGTTGAGACGTCACCCACCGGCCGTGTTCAGCCGAACGAGGGTCTTCGCCGCGCGGGTCAGAAACATTTCGTCAAAGGTCTCCATAACCTTCGCAACTGCCGAAGGATGAATGTGGCGTTGATCTTCCGTCCAGATCGTTTCCGAACAGACGGTGACGACCTCGTAGCTGGGAAAATAGAACACATCCGTATTGCGCTCGACGATGATATCGGCAGCAACACGAAGCACAGCCTTGGAATGCGTGTTGGCGGTAACGACATGATGGGTTTCGGCCCGCCCGGTGGCCAGGAACGGCACCGGCGATACGGTCAGAATCAGTTTCAGATTAGGGTTGTGGGCGCGCACCACATCAATGAAACGCTGCAGGTAATCGACATTTTCCTCGACCGTCAGGGTCCGGTGCTCGATCAGACCGGTCATGGATTTATTGCGCGGGTTACGCGAGATATAGACATCGTCCGGCATGTATCGCCATGCCTCGTTCAGGCCGAGCGTCAGGATGAAAACGTCCGCATCAAGAAAGACCTTCCGAGTATTTTCCAGATGCTTCTCGCGTTCGATTTCATAGGCTTCGGGCGACGGGAACATGACCGCCTCCCGGAATGGATCAATGTAGATGTCCGGCGGCGCGTCGCTGAGTTTCAGCAGCAATTTGGGAAGCGGCCGAACGCCGAAGGCGTTCTCGACGATCTGGGTGAAGCTGGGCGTATTGAACATGATGCCCCAGCGGCAGGAATATTGAATGACCGGATCGTCGGAACTGGTATCCATGACCAGCGTGCCGGTTTCCGGATCGTAGGTCTTTTCCAGGCAAAGGTAATTGAACCCGCGTTCAAGCAAGTTTTTAGCAATCTCGATTGCGAAACAGCTTCCGGCCGATCCGATTTTGGTTCCCTGGTCGATAAATGGATAGCGTTTGGCGACTGGGATCACTTCCTTCAACGGTTTGCCGCCGCGCTCCGGGTCCGGCCAGAACACGGCATCAGGGTTTGGCTTGGTCTCGGTATTGAACCGCTCTGCCACCTGATTGACCATGCCGACATAGTCGCGAAGGCAAACGCGTTGACTTTCGATCACCGGATCCGCGCCCAGGTGATCCAGATACGAATTACAGAACGTGAGAAAGGCGCTGAGGCTGTCGAATGACCCGGCGTTCTTCGATGCCTCTGCCCGCAGGTCGCGCTTGAAATCCTCATTGTCGAAGACTTGCTCAATCAGCAAGTCACGCGAACTGGACTGCGCCGCGTCCAAACCGCCCTGCGTGTCTAGTAAGACGACGCCGTTTTCCTTACCTGCTTCCGCTTGCAAAGCCATGCCTGACACGGGCTCCCGAATTTTGGGGTAAATTTCTTACAGGAAAGCTTATCGCCCTGAGGTTAAGTAAGCGTGAAACCGTCAGCCCCTACCGCCCGGCCGCGATTCGAAAGAAATACCGCGCACGAACCCCCGGTTGCGGCTGCCCGTATCGTCGCTGTCGGCACCGATCAGCACATGCGACGCACGTAGCGGACGGCGGCCGAACACCCGTTCATGATCCGCCGCCACATCGACCGTTTCCCGCAGCCAGGTGCCCAAGGGGGCATGGCCGCTGCGCGCCACGATCATCACGTTGACGTCGCCGAAATAAGGGCTCGCGACGACCGTGCCGGGCGTGGTGGCGTCACCGCTCCAGACATAGGACAGGGTCCGCGCCGGTGCGTCCTTGCCGCGCGCCAGTTCGACCAGGGGACGCAGCAGAGATTCAGAAAACGTCGCCGTGTCAGGGTCGTAAGGGAAGGTCACGTAAAGGGCCAGGGCCCGATCATCCCGTCCCTTCACGGTCAGGTCCGTCGCGGCCACGGGCCGGTCCACTTTCCATTCCCAGGTCAGCACCGGCATTTGCGCCAAGTCCACCGCCACGGGCCGCCCGATCAGGGACACGCTGGAATCCGTATCAACTGCGATGCAGTCGTCACCGCAGGCGCTGTACCGGTTGGCGCGTTTGCCGTCGAAGGTCATCTGCTCCCACGACCGCGCGACCAGATCCGCCGGCAACGTGTCGCCCCCCGCAACGGCCAGCGATACGGCACCGGTTGCCAGGAACAGTCCCAGGCACGAAATGAACAGACGTTTCATGGGCCCACTATCCCCCACCGACCCCAATCCGCTCAAATCACGAATTGGTTGGCGGACGGCCGGGGTCAGGGTTTAACGGTGATCAGACTTCCAAAGCGCGGCCGGAACACGGCGCTGGAATAAAGCTGCCCGGCCTCCAGCACGACGGTCATCATGATCGGCTCGAAATCGTAAAACACCTCGGCGGTGATGACGTTTTCACTGTCGCGGACCTCGAACCCGGCGGGCAATACCGCCGGGTCCCCCATGGCGCCGAACCGGCTGGCCGCCGGCGCCAGGCCGTATGTCCGCTGCCAGATGATTTCCGGGCCGCCGCCGTCCCGGGCGATCGACGATATGATGACCCGGCCGCCGGCCTGAACGTCATAGGGGGTCATGACCTGGTCCGAGGCGGCGAAGAACGACGTAATGTCGCCTTCGGTCAGTTCCGGCATGCGCGAGATCAAATCGCCCATGGTCGCCGCCGTGCGCTCCAGCTTCTGGTTGATCAGGATATAACGCGTGACCTCGACCCCCGACATCAAAAGGCCCGTCAGCACCGGCACGGCGATCGCCAACTCGACGGAGATGGTGCCCCGCCCGTCGCGCCGAAACCGGTTCAGGAACTTGCGGATAATACCCATGACGCCCCTCACCCGCCCGGCGCCGGTGCGCCGATGGCCTGGTCGTAGGGTTCGTTGCGCACGGCGATGGCCGATTTCAAAACGAACTTGCCGTCTTCCCCGATCAAAGGCCCCGCCAACGGCGTGCGCAGCGGCCAGGCGTATTCCATACGGTAGGCGACGATCGACCCGGCCTCGCCGGCCCCGGCCTCGCCGACGTCCGCATCGTGGGCGCCGTTGCCGTTCTCGTCGGTGAAGGTCTCGCCCGGATCGTAGGCGCCGTTGCCGTTGCCGTCGACGAAGGCTTCGCCCCGCCCGACGTCGCCGAAGGTAGGGTAAACCCGGACCTCGACCTTGGCGTCAGCCATGTCGACCAAACCGATGGTGCGGTCCTCGACGATGGCGATGATTTGTTCCAGACGCGTGCCCCCCTCCGGCTCCTGGCCGGTGATGCCGAACCGTGCGGCATCGCGCAGCGCGCTTTCCATCAACGTGGAGACAAACATGATCATGCCGAACTCGATGATGGCGATGAGCATCAGCACAACCAAGGGGGCTGCGAAGGCGAATTCGACCAGGGACGAGCCCCGCTGGTTTTCAACCAGCGCCGGGCGCCAGAAGGACAAAAAACCGGGTCGGCGGAGCACCATGGCGGAAATTCCTTTTCTGCCGCAGCTTAAGCTCCGCCTCAAATTTCGACAAAAATATTAAGTGTTTTCAATATTCTATAAAACTTTCATAAAATTCCAGGTAACGGTCTTGACCTTCCTCGCCCTGCGAAGCCTAATGCGGCCACCGGTGCGAAAACCGGTCAAAGACGTCTAAAATCCATCCGGGAGTCCCATCCATGAAATTGCTGCGCTATGGCCCCAAGGGCGAGGAACGCCCCGGCCTGCTGGATGCCGCCGGCCGCATCCGCGACCTGTCCGACCGTCTGCCCGACATCACGCCGGAAACGCTGGTCAGCGACCGTCTGGCCC
The DNA here is from genome assembly GCA_002325375.1 of Rhodospirillaceae bacterium UBA1479. Taxonomy (GTDB): domain Bacteria; phylum Pseudomonadota; class Alphaproteobacteria; order Rhodospirillales; family Casp-alpha2; genus UBA1479. The sequence goes on from DCRZ01000008.1 coordinate 277,482, forward strand.
GCCTAAGCGGCATGGACCCGGAAGAGTTTCCCGCCGTCGGCGGATCGCCGCGGCTGGCTGCCCCCGTCGCCGGCGTCGGTAAGATCATCGCCATCGGCCTGAACTATGCCGACCACGCGGCCGAGGCCGGCATGGCCCTGCCGGAAGAGCCGATCATCTTCACCAAGGCGATCACCTCGCTCAGCGGCCCGACCGATCCCGTGGTGCTGCCCAAGGGCTCTGAAAAAGGCGATTGGGAAGCGGAACTCGCCGTCGTTATCGGCAAGCGCGCCCAATACGTCGAGGAAGCGGACGCACTCAGCCACATCGCCGGCTACGCGGTCCTGAACGACGTGTCGGAACGCGCATTCCAGTTGGAAACCACGGGCCAGTGGGTGAAGGGCAAAAGCTTCGACACCTTCGCCCCCTTCGGTCCCTGGCTGGTCACCCCCGACGAAGTGCCGGACCCGCAGAACCTACGCATCTGGTGTGAGGTCTCGGGCCAGATGATGCAGGACGGCAACACCAAGACCATGGTGTTCAACGTCTTCAACCTGGTTTCCGTGGTCAGCCAGTACATGACCCTGATGCCCGGCGACATCATCGCCACGGGCACGCCGCCGGGCGTCGGCCTGGGCATGAAGCCGCCCCGGTTCCTGAAGGCCGGCGACGTCATGCGCGTCGGCATCGAAGGCCTGGGCGAGCAGAAGACGCCCGTTCAGGCCTGGCCGGAGTAGTTCTCCAGATTGAACCACAGAGACGGTGAGGCGGTGAGAAGGGGAAAACCTTTTCAGTCGTGGCCGGGCTCAGACCCGGCCATTCACGTGCCGATCAAGCCGAAAACCTGGAGAAGGAAGGCGTGGATGCCCGTGTCGAGCACGGGCATGACGACACTTCTCTCTTCTCCTCATTGCCTCATTGCCTCATTGCCTCATTGCCTCATTGCCTCATTGCCTCTGTGGTTTAAATGCCCCCGGTCACGCAGCGGCGTCGCGTTTGATTTCATCCCAGGTTTCGCGCATCCATTCGACACAGGCGACGGCCTGGTCGAACAGGGAATACCTGCAGCCCTCGCCATAATCCGTGCCGGGAATGAACTCGGTCGAAATCTGGCCCAGCTTGCCCGTGGGGTCGGCCGCGTGATGGCGCATCAGCATGCGCAGGCATTCCTTCCAGGGCTCCAGCAGCGCCCCGTCCCAGTCGGCATGGTATTCGCCCGGCCCCGGCTGCACGAAGGGATACTGGATGCCGCGCCCGACGCTGCCGTCGGGATGGCGGCCCGTTTCGTTGACCGGGTTGTTGGGGATGGCGGCCCGCGCATGGCAATGGCGGACCCAGCCGGCCTCGATCCATTGTTCGACCACGTTGCCCGGGGTATAGGGATCGAGGATCACCTTGCCCGCCGCGATCTGCCCCGCCGTGTCGAAGATCTTCTGTTCCTTGGGGTTGTCGATCTTGAAGATGACATGGCTGTGGTCGAGGGTGATGTTGAATTCCACGCCCCGCGCTTCGACCATGCGGCCGACACGAGCGACCCGCGCGAAGTCTTCCGACCACATGTTGACGTGGACCTCGAAGCAGGGCGTGACGCCGTACTTTTCGCCCAATTCCGCCGCCCATAGGTAAGCGTTCAACACTTCCTCGTCCGTCACCACATGGCCCTGGGCGTGATGGAGCTTGATCTGCGTGTTGTGGACGAGGGAGCCCAGCCGGCGGCCCGTCTCCAGGTTCTTTTCCAACAGGGCCTCGTCCTGGCCCAAAACGTAGAACCAGCCGCCCGCCCGCACCGGCAGGCCGTACTTGTCCCGCGCGCGTTCGAAATCGTCGATCTGATCCGGGTCCGGGGTCTTATCGATGTAGTCGAACACGCCCGCGTCGCGCACCATTCGAAAGCGCGTATCCACATCCGGCATCGGGTCCACATGGGTATGCTTGATGCCGTTGGTCTGAATCCCGAAAAGTAGCTCGTTGGCCATATATCTGTTTCCGTCCCCTGGTAACGCCCCCGCCGCATCGTAGCGCAACGGCCCGCCGACGCAACGACCGGAGATCAGGCGCCGATGTTCAGGTGCTCGCGAATGGCGCGGGCGATATCTTCCGCCGGATTAAGGGGCGCGTGCGCCCAATCGTCCCAAACCGTCTCCGCCGTCAGCAGCCGGGCATAGCCTTCGCCGAACAGGTAGTCATGGAAGCGTTTGTGCTTGGGCGTGATCAGGGGCGGCGGCGCGTAGAGATAGACCGGTCCCGGGCGGGCGCAGGCCTCGGTCGACATGGACACGGAATCCCCCGTCACCACCACCGCGTCGGCATGGGCGAGATAGCCCATATACGGATTCCCCGCCGGGTCGCCCCAGCGATACAGGTGATGCGGCACATCGGCGATGGCGGCAAGCAGCGCCGGCATGGTCGCGGGGTCTTCCGATTCCTCGACCCGGCGGCTGGTCGAGACCAGCAGGGAGCCGCCCTTGTCGCGGGCCAGTTTGGCCGCCAGCCCGGCAACCTCGGCCGCCATCTCCGGGCCGAACTCGCGCCGCCGGGTGCTGCCGCCGACCATGAGGGCGATCAGCGGGCGCGGCAGATGGACGAATTTGGGGGCCCATTCTTCCCTGGCTTCGGCCAGAACATCCGCCGTCACGCCATGGGCGGCGGCGGGGATGGTCAGGGTGTTGGCGGCCATGGGCCGGTCGTCGTGGGCGGGCTGGGCGATCAGGTCGAAATCCCCGGACCCGGCGCCGGGGTGCATGACATGGACCAGTTTGGTGCGGCCACCGGACAGTTTCTTGATCTTGCGCGCGGCGGAGGCCGAGCGCCGCCCGGCACCAATCACCAGGTCCGGCCAGGGCGGTGTCAACAACGCCCGCGAGGCCGGCGTGATGGCCGCGAAGGACGCCCCCAGCAGCGCATTATGCAGACGCACCAGAGGACCATATTCAATGTCCTTCTGCGCGAACGGAAGGCCCAGAACCCGCGCCACGCCCAGGCATTGACTGCGGTTGCCGGGCCGGTCGTCGGCCAGCACCCAGACACGAGGCGAATCAGCACTTTGTTGGGTTTCGGACATCGCCCGCTTATGGCACGCCCCCTCCGCCCCGGCAACGGATCAGTGCCGTGGCAAGGCCGTCGCTGCGCCTAAAATTGGTCTAACACTTCTGTCCAGGTTTCGCCGGACTGCATCTCCCCGTATGACTTCGCAATCATGGCGACCTACGGGACAATCCACGATATCGACAACCACCTGACCGGCCTTCGCGCCCGCCGCGTCTGGGAGTATTGGCGTGGGCAGGCCGGTTCCGCACCGACGCCATCCTGGGATAATTTCAAGCTGATCGACGTCTACCAGGACGCGCCCATCATGCTGGTTCTCGACGTTCTGTCACGTCCCGGCGTCACCGATTTCCGCTATCGTTTCGTCGGCACCACCATCGTCCAGAACCGATGGAAGCTTGAGGTTCCAGACCACACGGGCCTGACCTTTTACGAGGTCAGCCACCAATACGATTTCCAGGAAGTCAAAGAATCCTACGACCGCTGCGTCAGCGCCGGCCACCCGATCCTGTTGCAGCGGAACTTTGAAACCTACGACGCATCGGGTACCCACGAACGTCTGATCTTGCCGCTCCTGGAGGCGTCCGGCGACGTCGATAAACTGATCGTCGTCGTCGAACGGCTGAAGGAACGGAAAACGTCGCGCCCCGCCGATCCGACCCTGTTCTAAAATTGGCCCGCAGGCTCAATCAAATCGTCGTGCGGCCGCCGGTTACGGACGGTTGTACTTTCGCAAGAATGCATCGTGATCGGTCAGATATCCTTTGTATCGACGCAACAGATACAAATTCCGCCCAAGCGTAAGGGGGGAAATCACCAATATGATCATGGCAATCAGCGTCGGCAGCCAGATCAGGTCACGCCATGTGAATTCCTCGCTCGCGTCGCCTGCCGCTGGGCAGGGCGACAGTCCCTGTGCCCGAAATTCCTCGATCACTTTCTGATAATTCGGCGTATCTACCGCTAATTCAAAGCAGCTTTTAGATGCGTGATCAAAGAATGCCCCGGAAAACACGGCGGTCAGCCAGCCGGTGCCCAACATCAGAAAAAACACGGAAGCCCACGCAAGACCCGCGGCCATGCCGATTTGCTGTTTTATCCATTGTTCCTGTTCCGTGGACAGGATCAGTCGCAAATTTTCATCCTGAACACGCGAACTGGCCGACTCTGAAGAATTTTGACGTTCCAAAACCTATCTCACGACACACCCGTTCAGGTTGATATGGGATTGTAGAACAGGTGGTTCGACGGGTAAACCTGTGGAGGTTCAACCCATTGCGGATATACCAAGCGTCGCGTCCGCCGAAACGGCAGGCTTATTCGGCCGCGACCGGCAGGCGGAAGTGGGCTTCCATTTCCCGGCGGATTTTGACGGCATCCAGGGTTTCGTCGGCTTCCACGTCCTGCCAGCGCACCGGCTGGTTGGCGGGAATGTCGGCCTTAAGCTTGACCTTATGGGCCAGGCCGATGGGCAGGCCGCCCAGTTCCAGCGATTTTTCCGCGGGGTACAGCTTGCCCCAGACGGTGAACCCGCCCTCGCCGTCGAGCATTTCGCCCGCCTTCAGGTCGCGCTTGGCCGTCGCCACCACGTCGCCGCGGAACCCCAGGGTCGAGCCCGTCGGCTTGTTCAGCAGCGCCGCCGACAGGATCGAGATGTTCAGTTCCAGACCGATCAGGTGGAACGGCTTGAACATGGCGGAATAGCGCCCGGAGGCATCCGTGTTCATGCCGTACTGACGGAAGCAGGCGGCGGCGTAATCGTTGGGGGCCTCGATCACCACATAGACGCCCCAGCGCAGGTCCTTGAACACCGGACGGCCGTCGCGTTCCAGGGACGACACGACCTCGACCTGGCCCTTGTGTTCCAGCATCCCGCCGTCGGCGACGGGGCGCAGGACATGGGCAAGGTCGTCCATCCCGGCGGCCGGGAAGTTCAGGCCAGCGGACGGCGGCGTCAGGCCCGTGCCGTTGGCGATCGCCGCCATTTCCAGGGCCGACTTGGTGCCGTCGAGGAAGCTGTTGAACATCTGGCTGTTCATGCCGGCGGCGGCCGCCTGTTCCGGGGTCAGGCCGTAATGGTCCCAGACCGTGTCCGGGGTCGAGGCATGATAGGACGGCAGATACTTGGTGCCCTTGCCCGCCGCGATCACCTCGAAGCCCGTGGCCCGCGCCCATTCGACCAACTCACAGGTCAGGGCCGGCTGGTCGCCGTAGGCCATGGAATAGACGACGCCCGCCTTGCGGGCTTCTTCGGCCAGCAGACCGCCGGCCAGAACATCGGCCTCGACATTGACCATGACGATATGAATGCCGTTGCGGATGGCTTCCCGCGCATGGACCAGGCCGACGACCGGATTGCCCGTGGCCTCGACCACCACGTCCACACCGCCTGCCTGCATCATGGCCATGGCGTCGTCGACGAATTTGGTTTTGGCGATCAAGTCGTCCGGCCAGCCGACGTTGCGGCAGGCCTTCTTGGCGCCGTCCGGGTTCAGGTCGGCGATCACGGCGACCTCCAGGCCCGGCGTCGTCGGCACCTGCGACAGGAACATGGAGCCGAATTTCCCGGCCCCGATCAGGCCGACACGAACGGGTTTACCCGCCGCGGCGCGGGCCGCGAGTTCTTGATAGATATACAAAATGGATTACTCCGCTGCTTGTTGGCGCTTGGCGACCAATTCGTCGAGACAATCGTCGCTCAGGGCTTCGATGGGGGTGAAGTCGCGATGGGCGATCCACTCCGCCCGGTTGAAGGCGCGGATGTGGTTATCGACATGGCACAGCGACAGATAAACGATCGTCCGCCCGAACGGCGAGATGTTGGGCGGGCTGGCATGAACCAGCAGCGACGAGAACATCAGCATGCTGCCGGCCGGGCCGGTCGGCGCGACGCAGCCGCCGCGCTCCGCCAGCTCGGACACCTTTTCCCGGTCCAGGGTCCACAGCGGATAGCTGGTCGTTTCCAGATCGTGGCCGGCGTCAACCACCCCCTGCTTGTGGCTGCCGGGAATGAACAGCAGCGGCCCGTTGGCCGCCGTCACGTCGTCCAGGAACACGGCGATGTTCATGGCCCGGGGTTCGGGCATCTCGTCGTCGCGCTTCCAGGTGCCGTAATCCTGATGCCACTGCCAGACGGCGCCGTCGAAGGCGGCCTTGGCGTTGACCTTGTACTGATGCATGTAGACGGGACCGTCGAGAACCTGGGTCACCGGATCGATCATGCGCGGATGGGAGCCCAGGCGCCGGAACGCCTCGTTGTACTTGTGGGCGGCGAAGGCCGTGCGGGCGACGCCGTTGGACTCACGCCAGACCTCTTCCCGGTCCAGGGCATAAACGGCCTCGGCCTCGGCCTTGAGGCAGGCCGCTTCCTCCGGCGTGAACTTTCCGGGAAAGAACAGGTAGCCGTCCTCGTCGAAGCGTTTCAGTTCTTCTTCGGTCAAGCGCATTGGATCATCCTCCGATTGATGTCTTGCTTGGCGTCTCCGGAGTCTGCTGCTCCGGCGAAATTCTTAAGGCGGCGATAAGTCGCCTCGCCCGCCGTTTCCGTATGGTGCGTCGCCAGTTCGCCGGCGCGCTCGATATCGCCGGCAATGACGGCCTTGGCGATGGCTTCGTGTTCGTTCCAGGTCATGGCGTGGCGCGCGACATCCGACAAAACCGCGTGCATGGAGCGCACCATATGCGGCCAGGCAACGTCCGCTGCCGCGGCGATCTCGGGATTGCCCGCCAGTTCATAAAGCGTGCGATGAAAGATGACATCGGCATCGACCAGGGCGGCGAAATCCTGACGTGCCGCGGCGTCCCTGCCGGTCACGATCAGCGCCCCCAACCGGTCCGCGGCGATGGTCGCGGCGTCCCTGTTCGCCGCCACCAGCCGCGCCGCCAAACGATCCAGCGAACCGCGCACCTGGAAAAGGGCAACCAGCCTGTCCGCGTCAATGGGGGCGACCATCTGGCCTTTGCGCCCGCGGTCGACGATCAACCCCTCGCGCTTGAGCAGCACCAGGGCGCGGCTGACCGGCTGGCGGCTGACACCAAGGCGGTCGGCCATTTCTTCCTGGCCGACAGGCGTGCCGGGCGGAAGCTTGCCGGACAGGATCGCCTCCCGAATGGCGTCAAACGCCTCTTTCGTCAAATCTGTTTTTATCTTAAGTTGTTGCATTTATTTAATTTTTAGATTTGTGAATTCCGAATCCAAAAAGACAATATGACTCCCCTTCGGCCCTGTCAATACAGCTGCTAAGCGCGGCTTGAACAGGCCTGGACACGGACGGCAGCGGTGCCGTCCGTTGCGGAATTCACGAAGCTTGAAAGGTTTGTGGCCTTACGACGGGCCGGCCAGAAACGCCGCATAGGCCTCGGCCCGTCCGACGGCGTTGTTATAGAGCGGCCGGCGGACCTGCCAGTTCGACGCCGTCAGCACCGCGTTGCCTGAGGTGTGGAAATCCAGGCAGGCGGGATCCCAATCCAGGCCCAGGAAGTCGATCAGCGCGCGGCTTTGCCCTTCCTGGTCGGTGATCAGGTCTTCGTAACGAAGTTCATGAATCGGCAGGTCCAAAACATCCCGCCAATGGGCCATGACGCGGTCCTGCGCCGCCTGCATGCGGGCGATCTCGGCAAGGTCCGTGGACCAGGTCAGACCCTGGGTGAAATTGGTGAAGAAGCAGGACAAGGCCGTGTCCTTGGCGTCGCGCACGCAATGGACGATGCGCGCCCCCGGCATCAGCATCTGCGCCAGCCCTAACAGAAAGATGTTGAAGGGCGTCTTGTCGACGATGCGCAGGGCCTCATGCCGCCCCGCCCCCAGGCGTTTCAGGAAGTCCGCCGCCAGGGCGCCCGCCTTGCCGGCATCCAGGCCAGCCACACTCTTGGGGTAGTCAGGCAACAGCCGCGACAGGGCGTCCAATTCCCCGGCCCCGGCCCCCTGCCCGTGGCTGGAAATGATCTGTTCGGCCAGGGTCGTGCCCGAGCGCGGCATGCCGACAACAAGAACCGGCGCCTCCGACGCATCGCCCCAGCCCATGGCCTTGGCCAGGGCATCCGTGCCGAAGGTATCGATGATCTCATCGACCCATTGATCAAAACGGTCCGCGTCGAAGCCCTGCCCGGCCCCGTCCAGCAGGCGGCGGCGCATGGCATTGGCCCTGGTGAAGGCGTCGAAGGCGCTGTCTTGGTCGCCGCGCCGATCCTTGGCCGCCCCCAAGGCGAACAGAACCTGCGCGGTCTGATCGTTTTCGGGCGCGGTTTCCAACAATTCGGCAAGCTGGGCTTCGTGTTCTTCCGTCAACGCCCCGGCAGCGGCCAGGTTGACCCAGGCATCGCCCAGGCCTTGATGGGCCTCGACGGCGCGCAGGAACGCATCCTCCGCACCCGCCGTATCGCCCTTGGCCAGCAGCACCGTGCCCAGGCCCGACCAGGCCCCGGCGAAACGGTCGAACCGTGCGACCGTGTCGCGGTAGGCGTCTTCCGCCCGCTCCAGATCGCCGGACTTGAACAACGCACCCGCCAGATTGGCCCGCGCTTCCAGATATCCCTCGCGGTGGGTCAGCGCGGCGCGAAAGGCGTCCTGGGCGCCCAGAATGTCGCCCCGCGCCATCAGCACGTTGCCCAGCGCGTTGAAGCCTTCGGGATAATCGGGCCGCAGCGCCAGCGCCTTGCGGCAAAATTCCTCAGCCCCCGCCAGATCGCCCAGGCGGCGCAGCACGACGCCAAGGTTCCCCGCCGGCATGGGGTTGGTCGGATCGATCTCGGCGGCGCGGCGGTACATCGCCGCCGCCTCGTCCAGGGCCCCCTTGCGGAAATAGAGATTCCCTAAGTTGATATGGGCTTCCAGATGCTTGGGATCGAGTTCGACCGCCCGCTTGCCGCAGGCTTCGGCCTCGTCGATGCGGTCCTGAAGTTCCATGGCCACGGCCAGGTTGTTGTAGGCCTCCGCATTGTCGGGGCGCAGTTCCAGGACATGGCGGGACGCCGCCTCGGCCTCGGCACCGCGGCCACACAGGTTGAGGACGGCCGCCAGATTGGCGTGGATCGCCGGATCCTCGCCGTCGACCATGGAGGCCGCGACCAGATGATCCGCCGCCAATTCCAGGCGGCCCGTGCGGTATTCGATCAATCCCAGAAGATGCAGGGCCTCGGCCTCGCGCGGGCGTTCGGCCAGGACCTTGGTGAAGGCTTCTTCGGCCTCACTGAAGCGGCCCGCGTGGTAGGCCTGAACCCCGGCGGTCAGGCGCGCGCGGCCCTTGGGCGAAAGACGGTCCGCCGTCTCCGCAAGCTTCTTTTGCCGGCGCCGTTCCTGTCGGTTCACTTAAAGGGCCCTCCCGGCCGGTCCGTTCTGCCGCGGACAAAAAGAAACGGGGCCCGGTCGGTGGTCGACCGAGCCCCCAGGATCAGGGAGGGAGAATAGTGATCACAGGTCGCCGTGCCAAGCAGGGAGCAATCCGAAACTGCGAGGTCGCACCCCTGGGAGGACACCATCGGCAGCGGCGTTCAATCAACTGGCATATGGTATACCACAGACCACTTGAGCACAACAAGGATCGTCATCGGCGGAATTTATCCCCCGTCCCGGCCCCGCGCGCGCTTGCGGGTCTGGGGCGAACCCGTTAAACGAAAACGCAGACATCGGCCATGAAACCCTGGCCCGAACCATCCGACCGACACAGCCCACCCGCCCCCTGTTCGGCGGGTTTCAGAGCACACGAGGCCCCCATGACCGCTGCCATGACCCCTGCCCAGGAAACCGCGAAACTTCTGCTCGACATCAAGGCCGTGAACTTCCGGCCGCAGGAGCCCTACATGTTCACCTCGGGCTGGGCCAGCCCGGTCTATATCGACTGCCGCTGGGTCATTTCCTTTACTGAGGCACGGCGCCGGATCATCGACCTGGGGGTCGAAATGCTGCGCCGCGACGCGGGCCTGGACGATGTCGACGCCGTCGCCGGCGGCGAGACCGCAGGCATCCCCTATGCCGCCTGGATTTCCGAAGCCGCGTCCAAGCCCATGCTTTACGTGCGCAAGAAGCCCAAGGGCTTCGGCCGTGACGCCCAGATCGAGGGTAATCTGGTCGAGGGCTCCAAGGTGCTGCTGGTCGAGGATCTGGCCTCCGACGGGGCGTCGAAACTCAATTTCGTCCACGCCATCCGCAACGCCGGCGCCGAATGCACCGACGCCTTCGTCGTGTTCTTCTACGGCGTGTTCAAGGGCGCCTTGGAAACCCTGGAGAAAGAGGGCGTGACCCTGCGCTATCTCGCGACCTGGAAAGATGTGTTGCAGGTCGCCGAGGATGGCGGATACTTCGATGCGGAAACCATCGCCGGGGTGCGCGCGTTCCTGGACGATCCGGAGAAGTGGTCCCTGGCCCACGGCGGACGCGGCTACGACGACTGACGATCTAGGGAGACTCCATGCGACCGGCCGGCCCTGTCCTGAAATCACTCCTTATCGCTGCCCTTGTTCTGCTTTGCGCGGCATCGCCTGTTCGCGCGGCGGAGCGCGACCAACTCACCATCGGCATCACCCAGTATCCGTCGACCTTCCACCCCAACATCGACAGCATGGTGGCGAAGTCCTACATCCTGGGCTTCACGCGCCGGCCGTTCACCGTGTTCGACCAGAACTGGCAATTGGTCTGCATGCTCTGTACCAAGCTGCCGACCCTCGAAAACGGCCTGGCCGTGCCGGAAACGGCACCGAACGGCAAGAAGGGCATCGCCGTCACCTATACCATCCGCCCCGAAGCCGTATGGGGCGACGGCACGCCGATCACCACCAAGGACGTCGAATTTACCTGGCGCGCGGGCCGTCACGGCAAGACCGGCATCCTGCCGATCGAATTCTACCGCTCCGCCTATAAGCTCGACACCAAGGACGACAAGACCTTCACCCTTCATTTCGACAAGTTGACCTTCGATTACAACGCGATCAATTCCTTCAACCTGATCCCAGCCCATGTCGACGCGGTCAACTTCGACGCCGATCCGGTAAACTACAAGAACAAGACCGCCTTCGACACCCAGACCACCAACGAAGCGCTGTACTTCGGCCCCTACCTGATCACGGAAACCCAGCGCGGCAGCTACATCGTCCTGGAACGCAATCCGAAATGGTGGGGCAAGCCGGGGGCGTTCAAGCGCATCGTGGTCAAGGTCATCCCCAATACGGCGGCGCTCGAAGCCAACCTGCTGTCCGGCAACATCGACATGATCTCGGGCGAACTTGGGTTCACGGTCGACCAGGCCCTGCGCTTCGAAAAACGCCACGGGCGGAACTTCCGCATTCTCTACAAGCCCGGCCTGGTTTACGAGCACATCGACCTGAACCAGGACAACCCCCTGCTGCAGAACCGGGACATCCGCCACGCCCTGGTCTACGCCATCGACCGTGAGGCGATTTCCCAGCAGCTGTTCGGCGGCCGCCAGCCGGTCGCCCAGTCATCGGTCAATCCCCTCGACTGGGTCGCCGCCGAGGATATTCCGAAATACACTTATGATCCCAGAAAAGCCCTGGAACTTCTTGTAAAGGCTGGATTTACCAAGCTGGTTCAGGGCGTGCGCCACCATAAGGACACGGGCGAAGCGCTGCGCTTCGAATTCATGACCACGGCCGGGTCCAAGGCCCGCGAACTGGTCCAGCAGGTCCTGCAAAGCCAGTGGAAGGCCGTCGGCATCGACGTGCGCATCAAGAACGAACCGGCCCGCGTCTATTTCGGCCAGACCGTGACCCAGCGCAAGTTCACGGGCCTGGCCATGTATGCCTGGTCGTCGGCGCCGGAAAGCGTGCCGCGCACGAGCCTGCATTCCGCCCATATCCCGACCGAGGCCAACGGCTGGGCCGGGCAGAACTATCCGGGCTTCAAGAACGCGGAAATGGACGACCTGATCGAGAAGATCGAGGTCGAACTGGACAAGCCCACGCGCAAGAAGCTGTGGCGCCGGCTGCAGGAAATCTACGTCACCGAACTGCCGGCCATCCCCCTCTACTTCCGGGCCGAAACCTTCATCATGCCGCCCTGGTTGACCGGCGTCGCCCCCACGGGCCATCAATACCCGTCCAGCCTGTGGGTCGAGGATTGGGGCGTAAAATAGGCACGGACGGTTTATGCCTCCAAAGCTCGGAGGATGACGGCAAGGACGCCTTCCAGGTTCGCCATCACCTCGTTGTTCCAGACGCGCAGGACGCGGAACCCGCGGGCCTGCAACGCCCGTGTCCGCACCGCATCGGCTTCCGTCCGCTCGCTGTGTTGGCCGCCATCGACCTCGACGATCAACCCGCGTTCGACACAGGCGAAATCCGCCACATAGGGCGGGATCGGGTGTTGGCGGCGAAACTTATGGCCGTCCAGTTGTCGGTTGCGCAGCGCCCGCCACAGGCGGCGTTCCGCATCCGTCATGGATTTGCGCAGGCGGCGCGGTAGTGTCGTCATGAAGGTTCCCCCTCACCCTAACCCTCTCCCCCAAGGGGGAGAGGGAATGATTCTCGGCAGGTCACACTCTCGCCGCAATGAGAAACGCGGTCTTCGGCAAAGACCTCCCTCTCCCCCTTGGGGGAGAGGGCCGGGGTGAGGGGGACGCCCACTTTCTCTGGCCCCCCGCCATGCGCCGGACTACCCTCCCCCCATGCTTCGTTTTATCAGTGAACGCCTGATCCAATCGGCCGTCGTTTTGGCGGTGATGTCGTTCGTCATCTTCGGGCTGATCGGCCTGATGCCGGGCGATCCGGTCGATCTGATGATTTCCGCCGATCCGGACCTGACCTCCGCCGACGTCGCCAAGCTGCGCGAGATTTACGGCCTCGACCGCCCGGTGGCGGAACGCTACGGCAACTGGCTCCTCGCCGTGCTGCAAGGCGACTTCGGGTTTTCCCGCCTGTTCGCCAAGCCGGTGTTCGACATTCTCGGCCCGGCCCTGGGCAATACCCTCATGCTGCTGGGCATCAGCCTGACCCTGGCCCTTTGCATCGGCCTGCCGCTGGGCATCTGGGCCGCCGTCCGGCCTTATTCCGTGCGCGACTATTCGGTCAACCTGTTCGCCTTCGCGGGCATCTCGGTTCCGTCGTTCTGGCTGGGTCTTCTGCTGATCATCCTGTTCGCCGTGATTCTGGGCTGGCTGCCGGCGGGCGGCCTGGGCACACCGGGCATGGACGGCTGGTCGGACAAGCTGATCTATCTGGTTCTGCCGGCGGCCAGCCTGACCCTGGCCAGCGTCGGCGGCCATACCCGCTACATGCGGGCCAGCATGCTGGAGACCCTGCGCCAGGACTACATCCGCACGGCCCGCGCCAAAGGACTTTCCGAACGGCGGGTCGTGCTCGGCCATGCGCTGCGCAACGCCCTGATCCCGGTAACCACGATCATCGCGTTGGATTTCGGCACGCTGTTTTCCGGCGCGCTGATCACGGAAACCATCTTCGCCTATCCGGGCATGGGCAAGCTGACCTACGACGCGGTCATGGGCAACGATTTCAACCTGGCCCTGGTCTGCCTGCTGCTGGCCACCCTGGTGACGCTGGTCGGCAACATCCTGGCCGATCTCGCCTATGCCTGGCTCGACCCCCGCATCGGCTTCGAAGGAAAACGGCAATGAGCGACGCCGCCGCCACGGCCGCCGCGACGCCGCTTGCTCTCGTTACGCGCCGGTTCCTGCGCCACCGCCTCGCCCTGATCAGCGCCGGGGTGCTGGTGGTGCTGGCGGCGGCCAGCCTGCTCGCCCCGGTGGTCGAAGGCTGGCTCGGCCTTGATGCCAACGCGGTCGACCTGTTCAACCGCCTGGCCGCGCCCAGCGCCGCCCATCCACTGGGCACGGACGAGGCCGGGCGCGACGTGCTGCTGCGCCTGCTGTACGGCGGGCGGGTGTCGCTGTTCGTCGGCATCGCGGCGGCCCTGACGGCGGCGGTTCTGGGCACCACCGTGGGGCTGCTGTCGGGCTATTTCGGCGGGCGCCTGGATGCGCTGTTCATGCGCCTGACCGACGGGGTCATCGCCCTGCCCCTGCTGCCGCTGTTGATCGTGCTGGCGGCCATTGATCTGCAGAAGCTGGGGTTTTCCGCCGAGGCGGCCCAGGCGGAAAACATGAGCCTCTATCGCATCGTCGCCATCGTAGCATTGGTCGGCTGGACCACCGTGGCGCGCCTGGTCCGCGCGACGGCGCTGTCTTTGCGCGAACGGCCCTTCGTGCTGGCGGCGCGGGCCCAGGGGGCATCGTCCTGCCGCATCATGACCGTGCACATCCTGCCCAATCTGGCCTCGCCGATCATCGTCGCGACGACGCTGTCCGTCGGCAACGTGATCCTGCTGGAATCGGTCCTCAGCTTCCTCGGCCTCGGCATTCAGCCGCCCCTGCCCAGCTGGGGCAACCTGCTGACCAATGCCCAGGAACTGATCTGGGACGCCCCGGCGCTGGCCGTCTATCCGGGGCTGGCCATCTTCGTCACCGTGATCGCCTTCAACTTCGTCGGCGACGGGCTGCAGGACGCCCTCGATCCCCGATCGCTGGAGCGCGGCAAACGCTAGACGATCACGCGACGATTTATAATCTTTGAATGTGTCTGCGGCACGACGTAATCTGGCGAAAACGCCATCCTGGGGAGACCTCCAAAATGCACCTGTTACGCACCCTTGCCCTTACCTGTGCCCTGCTTTTCTTGTTGGCTGCGGCCTTGCCCGCCACCGCCGAGGAAGTCCGCATCAAGCCGGGGGCCCTGACCCTCAACGCGCAATTGGATTTGGCGTCCGGCAAGGCGCTGAAGGACGGCGTGGTGCTGATCGTCCACGGCACCCTGGCCCATAACGACATGGAAACCCTGAAGACCCTGCGCGGCGTGCTCAACGACCGGGGTCTCAATACCCTCGCCATCAACCTGTCCCTGGCCATCGACGACCGCCACGGCATGTACGATTGCAAGACCCCGCACCGCCACCGGCATCTGGACGCGCTCGACGAGATTTCCGCCTGGATGGATTGGCTCAAGGGCCAGGGCGCCGGGCCGGTGGTGCTGTTCGGCCATTCGCGGGGCGGCAACCAGGCCGCGCGCTACGTCGCCGAGCGGGGGAATGGGCTGCTGAGCAAGCTGGTCCTGATGGCGCCCGCCACCTGGGACGCGGAAAAGGCCGCCCAAGGGTTCGAAAAAGCGCATGGCCGCCCTCTGGCACCGGACCTTGAAGCCGCCGAAGCAATGGCCAAGGCCGGCAAGGGGGACGCGCTGTTGGACAAGCCGGGCCTGCTTTACTGCCCGGCCGCCAAAGTATCGGCGGCCAGTTTCGTCAGCTACTACCGCCCGGACCCGCGTTTCGACACGCCCGCGATCCTGGGCGAAATCAACGTGCCGGTCCTGATCATGGCGGGGTCGAACGACACCGTCGTTGCCGACCTTCCCGCGAAGATGGCGGGCAAGGCGGATGGGACGCGGATCACGTTCAAGGTGATCGACGGTGCCGACCATTTCTTCCTCGACCTCTATGCCGAGGACGTGGCCGACGCCATGGAGGCGTTCATCTCCGGAGGGTGAGGCCGGGCAGCCCCCTACCCGGCCCCGCCGCCCCGTTAGTGGGACATCACCACAGGTACTGTCTGATGCGACAGCACCACGTTGGTGACCCCACCCAGGATCAGTTCCGACCAACGGGCATGGCCATAGGCCCCCATCACCATCATGTCCGCCGACATGTCGGCGGCGCGGGACAGCAACAGGTTGCCGACGTCGAGTTCGTCCGAGGTCACATGGCTGGCCTCGACCTTTACGCCGTGGCGTGCCAGATGGGCCGCGATATCCGCACCCGGATCACGTTTCTCACCAGGTGCCTTGGTCGGATTGGCGACCATGACGACGACCTTCTCCGCCGCCTGCAACAACGGCAGGGCATCGTGGATGGCACGGGATGCCAATGGGCCTTCGTCCCAGGCGACCAGAATTCGCTTGCCGGAAAGGTCGCCGGAATAGCCATGGGGCAGTACCATCACCGGCCGCCCGGCGGTCAGGATCAACCGGTCCGGCAGGTCGCGGTCGCCGGGGAACAGGCTTTGCTCCGGGTCCGGCTGGCTGACGATCGTCAGGTCCGCGTAGCGGCAGTGAAAACCGAGCACCCGGCCCTCGTCGCCTTCCTGCTGCCGCCATTCCACGGACAGGCCGGAATTGGCGGTCGCCGCCTTGAACGCCGCCTCGGCCCGGGACGCGGCCTCTTCGGCCGAAGCGCGTTGGGCTTCCAGCACTTCGGCAGTGATCTGCACTTCGGCATAGGCGGGAATGTAAGGACGCGGCACGGCGTAGACCCCGGCCAGATGGGCGCCGTGCGCCTGGGCCAGAGACATCGCCGCTTTCAGGCGACGGTCCGATTCCGCGTTCAGGTCGATATGGACAAGGATATCTTTCAAGGACATTTAATCCTCCCGTGATGAATGGGCATACCCACATCAAAGCCCCGATAGCGCTCAGGGGACATGACTTGCATCAAGCGGCGGCAAAGATTTTCGTCTTCCCCATTGCTCTGCGCCGGGTGCCTGGACCAAACTGCGCGCGCCGATCCCTCCCACAGCCAAATCGATCAGGAATTCCCCATGACCGCGTCCCGTCCCGCCCCCGGAAACTCCCCCGCCAGCCGCGACATCGCCTATCACGTCCACGGCTACACCAACCTGGCGAAGCACGAGAAAGTCGGGCCGCAGATCGTCAGCCGCGGCAACGGCATCCACATCTACGACGACGCGGGCAAGGAATATATCGAGGGCCTGGCGGGCCTGTGGGCGGTGTCGCTGGGGTTCAGCGAGCAGCGCCTGATCGACGCCGCGACGCGCGAACTGTCGCGCCTGCCCAACTACCACGGATTCGCCCACAAAACGCCGGACGTGACCATCGACCTGGCGGAAAAGATCCTGGAACTGGCCCCCGTGCCCATGTCCAAGGTGCTGTTCGCCAATTCAGGCTCGGAAGCCATCGACCTGTCGATCAAGCTGGTGTGGTACGTGAACAATGCCCGCGGCCGGCCGGAAAAGAAAAAGCTGATCGCCCGCCAGAAGGGCTATCACGGCGTCACCGTGGCAAGCGCCAGCCTGACCGGCCTGCCCCACCTGCATGGTGATTTCGACCTGCCGATCGCCCGGGTATTGCACACGGACTGCCCGCACCACTACCGCTTCGCCGAGGACGGCGAGGACGGCGAGGACGAAGAGACCTTCGCCACCCGCTGCGCCGAAAACCTGGAAAAGCTGATCCTGGAGGAAGGCCCGGAAACGGTCGCCGCCTTCTATGCCGAACCGGTCATGGGGGCCGGCGGCGTGATCGTGCCGCCCAAGGGCTATTTCGAGAAAATCCAGGCGGTCCTGAAGCGCCACGACGTGATGTTGATCGCCGACGAGGTCATCTGCGGCTTTGGGCGCACCGGCAACATGTGGGGCACGACCACGCTGGGCATGAAGCCCGACATGATGACCATGGCCAAGGCCCTGACCTCGGGCTACATCCCCATGTCGGCCCTGATGATCTCGGAAGAGATTTACCAAGACCTCGTGAAGCAGAGCGAGGCCTTCGGCGTGTTCGGCCATGGCTCAACCTATGCCGGGCATCCGGTGGCGGCCGCCGTGGCGCTGGAAACCCTCGCGATCTATGCGGAGCGCGACATCGTCGGCCATGTCCGCGCGGTGTCCCCCGCGTTGCAACAGGGCCTGCGCGCGTTCCAGGACCGGCCATTGGTCGGCGAGGTCCGGGGCCTCGGCCTGATCGGCGCCATCGAGCTGGTCAAGGACAAGGACACGAAGGCCCCATGGCCCAAGGAAACGGCCATCGGCGCCAAATGCCAGGAATACTGCTATGATGAGGGCTTGGTGCTGCGCGCCGTCGGCGATTCGATCGCGTTCTGCCCGCCGCTCATCGCCACGGCGGCGGATGTGGGCGAAATTCTCACCCGGTTCGACCGCGCCCTGAAGAAGACGGAAACCTGGGCGGCGCAACAGGCCGGATGACGCCGCGACCGCGTCGCCTGCGACCACCGCTGGACAGACTCTCGACTTGCCCATAAACTTGCGACTCATTCGCAACTCATGAAGGTGCCGATACCGTGTACGCCGACAACACCCTGACCCCTCGTGAAGCCGTGCGCCTTTGCGCGCTGGGCACGCTGGCGTCCGGGCCGCGGCGTTACAGCGATCTGGCGGGGGAAATCCGCCACTTCACCAGCCATGTCCTGGGCCCGTCCCTCGACGTCATGGGCACGTCCATCGAACTTCTGAAATACGAAGGCCTGGTCACCGCGACCGAGGGCAAGGGGCTGGAAGACAACGCCGTCCTGACCATTTCCGACGCCGGGCGCGAGGAACTGGCGACCCTTCTGACCGCGCGCATCCGCGCCCAGTCCAACGACATGAACAAACTGATCATGGCGTTGAAGTTCCGCTTCCTGCACCTGATGCCCAAGGACGACCAGTTGGACCAGATCGACCTGTTGCTGGAAGCCGCCGAGGGCGAGGCCGCGCGCCTGCAAAGCCTGCGCGACCATCATGCGGCCGATCCCGGCCTGTTGAATGTATGGCTCGACCACGACATCGACGCGCTGGAACAACGCATCAAGTGGCTTACGGATATGTCGGATAAGCTGGAGGCCGAGGGCGCCTGACGCCGCAGCCCTTGCCGCTCAGTCGTCTCCGCCGGCGGCCTTGACCTTCTGTGCGACCTTGCCGAGCCCGTCGATCACCATGCGACCGGCATCGCCGCCGTCGCCGGACAGACGCCCGGTAATCACCGCGCGCATGGACTTGTAGCAAAGCTTCATCAGGTCGATGTCTTCCTGGTTCAGCGGGCCCTTAAGGTTCTCGATATAGCGGCACATCAGGGCGCCGACCTCGGTCATCAACTGATAACCGAAACTGCCGCCCTGGCCCTTGATGTCATGGGACGTGCGGTAGATACGATCAACCCGTTCGTCGCCTTCGGCCGCCCCCGGCTTCAGCGCCGCCAGTTCCGTCTCAAGCTTCTTCAGATCGGCCTCGACCCAATCGAGGTAATTCTCGGTCATCTTTTCGATGACCGCCTCGGCGCGGGCAAGGCGTTCCGGATCGACGGCACCCGGGCCGCCCATCGATACCTTGGACTTCAATTTATTGGGTGGATTGATGATCTGCGGTTTGGCCATCGTCGTCCCAGGGTGGTCATTCGGTGAAACTTCACGTTCTCGCGCAAAATTTCCCTCAATTCGTGTGTAAGCCTACATGGCCCGGACGGCCCAGGGCAAGGTCGCCGTTCCCGCGCCGGAACTATGTGCCCTAAACATCGGGAATTCCGGCGTTTACCGACGGATCACAAACCCATCTAGATCAGCCCCAGGCCGCGCAGTTCGTCCGCCAGTTCCGGGGGCAGATCGGTCAGCTGCCCCGCCTCCCCGTCCAGGTCCGGCGGCGCGTCCGCCGCATTCAGATAGCGCCAGCCCTGAAAGGCACGGGACGCGCGCGGACGCACGGGCACGATCTCGGGGTCGAGCACCAAGCCGCAGGCGGGTTTCCCCTGCCCGTTGACGGTCTCGTCGAAGGCCAAAAGGCGCTGCCGGCAACGTACGGCGCGTTTGATCACCCAATAGATCGATCCACCGTCAAGAACCTCCGCCTCGCGCCGGGGCCACATGCGGGTGACGTGATACAGGCGCGGCTCCTGACCCGCCTCGCGGCGGGCCCGCAGGCGGTCACGTTGGATTTGGGCCAGATGCTCGATGCTCTCGACGCCGACGGAAAGCTTGATGAGGTGCAGGGTCATAATCAGGTATGCGGTGGGCCATGAAAAAGGACGGCGTCAGCTTAACCAGGAAACACCGTGCGGAACAGGCCCACGCCGGACGGGTTACCCACAGGGTCCCGCTCAGTCCCCTTCGCCGGAACCCGAGGGCGAGGCTGTGGCTCCCTGGTAGGCATAGGCTGCCCGCCGACGCTCCAGGCCGGGAAAACGCATCTGCCGCCGTCGCCTGTCAGGCCCGTAGAAATCATCGGTTTCGATGAAGGCGCGCGGGTTGTCGATGATGTTCATGAAGCGCTGATAGACCATGCGGGTCGAAATGGGCTTGGCCAGGAATTCGTTCACCCCGGCGTCGCGGGCGCCGATGATCAGATCCTTCGAGGTTTCGCCCGACACCATGATGATCGGGATATGGCGGTCCGCCGGCGTCTTTCCGGCACGCACCATGCGCGTCAAATCGGTTCCGCCAATGGGGTCCATGATGTTGTCGACCAGCAACAGATCGGCTTGATAGTCCGCAAGGAAATCTATGGCCTCTTTGCCGCTGGCGACCATCTGGAAGTCGCCGACGTTGAGTTCGAACAGGATTTGGCCGAGAAGCTTGCGCATCGGCGCATAGTCCTCTGCGACCAGGACCTTGATTTGCGAAAGATCGTATTCAGCCATGGCAGACTGCTCCCCGTGCTGTCAGTTGCTGTCGGCTATTTCCTGATCCAACTGGGTTTTCTTTTCTCCAGGAACGCGGCCAGCCCTTCCCGGCCTTCGCCGGAGGCACGGACTCGGGCGATGTGACCGGCGGTTTGCGCCATCAAGGCCTCGTTGCGTTCATGACCCTGGACGTATCGCACCAGGTTTTTGACCTCGCCCATGGCGCGCGGGCCGTTTTCCATCAGCATACCGGCGAATTCCTTGGCCCGGGACAGAACGTTGCCCTGTTCCGTGACTTCGGTGACCAAACCGAGTTCCAATGCCCGGGCAGCATCAAAACGCTCACCTGTCAGCATGTAACGCGTGGCTTGGCGCGGCCCTATGGCGGAAACGATGTAGGGCCCGATGGCCGCCGGCAGAATGCCCAATTTGACCTCGGTCAGGGCGAATTCGGCCTGTTCGGCGGCGACGGCGATGTCGCAGGCGGCAACCAAGCCGACACCGCCACCGAAGGCCGGCCCTTGAACGGCGGCTATGGTCGGCTTACGCAGGCTGGCCAGGGTAAACATCAAACCGGCCAGCCCCTTGGCATCCTCCAGGTTCTCCTCATGGCCGAATTCCGCCATGCGCTTCATCCAGTTGACGTCGGCGCCGGCGCAAAAGCTCTTGCCCGTCGATGCCAGGATCACCACGCGCACGACCGTGTCGCGGCTCAGCCCCTGAAACTCACGGGTCAGTCGCGCGACCAGTTCGTCGTCGAAGGCGTTGTGAATTTCCGGTCTCGTGAGGGTAACCGTCGCGATACCGCCCGCGATTTCGGTGATGAAGGGCGCACTCGTGGTCATGTGTGTCTCCAGGGTCGGGACCAATATACCGCCGATCCCGAGCGTCCACCTATGTGGAAATTAACTTTTCCGGATGGTGAGCGACAACCTAGCCAAACGGCTACGCCTTTCGGGACGGTTTTTCCGCGACCGGATGGCCTGCTTCCTTCCAGGCGCGGAACCCGCCTTCGACATGCGCCACCGGCCCAAGCCCCATATCCTTGAGCGCCTTGGTCGCCAGGGCCGAGCGCCATGCGGATTGACAGTAGAGAACGAATTTCTTGCCCGATGCGAACACGTCCTTGTGGTAGGGGCTGTCCGGGTCGACCCAGAATTCCAGCATCCCGCGGGGCGCATGAAAGGCGCCGGGCACCATGCCTTCGCGTTCCAACTCGCGCACGTCGCGGATGTCGACGAATTGCACCTCCGGGTCGTCGAGCAGCGCCGCCGCCCCGGCCACCGGCACGGTCTCGATCTCCGCATTGGCCTCGGCGACCAATTGCTTCACGCCTTTTTTCAGCTTCATATCGTTTTATTCCTTCCCCAGAAACCGTTCGATCTGCCAAATCCGGTCGGAGCCGAAGAACGGCTCGCCGTCGATCAGGAAATAAGGCGATCCGAACACACCCAGATCCAGCGCCTCGGCGGTCTTGTCCTTGACCCGCTGCTTGACGTCGTCCCGCGTCACGGCCTCGGCCAGGGCCGCGCCATCGACGCCCAGTTCCTCGGCGATCAGGACGACTTCCTGCATGTCCGAAATGTCGGCGCCTTTTCCGAAGTAGTGGTGATAACAGGCCTTGGCGAAGGGCACGGCCTTGGCCGCATCGTGATCCAAAAGCCAGTAATAGGCCCGTGCCGCCGCCAGGGTGGCGATGGGAAAGGGTTCCGGCCAGGTAAACGGCGCGCCCATCATCTTGGCCAGGCGCGGCACATCCATGCGCATGTAGTCGCCCTTCAGCCCGATGTCGGCGTTGGGCATGTTGCCCGTCTGCTTGAAGATGGCGCCCAGCATGATCGGGTGCCAGTTGACGCGGCGTCCGTAGCGTTCACCGATCTGATCGATCTTTTGCGCCGCCAGGTATCCATAGGGCGACGCAAAATCAAAATAGAACTCGATGTCGCTCTTTTGCGCTGGGTTACTCATGCCGTGGGTCTCCGTCTTACCAGGGTATCTCGCGCCCGTCATAGGCGAACAGCCGCCCGCTTTCCGCCATGCCGGCATCCGCCAGAACCTTGCGAATGCCCGTGACGCTGGTCCGGGCGTCAATCGCCGCCGCCGCGCCGCCCATGTCGGTCTGCACCCAACCGGGATGCAGCAAGACCACCGCAACGTTCTGCGCCCGCACTTCCTCGGCGAATACATGCATGGCCATGTTCACCGCCGCCTTCGACGTGCGGTAGGCATAGGAGGCCGAATTGGGCGACGATTCCGCGATCGACGACAGCACCGACGACACCGTGGCGATCATGCCGCCGCCGTTCGCAGCGACCAGCGGCAGGAACGCACCGGCAACCTTCAGCGGCGCCATGGTGTTGATGCGGAACGATTGTTCCCAGTCCATGTAGTCGATGTCCTGATAACCGTAGTTGCGGTCTCCGTAGACCCCGGCATTGTTGATCAGCAGGTCGATCTTGGTGCCCGCCATCTCGCCGGCCAGACGATCGACCTGGCGGTGGTCGGCCACGTCCAGGCCGTGGACCCGGATGTCGCCCTGGATCGTCGCCAGTTCACCCGGTGCGATGGGATTGCGGCAGGTCGCGATGACGGACCAGCCGTCGGCCCCGTACTGGCGCGCCATTTCCAGGCCGATCCCCCGGTTGGCGCCGGTGATGAAGACTGTCGGCATGGTGCCCTCCCCTGGCCGTTATATGTTCAGGTGATGCGTTCGATCGCGACGGCCGTGGCTTCGCCGCCGCCGATGCACAAAGACGCGACGCCCTTGCGCAGATCGTATTTCTCAAGCGCCGCCAGCAAGGTCACCATGATCCTGGCCCCGGACGCCCCGATGGGATGGCCCAGGGCGCAGGCGCCGCCATGCACGTTGACCTTGTCGTGGGGCAGGTCCAGGTCGCGCATGGCCGCCATGGTGACGACGGCAAAGGCCTCGTTGATTTCGAACAGATCGACATCCTTGAGGTCCCAGCCGACCTTGTCGGCAAGCTTTTGCATGGCGCCGACCGGTGCCGTGGTGAACCAGCAAGGTTCATGGGCATGGCTGGCATGGCCGTGGATGACGGCCAGCGGCGTCAATCCGCGCTTTTCGGCATCGGACCGGCGCATCAGAACCAATGCCGCCGCCCCGTCGGAAATCGACGACGAATTGGCCGGCGTCACCGTGCCGTCCTTGGCGAAGGCCGGTTTCAGGGCGCGGATCTTTTCCGGGGCGGCCTTCAGGGGCTGTTCGTCCCGTTCGACCGTAACCTCGCCCTTGCGGGTCTTGACCGTGACGGGCGTGACTTCGGGGTCGAAGGTACCGTCCTCGATCGCCGTTTTCGCCCGGGCCAGCGAGGTCAGGGCGAAATCGTCCTGGGCGTCCCGGGTGAACTGGTAATGGGTCGCCGTGTCCTCGGCAAAGGTGCCCATGAGGCGGCCCTTGTCGTAGGCGTCTTCCAGCCCGTCCAGGAACATGTGGTCGAGCACGGCGCCGTGCCCCATACGGTAGCCGCCCCGCGCCTTGTCCAGCAGGTAGGGCGCGTTGGACATGCTTTCCATGCCGCCGGCGACCATCACCGCCCCGGCGCCCGCAAGAATGCCGTCGTGGGCCAGCATGGCGGCCTTCATGCCCGAACCGCACATCTTGTTCAGCGTGGTGGCCGGCACGGCGACCGGCAGGCCCGCGCCGAGGGCCGCCTGGCGCGCCGGGGCCTGGCCCAGGCCGGCCGGCAGCACGATGCCCATGTAGACCTCGTCGACGGCCTCGGGTGCGATGCCGGCGCGCGTCAGTGCCGCCTTGATTGCCGCCGCGCCCAGGTCCGGCGCACGGGCGCCCGACAGGTCGCCCTGGAACCCGCCCATGGGCGTGCGCGCGGCACCGGCGATGACAATCGGATCCTCGTGCATTGGATTCACTCCCTTCTCTTATAGCTTGAGAAGATGCGCGAAATTGTATCCCGCCATGGCCAGGCCAATCCATTCCGCAATCAGCCAGCCGCGCATCAGACGGGTCCAGACAGGGTTTTCAACATTGGGCGCACAACGCCACAGACTGACCGTCATCCAGATCAGATAAGGCACCGCCACCGCCGCGCCAAGGGCCATGCCGGTGATTCCGCCGACGTAACCGCCCTGGGTATCCTGAGGCGCGAACACCAGGCCGAGCTGCAGACCGATGAAGATCATGGCAAGGACACAGGCAAGAACGACGCCCGTGCCGAACATGCCGTAAGCCCAGAACACGATCCATAGCCTCTCGCGGCCATGCCAGCAGCGGGAAAGGATCGGCTCCGGCGGCTCGTCGCCGGGCATTTCGCCGCCGCCGTGCAGGTTGATGTAAACGGGGGTCTGATCGTTGATCATCGCGACAGCGCCACGAATGCGGAGGCCATGTTGGCGATCACCAACAAAGCCACCATGCCACGCGCCGTGGTCGGCCAAATACCCGGCGTTTCATGGTCGACGGACCGCCACACGCCAATGCACCACCACACGAAGGACGCCATCAGAATCCATTCACACAGCCGGAGCAGGCCATCGAGGACATAAAGTTCGCCCGCGAAATAAGGCGACTGCGGCACCCGGAACAGGTTGACCACCCCACGTTCGAGCGCAAAGCCGATAAACCACACGGCGCCCCCACCCCAGAACATGCGCGCCAGGGGGATATTGCCCTTCCAGCCGTCGATGCACCAACGGGCCATGAATTGAGCCACGCCTTCCCGTTTCTGTTCATTCATCGGATCATTCATCGGACGCCCCTATCCAACCACGTCGGCGCGGCCCTGGACCCGCATCAAGGTTTGCTGCAGGGCGGCGCAGGGCAGCGCCTGGCCGTTCTTGACCACCACGACTTCGGCGCGGCTGACGGTCAGGGTCTTGCCCGGCCGCACCACATAGCCGCGGGCGATCAGTTCATCCCCGTCGGCGGGCGCCATCAGGTTCAGCTTGTATTCCACGGTCAGCACGCCGTCACCGGGCCCCATCAGGCTGAAAGCGGCGAACCCGCCGGCGCTGTCGGCGATGGTGCCGACGACACCGCCGTGGAAAAACCCGTGCTGCTGTGACACGGCGTCCGAATAGGGCAATTCGATCTCGCAATAGCCGGGCCGAACTTCGCCCAAACGGGCACCGATATGGCCCATGATGCCCTGCTTGTCGAAACTGTCACGCACGCGTTGGGCAAAGGCGTCGTCGAAGGGCTGGAAGTCGGTGGTCATGATGTCCATTGGGTTGCGGCGGCGTATCGCCGCCAGGGGGCCGCGCCCCCATTATCATCATCGAACGCGCCCCCGCCAGACCAATCGGTAGTTAGGTCCCGACCCGAAGCGGGCTGACCAGCCCGCGCAGGGTGGCAATCATGCTGAGCGGCACGATCTTGCCGGTCGCCGGGTTTTCCGCCGTCGGCTCGCCCGCGATGTTCATTTCGACCCGCACGATATCAGATTCGACGGTGATCCAATGGGTGTTGCGGGTGATCGTGGGGTCGGCCCAGACCTCATAGCGCGTTTCGTCGACGCCGAGACCGGCCAAACCCAAGGCGACCGCCACGTTGACGTTGGCGGGGAATTTGTCGGCGGCGTCGCGGACCGAGCCCTCGAACAGCTTTTTCGGGGCGTTCAGCCCCATCAGGTTGATGCCTTGCTCCTGCACCCAGCGGGCCTTCTGAAACCCGGCGGGGGGCTTGTGGGTGCGCATGACGACCGACCGCAGGTTGCCTTCGGCGGCGGCGCGCACCGTGTCCAGGCCAACCAGCGCGCCCGTCGGCACGACGATGGTGGCGCCGGTTTCGCGGGCCCGGTCGACCAGGTCCATGTGATGAAGAAGCTGGCTGACCGAAAGCGGCACCAGGATGCGGCCCTGTTCGACCGCCGGGCCGCAAACGTCGAGAAAGTGTTCCGGCGGCGCGCATTCGACGATCACATCGGCGACGGCGGCCAGATCGGCCAGTTCCATCACCGGGGGCGGCGTCTTCAGATGGGCCAGGCGGCCGGCCGCCCGTTCCTTGTCGCCGGCCGATACCGCGACCAGTTGCAGGCCCGGCTCCTCGCCGGAATCAAGCCATTCCACCACCGGCAGACCGACGGCGCCCAGGCCGCCCATGGCGACCCGCAGGGGGGTATTCTTGGTATTTTGCAATGATGTATCCTCCGCTCCCTTCCATCTCACAGGGGCGGCCCAAAATCAATCTTGGTCACAAGGGATGGCGGGATCAGCCGGCGGCCTTGGTGCGGACCGACGCCCGTTGGGCCAGAAGGTCCTGCGATTGGGCTTCCAGGCGGTCCAGTTCGGCCAGGGTCTCGGCGATGTCTTCCTGCTGGATGCGCAACTGTTCGCGCCGCAACTGAAGCTTGTCGATGAACAGCTTTAGCTGCGACACCTCGCTGGGATCGACGTCGTAAAGGTCGATCATTTCGCGAATCTCGTCGAGCGAGAAGCCCAGCCGCTTGCCCCGCATGATCAGACGCAGGCGCACATGATCGCGGGAACCGTAGACGCGGCGCTGACCGTCGCGCGCCGGAGTCAACAGGCCCTTGTCCTCGTAGAACCGGATCGCGCGGGTGGTGATCCCGAATTCGCGGGCCAGTTCGGCGATGCCGAAGGTCGATTGTGTCTGGTCCAATGCCATGGCCGGACTGTAGCTAACGTTTACGTTAACGTAAAGTTTGCCGTGACGCCGCGAGCCGCCCTCCCCCGCCCCGGCCGGCGCAGCCCCTAGAGCAGGAACAGCGCCGCCAGCCCCAGAAAGGCGAAGAAGCCGACCACGTCCGTGACCGTGGTCAGGAACACCGACGATGCAATGGCCGGATCGATCCCGAAACGGTCGAGAACGAGTGGAATCGCCGCCCCGGCCAGGCCCGCGACGACCATATTGATGATCATGGCCAGGCCGATGATCAGGCCGATCTGCGGGGTGTCGAACCAGAACCAGGCGATGGCGCCCGTGATGACGGCGAACAGCACCCCGTTGATGGCGCCGACCAGCACTTCCTTGCCGATCACGCGATACGCATTCGTCGCGGTCAGTTCGCGCATGGCCATGGCGCGCACGGCCACGGTCAGGGTCTGCGTGCCGGCATTGCCGCCCATGGAGGCGACGATGGGCATGAGAATGGCCAGGGCCACGATCTGCTCCAGCGTCGTCGCGAACAGGCCGATCACCAGGGACGCCAGGATCGCCGTGAACAGATTGACCAGCAGCCAGCGGAACCGCGCCTTGGTGGTGTCGATGGCGGCGTCGTACAAATCGTCCTCGCCGACCCCGGCCAGCGCCAGCATGTCTTCCTCGTGTTCCTCGTGAATGACGTCGACGACGTCATCGATGGTGATGGCGCCGACCAGGCGCTGCGCCTCGTCGACCACGGGCGCGGATACCAGGTCGCGCTGGCGGAACAGAAAGGCGACGTCTTCCTGGTCCATGTTGACGGAAATCAGCTTAAGTTCCGTCTCCATGATGTCCGAGACCTTCACGGGCCGCTTGGCGCGCAGCAGGTGGCTCAGATGGATCGATCCGACGGGTTTGTGCGTCGGGTCGACGACGAAGATGTCGTAGAACGAATCCGGCAGGATGTCGTCGTCGCCTTCGGCCGCTTGGCGCATGAAATCAATGGTCTGGCCCACGGTCCAATGGGTCGGCACCGTGACGATTTCCCGCTGCATCAGGCGGCCGGCGGATTCCTCCGGGTAGGACAGGCTTTGTTCGATCAGCCGCCGGTCCGGCGCCGGCATGGCGTCCAGCACCTTCTGCTGCTCGGGGGCCTCCATCTGGTTGACGATTTCGACCGCGTCGTCGGAATCCAGTTCCTGAACGTGGGCGGCGATCTGCTCCGGGGCCATGGCCTCGAAGATTTCCTCGCGCACCGACTCGTCCAGTTCGGCCAGCACGTCGGGCGCCATGTCCGGGCCGATCTCGGTGATCAGCTGTTCGCGGCGGTCAGCACTCAGGCGTTCGACGATGTCGGCGACGTCGGCGTAATGCAGGCCGTCGACCAGTTCCTTGAGGCCCGCGGTATCGCCCGTGTCCAGCGCCGTGATGACCGCGGCGTCGACATCGTCATGGGCGGGCTCGAGGCTTTCCTCCGGCTTGACGGCGGGATCCACCTCAAGCGTATCGTCCGGGCGCTCGCTCATGGCACGGGTCTCCGATCCAGGGGTCTAGGCTGCCGCAGATGGCGTGTGATTGCGGGCCGTCCGCACAGGGCCCGCGTGGAACCGACAATAGCCCGAATAGGTTACAATTTCGCCCGGAAAAGCAAAAAACCCGAGCCAAGGCCCGGGTTTTTTCATGCAAATACAAGGTTTGGTGCGGTCGAGAAGACTCGAACTTCCACGGGATCTCTCCCACAGCGACCTCAACGCTGCGCGTCTACCAATTCCGCCACGACCGCATTTTTCCTTGCCGCAGGCACGTCACCTGCGAAATACATGGCGGCAGATAGCAAATCGGCGCACCCATATCAAGCGGAAGCGCGACCACGGCGGAGCAAATAGGAAATTGATGACGGACCAAGGCGTCGAATGGCGGATATCGGACACGCCCGTGGCCTATGACGCGGCCGTGGCCGTGATGGAGGATCGCGTGGCCGCGATCCGCGCCGGCACCGCGCCGGAAATGGTCTGGCTGCTGGAGCATCCACCGCTCTACACCGCCGGGACCAGCGCCGATCCGGCGGAGTTGACGGACCCGGACCGCTTCCCCGTGCACAAGACCGGGCGCGGCGGGCGCTACACCTACCACGGCCCCGGACAGCGGGTCGGCTACGTGATGCTGGACCTGAAGCGGCGCGGCGAGGACGTGCGCGCCTTCGTCTGCGACCTGGAGAACTGGATCATCCAGGCCCTCGCCCGCTTCAACGTGACCGGCGAGCGGCGCGACGGCCGGGTCGGCATCTGGGTTTCCCGGGGGGCGCCGGGATCGAAGCTGTACCGCGAAGACAAGATCGCCGCCATCGGCGTGCGCCTGCGCAAATGGGTGACC
This sequence comes from Rhodospirillaceae bacterium UBA1479, assembly GCA_002325375.1. Classification (GTDB taxonomy): domain Bacteria; phylum Pseudomonadota; class Alphaproteobacteria; order Rhodospirillales; family Casp-alpha2; genus UBA1479. The sequence goes on from DCRZ01000008.1 coordinate 306,817, forward strand.
TTCCACGGGATGTCGCTGAACATCGAGCCGGACCTGTCCCATTTCGACGGCATCGTGCCTTGCGGGATCGCGGAACACGGCGTGACGTCCCTGGTCGATCTCGGCATCACCGCATCGACGCCCGAGGTCGACGTGGTCCTGCGCCAGACCTTCGAAGATGTATTCGGTAACCCCCAAGGCTAAGGAGCGGAATTTGCAGGACATCCCCGACAGGGCCGCCGTCGAGGCGGCCGGGCTCGACCTTCTCGACCGCCACATGGCGGCGCTGAACGCCTACGACGCCAAGGCCATGGCCGCGTTGATGCATTTCCCCCATCCGCGCCTGGCCGAAGGCAAGGTCACCGTCTATGACGGCCCGGACGCCAACCCCATGGACCTGTTCGACCGTCTGAAAGCCCAGGACAACTGGCACCACAGCGAATGGAACGAGCGCGAGCTGATCCAGTTCAACGCCGACAAGGCCCATTGGCGGCTGGTCTACACCCGTTTCCGCGCCGACGGCAGCGTCATCGGCGTATACGATTCCCTGTACATCCTGACCCACCTGAACGGCCGCTGGGGCATTCAGGCGCGGTCCAGCTTCGGGCCCTGACGGCGCCGCCTACTCGAATTCCATCTGCACGAACACACGCCCGGCGTTGCGGGTCGCCAGTTGCTTGAAGGTGTCCAAATGGGCATAGGGCGACTGGTCCACGTAATAGGCGCCTTTCAGGTCGCCGCCGCCCTCCAGATGTTCGCGGATCTTGCCGCGCAGATAGACCAGATAGTCACGGGTATAGCGCCGCACCTGGGCCATGTTGGTGGGATGGCCGTGGCCGGGGATGACGTAGGTCGCCTTCAGCGCCTCGAACGGGCCGTCCCAGGTTGCGATCCAGCCCTTGGAATCCGTGTCGTCAAAGAGCGGCGGCATGCGTTCGTGGAACGCTATGTCGCCGGCGATGACCAGGGATTGCTTGGGCAGCCAGACCTGGGTGTCGCCGGGGCTATGGGCCGGGCCCAGGTGCAGGACCTCGATACGAAACGCGCCCATCTCGATCACCCGCTTGTCGGTGAAGGTTTCCGTCGGCCCGACAATCCGCGTGCCCTCGGCCCGCTCCTTCAAAACGCGCTGGGCCGAGGCCAGGATCTGCGCGCCCCGGGCCGCGAATTCCTTGGCCGCGTCCTGATGCGCCAGGATCGGCACCTTCTGCTCGGCCCAGTATGAATTGCCGAGCATGGCATGGCCCTGGCCGTTTTCGTTGATGACCAGCTTGACCGGCTGCGGGGTGATACGCTTGATCTCGTCGTGCAACGCCTTGGCCAGCAAATAGGCCCCGCCGCCGTTGACCACGATCACGCCGTCGCCGGTGACGATGAAGCTGAGGTTGTTGTTGTGTCCCCAGTTTTCGTAAGTCGGCGGCGCCGTCGCGCCGATCGCCGACCACACATGGGGGATGACCTCGACCGGCTTGGCGTACAGGGCGGAGGCCGGATACTGGTCGGCGATGGCCTCGCTGGCCCGTGCATCGGCGGCGGCGGCGATGCCGAGAATGACGCAGATCAATGCGAATAAACGTTTCATGTGGGAGTCCTGTCGTCGTTGCAGGGTGGTGACCCGGTTGGGGATTGCTCAACTATGCGATAACAATTACAAAAAGTCGAATATGAGATTTCGCGCGGATGCATCTTCGCCCGCCCGCGCCCCAAATGGGAGGATCACCACCATGAAACAGTTGCATGCCGCCCTCGCCGCCGCCGCTCTTGCCGTCACGGCCCTTGCCGCCCCGCCCGCACAGGCGGAGGGTGAAATCATCAAGGTTCGCATCATGTCGTCGGACCTGGCGGCCACGATCGCCCAGGGCGCTGTCCACACCTGCCGGGAAAAGGGATATCAGGCCGCGGCTGTTGTGCTTGACCGGGCCGGCAACATGATCGCCGCCCAGCGCGATACCCTGGCCAGCCGCCATACCCTGGAAATCGCCGAACGCAAGGCCGGGCTGGTCGTCATGTCCGGCGTTGATTCCGGCGACATGCGCAAGAACCGCGACGACATCCGCCCCGAATTGAACCAGATGCAGGGCATCATCGTGATGGACGGCGGGGTGCAGATTCGCGTTGCCGGCTCCCTCGTGGGTGCTGTCGGCGTGTCCGGCGCGCCGGGCGGAGACATCGACGCGGAATGCGCGCGCGGCGGCATCGACAAGGTGCGCGATATCCTCGACTTCGCGGATTGAGCGCTTGTCACGGCAGCGAAAATGACAAAAACCTGACAAAAAATTGCGTTTTATCGTATACAATTTTATGTCAGACGAAATTAAAAAACAGCTCTAATAGGCTGTTTTATATAATTATTTTAATTCCACCGTTCGGTCTTATTTTTAAAGTATGACTAACGGCCAGATTTCTCCGCTTAAATATAACGTGTATTGCCGACCATTGCCGCGGACCGGGCCGGTCCGCGCGGCATCGCGTATGAAGGAGAGTCCGCACCATGTCTTTGTTTCTGTCGTTCATGAACAACACGAAGATCCAAACCAAGATCTTCATCGGCTTTGGGATCGTCCTGGCCCTGTTGCTGGTCATCAGCGCAACGGGCGGCGTCAGCCTGCAGAGCGGCGAAAGCAACTTCACCCAGTACCGTGAGCAGGCCGCCCTGTCGAACCGGGCCGCCATGGTGCAGGCCACCCTGCAGAAGGCTCAACTGGCGGTCGGTGATTACATCACCCAATCGTCAGAGGACGCCATCGCGGAATTCGAGGATCGTATTTCCGAGACCATGAACTTGATCGAGACTCTGGACAGCCAGATTACCGACCCCAAGCGCAAGAAGACGATCACCAACGCCATCGAAAACCTGGGCACCTACCGGTCCGCATTCGATCAGGTCACGTCCCTGCAGACCAAGCGGAACTCCATCGCCCAAAGCCGGATGGACATCATCGGCCCGGACATGGAAGGCAAACTGACCGCCCTCATGCAGAAGTCCTATGACGAGACGGACGTGTCCGCCGCCTACCACGCGGCGAAGACCCAACGCTCGCTGCTGCTCATGCGCCTTTACGCGAACAAGTTCATCACGACCAACCAGCTCGACGATTTCGACAAGGCCATGGAAGCCGCCGCCGTGATGAAGGAAAACATCGCCGAACTGCAGAACGAACTGTTCGACGAGGACCGCAAGGCCACCACCGCCGAGATCGCCACGATGCAGGAACAGTACGAAGCCGCGCTTACGGAAGTAAGCGAGATCATGGCCCAGCGCGACGAGGTCGTGCTCGGCACCATCGGCTTTGTCGGCCCCAATATCGCGGCCTTGATGAACGACCTGCGAAACGATCTGAAGACCGTTCAGGAAACCCTCGGGCCGGCCACCAGCAAGGCCATGAAGACGGCGATGATCGTGACCCTGGTGGTCGCCGGGGTCAGCGTCCTGTTGGGCGTGCTGGCGGCCCTGTTGATCGGCAAAGGCATCGCCCGGCCCGTGACCGCCCTGACGGCCGCCATGACGGCGCTGGCCGGCGGTGACAAGACCGTCGATATCCCGAGCCAGGACAACGGCGACGAAGTCGGCGACATGGCGCGCGCCGTTCTGGTGTTCAAGGAAAGCATGATCAAGGCCGACGACCTTGCCGCCCGCGAGCGGGAAGCCCAGAAACGGCGTGAGGAACGAGGCCGCCAGATCGAGGCCTTGACCGGGTCGTTCGATTCCGACGTCTCGGCACTGCTGCAATCCCTAAGCACATCGGCGGCCGAGATGACCTCAACGGCGTCAACCATGTCCAAGATCGCCGACGGCACCAACGAACGAGCGTCCGCGGTCGCCGGGGCCGCCGAACAGGCTTCGGCCAATGTCCAGACCGTCGCCACCGCGACGGAGGAGCTGTCCAGTTCGATCCAGGAAATCTCCCGGCAAGTCGCCCAATCGTCCAGCGTCGCCGAACGTGCGGTCAACGAGGCCAACCATACGGACGCGCAAATCCAGGGCCTGGCCCGCGCCGCCCATCGCATCGGCGAGGTCGTCAATTTGATCACCGACATCGCCGAACAGACCAACCTGTTGGCGCTGAACGCCACCATCGAAGCGGCCCGCGCCGGTGACGCCGGTAAGGGCTTTGCCGTGGTTGCCTCGGAAGTCAAGAATCTGGCCAACCAGACCGCCAAGGCAACCGACGAGATCGGCCAGCAGATCGCCGATATTCAGGCGGAAACCAACGATGCCGTGCGGGCGATCAAATCAATCACCTCGACCATCAGCGAGATGAGCGAAATCGCCAGCACCATCGCCTCCGCCGTCGAGGAACAGGGGGCCGCCACCAGCGAGATCGCCCGTAACGTGGAACAGGCTTCGACCGGCACGCAGGAAGTCACCTCCAACATCATCGAGGTGACCCATTCGGCCGGCGAAACGGGCACGGCCGCGACCCAGGTCACCAGCGTCGCCAGTTCCCTGAACACCCAGGCCGATCACCTAAAACAGCAGGTCGAGAAGTTCCTGGAAGGCGTGCGGGCGGCCTAGACCGTCGGCAGGGCGTCGAACCCGGCCGAGCCGGGGTCGGCTGCCGGCGCGCGGGTGACGTTATCGACCCGCGCCGCCGGCGGGCCCTGATGGCAGTGTTCAATCATCCGGTGGACGGCATCGGGGCGGCCTGAAAACACGGCCTCGACCGTGCCGTCGCGGCGGTTGCGGACCCAGCCGCTCAGGCCGAGCGCCCTTGCCTGCTCGCAGGTCCAGCCGCGGAACCACACGCCCTGGACCCGGCCGGAAATGACGACATGAACGGTTTCGACGGCGTTAGCCATGGCGGCGCGTCACCCCTGCGGGACGGTCACTCGAACTCCAGAATGATCTGGTCGACCATCAGGCTGTCGCCGGGGGCGGCCTTGATCTCCTTGACCACGGCGTCCTTTTCGGCGCGCATGACGTTTTCCATCTTCATGGCTTCGAGAACGCAAAGCTCCTCGCCGGCCTTGACCTCCTGCCCGACCGCAACGGCAAGCGAGACCAGCAGACCCGGCATCGGCGACATCAGGAACTTCGACGTATCGGGCGGCTGTTTTTCCGGGATATGGCGGTACAACTCGGCCGTCCCGGGGTTGAGCACCAGAGCCCGCGATTCGGTGCCCGCATGGATGATGCGATAGGCGACATCGGCACGCCCGACCTGGACGCTCTGTGGTTTGCCGTCCAGCGTGAGCTCCATCAAGCTATCGCCGAGCTGCCAATCCGTCCTTAATTTCAAGGTCTTGCCGCCATAAGTGACGTCATAACCGCCGTCCGCGGGATCGACGCTGACCGGGTGTGGGTCGCGGCCCAGGACAACCACCCAGTCGGCGGAAACGGCACGGGAATGACCCTCGACCTGGCCGCTGATATCGGCGGCGCGGTCCTGATAGGCACGGTGCATGGCGGCGGCGACGGCGACGATCAGGGTTGGGTCGTCCTGTACGGCGTCCTTGGGGTTGAAGCCGTCGGGATATTCCTCGGCGATGAAGTTGGTCGAGAACTCACCCGAACGCACCCGTTCATGCGCCATCAGGGCCGACAGAAAGGCGATGTTGTTGGCGATGCCGGTGATCTGGAAACGGTCCAGGGCGCGGGCCATCTCGTCCATGGCGGCGTTCCGGTCCTTGCCGTAGGTCACCAGTTTGGCGACCATGGGGTCGTAGAACATGGAAATCTCGCCGCCTTCGAACACGCCGGTGTCGACACGCACGGTCTCCGTCTCGGCCGGCGGGCGGTAGCGCACCAGCCGCCCCGTCGACGGCAGGAAGTTGCGGAACGGATCCTCGGCATAGATGCGGGCCTCGACGGACCAGCCGTTGAGCGGCACGTCTTTTTGGGCGAACGGCAGCTTTTCCCCCGCCGCGACCCGGATCATCAGTTCCACCAGGTCCAGACCGGTAATGAACTCGGTCACCGGATGTTCGACCTGCAGCCGCGTGTTCATTTCCAGGAAGAAGAAATTCTTATCCTTGTCGACGATGAATTCCACGGTCCCGGCGGAGCAATAATCCACCGCCTGGGCCAAGGCCACGGCCTGTTCGCCCATGGCCTTCCGCGTCTTGGCGTCGAGGAACGGCGACGGCGCTTCTTCCAGCACCTTCTGGTGGCGGCGCTGGATGGAGCATTCGCGCTCGTTCAGATAGACGCAGTTGCCGTGCTTGTCGGCCAGAACCTGAATTTCGATGTGGCGGGGCTGAACGATGTATTTCTCGACGAAAACCCTGTCGTCGCCAAAGCTGGACGCGGCCTCGGACCGCGCACGTTCCAGGCCGTCGCGGCATTCTTCGTCGTTATGGGCGATGCGCATGCCCTTGCCGCCGCCGCCGGCCGAGGCCTTCAGCATCACCGGATAGCCGATCTTGTTGGCGATCTCGACCGCCATGTCGGGGTCCGCGACCGCTTCCGTATGGCCGGGGACGACGCTGACCTTGGCCTTTTCCGCCAACTTCTTGGATTCGATCTTGTCGCCCATGGCGTTGATCGCGCCCACGGGCGGGCCGATGAAGGCGACCCCCTTCTTGGCCAAAGCCTCGGCGAACTTGGCGTTTTCCGACAGGAAGCCATAACCCGGATGGACGGCGTCCGCCCCCGTCTGATCAATGGCGTCGAGAATCTTGTCGATCACCAGATAGCTGTCCGATGACGCGGAGGCGCCGATGTGCACGGCCTCGTCAGCCATTTCCGTATGCAGGGCAAGCTTGTCCGCGTCGGAATAGACGGCGACGGTCTTGATCCCCATCTTCTTCGCCGTCTTCATGACGCGACAGGCGATTTCACCTCGGTTGGCGATGAGAATTTTTTTGAACATTATTCGGACGGCCCTGTTTGTTATTTCCGTGTTTGAACCTGCGACGGTTCGTCTTTCTGGCCTGAAACGGCCAACCCAGCCCCGCCAATGGTGTAACCGAATTCACACGCTATTGCAGCGCAAAATTCGGCTTCCCGCGTTGATTCTACTAGTAGAATTGGCCGTTCCGGACCTGTTCGCGGCTTTCGCCGCCTAGTTCCTTCGGGTCAAGCCGTCGAACAGCCCCATCACCCAGGCCGCATGCAACGCCAGCGGCGCGCCCCAAGCAACCATCGGATAGATGAACCACAATTGATCCGGCGTCTTGAGGTAGTTCAAGGCGGCGCAGCCGGCGATGGTGGTAAAATACACCATCAAATGCAGGGCAAAGCCCTTGAGGCGTCGGCGGATGTGCGCATCATCGGCGGAGTCGTGATCGTTCATGGCGTGTCCTTCATCAGGCCCTTAATCTAGGCCCGCCCCGCCGCCACCGCCAGCACAGGAAGCCGTGATGACCTTAGATTCCGACCCTCCCCCCGGCCCTGTAGGCGCCCGCCCTGCCGCGCCGCTCGTCGGGTTGGTGGCGGGACCGGCTCTGTGCATGGCCCTGGCTGCCCTGCCGGCGCCCGAGGGCCTGGGGCAGGAAGCCTGGCTAACCGCCGGGGTGGCAGTCTGGATGGCCGTGTGGTGGCTGACCCAGGCCGTGCCCCTGGCCGTCACCGCCTTGCTGCCGGTTCTGCTGTTTCCCGTGTTGGGCGTCGCCAAGGCCGCCGACGCGGCCCAGGCATACGCCCATCCCCTGGTGTTCCTGTTCCTCGGCGGCTTCGTCATCGCGCTGACCATCGAACGCTGGAACCTGCACCGCCGTGTCGCCATCACCATCGTCTCCCTGGCCGGGGTGCGTCCGGACCGCCTGATCGGCGGCTTCATGCTGGCCACGGCGGGGCTCAGCATGTGGGTGTCCAACACGGCGACGACCCTGATGATGGTGCCGATCGGGCTTAGTGTCGTCGCCTTCATCGAAAGCCATCGCCAGGACGGTATGCCGCCGACACTGGCGCAGGATCGCTTTGCCCGCGGCCTGTTGCTCGCCATCGCCTATGCCGCCAGCATCGGTGGCACGGCAACCCTGATCGGCACGCCACCCAATGCCTTTCTGGCGGGATACCTGGCCCAGAACCATGGGGTAGACCTCGGCTTCGCGCGCTGGATGCTGCTCGGCATCCCCCTGGCAACCGTCATGCTGCTGGCGGCCTGGCTGCTGCTGACGCGGGTCCTCTACCCGGCGGAAGGCCTGGACCTGGCCCGTGTCGCCGCCGGCATCGCGGCTGAAAAGGCCCGCCTCGCCCCACCCACGCGCGGCGAGGCAATGACCGCCATTCTGTTCGCCGCCGTGGCCCTGGCCTGGGTGTTCCAACCCCTGATCGCGGATGTCGTTCCGGTCAGCGACACCGCCATCGCCCTGACCGGGGCCGTCGCCGCCTTCGCCATCCCCGTGAACCTGAAAAAGCGGGAATTCCTGATGGATTGGGACCACGCCGTGCGCCTGCCCTGGGGCATTCTGATCTTGCTCGGCGGCGGATTTTCACTGGCCGAGGCCATTCAGACGACGGGCCTCGCGGCTTGGCTCGGCCATCTTGTCGCCGGGGGCAGCCATCTGCCGCTAATCCTGTTGCTGCTGGCGATCACCGGCTTGGTCGTGTTCCTGACCGAGATCACCTCGAACACGGCGACCGCCGCCGTGTTCATCCCCGTCGCCGCGACCCTTGCCGTCAGCATGGGGTTCGATGCCGTGACCTTCGCCGTGCCCGTGGCGATGGCGGCCAGTTGCGCCTTCATGATGCCCGTGGCAACCCCGCCCAACGCCATCGTGTTCGCCGCCGGGCGGCTCGACGTCATGCACATGTGCGCGGCCGGAATCTTCCTGAACCTGATCGCCACGGTGATGATCGCCGGGGCGGCGCTGGTTCTCGTCCCCCTGGTGTTCGGCTAGCCCCCTTGTCCCAGTTGTCGATGCTCCCGTAATCTGCGCGGGCCTATTCAACAAATTCAAGAAACGGAAACATCCATGACCCGCATCGTCCGCGTCGCCGCCGCCCAACAGGGGCCCAACCTGGAAACCGATAGCCGCGAAGTCATCGTCACCCGCCTGCTCGACATGATGAAGCAGGCCAAATCCAAGGGCGCCGATCTGGTCGTCTATACGGAAACGGCGCTGACCACCTTCTTTCCCCGCTTCTATGCGGAAGACCGCGCCGAGATGGACCTGTGGTTCGAGCGCGAGATGCCCAACGATGCAACACGCCCGCTGTTCGACTACGCCGCCGACAACAAGATCGGCTTTTCCCTAGGCTTTGCGGAGCTGACGCCCGACGGCCATCACTTCAACACCCAAATTCTAGTCGACAAGGACGGCAAGACCGTCGGCAAGTACCGCAAGGTCCACCTGCCGGGCCATGTGGAGCTGGAGCCCGAGCGGCGCTTCCAGCACCTGGAAAAACGCTATTTCGAGCCGGGCAACCTGGGCTTTCCCGTGTGGCGCACCATGGGCGGGGTCATGGGCATGTGCATCTGCAACGACCGCCGCTGGCCGGAAACCTATCGGGTCATGGGCCTGCAGGGAGTCGAACTGGTCATGCTCGGCTACAACACGCCCAGTTGGAACGGGCTCGGCGGCCCCGACACCCCGGAACTGCGCCACCATCATTCGCGCCTTTCCATGCAGGCCGGGGCCTATCAGAACGCGACCTGGGTGGTCGGCGTCGCCAAGGCGGGCGAGGAAGCGCCAGGTTATCACCTGATGGGCGGCAGCTGCATTATCAACCCGGACGGCCAGGTGGTCGCCGAGGCCCAGACCGAGGACGACGAGGTCATCGTCCACGACTGCGACCTCGACGCCTGCGCGTTCCTGAAAAACTCCACCTTCAACTTCGACGCCCACCGGCGCACCGAACATTACGGCCTGATCACCGAGCGCACCGGCGCCGTGCCGCCGCCAGAGTGACGGATGCCATGAACGTCCTCATCGTCCATGCCCATCCGGAACCGAGGTCGTTCAACACGGCGCTGCGCGATCATTCCGTCAAAATTCTTGACGACCATGGCCATGCGGTAAAGGTCTCTGACCTTTACGCCATGGGCTTCAACCCGGTCGCGGGACCGGCGGATTTCGGGGACCGCGCCGACCCGGACTATCTGGTCTATGCCCTGGAACAGCGGCACGGCCATGAGATGGGGACCCTCGCCCCCGATATCGCCGCCGAGATCGAAAAACTGATGTGGTGCGACCTGCTGATCCTGCACTTCCCACTCTACTGGTTTTCCGTGCCGGCGATCCTCAAGGGATGGATCGACCGGGTGCTGATCTCGGGTCTGACCTACGGCGGGCGGCGGTTCTATGACCAGGGCGGTCTCAAGGGCAAGCGCGCCATGCTGACCCTGACGCTCGGCGGGCGGGAACACATGCTGGACAGTGACGCCGCCATCCATGGCCGCCTGAACGACATGCTGAAGCCCCTGTTGCAGGGCACCCTGGCCTATACGGGCATGACCGTGCTGCCGCCCTTCGTCGCCTGGCATGTGCCTTATGTCGATGACGCGACACGGGCGGGATACCTTGATGCTTATGGCGAGCGTCTGCGGACCTTGGACTCCCTCGCGCCCCTCACCTTTCCCTCGCTCGACACCTTCGACGACGCCATGCGGCCCAAGTAGTGCTGGATAACGGCTGGTCCCCCGGCCAGCGCTGGGTTAAACCATTGGTCACCTTCATGCCGTTTGTTCGAGAGCGCCCAACGTGAATTTACTGCAAGAGGCATTCGCCGCGCACCAATCCGGCAGACTTCAGGATGCCCAGCGCCTGTACCGCGAATTCATCCGCGCCAACCCCGGCCATGCGGAAGCCCATCATCTGCTCGGCGTCGCCTGCATGCAGATGGGCAACCTGCTGGGGGCCATCGAGACCTTGACCGAGGCGACCCGGCTGAATGACAAAAACCCGAACTATTTCAATAACCTGGGATTGGCGCAGTTCTATCGGAACGATCCCGAGTCGGCGCGTGCGAACTACCAGCGCGCCCTCGCCCTTGCGCCCAAGAACGCCGACACGCTGAACAACCTGGGCATGGCTCAGCAACGGCTTGACGATCTGGACGGGGCGATCGCAAGCTTCAAGACCGCCCTTCGGATCACCCCGGACGAACCGGAAATCCTCCACAATTACGGCATTGCGCTGCGTGACGGCGGCCAGCACGCCGCGGCCATGGCGGCCCTAAAAAAAGCCATCGACGTCAGCGGCGGCATTCCCGACACCCATGCCGCGCTGGCGTCCCTGCAGTTCATATTCGATCAATATGACGATGCCCTGGAATCCTGCTGGGCCGCGGTCAAGCTCGACCCCCTCCACATCGACGCCCATAAGACCTTCAAGGGCCTCATGAACGCGATGGAACGCGAGGCGGAGCGCTACGATACCTTCCGCTGGGCGTTGGAGACATTGCCGCAAAACCCAAAGGTCTACGAACAATACGGCTGGGAATTGGCCCAGGATGAACAGTTCGCCGAAGCCGAGCCGATCCTGCGCCGCGCCCTGGAGATCGACCCGGACCAAGCCATCGCGCTGACCTGCCTCGGCTGGTCCCTGTCCATGCAGGGACAGCACGATGAAGCCCTGACCCATCATGCCAGGGCGAGCGTGCTGGAGCCGGACAATCCGCAAATTCTGGAAAGCCACGGGCAAAGCCTGATCCGCGCCGGCCGCGCCGGCGACGCGGTGGGTGTGCTCATGAAGGCCCATCGAATCGTCCCACGCCTAAGTTCGGTCATCGGCACCATGACCATCGCCATGGCCGAAGCCGACGATCCGGCTCTGAACACCATCGTCGACTACGATGCCGACGTGGTCACGCAGACGCTGCCCTCGCCCCCCGGATTTTCGGACATCGCCGCCTTCAACGACGCGCTGCATGCGGAACTTGAGAAGCACCATCAGAAGGGCTCCCTGCCCCTGGATCAGACAATGCGCGGCGGCACACAAATTCCCAACAACCTGTTCCGAAATGCGTCGGGCCATGTGCTGACCGTCCGCACCCTGATCTTCGATGCCATTCGCAGTTATGTCGACGGCCTAGCGGACGATCCCGATCACCCGTTCCTGCGCTACATAAACCGGGATTTTCAGTTTACCGGTGCCTGGTCGACGATCCTCTACGGTGCCGGATACGACGCCAGCCACATTCATAACGAAGGCTGGTTATCCGGCGTCTATTACGTGAAGGTTCCGGACCTGGACGAAGACCGCTGGGCATCCGGTGAGGGCTGCATTCAATTCGGCGCCCCGCCCGATGCCTTCGTCAGCGAACGTAATCGGACCCGCCGCCTGGTCCGCCCACAGCCGGGCCTGTTGGTGCTGTTCCCGTCCTATGTCTGGCACGGCGTCAAACCGTTCACCCAGGAAGGCCTGCGTCATTCCATCGCCTTCGACATCCGCTGACACGGATGCCCTAGACCACCTCGCCGCAGGCGTGGCCCGAGGCCCAGGCCCATTGGAAATTGAAGCCGCCCAGGTGGCCGGTCACGTCCACGCCCTCGCCGATGAAATAAAGGCCCGGAACGTCCCGGGCTTCCATGGTCTTTGACGACAGGTCCCGCGTATCGACCCCGCCGACGGTGACCTCCGCCGTGCGCTCACCCTCACTGCCGGCCGGCGTGACGGCCCAGGCGTTGACCTGGGTTCCCAAGGCCCGCAATCGCTTGTCCGGCTGATCGGCCAGACGCCCGAGGCAGCCCGTCCATTCGCACAGCCGCTGCGCCAGGCTTTTCGGCAAAACCTGGGCCAGCGCCGTCGGCACTTCCTTCTTGGGCTGGTCCTGCTTCATGTCCTTCAGCATCCCGAATAGGTCCGTGCCCGGCAGCAGGTCGAACAGAATGGTGTCGCCGGGCCGCCAGTAGGACGAAATCTGCAACACCACGGGGCCGCTGAGCCCGCGATGGGTGAACAGCAGCGCCTCGGCAAAGCGCGCCTTGCCCAAGGTCGCCGTCGCCGCGACCGAGACCCCGGAAAGCCCGTCGAGCGTCGCCAGCATGTCGCGGTCGAAAGTCAGCGGCACCAGGCCCGGGCGCGGCGTGACGACGCGCAGCCCGAACTGCTTGGCGATGTCATAGGCGAAGCGGCTGGCCCCCATCTTGGGGATCGACGGGCCACCCGTGGCGATGACCAGGGCCGAACCCGAAAACATCCCCTTGTCCGTGTGCACGCGAAACCGCTCCCCGTCCTTGGCAACCTTGGTCACGCTGACCGCCGTGCGAATATCGGCCCCCGCCGCCTCGGCCAGCAGCATGTCGATGATCTGCTGCGCGCTGTCGTCACAGAACAGCTGGCCCAGGGTTTTTTCGTGATAGGCGATGCCGTGTTTTTCCACGAGGGCGATGAAATCGCGCTGGGTATAGCGCTTGAGCGCCGAGACGCAGAAATGTGGGTTGTCCGACAGGAAGTTGGCGGGCGACGCATGCAGGTTGGTGAAATTGGCGCGGCCGCCACCGGAAATGCGCACCTTCTGCGCGACCTGGGCGTTGCGTTCCAGAACCAGCACGCGACGGCCGCGCTTAACCGCCCCGGCGGCGCACATCAGCCCCGCCGCGCCGCCGCCGATGATGATGACGTCAACGTCCTCCATCCGCGTCCTATAGCCGACTGCCGGCTCATTCCCAAGCTTAGGTTATTGTCAGGTTTTACGTTTTAAGAGGAAGCCCCAGTAGACATCCGGCCCGATAGAAAGCGGGATGTTGATATCATGCGCCCAGATTTGTTCGAACCCGGCCCGGGCGAACAGGTGCTGCCACATGGTCTTGCCCATGACGCTGTAGTGATTGGGATTACTTTCGTGCTGGGCAACGGTTTCCGGCGCCGGCACCTCCACATACAATCCACCGCCCGTCGTCAGCAACCGATTGAACTCGGACAGGGTAAACATCGGAAAAATGCTGTGCTCCAGGGCATGGCGGCACCAGATGAAGTCGAACGACCCGTCGTCGAAATCCAGATCCGACATGTCCATCTCGGCTACATCGAAACCCTTCTCGCGGCATATCGCGACGTCGTCGCCGAGCGTAATACCGCTGGCGGAAATACCCTTCTTCTTGAATTCAGCCAGCGCCGGGCCCTGCCCACAACCAACATCAAGCACGCGCTGATCAGGACGGAGATCGCCCTTCGACACCAGGAGATCAACGATCTGAGTCGTGATCTGTTCGTGCAGGTCACTGCTTTCTTCGGGATAAATGTCGCCTTTTCTTGCTTCCAAGAAGGCAGACAGACGATCGAACATGGTCATAAACAAGCCGGAGGTTGCATTTCTAGGTACCGTAACACCATGTCACAGAGCAGCCCCGAAATCCCAGGCCAATTTTCCCGGCCGTTGACGTCACCTGGTACTTCCGCCCCTTCCCTTCAAGAGGTCAACAAGCCGTCCCACGGCCTGGTGGAACGCGCGGGCGCGTAGCAGCCGCGCTTTCCTGAGCCCGGCATCGATCGCGTCCTGGCTGACGGTGGAATTCAACCGGCCAATCGGTGAATGCAGGCCGGCTTCGTCGATCTGCTGCAGGGCATTGTTGGACAGGATGTTCATGGCGGGGTCTCCGGCTCCGGATGTCAGCGCATCATAACTTGCATAAAACAAGTTAATTTGTTTTATGCAATTCACTTGTTTTATGCAAGTTGTTTTTTTATGCTACGCAGATGAAGAACGAGACCAAAAAACACGACAGCAACTGTTTGGTCGCCTACGGCATCGACACTTTCGGCGACCGCTGGTCGTTCCTGGTGCTGCGCGACATGATGCTGTACGGCAAGTGCCGCTATGGCGAGTTTCTCTGCTGCGAGGAACAGATCGCGACCAACGTCCTGGCCCAGCGACTGAAGCACCTGGAACGCGAAGGAATCATTTCCAAGGCGCGTGATCCGGAAAATCGCCGCAGCTATATCTACAGCCTCACGGACAAGGGCCTGGACCTGGCCCCCGTCCTGCTTGAAATCATCCGCTGGAGCAGCCGCCACCTTGAAATGAACGCCCGCCGTCGCCGCCTGCTGAAACGTATCGAAACGGACCGCGACGGCATCCTGGCGGACATCCGCGACGGCCGGGCGATTCTGACCGCGCCCTGACGCCCCCGCCTGAAAACCAAAATCCCCCGCAACGGCCGGGCCGATGCGAGGGATCACTGGAACGGCGGCCGATTACCCGGCCGTCCAAAATCTCAGGCAATCAGATCGCCCCCTCTTCCTTGAGCTTGGCAAGTTCTTCCTTGGAAATTCCCAGTTCACCGCACAGGATTTCCTCGTTGCTCTGCCCCTTGCGCTGACCGGGATGGCGAACCTTCGCCGGGGTCTCGGACATGAACGGAAACGCGTTGGTCATGCGCAGCTTGCCCAAATCTTCATCCTCGATTTCGATGATGTCGTTGCGTGCCTGGTACTGCGGATCCTGGTAGATCTGGTCGATGGTATAGGCCGGGCCGATGGCGGCTTCCGCCTTCTCGAACTCGTCCAGAACCGTCTTCAGATCGTGTTGCTTGATCCACCCGGCGACAATGCCGTCGATCTCGTCGATATGCTTGACCCGGTCCTGCGGTGTCTGGAACCGCGGGTCGGCCGCAACTTCCGGCCCGCCGCACAGCGTCAGCACCCGCGTCACGATGGCCGGAGAGTTGGTCGAGATGGCAACCCAATGCCCGTCCTTGGACTGATAGGTGTTGCGCGGCGCGTTGTTCTTCGACCGGTTGCCCCAGCGCTGCTGAACCACGCCCAGCTGGTCGTATTCCATGGGCTGCGGGCCCATGACCTGGAACAGGGGTTCGTAGATCGACAGGTCGATGTACTGCCCTTCCCCCGACCCTTGGGCGTCGCGGTGGTAGAGCGCGAACATGGCGGCGAAGGTGCCGTAGGCCGCCGCCACGCCGTCGGCCAGGCCGAAGTTCGGCAGGGTCGGCGGACCTTCGGGCACGCCGGTGATGCTGGCGAAACCGGAGAATGCTTCCGCGATGGTGCCGAACCCGGGCCGGTTCTTGTAAGGGCCGGTCTGGCCGAAGCCGGTGACCCGCACCATCACCAGGCGCGGGTTGATCTTCTTCAAATCCTCCCACCCCAGGCCCCATTTCTCCATGGTGCCGGTACGGAAATTTTCGATCAGCACGTCCGCCGTCTTGACCAGTTCCTTGAACAGGGCCTGGCCCTTTTCATGGCTGAAGTTCAGGGTGACGCAGCGCTTGTTGCGGTTGGCCATCTTGAACCACAGGCCGACGCCGTCCTTCTTCTGACCCGTTTCCCGCAGCACGTCGCCGCGTGGATGTTCGACCTTGATGACGTCGGCGCCGAAATCACCCATCAGCATGCCGATGGTCGGCCCGGCGATCACCGTGGCGGCATCAATGACCCGCAGCCCCTGCAATGGGGACGTTTTCTGTTCTGTCACGATGATATCCTTCAGGCGGCGTTCGGTTCGGGAACGGCGAAGTCTTCGGGCCGCAGGAAGATGGTCGTGCGCCGGGCGAACCGCGGTTTCGTCAGATCGAAGGCCTCGCGGCGGTGCCACAGGCGGGCGTTGTCCCACATCACCACGTCACCGTTGCGCCAGGTATGGGTGTAGACGAACTTGTCCTGCAGCATGTGCTGGGTCAGAGCCTCAAGCAGTTCCTTGCTTTCCGCTTCCTCCAGCCCGTCGATCCCGACGGTCTTGTTGGGATCGATGTACACCGACTTCTGACCCGTCGCCGGATTTTCCAGGACGATGTCATGGGTCGCCGCCGGGGTCCGGTCGTGGATTTTCTTCATCTCCTCGGCGTTGTTGCCGAGGTCCAGGACCGTCGTCGAATCCTTCCGGTCGGCGTACTTGGCCGTGGCGCGGCGGCCTTCGATCGCCTTGCGCAGATTGTCCGGCAGGGTTTCGTAGCCGAGCCGGGTGTTGCAATAGGACGTGCGGCCCTCGTTCTCCGGCATTTCAGCGGCATAGAAGATCGAGCCCGAGGCCGGACGCAGGCGATAGATCTGGTCGTGGTGCCAATAAACCTCGTAGTTCCCGAGCCCGCCGAGCGGCGTGCCGTCGGGGCGTTTCAGGTTGGTGATGTAGATGATTTCCGGATTGTCCGGCGACAGCATGTCGTCGCGCACGATGATGTCCATTTCGCCGAACCGGCGGGAATATTCGACCTGTTGTTTTTCGCTCAGGCTTTGGCGGCGCAACAGCAACAGGGGTTCCTGCTGCCACAGCTTGTAGATCGCATCGAAGGTTTCATCGGTCAACTCGGACAGATCGACGTCCAGGATTTCCAGGCCGAAAGTGTCCGTCAGGGGTCGGGTGCGCAGTTGCATTTGGGGGGTTCCTCGGGTTTTTTGAACGGGCACATTGTATACAATCCAAAACATCCATCAACCGGCAAATCCCGGCATTCCGCGATTTTTCCAAATTCCGATTAGAAATACAGCCCCGTCTTACTTTGCCCCGGCCAACCCCCTGATATCGAAATTCCGCAATTCGGCCTGGATTGCCTGGCCGATATTGCCGGTCAGGTTGACCGTCAGGTCCACAGGTCTGCCTTCCTGAATCTTCGGATTCCTGCCCTGGACATGAGCCTGAATCTGCACGTCCTTTTGCGCGTCGCCGTCCAATGTCAGCGTCATGCCGTCAAACCGCAGGTCTTCCAGGATGTCGAGAACCATGTCTATACGGCCACCTTCGGGAGCCTGGCCGGGCATTGGCCGGGTCGGCGATTTGAACGCGAGCAGCCCCTTACCCTGAGATGTCAAAAGGCCGCCCCGGATCGCCACCGTCCCGCCCTCACCCAACTTGACGGGAATTCGACCGGACAGTTTTCCTTCAGCCTTGAGACCTGGAATGTTCATCTGCGCCGCCAGGTCGCCGAGGCCCACCCCGTCCACATGCAGGGTCATGCGCTCAGGCGGCACACCGTCCCTGATGGCCATATCCTCGGCCCAGATGCGGCCGCCGATGCCGGCCAACTCCGCCCGTTCCACCTTTATGGAAGACGGCCCCAGGATCTGGAACCGCAAGCGCCCGTCGGCGGCCGGCAATGCCGCGACCACCTGCTCGATCACGACTTCCTGGCCCGGCGGAGACACGGGCGGCCAGAGATGTTCCAGTTGAACGCGTCCCGATATCCCCGTCGCCTGGGTTGGACCTAATTGCAGGTTACCGCCGGTGACGGCGAAGGTGCCCGTGCCCGCTGCCGGATCACCCGGCGGCAGGGAAAATTCCGCGGCCAGACTGGAAAACCCCGCGACAAATCCTTTGGCTGCCGGCGGTAACAGCGCAGGTGCGGGCGTGATGCCGGCACCGCGCAGGCTGCCCGTGACCTGGATGGGGCGGAGTCCGGTCTTGTCCCACTCCGTTATCGCCGAAGCCTGAACCGTACCGGTGATGCTTTTGATGAAAGGGGTCAGCAGCGGCGTGATCGCGTGCACTCCGCCGTCGATCCCGGCCAGATTAAGCGGCACCATGTCGACGCGCCCGCTGCCGGCTTTCGTGCGCGTGGTCTCGTTCGCAGCGAAGCTCGCGATCAAACCGGAGCGGTCCTGCCGCAACGTGCCCTCGACATCCCACTTGCGCGGGCTCCAACGCCCCTTGGCGGTGACGGCAAAGGGGGCCGCCGCCGTATGGCGCAGGGTCTTTGCCGCCGCCTGAAGGTTCCAGGCGGCATTCGCCGCACCTTGGCCGGTGGCTGTCAGGCTCAGGCCTTCGGCTTCGATATCCAGGTCCGGCAGATGGGCGTCCAGCCCCGCAAGGGTGAGCCGCACGTCCGGCGGCCCCGCTGGCGGGACCGTAACGGTTACCCCACCCGTGACCCGCGCCGTGCGCAGCACCGCCATACGGCCGCCGAACCTCGCTGAGGCTGAGGGCGAGGTCATTCGGTACTTCATGTCCAATTTGGTCGCGACGCCCTCGGTGAAAGTGATCGTGCCGCTCCCCCCTGGAACCACCTCCAGGGCAAGTGGTCCGTCGAACGACGCACCCGCCACGTCGGCGCGATCCAGTTTCAAGCGTATTTTCTCGGCGTTGATTTTTTTCAGCCGGAGCGGAATCAAACCGAGTTCCAATCCACCCGCGAGTCGAGCCTCGACCTGACCACCCAACGGCTTGCCGGATACCGATGCATCTTCATTAAGCCTAATGACAAGGTCATCTTTGCTGTAGTCCACTTGAGCCTTTGCCCATATGTTCCAAGGCCCTTCAAAACCCGGATACCTGACATCGGCAGCATCCAGTTCGACCCAGACAGGCAGTGGAGAGAATATGCTCGCCCACACAGGTTCAGGCTGCACAAGGACCAAGTCAGTGTCCAGTTTCACCGTTGCCCGCCCGGACAGGCCGACCACGCCAAGTGTTTCCAAATCGGGCGCCTCGATCTTCGCCATTACCGAGGTGACCTTGCGGGTCGACTTACCCGCTAGAGACGCCTGCCCTGCCGCATTCACCAAAAGACCGCGACTAGATTCCACTAAGTCCAATTCCCAGTGAGCTACTCCCCCCTTCATCTTGGCCTTTACGTTTCCCCCTCCTCGAAGCTGCATCGGGCCGCGCAGACCCTCGATAGAAAATGCGGCGGTAGCATCCATGTTAAGAGGGTTCGACAGATCTCCAGATATACTCATAGGGCCGGAAAAGTGCGCGACGGAGCCCCCACCCAAGCTGCCTTGCCCACCCTCTACGACGATGTCCAGCGCGACCTGGCCACCCTTCGCCCGATGCCCTGTCAAACGTATGGTTGCCTGCGCCAATGGATGGACGATGTCGACCAGGGCCTGTTTCAACACCAGGCCGCCGCCCGCCTGCGGCGCCAAGGCCACATCCATCAGGGACAGGGTCGTCGGCCCGCCCGCATGGGCGATGTCTATGAGGGTGTCGGTCAGGGTAATCTCGGGCAGGGCCAATGCGCCGCCGCCCGTGCCGCCATCGGCAAACAGGGGCATCAGATCACCCCAGTTAACGGTCCCACCTTTGATCGCCAAGGAAAGCTGTACCCCTTCCAGCGACAGCGCGCCGACCTTAGGCGCGGTCCAGCTGGGCCAGGTCAAATCCATGCCAAGGCGGGCGATGCGCGCCGTGCCGGCAGGCCCGGTCGCCAGATTACGGACCTCGACCCGCCAGGGGGTCAGACGGGTGATCTCCAGGTTGCTGCCGCCGAGCCCCATCTCTGCCAATTGGCCCCGCACCAGTTTCTCGGCGATGGGTGCCCGGTTGACCGCGACCACGGCAATGCCAGCGGCCAATACCGCGACGACGACCGCAGCCCACAAGGACCTGCGCCGCCATTTCGGCGCGGATGTGTCAGAAGGAATGGTTTCCGGTTGGTCCGCCACGTGATCCGATCCCCCTTACTTGGGGGATCATAGCAAAGATCGCCCCTAAAGCGGGATGTTCCCGTGCTTCTTCCAAGGATTCTTCAAGTCCTTGTTCTTCAACATGCGGAGCGCCCGGCAAATCCGAGTCCGCGTGCCGTGAGGCATGATGACGTCGTCGATGAAGCCGCGACTGCCGGCGATGAAGGGATTGGCGAAACGGGTACGGTATTCCTCGGTCCGGGCGGCGATTTTTTCCTCATCGCCCAGGTCGCCGCGGAAAATGATCTCGACCGCGCCCTTGGGCCCCATGACGGCGATTTCCGCCGTCGGCCAGGCATAATTGGCGTCGCCGCGCAGATGCTTGGACGACATCACATCGTACGCCCCGCCATAGGCCTTGCGGGTGATGACCGTGACCTTGGGCACGGTGGCTTCCGCATAGGCGTACAGCAATTTCGCCCCATGCTTGATGATGCCGCCGTATTCCTGCGCCGTGCCGGGCAGGAAGCCGGGCACGTCGACGAAGGTGACAAGCGGGATGTTGAAACTGTCGCAGAAGCGCACGAACCGCCCCGCCTTGGTCGCCGAGGCGATATCCAAACAGCCGGCCAGCACCATGGGTTGGTTGGCGACGATGCCGACGGTCGAGCCCTCCATGCGGGCGAAGCCGATCACGATGTTGCCCGCATAATCGGGCTGCAGTTCGAAGAAATCGCCTTCGTCCACGACCTTCTCGATCAGCTCCTTCATGTCGTAGGGCTTGTTCGGATTGTCGGGGATCAAGGTATCCAAGGACATTTCGACCCGGTCGTGGGGATCGGGCGTCGGCCGCACGGGCGGCTTTTCCCGGTTGTTGGCGGGCAGGAAATCAATGAAGCGGCGCAGGTACAACAGCGCCTGCAGATCGTCCGTGAAGGCCTTGTCGGCGACACCGGACTTGGTCGTATGGGTCGAAGCCCCACCCAGTTCCTCCTGGGTCACTTCCTCATGGGTCACCGTCTTGACCACGTCGGGGCCGGTGACGAACATGTACGAGGAGTCCTGAACCATGAAGATGAAGTCGGTCATGGCCGGGGAATAGACGGCGCCGCCCGCGCAGGGGCCCATGATGCAGGAAATCTGCGGCACCACGCCCGACGCCAGGACATTGCGCTGGAACACTTCGGCATATCCGGCGAGTGAATCGACGCCTTCCTGGATGCGCGCCCCGCCGGAATCGTTGAGCCCGATCACGGGGGCCCCCACCTTCATGGCCTGGTCCATGATCTTGCAGATCTTTTCCGCATGGCTTTCCGACAGGGAGCCGCCGAACACGGTGAAATCCTGACTGAACACGAAAATCAGGCGGCCGTTGACCGTGCCGTAACCTGTGACCACACCGTCGCCCGGGGTCGACTGCTCGGCCATGCCGAAATCGGTGCAGCGGTGTTCAACGAACATGTCCCATTCCTCGAAGGAACCGGGGTCCAACAGAACCTCGATGCGTTCGCGGGCGGTCAGCTTGCCCTTGCCGTGCTGGGCGTCGATGCGCCGTTCGCCGCCGCCCATGCGGGCGCGTTCGCGTTTTTCTTCAAGCTGCCGGATGATGTCGTACATGGAATCGCGTCTCGCTGATGGTCGTTTCGCCGCGGGGTTCGGGAGGGGCCAAAGGATACTGTCGGGCCTTATGTTGCGCCAGCGAAAATACCGACCTCATTTCATAGCCATCGAAATCGATGAATCATTGTTAATTTATCTGCATGGTCCGTTGTTAACCATCATGATATAAGCATTCCGCACCGTTCGCCGGGAACGTGTACGCGAATGGTTAATCAATAAATTCCGGGCCGAAAAAGCCCACTCATCAGGGTGTGTCACGCGGTCGGGCTTAGTTTAAGGGAGCCTCGGGGACGCATGCCCGATTATAATCTTTCACGTCTGAACGTACTGGTCGTCGAGCAACATGCGCCGATGCGGCATTTGATCCGCAACATCCTGCACGAGTTCGGGATTGAGAACGTGCGCGATGCCGGCGACGAGAAGACCGCCTTCGAACTGTTCCAGGAATTCCCCGCCGATCTGGTGCTGACCGACTGGTCCCCGGGCCTCAACGGCATGTCGTTCCTTGACCGAATCCGCAAACACGCGGAAAGCCGCGACATGTTCGCGCCGGTCGTCATGATCACCGCCTTCACGGAACTGCATCAGGTGTGCAAGGCACGCGATGCCGGGATCAACGAATTCCTGGCCAAACCGTTTTCCGCCCATCTGATCTATTCGCGCATCAAGTCGCTGATTGAAAATCCCCGCCTGTATGTCCGCGCCGACAGCTATTTCGGCCCTGACCGCCGCCGCCGGGCGCTGAATTACCGCGGCCGCGAACGCCGCGACGAGGCACCGACGGAATTGCCGACCCAACGCGGACGGGCCGCCGCACCGTTGAACACCAGCGGCCCGGCACCGGGCAGCAACCCGATCTACAACTGATCCTGGTTTGACGGGCTAGAGAAGGCTCAGGAAGGTTTCCGCCTGGGCGATTTCCGCCTGCAGGGCACGCAGGCGGTCGAGGGATTCCTTGTCTTCCCCCCATTTTTCACTCTGATAGCTTTCATCGAGCTGCGACGCGGCGACCGCCGCCATGGCATCCAGCCGCCCCTGCACCAGCGCCAGACCGATTACCAAGGACCCCGCCGCCTGAGTGGCGGCAGCAAGCGCCGTCAGCCGATAGGCATCCAGGTCGGAGACCGCGCGGGCAAGGGCGCCAACGGCCGCCTTGGGCTGATCCACGGGCACGATGCCCTCGGTCACCACAAGTACTGCCCCCAGGTCATCCGCTGCCCAGGCCAGCAAAGGATCCCAGTGATCGGCCTGAAGCTGCACCAGATCCGCCGGCGCCGTGGCCCGATAGCACAACAGATCCGTCTCACCGTATCGGACGATGCGGTCCGCGACCTCGGCCTGCTGCGGCGCGATGCGGTCGATGGCGGTGAATGCCAGTTGGGTCAGCGGCATGGATGCAGGCAGAATTTTTTCCGACTGTGCATCCCATTCCGCCGCCACGGCCTCGGCCAGGGGGCGGCTCGGCACCGCAAGCTCGCGGGCAACCGGTGACTTCACCCGCCGGCCATCGAGCAATATCTGAAACGCCTCCCCTGCCCCACTTGCGTCGGCATCATCGACCGCAACCGGGGTGATCGTGACGTCGCGGTAGAACCGTTTCATATCGGGTTTCAGCATGGCGTGGATCCGGAGTGTTGAGCGGCGGTTACTTGCCGAGCAGGCCCTTGAGACCGCCCAAACCCTTTTCCAGGTTCTGCAAGGCGCCGCCGACGCCGGACTTGGGCTGTTCCTTTGGCTGCTGTTGGGCGGGTGCCGGTTTGGCCGCACCCTTCGACGGCGCCACCTGCTTGCCGGCCAGGGCCAGGGCGCAGTAGTCCGTGTCATCGGTGTTGGTCGCGCGATTGAACGCACTTTGCGCCAATGCCGATAACCCGAAGGTCATGATGGCGGCGGCGCCGCTGGCGACGTTGGACGCCACCCCCGTCACCAGATCCGCCGGATTGACCTTCGGTTCGGGTTTGGCCAGGGTGCCGCGTATCGCGACCGGCACGATGGCGGCCGACAGCAGGCTGGTCTTCTTGGCCCGGGGCTCGAGCACCAGATTCAAGGTTTCGTCCCGAAGGTTGAGGCCGCCGACGCCGACCACGGAAAGCCCTCCCGTCTCGAGCACCAATGCCTTGGCGTTGGCGATACCTTTCACGACATCGAAGTCAACGACGGCACAGCGCAGGTCCTTGTCGCCCTTGCTGTCGACCAACGGCAAGGCCGACAGGATATCGGCCGACGCCACGTTCAGCAGCGTGCTGTCGATACGCCCCTTTTCGGACACCACGCGCAGCTTGCCGTCCAGCCCGGCCATGAGCTGGCGGACGCTTGTCCCCGCCCCCGTGACCTTGAGCGTGACGTCGGCGGTGCCCTCGGCCACGGGCTTCTGGCCCATGGCGGCGGCCAGCTTGCCGTAGTCTAATTTGGCGATGTTCAGATTGATGCCGAGCGGTGGCACGGCTTGGTCCGCCCCCAGGGTGATCTCGCCGGAAATCACGCCGTCGGCGACCGTCGCCTGCAACGGTTTCACGGTCAGGCGCCCGCCCTGCAACAGCACGCCCAGGCGCAGGCCGGTCACGTCCATGTTGTTCACGCGCAGGCGGGCGGCAGCCAGATTGATATCCGCATCGGCGGCCTTAAGCCCGTCCAACGGCAATGGGTCGGCCGGGAACAGGCGGCCGTCGGCAGCCGGCGGCGCCGGTTTGTCGTCGCCTTTGGGCAAAAGTTCGTCCAGATCCAATTGCGTCGATTGCAGATCCGCCGTAATTCGCGGCCGCGCCCCACCCAGGTAAAGTGCAGCGGTGCCCTTAAGGTCGCTCGCGCCGATCTTCACGTCCACGTCCTGAAGGCGGTATCCGCCGTCCTTGTCGGCAACCCGCGCCGAGGCGGTCACGGCCGGCAGTGGCGGCATCTCCAAGCCCAGGCCCTTGGCCAGTCCAGCGGGGTCCTTGGCCGTCGCCGCGACCTGCAGATCGATGCCCTGGGCCTTGATGGCGTCGGCGATCGATCCGGCGGCGGTCAGCGCCATTTCCCCGGGCCGTCCCAGGGTGACTTTCAGGTTGCTGACGCTGGGCTTGGCCGACGATCCGGTGACCGTCAGCGACACATCGTAGGGGCCGAGATCGGGCACCTTCACCGCCGCAAGCTGGGGCACCAATTTAGCCCCCCTCGCCAAGGTTTCGGAAATGGACGCGCCCTTGAGCGCCAGGGTGACGGCCAGCCCGGTCATGGCCTTGGGATCGGCGATGGCGCCGCGCACGGTCATGTCGGCGCCCAAGGCCTGCGCCTTGAGGTCGAGCGGCAGTTCACCACCCGCCGTCAATTGCCGGATCGAGGCAATCGTACCGGCGGCGGAAAAGTCCTCGCCGTTCACGTCCCCTTGCAAGGCGATGCGCAGAGGGGCCTCGACCCCATCGGCCCCCAGGTCGAGGGACGGCAGAGTCAGGCGCGTCTGTTCGCCCGTGCGGCCGTCGCGGTAAGTGACACGCAGATCCTTGATGCGAACCTTGCGAACGAGCGGCAGATTGCCGCCGCTGGAGGAGGTTTCGGCAGCGGCGGCCGATTTGCCGTCCGCCGCGCCGAACTGCCAGTTGCCCCGCCCCTGCTTGTCCGTTTCGGCCAACAGGTCGAGCCCGATCAGAACCACACGCTTCACGTCCACTTTACTGGACAACAAGGGCAGCAAGGCGACCTCGGCCTCCAGACGCTTCAAGGTCACCATATCGGGCCGCGACCCCCAGGGTGCGTTGGCGAAGGTCACGCCATCGACATAGAGCGACGGCGTAAGGGAAATATTGAGCTTCAGGTCGCCCGAGATTTTCAGGTCGCGCCCCGTCGCCTTCTTCGCCTCTTCGGCGATGACGCCCTTGTAATCGTTGAAATCGAGGGAACTGAGCACCGCCACGGCGGCGACGACCACCGCGATCAGCAGCACGCCCAGGATCGAAATGGTCTTGAACAGCCGCTTCACGTTGACGCCTCCATAAGTTCATCCAGGCTGGGAACGAGGGCTTCAAAGCCGGGGATCACCCGGCGCGCGCCCGCCGCCGTCAGCTCCTCCGCCTCATGATACCCCCAGGCGACCCCAATGGCGAGGACACCTGCATTATTCGACATTTCCACATCGAACGTGGTGTCGCCGATCATCACCGTGTTGCCGGGGTCGGCCCCGGCGTCCGCCATGGCATTCAGCAGCATGCCCGGCGCCGGTTTTCCAGGCGCGCTGTCGGCGGTCTGCAGGGATATGAAGCGGCCTTTCAGGCCATGGCGGTCCAGGGTCATGTCCAATCCCCGCCGCCCCTTGCCCGTGGCAATACCGAGCAGCCAACCCGCCGCCTCCAATGCATCGACAACGTCATGGACGCCGGGGAACAAGGGATCATCGACCTGCCCGTTTCGGCGCAGGTCGGAAAAGGTATCGCGGTAGGCATCCGCCAGTTTTTTTGCCATGCCGGGGTCCGTGCCCTCAGGGGCCAAAACCATCGCCGCCGTGGCCAGCGGCAGGCCGACCACGCGACGGATATCACGAGGTTCGGGCAGCATCAGACCACAGGCCCGAAACGCCGCCTGCATGGAGCGCACGATGCTGTCCTGTGAATCGACGAGCGTGCCGTCGCAATCGAAAACGCAAAGCTTGATGTTCATGACGCCGTTCTATGCCACGGGATTATGACGCTGCAAGGACGCCTTTTCGCCGATCTCATACACCATGATGTAAAGGCCGGATATCCGGGCGATAAATCGCTTTTCACGATTGCACCGCTTGCTTCGCACGACATTATAGTCAATTCTGCATCCGACTGTTGACGAGGAGCACAAGCGGACGGACCGGTGAGTTCGGTACGATGGAATTTGTATGTACTGAACTCGATACACTGGAACGAACCGTCGGGGGGCATGGCGCGCCTAAGCAACAACAACCAACCCTCAATTTCATTGGAAGGAAATACGACTATGAACATCCTGAACAGATTTGCTGTTTTGGGACTTACCGGTGCGTTGGTCGCAGCTTGCGCCAGCATGGACAGCGACACCGCGACAACGACCAAGGCCGATGCCAAGCCCGCCGCGGCCAAAGCTGCTGAAAAGAAGACCAAACCGGATCAGAAGTACGTGATATACTTCGACTTCGGCAAAGCAACCATGAATGAAGAGGGGACGACGGTTGCCTACAAGCTAATGGCTGACACCATGAGCGGCTACAAGGCCGTTCTGCTGACAGGGCATACCGATACGGCCGGAGATAAAAACCACAACCGGAAACTGTCGGAAAAGCGTGTCGAAAACGTGAAGCAGGTCTTCTCGGAAATCGGCATTGATCCGAACAAGATCATCACTCAATTCTTTGGTGAAGACGAGCCCGCCGAAAAGACGGCGGACGGCGTCAAGAACGACAAGAACCGTCGGGTTGAAGTCGTTCTGAAGTTTTAGGTCGTCGGTTCAAGTAGCCGCCGGCCGGGGGGAGTGAGGTCCACGCCTATGCAATATGAACCCAACTCTCAACCTTGGAAGGAAATACCGAAATGAAATTCCTGAACAGATTGGCTGTTCTGGGACTGACCGGCGCATTGGTCGCCGCCTGTTCCAGCATCGACCTGGACGCAACGAAGATGATGTCGCTTTCGGGCGACAACTTCCAAAAGGCGTTGTTCAAGGAGTATGTCGACCTTGCGCGTTCTGAAGACGAGCAAGCCGACAGCCGGTCGGCGGTCTACTACAATACTCGGGCCAAGATGGCGGCCGCTGGTAAGGACACGGGTCCGCAGGACCTGAAGGATCGCAAGATCCCCGCCGGCGCAATCGCCGATCTTACGGCTGCCCGCAAAAAACTGACCGACGCCCTTGCCGCCGGTGCCGGGAAAACGGCACCGGACAAGGCGGCACGGGCCCAGGCCATGTTTGACTGCTGGATGGAACAACAGGAAGAAAACGACCAACCCAAAGACATCGCGGCCTGCCGCAGCGCCTTTGAGGAAGCCATGAAGGGTCTGGGCGGCGCCAAGACTGTCAAGAAACCCATGCCCGGCAAGGAATTCATCATCTACTTCGACTTCAACAAAGCGACGTTGAACGAAGCGGCGACCGCGGTCGCCTATCAGGTGATGGCGGAATCCATTTCCGGTTACAAGTCGATCATGCTGACCGGCCATGCCGATACGGCAGGCGACAAGAACTACAATCGCAAACTGTCGGAAAAGCGGGTCAATGCCGTGAAGAACGCCTTCACGGAAATCGGCCTGGATCCGGCGAAAACCATCGTCCAATTCTTCGGTGAGGATGCACCGGCCGAAAAGACGGCCGACGGCGTCAAGAATGAGAAAAACCGCCGGGTAACGATCGTCCTGATGCAATAGGACCAGCGTTCCTCGGAACCATCTCAGGGGGCGGCACCGCAAGGCGCCGCCCCTTCTCTTTGGGAACAACCAACGCTCTCCCCGGGGTCGGCGGCGGACAAAAAAAAGCCGCTCAACGGAGCGGCTTTAAGTTTCGAGGGTGAGCCGCCGCAAATCGATTTGATCTGCGACGGTACGGTGAATTCCTAAGCGCAGCAGGCCTGCCCAACCTATCCCAGGCCCGCCACATCCAGGGGGAACCGCCAATGGCCGTCACCCCGGATGTTTAAATCCATAACGAAGTTTCGGCGATCAAGCTGACCGCTACCTGACAAATCGATACATTATTGAGAATCTTGAGGTAGATGGCTTAACGGGCAGGGAATTTGACACAGAAATCCGTGCCCCCGCCGGGCGGGTCCCCGATTTCGACCTTGGCGCCATGGGCGTCGACAATCCGCTTGACGATGGCCAGCCCCAGGCCGGCCCCGTCCCCACGCCGGTCCGCACGGTCGAATCGGTCGAAGATCGTCGCCCGGCGTTCCTTCGGTACGCCCGCCCCCCGATCAATCACGTGGATCGCCGGCTCGTCAGTTATGCGCACCGTGACCGTGGATTGCGGCGGCGCGTAGCGCACGGCGTTTTCCACCAGATTGCGAACCGCCTGTTCCAGCGCGGGGGAAGAACCGCGCACGATTACCGGCGCGTCGGCCAGAACCTCGATCAGGCGATCTTCGAGAATCGCGATGGGCGCCAAATGGGTCGCCACGTTGGTGCAGACGTCGCGCAGGTCCGCCTCTTCCTCAGACCCCGGGCGAAACAATTCATAGCGCGCGAAAGAAAGCATCTGGGAGACCAGGCGGGTCATGCCATCCACCTCGTCACGCAAGATTGCGGCCGCGGCCTCGTCTTTCAAGGTATCAAGCTTCGTGCGCAAGATCGCAAGCGGGGTCCTGAGTTCATGAGCAACATCGGCGACGAACGCACGCTGGCGGTCTTCCTGTTCGGCGCGGATACGCTCGGCGCGGTAGATTTCCGTCACATCACGGGCGGTGCCCCGAATGCCGGAAAAGCGACCGCTGTCCGGGTCGAAAAACGGCAAACCGCTGGTCAGAAGACGCCTTTGTTCGCCCTCGGCATCCTTGGCCACAAAGGCCACGTCACGGAACGGCTTGCGGATATCGAGGGCAATATGATTGCCTGCGTCATCGACGAATTGGCCCAGTTCCTCGAACCGCTTTCCTTCAAGCTGAAGCGGCACATAGCCCATGACTTCAAAGGCATGTTCGGACACATAGGCAAGGCGGAAATCCGCATCCGTCTCCCACACCAGGTCCGACACCAGGCGGGTGACGTCTTCCAATCGCGTCAGGGCTTCTGCCGCGCGCGTTTCGGGATCAGCGGATAGAGAGGGCCAGCTGCGCGGTTTACGCTCACGCATTTCGCCGGGTAGCCGACTGAATCTGGCGGATCGCCGCCAAATAGCCCGTATTCCGGCGCCAAGTCTTCAGCACGGCTGCGGCGGCCTCGCGGCTCATGTCCTCGTAAATCCAGATCACGTCCGCCAAGGCTTCATCGATGCGGTCGCTGCGACGCGCACGAACCAGTTGCGAATAGCGGAAAATCTGGGCGAACTCGTCCTTGGTCAGCCCCACCGCCTTGCAGCAGATCGCCATGCCCTCGCCGCCCGGCTCGAACAGAATGCGTTTGGCCAGATACTCGCGGATGCCCGTGAGACGCGAGAACAGAGCCAGGAACAGCGACACCTCGCCCTGGCTCAATGCGGTGATCAGCGTCTCCGGCGTGACCAGCCCCTCGCGGTCCAGAGTGGCCGCCAATTCATTGGCCTTCAACCCGTTTGCCTGATCAGGCTGCACCCCGCCTTCCTGAGACGCGATCTGTTCCAGAAGATCGTCGACCACCGACTGGTCCAGCTTGAAATTCTCCAGGATGAATTCGCGTAGCGCCGCCGTCACCCAAAGGAACATGCGCTGCGCCAGTTCAGGGCGAAGTTCCTCGCGATGCAGGATGGGTTCCTGGAACGTATCAACGCGCTTCGACTGTTCCACCAGATATTCCATGGTGCTTTGCGAAATCTTCGCGTTCTCGTTCTTAAGCAAGGTCACGACCACGCGCTCGTTGCCGGTTTCGACCAACGCCTGCGACACCGCCTCGCTGATGTTCTGGCGGATGGCGACGGCAAGCTGATGTTCCAGGGTGCGATGGCGGATGATCTCGATCAGATCGGAATCCTTCAGCAGTCCGGATTCCGTAAGAACCGGATAGGCGACCTCGATCTCGTCATTGGCGAGAATGCGGATCAGGTCCTCGGGCACGTCGCCCAATCCCGCCAATTGCTGGGCAACGCCCCGGCGCACGGACATCTCGATCTCACGTACGACGCTGCGCAGAATGCCGAACATCAGGGCCCGTTCACGGTCCGTCAGGGCATCGCCCTTGTTTTCGAACAGGTCCATGATCGTTTCGGTCAATTTCGCGCGGCCCATGGTCGACTTTTCGCGCGCGAGGTTCAGAAGAAACTCGTGGTCTACCGTCGGTTCGCCGTTTTCTTTGTTTTCGTTCATTTCACGATCAGATCGTCAGTTGTTAAGTGAGCCTTCGGACAGCAGGTAGCCCACACCGCGAAGGGTGTGAACACTGACACTGGCCCCGTTTTTTGTAAGTCTCTTGCGCAGCCTGGAAACATGAACCTCCACAGAATTCGACGATACCTCCTCGTCAAAACCGTAAATCTTGTCTTCCAGAACCGATTTGGGCACAACGCGCCCATACCGCCGCATAAGTTGTTCTAGCACGCCCATCTCGCGTCGAGAAATGGATATGGGTTGGTCATTGACCCTCACTTCCCGGGCCGTGGTGTCGAACGAGACGTTGCCCGCCGTCATGACCAGCCCCAGAACCCCGCCGGGGCGGCGCAGAAGGGCGCGGATACGCGCAACCAATTCCTCCATTTCGAAGGGTTTCAGCAGATAGTCGTCGGCGCCGGTATTCAAGCCTTTAACGCGGTCGTCCAGGCCGTCGCGGGCAGTCAAAATCAAGACCGGAACCACATTCCCCTGTTCCCGCCACTGCTTAAGCAGGGTCAGGCCATCCGTATCCGGAAGCCCGAGATCAAGAATGATCGCATCGTATTGGACGCTCGCCACGGCGGCGTCGGCGCCGGCCCCGGAATCCACCATATCAACGGCAAATGCCTGATTTTCCAGGCCGACTTTGATGGACTCGGCAAACCTGTTGTGATCTTCGACTAGGAGTAGGCGCATGTTCCTCAGGTCTCTTTTACGGAGGGCATTTGGCCCCGACCGTCTTGTTTCGGCAACCATGCATCTCCCGTGCCAAGCCGCCATTCCGGAAACGTCAAACACCCCCCAAGTGATATGCAATTTTGCATACAATGCAATGTTTGATTGTCGCGCGGCATGAAACTCACCTAAGAATCCTCAGTTGTCCCAGAGAAACGGCAACGGACAGAACAATCCCACACGAAGCGATTGAAGGCGCACCTCCTCGACCGGGCCGCCTTGGACGCAGTTTAAGACTATTCGTCAAAGAGTTCATCCGCCGATTGATCCTTGGTGAAGCCAAGCGCCTTCCAGGTCTCGGCCATATGCGGCGGTAACGGCGCCACGACGTCGATCAGACGGCCTGAGGGATGTTTGATGACGATTCGCCGGGCGTGCAGATGCAGCATACGGATTTTCACCGGCAAGTCGGGAAACGCTTCTGCGCCCCCATACTTGCCGTCACCCAGGATCGGCGTTTCCATGGCCAGGGCATGGGCGCGGAGTTGGTGTGTGCGCCCCGTAACCGGCTCCATCGCAAGCCAGGCCGCCGCCTTGCGGCCGACCCGGTCGACGATGCGGTAGAGCGTTTCCGCCCGTTTGGCGTCCTCGGCCTCGGCGTCCATCTTTTCCTGCCCACCGGCGCCGCGCTTCTTGCCCAGCTTCAGGCGGATTCGTCCCTGGGCGATTTCCGGCACCCCCGCGACAGCCGCCCAATAGAGCTTGCGGATGGTCTTGCGGCGGAACCCTTCGGTCACCCAGCGCGCGGCGGCACGGGTGCGCGCCAGAACCAGAACGCCCGAGGTATCCTTGTCCAGACGATGAGTCAGGCGTGGCCGTTCCGCCGCATCAAAGCGGAGCCCGTCGAGCATGGCATCCAGATGGTTGCTGAGCCCCGATCCGCCCTGCACGGCCAAGCCGGCCGGCTTGTCCAGCACCAGAATTTCATCATCACGATAGATCACACGGGCCTGCAGGTCCTTGATCTCGCCGGCTGAAATCTTGGGAGCGGGCTTCGGCGCCGGTTTCGTCGCGGTCAACGCGCGGTTTCTGACCCCCTCGCCACCCGGCCGCAGGCTTGGCGGCAGGCGAACCTCCTGGCCGGCCTCCAGGCGCGTACCCGTCTTGGCGCGGTGGCCGTCAATTCTGATCTGCCCGGTGCGCAACAGCTTCTGGACCTGCCCGAACGGCAGGTCGGGGAGATGCTGTTTCAGCCAGCGATCGAGACGCAGGCCGTCCTCATCGGCCGAGACGGTCTGCCCCTTGGCATCAGGTGGCGGCGTATCGGCCATCACAGAACCTGACGCAACATGGCCATCCCGGCCCAGAAGCCGAAAATGCAGAGCACGACCGAACCGCCGATATAGATGGCCGCAGCCCCGATTTGCCCACGATCGATCAAGGTATAGGAATCCAGCGAGAATGTGGAAAAGGTCGTGAAGGCCCCCAACATGCCGACCACCAGGAAGGCCCGCATTTCCGGCGGCGGCGACCAGTACAGGGCACTGATTTCGATCAGCGCGCCCAGCACGAAAGACCCCACGAGGTTAACCGTGAAGGTTCCCCAGGGAAACCCATGGCCCAACTGGCTGCCCACGGCGTTCATCACCAGGAACCGCCCGACAGCGCCCACGGCGCCGCCCATCGCCACGGCAAACAGCATCTTCATCGCAGGTTCCCTGTCATTACTCCGGTCCTTGCCCCCGTTCGGCGCTCAATCTACTCCGAAGACGAACCGCCGTCGTCCCCCTTGGTTCGCTGGCGGCGTAATTTGTCCCAATAAGCCAAGCGCTTGGTGATCTCGCGCTCAAACCCCAGGTCGCGTGGCGAATACAACCGTGCGCGCGCCATGCCGTCGGGAAAATAGTTCTGGCCGGAAAACCCATCCTCGGCATCGTGGTCATAGGCGTAGTCCTTGCCGTAGTCCAGGTCCTTCATCAGCTTGGTCGGGGCGTTGAGAATGTGTTTCGGCGGCATCAGGGAGCCGGTTTCCCGCGCCATGCGGCGGGCGGCTTTCTCGGCCTTGTAGAGGGCGTTGGATTTCGGCGCGGTGGCCAGATAGGCGACCGCCTGAACCAGGGCCAGTTCGCCTTCGGGCGAGCCCAGGCGCTCATAGGTGTCCCAGGCGGCCAGGGCTTGCGGCAGGGCCTGCGGATCGGCCAAACCGATGTCCTCGGACGCGAAGCGAACCAACCGGCGGGCGACGTAGAGCGGGTCCTCCCCCCCTTCGAGCATGCGCGCGAACCAGTACAGTGCCGCATCGACGTCCGAGCCGCGCAGCGACTTGTGCAGCGCCGAGATCAGGTTGTAATGGCTTTCCTGCCCCTTGTCATAAAGCGGCATGCGCTTCTGCACGGCGGCGGCCAGATCGGCGGGATCGAGCGGCGCCGTCAGCCCCATGGCGTCCAGGTTCTCGACCATGTTCAACAAATAGCGTCCGTCACCGTCGGCCATAGCGGCCATCGCCTGACGGGCGTCGGCATCCAGCGGCAGCGGATGGCCCAATTCGACCTCGGCCCGGGCCATCAATTCCTCAAGCGCGCCTGCATCCAGACGATTGAGCACCAACACCTGGGCGCGCGACAGCAAGGCCGGGTTCAGTTCGAACGACGGGTTTTCCGTCGTCGCTCCGATCAGGACCACCGTGCCGTCCTCGACATAGGGCAGGAAACCGTCCTGTTGGGCCCGGTTGAAGCGGTGGATCTCGTCGATGAACAGCAAGGTCCCCTGCCCCATCCGGCGGCGTTCCTTGGCCCGGTCGAACACCTTACGCAGGTCGGCGACACCGGAAAACACCGCCGACAGGGGCTCGAAATGCAGGGAGACATGATCGGCCAGAAGCCGCGCCAGGGTCGTCTTCCCCGTGCCGGGCGGCCCCCAGAACACGATGGAGGTCAGCTTGCCGGCCTTGACCGCGCGGCCGATGAAACCGTCGGGACCGGTCAGATGAGTCTGGCCGACGACCTCGGCGATGGTTTTTGGCCGCAGGCGATCGGCCAGCGGGCGCGGTGATTGGCTTTCGAAAAGCGTGCTCACCCTTCGAACCGCTCGGTGATCTCGCGGCCCTGGCGTTCGATCGTAATTTCCCAGGCCGGCGCTTGCTTCGAGAACACGGTCAACAGGTCACGGACCAACCCGATATCGGAGCCGTTGACCCGTTTCACGAAATCGCCGGGGCGCAGGCCGATCTTGTCGGCCGGCGCACCACGCCGGATCTGCAGCACCATGACCCCTCGCTTGAAGGTATCAACGCCCAATTCATCGCCCAGCGCCGGCGACATGTTGACGACCACGGCTCCCGTGAGCGGATGACGGCCGGCCAATTCGGATTTGTTGCGGGCGGGGAATTCCACCGGCGCCTCGATTTCCAGCTTGAGCGCCTCCAGACGGCCCTGACGCCAGATGCGCAGCGGCACGGTCTCGCCCAGCGGCGTCGTCGCGACACGGAACTTGAGCGCCGTCGTGTCCCGCACCTCATGGCCGTTGACGGCCAGGATGATATCGCCGCGCTTGATTCCCGCACGGTCGGCGGCGGAGGCCGGATAGACGTCCTCGATAATGACCCCGCCGGGCCGGTCGAGACCCAAAGAGTTGGCGATATCCGTCGTCACCGGCCGACCCGCGGCGCCGATCCACGGGCGCACCAGCCGCCCGCCCTTGACCACACCGTTGACCACGGCGCGCACCATGTTGGACGGAATCGCGAAACCGATACCCAGGGAGCCCCCGGTCTTGGAATAGATCGCCGTGTTGATGCCAAGCAGACGGCCGTCGAGCCCGACCAGCGCACCACCCGAGTTGCCCGGGTTGATGGCCGCGTCCGTCTGAATGAAGAAGTTCAAATCCGTTCCGGCGTTGGCCATCTGGGTCCGCGCCAGGGCCGAGACGATGCCGCTGGTCACCGTTTGCCCGACGCCGAAGGGATTGCCGATGGCCAGCACGAGATCACCGACCTTGATCGAATCGGAGTCGGCAAGATCCAGGACAGGCAGATCAGCCGGCGCCCCTTCCAACCGCAGAACCGCCAGGTCCGTGCGCTCGTCTGTGCCGATGATCTTGGCTTCGAACTCGCGCCGGTCGTGCAGCACGACCTTGATCTCATCCGCCCCTTCGATGACGTGATTGTTGGTGACGATCAGGCCGTCGGCCCGCACGATGACGCCGGAGCCCAGGGAATTCTGCACCCTCTCACGCGGCTGCTGCCCGAATTTATCGCCCAGGTTGGGGCCGAGAAAACGCTGGAAAAAGGGGTCGTCGAACAGGGTCGTGCGACGGCGCTGTACCGTCTTGGCCGTGAAGATGTTGACCACCGCGGGAGCGGCCTGCTCAACCACCGGGGCATAAGACAACATGACCTGGTCACGGTTGTCCGGGACCTCGCGCCCTGCGGATTGGGCATGGGCCTCCGGCGCAGCCAAGGCAATACCCAGGCTGAGAACGACACCAAGAACGGACGGACGGGCCAGGATCGACATCATCGGCAAGAGAGACTCCAGGATCAGGTGTGCGGGACGGCCGAAACCGTGTTCATAGCAGGATTTAGCCCATTTGTGGCGTGGTCAAGGCCTGCCCGCGCGCACGACAGGCCGCAAAACGAAAAAGCGCGGCCGAAGCCGCGCTTTTCCAAATTCTCGGCTGAGCCGACGACATCCCTATTCCAGGGCGTCCGCCGCTTCCATTTCCGCAGCGTGACGGGCCTTGTCTTCGGCGCCCTTGGCGTCCGGGTCGCGGTCGACAAGTTCAATCACAGCCATCGGGGCCGCGTCGCCGTGGCGGAAACCCGCCTTCAGCACGCGGGTATAGCCACCCGGGCGGTCCTTGTAGCGCTCAGCCAGCGTGCCGAACAGCTTGGCCACGGCGGCATCGTCCTGCAGGAAGGACACAGCCTGACGCCGCTGATGCAGCGAACCCTTCTTGCCCAGGGAGATCATGCGGTCGGCGAACCGGCGCAGTTCCTTGGCCTTGGGCAGGGTCGTGGTGATCTGTTCGTGGATGATCAGCGACGCCGCCATGTTGGAGAACATGGCCTTGCGATGGCTGGCGGTGCGGTTGAGTTTGCGGTATCCGCTGCGGTGTCTCATGTCAGGCTCCTTTTTTCAGTTATTCGCCCGGGCGTGCCATTTTACCCCCTGGGGCGCCCGGCCAGCCGATGATCGGATGACCGGGGTGGTTCTTTAAGTCGGAACGGCGCGCCGGGGTTACCGACGCGCCGCCGGATCAAAAGGGATCTTCCAGTTTCTTGGCCAGTTCCTCGATGTTCTCGGGCGGCCAGGCGGCAATTTCCATGCCCAGATGCAGCCCCATGGAGGCCAGAACTTCCTTGATTTCGTTCAAGGACTTGCGGCCGAAGTTGGGCGTGCGCAGCATGTCGGCTTCGGTCTTCTGAACCAGGTCGCCGATGTAAATGATGTTGTCGTTCTTCAGGCAGTTGGCCGAACGCACGGACAGTTCCAATTCGTCGACCTTGCGCAGAAGGTTCTTGTTGAACGGCAGGTCTTCCTGCTGCGCTTCCTCGCGGGCATGTTCCGGCTCGTCGAAGTTGATGAACAACTGCAACTGGTCCTGCAGAATGCGGGCGGCGAGCGCCACCGCGTCTTCCGGCGTGACGGAACCGTTGGTCGTGACAACCAAGGACAGCTTGTCATGGTCGGTGACCTGGCCGACGCGGGTATTGTCGACCTTGTAGGCGACCTTGCGGACCGGCGAATAAACGGCATCGATGGGGATCAGGCCGATCGGGCTATCTTCGGCGCGGTGCTGGCTGGCCGGCACGTAGCCCTTCCCGGTTTCCACGGTCAATTCCATGTTCAGCTTGCCGTCACGGTCCAGGTGGCACAGCACCAGGTCCGGATCCATGACTTCGATGTCCGCACCCGTATCAATCATGCCGGCGGTCACGATGCAGGGCCCATCGGCCTTCAGCGTCATCCGCTTCGGCCCCTGTGCCTGCATGCGCAGGCCCAAGGACTTGATGTTGAGAACGATATCGGTCACGTCTTCGCGCACGCCGGGAATCGACGAGAATTCATGCAGCACGCCGTCGATCTGGATCGACGTGACCGCGGCACCCTGCAGCGACGACAGCAGGATACGCCGCAGCGCATTGCCCAGGGTCAGGCCGAAACCGCGTTCCAGCGGTTCAGCGACGATGGTCGCCTGGCGCAGCGGGTCGACGCCCGGGTTGATGTCGAGCTTGTTCGGTTTAATAAGTTCTTGCCAATTTTTCTGAATCACGTCAGTGACCTCGCGTTCACTTGAACCATCGTCAGGGACCGTTGCCGGGCGGTCCCCATTTCATTGTGTTCCCAAGCGGCATAAGCGGCCTGCGGCCGGGAACCCGGGCAGCGGCCGATCGGAGCCCCTGACGGCCGTTTGCCCGCAGGAGGAACTATACCCGGCGGCGTTTCCGCGGACGGCAGCCGTTGTGCGGGATCGGCGTCACGTCACGAATGGCGGTGATGGTGAACCCGATCGCCTGCAAAGCCCGCAGGGCGGATTCACGACCGGAACCCGGCCCCTTAACCTCGACATCGAGGGTCTTCATGCCGTGTTCCTGCGCCTTCTTGCCGGCGTCTTCACCAGCGACCTGCGCCGCATAGGGGGTCGATTTACGCGACCCTTTGAACCCCATGGAACCGGCCGACGACCAGGCAATGGCGTTGCCCTGTGCATCGGAGATGGTGATCATGGTGTTGTTGAACGTGGAATTGATATGCGCCACGCCGGAGGCGATGTTCTTACGCTCGCGGCGCCGCGGGCGGGCTGTTGCTGCCTTAGCCATAACTTAAAATCCTTGCCCTAGCCGTTATTTCTTCTTACCCGCGATGGCCTTTGCCGGGCCTTTGCGGGTGCGCGCGTTGGTATGAGTACGCTGTCCGCGCACGGGCAGGCCGCGACGATGGCGGAGACCGCGGTAACAGCCCAGGTCCATCAAACGTTTGATGTTCATGGCCGTTTCGCGGCGGAGGTCGCCTTCGACCTGGAAGTCACGGTCGATGGTCTCGCGAACCCGCGCGACCTCGTCTTCCGTCAGTTCATTGACGCGCCGGTCCAGGGGGATTCCGACACTGTCACAAATCTTCCGCGCTGACGTGCGGCCAATGCCATGAATATAGGTCAAGGCAATCACCACCCGTTTCGCCGTCGGAATATTAACACCCGCAATACGCGCCAAGGCTTTCGCTCCTCACGTTCGACAAAAAACTCAAGAGCAAGTCCCCGCTCCGTAGAATCACCGGACTTGCTCTAACTCGTTGTATTCAAGGCAAAAACGTCGCAACGAACGGTTCCGTGCGTTCGAATTCGCCTGGAAATTTTCAAAATCCGCCGGGCCTGAAAAGAGGCGCGATTATAGGCACTTGCGCCCCCAAGTCAACCTGGGGGAAAGGCCTTTTTCACACCCCTCACGCCTGACCGATTACTCCTTTCAGCTGGGCCGTCACAGCGTCGATGTCGGCCATGCCGTCAACGTCGTGCAGAAGCCCTTGGTCCTTGTAGTAAGCCAGGATCGGCGCGGTCTGGGCATGATAGGCGTCCAGACGGTTCCGCACCGTCCCCTCGTTGTCGTCGGCACGGCGGGTAAACTCCGTCGCACCGCATTTGTCGCACACGCCATCCTTGGCGGGCTTTTCGAATTCGTCGTGGTACCCCTTGCCGCATTTGGCGCAGGTGTAGCGACCGGTGATTCGCTTGACCATGGCGTCGTCGTCAACGGCCAGCTCGATCACGTGGTCGAGGCTCAATCCCTTGTCGGCAAGCATGGCGGCCAGGGCTTCGGCCTGCGGCACGGTGCGCGGAAAGCCGTCCAGAATGAACCCCTTCGCGCAATCAGCCTGCTCGATCCGTGCTGCGATCATGTCGATGATCAGGTTGTCGGGGACCAGGTCACCGCGGGCCATGATCTCTTTCGCCTTGTTGCCGAGGTCGCTGCCAGAGGCAACAGCGGCACGCAGCATGTCACCGGTCGACAATTGAACAAGCCCGTAAGCCTCCTCAAGTCGCTTCGACTGCGTCCCCTTGCCCGCACCCGGCGGCCCCATCAGCAACAGAATCATTAACGCCTCCCCCGCAGCCGCTGCTTCTTGATCAGGCCTTCGTACTGATGCGCGATCAGGTGCGACTGAATCTGGGTCACCGTGTCCATGGTCACGGTGACCACGATCAGCAGCGATGTTCCACCGAAGTAGAAAGGAACCGAGAAGTTGGAGATCAACAATTCCGGAATGGCGCAGATAATGGCCAGGTACAGGGCACCGACGCAGGTCAGGCGGGTCAGCACACGGTCCAGATACTCGGCCGTGTTCTTGCCCGGACGAATGCCGGGAACGAAGCCGCCGTACTTCTTCAGGTTTTCGGCCGTGTCGTTCACGTTGAACACGACGGCCGTATAGAAGAAGGCGAAGAACACGATCAGGCCGATATAGATGGACATATAGACGGGGGAACCACGGCCAAGATAGGCCGCCGCTTCCGTCATCCATTCCGGTCCCTGCCCGGCCGACAGCGTGATGACGGTGATCGGCATCAGCAGCAGCGAGGACGCGAAGATCGGCGGAATGACGCCCGCGGTATTGAGCTTGAGCGGCAGATGGGAGGATTCACCGCCCATCATCTTGTTGCCGCGCTGGCGCTTGGGATACTGGATCAGGATCCGGCGCTGCGCGCGTTCGACGAACACGCAGAGCGCGATCGTCGCAACGGCCATCACCATGATGCCGATGATCAGGCCTGTCGGCAGCGCACCCGTGCGGCCCATTTCGAAGGTCCCGGCAAGGGCCACCGGCAATTCGGCCACAATACCGGCAAAGATGATCAGCGAAATGCCGTTTCCGACGCCGCGCGCGGTGATCTGTTCACCCAACCACATCAGGAACATGGTGCCGCCGGTCAGCGTCACGACCACGGAGAACCGGAAGAAATAGCCCGGTTCATGAACCGCCGGCCCCTGGTTGCCTGACATGCCCTCAATACCCACGGCAATGCCGTAGGCCTGCAGAAGGCAGATCAGCACCGTGAGATAGCGCGTGTACTGGTTGATCCGCTTGCGGCCGGATTCGCCTTCCTTCTTCATCTGCTCCAACGACGGCGAAATCGACGTCATCAGCTGCATGATGATGGAGGCAGAGATGTACGGCATGATGTTGAGCGCGAAGATCGTCATGCGCCCCAACGCACCGCCCGCGAACATGTTGAACATGCCCAGAACACCGCTCTGATTGGCGCGGAATATCTCTTCCAACACCACCGGGTCGATGCCCGGCAGCGGGATGAACGTGCCCAGCCTGTAAACGATGAGCGCACCCAGCGTGAACCAGATGCGCTTCTTCAACTCAGTCGCCTTCGAGAAGGCGCCCAGGTTTACGTTGGCGGCAAGTTGTTCGGCGGCAGAGGCCATTCAGTCTTCTCCGGCGGCGGGGGCGGATGCCCTCACCGATCTGTTATTCGGCGGATTCCCCGGCGGCGGCCTTGTCCTGGGCGCGGCGCTTGTTTTTGCCGCGGATCCCCTTGGTTTCGCTCGCTTCGTCCTTCGCGACGGTCGGCGCCGACACGGTCACCTTACCGCCGGCCTTTTCGACCGCGGCGATGGCACCCTTGGTGGCGCTTTCGATTTCAAGCGTGACCTTGGACTTCAATTCACCGTGACCAAGGAGACGCACGCCGTCTTTCCGCTTCTTCGCGACACCGGCTTCGACCAGCATGGCCGTCGTCAGCGTCTTGGAGCCGTCGATGCGCTTGGCATCAATCGCTTCCTGCAGCAGGCCGACGTTCAGTTCGGCGAACTCCTTGGAGAACGGGTTCGTGAAGCCGCGCTTGGGCAGACGCCGGTAGATCGGCATCTGGCCGCCTTCAAAGCCCAGCAGGCTGACGCCCGAGCGGGACTTCTGGCCCTTCATCCCCTTGCCGGACGTCTTGCCGGTGCCGGAAGCAATGCCGCGGCCGACGCGCTTACGCGGACGGGTCGCACCCAGATTGTCACTGATTTCGTTCAAACGCATGGCGGTATTCCTTCGTTAAGTATTTAGTCGCCTTGCTCGACCCGCACCAGGTGGCTGACTTTATTAATCATGCCACGCACGGCCGGAGTATCTTCCAGCACGCGCGAGCGGTGCAATTTATTCAGGCCCAGGCCCTTGAGGGTTGCGCGCTGATCCGCCGGACGGCCGATGTGGCTGCCGGTCTGCGTGACTTTGACGGTCTTCTTGTCTGCCATCTTCAGGGTTCCAATCAGGCCTGTTCGGTCGTGGCGGAAACGTCGTCGCGACGCTGCACGATATCGCCGACCTTTTTCGAGCGGCGGGCCGCCACGGTGCGCGGCGACTGAATTTCCTGCAATGCGGCGAAGGTCGCCTTGACCATGTTGTAGGGGTTAGCGCTGCCCATGGACTTGGCAACGACGTCCTGGACGCCCATGGTTTCGAACACGGCGCGCATGGGGCCGCCCGAAATAATACCCGTGCCCGGAGGGGCGGAGCGCATGATCACCCGGCCGGCGCCGAAGCGCCCGGCAACGTCATGGTGCAGCGTACGGCCTTCGCGCAGCGGCACGCGGATCATGTTGCGCTTGGCGGAGTCCGTGGCCTTGCGGATGGCTTCCGGCACTTCGCGCGCCTTGCCCGATCCGTAACCGACCCGGCCCTTGCCGTCGCCGACAACCACCAGGGCCGCGAACGAGAACCGCCGCCCACCCTTGACCACTTTGGCCACGCGGTTGATGTAGACCA
Organism: Rhodospirillaceae bacterium UBA1479; assembly: GCA_002325375.1. Classification (GTDB taxonomy): domain Bacteria; phylum Pseudomonadota; class Alphaproteobacteria; order Rhodospirillales; family Casp-alpha2; genus UBA1479. The sequence goes on from DCRZ01000008.1 coordinate 348,877, forward strand.
GCTTGTCGGTCAGTTCAGAATCTTCCCGCTGCTCGGGAGAGCGATCCCGGTCACGCCGTCCGCGCGGACCCCGTCCCTGACCTTGTTCGTTGCGTTGCTCTGCCATGAGGCTGTTCCTGATTTCCTAGAATGCGTTGATTTAGAACGACAAGCCGGCTTCACGCGCGGCATCGGCGAGCGCCTTGACCCGCCCATGGTACTTGTAGCCACCACGGTCGAAGATCACTTCCTTGATGCCTTCCTTGACGGCGCGGGTGGCAATCAGTTTGCCCACCTCACCAGCGGCGGCAACGTTGCAGCCCTTGGCCAATTTGCCTTTGAGTTCCTTGTCCAGGGACGATGCGGCGGCAACGGTCTTGCCGGCGCGGTCGTCGATGACCTGGGCATAGATATGCAGGCCGGAGCGGAACACAGCCAGGCGCAAGCGGCCGCCGGCGGCCTTGCGGACCTGGCGCCGAACGCGCGACTGGCGCTTTTCGAATTTTTCGCGAGCGTTGGCCATGACTTACTTCTTCTTCCCTTCCTTGCGGAGAATGAATTCACCGGCATAGCGGACACCTTTGCCCTTGTAGGGCTCGGGCGGACGATACGCGCGGATTTCCGCCGCGACCTGGCCGACAAGCTGCTTGTCGATGCCTTCAATAACGACCTGCGTCTGTTCCGGGCAGGCGATCTTGATGCCGGCCGGGACCGGATACTCGACGTCGTGGCTGAAGCCGAGCTGCAGAACCAGCTTGTTCCCCTGCATGGCGGCACGATAGCCGACGCCGGAAATATCCAGCTGCTTCTTGAACCCCTGGCTGACGCCTTCCACCAGGTTATTCACCTTGGTGCGGCTCATGCCCCACATCTGTCGGGCGCGCTGGGTGTCGTTCGCGGGCGCGAACTTGATCAGATTATCTTCCATGGTGACGATGACGTCGTCGACCAGGGTCTCGCTCAGCTCGCCCAGCTTGCCCTTGGCCTTGACCGTCATGCCGTCGATTTCGACGGTGACGCCATCAGGCACCTGGACCGGGTTTTTTCCAATACGCGACATAATGAACCGCCTTCTCGTTCGTTCGCCGGGTGCTCTTAGAACACCTGGCAGAGAATTTCGCCGCCGACGTTGTGTTCGCGGCATTCATGATCGGACAGCACGCCCCGCGGGGTCGACAGGATGGAGATGCCCAGCCCGTTGTAGACCCGCGGCAGGTCGCCGATGCCCGAATAGACACGCCGGCCCGGCGTCGACACGCGCTGGATCTCGCGGATCACGGGCTGGCCTTCGTGGTACTTCAGTTCGATTTCCAGTTCCGCCATGCCGGGCTTTTCTTCGCGCTTTTGAAAGCCACGGATGTAGCCTTCGCGCTTCAGAACCTCGAGCACGTTGGCCCGAAGATTCGAAGACGGCGACAGAACCACGGCTTTGCGCGCCTGTTGTCCGTTGCGGATGCGGGTGAGCATATCACCCAGGGGATCGGTCATAGACATGCCAGTATCTTTCCCTTCCTACCAGCTCGACTTGACCATGCCGGGAATCATCCCGTCAGAGGCCAAATCCCGCATAGCAATGCGGGAAATCTTGAATTTGCGATAATTCCCGCGTGACCGGCCCGACAATTCGCACCGCAGGCGGTACCTGGTGGGCGAGGAGTTGCGGGGCAGTGCCGCCAGTTTGAGGTGCGCATTGAAGCGGTCTTCCGGCGATGCCGTTTCGTCTTTCGTGATCGCCTTAAGACGTGCCCGTTTCGCGGCATAGCTCTTCGCCATGCGGGCCCGCTTGTTGTTTTTCTCAATCGCGCTTTTCTTCGCCATTACTCGATCTCCATCCGCCGCTGGGCTTACTTAGTGGCCAGCGGCATGTTGAAAGCTTTCAACAAAGCCTTCGCTTCATCATCGGTTACGGCCGAGGTGCAGATCACGATGTCCATACCCCGGACCTTGTCGACCTGGTCATAGTCGATTTCCGGGAACACGATCTGTTCCTTCAGCCCCATGGCGAAGTTGCCATGTCCGTCGAAACACTTGCCCTGGATGCCGCGGAAATCGCGAACACGCGGCAGCGCGATGTTCACAAGGCGGTCCAGAAATTCGTACATGCGGTCTTTACGCAAGGTGACCTTGGCGCCGATGACCATGCCTTCGCGCAGCTTGAAGCCGGCAATGGACTTCTTGGCCCGGGTCGCCACCGGCTTCTGGCCGGTGATGCGGGTCAGGTCCTCAAGTGCGCCATCGACGCGCTTGCGATCCTCGGTGGCGTCGCCGACACCCATGTTGAGAACGATCTTCTCAAGCTTGGGAACCTGATAGGTGTTCGCGTAACCGAACTCCTCCATCAAGGCCGGCTTGATTTCCTTCTCGTAGACTTCTTTGAGCCGTGTAGCCATCGTCAGAGGCCCTCGCTTAATCAATCTGCTCGCCGGACCGCTTGGCAAAGCGGACCTTGCGGCCGTCATTCAGGATCTTGGTACCGACGCGGGTCGGCTTGCCGTCCTTGGGGTCCAGATGGGCCAAATTCGACAGGTGGATGGGGGCTTCACGTTCGATGATGCCACCCGTGGACGTCTGCGTCGCACGCTGGTGCCGCTTCATGCGGTTGACACCTTGGACAACGGCGCGGTCGGCGGCGGGAAGCACCTTAAGCACTTCGCCTTCCTTGCCCTTGTCGCGGCCGGTCAGAACGACGACCTTATCGCCCTTTTTGATTCTCGCTACCATTTCTGCGGTTCCTCGTCAGATCACTTCCGGCGCCAGGGACACGATCTTCATGTAGGCCTTGGCCCGAAGTTCGCGGGTCACCGGGCCGAAGATACGCGTGCCGATGGGCTCGCCGGCGCTGTTGATCAGCACGGCGGCATTGCTGTCGAAGCGGATCGTCGTGCCGTCCGCGCGGCGAATGTCTTTCGCCGTGCGCACGACGACAGCCTTCACGACCTCGCCCTTCTTCACGCGGCCCCGCGGGATCGCTTCCTTGACGGAGCAAACGATCACGTCACCCACGGAAGCGTACTTGCGCTTCGAACCGCCCAGCACCTTGATGCACTGGACCCGGCGGGCGCCGGAGTTATCGGCAACGTCCAAGTTTGTTTCGGACTGGATCATTGTTCTTGTCCTTGATTAAAGAGCATCTACCACTGGGCCATTGGGCCCGGTTCGGCGTCAGCCCGCCTCGCTAATCACTTCCCAGGTCTTCCGCTTCGAAATCGGGCGGGTTTCCCGGATCTGAACCTGGTCGCCAACCTTGCACGCGTTGTTTTCGTCGTGCGCGGCGTACTTCTTGGTCCGCTTGATGAACTTCTTGTAGAGCGGATGCTTGAACCGGCGTTCAACCTGAACGGTCACGGTCTTGTCCATCTTGTCGCTGACGACGACGCCCTGCAGAGTACGTTTCGGCATCTTTCGCTACCTCTTTGTCAGGACGCCGCGGCGACGGTGCCGCGCTCGCCCAGAATGGTTTTGATGCGCGCGATGTCGCGGCGAACCGCCCGCACCTGCGCCGTGTTTTCCAAAGCACCCGACGCCTGCTGGAAGCGCAGATTGAAGGCTTCCTTTTTCAGGCCCATGAGCTGGTCCTTCAACTCGTCGTCGGACTTGGTCTTGAGATCAATAGCCTTCGTCATGGCTTAGTGCTCCTCGCCCAGGCGGGTGACGAACCGCGTTTCGATGGGCAGCTTGGCGGCCGCAAGCTCCATGGCCTCTTTCGCCACTTCGTACGAAACGCCGTCGATTTCGAACATGATCCGGCCCGGCTTCACGCGGGCGGCCCAGAATTCCGGCGTACCCTTACCTTTACCCTGGCGGACTTCGGCCGGCTTCTTCGACACCGGCACGTCCGGGAAGATACGGATCCACACTCGCCCTGCGCGCTTCATGTGGCGCGTCATGGCACGGCGCGCGGCTTCGATCTGACGCGACGTGATACGGTTCGGCGAGGTCGCCTTCAGGCCGAAGGCACCGAAGTTGAGCGTCGTTCCACCCTTGGCGTTGCCATGGATGCGGCCTTTGAAGGCCTTCCGGTATTTCATTCTTTTCGGGGCCAGCATGTTCCGTCGCCTATCCCAGTTTTGATTCTATCCGACCGATACCGCTTAGCGGACCGGCTGTTGTTCCTGCGCGAGCTTGTCCATCGCCATCGGATCGTGGGCAAGAATTTCGCCCTTGTAGATCCAGACCTTCACGCCGCAGGCGCCGTAGGTCGTTTTGGCAGTGGCTTCGCCATAGTCAATGTTGGCGCGCAGCGTGTGCAGGGGCACGCGGCCCTCGCGATACCACTGCATGCGCGCGATTTCCGCACCACCCAGACGGCCCGCACAATTGATGCGGATGCCTTCGGCCCCGAGACGCAGCGCCGACTGCACCGCGCGCTTCATGGCCCGACGGATCGACACGCGGCGTTCCATCTGCTGGGCGACGTTTTCGGCAACCAGCTGGGCGTCGATTTCCGGCTTGCGGATTTCGACGATGTTCAGGTGCACTTCCGAAGAGGTCATGGCGGCGACTTCGCGGCGCAGCTTTTCGATATCCGCGCCCTTCTTGCCGATGACCACGCCAGGGCGGGCCGTGTGGATCGTCACGCGGGCCTTCTTGGCGGGACGCTCGATGATGATCTTCGACACGCCGGCCTGGTGCAGGCGGTCTTTCAGCATCTTGCGGATCTTGATGTCCTCGTGCAGCAGGGTCGCGTAATCGCCGTCGTTGGCGAACCACCGCGAATCCCATGTGCGGTTGATGCCGAGGCGGAGCCCGACCGGATTGACTTTCTGACCCATTTAGGCGGTCTCCTCACGTTCGCGCACGATGACCCGAAGGTTCGAGAACGGTTTCTCGATGCGCCCCACGCGCCCGCGGGCACGTGCTTTCCATCGTTTCATGACCAGACTGCGACCCACTGTGGCCTCCGACACGACCAGGCGGTCGACGTCGAGCTGGTGGTTGTTTTCCGCGTTGGCAATCGCGCTTTCCAGGACCTTCTTTACCTCGATCGCAATGCGACGCTTGGAGAAGGTCAGCTGCGCCAGCGCCCGTTCGCAGGGCAGACCGCGGATGCTTTCAGCAACCAGGTTCAGCTTGCGCGCGCTGGTCCGGATGTGCCGGGAATAGGCCATCGCTTCGTTGTCCTTGAGGGGACGTTCTGCAGAAGACTTACCCATGATTAGCCCCTCTTCGCCTTCTTGTCGGCAGCGTGGCCGTGATAGGTCCGGCTCGGCGAGAATTCGCCGAACTTGTGGCCGATCATTTCCTCGGTCACCAGGACAGGGATGAACTTCTGGCCGTTGTAGACGCCGAAATTCAGACCCACGAACTGGGGCAGAATGGTCGACCGGCGAGACCAGGTCTTGATCACCGAATTACGTCCGGACGCCCGAGTTTCTTCTGCCTTCTTCAGCAGATAACCGTCGACGAAAGGACCTTTCCAAACGGAACGTGACATCGATCGCTCCTTTACCGCTTCTTACGGACGTGACGCGACCGCATGATCAGCTTGTCCGTTTTCTTGTTGTTCCGGGTCTTCTTACCCTTCGTGGGCTTGCCCCACGGGGTCACCGGATGGCGGCCGCCCGAGGTGCGGCCTTCGCCGCCGCCATGCGGGTGGTCGATCGGGTTCATCGCAACACCGCGGACCGACGGGCGCTTGCCAAGCCAACGCTTGCGGCCGGCCTTGCCGATCTTGGTGTTCTGCTGATCCGGGTTGGACACGGCGCCGATGGTGGCCATGCACTCGCCGCGGACCATACGCAGTTCACCGGATGACAGGCGGATCTGGGCGTAGCCCTGATCCTTACCGATGATCTGAGCATAGGTGCCGGCGGAACGGGCCAACTGGCCGCCCTTGCCCTGCTTCATCTCCACGTTGTGGACGATGGTGCCGACCGGGATGTTCTTCATGGGCATGGCGTTGCCCGGCTTGATGTCCGCATACTCGCCGGAGACGACCTTGTCTCCGGGGCGCACGCGCTGCGGCGCCAGGATGTAGGCGATCTCGCCGTCTTCGTACTTCACCAGGGCAATGAACGCCGTACGGTTGGGATCGTACTCCAGCCGTTCGATGGTCGCCTCGACGTCGTACTTCTGACGCTTGAAGTCGATGACGCGGTAGCGCTGCTTGTGCCCACCGCCAATCCGGCGCGCGGTGATGCGACCCGTATTGTTGCGGCCGCCCTTCTTACGCAGGCCTTCGGTCAGCGTCTTTTCGGGCTTGCCCTTATAAAGATCGCTGCGGTCCACCAGAATAAGGCCCCGGCGGCCGGGCGTTGTCGGTTTAAATTGTGTCAGAGCCATTGGTCTCTGCCCTTTTTCTTCTCAAATCCCGTAGGGAACCCCGAAAGGCCCCTAGATACCCGTGGTCACGTCGATGGAGTTGCCTTCGGCCAGCGTAACAACGGCCTTCTTGGCATCGGCACGCTTGCCGGGGCGACCGCGGAAACGTTTCGCCTTCCCCTTGGAGATCAGCGTGTTGACCGAAGTCACCTTCACTTTGAACAATTCTTCGACGGCGGCCTTAACTTCGAACTTGTCGGCGTCCATGGGCACGAAGAAGCTGACCTGATTGTGTTCGGCCATCAGGGTGGCTTTTTCGGTGATCACCGGACGGCGCAGGATTTCCATCATGCGCTCTTTCGAAATCGTCGCGTTGTTGGGGCTGTAGCGGCTCATTTCAAGCGCTCCGTCAGCTTGTCCACGCCGGCCTGGGTAATCACCAGGGTATCGCGACGCAGGATGTCGTAAACGTTGGCCCCGCCGGACGGCAGCACGTCGATGCCGATCAGGTTGGCGGCCGCCTTGGCGAAGTTCGTATCGACCTGTTCACCGTCGATGACCAAGGCACGGCCCCAACCCAGCTTTTCCAGCTGCTTGGCCAGTTCACTGGTCTTCGGCGCCTTCATGGCGGCGCTGTCGATGATGACCAACTTGCCTTCCTTCTGCTTCGCGCTGATGGCCGACTTAAGGGCCAGGCGGCGAACCTTCTTCGGCAGGTCATGGCTGTGGTCACGGACGACCGGACCAAACACGATGCCACCGCCGCGCATTTGGGTCACATACTTTGACCCCTGGCGGGCGCGGCCCGTCCCCTTCTGCTTGAAGGGTTTGGCCCCCGTGCCGCTGATCTCGGAACGGCCCTTGGTCTTGTGCGTGCCGGCACGGCGCTTGGCGAGCTGCCAATTGACCGTGCGCGCCATCAGGTCGCCGCGGACGTCGATCCCGAAGATCGCTTCGTCCAGGTCGATGTCACCGACCTTCTTGTTGGCGAGCGAGATAATGTCCAGCTTCATCGCCCTTATTCCTTGCTCTCGCCGTCGGCGTCGCCCGCCGCAGCGTTTTCAGCGCCGGTATCCTCGGCAACGGCCTGTTCGGCCGGCGCTTCGGCTTCCGCCTGCTGCGTCGCGATGTCCTCTTCGGACGGCGCCGCCGCATCTTCGCTTACATCCTGGCCACCCTTCAGCGCCGCCGGGAACGGCAGACCTTCAGGTTGGGCCTTCTTCACCGCGTCGCTGATCAGCACGAAGCCGCCCTTCGAACCCGGCACGGCACCCCGCACCAGGATCAGGCCCCGCGCTTCGTCGGTCGCGACGATCGGCAGGTTCTGGACGGTGCAGCGCTTGTTGCCCAGCTGGCCGGCCATCTTCTTGCCCTTGAACACGCGGCCCGGATCCTGACAGTGACCCGTGGAACCGTGCGAACGGTGCGAGATGGACACGCCGTGGGAGGCCCGCAGACCGCCGAAGCCGTGACGCTTCATGGCGCCGGCAAAACCCTTACCGACCGAAGTCCCGACCACGTCGACCATCTGGCCATCGATGAAGTGGGCCGCCGACAGTTCGGCGCCGACGTCGATCAGGTTGTCTTCCGACACCCGGAACTCACGCAGCCGCTTGCCCGGCTCCACCTTGGCCTTCGCGTAATGTCCGCGCAGCGCCTTCGGCATGTTCTTCGGTTTACCCTTGCCCCAGGAAAGCTGAACCGCCGAATAGCCGTCCTTTTCCATGGTGCGCTGGGCCACGACATGAACGCTGTCCACCTTGAGGACGGTCACCGGCAGGTGCCGGCCGTCTTCCTGGAAGACGCGGGTCATGCCCAATTTCTGTGCGATCAATCCGGTCCGCATAATCGTACCCTTTAGAGCTTGATCTCGACGTCGACGCCGGCCGCTAGGTCGAGCTTCATCAGCGCGTCCACGGTCTGCGGCGTCGGATCGACGATATCGAGCACCCGCTTATGGGTGCGGATTTCAAACTGTTCCCGGGACTTCTTGTCCACGTGCGGCGACCGCAGCACCGTGTACTTTTCGATCCGGGTCGGCAAAGGAATGGGGCCGCGCACCGAGGCGCCGGTCCGCTGGGCCGTGTTGACGATCTCGCGCGCGGACTGGTCCAGCACACGATGGTCAAACGCCTTCAGCCGAATTCTTATGTTTTGTTGGTCCATGGCTCTTGCCCCAAAAGTTCGCCGGCCCCTTTCGAGGGGGGCCGGCTGAACGGTTACCCTATTCGATGATCTTGGAAACGAC
>DCRZ01000002.1:0-611135 GCA_002325375.1 Rhodospirillaceae bacterium UBA1479
ATGACGTGCGCGCCGCCTAAGGGGCGCGGGCGGCAAACAGGATTTTCCTCCCTCCCCTGGAACCCGGCTGGCGTTACGGCGCTGACCGGGTTCCGCTTTTTTAATATGTGTCATCTAATGGCGGAAAATGGGGTTTTCGCGGCCCGATTCCGGAAACTTGTTCGGTATCGACCTAAGTATGCGTTTAGGGCATACTTAAGTATGGACCGGGGGGGTGCATCCGGCTGCGAAGCTAAGCGGCCATAAAAAACGAGGCAGGCAGAATGCGATTGCTGTTCGCCGATGACCATCCCATGTTTCTCGATGCGGTGCGTGAGCATCTCACCCGTGCTTTTCCCGATATCGAAATTCAGGCGGCGTCCAATCTCGACGAAGTGACGACCAAGCTTTCGAACAGGGGGGACTACGATCTTGTGGTTCTGGACTTCTCCATGCCCGGCATGGAGGGCACGGAAGGGGTCAAACGACTTCGCGCCACCTATCCTGATCTGGCCATTGCGGTGACCTCAGGCGTTGCCAAGACACGGGACGTGAAGACCGTTCTCGATCTCGGTGCCCATGGATTTTTGCCGAAAACCTTGACCGGGTCCGCCTATGCGGGGGCCCTTCGCGTGATCGCCGAGGGCGGCACTTACGTGCCGGTGGAAACCATGCAGGCGTTGGCCGCCGAGGCGGCGGACCGCAAGATCAATGCGGAAGGCCTGACGCCCCGCGAGATGGAGGTGCTTGAGGGCATCGCCGATGGAAAACCGAATAAGCAGATCGCTCGTGACCTTGAAATCCATGAAGTCACGGTGAAGCTGCACGCGCGCAGCATCTTCAAGAAAATCGGCGTGCAGAACCGTTCGCAAGCGGCCGTCGTCGCCCGCGAACGGGGGCTCGTTTCGAGGGGCTATGTGCAGGAAAATTACTGACCCTTATGAACGCGGGCTGTCATGGGCATTTCGTGGAAAATCCATAAGGCCGAGAATCTTGTAAGCTTTTCCGTCTTCGGGCAATCCAGCCTTCTGGAGACGGTGGATGCGCTGCGCGATTTGGCCACCGCACCGGACTTCAGGTCCGGTATGCGGCGGCTTTATGTTTGTGATGACGATCTGACGGCCGCTCCTGGGCTTGATTCCACCCAAGGTGCCTTTGTTGATGTGCTGGGCTTTCAGATCGCCAAGATGTTCGACCATCCGGCGACCGCGGCTTTGGTCTATCGGCGGGACAATACCGTCGCCGCCGACCGCTTTGCGAACACCGCCCGGGTGTGTGACGAGATCTATGCCCGCGACGGCAAGGGGCCCATGGACCGCAAGGTGTTCGAAGATATCGAAGACGCCGTAGCGTGGTTGAACCTGCCGCCGGGGTTTCGGCCGCTTTAGGGACCCTTTCCGGATATCGAGGACCGATAATTCCGGAACGTGTTCAGCCATTTATCTTTTATGGATTTGTCCCCTGGGCCCCATGAGTAGGGGGGCGCAATGCCATCAGTGCGGCGAAAGAGACGAGCCCCAGCACACCCGAAAGCATAAGCGCGGCGGCGCCCATATGGTCGATCGCGAGGGCGAACAGGAAAGGGGCCCCGGCCTGGACGAAACGGGCCGGTACCATCAGAAATCCCTGACGCCGCCCATACCCCACCGCCCCGAAGATGGCGAGGGGGAGCGTCCCGTTGGTGATGGTGAGAATGCCGTTTCCGGCGCCGTGCAACAGGGAAAATGCGGATGCGGCCGGTGCGCCGGCGGCCAGTATGACGGCGGCGCCCAAGGGGTGAGTTAGGGCCGCCAGCCGCGCGGATAGCAAGGGGTGAAAGTGTTTTAGGAATCCGAATTCAAGCAGCCGGCCCGCGACCTGCGCCGGGCCGACCAAGGCCGCCGCCGCGATCGCCGCGGCGGGAGAGGCCCCGGCCTCTTGCAGTATCCGGGGAAGATGCGCCGCCATCGCGGTGCTGGTGAACCAGGTGATGGCAAACACCAGCGCCAGGATCGCGGCGGCGAATTTAGGAGGGGCTGCCGAGCCCGTGGACTGATGGGGTTCTCCGGCGGGATCGTCGCCGGCCGGCGCACCGGTTCCCTTCGGCACGAACAGCCGGTTAAGCGGCAGACCGATAACCAGATGGGCGGCGGCCCAGGCGAAACAAGCGGCCCGCCAGCCGATCTCGGCTTCCATGAAGGCGGTGACCGGCCAGCAGATGGTGCTGGCGAACCCGGCCATAAGGGTGATGCCGGTGATGGCGCCCCGGGCATTGCGGCCGTAGAGGCCGGCCAGGGTCGCAAAGGCGGCATCATAAAGACCCATGGACATGCCGACACCGATGACGAGCCAGGCGGCGAACAGGCCGAGGGCATTCTCGGCCAGGCCGAGCATCCCCAGGCCGGCGGCGAACACAAGGTTCGCCGTCCATAGCAGGCCGCGCCCACCCAACTTGTCGATCTGGCGTCCGACGATTGGGCCGAGCAATGCCGACAAGATCAGGGCCGCGGAGAAGGCGGCATAGACAAGACCGGTCGTGACGGCGATCTCCGCCGCCATGGGTTCCGCAAGGATCGCCGGCAGATAATAGGTTGACCCCCAGCCCAGGGTTTGCCCGGCGCCGACGGCGATGACGACGGCTCTGCGCCGGGTCTCCATGATCAGCCCTTAGAGGCGCCGGCGACCGTATCGGGGCCGCAACCGCAGCCCTCTTTGCCGGCGGCCTTGGCATCCATGTCACGGACGCAGCAGGCATCAACATCTTCGGGTGCCGGGCCGCCGCAGCAGGAGGATTCCTCCACCACGCCCGGCAGGCTGCACACACCCGTTTCCGGCAGGTCCAGTTCGACGCGGTGCGCCGCTTCATGGTCGCCGGCCAGCGAGGCGGCGATGGAGCGCACTTGTTCGTAGCCCGTGGTCATCAAGAATGTCGGCGCGCGGCCGTAGGACTTCATCCCGGCGATGAAGAAATCGGGTTCCGGGTGGCTTAGTTCGCGCACGCCGTGGGGGCGCACGGTGCCGCAGCTGTGCAGGTTGGGGTCGATCAGCGGCGCCAGGTCGGTGACGGCCTCCAACCAGGGGTCGAGGCCCAGACGCACCTCGCGCAGCATGTCGAGCTGCGGGCGGAAGCCGGTGGCGACGACGATGCGGTCGACCTGTTGCCGCGCGGCGGCGCCGTTGAGCTCGCCGACGACGTCAAGGCCGTCGCCGTTGCGTGATACGGCGCGCACGGAAAAGGGGCGAAGCAATGTCAGGCGGCCCGAGTCCACGGCCGCGCGGGTCCGGATTCCCAGGTCGCCCCGCGCCGGCAGGGCATCGGCGGCGCCGCCGCCGAACAGGCTGTCGCCGGTATCGCGGCGCACGGCCCAGAGGATCTCCGTCCCGGGTTCGTCATCCTTCAAGTCCAGCAGGTCAAGCAGCACATTGAAGGCCGAATGGCCGCTGCCGACCACCAATGTACGCTTGCCGGCATAATCGGCGCGGGCGCGTTCCAGCACGTCGGGAATGCCGTAGGCGATACGGTCGGCGCAGTCGGCTTCGCCGGGCACGGGCAGGCCGCCGGCCCCCATGGGGTTAGGCGCGGTCCAGGTGCCGGAAGCATCGATCACCGCGGCGGCGTCAAGGGAGGCGCCGTCGGCGAGCTGGATTTCGAACGGCCGCTCGGCGCGTCCTTCGGAACGGACCTTGTCCATGCCCTTGCGGCCAAGTGCGGTGACCCTGGCATTGAGGCGCAGATGGGGGCGGATCGCCATGTGGGTGGCGAGCGGCGCCAGGTAGCGGTCGACGATCTCGCCGCCCGTGGGCAGGGCGTCGGGATCGGGCGCTTGCCACCCTGCGTCTTCCAGCAGGCGGCGGGCCGCCTTGTCGATGTTGTAGCGCCAGGGGGAAAACAGGCGCACGTGGCCCCATTGGCGCATGGCGGCGCCCGGTTCGGCCCCGGCCTCCAGAATGACGAAGGGCAGGCCGTATTCGTGCAGATGCGCGGCGGCGGCGAGCCCGACCGGGCCGGCGCCGATGATCGCGACGGGCAGTTCTGATCGGGGAGAAGAAGCGGGCATGACGAGGGTCCTTGTCTGACGTTCGATGCATTGATGGGTGATATAAGAGGATCAAAAAAGATCAGCAGCAATCCTCGGTCCGGCAGATCCCTTCGCTGTTGGCGGAAACGCAGGCGCCGACCTCGGCCCAGGCCTTTACCGCGACCTGGAATGCCGTCTCACCCTTGTCGGTGATCGTGTAGATCTTCCGCTTCCGGCCGCTCACGACTTCTTCGCGGACGGTGACGTACCCGCCCTTCTCGAACTCCTTCAGGACCGGATACAGGGCCCCCGGTGTCGGCGAGCAACAGCCCTGTGTCGTATTCTCCACGGCCTTTGAGATTTCGTAGCCGTGCATGGGGCGGCGGTTGAGGACGCAGAGGATGAAGAACTTCGACAGGCTCATCTTGATCAGCCCGTTCCAATAGACGGGGTCCGTGTAGTTGATCTCTGGCGGCGCGACGGGGGCTAAGCGGGGCATGGCTCTATCAGGATGTGAATGAATATGGTTTCGATGGGTAATATATTATCCATCAATATATGAATCAAGCTGTCCCGATGGCCGGCTGAGATGCTCGCCATCGGCCATCGTGGCTCGCATGGCGCTCCGCGGGAGGTTAGGATAGGCCATGGCAAAACAGAAAAAGAACGGCGGTTCAAGCTCCCGCCCCGCCGCCATCGATCCGGCGCTCGCGGCGCGCATCTGCTGGTACCATTTCCGCGAGGGACAAACCCAGCAGGAGGTGGCTGACCGTGTCGGCCTCAACCGGGCGACGGTGAACCGGGTGATCAACGATGCCCGCCGCGAAGGGGTTGTCCGGGTCACCCTGGATCTGCCGCTGGCGCCCTGCCTGGAGGCCGAGAACGCGCTGCGCGAAACGTTCGGTCTGCGCGATGCCGTGGTCGTGCCGGCCCCGGCGGACGAAGATGATGTGCGTCGGGTGGTCGGCCTGGCCGCCGGGCAGTATCTTTCCGGCGTGCTGGCGCCCGATGCCTTCCTGGGGCTTGGCTGGGGGGCGACGATCCATGCCGCGGGCTTCAGCCTGATCCCCCGCGACGGGGCGGCGAACACGGTCGTGTCCCTGTCGGGCGGTTTGTCGCAAAGCGGCGCCATCAACCCCTATGACAACGCCGCCGCGTTCGCCCGCGTGCTGGGCGCCGGCTGTTACTACATGACCGCGCCGATGATTGCGGAAACGGCGACCGCTCGGGCGACCTTTGCCGAAAGCGAGCCGGTCCGCCGGATCTACGACATTGCCGGGCGGTGCCAGGCGGCGCTGATTTCGGCGGTCGATCTGTCGGCCAAGACCAAGATGGTGGATTACGGCGTGCTGACCCGCGATCAGGTCGGGGACCTTAAACGGGCGGGGGCGGTCGGTAACATCTGCGACTATTTCATCGATGCGGATGGGCGGATGATCGACCACGAGATCAATGCCCGCACCCTGTCGGTGCCTTTCGAGACGCTGCGCCGCATCCCCAATGTCATCCTTGCGGCCGGCGGCACGTTCAAGGCGGACATCGTGCGGGCCGCCCTGGCCGCCGGTCTGGCCAATACGCTGATCACGGACGAGAAATGTGCGGCGGTTCTGCTGCGCGGATAGTCATTGTCCCGCAGCCTATGCCGCCGGCAACACCCGCTTGTCGCGAAGGAACGAGGTAAAGACCGTGGCGGCGACAAGGAACATGAACGCGACGATCAGGCACCCGTCGATCCCGGCCCATTGATAGGAAATGCCGGACAGCAGGGTTCCCAGCAGGCGCCCGGTGGCGTTGGCACCGTAGTAGAACCCCACGTTCAGGGTCACGCCGTCGTTTTCCGACAGCGCCAGGATCAGGTAGGAATGCACGGCGGAATTGACGGCGAACACGATTCCGAACAGGGCCAGTCCGGCGATCAAGGCGACCCCAGGATCGACGCCGAGACGCAGTGCCGCAATAATCACCACGACGGTCAGGGCGAGCAGGACCAGCCAAATCCGTGCGGCGCGGACCTCGGTGCTCAACCCGTCGGCTGACCGCGATGTCAGTTTCGGCGCCATGGCCTGGACGAAGCCGTAGCCGATCACCCAGGCAGCCATGAAGGCGCCGACCTGATTGAAGGTCCAGCCCAACTGGTCGTACAGAAACACCGGCACGCCGACGACGAACCACACGTCGCGGGCGCCGAACAGGAACACCCGCGCCGCCGACAGCAGGTTGATCTCCCGCGATTTCGAGAAGATTTCGGTGAACTTGGCTTTCTTCTTGGCCTTGCCCATGCCCTTTTCGACCGACAGGGTGGCGCCCGCCAGGATGACCGCCAGGAACCCGGCCATCAGCCATAACCCGCCCTGGAACCCGGCGACGGACAGCAGCAAGGCGCCGATGAAAAAGCCCAGGCCCTTGATGGCGTTCTTGGATCCCGTCAACAGGGCGACCCAACGGTAGAGCCCGCCGGTTTCATTCTCAGGCACGACGAACTTGAGCGCGCTTTTCGAGCTCATCTTCGTCAGGTCCTTGGCGACGCCGGACAGGCCCTGGACCACCAGCACGAACAGGACGGACAGTTCCTTCGGCCAGGCAGGATCGAGTGCGGACAGGGCGAGCAGGGCGACGACCTGAAGCAACAGGCCGCCGGTCAGGGTCAGTTTCAGGCCGAACCGCGACGCCACCCAGCCGCCGCCGGCGTTGGTGACGATGCCCATCAGTTCATAAGCAAGGAACAGCACCGCCAGTTCGAACGGCGTGTAGCCCAACCGGTGGAAGTGCAGGAGCACGAGCATGCGCAGAGCACCGTCCGTGAGCATGAAGCCCCAGTAGGCGGCGGTGACGACGGCGTATTTTCGGACGTCCAACATCGCGTGATGCTCCTGGCAGGCCTAAGTCAGTCGATTGACCGCGCCACCTTCTCCGTCAGTTCGTACAGGCGGTGGGCATAGCCCATTTCGTTGTCGTACCAGGCGATGATCTTCACCTGGGTGCCGTCCGTGACCATGGTCGACGGGGCGTCGATGATCGACGAATGGGTGTCGCTCTTGAAGTCGCTGGATACCAGGGGCCGGTCCTCGACATCAAGGATGCCCATGAGCGGCCCGTCGGCGGCCCGGCGCAGCAGGTCGTTGACCTCGTCCACCGTCGTCTTGCGCGCGACCTCGAACACGCAGTCGGTGATGGAGGCGTTGAGCAGGGGGACGCGCACGGCGATGCCGTCCAGCTTGCCTTTCAGTTCCGGGAAAATCATGGTGATCGCCGTGGCCGATCCGGTCGAGGTTGGGATCAGGTTGGCCAGCGCCGAGCGCGCGCGGCGCATGTCCTTCATGGGCTTGTCGATCACCGTCTGCGTGTTGGTCACGTCGTGAATGGTGGTGATCATGCCGTGGGTGATGCCGATACCTTCGTGGATGACCTTGACCACCGGGGCCAGACAGTTGGTGGTGCAGGACGCCGCGGTCACCAGATCGTGGACCTGGGGGTCGTAGAGGTCATCATTGACGCCCATGACGATGTTAAGCGCGTCGCCCTTCACCGGCGCGGAAACGACGACCTTCTTTACCCCGGCGGCATAATAAGGCGCCAAGGCGTCGCGGGTCTTGAACTTGCCGGAACACTCCAACACCAGGTCCACGCCCAAATCGGCCCAGTCGATTTCGGCGGGCTTCGATGCGCTGGAATACCCAAGGCGCCGGTCGCCGAGAATGACCGCATCCGCGCCGTCCGCCCGCGTCGCCACGGGCCAGCGGCCATGGATGCTGTCGAAGGCCATCAGGTGGGCCGCCATTTCCGCCGTGCCGCCGGGTTCGTTGATATGGACGATGTCGATATCGCCCCTGCCCCAGGCGCCGCCGGGGCCTTGCAGGCTGGCCGGTTTGGCGGGATCGAACCCCCAGGCCGCGCGCAAGGCCAGGCGGCCCATGCGGCCGAAGCCGTTGATTGCAACACGTACGGTCATGTCTGCTGTGTTCTCCTAAAGATTGACGATCAGGCCGTCATGGGCCGTTTCCTCGGGCACCTCGTCCTTATGCGGCATCATTTCGCGGCTGAAGTGGGTCAGGATCATGCGCTTGGGCTTCAGGTCGTCCCGGTGCTCGACGATGTCCGGGTAGTTCATGTGGAAGTTGATGGATCTGCCGTGGAAGTAGCATTCGCAGATGAACAGGTCCGCATCCCGGGCCACGGCCGGCATGTGTTTGGTCCAGGCGCTGTCGCCCGTATAGGACACGACCTTTCCATTGATCTCCGTGCGCAGGCTGGTGGGATTGGTCTCCCCCGTATGGGCCGCCGGATAGGGGGTGACCGTCAGCGGGCCGATCTGTGATTCCTGCATGACCGGCATTTCCACATAATCCAATTGAAACTTTGGTGACATGGCGTGCATGCCGGGCATCAAAGCTTCGCAGATGCCGGCGATGCGGGCCTGGGTGTCGCGTGGTCCGGCGATCACCAGGGGCTTCGTCCGCTTGGCGCCGAGCATGGAATCCATCAGGAAGAAGGGCAGGCCGCCGCAATGGTCGCCGTGGATATGGGTCAGCACCACGGCGTCGATGGTGGTGTGATCGATGCCGAGCTGGTTCAGGGCGGTCAGGCTGGTGGCGCCGAAGTCGATGACGTAGCGAAAGCCCGGTGCGTCGACCATGAAACAGGTCTGGAACCGGCCGCCGGCGCCGAAGGCATCGCCCGATCCGACAAAGGTGACTGTCACGCTCATGGTATATTTCTCCTAGATGATTTCGTCGGCGCGCAGACGGGAAACCTCGTCCTGCGACAGGCCGAACACGTTATTCAGAACTTCGTCGGTATGCTCGCCCAGGGTCGGCGGCGGGCGGCGGTAGGATACGGGTGTTCCCGACATCTTGATGGGATTTCCGATCATGTCTACCGGCTGGCCGCCGGCGGCGCCATGGGGCATGGAAATCTTCATGCCGCGGGCCTGCACGTGGGGGTCGGCGAACACCTGCTCCAGGTCGTTGATCGGGCAGACCGGCAGGCTCGCCGCGCTCAGGTCTTCGATCCATTCGGCGCTGGTCCGCCGGCGGAGAATTTCCTGCACCTTGGCAACGATCGCGTCACGGTTCTTGACCCGGTCCGGGTTGGTCGCGAAGCGCGGGTCCTGGGCCAGGTCCGGTTCGCCCGCCAGTTCGCAGAAGCGCCGGAACTGATCGTCGTTGTTGGCGCCCATGATGACGAAGCCGTCCTTTGTTTCGAACGCCTGATAGGGCACCGAGTTCGGGTGTGCTGTGCCCAGGCGTTCCGGGATCGTGCCGCCGATCAGATAGTTCATGCCCTGGTTATAGAGCCAGCCGACCTGAACATCGAGCAGGCCCAGGTCGATGTGCTGGCCTTCGCCGGTGGTGTCCCGGTGGCGCAGCGCGGCCAGGATGGCGACCGCCGCGTACATGCCGGTCATCACGTCGTTGACGGCGATCGGCACCTTGACCGGAAGCCGCCCGGGCTCGCCGGTCATGCTGATCAGGCCGCCCAGGCCCTGGGCCATCATGTCGTATCCGGGGCGCGGCGCGTAGGGGCCGGTCTGCCCGTACCCGGTGATGGAGCAATAGACGATGCCGGGGAAATCGGCCTTCAGGTCGTCGTAGCTTAGGCCGTATTTCGCCATGCCGCCGACCTTCAGGTTCTCGATCAGAACGTCCGACCTGGCCAGCATGCGGCGGATCAGGGCGACGCCTTCCGGCTTGGAAATATCGACTGTGACGGACCGCTTGTTGCGGTTGGCCGACAGGTAATAGGCGCTTTCGCCGCTGTCGCCGCCCTGGGCGTCCTTCATATAGGGCGGGCCCCAGGTGCGGGTCTCATCCCCGACGCCGCGCCGTTCCACCTTGATGACCTCGGCGCCGAGATCGCCGAGAAGCTGGGTCGATGAGGGGCCGGCGAGAACGCGGCTCATGTCGAGCACGGTGATTCCCCGCAGGGCGCCGGTTGTTGTCATGTCTGCCTCCCGAGATTGTTTCTCAGGATTATAACATATGTAAAAAAATAAGACATATGTAACTTTGCGGTTGACCGATCCTCGAATGGGAGAGGAATGCCCCCGGCCTATTTCACCGGCCGTCCGGACATGCGGTGTCGTACAGCACGTCCGGATTCGTACCAGGACTTGCTGGCGTTGGTGATCTTCACCACCGAAAGCATGACCGGCACCTCGACCAGCACGCCGACGACGGTCGCCAGGGCCGCCCCGGATTCAAAGCCGAACAGCACGATGGCGGTGGCGACGGCCAGTTCGAAGAAGTTGCTGGCGCCGATTAGCGCCGAGGGACCTGCGACGCAATGATCGACCCCGAAGGCCCGGTTCAAAAGGTAGGCCAGTCCGGAATTGAAATAGACCTGGATCAGAATGGGCACGGCCAGAAGCGCGATGATCAGGGGTTGGGCGATAATCTGTTCGCCCTGGAAACCGAACAGCAGGGTCAGTGTCGCCAGCAGGGCGACCAGGGATACGGAGCCCATCCGTTTCAAGGCCGCGGCGAGGGCGGCCTCTCCGCCCCGCGCAAGCAGGCTGCGGCGCATCACCTGGGCGATGATGACCGGCACGACGATGTAGAGCGCGACCGACAGCAACAGCGTTTCCCACGGCACGGTGATCGCCGACAGGCCCAGCAGAAGTCCGACGATGGGCGCGAAGGCGAACACCATGATGACATCGTTGACGGCGACCTGGCTGAGGGTGAAATGGGGCTCGCCCCCGGTCAGGTTGCTCCAGACGAAGACCATGGCGGTGCAGGGGGCGGCCGCCAGGATGATCAGGCCGGCGATGTAGGACTGGATCTGATCGGCCGGCAGGTAGGGCGCGAACAGGTGTCCGATGAACAGCCAGCCCAGCGCCGCCATGGAAAACGGCTTCACCGCCCAGTTTATGAACAGGGTCACGCCGACGCCGCGCCAATGCTCCTTGACCTGATGCAGGGCGCCAAAGTCAATCTTTACCAGCATGGGAATGATCATCAGCCAGACAAGAACGGCGACCGGAAGGTTCACCTGGGCGATCTCCATCGCCGCGGCGGCGTGAAAGATGCCGGGCTGGAAGTGGCCCAAGGCGACACCGACAACGATGCAGAGCGCGACCCAAAGGGAGAGGTATCGTTCGAAAAGGGACATGGGGGTTTCTTCTTCTTGTCTTCGACTGCAGGGGGGGCTCAGGCGCTGTCCGACATGATCCGGCCGATCTCGTCGAGCCGGCGTTGCAGGGCCAGCCTGTCGAGCGAGCGGATCGGCAGGTTGACGAACACGCTGATCCGGTTGGTCAGGTAGCGCATGGTTTCCGCGAACACCGCCCGCTTTTCCGCTTCGGTGCCGTCGAACGCGGCGGGGTCGGGGATGCCCCAATGGGCGGTCATGGGCTGTCCCGGCCAGACGGGACAGGCTTCCTCCGCCGTCTGGTCGCAGACCGTAAACACGAAATCCATCTTGGGCGCATCCGGTTCCGAAAAGGTCGTCCAGTCCTTCGAATGGAACTGGGAAACGGAAAAGTTCTGGTTGTGCAGCAAGTCGGTCACATAAGGGTGAACCTGCCCGGCCGGATGGCTGCCGGCGCTATAGGCCTTGAACTTTCCGATGCCGTGGCGGTTCAGGATGGCCTCGGCCAGGATGCTGCGGGCCGAATTGCCGCGGCACAGGAACAGAACGTTGAACGGGATGTCGTTGTCATTCATCGGAGGTTTCCTTCTCCTTGCATGTGGCAGCGGCGCGGGTTTGGGGTGCGGGCGTTCCGTAGCCGCAGATTTCCGGGCGGCCCTCACAGCAGTCCTCGGTGAGGTAAGTGATCAGACGCCGCGTTCCTTCGACATCGACGGCATAGAGAATCTGCTGACGGTGGCGCGTCGGCCGCAGCAAGCCGGCTTGGCTCATCTGTGCCAGGTGGCTTGATAAGGTGGAGGGTGGAACATTCAGCGCTTTCGCGATGTCCCCCGCGGGAAGGCCGCTCGGGCCGGCGGACATCAGCAGACGAAACGCCGCCAAGCGAAGGTCGTGGCTGAGGGCGGCGAACAGAGCGACGTAATTGTCTTGATCATCCATAATTCGGTTTTTCCCGAATTAATAAAATAAATCAAGAGCCCTGTCGCGCGACCCGTCCCGGTTCATCAAAATTTCATGGTTCTGGCGAAAGGCCGGTGCCGCCCCCGTCTATTGCTTGCGCCATTTCTTCTGACAGTCCGTCGTCAGAATATTTGGGTCATGGGCGTCGTGATGACGGTTCGGACGTTGTCGTGTATATTTGACTGACCGTTCCTGTGTGATTGGCGTTGGCAGTTAGTGCGCTGCACTGGTTCCGGGGCGATCATGGTCAGGAGTGCTGGCATTGATAAAACATCGCGGCCCTTTGGAAGACCAAGAGCAAAATCGGCTTGCCGAATTGCAGTGTTTCAATGTGCTGGACACACCAGCCGAGCCGGGTTTCGATGGGATCACGCGGTTGGCCAGCCAGATTTACGATGTGCCGATCGCATTGGTCAGCCTGATCGACGAATCCCGGCAATGGTTTAAATCCCGGGTCGGCCTCGATGCCACGGAAACACCCCGGGACATCTCCTTTTGTACCCACGCTATTCAATACACGGGCCCGTTCATCGTCGGGAACGCGGTTGAACACGACCTGTTCAGAAACAACCCGTTGGTCACGGGCGAACCGTTCATTCGTTTCTACGCGGGAGCACCTTTGCTGGTGTCGAACGGCCAGAACCTCGGCACCTTATGTATTATCGACCACCAGCCTCGTGTCGGCTTTACGGAAGCCGATGCCGAATGCCTTGTCGATCTGGCTAAGCTGGTTGTCGGTCAACTGGAACTGCGGCGGGCCAATGCCGGTCTGGCCGAGGCGGAAACGCGCCTCAATCACGTAAAGGAGGCCACAGCCCAGTTTCTTTCCAACGCCAGTCACGAAATCCGCACGCCGCTGGCGGCCATGTCCAGCCTGATGGAAATCGCCGTTGCCGATGCCGAGAATCAGGTGCAGCGCGACAAGCTCAGGCAAATTCAGTCCATAAATCAGGTGTTGCTGGAAATTTCCGATGGTGTCCTCGACGTCTCGGTGATTGATTCCGGCCGCCTGCGCCGCGAAAAATCCATTTTCAATGTTCTTGATGTGATCGACCAGGTCATCGACCTCCTGCGGTTCCGCGCCGAAATAAAGAACCTGAATGTCATGGCGAATGTGGCTTCAGATGTGCCGCCGAAAATCCGAGGCGATCAACGGCGGCTGTTCCAAGTCCTGGTGAATCTGGTCAACAATGCCATCAAGTTCACGGGGGCTGGTTCCGTCACGGTGAATGTTGCGGTCAAGCATCGACGCGCGCGCGCGGTACAGCTGATATTTTCCGTGCATGACACGGGGATCGGCATAAGCGCCGACAAGTGCCAAGCCATTTTTGAGGAGTTTACCCAGGTTGGCGATGTGGACGTAGTGGCACCGGGGAGTGTCGGTCTTGGTCTGGCCATCAGCCGGCGATTGGTATCGTTGATGGGGGGGCAACTGTCGGTCCGAAGCACGGTCGGGCGCGGTTCGACATTTTCCTTCGATGCCTTGTTCGATCTGGTGAAAGATCAATCTCTGGTTGATGAGCCTGATGACCGCCGACTTGCCGATGTCCCTGATTTGAGCGGTGTTCGCGTTCTGCTGGTCGACGACAACGACATCATCCGAATGGTCCTGACGATTCAATTGGAACGGATGGGAGCCACGGTAAATGAGGTCACGGACGGGGCGGCGGCTGTACAGTCAGCTGCCACCGCCGAGAGTGCTCATGACATCGTTATTATGGATATCGAAATGCCCGGCATGGATGGCATTGAGGCGACCCGCAGGATCCGCGAGACAACAAGCAAGGACGAACTGCCGATTGTCGGACTGAGCGCCCATCTGTCGCCTGACATGGAGCAATTGGCATATGACGCCGGCATGAACGCGTATTTCCGAAAACCCCTGGAACTTCTGCCTTTCGCGACGACCATACAGACGCTTGTCGGCGGCGACTCCGATTCCGTGCCGATAAGCGACAAGCCGCCGGTGCTCGATCCGTCGGTGGAAACCCAAACGCGACACATGTTCCGGGACCGCTATGCGGATACAGCGGACAGGATCCGATCTGCCATCGACGAGGGCCGGTTGGACGAGGCCGAGGGTTTTCTTCATGCCCTGCGCGGGGCCGCCTCGTTTCTCGGTTTGCGCAACCTGGCGGAAACCACCAAGCGTCTGGAAAGCGCCATCAAATGGCGTGCCGTCGCGGAGGTTCCGGCGATACTGGAGACCTTCGATCGTCAGTTCGGGGCCTGGCTTGAAAATGAGACCGATGGCGAATGGCGCGAAGTGACGCAGGCTGGTCGTGATATCACCGGCCTAACCTAAGACGGCGACGGCACGAACCGGTACCCGATGCCCGTGACCGTGACGATGAAATCCGACGTGCCCATTTTCTTGCGAATGCGGCTGACGTAGCTGTCGATCATGCGGTCCGTCGGCGCCTCGTCCGACCGCATCAGACCGTCGAGCAACTGGTCGCGCGACAAAACCCGGTTGGGCGCCCGGGCGAGCATTTCCAATATATCGAACTCGGCCCGCGTCAGGGGCACGTTGACGCCGTTGGGGTCGGTCAGGACCCGCCCGGCGACATCAAGCCGCCAGTCCGCGAATTCGAACACTTCATCGGCCATATGGCTGCGCGACGCGCCCCGTGAACCGGCGATCCTGTTCAAGATATTCCGGACCCTGAGCAAGAGTTCCTCGGCCGGCACGTCCTTGTGAACGTAATCGTCGGCGCCCAGTTCCAACGCCGTTTGACGGATTTCGACTTCATCACGGCTGGTGAGAACCACAACGGGAACATTGGAGCGCGCCCGCAATTGGCGCAGCAGCACGATGCCATCTTCGTCCGGCAGACCGAGATCCAGCAAGATCAGATCGAAACGCCCGTTATGAAGGCAATCCGCCATCTCGGCGCCGGACCGCGCCTGGGTAACCGTATTGCCGGCGCTCTTCAACTGGGCTGCCAGCAGCGTGCGGACGATGTCTTCGTCCTCAACGATCAAAATGTTTGGCTGACTGTTCATGGCGTGAGGCAGAAGCCGTCCTTCCCCAATTTCCAGAAACTGGAATGATCATTAGGCAAGTCCCAGTGTCCGTATTCAACACTTTGATATCCAATAACTTTATCGACGAAATTGCAACTGCGTCAACCTGCTCCACCCGGCTGTGCGCCGCCGCCGGTCACACTTCAGCCATAATCGGGCCAAATCCGAGCAAAAGACACCGCCTAAAACCCCAAGGACGAGAAAGGGGCCGTTTCGGTCGGTAGACCGGACAAGAGACCGTCATTCGCCTCTGAAAGACATTTGTATCGGATGGAAAACGCGATGTTGATGAATTTATACCGCAAACATGGTGCCGCGACGATCAGTGCCCTGTACATCACCTTGTCGCTCATTTGGATCGCCGGCTCGGATATGCTGGTTGGGGGCCTTTCTTCGAGCGTCGACGTGTTGAGCACGCTGCAAACCTTCAAGGGGTTCGGCTTTGTCGGGGTGACGGGCCTCGGTCTTTATTACCTTGTGGACCTTCATCAGAAACATCTCATGGCCGCCCGGGAAACGGCGGACAAATGGGTCGAAAATTCGTTTCGGCAATCCCACCGTCCCATGTGCCTGGTCGATCCCGTGTCCTTGCGGATCGCCGATGCCAACCCGCGGGCCGAAGAGTACCTGGATATCGGTCTCGATGATCTGAAGACCATGGAACTCGCCAATCTGTTCAAGAGCGACACAATAAGCCGCACCTCGAAAACCACGATCCGTGAAACCATTGTCCACGCGCTCCGCAACAATACTGCACAGCCGGAACTGTTCATCAAAAATGGCGGCGCGGTTGATATTTCATGCAAGGTCGAAGTCGCCAACATCGTGCTGGGCGAGCAGGCCTACATTCGCCTGTCACTGATCGACACGACACGGTCCCGCATTTTTGAATCGGTGCTGCGCGACCTCAGCGAAGGCCTGGCGTCGGAAACCCGTGCCGGTTTCCATCAATCCCTGGCACAGTCCCTGTCACGCGTTCTTGGCGTGGATTGCGTCTTCGTCGGCGAGCTTGAGGCGAAGAACAAAGAAGAACAAATCGTCACGACCGCGTTCGTTCAGAACGGCCGGATCATCGACAACAAGGCGTTCAATAAGCAGGGAACGCCCTGTGAACGGGTCGTTTCCTCGGGCAAGCCGCTGGTCGTAACAGACGCGCCGCAGTCCTATCCCGCAGCGCCCAAGATCGTGGACCTTGATCTGGTGAGTTACGCCGGCGTGCCGCTCTGTGATCATGACGGCAGACGGATCGGTCTGCTTGCCGTCATGGATACGCAGCCGTTTCGGGAACCCGTATTGATTATTGAAGTACTGACATTGGCAGCCGGGCGTGCCGCCGCGGAACTGGCGCGTATGCAGGCGGAAAAGGCGTTGCTGAAAAGCGAAGGCCGTTTCCGGGATTTCGCCCGCATCGGCAGTGACTGGTTGTGGGAACAGGATGAGAATTTCCGGTTTACATACTTGTCCGTTGGGGGGCCCGATGTATCAGGGGTTTCGACGAAGAGCCTCCTTGGTTCGACGCGCTGGAAACGGGCCGGTGGGGATCCCTTAAACGATCCGGTTTGGCGGGATCACATCGAAACCCTGAAGGCACGCAAACCGTTCCGGGATTTCCGGTATTCGGTCAACCTTCCCAATGGCGATATCCGGCATTTCAGCACCAACGGTGATCCGGTGTTCGATGCTGATGGACGGTTCGCGGGCTATCGCGGTTCGGCGCGCGACGAAACGGAAAAAGTAACACTCCTCAGCAACGCCCAGGCGGCGGAGGAACGCCTGATGGCGGCCATCAACAGCCTCAGGATCGGTTTCGCCATGTTCGATAAGGACGAGCGCCTTGTCCTCACCAACGACAAATTCAAAACGCGGAGCTCGGTCGGCAACGATCACTGGGGCCCCGGAACGTCAATCGAACAGATTATCAGCAGCGGCATCGCGAAAGGTGCCTACCACACCGACATGGGTGGCAATGAAACATGGCTGCAGCGTCGCCTGTCCTTTCATCGCAACGCCCCGTCCCTGCATCAACAGCATCTGGCCGACGGCCGCTGGGTCGAGATCGGCACCTATCCGATGGAAGATGGCGGCCGCGTTCTGCTGTGGGCCGACATTACCGAACGCCGGGAAATGGAAACCGCATTACGTCACAGCGAGGAACGTTTCCGCACCCTGATCGACGAGGCCAACCAGGGCATCATCGTGCACAAGGACCTGCGGCCGGAATATTGCAACCCGGCATTCGCCGCCATGTTCGGCTACGACAGTGTCGGTGGAATCTTGGCCCTGGAAAGTATCGAGCCGCTCATCGATAAGGCCGATCTCAAGCGGCTGCGTGGTTATAACGACGGGCGTATTGCCGGCAAGGAGACGCCGGGTGCCTATGAATTCACCGGCATCCTGAAAGACGGCAGCCTTATTCCCATCCGCAGCCAGGCCATCCGGGTGCCCTGGAACGACGATTATGCCATCTGCGCCAACATGTTCGACATGTCGGAACAACGCGAAGCCGAAGCCACCAGGGAAATGGCCGAAATGGCCCTGCGCCGCAGTCAGCGGATGGAGGCCGTCGGCCTGTTGACGGGCGGGATCGCGCACGATTTCAACAACCTGCTGGGAATCATCATGGGCAACCTGGAGTTTCTGCAGCGAATGATCGGCGACAACGAGGCCGCCAGCAAGCGGGTGGCCAACGCCCTGATGGCGACGACCCGTGGCAGTCAACTCACGAGGCGGCTGCTGAACTTCTCAAGTCAGGAGCCCAAACCAGGCCGGCCGACGAACGCCGATGAGGTGATCGCCGGACTGGAGGATATGCTGGCCAAGTCGCTGACCAGCGAAATCGAGCTCGAGTTCCATCCGACCGACGATTTGTGGTTGACGGAAATTGATCCCGGCGATCTGGGCGATGCCGTACTTAACCTCGTTCTTAACGCGCGGGACGCCATGCCCAACGGCGGACGCCTGGTGATCGAGACCGAGAACAGGTTTCTGAACGGTAACGAGGCGGACCGGGAAATTCGCGGCACGGAAATGGACAGCGGCGACTACGTGGTGGTGACGGTCAGCGACAACGGCATCGGCATGACAGCCGACTTGGTCGACAAGGTTCAGGAGCCGTTGTTCACCACCAAACCGGAAGGCCGCGGCACGGGACTTGGGTTGAGCATGGTCTACGCTTTCGCAAAGCGGTCGCGTGGCCAGGTGCGGATCTATTCCGAACCCGGGCACGGCACTTCGGTGCGTTTGTTCCTGCCCCGCGCCCAGGCCTCCGAGCCGATAAGCGCTTTGGAAACCAAGGCGATCGATGGACCGGTTCCCGGCGGCAACGAAACGGTGCTGGTCGTCGAGGACGAACCCGAATTAAGGGAGATCGCCACAAGCACGCTGAACGCCCTCGGCTACACCACCATGACCGCGGCCAGTGGCTGCGAAGCATTGGAAATCCTCAACGGTGAGCGGGCTTCCGAGATCGATCTCGTGTTCTCCGACGTCATCATGCCCGGCGGCATCGGCGGTTTTGATTTGGCGGCACGCACCCGCGACCTGCATCCGGAGATGAAAATACTTCTGACGTCCGGCTTCACGGGCAAGCTCGCCGATAAGCAGGCCGATCCGGAATTGATCCGGACGATGATAAGCAAACCCTACGACCATGCTGTGTTGGGATGGGCGGTGAGGGACGTTCTCGACGGGAACATCGCAACATTCATGGATAGGGAAGCGGGCTGATGATTGAGAAGATTTGGGATTTCTTCGATTCCGCCGGACTGATGCCGCATGGCGTCTGCTTTCTGTGGCGTGAGGACCTGGTTTACCTGCACTTCTTCTCCGACCTGGCGATTGCAGGCGCCTATCTTTCGCTGCCGGTGTTCCTGCTCGCCCTGGTACGCCGCAAGCCCGAACTGAAGACCGGCGGCATCGTGCCCCTGTTCGCCCTGTTCATCTTCTTCTGCGCTCTGACGCATATGTTCAGCATGTGGACATTGTGGGTTCCGGATTATCTGGCTCAGGGCGTCGCCAAATTCGCCACGGCTGTCGTATCGGTCTTCACCGCCATCATGGTCTGGCCGTTGCTGCCGAAGATCGCCGCCATGCCGAGCACGCAGCAGCTGATGAACTCCAACCGCAACCTGGACGAAAACCGGGAATTTCTAAATGTCGTTCTTGATTCGGTCGAAGACGGAATCGTCGCCTGTGACGCAGATGGTAACCTTAAGATATTCAACCGTATAACCCGGGAACTTCATGGCCTGCCGGCAGAGCACTTACCGCCCGAAAAATGGGCCGAGTACTACGATCTTTACGAGGCCGACGGGACCACGCCGTTGGAAATGGAGAGAATTCCGCTTTTCCGCGCACTCCGTGGCGAAGTGGTTGAGGACGCTGAAATGGTCATCCGGCCGAAAGGCTGTCCGCCGCGCCAACTGCTGGCGACGGGCCGCGCCCTGACCGATGCTGATGGGCAGAAGCTCGGCGCCGTCGTGTCCATGCACGACGTTACCGACCAGCGTAATGCCGAGGCCGCCCGGGAACTGGCCGAAGAAGCGCTGCGCCGCACGCAACGCATGGAAGCCATCGGCCAGATGACGGGCGGCATCGCCCACGACTTCAACAATCTGTTGGGGGTCATCACGGGTAACCTTGAATTTCTTCAGCGCATGGTCGGGGACGACGAAGCGAGCGCCAAACGCGTGAACAATGCCCTGTCGGCAGCGATACGCGGCAGCAAATTGACACGACGCCTGTTGAACGTCTCCAGCCAGGAAGCCAGACCAGGCACGGCATCGGACGCCAATGCGGTCCTGGCCAACCTGGAAGATATTCTGGCCAAGTCCCTGACAAGCGAGATCGAGGTTGAAATCCATCCCGCCGCCGATCTGTGGCAGACCGAGATCGATCCCGGCGATCTGGGCGACGCGATCCTTAACCTGGCCCTCAATGCGCGGGATGCCATGCCGGACGGCGGCAAGTTGGTCATCGAGACGGAAAATCAGACCGTCACGGCGATGCCTGAATTTTACGTCGGCGCACGCGAAATGGTGATCCCCGGGGAATACGTCGTGGTGATGGTCAGCGACACCGGCGTCGGCATTGCGGAAGACGTGCTGGAAAAAGCCTTCGAGCCGTTCTTTACCACCAAACCGGAAGGCCGCGGCACGGGGCTCGGGTTAAGCATGGTTTATGCGTTCGCCAAACGCTCGCGCGGCGACGTGCGGATTTATTCCGAACCCGGCCATGGCACCACGGTTCGTATTTTCCTGCCCCGTTCCCATGCCGAGCTGGTGTCCCCTGCCGATAACTTGAAAGGTCAACCGGGGCCGGTCTCCGGCGGCACGGAAACGGTTCTGGTGGTCGACGATGAACCGGGCCTGCTGGAAATCGCCGACAGCATGCTGCGCGAACTGGGATACACCACGGTGATCGCCGGCAACGGCCAGGAAGCGATGAATATTCTCAAGGACGACCGGGATCATAAGATCGATCTCGTGTTCTCCGACGTCATCATGCCCGGCGGCATCGGCGGCTTCGAATTGGCGGCGGCTGCGCGCGCGCTCAGGCCGAAGATAAAGGTTCTTCTGGCCTCCGGCTTCACCGGCAAGCTGGCCGATAAGCAGGTCTCGTCCGACCTGATCCGGTCGATTGTTTACAAACCCTATGACAAGGCCCGGTTGGCCTGGGCCGTCAGAGCCGTATTGGACAGGCTTCCGGGCGGCGACACCATGGGGCCCCCGGATGGCGGCCAATTGGTCAAGATTTCTTAATTGCATATCGGCCGAGCCCTGGTGATGGCGACGGGCGGGACATGCCAACGAATGCACACCGCGAGGATCGTATTATGGCACATGCAGGAAACCAGATACTGAAAGCTTTTGACCGTGGGCCGTCCACCTTTCTGCACCGCTTTACATGGGCGCGCCTGTCGACATTGTTCGCCGCCGCGGCCGTGCTGGTGACGGCATTCGTCGCCTATGTCACCTATGCGTTCGAGTCCGCGAATTTCAACGCGCGCCAAGCCAAGGAAAGCGAGCTTCGTTCCATCGCGGTTCAAAAAGAGATCGATTTGCATATCGAACATCTTCGTACATTGGCGCAAACGGTCCGCGGGGTCAGCCGTCTGGGCGAAGCGGAATTGGATCTGCTCAACGACATAACTCCTGCCAATACGCATTTCGACTTCATCGGCTGGGCACCTCGGACCGATGTCAGCAACATGACCGGCGATGCGGGCGTCACATCGGGCGGACCGAATTCAGCGGCCGATCAACGTGAACCGATGCCGGGCGGCGCGATCATGCCGATGCGCGAACAAGTTTCACGCCCCCCAATCACCCATGTGTTTCTGGCCAAGCCGGGCGCAACCTCTATGGGCATGGACCCGATTTCCCGGCTTTGGGACCAGTACATTTTGACTGGCAATACCTCAAACGAGTTCGCGACGGTCCCGGTGTCCGATAATCCTCAGATCGCGCATGCCAAAACCTTTGTCGCGGTCGCTAGGCTCCCGTTGCAAGGTGAAGCCGCCAAAAACGTTATTACAAGAGAAGAGAAGCCGGATGGCTTCATCACGGCGGTGATCGACGTTGGCCGCCTTGTTCGCACCCTTATCGATTCACGCCCGCCGCAAGGGCACGATGTCGAATATTTCGGATCGGCGAGGGACCTCGAGCTTAGTACGCCTTTTCTTCGGCATGAGAGCCGCCGAACCGCTGAGCTGGACCGCTTTCCCTGGTCGCTGTTTCCGAACACCGGGTATCGGTGGAGCAACGTCGTTAACGTAGCGGATCAGACGTGGACTGTCGTATCGACACCTCTGAAATCCATGGTTTTCAACGAAGTCTATTTGCCTGCCGCCATGGTCATGTTGATCGGGTTGGTGATGGTCGTTCTCTCCACCGCCTGCTTACGTCTGAGCGAGACGCAGCGCCTGCAGGCAAAGACATTCTCTGACCAACTGCGGCGCTCCCAGCGGCTTGAGGCGGTGGGCCAATTGTCGGGCGGCGTTGCCCACGACTTCAACAACGTTCTCGGCGTGATCATGGGAAACCTGGAATTCCTGCAACGTCTGGTCTCTGATCAACCGAAGGCCATGCAGCGGGTCGACAAGGCGCTTCGGGCGGCGTCCCGGGGAAGGGACGTGATCGCCCGGCTGCAAGCCTTCTCCTCCTTGGAACCGCGCCCCGGCGAACCAACCGATGCCAACGCGTTGATCGGCGATCTCAGGGATGTTCTGCAAAAGTCGTTGACCAACGAGATCGCGCTGGAATTCCGTCCTGGTGTCGACCTCTGGCTGACGGAGATCGATGCCGGCGACCTGAGCGGATCGCTTGTCAACCTGGCGGTCAATGCCCGCAACGCCATGCCGTCGGGCGGACGGTTGGTGATTACGACGGAGAACCGGACTGTTCCCCAAGCGAGCGGCAGCGAAGAGGGGATGGTCCCCGGTGACTACGTGGTCGTCGCGGTCAGTGACGGCGGTACGGGAATGCCTCTTGCCGTGCGGGATCGTGCGATCGAGCCGTTCTTCAGCGCCTGGTCGGAGGGTGGCGGCAGTGGTCTGGGCCTGAGCATGGTCTACGGTTTCACGAAGCGCTCACGTGGATATCTGCGCATTCAGTCCAGCCCGGGAAAAGGGACCACGGTTCGTCTGTACCTGCCGCGTTCGGCGACCGTCGCCGCGAAGCCGGCGCGGGACACCGCCGCCGTGGATACGCTGCGTGGCGCCGGGACGATACTTGTCGTCGATGACGAACCCGATTTGCGCGACGTTGCCGAGATCATGCTCAACGATCTCGGCTACACCACCATCAGCGCTAAGGATGGGCGCGAGGCGCAAGCGATCCTGGAAAACGATCAGGGCGCTGAAATTGATCTTGTGTTGTCGGACGTCATCATGCCGGGCGGCGTCGACGGCTTTGAGCTGGCGGAATGGATCCGCGAAGCGCACCCCGGCATCAAGGTCCTCCTGACCTCCGGCTTCATCGGCAAGCTTGCCGGGCGTGACGCCGAGCCCAGGTTGATCCGGACCATGATCAAGAAGCCCTACAATAAGGTGACGCTGGCCCAGGCAATCAAGGCGGCCCTTGATTCCGATATGCCGGATTTAGCCACAACTCGGTCACATCACCGGCAAACCACAGCCAACGACGCCGTCTAAAACGGTATTCGTGCAACAACCCGTTTTCAGAAAGTTGAAATGAGATGGCTATGACACATCCAATGACCCTTATCGTCGTTGACGATAACGAAGAAATGGGCCAGTTCGTCGGCGATGCGGCCGAATTGGCCGGCTTCGACGTGGAGACCCTGACCGCCGCGAAAGAGCTGATTAAAAGGACCAGCGACGTCCATCCGGACGTTATCGTTCTCGATATCGTCATGCCCGACATGGACGGTATCGAACTTATCGGCGAACTCGCGCGCCGCAAGGTGACGTCGAAGATCGTCGTCATGAGTGGCTATAACAACGATTATCTGGATAACGCCGAAAAGTTGGCCCAGGATCAGGGTCTTAACATCGCCGGCTCGTTCACGAAACCAGCCAGTCTTGCCGATTTGGAGAACTTGTTCACGAACCTCAATACGTCCACTGCAGAGCCCGGTCATGTCTAAACATGGCCAACGGCTCCTTATCGTCGACGACGACCCCGAGATCGCTTCGCTGATCTGCGATGTCGCGGACGGGCTTGGCTATGAAACCACGGCGGTCACCGACGCGACCGAGTTCAAGCGGAGGATGGGCGATGATTTCGATGTCATTGTCCTGGATCTGATGATTCCGGACATGGACGGGTTCGAACTGATCCGGTTTCTTTCCGACAATCAGTGCACGGCGTCCATCATCATGGTCAGCGGCTGCGACAGAAGAGTTCTGAATTCGGCCGGCCAGCTTGCGGAAGAGCGGGGGCTTCGGGTCATCGGCACGTTGACCAAACCGATGTCGATTGGCGCATTGGAGACCGAATTATCAAAAACACCGGCAAAGCAGCCGGCTCACAATCAGGCCCCATTGAACCGCCCAGACGTTAATCAGGTGCGCCAGGCTATTTTCGGGGGTCAGCTCCGCGTTCACTATCAACCGAAGATGAACCTGAAGACCGGAAGCGCCGATCGTGTCGAGGCCCTGGTCCGCTGGCACCACCCGGAACGCGGGTTGCTGCCGCCGTCGATGTTTTTGCCGACGGCCATCGAGGCGAATCTTATCGATGCTTTGACCCTTCAAGTCTTAGACACGGCCCTCGACGACCTTCGAACGTGGGACAGGCTGGGGCTGCCCGTCGAATCGATTGCCCTGAACGTCGAGGCGGGCTCGCTGAGCGATCTGGCTTTACCGGAACGAATCATGGACCGGTTGTCGGTGCACGGTGTATCGCCTGATCGCCTGACCATTGAGGTGACGGAAAGCAACGTCGTCGGCACGCTGACCGAGGCTTTGGAGATTTTGGCCCGGCTCAGGATGCGCGGCGTCCGGCTTTCCATCGATGATTTCGGGACCGGTCATTCGACGCTGACTCAGCTTGAACGGTTTCCCTTCAGCGAACTCAAGATCGACCGGTCGTTTACGAATGGCATCGTATTGAGCCCGGAATCTCGGGCCATTGTCCATTCGACGATCGGCTTGGCCCAGGAACTGGGGCTCTCGGTCGTCGCCGAAGGTGTCGAGACCTACCGGCAACTGGAGATGCTCATTCGGGCAGGTTGCGATGAAGCACAGGGTTATTTGATCACACGGCCCCTGGCGGCAGCGGACCTGGAATCCTGGTACAACACCATGGCCGGCGAAAGAACCAGCCGCGCCGCGGTTGAAAACCTTGCAACGACGGGCTTCACTCAAGATCAGGCCGCATGCCGACCTTAGGCCGGCCAAACCGTTGCTCAGGTCAGGATGATCCGGCGTCTGGTTGAAGCGCTGCACACCTGATCGACAATAACACATTGAATTTATTGTAAAATAGGTGGCTGGGGCGCCAGGATTCGAACCTGGGAATGCCGGTACCAAAAACCGGTGTGTTAAGCCACTTCACCACGCCCCAATCGCCGGGTGTCCGTTCCCTACAGGGACGGGCCGACTTCTTAGACCATCTGTTGGCCCTGGGCAAGGGATGCGGGGTGTTGAAACGACGGTGCGGGCGGCTCAGTTCAGCCCGTCGGCGGCTGGCGTCAGGCGGCCGACGGCGACCCACCAGTCCGGTTCCGCGTCATAAAGCCGTGCGGCGGCGGCAAGCGCCGCCTCCGCCGTTTCGTACAGCGCGAAGCAAGTCCCGCCCGATCCGGACATGCGCGTCAGAAGCGGCGCCTCCGTCGCGTCGAGGGCATCCAGCACCCTGGCCACGGGCGGGCAGAAGGCACAGGCGGCCTCGGTCAGGCCGTTGCCACGGGTTTTCAGAAGATAGGCCAAATGGGCCGCGTCGATGGGCGTTTCCCGGAACCGGTCCGGGCCCTGAAAACCGCCCGTCCGCGCCTTGAACACGGCCGGGGTCGAGACCGGCACCTTGGCGTTGACCAAGACCAGGGGGGCCGGGGGCAGGGGCGGGGCGGCCTCGATCTCGTCGCCGATGCCGCCGATGAAGGCGGGCCGACCGACCCAGCACACGGGCACGTCGGCCCCCAGTTCCAGGGCCAGGGCGCGTATCCGGGCCTCCGCCATTTCCACACCCCAGACCCGGCACAGAGCCTTCAGCGCCGCCGCCGCATCGGCCGATCCGCCGCCGATGCCGGATGCCACGGGCAGGCGCTTTTCCAAAACCAGATGGGCGCCGGCGGTGATGCCGGCAATTTCGCGCAGGCGCCGGGCCGCGCGCAGCACCAGATTGTCGGTCTCGTCGGCCAGGTCCTTGGCGAAGGGGCCGCGCACGGTCAGGGTCAGCGAGCCGTCGGCGGCGGCCCGCGCCTTGATCTCGTCGCCCACGTCGGCGAAGGCGATCAGGCTGTCGAGCAGATGATAGCCGTCATCCCGCCGTCCCGTGACATGCAGGTACAGGTTCAGCTTGGCCGGCGCCGCGACGCTAACGATGGCGTCGGCCACCTACAGACCTTTGTCCAGCTTGGCCTTGATCTTGGGGATCAGGTCTTTATCCGGGTCCAGGGAGAGCGAGCGCTTCCATTGGAATTGCGCTTCCAGCTTGCGCCCCACCTTCCAATAGGCGTCGCCCAGGTGGTCGTTGATCACCGGATCCTGAGGGCGCAGTTCGACGGCGCGTTCCAGTTCGGCCACGGCCTTGTCGTATTGGTTCTGGCGATAGTAGGCCCAACCCAGGCTGTCGGCGATGAAGCCGTCGTTGGGGGCCAGAGACACGGCCTTCTTGATCATGTCCGTGGCGCGATCCAACTGTTCGCCCTGGTCGATCCAGGTATAGCCCAGATAGTTCAGCACATAGGGCTGGTCCGGTCGCAGGTCGAGCGCCTTCAGCAGGTCCTTTTCCGAATCCTTCCACCGCTTGGCGCGTTCGAACGCGATGCCACGCGCGTAATACAGGCTCCAATGATGAGCCTGTGGGTCCTTCACGCGCTCGATCGCCGCCGAATAGGCCTTGGCCGCCTGCGGATACTTTTCCATGCGCCGGTAGACGTCGCCCAAATGCAGGTGCGGGTCCGGCAGGTCGGGGCGCAGCTTGGCCAGCTTTTCCAGGCGCTTGACCGCCACGTCCGTGCGCTTCAGGTCGCCCATCAGGGCGGCGGCCTGAAGCTGGGCGCTCCAACCGTAGGCCGAGGCCGCGTCGACGCTGTCGTATTCCTTGACGGCCTGTTCCAGGCGCTCGTCCGATTGCAGGACGTCGGCCAGGATGAATCGCGCCACGGGGAAATCGGATTTCAGGTAAAGCGACAGCTGGATCAGCGCGATGGCGGTCTCATGCGCGTTCTGGCGGCGCAGGGACGAGCCGATGTCGTACAGCGCCTCGGCAGCGCCATCGCGGGCGTTCTTGATGGCGAGCGGCGGTTTCTTGCCGGCCGCCATGCGTTTCATGGCCGTATCCATAAGCCGCGATACGGGATGTTCGCTGAGGTAGAGATTATAGATCGCCTTGGCGCGCTCGGTGTCGCCGGCGCGTTCCAGAAGCGCGCCCAGAAGATGGGTGACCCGGGACGACGGCGGCGACTGCCGCTCGATGACGCCGGTCAACAGTTTGCCGGCCTCCTCGGTCTTGCCGGTCAGTTGCAGGATCAGCGCCTCGTGGATTTCCACCAGGTTTTCGATCCCCTTCTTGTCCTCAAGCGGCTTCAGGGCGGCCAGCGCGTCGTCGGCCTTGCCCTGGCCGTACAGGCACCAGGCGATCAAAAGCGGCTTGGTGAAGATCGACAGCCCCTCGTCCGGCAGCTTGTTCAGCAGCGCCTGCGCGTCCTTGAAGCGTTTGTGCTTCATATGGTCGATGGCGATGGTCAGCTGCGCGATGGTCTGGTCCGGGTCTTCCTTCAGGTAGTCGCGGGCCAGGGCGACGGCCGTCGCCACGCGGCCTTCAACCAGGTTGACGATGAAGGTCTGGCGCAGCAGGCCGGGCGTGTCCGGGCGCTGGTTCAGCGCGGCACCGTAGAATTCGGCGGCGGCGCCCAGGTCGCCCTCGCGCTGGGCTTGGCGGCCGGCGAGATAATTGCCGATGAAGGTGTTGGTGCTTAAGGCCTCTTTGGCATCCGGCTTGGCGTTCGCGGCACCGGTTGAGACGGCCAGGGCGGCGGCGCAGATCAGGCCGGCGGCGAGGGAACGGCGAAGGCGGCGGGATGGGGTCACGGGCGGTCTCGAACCTCGGGATCAATGGGGACGGGCGGTAACCGGAAATCAGTCTAGCCGACGCCGGTCCGGGCCGCCATATCTCGCGGCCTTATACCTTGTCGCTGTATCCTTTGGCGAAAAAAGGGCAGTCGCGCATAATGCGGCCATGACCGATCCCCGCCCCGCCCGGCCCCTGGTTCTCGCGTCTTTGGAAAACGGCGACGGCACGCGCTGCGTCGACCTGTTCCGCCGCGCCGACGGCACCCATGGCTTCGAAGAGTACCGCCGCGACCCGGAAGACCCCCGCGGTTGGTCCGGCGCCGCCGGTTTCGGGGCACGGGTTTTTGCCGACGAAAATGCCGCGCGAAGTGCCGCCGAATTGGCCGTTAAATGGCTGTCTGCTGCGGTTAACGGATAAAATTCGCTTGTGTTTAAGGACGTTCGAAAGTACGAATCTTAACGTGATTATGCCCCAGCCGGTTTTGGCAGGCGGTGACCGGACCCTTCGGATCCAAAAACCCCACCAACCCCAGGAAGCGTCGATCACCCGGAAAGCGCGGTTGCTGTTCCGGTATCTCACCATGTCGTGGCGCCATTCGCCCGGCAACTAGTACAGGACTGTAAGTACATGACCACTGGAACGGTTAAATTCTTCAACCAGCAGAAGGGCTACGGCTTCATCACGCCGGAAGATGGCTCGAAGGACGTTTTCGTCCACATCACCGCTGTCGAACAGTCCGGCATGTCCGGTCTGGCCGAAGGCCAGAAGGTGAGCTTCGAAGTCCAGAACGAAGCCCGCGGCCCCAAGGCCGTGAACCTGCAGGAAGCTTGATCCGAAAGGATCCAGTCTAGATCCAAGCTTCAACTGGGTTGAAGTACGGTTCCAGGGTCATCCTCCGCAAGGGGGATGACCCTTTCCTTTTTTTGGGGCTTTCCGTGACGGTCTTTGCGGAAATCGCGCGCCGCCCGTTCTTTACATTTTTGTGACAGCCGTCCGTCGGCTACCATCCGCCCCGACTTCAAGGCGCGGCGAGGGACCATCGATTGACCGGCTATATCTTCTTGCTGCTGGCGGGCGTCGCCGCGGGAACGCTCAGCGGCGTCGTCGGCACCGGCGGCTCCATCGTGCTGATGCCGATCCTGGTCTATCAGTTCGGCCCGCAGCAGGCCGTGCCGATCATGGCCATCGCCGCCGTCCTGGGCAACATCGGCAAGGCCGTGGCCTGGTGGCGTGAGGTCGATTGGCGGGCCTTCTGGGCCTATGCCGTGCTCGGCGTGCCGGGGGCGGCGCTGGGCGCGCGGACCCTGCTGGTGCTGCCGCCGGCGGTGGTCGAAACGATGCTCGGCGGTTTTTTCCTGTTGATGATCCCGGGCCGGCGCTGGATGCAGGCCCGCGATATCCGCATCCGTTATTGGCAGATGGCGGTCATCGGCGGGTTGATCGGCTATCTCAGCGGCATCGTGCTGTCGACCGGGCCGCTCAGCATTCCGGCGTTCCTGGCGATCGGCCTGACCAAGGGGGCGCTGATCTCGACCGAGGCGGCGGCGTCCCTCGCCCTGATGATCGCCAAGGTCGCGACGTTCCAGCAGGCGGGCGCCTTGCCGGGGCCGATGATCCTGCAGGGGCTGATCGTCGGCGGATCGATGATGGTCGGCGCCTATTTCGGCAAGCAGGTGATGGCCCGCATCAGCCTCAAGGTCTTCGAAAACGTGATGGACGTGATGCTGTTCTGTTCCGGCATGGCCCTGTTGTGGACGGCGGTGAAATGACGGTGGGCACCCCCGTCCGGCGGGCGGGCTGCAAAATCCAATGGACTCAAGCAGTTCCGGCCACTTAACCTGAGCCCCGTGAATGTCTGCCTCGGGGGATTTCATGAGCAGCGACGACTACGACTACGACCTGTTCGTCATCGGCTCCGGCCCGGCGGGCCAGCGCGCGGCGGTGCAGGCGGCCAAGCTGGGCAAGCGGGTGGCCCTGGCCGAACGCCAGACCGTGGTCGGCGGGGTGTGTCTCAACACCGGCACGATCCCGTCGAAGACGTTGCGCGCCGCGACCATGCATTTCTCCGGCTACAACGAACGCAGCGTCTACGGCTCGTCCTACAAGGTGAAGCAGGAAGTCACCATGGCCGACCTTCTGGGCCGCGCCGACCATGTGCGCCAGATCGGCATCGACGTGACCCGCCATCAGATGCAGCGCAACGGCATCAAGATCATCGAGGCCGAGGCCGCGTTCATCGACCCGCACCGCATCGAACTGCACCCCTGCGCCGGCGGCCCGCCGTCCCAGGTCACGGCTGAAAAGGTCGCCATCGCCGTCGGTACGACGACGACGCGCGACGACAACATCGCCTTCGACGGCAAACACATCTTCACCTCGGACGATATCCTGGACCTGCAGACTCTGCCGAAAAGCCTGACCGTGATCGGCGCCGGGGTGATCGGCATCGAATACGCGACCATCTTCGCGACGCTGGGCGTGCGGGTCACGGTGATCGACAAGCGCCTGCGCATCCTGCCCTTCGTCGACGAGGAAATCATCGACACCCTGGTCCACCTCATGCGCCAGGAACGGGTGACCCTGCGCATGGGCGAGGAGGTCTCGGGCATCGACCTGGTTGACGGCGAGCAGGGCCAGAAGGTTCATATCGCCCTGAAAAGCGGCAAGCACATCAACTGCGAAACCGTGCTTTATTCCATCGGCCGCACCGGGGCGACGGACACGCTCAACCTGGATGCGGCGGGGGTCACGGCCGATCCGCGCGGGCGCATCACGGTCAACGCCAACTATCAGACCGAGGTCGATCACATCTACGCGGTCGGCGACGTCATCGGCTTCCCGAGCCTGGCCTCGACCTCCATGGAGCAAGGCCGGCTCGCCGCCTGTCATGCCTTCGGCGTCGAGGCCCGCAGCTTCCCCGACCTGCTGCCTTATGGCATTTACACGATCCCGGAAATTTCCGTGGTCGGGAAAAACGAACAGGAACTGACCGAGGCGGAAATCCCCTACGAGGTCGGCCGCGCCGCCTACAAGGAAATCGCCCGCGGCCAGATCGTCGGCGATCAGGCGGGGTTACTGAAACTTCTGTTCGATCCGCAATCGCGGAAACTTCTGGGGGTGCACATCATCGGCGACGGGGCGTGCGAGATGATCCATATCGGCCAGGCGGTGATGTCGCTCGGCGGTACCATGGATTACCTGATCGACACGGTGTTCAACTACCCGACCTTCGCCGAATGCTACAAAACGGCGGCCTTCGACGGGATCAACCGGATCGGGTGATCCGAAATCGGCGGATCAGACTTCCTTGACCCCGGCGATGACGAACCCCTGGCTGGCCGGGTAGCGGCGTTCCGCGCGGCGGCGGGCGTCGGTCTCGTCGGTGCCGGAGAACTCGATGAAATGAGTGTCGGCCCATTCGTCCTTGAACACCTTATGGCTGCCGCCGGCTCTCAGGGCTTCCAGAACGTCGTTGTTGTGGATCTCAAATTCAAAAGTCGGCATTCCCGGTTTCTTCCGTCACTTGTGCTCAACTGGTGCGTTCCCGGTGGCGCATCAGCACCGTGGGGGACCCAGGTCTGAGAAGGGGCTTTAAAGGCGACTTGCTGTCCAAGGCTCTATGTACGCTACCGGGACCGGAGGGACAGTGACCCATGTCACATGGCGGTCGTGGAGCCGTCGGCGGCCGGGAAATTCGGGCCGGGTTACAGGGCTTCGTCCAAGGCTTTCTTCAGTTCTTGC
Source organism: Rhodospirillaceae bacterium UBA1479 (assembly GCA_002325375.1). Taxonomy (GTDB): domain Bacteria; phylum Pseudomonadota; class Alphaproteobacteria; order Rhodospirillales; family Casp-alpha2; genus UBA1479. The sequence goes on from DCRZ01000002.1 coordinate 31,496, forward strand.
AGCCTGCCGGACAGCGCATCGAGCAGCCGGTGCACCTGCGGGTTTTTCGGATCGTCCCGCAGTTGCTGATCCAGGGCGGAGACGGCATCGTACGCACGGGTCGCGCGGATGTTTCCGCTGACGCCTTTTAAGGTATGCGCCAGCCGAGTGGCGGCCTCCACCTCCCCGGCGGCCAGGGCGTCCCTGATCTCCGCATCCTTGTCGAGGTAGCTGTTTCTGAAATCACCCAGCAGTTTGCGCAGGATTGCATCATTGCCGCGCATCATGGTGCGCGCGGCCGTCATATCGATCCCGTCGATGACTTCGGGAAGGGCGTCACGGGGTTTGTCCGGCACCTTGTCGGCGGCGACCGTCTCGGGTTCCTGTCCGCGCCGCTTTTCGGGCGGGGGCATCCAACGGATCAGGGCGCCGAACAGCAAATCCGGATCAATCGGTTTGGTGACGTAGTCGTTCATGCCGCTGGCCAGGCATTTGTCCCGTTCGGACGCCAAGGCATGCGCCGTCATCGCGATGATCGGGATGTCCTGAAACCGGCGGTCCTCGCGAATGGCTACTGTGGCCTCATAACCATCCATTTCGGGCATCTGAATGTCCATCAGCACGGCATCGAAGGGTTGTTCCGCGACCATGGCGACGGCTTCTCTGCCATTCTGGGCGATCGACACCCGCATGCCCACTCCCTCCAGAAGTTCCCGGGCGACTTGCTGGTTGATGTCGTTGTCTTCCACCAGCAGCACCTGGGCATCGGTAAGCGTTTCTATGTTCGGCGCCACGACCTTGTGCGTGCTGTCAGAGGGTTCGGCCGACGACGCGGCGGAACGCAGACGCATGATGGCGTTGAAAAGCTGGGACTGGTTCAGGGGTTTGGCCAGGAATGTATCAATTCCGATGTCATCCGCCTGTTGGTGAAGATCATCCTGGTCAGGCGCGGCGACCAGAATGATTTGCGGGGCGTGCGGCCGCCAGTCCTCGGATTGGATGCGTCGGACCGTTTCCAGACCGCTCATTTCCGGCATAAGGGCATCCATTAGAACCACGTCAAAAGGCATTCCGGCATTCTGTGCTTGCCGCAAGGCCTCAAGCGCCTGATGTCCTGACGCGACGGCCGTGCCTTTCATGGTCAGGGTTTCAATGGCTTCAAGAAACACGGTCCGGGCTGTTTCATTGTCGTCGACGATCAGCACACGCAGGCCGCGCACGTCGACCAGGGGCTGTGGTGCCGTTTCCGTCGGGGCCGTGCAGCGCTCAAGGGTAACCGAGAACCAAAAGGTGCTGCCGACGCCTTCTTCGCTTTCAACGCCGATCTCCCCGCCCATCAGGTCGACAAGGTTTCGGCATATGGCCAGGCCCAGTCCGGTGCCGCCGTACTGGCGTGTCGTCGAGGTGTCAGCCTGGGAGAACGGCTTGAAAATTTCCGCGACCTGCTGCTTCGTCATGCCGATGCCCGTATCCGATACGGAGAACTTGATCCGGGGCCGGTCGTCCTGCATGGCCACGAGGTCAATGGCGAGGACGACCTCACCCTGCTCCGTAAACTTGATCGCATTGGTCGTCAGATTGACGAGAATCTGGCCCAGCCGCAGGGGATCACCGACAAGGTCCAGGGGGACATCGGGGGCGGTCTTGTAGAGAAGCTCCAGCGGTTTGCCGCTGGCTCTTACCGCCATGATCGGCGCGAGCTCGTCCAGGACCGTGTCGAGCCGGAAGGGGATGGATTCAATCTCCAGTTTGCCGGCCTCGATCTTGGAGAAATCCAGAATGTCGTTGATGAGACCCAGCAGGGATTTGCCCGCTGATTGAATCTTCGTCAGATAGTCCCGCTGTCGACCCGACAGATCGGTTTTCAAGGCCAGCATGGTCAGGCCGATAATCGCGTTCATGGGGGTCCGGATCTCGTGGCTCATGGAGGCCAGGAATTCGGACTTGTGCCGTTCCGCAGACTCGGCGACCTGGCGCAGCAGCGATTGTTCCTCGGCCATCGTCGCCATCATTTGCGCCTGGTTTTCCAGAGCCTCTTTCGATGACTGCAGGTCGACGATGGTCGACTCCAGTTCATCAATGGCCCACTGTCGGCGTTTGTCTGTTTGAACGATAGACCGCACGCTCATCACCGCGGTGGCCAGAAGCAGGCACAAAAGCACGGCGGCGGTCAGCCAGTGGGATTGCTTGAAATCACCGATCAATCCCGGCTGCAGATAGCCGGTAACCCGCCACAGGGCGCCGCCCACGTCCCTTTGGCTGCGGATGTTCGCGACCTCGGTCTTTGACAGATAAATGTCCCGCTGCGTTGAAATTTTGTCCCGTGCGCCATCCGCGTTTATCTCGATCAGGTTGTCGCGCTGTTTATGGACGAGCGTCAGGAGATGCCCGGGGCTTTGGTGGGAGCTCAGGATTTTCTGCACGGTTTCCGGATAAAAGCTGACGAAGAAGACGCCCCGCAGGCCGCCGGGGCCCTGCCATGGCGCCATCACGTCGAAATGGTAGTTGTGCGGCTGGGGGTGAATGACCGACTGGAACACCGCGTGTTCGGCGGTCTCCCGGTGGATCGAGGCGACGTATTCCTGGATGTTCTGCTGGCAGGCCGGACCGACCAGGCCTTCAAGGTCGTTGACCAGATCTTCGCCCTTCACGTTGGCGATGGTGAAGGTGAAGTAATTGGGAAACCAGCGCGCGAGGCTTTCCTCGATCTCCGCCCGTAATTTCCGGTTGTCGATATTTTCCGCATAGGCGGCCAGCAGATCGCTTTTTTCGAGAGCGAAGGTCCGAACATGGCGGCGATGGCCGGCAAGAAGAGCCTCGATCGCACCCGCGGCTTCCTTCGTTTCGATCTCGATGATCGAGACATGGCGGTCTTCGAAGGCGTCGATTTCGCGGTGCGTCAGCTGCAGAACCGCGCCGCCGACCAGTAAGAGGGCCGACACGACCAGCAGAATGGTGCCTTTCGGCCGGTCGGTCGCCGGCATAATCGGTCGCTGTGATCCCGGTGGGGCCATTTTCTGCTGCCTTGGAGTTCCATCGCCCGCAGTGTGGCGGCGAACGCGTTTCTCCGCCAATCCGCGATCATTCCCTGTTTGCGGGCCGGTGGCAAATGGTGCGATGGAAAACGCCCGGCCGGCGCGGCTCACATATTCGGGTAATTCGGCCCTTCGCCGCCCTGGGGCGTGACCCAGTTGATGTTCTGGGTCGGGTCCTTGATGTCGCAGGTCTTGCAGTGGATGCAGTTCTGGCCGTTGATCTGGAACTGCGTCTTGCCATCGACCTCGACATACTCATAGACCCCGGCCGGGCAGAACCGGGCCTCGGGCCCGGCGTATTCCGCCCAGTTGACCGCCATGGGCACGGCGTCGTCCTTGAGCGTCAGATGGCAGGGCTGTTCTTCCTCGTGGAAGGTGCCGGCCAATTGGACCGAGGACAGCTTGTCGAAGGTCAGCTTGCCGTCGGGCTTGGGATAGTCGATGGGTTTGCAATCCTTCGCCTTCTTCAGCGCCGAATGGTCGGCCCGGTTCTTGAGCGTCCAGGGCGCATGGCCGAAGAACAGGAAGGTGTCGATGGCGCCCAGGATCAGGCCGGCCCACATGCCCCAGTGGAAATTGGGCCGCATGTTGCGCGCCTTGTACAGCTCCTTCCACACCCAGCTGTCCCGGACCGCCTGGGTATAGGCGGGCAGGCCGTCGGCCGGATTGGCGCCGGATTTCAGGGCATCGACCACGGCCTCGGCGGCCAGCATGCCGGTCTTCATGGCCGTGTGGCTGCCCTTGATCTTGGGCGTGTTGAGGAAGCCCGCGGTGCAGCCGATCAGGCAGCCGCCGGGAAAGCTCAGCCCCGGCACGGACTGATAGCCGCCTTCGTTGAGCGCCCTGGCCCCGTAGGAAATGCGCCGCCCGCCTTCCAGGATCGGCGCGATCGACGGATGGGTCTTGTAGCGCTGCAATTCGTCATAGGGCGAGAGATAGGGGTTCTGATAATCCAGCCCGACCACGAAGCCGAGCGCGACCTGATTGTTTTCCAAATGATAGAGGAACGAGCCGCCGTAGGTCTTGGAATCCAGGGGCCAGCCGATGGTGTGCAGGATTTCGCCGGGCCGGTGGTTCTCGGGCTTGACCTCCCACAGTTCCTTGAGGCCGATGCCGTAGGTCTGCGGGTCGGCGGGCGTGCCTTCCGGCCCTTTGGACCTGAGATCGAATTTCTGTTCCAGCGTCTTGGTCAGATGCCCCCGGCAGCCTTCGGCGAACAGGGTGTACTTGGCGTGCAGTTCCATGCCCGGCTGGTGGTTGGGGCCGGGGGTGCCGTCGCGGTTGAGGCCCATGTCGCCCGTGGCGATGCCCTTCACCGTGCCGTCGTCGTGGTACAGCACCTCGGCGGCGGCGAAACCGGGATAGACCTCGGCGCCCAGGGCCTCCGCTTGTTCGCCCAGCCAGCGGCAGACGAGGCCGAGGGAGACGATATAGTTGCCGTGGTTCTTCATCTGCGGCGGCGTCGGCAGGCGCAGTGCCCCGGCCGGGCCCAGCAGCAGGAACTTGTCTTTGCCCGCCGGCGTGTTCAGCGGCGCGCCTTTTTCTTTCCAGTCGGGGATCAGCTCGTTCAACGCCCGCGGCTCCAGCACCGCGCCGGACAGGATATGCGCCCCCACTTCCGAGCCTTTTTCGACGACGCAGACGGAAACCTCCGGATCCAGCTGACAGATGCGGATGGCGGCGGACAGGCCCGACGGCCCCGCGCCTACGATCACCACATCGAATTCCATGGATTCCCGTTCCATTCTCGTCGTCCTCGCGTCTTAAATTGATGTTGTCCGCAATGTGCGTCTGCGAACGCTGGTTATGGCATTCCTTGGGCGTCCGCTGCAACTCGCCTTGTGGATTCAAAGGGGATAACGCGCCCGCAAGCTTGTGGTAGGCTTTGATCATGATCCAGACCGCAACCGATCCCGTGGCCTTGAAGGCGCTTCTGCAGTGGTATCTGGAGGCCGGTGTCGACGAAGCCATCGCCGATCAGCCTCAGGACCGCTTTGCCGAACATGCCCAGATGCTGGCCGCCAAGGCGTCCCAACCGCCGGCGGCCAGGCCGGGGCTGAGCGACGGGCCGATGCCGCCGTCGCCGACGCGGGGTGCGGCACCCCAGGGGCGCGGCCCCCTGACCAAACCGGCGGCCCCGGCTCAGGTTTCCGATCAGGCGGCGGTCAAGGACGCGGTCGCCCAGGCGGCCAAGGCCGAGACCCTGGACGAATTGCGCGCGGCCTTGGAAGGCTTCGATGGCTGCGCGCTCAAGACCACGGCGTCCAACCTGTGTTTCTTCGACGGCAACCCCAAGGCCCGGGTCCTGCTGGTCGGCGAGGCCCCGGGGGCCGAGGAAGACCGCCAGGGCCTGCCTTTCGTCGGGCCCTCGGGCAAGTTGCTGGACGCCATGCTGGCCTCCATCGGCCTGGACCGGAACGGCGAGGGTGACGGCGCGGTCCTGATTTCCAACACCGTGTTCTGGCGCCCGCCCGGCAACCGCACGCCGACGCCGTCGGAAGCGGCGATCTGCCTGCCCTTCGTCGAACGCCTGATCGAAATCGTCGGCCCCCGCGTGGTGGTCTGCGTCGGCGGCCCCTCGGCCAAGACCCTGTTGGCCCAGACCCAGGGCATCACCCGCCTGCGCGGCAAATGGTTCGACTACGCCACGCCCAAGATGGCCGGTCCCGTGCCGGCGATGGCGCTGTACCATCCGGCCTATCTGTTGCGCTCCCCGGCAATGAAGCGCGACGCCTGGCGCGATCTGTTGATGCTGAAACAAAAGATCACGGACCTCGGTGGCGGTTGAACCGGACGGCGCGACAGCCCTGCGTTAACCATAATTTCAAGATGTGCGGCTATGCTTTCGTCGCCCTACAAAATGTGGGACAATGCAGATTGTCACGGGGCGGCGCCAAGGCCTTAACTTGGATGCCGGCAGGGATACGGCGCGGGCGACGAGGCCGCGTTTGATGCCGCCGGAAGGTTGAGGTGCCGGGGACAGGACGCTATAACGTCGCGGCTCATAGGGGAGTAACGCGAAACCGCCATCCATAGGCGGGCCGATTAAGTTAGGGGCTTCATGGCCGGGGTCAAATCTGTGGGCGTGTCCGTTCTGGCCGCTCTCACCATCCAATTCATGGTCTGTTCATCGCCTGCCGCCGCCGGGAGCTTGGCTTCCGTCGCCAATGGCGAGGCGGCAGTCATGGCGCCTGTTCCGGCAACGCCCCAGGCGGTGGTTCCCCGGGTTCTTTCGGATACCGACACGCAGCTTTATCAGCGCATCTTCGAAGTTCAGGAAGACGGTGACTGGAAAGAAGCCGACCGTCTGATCGCCAAGCTGTCGGACAAGCTGCTGATGGGCCATGTCCTGGCCCAGCGCTACCTGCATCCGCGCAAGTATCGCTCCAATTACAAGGAACTGAAGGCCTGGATGGCGGAATACGCCGACCACCCCCAGGCCAGACGCATCTATCAACTGTCGCTGCGCCGCCGGCCGAAGAACTGGCGCCTGCCGGACAAACCCGACGTCTTGCCGCGCCAGCCCACGTTCCTTGAGGAAGAGGCCGTGGCCGCCGCCGAGGCCGAACAGTCCGAACAGGACGATGAGGAAAAGGCCGCCAAGGTCCTGCCGACCAAGCGGCTGAGCCGCGCCGACGCTCGCCGCTCGCGGGCCTTGAAATACAGGATCACCAAGTCCCTGCGTCGCGGCCATACCCTGATCGCCAAGCGCCTGATCCAATCGCCGGACGCCCGGCGACTGTTTTCCACCGCCGAGATGGACCAGGCCAAGGTGCAGTTGGGGACGCGCTATTTCTTCGACCGGCGCACGGACTGGGCCGCCCAATGGCTGGACGGGGCCTTGAAGCGGTCGGGCAAGTATCTGCCCGACGGTCACTGGACCCTGGGTTTGATCGCCTGGCGGGCCGGCAACTACGACAAGGCCACGACCCATTTCCGTGCCGCCGCCGACATCGGCTTCGACGACGAATGGATGGACGGGGCCGCCAATTTCTGGGCCGCGCGGGGGCTTCTGGTCACCCGCAAGCCGGAACATGTCACGCATTATCTTAACGGTGCCGCCCGCCATGCGCGCACGTTCTACGGCCTGCTTGCCGCCCGTATCCTGGGCCAAGAGGTCGCCTACGAATGGTCGTCGCCGCCCGTCGTCGCCGACGCCGTCGGGCGCATCGTCGACGCCCCGCGCGGTCGCCGGGCCATGGCCCTGGTGCAGGCTGGCCAGGACCTGGGGGCGGAACGCGAATTGCGCAACCTGGCCCGCATTTCCGACAAGAACCAAGCGCTTGCCATCCTGGCGCTGGCCGACGCCGGCGGCATGGCCGGATTGGCCGTGCGCCTGTCCGACCGCCTGTTCCCGGACGGCGGTGGGTTCGACGGCGCCGCCTATCCGGTGCCTGCGTGGCTGCCGTCGGGCGGCTTCACGGTCGACCGGGCGCTGGTTTATGCGGTCATCCGCCAGGAAAGCAAGTTCAACCCCAAGGCCAAAAGCTGGGCCGGAGCCCGCGGCCTGATGCAGCTGATGCCGCGCACGGCCAGCTTCGTGGCCCGGGATTCGTCCCTGCACCGTCACCGCCTGCCCAAGCTTTATGACCCGGACCTCAACCTGAAGCTCGGTCAGAAGTACATCGGCATGCTGCTTGCCGAACCGCATATCCAGGGCGATCTGCTGCTGCTTGCCGTGGCCTGGAACGGCGGGCCCGGCAACCTGAACAAATGGCGGCGGCGCATCGAGTACACGAACGATCCGCTGCTGTTCATCGAAACCATCCCGGCCTTCGAAACCCGCCACTTCGTCGAACGGGTGCTGGCCAACCTATGGATCTACCGCGATCGCCTGGGCCAGGACAAACCGTCCCTCGACGCCCTTGCCGCCGGCCAGTGGCCGGTTTACAAAGCCTTAGGCCACGGCAAGGTGGAGGTCGCGATTTTCGATGAGCCAACAGACGGAATTTCTGCCCGTTAACATTGCGGTCCTGACCGTATCGGACACGCGCACTCTGGCCGATGACCGGTCGGGCGACACCCTGGTCGAACGGCTGACCGCGGCCGGGCACAAGCTGGCCGACCGTGCCATCGTCAAGGACGATGCCGCCGTGATCGCCGATCAGTTCCGAAAATGGATCAACGATCCCGCCGTCGATTGCATCATCTCGACCGGCGGCACCGGGGTCACAGGCCGCGACGTCACGCCCGAGGCTCTTGAGGCCGTGGCGGAAAAGATCATCCCCGGCTTCGGTGAGATGTTCCGTTGGATCAGTTTTCAGAAGATCAAGTCGTCGACCATTCAATCGCGCGCCTGCGCGGGGGTCGCGAACGGCACCTATATTTTCGTGCTGCCGGGTTCGACCGGGGCCTGCAAGGACGGCTGGGACGAGATCCTGCTCCACCAGCTGGACATCCGCCACAAGCCCTGCAACTTCGTCGAACTGATGCCGCGCCTGAAGGAACATCTGGCCTAGGCACGATGCCGAAAACGCGGGCCCGGCCGGCGAAAAATCCATATTGACGAACGGCCCGGTCCGGCGCCAAATCCGTGTCGGAAAAGCGGCCGCGCGCCCGGTGCCGGGACGGCAGGGCCAACACGGGCCGCAACGTATCCATCGGAGAACTCAAAAGATGCGTGTCGCATTGCCGATCGCGGCGGTTGCCGTGATGCTGTTGTCTGCCGTCTTGACCACGGCGGCTCATGCCAAGGATTGCATGGACGATCCCATGGCCGCCATCAAGGCCGCCGAAGGCGATTTCAAGAAGGCCAAGCCGGGCCTGGACAAGGCCGCGTCGCGGGGCTTCAACAAGAACATCGACAAGGCCAAGATGGCCGCCAAAACGAAGATAAACGACGTCGCCTGCGAAAGCGTGGCGAAGGCCTTGGGCTTTCTCGCGCCGAGCAAATAAGACCACGCGGCGGCTGTTCCCGCAGGCTGCGTGAACGTAAACGCCGAAACCGAACCGCCGACGGGGGCATGCCTTCGTCGGCGGTCGGTCGCCGCGGCGCCGAAGCCGATTCGCTCCCTTTTCGCCCGTTTGGTTATCCACAAATCCCGATATGGGCTGTGGAAAACCCGAATCCGCGAATCTTGAAAACGTCAGTTTCCTGAAAGTTTTATCACGTATCCTTGCGATTGCGGTGGAGCCGGCATTTTTGCCCGCCAGTTTCACTATAGTTTTGCTATCATTCCTGTGCTGGATTTGCCGCGTCTAAGGGGGCCCGATGGACAAGTTCATGAAAAGCCTGTTGATCGGCGTTGCCGCGTCGATCCTGGTGATCGGCGGCATCGCCGGGATCGGCATCTGGGTCAGTTCAGAGCCGGGCGCCACCGTATCCGCGACCACAGTCAAGGATGACAAGGTGCATACCGTGCGCATGCGCCCGCAAGCCGTGCAGGTCGGCGGCTACAGCCTGAAAAGCAAAGAGAAGGCCAGGCAGCTTCTGGTTTCCGTCGGCATGCGGGTGACCGGCGGGCATAACGCGGCCAAGGTGTGCCAACTGATGCCCCGCCTTGTGTCCTCGCTGAACACGACCTTTGCCAATCTGGTCAATTATTCCGGCGATGCCCAGGACGCGATCCCCAAGAATTTGACCGGCCAGCTGCAGCAGCGCTTCAACAAGGCGCTGGGGGGGCGCGTGGTCGATGATGTGTTCCTGACCGCCTATCAGGACAAGATGGACATCCCGCCGACCACCTGTCCGGACGCGACCTGATCGCTGTCCGCCGGTGCGCCCAGGATGGGCCGTGTGACACGCGGAACCTAGACTTCTGGTGTGCTTGCCAGCGGGGCTGAGCAAAGTATTCTCAAGGCCAAGTCGGGTAAATGAATGCCCGCGCGGTCCATCAAAAAAACATATTGAGGGTGCGGCCGAACTTCCGAAGACATTTCGGAGAGGGAAGGATGCCCGGGTTTATCAAAAGCGTTTTGATCGCCAGCACCGTCGCCGCAGGCACGGTGGGGTCTGTTGCCGCCATCGGCACGGGGTTTGACGTCTCGTTTCCGGGGGGGACGGAACATGTCGCCGACCGGGGGCCGTCCGTGGTCCGCATGGCGCCGATCGCGGTTCATATCGGCGGCTGGACGCTCAAGAAGAAAAAGAACGAGGACAAGGTGGTGATCGTGTCGATCGCCATCGACGTGCCGAACGGCGACGCGCGGGACGCCGTTTGCCGGCTGATGCCGCGGCTGGTTTCGGCGGTGAACGGCGAGGTTTCGCGCAACGTGTTGTATCAGGACACCTGGAAAGAAGCCCTGACCGGTAGCCTGGGCCAGCGCCTGACGGGGCGTTTCAACCGCGCCCTGGGCCGCACCCTGATCAACGACGTGCGTCTGCAGGCCCATGGCAGCAAGGCCGAGGCCCCGCCGCCGACCTGCGCCGCCGCGGTCTGACCTCATCAGCCGCGGCCTTCCAGCAGCCCTCGCTGTGCCGCCAAGGCGTCACCAATATGCTCCATGAAGGCGCGCACGCGCTGTGTGTTGCGCAGGTCCGCATGGGTTAACAGCCATAGCGCCGATTGCGCGTCATCGATCGGCTTCGTGACCCGTTCCAGGGCGGTCTCGGGATCGGCCATGAAGCAGGGCAGCAGGGCCAGTCCCATGCCCTGGATCGCCCCGGTCATCAGCGTCAGCAGATTGTTGGAACGCAGGGCCACGGGGGCTTCTCCGTATTCCCGCGCCACCCATTGCGCCGCGGCCAGATGGCTCAGTGAATCGTCGAAGGCCAGCCAGGGCCGGGCTGCCAAGGCTTTCTGTCCGCGGCCCTTGGGCGCCTGTCCCCGGGCCGCATAGACGGCAAAGGCCAAGGCGGAGACCCGGCGGCCGACCAGGGTGTCGGGCGGAGCGTTGGTCGGGCGCAGGGCGACATCGGCCTGGCGTTTCGACAGGTTGAAGAACTGGTTGTCTAGAATGACGCTCAACGCGATGCCCGGGAAGGCGGCCTGGAACGCGGCCAGGGGCGGGCCGAGCAGACAGGTCGCGAGATCATCCGTGGTGGTTACGCTCAGGGGGCCGCTCAGACGCAGGTCGCGGCCGGTCACCCGCCGTTCCATGGCATCGATCTCGGCATCGACCCGCTCCGTCGCGTCGCGCATCTCGGCACCGGCCAGAGTCAGGGCATAGCCCTCGCGGTGGCGTTCGAACAGGCGCACGCCCAATCGATCCTCCAAGGCCTCGATGCGGCGGAACGCCGTCGAATGATTGACGCCCAGCGCCTTCGCCGCCCCCGACAGGCTGCCGGTCCGGGCGACGGCCAGGAAGAACCGCAGGTCGTCCCAATCGCGCATGGGCGAAGCTTGGGCATAATTTTGCATTTTTGCAAATAAGATTGGCAATTTATGAGAATTTATTTGCGCTTAAGCAAGTCATAGGGTTCCGCCACCGACACGGCGATGGGGCCGTGTCCCCAGACAAAAACCACCGAACCCTTAACTGAATTGACCAGGAGTCATTCCGATGATCGACCAGAAAACCGCCCCCTATGCCGCCCTGCTGCTTCGTGTCTCGCTCGGCGTCATGTTCATCGCCCACAGTCTGTATCTCAAAGTCGTGGTGTTCACCATTCCGGGCACCGTGCAGTTCTTCGAAAGCCTGGGCCTGCCCGGCTTCACCGCCTACGCCACCATCGCGGCCGAAAGCCTGGGCGGGATCGCCCTGATCCTGGGCATCCAGACCCGCGTCGTGGCGCTGGCCCTGGTGCCGGTCCTGGCCGGGGCGTTGTGGGTCCATGCCGGCAACGGCTGGCTGTTCACCGCCCAGGGCGGCGGCTGGGAATACCCCCTGTTCCTAACGGTGGCCGCCCTGGTCCAGGCCATGATCGGCGACGGCGCCCTGGCCCTGGCCAAGAGCCCGAGCCTGGAGCGGATCAAACAGTTGGTGGCGGCGTAATCCCCATCCATATCCGCCCCCCAACGGGAAAGGCCCGGCAGCGATGCCGGGCCTTTTTCCTGTGTGCTGGGGGCTCAGATTTTGCAGCGGGCGAAGGACGGGCCGTCGTCGACGTCTTCCAGTTCATCGATCAGGGCAATGCGAAGGCCTGCGAGATTGGCCCGGCTGTCGGCCAGGGCATGGGATGTCGACCAACGCACGCCGCCGAAGGGGTCGCTGAAGTGCGGCCGGCGTCGCAGGCCGACCAGCCAATAACCGCCGTCGGGGGCCGGGCCGAACACGGCGTCGTGGTTGCCCAGAAGTTTGAACGCGCGGGCGATCATCTTGGATTGGATGCCCGGAATGTCCGACCCGATCAGCACCACCGGCCCCGGCGGCAGCAGCGCCATGACCCGCGCCATGCGGGCACCCAGGTCCCCGCCGCCTTGGCTAAGGAAGGACCGGCATCCCGGCGCGGCGGCATGCCACAGACCCCGGTCGAAAATGCTTTGGTCCGGCGACACGGCCAGCCAGCAGCGCCAGCGCCGGTCCCGGCCCAGGCGTCGCGTCAATCCTGCCAGCATGCCCCGGTAGAAGGCCCAGGCGCCGACGCCGCCGATATGCCGCGCCAGGCGTGTCTTCACGCGGCCCAGGCGCGGCGCCTTGGCGAAGATGACCAGATGGTTCTGCAGGGGGCGGGTTCTCACTTGTACAACGGCGCGATCCAGCGCGGCGGTAGGCCCGCATAGTACAGGCCGAGGCACAACAGATTGCGCAGCGGACGCAGCCACCAACCGTTCCTGCGGTAGCGCACGGCCGAGGTCGTGACGGCGGAAGGTAGGGAGGTCAGGCGTCTGTTTCCGATGCGGCGCACCAAATCCACATCCTCCATCAACGGCAGGGGATTGTAGCCCTTGAGGAAGTCGTAGAACGGCCGGGAAATCACAAGCCCCTGGTCGCCGTAAGGCAGGCCCAGATGCCTGGCCCGCCAATTGGCAAGGTCTTCGACCCGCCGTGCCTGGGGCGACGGGTCATCCAGGATCAGCTGGAAGTATCCGGCACGGAAATGATTGTCCCGGTTGCCGGTGAAGCCGCGCAGGATGATCTGCCAGCCACGTTGCAGGGCGCTGTCCGCGTGCAGGAACAATAACCAAGGGGCCGTTGCCGCCGCCGCCCCCGCGGCCAACTGCGACCCCCGCCCCCGGGGGGCCGCGATGACTTTGGCGTCGAAGGCGCGGGCAATACGCTGGGTTCCATCGGTCGATCCGCCGTCGGCGACGATAACCTCGAAGTCGATACCGCCGCCGGACAGACTGTCCAGGGCGCGGCCCAAATCCGTGGCCGCGTTCAAGGTCGGGATGATGATGCTGAGGGTCGGCGGCACGGCGCTGCGTTCGGCGAGGGGCGGGGCGTCCGGTGCCTCGTCGGCCGGGTTGTCCAGGGCCGGATCTTCTGTCGGTTGGTGATCGGGGGGCAGATCGCTCACGGCATTTGGCTCCGATGGCGGCGCGTCATCGGCGGGGGCTCATGACAGGCGTCGGAAAGGCCCGGTGTCAGCGCCGGGGGCGCTGCTGCGGGCGATTGCGCACGGGGATCGGCACGGGGGCCGGCGGCGGGGCCAGCAGTTCGGCCAAGCCGTCGAGGATGCCGTCGATGATTTCCTTGATCTTGCTCATGTACCCATGCCCAGACCATGTTTCTCCGCACCAGGCCGGAAAACGCCGGCCCGTAACCTTAACGAAACTCTAACAAACCGTGATGATCCTGTCACCGGGACTCTTGCCCAGGTGTGCGAGGTGACGGTCTGCCGTGTGGGGAGGGAGGCCGGCGGTTTAGCGCCGGGTGATGGTGATCGGGCGTCCCGCTTGATGGTAGATCAGCCCGTGGGGAGGGGATTTCTGGTCATCCTCCTCGCACCGGTATTGCGACGCTTCCGCCGCATTGGGGGCGTCCGGCACGTTCAGGGTGATCAGCTTGCGGGCTTCTTCGCTGCTCGAAGCCTTGACCCAGAACGAATCCCCGTCAGCGACGGGATAGATATGGAAATTGGGCAATGCGGTCTCCTTGCTGCCGATGGGGAGCATATAGGAGTTGCCGGGCGCAAGCGAGCGAACTCGGCGGCTTTTGGACGATATTGCTTCAGGGGTATCGAAATAAATGTTCTTGAAATGTTCTTTTTCTGCGATATCCTCATCCCATGTCCGCATCTCCCAAATTCGGTGGTGCCACGAAGGGCCGGGGCGCTGTTTCAAACCAGGACGGCCGCTTCGAGCGCCTGACGCGGGAGGCCGTGGACGACGGATGGTGCGATGACGTCGATCTGCCGCCGTTGCGCACCCAGGTTCTTCCCGACACGGCGCGCAAGGTGATTGCGCGCAACACGTCGCCCGACATTCCCTTCGACCGTTCGCTCAATCCTTACCGGGGGTGCGAACACGGCTGCGTGTACTGTTTCGCGCGGCCGAGCCATGCCTATCTGGGGCTGTCGCCGGGGCTTGATTTCGAAACCAAGCTGTTCGCCAAACATGATGCGGCGGCCCTGCTGCGTGCCGAACTGTCAGCAAGGTCCTACCGCTGTCAGACCCTGCAGCTGGGCGCCAACACGGACCCCTATCAGCCGATCGAACGGCGGCTCGGTATCACCCGCGGGGTGCTTGAGGTTCTGTCCGCCTGCGATCATCCCGTGTCGATCACCACCAAATCGGATCTGGTGTTGCGCGATCTCGACATCCTGGCGCCCATGGCGGCCAAGGGGCTGGCGTCGGTCGCGGTTTCCGTGACGACCCTGGACCGGGGGTTGGCGCGGCGGCTTGAACCCCGGGCGCCGACGGCGGCCAAGCGCCTGCGCGCCATCGCCGGTCTGGCCGGGGCCGGCGTTCCCGTGACGGTGCTGGCGGCCCCCATGATTCCGGCCCTCAACGACATGGAACTGGACGCCATCATCGCCGAAGCCGCGGCCGCCGGGGCGACGGCGGCGGGCTATGTCCTGCTGCGCCTGCCGGGCGAAGTCGCGGGGTTGTTCCGGGAATGGCTGGAGGCCCATTACCCGGACCGGGCGGAGCGGGTTTTGAGCCGTCTCAAGGCCAGCCGCGCGGGCGCGCTTTATCGCGCAGAATGGGGAGCCCGCCATACCGGCACGGGGATTGAAGCGCAGTTGCTTGCCGCCCGCTTCAAGGCGGCGCTGAAGCGCGCGGGCCTGGACCGGGCGCGGTCCGGCAGCCGCCCGATGCGCACGGACCTGTTCCGCCCGCCGGTGCCGCCGTCGGCGCAGATGTCCCTGTTTTAGGGGCCGCTTCTCAATCACCATGTGGAGCGATGCCGGGGAAATGCTAACCTGTGCTGATGGACCCCCAGGCACCCCCGAAAGAGCTTCCGGAAAAGATCGCCGAGATCGGCGCCGCCGCCGTCGATGCCGTTGCCGAGGTCACGGAAAAGGCCATGACCGCGTCGGACGCGGCCCATGGCAATGACCTGACCGGAATCGCCCTCGTCGTTCTGGCGGCGCTGTTGTGCGGCATGCTGATGACCCGCCTGCGCCAGCCGGCCATCGTCGGCTACATCCTGGCCGGCGTCATTCTGGGGCCATCGGGGCTCAGCGTGGTCAAGGACCAGGGTTCCCTCGAACTGCTCGCGGAAATGGGCGTGTTGCTGCTGCTGTTCCTGGTCGGGTTGGAACTGTCCCTGCGCTCGTTCCGCCGCATGTGGCGGCTTGCGGTGTTCACGGTGGCGTTTCAGATCACGGCCTCTGTCGCCGTGACCTTGCTGTGTTCGCAGATTTTCGACTGGTCGATGCCGCTTTCCGTGCTGCTGGGGTTCGTGGTCGCCCTGTCGTCGACGGCGGTGGTGGTCAAGATGCTGGAAGACCTGGGTGAACTGCGCACCCGCACGGGGCGGGTCACGGTCGGCATCCTGATCGCCCAGGATCTGGCCGTGGTGCCCATGCTGTTATGGGTGGGGGCCATGCAGGGCGGCCAATTCGAATGGATGACGATCCCCAAGATTGTGCTGTCCATCGGCTTCCTGGCCTGGCTGATCTGGTATCTGTCGCGCGGGCGCAAGGTCGTCCTGCCGTTTACCGACCGCATCCTGCCCAATGTCGATCTGCGCCCCCTGGCGGCGCTGACGTTCTGTTTCGGCTGTGCGTCGATCGCCGGCGTCATGGGCCTGTCGGCGGCCTACGGCGCCTTCATCGCCGGGTTGATCGTCGGCAACTCGACCCTGCGCCATCCGATCACGGAAACGGTGGTGCCGATCCAGAGCATCCTGATGATGGTGTTCTTCCTGTCCATCGGGCTGCTGCTGGACATGGGCTATATCTGGGACAACCTGGGCCGGGTGCTGTTGCTGTTCTTCCTGGTCAGCGTGTTCAAGACCGTGATCAACGTGGGCTTCCTGCGCGCCCTGGGTCAGCCTTGGGACCGCGCCTTTCTGTCCGGTGTCTTGCTGGCGCAGATCGGCGAATTCTCGTTCCTGCTGTCCGTGGTCGGCGTTTCGGCGGGCGTGCTGAACGCCGACGATTCCCGGCTGGTCGTCTCGGTCACGGTGATGTCGCTGGCGCTGTCGCCGCTGTGGGTCGTCACGGCGCGGCGCATTCAGGCCATCGCCCACGAAGGCGTCGCGTCGGGCGGCGAACTGGTCCGTTTGGTCTATGCCCCGGAAACGGAAATTCTCACCGAAACCTTCGGCACCGCGCGTTCGCGGTCCATGCGCCAATTGCGCAAGGGGGCGTTGCTGCTGCGCCGGGCACGCCTGCGCCGGTCGCGGCGCAAGAAGGCGGAGGCGGCGCCCGCCGTCCCTAAGGCGGTCACGGACCCGACCCCGTCCGCGGATAAACCAAAACCCGAACCGCAAGCCAAATCCAAACCAAAGTCGAAAGACGACTGACGGTGCCCTGGCATGCCTGATTTCGATCACGAGGATAAAGCCCGGGCCGCCGGCCACGGCGTCATCTGCGGCATCGACGAAGCCGGCCGCGGGCCCTGGGCCGGGCCGGTCGTCGCCGCGGCGGCGATCCTCGACCGGGCCGGCCTGCCCCTGTCCCTGGCGTCGGAACTGGACGATTCAAAGCGACTGAAAGCCGCCGCCCGCGACCGCCTGTTGGCGGAACTCACCCCCCATGCGGTGATCGGCGTCGGGCAGGCCTCGGCGGCGGAAATCGATGCCTTCAACATTCTGCAGGCGACCTTCCTGGCCATGGATCGCGCGGTTCAGGCCCTGGGCCGGGTGCCTGATTTCGCCCTGGTCGACGGCAACCGGCCGCCGCCCCTGCCGTCCGCGCCCGGCTGCCGGATCGATTGCCTGGTCGGCGGTGACGGCCGGTCGCTGTCCATCGCCGCCGCCTCCATCGCCGCCAAGGTGACGCGCGATCGCCTGATGGCCGATCTTGCGGAACGGTTTCCCGGATACGGCTGGGAGCGCAACGCGGGATACGGCACGGCCGCGCATAAGGCGGCCCTGGAACGCCAGGGCGTGACGTCGGAGCACCGAAAAAGTTACAAGCCGATCCTCAATATCTTGCGCGACGGGGAGTCGTGACTCCCATATATGCCGTCAAGACTCTCTCCTAAGTATTTGAATCCAAATACTTCTTGACCGCGACTCCGGCCCTGGCCATGCTCCCCGAATACTGGGGACCTGGGAAAGTCTGACAATGACGAAAAAGCCTGCCACCGCGCGCCGCAAGGCGGCCGCCGCCGAACGTGAGTCCGCCGCCAAGCAGGCAGAGGCTTATGCCGACACCGTCCATGTCGGCGACTGTGTCGAGTTGATGAACGCCATGCCGGAAGGCAGCGTCGACATGGTCTTCGCCGATCCGCCCTACAACCTGCAATTGGAAGGCGAATTGCACCGCCCCGATAATTCGCGGGTCGACGGCGTCGACGCCGACTGGGACCGGTTCTCGGGCTTCAAAAGCTATGACGAATTCACCCATGCCTGGCTGTCCGCCGCGCGCCGGGTGCTGCAACCCAACGGCACGCTTTGGGTGATCGGCAGCTATCACAACATTTTCCGCGTCGGCGCGATCCTGCAGGACCTGGGATATTGGATCCTCAACGACATCGTGTGGCGCAAGTCCAATCCCATGCCCAATTTCCGGGGCCGGCGCTTCACCAACGCCCATGAGACCATGATCTGGGCGGCGCGGGACAAGGACGCCAAATACCGCTTCAACTACGAAGCCATGAAGACGCTGAACGACGATCTGCAGATGCGCTCCGACTGGACCATCCCGCTGTGCACGGGGGCGGAGCGTTTGAAGAACGCCGAGGGCAAGAAGGCCCATCCGACCCAGAAACCGGAAGCCTTGCTTTACCGCACCATTCTGTCTTCGACGGACGTGGGCGATGTGATCCTGGACCCGTTCTTCGGCACGGGCACGACCGGGGCCGTGGCGCGCATGCTGGACCGCCGCTATGTCGGCCTGGAACGGGATCAGGAATACGCGGCCCTGGCCAAGGAACGCCTGGCCGGGATCGAGCCTTTGGCCGAACCGTCGCTGCTGACCACCCCGGCCAAGCGCGAACAGCCGCGCATCCCCTTCGGTTGGGTGGTCGAACGCGGGTTGCTCAAGGCCGGGCAGACCCTGACCGACCATCAGCGCCGCCACACGGCGCGGGTGCGCGCCGACGGTACGCTGACCGCCGATGAATTCCGCGGCTCCATCCATCAGGTGGGCGCCCATGTGCAGAAAGCCCCGGCCTGCAACGGCTGGCAGTTCTGGCACGTGGAACTGGGCAACGAACTGGTGCCCATCGACCTGTTCCGCCAGAAGCTACGGGCGGAACTCCACTAACGATCCGGATTCCATGGGGATGTCGTAGACCCGCCGCCAATGGGCGCGGGTCACGCCCATGGTGATTTTGTCATGGCAATGGGCGGCCAATGCCTTGCGTCCCGCGAAATCGCGGGCCTGCACCGGTGCGTGGAAGGTGACCTCGACCATGGCCCCGCGCAGCCCGAACACGGAAATCAGATGCGGCAGCAGGGTCATGTCGCCGTACCAGGCGTAAAGGGCGCGCAGGCCCCGGTCGAGCGGCCGGCCGTCGGCATAGCGGGTATAGGCGATGGACACGGGCTGGACGCGGGGTTGCTCCGCCCCCGGGGCCGCATCGGCGACGGCGAACAAGGCGCTTTTGAACGGCAGGACATGGATGCCGTCCGACGATGTGCCCTCGGGGAACAGCACCAGGCTGTCGCCGGCGGCAAGCCGGTCCGCCATCTCGGCGCGCTGACCCAGGGCCTCCCGGGCGTCGCGGCGGATGAACAGGGTGCGGTAAATTTTCGCGCACAGCCCGAACAGGGGCCAATCCCGGACATCGTCCTTGGCCACGAAGGCGGCATCCGTCAGCAGGGCCAGCACCGGGATGTCCAGATAGGACACATGGTTGCTGACATAGAGCGTTCCCGTCTGGCCGAGGGGGGCGCCGTTGACCTTGACCCGCAGACTGGCCAGCCGCGCCACGCCCCGGAACCAGATCAGGGCGATGCGCCTGACGGCGGGCGCACCCAACGGATAGGCCGCCACCGCGACCGGCAGCAGCGCGCCCGTCAGGGCAAGGAACAATGAAATACGGCCGGCGGACCTAAGGCCCGAGGCGGCGACGGGACCGGCGTCGCCTAGCGCGTCCCACAGGGCTTGTAGTGGCGCTGGTATTTCTCGGTGATGTGGTCCGTAGGTACGATGATGCATACGTCCGTCGTGTTGAACTGGTTGTCGATAACCGCGCCGTCGCCGATGAAGCCGCCGACGCGCATGTATCCCTTGATAAGCGGCGGCAGCATGGCGCGGGCCGCTCTTTGATCCAGCCGGGTCAGGGGCACCCGGTCGATCTTCACGTAAAGGTCGTCAAGCGCCCGGGCACGGATGTCGCTGGGCGCCATGTGGAAATGGTGCAGATAGCTGAGCGCCGGCATGAGCGCTTCCGCGTCCGTGCCGGGCAACGAGCCGCAGCCGAACATCAGTTTGATGTCGTAGGCGTTGAGGTATTCCGCGATGCCGCCCCACAGAAGCTGCATGACGGCCCCCGTGCGGTAGTCTTCATGGACGCAGGACCGGCCCAGTTCGACCAGTTCGCCCGGATGACGCAGCAAGGCCGACAGGTCGTATTCATGGGCCGAATAGAACCCGCCGTTGGCCTTGGCCACGGCGCCCCGGATCAACCGGTAAGTGCCGCAGACGAAGGGGCGGCCGGGCTGCGAGCGGTCCGTGTCGAGCACCAGCAGGTGATCGCAGACGGTGTCGAAAGGATCGGCGTCGCGCTCGTGGCGTGCGGCCTCCACGGTCGGGATGGCGCCCATCTCGCGGTAGAACACGTTGTAGCGCAGGCGCTGCGCAGCCTCGATCTCCTCGGGCGTTTCCGCCAGGCGGATTTCCAGGTTGCGGGCACGCACGTCGACCGGGCGTGGCGGGGTGGGGGCAGGGGTCTTTCTCCGGGGGTACGCAAACTTGGGCAGCACCCCTTTGGGAACGGCCAGCTTGGCAAGCATGTTCATGATGTCGCGGTCCCTATTGCCGGTACGGCACGTCTTGGTTGGTCAGGTGCGTATTCATCGCCCAGGGCCAATTTCACATCTGATGACAGACGGTTCCGGCGAAGACAAAAGAAGCTTTGTTAACGGCGGCGTGACGGTTCGATGACAGGGGAAACCCGTTGGTACGCCTTTGTCGTGGCCCATCCGCGCGCGATATGGCAACCTTCGGCGGAACGGGAGCCTGCAACGGGGATGAATTGGGGATCAGCCGATGAGCGAGAAATGGGACATTCGATTCCTGCGCCTGGCAAAGGAGGTCGCGACCTGGTCCAAGGACCGCTCGACCCAGGTCGGCGCGGTGATCGTGGGGGATGACAAGACGCCGGGGCCTTACGGCTTCAACGGCTTTCCCCGTACCATCGACGACGCCGTCGAGGACCGTCACACCCGGCCCCTGAAATACAAATGGACCGAGCACGCGGAGCGCAACGCCATCTACAACGCCGCGCGCATCGGCATGTCGCTGAAGGGCTGCACCATCTACGTCACTCATCTGCCCTGCGCCGACTGCACGCGGGCCATCGTTCAGGTCGGCATCAAGCGCGTGGTGGTCGATGCCAACAGCCTGGAAAATGCGGACTTCGCATCCCGCTGGTCGGAAGACGACAAGATCACCAAGGCCATGCTGGACGAGGCCGGGGTAGATTTGGGCCTGGTCTCGGCGGACAAGCCGGTTTCCGGCGATGACGACTGACGCCGAAAACCTGCACCGCGACGCCATCGTCATTGACGGGGTCTGCCCGCTGCTGATGGATCCGGCCAACGTCACCTACTACATGGACGGCGGCCTGACCGCCGCGATCCCGACCATCGCGATCCGCGAGACGGCGGAACAGACCCTGCGCATTTTCGGGCGCTGGCATCGCTTCATCGACGGCCATGACCGCCTGCGCCTGGCCCGCAAGGCATCGGACATCGAGGCCGCCAAACAGGCCGGCGACATGGCCATCGTGTTCCACTTCCAGGGCACGGACGCGGTCGAGGACGATCTCGACTTGCTGGATGCCTACAAGACGCTCGGCCTCGGCATGGTGCAGTTGACCTACAACGTGAAATGCCGGGTCGGCGACGGGGCGCTGGAGCGCACGGACGCGGGGCTCAGCCTGTTCGGCCAGGATCTGGTCCGGCGCTGCAACGAGCTGAGCCTGATCGTCGACGGCAGCCATACGGGCGAAAGAACCACCCTGGACGCCATGGAAATCTGCGACGGGCCCTTCGTGTTTTCCCACGCCAACGCCAAGGCGCTGCACCCCTCGCCGCGCAACATCACGGACGACCAGATGAAGGCCTGTGCTGCGACCGGCGGGGTGGTCGGCATCAACGGGTTCCCCAGTTTTCTCGGCGACGACCCAAGACCCTCCCTGGACCGCTTCATCGAATTCATCGATTATGCGGTCGACCTCATGGGCATCGACCATGTGGGGCTGGGCATCGATTATTACATGGGGATGGACCCGATTATCCCCGCCGACAAGGCGCAGGCGCGTTATGACGACGCGATCAAAACGGGACGCTGGGACGCCGCCGTCTATCCGCCGCCGCCGCATTATTTCCCCAAAGGGATCGAGACGCCCGCGACCCTGTCCAACCTGACCGCAGGACTATTGGCGCGCGGCTATGGCGACGCCGACGTGCGGAAAATCGTGGGGGAAAACTGGCTGCGCGTGTTCCGCCAGGTATGGGGCGGCTGACCGGGCAGACTGCCCGGCAGACGATCAGCGGGTCGGAACCGGCGTGTCCGTGGAGTAGTCGTAGAACCCGCGGCCCGTCTTGCGGCCGAGCCAGCCGGCTTCGACGTATTTCACCAGCAGCGGGCAGGGCCGGTACTTGGAATCGGACAGGCCGTCGTGCAGCACGTGCATGATCGACAGACAGGTGTCCAGGCCGATGAAGTCGGCCAGTTCCAGCGGGCCCATGGGATGACGGGTGCCGAGCCGCATGGCGGTGTCGATGGCATCGACCGAGCCGACGCCTTCGTACAGGGTGTAGATCGCCTCGTTGATCATCGGCAGCAGGATGCGGTTGACGATGAAGGCCGGGAAATCCTCGGCGTTGACCGGCTTCTTGCCCAGATCCGTGGTCAGTTCGCGGATCATGGCGAAGGTTTCTTCGTTGGTCGCGATGCCGCGGATCAGTTCGACCAGATCCATGCGCGGCACCGGGTTCATGAAGTGCATGCCGACGAAACGCTCCGGCCGGTCCGTCTGGGCGGCCAGGCGGGTGATGGAGATGGAGGACGTGTTGGTCGCGATCACCGTGTTCTCGCCCAGATGGTCGGCGAGGGAACGCAGGATCGCCTTCTTGACTTCCTCGTCTTCCGTGGCGGCCTCGATCACGAGGTCGCAATCCTTCATGCCGGCATAATCGGTGCCGGTCTTGATCAGGGTCAGGGCGTTTTTCATATCGTCGGCGGAGATCAGGTCGCGTTCGACCTGACGGCTCATGCCGCGCTCGATGGTGTCCATGCCCCGCGCCAAGGCGTCGTCGCTGACGTCCAGCATGTAGACGGCGCGCCCGGACAAGGCGCACACATGCGCGATGCCACTGCCCATCTGGCCGGCGCCGATGACGCCGATCTTCTTAATCTTATCCGACATTATTTTCTAATCTCCACACTCCGGTGCGCCCCGCCCCGGTCCGATCTTTATGCCGGAATTGGGCTGTTCGCACTCGCACAATAGGCTTACCCCCAGGGGTGGTCAAGGCCCGTTCGGCCCATTGGCATACATCATTCCAGGGTAATGAACCGTCTGATTTCAAAGGCTCCCAGCAGGCTCAGCGGGTCGCCCCGGGCACCCAAAGAACGTCCGCCCGCCCGCCGTCGTTAAGGCGCCGGGCCAGCACGAACAGATGGTCGGACAGGCGGTTGACGTATTTCACGGCCTCGGCGTTGACCGCTTCCGCCCCGGCCAGTTCGGTGATCAGGCGTTCGGCCCGGCGGGCCACGGTGCGGGCATGGTGCAGGTGCGCCGCCGCCGCCCGCCCGCCCGGCAGGATGAAGGATTTGAGCGGTTCCAGATCCCCGTTCATGGCGTCGATTTCCGTCTCCAGGCGCGCGACCTGCGAAGCCTGGATGCGCAACGCCCCCTCGGACCGCTTGCCGTCCTCGGGCGTGCACAGGTCGGCGCCTAGGTCGAACAGGTCGTTCTGGATGCGGCTCAACATGGCGTCGGCCTCGGCATTCGCATCGCTGCCGCCCGGCCCGGTGTAAAGCCGCACCAAACCGATCACCGAATTGGCTTCGTCGACGGTGCCGTAGGCGGCGACCCGGATGTCGTGCTTGGGCCGCCGGTCGCCGGACCCCAGCGAGGTTTCGCCCGCGTCCCCGCCCCGGGTGTAGATCTTCGACAAGGTAACCAAGAAATGCGTCCTCCTGCGCCGGATAGGGCGTCTATTTGCCGCTCAGCAGCATGAGAACGGCGAACAGGATGATGGCGATGCCCTGCATGAGCACGCGGGCGCGCATCAGTTTGTTGGAATATTTCGCGTTGAACTTGCCGCCCACGGCGAAGGCGCCGATGCCGACGAACAGCACCAGCAGGGTCAGCGCCAGGGCGATGACGATGAGGATCGTGAAGAACCCTTCCATTTCCGAGATATAGTCCTTTCACTGGCGGGCGTCACCGATTTTCCCGGTTGTTTCGCCGTGCACGCGGCTAAGATGCCGGACTGTCCCAGACCCAAGGAGCCCATTCATGGACGCAGAAACCCGCAAAAACCTGGAACGTATTTCCGTCGCCACCGTGTCCATGCAGTTGTTGAAGCGGGGATTGCGCCGGGTCGTCATGGCCGGGGTGCGGCCCTTGAACGCACCGGTCAAGCCGCTGTTGGGCGAGGCCTTCACCCTGCGGTTCATTCCCGCGCGGGAGGACCTGTCGGCCCCCGCCGTTCTGGGCGCCGACGGCTATGTGCCGCGCCACGCCATCGAAGAGGTGCCCGAGGGCGCCGTGCTGGTGATCGACGCCAGGCGCGATGCGGAAACGGCGGTATTGGGTGATCTGATTCTGGAGCGGTTGAAGGTGCGGGGTGTTGCCGGCGTGGTCGCCGACGGCGGCGTGCGCGACGCGGCGGAGGCGATCGCCGTTGGTCTGCCCGTGTTTGCGGCGGGCCCGGCGGCGCCCGCCCATATCGTGGGCTTGGCGGCGGGCGATACGGGAACCCGGATCGGCTGCGGCGGGGTTGCCGTCATTCCCGGCGACATCATCAAGGCCGACGGCGATGGGGTCGTGGTGATCCCCCGGGATCTGGCGGCGGAGGTCGCGGCCGGCGGTGTCGCCCAGGAACGATTCGAGCGGTTCGCCAAACAGAAGATTCAGGCCGGTCGGCCGATTATCGGCGTTTATCCGCCCAACCCGGAAACTCAACAGGAATACGAAGGTTGGCGTGATCCCGAGGACGTCTGAATTTTCAGGCGGCGATGGTGTGAATGTCGGCGAGAATCTGGTTGGACAGTTTCAGCGACCGTTCGGCAAGGTGTCGCGCCTCAACCGGCAGGGGGCGGGTAAGGCCGTTGCGGATTTCCTCGGACGCCTGATCCAGGGCGCCCAGAATCCACCGTTCGCTCTCCCCGTCATAGTCCTGGGCGTCGGCGCGCATCATGTGCACGGTGACAAAATGAAGCAGATTGACCATCGCGCGGTGCAAATTGAAACGATGTAGCATCTCCGGACGGTTCATGGCGCCGGCGACTAACTTGAATTCGGGAGAGGCCTCGATTTCCTCGCTCAAAACCTCTAACGCATTCATATAACTGCGAAATTCTTCCATACCCATGACCATGACCTCACTTTAAATCGGGCCGCCCGCCGGACAATGGCCGGGGTGGCCGCACTTGACCCGATGAAAGGACGCAAGGATCGGGCCAACTCGTGGCCAGGAGGTAGGGATGGGTTAGTTGCGCCCGGACATCAGGCCGCGGGCGATGACCTGGGCCTGGATTTCCGCCGCCCCCTCGAAAATATTGAGGATGCGGGCGTCGCACAGCACCCGCGAGATCGGATATTCCATGGCATAACCGTTGCCGCCGTGAATCTGCAGGGCGTTGTCCGCATTGGACCAGGCCGTGCGCGCCCCCAACAGCTTGGCCATGCCCGCCTCGATGTCGCAGCGCCGGTCGGAATCCTTTTCGCGCGCGGCGAAATAGGTCAACTGGCGGGCGATCATGGTTTCCACGGCCATCCAGGCAAGCTTGCCGTGGACGCGCGGGAAGGCATGGATGGCGCGTCCGAACTGGTTGCGCTCCAGGGCGTATTTCAGGCCCAGTTCCATGGCGTTCTGGGCCACGCCGACGGCGCGGGCCGCTGTCTGGATGCGGGCACTTTCGAAGGTCGCCATCAACTGCTTGAAGCCCTGGCCTTCCTGGCCGCCCAGAAGCTGGCCCGCCGGGACTTCGAAACCGTCGAAGCCGAGTTCGTATTCCTTCATGCCGCGGTAACCGAGCACCTCGATCTCGCCGCCGGACATGCCGGGGGCGGGGAAGGGGTCGTCCTCCGTGCCGCGCGGCTTTTCCGCAAGCAGCATGGAAAGCCCCTTGTAGCCGGGCTCGTTCGCGTCCGTGCGGACCAGAAGGGTCATCAGGTCCGAGCGTGAGGCATGGGTGATCCAGGTCTTATTGCCGGTCACCTTGTAGACATCGCCGTCCTTGACCGCGCGGGTCTTCAAGGACGCCAGGTCCGATCCCGTGTTGGGTTCCGTGAACACGGCCGTCGGCAGGATTTCGCCGGACGCGATCTTGGGCAGGTAATGGGCCTGCTGTTCCGGCGTGCCGCCCAGGCGGATCAGCTCCGCCGCGATTTCCGACCGGGTGCCGAGCGAGCCGACGCCGATATAGCCCCGCGACAGTTCTTCCGTGACCACGCACATGGCGATCTTGCCCATGCCCAGGCCGCCGCCTTCTTCCGGCACGGTCAGGCCGAACACGCCCAGTTCCGCCATCTGATCGACGATTTCGATGGGGATCAGGTTGTCGGCCAGATGCCATTCATGGGCATGGGGCATGACCTGATCCTCGACGAACTTGTGGAACTGGTCGCGCACCATGTCCAGCATCTCGTCGTCCAGGCCCAGGGCGCCGAAATGCCCCTCCGCCATGATCTCGCCCATGCGGGCCCGCAGGGCCGGCGTGTTGCCGCCCGCGATCAGGGTCTTGGCGGCGGCACCGTCCAGGGGGGCCATGTCGTCGGCCGTCAGGCCCAGGTCCGCCGGGCGCACGATCTCGACCTGTGACAAGGCGATGCCGCCCTTGATCTGGGCCAGGTATTCGCCGAACGCGGCCTGGACCATCAGCTGTTCCATCTCGCCGAACTGGCCCGCGCCCTCCAGGCGTTCGGCCCAGCCGAGCATCTGGCGCAGGCCCTCGACATAGGTCGCCAGCCAGGACAGGCCATGGGCCGCGACCTGATTGGCGTCGACCAGGGGGCCGGACACCTTGCCGTTTTCGCTGCACATGTCGGTGACCTGTCGGCGGGCGGCGGCGAACACGTCGTCGGCCGCGCCCTGGGCCTCGCGGCAAAGGGTCAAAAGATCGGGCAGCAGAATGCCGCCGCTGGGTGCGCTGGCGTCCATGACGCGTCTCCTTGATGTCAGGCGGCGGGGGCGCCGATGGGCTTTACGCCGAAATGCAATCCTCGAGGGTCCGGAAGCCGGGCCGCTTGGCCTGGACCAGAACCGCCATGTTACCGGGTTTGTGCTGGTTGGCGCGCATTTTCATATGGGCCGCCGGAATGTCGGCCCAGGAAAACACTTCCGACATGCAGGGGTCGAGCCGCCGTTCGATCACCAACTGGTTGGCCTGCGACGCCTGCATCAGGTTGGCGAAGTGGCTGCCCTGGATACGTTTCTGGCGCATCCACACGAACCGCGCGTCCATGGTCAGGTTATAGCCCGTGGTGCCGGCGCAGAATACGACCATGCCGCCGCGCTTGACCACGTTGCAGCTGACCGGGAAGGTCGCCTCGCCCGGGTGTTCGAACACGAAGTCGACGTCGTTGCCCTTGCCGGTGATGTCCCAGATGGCCTTGCCGAACTTGCGGGTCTCGGCCATGTATTCCTTGAAGCCCGGGCCGTTGACCTCGGGCAGTTGGCCCCAGCAGTTGAAGTCCTTGCGGTTGATCACCGCCTTGGCGCCCAGCGACATGACGAAATCGCGTTTGTCCTCTTCCGAGATCACGCCGATGGCGTTGGCGCCGGATACGGCGCACAGCTGCACCGCCATGGAGCCCAACCCGCCGGACGCCCCCCAGACCAGCACGTTGTGGCCGGGCCGCAGGATATGCGGACGGTGGCCGAACAGCATGCGGTAGGCGGTGGCGAGGACCAGGGTGTAGCAGGCACTTTCTTCCCAGGTCAGGTGCTTGGGCCGGGCCATGCACTGGCGGTCCTGGACGCGGCAGAACTGGGCGAAGGAGCCGTCCGGCGTTTCATACCCCCAGATGCGCTGCGAGGTGGAGAACATGGGGTCGCCGCCGTTGCATTCCTCGTCGTCGCCGTCGTCCTGATTACAGTGGACCACGACCTCGTCGCCGACCTTGAAGCGTTTGACCTTGGAGCCGACGGCGTAGACCACGCCCGAGGCGTCGGAGCCCGCGATATGATACTCGGCCTTGTGGTAGTCGAAGGGCGAGATCGGCGTGCCGAGCGCGGCCCACACGCCGTTGTAGTTGACGCCGGCGGCCATCACCATGACCAGCACGTCGTGGCTGTCCAGTTCGGGCACGTCGACGACCTCGACCTGCATGGCGGTATCGGGCTCGCCGTGGCGTTCCTTGCGGATCGCCCAGGCGTACATCTGTTTCGGGACATGACCCAGCGGCGGGATTTCGCCGACTTCGTACAGGTCTTTCGTGGGCTGGTTCGGGTTCAATTCGATCACTTCGGCGGCATCCGACATTGCTGCCTCCTTCTCCACACAGTTACGCCATCCCCAACGGTCCGCGTTTTCGCCTGTATCTTAATGTTCGGCATGCGGCCATTTTTGTTGTCCTATTGGTCATATCCGCTTTACATTTTCTTCGCAATGCACAAAATTCTATCTTTCGTTTTGTGATTTAGATACGAAATAAAATTACAATAATTTTTAGGGAATGGCGAATTTCTGTCATTTTTAAGGAGAAGGCGATGAGTGGCGAATTAGCAGGCGCAAAAGGCGGTTCCGCTGCGGCGCAACAGGCGGCGGCGCGGGATAAGCCCTGGCTGTTCCGCACCTATTCGGGCCATTCCTCGGCCAAGGAATCGAACGCGCTGTACCGTTCGAACCTGGAAAAGGGGCAGACGGGCCTGTCCGTGGCCTTCGACCTGCCGACCCAGACCGGCTATGACGCCGACCATCCGCTCGCCCGTGGTGAGGTCGGCAAGGTCGGCGTGCCGATCTCCCATCTGGGCGATATGGCGCAGTTGTTCGACGGCATCCCGCTCGAACAGATGAACACCTCCATGACCATCAACGCGCCGGCGGCCTGGCTGCTGGCGCTTTATATCGCCGCCGCCGAACGTCAGGGCGCCAAGCGCGCCGATCTGGCGGGCACGACCCAGAACGACGTGCTGAAGGAATATCTCTCGCGCGGCACCTATATCTTTCCACCGTCGCCGTCGCTGCGCCTGACGTCGGACACCATCGCCTTCACCTGCCGCGAGGTGCCCAAGTGGAACCCGGTCAACGTGTGCTCCTACCACCTGCAGGAAGCGGGGGCGACGCCGGTCCAGGAACTGGCCTATGCGCTGGCCAACGCGCAGGCGATTTTGGACACGGTCAAGGCCTCGGGTCAGGTTTCGGATGAAGACTTCCCGCGTCTGGTCGGGCGCATCAGCTTCTTCGTCAACGCCGGCATGCGCTTCATCACCGAGCTGTGCAAGATGCGCGCGTTCACCGAGCTGTGGGACGACATCACGCGCAACCGCTATGGGGTTGAGGACGAAAAGTACCGCCGCTTCCGCTATGGCGTGCAGGTCAATTCCCTGGGCTTGACCGAGCAGCAGCCGGAAAACAACGTCTACCGCATCCTGTTGGAAATGCTGGCCGTGACCTTGTCGAAGAACGCCCGCGCGCGGGCCGTGCAACTGCCCGCCTGGAACGAGGCCCTCGGCCTGCCGCGCCCCTGGGATCAGCAATGGTCCCTGCGGTTGCAGCAGATCGTGGCGTATGAGACGGACCTTTTGGAATTCGGCGACATCTTCGACGGCTCCAAGGAAATCGACGCCAAGGTCGAAGATCTGAAGGGGCAGGCCCTGGCGGAACTGGCCCGCATCGACGCCATGGGGGGCGCCGTCCATGCGATCGAGGCAGGCTACATGAAACAGCGCCTGGTCGAAGCCAGCGCGAAACGCCTGGCCGCGATCGAGGCGGGCGAGCAGATCGTGGTTGGCGTGAACAAGTATCAGGAGGCCGAACCTTCACCCCTGGTCGGTCAGGCCGGGGCCATCGTCACCGTTTCGCCCGAGGCCGAAGCGGAACAGATCGCGTCCCTGGTTGCCTGGCGCGAGGCCCGTGACGACGCCAAGGTCGCGGCCGCGCTCAAGGCCCTGACCGAGGCCGCCAAGTCCGACGCCAACATCATGGAGCCCTCGATCCAATGCGCCCATGCGGGCGTGACCACGGGCGAATGGGGCCAGGCGCTGCGCGACGTGTTCGGTGAGTACCGCGCACCCACGGGCATTTCGGGCGCGGCCCTGGGGGCCGCCGGCGACATCACGGCCGTGCGCCAGCGGGTCGAGGAGGTGTCATCCGCCCTCGGCCGCCGTATCAAGATTCTGGTCGGCAAGCCGGGGCTCGACGGCCATTCCAACGGGGCGGAACAGATCGCCGTGCGGGCGCGGGACGCGGGCATGGAGGTCGTCTACGAAGGCATCCGCCTGACCCCGGAACAGATCGTCGCCGCCGCGCGGGACGAGGCCGTGCATGTGGTGGGATTGTCGGTGCTGTCGGGCTCGCACGTGGCACTGGTCACGGACGTCATGGCCCTGATGCGGGCCGAAGGCCTGGACGATATTCCCGTGGTCGCCGGCGGCATCATCCCGCCGGCCGACGCGGAAACCCTGAAGGCCGCCGGAGTCGCCCGCGTCTACACGCCCAAGGACTACGACCTGACGGCGATTATGGACCAGATCGTCGACCTGGCGGCGGAAGGTCTGAAGACGGCGGCGGAGTGACGCGTCTCTGTCATCGTCATGGCCGGGCCTGGACCCGGCCATCCACATCCTGATCATGTCGATAAGCGAGGCGGGGAAGGCGTGGATGCCCGTGTCAAGCACGGGCATGACGGAAGAGTGGAACGGCTACCCCTCCAGGAATTTCAGATAGGTGTCATAGCAGGACATCAGGTCGTCGATGGCCGTGCCGCCGCGGTTCAGGGCGGCCATGCCTTGCTCCATGGTGAACAGGGTCATGGCAAGATCGGCGGCCGGAATGTCCGTGCGGATGTCGCCGGCCTGCTGGCCGTTGCGGATGACCTGCTCGAACAAATTGCGCACTTCGACCTGAAGTCCCCGCAGGTACTCGGCCAATTCCGGATGATGGGGGGCCAGTTCCGCCGCGGTGTTGTAGACCATGCAGCCCTTGCGCCCTTCGTCCGAGGACACGAATGCGTCGATATCGCGGAAATAGGCCTCAAGCGCCAGCCGTCCGGCGCCCGGCGTGCGCAGGGCCCGGCGCATTTCGTCTTTCTTGATCTGGATATAGCGCATCAGCGCCTGATGATAGATCGCGTCCTTGTTGCCGAAGGTCCCGTACAGTCCATAGCGGCTGACGCCCGTGTGGCGGACCAGGTCCTCCATGGAGGTATGCTGAAACCCGCGTTCCCAGAACAGGCGCATGGCCTTGTCGAGGGCGTCGTCGGGATCGAATTCACGGGTGCGGGCCATGTAATCAGAATTTTCGTTCTGGTTCGTCGCGTCAATGGAATTGTTGGAAAAGACGCGGCGGGATTGGGTTGAAGGGGGATCAAACGGTCGGTTTGGCGCCCGGCAGCATGACGGGGATGGCATCGACGGCAGCCGACGGCGCCAGCGGGTTGTCGACCTGCGGCTTGGCGATCTGGGTCAGGTAGCGCGCGGCGCCGGCCTGAAATTCCTTGCGAATGTAGCACCAACTGACGAACAGGCCGCCGAACCGTTCGAAATACAAGATGTCTTCGTTGTTCTTGCACTCCAGCAGGTCGCGCGCCAAGTTACGCGAGGTGCCGACATAAACCCAGGCAGGCCGCACGCCACCGTGCCAGATGATGAACACGGCGGTCTGTCCCTCCAGGTTCTGTTCCTGGGGGTCGAGATTGATGAAGCGGAAAAACTTGCCCTTTTCATTGCGCACCCAGTTGGGATCAACCGGCTTGCCCAATTGGCTCATTTTCTTCGCTGTATTAAAAAAGAACATGTTTTCTTCTCTTGCTTCGGAAATCCGGCTGAATTCCGAAGATGAACCTAATATGGGCCGGTAATGTGACGGCGAAAAGGGGCCCTGTCGATGGAATTTTTAGCCCTTTCCCTGGTGCTCGCCGCCATTGTCTTGATCCTCGTCGGGACCATCCGGACCGGCGTTCCGCCGATGCCGACATCCCCCGCCGTCCGGGCCTGCATGTTCACCGTGATCGAGGGCCTTGAGCCGCGCTGTATTCACGAATTGGGGGCCGGATGGGGCGGTCTGGCGACGGCCCTTGCCCGACGCTTTCCGGATGCCCGGGTCATCGCCACCGAAGTCTCGCTCCTGCCTTGGGCGGTCTGCCGCCTGCGTCAGGTTCTGTTCGGCCCGGCCAACCTGGAGGTCCGTTTTGGCGACATCTTGAAGACCGATTTCTCGGATGCCGATCTCGCGGTCTGCTTCCTCTGCCCGCCGGCAATGACCAAGCTGGCCGGCCGGCTGGAGGATGGTCTGAAGCCGGGCGCTTGGGTGCTGTCCAACGCCTTCGCCCTGCCGGGTTGGACGCCGGTGAAGGAAGCGCGGGTCGACGACCTGCACCGCTCGGCGGTTTATCTGTATCGCAAGTGACTAGCTGGCGAGTGGCGCCGTGGCCTGTTTCAGCCAGGCCCGCGTCTTGGTGTCGACCAGGGGTGACAGAGCCTTGCGGACCCTTGCGTGATAGGCATCCAGCCAGGCCCGTTCCGCCGTGTCCAGCAGCGTCACCTCGATCAGATTACGGTCGATGGGCGCCAGGGTCAGGGTCTCGAACGCCAGGACATCGCGCTCCGCCCCCCGGGGTGCGGTGGCGGCGGTGACCAGGACAAGGTTCTCGATGCGGATGCCATAGGCCCCGGTCTTGTAGTATCCGGGTTCGTTCGAGATCACCATGCCCGGCTCCAGCGCCACCGTACTGGGGGCCTTGGAAATGCGCTGCGGCCCTTCGTGGACGCTGAGGTAGCTGCCGACGCCGTGGCCCGTGCCGTGGTCGAAGTCCAGGCCCTCGGCCCAAAGGAACTGGCGGGCCAAGGGGTCCAACTGCGAGCCCGTGGTGCCCTTGGGAAAGCGCGCCCGGGCCAGGGCGATATGGCCCTTGAGGACCAGGGTGAATCGGGTGCGGGCTTCCTTGGGCGGGGCTTTCGGGCCGATGGCGACGGTACGCGTGATGTCCGTGGTGCCGTCCAGGTATTGGGCCCCGGAATCGACCAGATAGACATCGCCCGACCGCAGCCGCCGGTCGGACGCCGGGGTTGCCTTGTAATGCACGATGGCGCCGTTGGGCCCGCTGCCGGAAATGGTGTCGAAGCTGAGGTCGCGGATCAGGTCGTTTTCCTTGCGGAAGGTATAAAGCCGGTCCGAGGCGTCGAGCTCGCTGATCCCGCCCTTGGGCGCTTCCGCCGACAGCCAGGCAAGGAATTTGGCCACGGCGGCCCCATCGCGCAGATGGGCGGCGCGCATGCCGGCGATCTCCGTGGTGTTCTTGCAGGCCTTGAGCAGGATACACAGGTCCGGGCCGCGGTCGACCACGGCCCCGCCGTCGGCCAGGCGGGCGGCGATCCACATGGGGTCGGCCATGGGATCGATGCGGACTTTCGCGTGTTTCGCGGCCAGCCGGTCGAGCAGGGGGCCAAGGGCGTCCGGTGCCTTGATGCGCACGTCCTTGCCAAGATGACGTGTCACGGCGGCCGGGATTTTGGCCGGATCTATGAACCAGTCGACGGTGGCGTCTTTATGAATCACGGCGAAGCTGAGGGCCAAGGGCGTGCGCGGCACGTCGGTCCCCCGCACGTTCAACAGCCAGGCGATGGAATCGGGGGCCGACAGAATCTGGGCGTTCTGGCCCTGGGATTTCAGCATCGCGGCGACGGTCCGCCGTTTGTCGGCCGATCCCAGCCCCGCGTACTTCAGGGGGTGGGCGCGCACGGGGGCGGCGGGGCGCGCGGGCTGGTCGGCCCAAACCGCATCAATGGGATTGCCGTCCACGGGCACAAGCTCGCCGCCGGCCTGCTGGCAGGCTTCACGGAAGCGGGGGACCTGCGCCGGCGTCAACAGCCAGGGGTCATAACCCAACTTGCCGCCCTTGGGCAGGGCTTCGGCGATCCAGTCGACGGCAGGTTCCTGGGTAATGTGGCGAAGGTCGTACAGGTTCGCGTCGACCTGCTTTGCCGCCTGTAGGGTGTAGCGGCCGTCACTGAACAACGCGGCCCGGCGGCTCAGCACAACCGCCATCCCGGCCGAGCCGGTGAAGCCGGTCAGCCAGGCCAGGCGTTCGGAGCGGGGGGCGACGTATTCACCCTGATGTTCATCGCCGCGCGGCACGATGAAGCCGTCGAGCCCCCGTTTCGCCAGTTCGGCGCGCAACAGCGTCAGGCGTTCGGCGGCGGGCGGTGGTGCGATCGCGGCGCGGGAAGATCCCCGGCGGGGTTTGGCGGGTGATGATGCGTCCATGGGGACAAGCTAGGAAGCCCCGGCCCGGGTGGCAAGCAGAGACATGCGGGGCAGGGGGCTGGCTGTGATATTTCGCACAATCAGCCATGCGTTTAATGCAGTACTGCAGTGCAGCATTTGCGGTTTTCGCATGGAAGGGACAGGCATAGGTTCCGCCCAACACGTCGTCGGCAATGTCCATTCAGGGCCCGCCCACGACCTCAATTCAGGAGTAACGACCATGGCGACCTACAGCCAAACTGATCTGTCCGTTCAGGACCTCATCGAACAAGCCCGTATTTTGCGGGCGCAGGCTTTCGCACGGATCTGCAAGCGGGCGGTCCAGGCGATTATCCCGGCACGGTCCCAGAAGCAGGCCGAACCGGTTCAGCAGGACCTGTTCCAGCAGCCGGCCTTGATGCAGGAAGACAGCTATTTCCTGCCGCTGGTCAACGGTGTGCAGTCCCTTATCCAGGGCCTGATCATCGGCCTGCGCCGCAGCGCCATGCGCCGCCAGCTGCTGGCCCTCGATGACCGCATGCTGCGTGACATCGGTATCAGCCGCGACGACATTACCGCCCTCGTCGCCGGGGCCTTCTCCGGCAACGACCGGGTGCCGGCCTCCGCCCGCAGCGCGGCCGAACTTTATTACCTCGTTCCGGCGGCAGCGCAGCCGACGGGTCGCGGCAACGATCGCCTGGCCGCCTAAGCCAGCGCGACTCGCAGACAAGAAAACGGCGGTGCCCAACGCGGGGCGCCGCCGTTTTTGTTTGTCCAGGCCCGGTTCGTCTTATTTGGGCTGCGGCACGATGCGCAAATAGGGTTTCAGCGTTTTCCAACCGCCTGGGTACTTCTCCTTGGCGGCTTCGTCGCTGACGGCGGGGACGATGATCACGTCCTCCCCCTGTTTCCAGTTCACCGGCGTCGCCACCTGGTGTTTTGCCGTAAGCTGCAGGGAATCGATGACGCGCAGGATTTCATCGAAATTGCGGCCCGTCGCCATGGGATAGGTCAGGCACAGTTTGATCTGCTTGTCCGGGCCGATGACGAAGACCGTGCGCACGGTCATATTGGTCATGGCGGTGCGTTCCTTCGCCCCGCCAGAGGCATCGGCCGGAAGCATGCCGTACAGCTTGGCAACCTTCAGGTCGGCATCGCCGATCATCGGATAATTGGGGGCGGTGCCCTGGGTTTCCTCGATGTCCTTGGACCAGGCCGCGTGATCGTCCACGGAATCGACGCTCAGGCCGATGACCTTCACGCCGCGTGCCTTGAACTCGGGCATCAGCTTCGCCATGTAGCCCAGTTCGGTGGTGCAGACCGGCGTGAAGTCCTTGGGGTGCGAAAAGATGATGCACCAGCCATCGCCGATCCAGTCGTGGAAATTGATGGTTCCTTGCGTGGTTTCCGCCGTGAAATCGGGGGCGGTGTCGCCAATGGTCAAACCCATGTCGGTCTCCTCCTTCTGGCCATGTGCGTTCAAAGACAGCTTGTGTCCGCGCCGCGCGGCGATCAGAGGCAGGCGGCGCCCCGTCTATATGGGGAGCCGCAGTCCAGAATGGAACGCCTAGTCGAACAGCGACCGGCTGGACCGCCGGTAGCCCCGATTTTCCATGCAGGACACGAACATCCGGTCGATCTGGCGCGACAGGTCGTAGCGCGCCATGGCGGCATCGTATTCGCTGCCGATCAGGGGGCCGGCATCGGGCTGCGGCAGGGGTTGGCGTTTCAGGATGCGGTCGGCCTCCCGGCGCGCCAGGGATCGGCATTCCTGGCGGTCGAAGGCAAGCTGGTCCTCGGAACCGCCGGGCAGGGTCCATTCGGTAACGCTGCACGCCCCCAGGCCCAGCACCAGGGCGCCCGCGCACAGGAATTTCAGGCTTTGTGTTGTCATGACTTTATCCTAGCGCGTTCGCCGCCGGCGATAAACCGGGGCGGGCGGATCGCGGCTCAGCCGCCCTTGGATGCGCTCAGGCAGGCGCGGATGAATGCTTTGACGTCCGGGGCATTCCATTCGGCGATGCCTTCAAGGCGGCCCTTTTCCCGGCCCTGGGCGTCATAGAGAATCGTCGTCGGCAGGCCGCGCACCTTGTTGGCGCGGGCGAAGGTGCCTTTGGGGTCCAGATGGATCGAGAGGTTTTTATATCCCTGCTTGTCGAAGAACGGTTTGACCACGTCCAGGCCGCCGCGATCCTGGCTGACGACGATGACCGGAATCCCGTCCCGGGCCAGATCCGTCTTCAGGGCGTCCAAATGCGGCATTTCCTTGATGCAGGGGGCGCACCAGGTGGCCCAGAAATTGACCACGGCCCCCTTGCCCCGGGCCAGTTCGGCGACGGTGACGGGGGCACCCCCGGCGGTCTGGAACGCGTCCGTCATGGGCGCAACCGCCGAATCCGCCGTCTTGAACTTGGATAACGTTGGCGGCGGCGCGGAACAAGTGGTCTCCGCCCCCCTTGCAATGCCGCCGGGAATGATGAAAATCGCCCCACTCAACAAGACGGCGGTGGCCAGGGTCCGCAGGAATGTCGCGGGCGCAAGGGCATTACGGGTGGTCTGGATGTGGGTCCGGGTCATCATGCGGGTTCACTGTCCGTTTACGTTGATCGTCTACACCATCGCCTTGGACTTAAGGAGATAGCCATGGCGCGCACTACGGGCAAGTCCGGATCGGGCGGAAACGACGTTTCCGGCGCCTCGACCATCTGGGGCGGGCGCTTCGACGCCGGTCCCGACGCCATCATGGAGGAAATCAACGCCTCCATCGAATTCGACAAGCGGCTGGCGAACGAGGACATCGCCGGATCGACCGCCCATGTCCGCATGCTGGCCAAGCAGGGCATCGTCGGGCAAGCCGACGCCGACGCCATTGCCGACGGGCTTGCGGCCGTGAAGGCGGAAATCGCCGCGGGTGATTTCGAATTCAAGCGTGCCTTGGAAGACATCCACATGAACGTGGAAAACCGCTTGGCGGCGCTGATCGGCGCGCCGGCGGGCCGCCTGCACACGGCGCGGTCGCGCAACGACCAGGTGGCGACGGACTTCAAGCTGTGGGTGCGGGGCGCCATCGACGCCTTGGACGCGGGCGTCAAGGACCTGCAGGCCGCGTTGATCGAACGCGCCGAGGCCGAGGCCGCGACCGTCATGCCCGGCTTCACCCATCTTCAGGGCGCGCAGCCGGTGACTCTCGGTCATTACCTGCTGGCCTATGTGGAAATGCTGGGCCGCGACCGCAGCCGCCTGGCCGACGGCCGCAGGCGCCTGAACGAATGTCCCTTGGGTGTCGCCGCCCTGGCCGGAACCTCGTTCCCCATCGACCGCCACATGACGGCCGAAGCCCTGGGTTTCGACCGGCCGACGGCCAATTCGCTGGATACCGTGTCGGACCGCGACTTCGCGCTGGAATTCCTGTCCACCGCGACGATCCTGGCCGTGCATCTGTCGCGCTTCGCCGAGGAAATGGTGATCTGGTGTTCGCAGCAGTTCGGCTTCGCGCAGTTCACGGACGCCTTTTCGACCGGCTCCTCCATCATGCCGCAGAAGCGCAACCCGGACGCGGCCGAACTGGTGCGCGCCAAGGTCGGGCGTATCGCCGGTGCGTTCCAGGGCCTGGTCATCGTCATGAAGGGCCTGCCGCTGACCTATGGCAAGGACATGCAGGAAGACAAGGAAGCGGTGTTCGACGCCGCCGACAACGTGGCCCTGGCCGTGGCCGCGACGGCGGGTATGGTGCGCGACGTGAAGTTCAACAAAGACCGCATGGCGGCCGACGCATCGCGCGGGTTCGCCACGGCGACGGACCTGGCCGATTGGCTGGTGCGGGTATTGGGCATGCCCTTCCGCAATGCCCACCATGTGACCGGCTCCCTCGTCGCCATGGCCGAAGCCAAGGGTTGTGAACTCGAAGGCCTGACCCTCGACGACATGCGCGAAGTGGACCCGGCCATTACCGAGGACGTATATTCGGTGCTCGGCGTCGAGAATTCCGTGACCAGCCGGACCAGTTACGGCGGCACGGCGCCGGACAACGTGCGGGCTCAGGCCAAGGATGCGCGCGCGCGGTTCCTGGGTTAGGGGCCGGAACGCGGATGGATATTCGGGAAGATCGGACGCGATGACACGCAGACAGTTCCTTTCGACGTTTTTTGCCGGCCTGACGATCGCCGGTCTGTCGGCCTGTGGGCGCAAGAACCAGCCGAAGCATCCGCCGGGATCGGAATTTCCCCATGATTATCCCTATTTCCCGCCGGATAAACGGAGCCCCGCGCCGGCGAAACCGGCCGAAGGCGACGCCGAGCCCATGGACCGCTCCCAGTTCCTCAAGCTGGACACGATCCCGGACCGCACCAGATAACCCGGCCGCGCCCGCCCATCGGGCCCGCCGCTGAACAAAGACCGGAAACCGACCCTTGGACCATTTCACCTACAAAGACGGGCTGTTGTCAGCCGAGGACGTAAGCCTTGCCGACCTGGCGGACCAGATCGGCACGCCGTTCTATTGTTATTCGCGGGCAACGCTGGAACGCCACTTCCGGGTATTCGACGAAGCCCTCGCGGGCCTGGATCACACCGTCTGTTATGCGGTCAAGGCCAACGGCAACGTCGCCGTCATCAAAACCCTGGCACAGCTGGGGGCGGGGGCTGACGTGGTGTCCGGCGGTGAGCTGATGCGCGCCCTTGCGGCAGGCGTTCCGGCATCGAAGATCGTGTTTTCCGGGGTCGGCAAGAGCCAGGCCGAAATGGCGCAGGCGCTGGACGCCGGCATCTATCAGATGAACGTGGAGTCCGAACCGGAACTGGTGGCCCTGTCCGAGGTCGCGGCGGCCAAGGGCAAGACCGCCCATGTGGCGATCCGCATCAACCCGGACGTCGATGCCAAGACCCATGCCAAAATCACCACGGGCCGCGCGGAAAACAAGTTCGGCATTGATTGGGACCGGGCGCCGGAAGTTTACGGGCGGGCGCGTGATCTGCCGGGCATCGACGCGGGCGGCATCGCGGTTCACATCGGCTCGCAGCTGCTCGACCTGGAACCCTACCGCCGCGCCTACGAGCGGGTGCGCGATGTGGTTCTCGACCTGCGCGCCCAGGGCCACGACATCCGCCGTCTTGATCTGGGCGGCGGGCTCGGCATTCCCTACAACGACGAACAGGCGCCGCCGCCGGCTGCTTATGGTGCGATGGTCAAGGAGGTCGTCGGGCCGCTCGGCTGTCACGTCACGTTCGAGCCGGGTCGCCTGATCGCGGGCAACGCGGGCGTGCTGGTGACCCGTGTTCTCTATGCCAAGGACGGTTCGACCCGCCGCTTCGTCATCGTCGATGCGGCCATGAACGACCTGATCCGCCCGGCCCTCTATGACGCCTATCACGCCATCGTGCCGGTGGCCGAACCGGCGCCGGGCAGTGCTTTGCATCCGGTCGATGTCGTTGGACCTATCTGCGAAACCGGTGATACATTTGCGGTGCAACGCCATCTTCCCGCCGTAAAGCCGGGGGATCTTCTGGCGATCAGGTCCGCGGGTGCCTATGGGGCGGTCATGGCCTCGACCTACAACGGCCGGCCCCTGGTGCCCGAGGTTCTGGTATCGGGCGGCGACCATGCCGTGGTCCGCCGTCGTGTCGAAGCCGAGGAATTCATGGCCTTCGACGCGCTGCCGCCCTGGTTGGCGGACTGATTGCCGGGTTTCCGGCGTCTCGGTCCTTAAGGCCTTCGGTGGAAAACGGGTTGCGGGGTGCCTTGGGCGGCCCCACCTGTTTCAGGTGAACCTGCCCGACGTTGGGTGAAAGGAACCCGCCGCATGCTGGATGTTCCGCCGCCGGCAACCGGCCGGACGGACACCGGATTGGGTCTGCGCTACCGCCTGCTGCTGCCGTTGGCGCGGGCCGTGGTTTTCTTTGAAAAAATTTGGCCGCTGGCCTGGTCCGTGCTGGCCGTCCTTGCCCTGTTCGTGGGCCTGGCGCTGCTCGACATCCTTCCCCTGCTGCCGCATTGGCTGCACGGCATCGTGCTGGTGGCTTTCGCCGGTGTGCTGGCGCTGGCTCTGCGCCGGGCGTGGGAAAACCGGCCCGTGGTCAGCCGCGCCGCCGCCCGTCACCGGCTGGAGGACGACAGCGGCTTTGACCATCGCCCCCTCGCCACCCTGGATGACCGGCTGCTGGCCGGTATGGACGACCGTCTGGCGCGTCGCCTGTGGCAGCGCCACCGCGACCGCATGGCCGACCGAATCGCCGGCATGCGCCTGGGCGCCCCCGCGCCGGATGTGGCCGGCCACGACCCCCGGGCGTTCCGCGCCCCTCTGCTGGTGCTTCTGGTGCTCGGCATCGTCGTCGGCGGACACGACGCGGGCGGGCGCCTGCTGCGTGCGATGACCCCCTTGGGGGCGGCGGCCATGGGCCAACAGCTCAGCCTGTCCGTGTGGATCACGCCGCCCGCCTATACCCGTCAGGCGCCGATCTATCTGGAATTGAATGGCGGCGGCAAGGTGCCGACGCCCGGCGACAGACCGGCCGACGCCGCCATATCCGTGCCCCAGGGCTCGACCCTGCTGGCCCAGGTCAGCGGCACCGGGCGTACCCCCGACCTGACCCTGGGCGGTGTCGAAACCACCTTCACCCCGATCGGCAGCGGCCATGAGGCCGGCAGCTTTCGTCTGGAAACCCTGCTCGACACGCCGGGCGTCCAGGATATCAACATCACCGTCGCCGGACGCGGGCTTGCGGCATGGCCTCTGATCGTGGTCGCCGACGCACCGCCGACGGCGGAATTCATGGCCAAGCCGTCACAAGCCGGGCGGGCATCGTTCAAGACCGAGTTCGAAGCCAAGGACGATTACGGTCTGGCTTCCGTGGAATTGACCATCCGCCATCCCAACGGCCGCCCCGTTCCCGGCGGTGAGGAGATCGTGCGCCTCGCCCTGCCGCTGGCCGAGCCGGGCACCGTGCTGACCCAAGGTGTCGGTGTCCACGACCTGAGTGCTCATCCCTGGGCGGGGATCGAGGTCGTCGGCCGGATCGAGGCCACGGACGGCCGCGGTCAGGTCGGCGTCAGCGAGGATCTGAAATTCCTGTTGCCGCAGCGTACTTTCAATCACCCGGTCGCGCGCGCGCTGGTCGAACAGCGGCGCAAGCTGTCGGACGTTTCCCCCGATGTAATCATCGAGGTGGTCGAGGTTCTGGAAGACCTGCTTCACAAGCCCGACCATTTTTTCAACGATACGGTGGTGTTCCTCGCCATTAACGTGGCCGGCGCGCGGCTGCTGCACAGCGGCGACAAGGATACGGAAATCGCCAGCGTTCAGAAGCTTCTGTGGGATACGGCGCTGCGCATCGAAGACGGCGATTTCGCCGTCGCCGAACGCGAACTCATGGACCTTCAGGACAAGGTCATGAAGGCCATGCGGGACGGCGCGGATTCCCAGGAGGTCCAACACCTGATGGAGCAGTTGCGCCAGGCATTGGATGAATACCTCAAGGCGCTGACCGAACAGTTGACGCGCCAGGACCTCAAGGATCTGCCGGCCTTCGATCCCAACATGCAGTCGCTGCAAAGCCGCGACCTTCAGGACATGCTCGACCGGGCACGTGAACTGGCCAAGAACGGGGCCATGGATGCGGCCCGTCAGATGTTGGCGCAATTGCAGAAGGCGCTTGATCAGATTCGCCGCGGCATGGCCATGGCGCCGCAGGAACAGCAGCAGATGTCCGAGGCCAAGCGCCTGATGGACGGGCTCCGCGAGTTGACCGAACGCCAGCGCGGTCTGCTTGACGAAACCTTTCAGCGTGCCCAGCAGGACCGCCTTTCGCCGCGCGGACGCCAGGGCCCGGAAGGCGCCATGCCGCTGCAGCGGGAGGGAGAGCAAGGCCAGGGCGAAAGACGCCCCGGCCAGGGGCCGCAACGTGGCCAAGGCCTGCAACCGGGTGAAGGGCAGGGCGAGCGGCAACAGGCCCGCCCCGGCGGCACACCGCGGCCGGGGATGGGAGGCGATCCCAATCTGCAAGGCCGCGCCCAGCAGGAAGCCCTGCGCCGGGCGTTGGGTGACCTGATGCTGCAGATGGATGAAATGCTGGGCAATATCCCGGGCGAAATGGGCCAGGCGGAGCGCGCCATGCGCGAGGCGTCGCGCGCTCTCGGCAAGGGACAGCCGGGCAATGCCGTGCCCAATCAGACGGAAGCCCTGGAGCACCTGCAGAAATCCCAGGACCAGATGGCGCAGAAGATGGCGCAGCAATTCGGCCCGCAACTCGGCCTGCGCCCCGGACAGCAGGGCCAGCGCGGGCCCGGCCGCGGCCAGGACCCGTTCGGCCGTGGTTCGGGCGGGGCCTTCGGCGCCTCGGTCGACGGCGACGTCGATGTGCCGTCACGCATGGAAATGCGCCGGGCCCGGGAAATTCTCGACGAACTGCGCAAGCGGTCCGGCGAACGCCAGCGCCCGCCGCTGGAACGCGACTACATCGACCGCCTGCTCAAGCAGTTCTGATTTCCGGAATAAACGGGCCCCGGCCGGCACCTAATGCTTGGCGGGGGCCGCCGCGTCCTTGGGATCGACGAAGGTGACCGTGATACGCCGGCGCAGGGGCGACGGCTCGCGGACCCGGATCTTGAACGACATCTTGTCGCCCTTCGCCAGTTCGCTCTTCAGCGGCGCCACGTCGGTGTGCTGAATCGGCTCGCCTTCGGAATCGAACAGGATCGCACGGACCATGGGAACGGGGCGGGGACCGTCGGCGACGTTTTCGATCTGGCCGCGGATGACCAAAACTTCCAAGCCCTGATCCGTTTCCTGGGCATGTTCGACGCGCTGAATTTGCAGACCGTCGCCGACCTGATGGAATCCGATCATCTTGAACACGTCGTTCAACTGCGGAACCTTGGCGACCAGTTCGTCCTTGAAGAAGAAGGTGCCGGCGACCAGCCCGCCGATCAGCAGAACGAAGAACAGGGCGATGACCTTGCCCAGGATGCTTTTCTGCGGCAGATCGTCGTCCGGGTCCTGTTCCTCGGCCGAGAACACGTCGGGAATGTAGTCCGGGTCGTCCATCTGGTCCGGGGACTCGATGGACTCCAGGTCGTCTTCCTCATCGTCGTTGTTGATCAGGGATTCGAACGGCTCGATGTCGTCGTCGTCATCCTCGAACATGTCGTCGATGTCATTGGGCAGCACGCCCATGTCGTCGTTCGTGTCGTCGGCGATCATGGTGTCGGGCTCAATGATGGGGTCAGGCTCGTCCGCCGGTTCCGGCGCCGGCGGCGCCGGCATGGGGGCCGGTTCGGGCGCTGGTGGCGGCGGCGGCGCGGCCTGCGGCACGGGAGCCGGCGCATAAGCCTGCGGCGGATAAGGCGCGGGCGCGGCGCCGTAGCCGGGCTGCGCGTACATCTGTTGCTGGGGCGGATAGCCCATGGGCGCCGCGGGGCGCCGGGGTTCCGGCTGCGGATCAGGCAGCGCATCGCGCGGGTCGGCGAACCACACATGACTGCAGTTGGAGCAACTCACGTTTCGCCCCTGCCCAAGCTGCGCGGGTTGCAGCATGTAGCGCGTGCGACAATTTGGACAGGTAACCAGCATATTTACCCCGATTCCACCCATGGACTTTATATGCGTCGGTAAATAGGAAAGCAAGCCGAGCAAACCCAAGGACTTCGGCTCCCTCCCTGGACGCCGACGCGGCCCCATGGCATTGTTCCTTAAAGGGAATAGCCGATCATTGATGAATTTTTCCCTAAAGTCCCCGAGAGCCCGATCAAGGTGCCCCCAAAGGTGAGAGACAGCGATCCCGAAAGCATCGTCCGCTTCGAAAATGTCGGACTGCGCTATGGACTGGGGCCTGAGGTGCTGCAGGACATCACCTTTTCCCTGGGGCCGTCGTCCTTTCGCTTTCTTCTGGGGGAAAGCGGCGCCGGTAAATCGTCCCTGCTGAAACTGCTCTACATGGCCCTGCGGCCGACGCGGGGGCAGATATCATTGTTCGGGCGCAACGTCGCCAGCATGTCGCGGAACGAATTGCCGCGTCTGCGCCGCCGGGTCGGCGTGGTGTTCCAGGAATTTCGTCTGCTCGATCATTTGTCGGCCTTCGACAACGTGGCATTGCCCATGCGTGTGGCCGGGGCCCGGGAAAGCGACGTGCGCCGCCATGTCGAGGAACTGCTGTCCTGGGTCGGGCTGAAGGATCATTTGAATTCGCGCCCGCCGACCCT
Source organism: Rhodospirillaceae bacterium UBA1479 (assembly GCA_002325375.1). Classification (GTDB taxonomy): domain Bacteria; phylum Pseudomonadota; class Alphaproteobacteria; order Rhodospirillales; family Casp-alpha2; genus UBA1479. Next base: position 75,897 of record DCRZ01000002.1, read on the forward strand.
GTCCGGCGGCCAGCAGCAGCGCATCGCCATCGCCCGCGCCGTCATCACCCGGCCCAAGCTTCTGCTGGCGGACGAGCCGACGGGCAACGTCGACGACAAGATGGGCCTGCGCCTGATGCATCTGTTCGAGGAATTGAACAAACTGGGCACCACGGTGATCGTGGCGACCCACAACCTGGGTATCGTGCGCCAGATGGCGCATCCCGTCATGCGCCTGGAAAACGGCCGCCTGAACACGGATGAGGCGGAAATCATTTCCGACCTGGGCCTGGACGAACCGGGAATCGGCGCCGGCGCGGCTTCTGCCGGTCCCGGTTTCTCCCGCATTCATTGATGCTGACCGTGATGCTCCGCCGCCGCTCCGACCTGCCGATGAACGAAGATACCCTGGGCCGCTTCCTGCCCTGGCTGATCGCCTTCATGGTCTTCCTGTCGGCCCTGGCGCTGGCCGGGATGTTGATCCTCAACGACGCGGTCAAGCGCTGGGATACGGGGCTCAACGCCACCGTCTCGGTTCAGGTGCCGCCGGGCGCTAACGCCCGCGAGGACGAACAGCGCCTGGGCCAGGTGCTTGCCGTGCTGGCTGCCAAGCCGGGGGTGGAACGCTACGAGACACTGCCCAAGGACCGCCTGCTCGATCTACTGAAACCCTGGATCGGTGAGGCGGGGCAGGCGCAGGACCTGCCGATCCCCATGCTGATCGATGTTACCGTGGACCGCGATGCGGCGCTCGACGCGCAAAGCCTGGCCAGGGAACTTCAGGCCCGCGTGCCGGGGGTGTCCGTCGACGACCATCGGGTGTGGCTCAGCCAACTCGTGCGCCTGGTCACGGTGATCCAGGTCCTGGCCTGGGCGGTGTTGGGGCTGATCGGTCTGGCGACCATCGGCACCGTGGTATTCACCACCCGCACGGGCTTGGCCATCCATCGGGAAGCCATCGAGGTTCTGCACCTGATCGGCGCCCAGGATGCCTATATCGCGCGCCAATTCGCGTCCCGCGCCCTGGGCCTGGGGCTCAAGGGCGGGTTTCTCGGCCTCGCACTCGCCGTGCCGACCCTGGCCGGGATCGGCTATCTTGCAATGGAAACGGGGGCGACCATGGTGCCCAAGCCTGACCTGGGGTTCTTCAAGGCCCTGGGATTCCTCACCCTTCCCGTCGCCGTGGCGCTGCTTGCCATGATGACCGCGCGCTCGACCGTCATGCGCAACCTGAAGCGGATGTCCTGATGAGCCGGCGTCCACGCCGCAGCACCCCGGTGGGGATGGGACGGCTGCTGGTCATGGTGATCATCGTCGCCGTCATCTGGGGCGTCGGGTTGTTCCAATTCGCCGACACCATTCCGGCGAAGGTCGCGGACCCGGGCACCCGCACGGATGCCATCGTGGTCCTGACCGGCGGCAGCGGGCGGTTGGATGAAGGCCTGGACCTGTTGGCCCGCGACCTGGCCGGACAGCTGTTCGTGTCGGGCGTTTATCACGGGCTCGATGTGGAACGCCTGGTACAGATTTCCAAGCGCGAGCCCGAGGGCCTGGAGTCCCGCATCGGCATCGGCAACGCGGTCAATACCGTGGGCAACGCGGCGGAAACGCGGGTCTGGATGGCGAAGCGCGGGTTCACCTCGCTGCGCCTGGTGACCGGCGCCTATCACATGCCGCGCTCGCTCGCCGAATTTCACTTCTTCATGCCGGGGGTCAAGGTCATTCCCAACCCGGTGTTCCCCGAACATGTGAAGCAGAAGTATTGGTGGGCCTGGCCCGGCACGGCCAGCCTGATCGTTTCGGAATACAACAAGTGGCTGTTCGCCCGCGCCCGGCACTGGATTTCCAGCATCTTCGCGGCGCCCCGCCCGATCCTGAAATGAGGGGGCCGACCATGATCCTGGTCCGCTCGATCCTGTTCGGGGGGCTGTTCTTTCCGTGGAGCACGCTGTGCTCCATCTTCGTGCCGATTTCGCTGATCTTCCCGCGCAAGTTCATGCAGACCATCGTCAAGGTCTGGGGCATCGGCGTGCGCTTTCTGCTGAAATGGGTGGTCGGGCTGAAGTGGCGGGCCGAGGGCCTGGACAACGTTCCGCCGGGGCCCTGCGTGATCGCGTCCAAGCATCAAAGTGCGTGGGACACCATGGTGTTCCATGTCCTGCTGCCCGACCCGGTCTATGTCGTGAAGAAGGAACTGACGCGCATCCCGTTTTGGGGCTGGGGCTTCTACAAGGCCGGATGCGTCGTGGTCGACCGCAAGGCCGGGGCTAAGGCGTTGAAGCATCTGGTCATCGGCGTGCAGGAAGCCCTGGCCCGCGGCAGCCAGGTCGTGATCTTCCCCGAGGGCACGCGCACCGCCCCCGACCAGAAGGTCGACTACCACCCGGGCATCGCCGCCATCTACCGCGACGCCAACGTGCCCGTGGTGCCCGTGGCGCTTGATTCCGGCCTGTTCTGGGGCCGCATGGCGGCGCTCAAATATCCCGGTGAGATCACCATCCGGTTCATGGAGCCGATCCAGCCGGGCGGCGACCGCCGCGAATTCCTGGGCCTGCTGCAAGGCCGGGTCGAAGGCGAAAGCGCCAAACTGATGGCGGAAAAGCGCGCGCGTTATCCCTGGCTGCCCGCTCCCCGGCCCGCTGTGGAAAACGGGTAAAACTTCTCAATCGCCCGCTCTACACCGTGTTCCGGCGGCCCTTCCTGTGGGCTGTTCTGGGGGCTTTTTGCCGCTTCCTGTGGGAAACATAAAGAGAACAAAAAATTGACCCCCTGGGGGTAACCGCCTACACTTGTTGAAACTTTCCATCATCAAAGGATTACGGGCCCGTGTCTCAACCGCCTGCCACGCCGAGCGCGCCGATCGCCGCGATTTCCCAGCAGATCTGGGACATGAAGTACCGGTTGAAATCGCCGGACGGCAGGCCCGTGGACAAGACCATCGACGACACCTGGAACCGGGTGGCGGGGGCCCTGGCGGCCAAGGAAGCCGACCCCGAGGTTTGGACGCCGCGCTTCAAGGACGCGCTCACCGGGTTCAAGTTCCTGCCCGCCGGGCGCATCATTTCCGGCGCGGGGACGGAGCGCATGGTGACCCTGTTCAACTGCTTCGTCATGGGCGAAATCCCCGACGACATGTCGGGCATCTTCGACAATTTGAAGGAAGCGGCCCTGACCATGCAGCAGGGCGGCGGCATCGGCTACGACTTCTCGACGCTCAGGCCCAAGGGATCCCTGGTCAAACGCGTCGGCGCGGATGCCTCGGGCCCGCTGTCGTTCATGGACGTGTGGGACAGCATGTGCCGCACCATCATGTCCGCCGGTTCGCGCCGGGGCGCGATGATGGCGACCATGCGCTGCGACCACCCGGATATCGAGGATTTCATCGCCGCCAAGCGGGAGCCCGGGCGCCTGCGCATGTTTAATCTGTCGGTCCTGGTGACCGACGATTTCATGCGCGCGGTCAAGGAAGACGCGCCGTGGGAGCTGACCTTCGGCGGCACCGCCTATCGCACCCTGCCGGCCCGCGAGTTGTGGGACAAGATCATGCGCGGCACCTTCGCCTATGCGGAACCGGGCGTGATCTTCATCGACCGCATCAACGCGCGCAACAACCTGAATTATTGCGAAACCATCCACGCGACCAACCCCTGCGGCGAACAGCCGTTGCCGCCCTACGGCGCCTGTCTGCTGGGCTCGGTCAATCTGGCGCGGCTGGTCGACCGGCCGTTCGAGGATGGCGCGGGCGTCGATGCCGAGGCCCTGGACAAGCTGGTGCGCACGGCCGTGCGCATGATGGACAACGTGGTCGATGCGTCGAACTTCCCGTTGGAGGCCCAGCGCCACGAGGCCCAGGCCAAGCGCCGCATCGGGCTCGGGGTTACAGGCTTGGCCGATGCGCTGATCATGTGCGGCGCGCGCTATGGCGGGTCGCAGGCCGTGCGCCTGACCGAACAATGGCTGCGCGCGATCCAGCGCTCGGCCTATCTCGCCTCCGTCGATCTGGCCAAGGAAAAGGGCGCCTTCCCGCTGTATGATCGGGATGCGTACCTCGCCGGCGAACATGTTCAGACCCTGGACCAGGACGTGAAGGACGCCATTCATGAGCACGGCATCCGCAACGCGCTGCTGACCTCAGTCGCGCCCACGGGCACGATCTCGCTGTTCGCCGACAACGTATCCTCGGGGCTGGAGCCGGTGTTTTCCTTCAAATACACCCGCCGTGTGCTGATGCCCGACGGCACCCGCCGCGAGGAAGAAGTCACCGATTACGCCTACCGCCTGTTCAAGCGCATGCGGGGTGAGGACGCCGTGCTGACCGACGCCTTTGTCGATGCGCAGAGCCTCAGCCCCAATGACCATCTGGTCATGCAGGCGGCGGTGCAGAAATACATCGATTCCTCCATCTCCAAGACCATCAACGTGCCGGAAAGCATCGCCTTCGAGGACTTCAAGGATATCTACATGCAGGCCTACGACCTGGGCTGCAAGGGCTGCACCACCTATCGGCCCAACGACGTCACCGGTGCGGTGCTGGAGGTCAAGAAGGAAGCGAAGACCGACGAGCCCGAACTGCCGCTGGAGCCCGCGACGCGCAAGGCGCTGCCCGTGGACGAAGGGGATTCCGGCTCCGTCGTGCGCATGTTCCAGCCGCTTGATCGGCCGGGCGAACTGCCCGGGCGGACCTACAAGGTGAAATGGCCGGAAAGCGACCATGCGCTCTACATCACCATCAACGACGTGATGGACGACAGTGGCCGCATCCGCCCGTTCGAAATTTTCATCAATTCCAAGAACACGGAACATTACGCCTGGACCGTGGCGCTGACGCGCATGATCTCCGCGGTGTTCCGGCGCGGCGGCGACGTGTCCTTCGTGGTCGAGGAATTGAAGGCCGTGTTCGATCCGCGCGGCGGGCAGTGGATGGGCGGACGCTACGTGCCGTCGCTGCTGGCCGCCATCGGCGGGGTCATCGAACAGCATATGATCCAGTCCGGCTTCCTGCCCAACCCGGACAAGGACAAGCAGGACCGCGAGGCTCAGGAACTGCCCAAGGCGGTCGGCCAGGATGGCCCGCTGCTGTCCGGCGCGGCCCCCTTCCGGCAATGCCCGAAATGCGCCCAGGCCTCCCTGGTCCGCCAGGAAGGCTGCGATACCTGCACAAGCTGCGGCTATTCGAAGTGCGGGTGACTTAACCGTCCCCGACTTGGCGTAGCACCCGCTCCAACCCCTGGTCCCGGATGCCCATCTCGCGCAGGTGGGCGACGGTGTTTTTCAGGTAATCGACGCAGGCGCCGCGCCGGCCATGGCCCTGGGCGACCATGCGGGCGGCCTCGTCCACGGGCCGGGCGCCCGCGTAATAGTCGCTGCCGTGATTGACCACGAAGGCGGCGCCGATGACGGTCTCGCTCCCGACCGTCATTTTCAGCCAGCGCAGGTGATATTCACCCTCCGACGTTTCGCGGCGATGCAGATGCGCCATCACGGCGTCGCGGTCATGGCCCCTGACACGAAATCCCAGCCCCCGGCACGACCCGCCCCGGTCGAGGCCGAGGACCAGGCCCGGTACTTTCCGCGTGCCCCGATAGTCGAAGGAATAGAGGCAAAGTGCGCGGTGATAGCCCCACAGGTGGGCGGGGCGCGTTTCCGCGTAAGGGAAATCCGCGTCCCACATCAGCGAGCCATAGGCGAACAGCCAGAAATCGTCGGTCGGTGTCGGCATGTCCCATTGTTAGCCGTCAAGGCCGTGTGTCGCCAGGGGCAATCCCGCCCGTGCCCCCTCACCCCGGCCCTCTCCCCCACCATGTGGGGGAGAGGGAGTACGACTGCGCCTGCGGTTCCCTCTCCCCCTTGGGGGAGAGGGTTAGGGTGAGGGGGGGCTGAGTACGACCCTTTCGTGCCTTGGTCCATTGCGCCTATAACCTTGCATGGCTTTCACACCCCGCCGATCCCTGGACCGCCTGCGTGCCGCACCACCACTGGCGCGCCGCGTCGCCGTGGCCCTGCCGCTGGTGGCGATCCTGGGTTACGCCGTGTTCTGGTTCACGGTCGCGGGCGTCGCCGAACAACAGGTCCGCGCCTGGATCGCCGCCCAGGCGGCGCATGGGGTCACGATCACCCATGGCGCCCTGGTGACCGGTGGCTTTCCTTTTCGCGTCGACGTCCGCATCGCGGCCCCCGCCGCCGCCTGGCCGGGTGGATCCTGGCGCGGCCCGGAGCTGATGCTGTCGGCCGCACCCTGGGACTGGCGGCGCCTCAACTGGCGGGCCGACGGCGTGCATGACGTGACCTGGACGGGTAAGGGCGGCAAGGTGCATCAGGCGGCGCTGACCGCCCGCCACCTGGAGGGCTGGGGCGAGGCGGGCAGGGGCGGTCTGCCCCGCGTCGAGGCCTGGCTGACCGATGGATCGCTGGCACTTGCCGGGGGCACGGTCACGGCGCGCGGGCTGTTGGTCCATATCCTGCCGCCCAGCCCCGATGATGCGGTGGTCCCCAGTGACGATACGCCGCGTCTGCCCATTTCCCTTGATGCCAAGGGTGTGACCCTGCCGCCCGACCAGGCCACGGCGCTGGGCGATACCGTCGACCGCCTGGCCCTGGAAACGTCCCTCAACGGCCCCATCGGCAAAGGGCCCTGGCCCGCGCCGGCGCTGGCTTGGCGCGACGCGGGCGGGGTGCTGGAAATCAAGCAATTGGGCATCGTTCACGGGCCCCTGAACCTGACGGGGGAGGGGACGTTGGCGATCGATCCCGCGGGCCAGCCCGAAGGGGCCTTCACCGCCCGCGTCACCGGGTTCGCGGAAACGGTCGAGGCGCTTCGCAAGGCGGGCATCGTCGACAAACGCGCCGCCGATACCGTGCAGGTGATTCTGGGGTTGTTGTCCAAGGGGCCGGTGGGTGGGCCCCGGACTCTTGATATTCCGATGACCCTGCAGGACCGCACGCTCAGCCTGGGGGCGGTGCCGTTGCTGCGCCTCAAGCCCGTCGATTGGTTCACGCCATCCGGTTCCTGACCCGGCCGGTTCGAAATCGTCTGGCCGGTCTGCTATGCTGGGGCTCATGATCCGCGCCTTGGTCCTCATGGTTCTGCTGACGGCGGCCACCCCGGCCCCGGCCGGAGATGCGGCCAAGGCCCGCCCGCCCGCGCCGCAGAACGGCCCCTATTATTCCGGCCAATTGCTGGTCGCCGGGCCGACCATGCCCGACCCGCGTTTTCAGGGGGCGGTGATCTATCTTGCCGATCACGACGTCGAGGGCGCTTTCGGCCTGATCGTCAACCGCCCCGTGGGCGAAGGTCCGGTGCGGGATTTCCTGCTCGGCCTCGGCATGACGCCGGACCCCTCGGAAAATTTCACCGGCGACGTGCGCATCCATGCCGGCGGCCCGGTCGAACCGGGGGCGGGCTTCGTCCTGCACACCAACGACTATCAGACGGAAACAACGGGCATGCTGCGCGGCAAGGTCGCGGTGACGGCAAGCCTGCGGGCGGTCAAGGACATCGGCCTGGGCAAGGGGCCGCGCCGCTATCTGATCCTGCTGGGCTATGCCGGTTGGACATCGGGGCAGTTGGAGGCCGAGATGCGCCGGGGCGATTGGCAGATCGCACCCTATGACGAGGACAGCGTGTTCGGCACGGATGACGCCGGAAAATGGGACCGCGCGCGGAAATCCGCGGGCGTTCCGATGTAGGTGCGGCCTACTCGCCCATTCCCAGCGGCTTCTTGACCCTGCAGTACACCCGCGCCACGCGCAGGTCGTCGAGCAGGCGTTCACCGACCGCGCGGAAATCGGCGCCCGTGAAACGCAGGTCGCCGGCCCTTTGCGGGGGTGTCTGTCCCGCCATGTCGAGAACCTGCCAGAACGATTTAGGCAGGCTGGCGATGACCCGCCCCCGCCGGTCGGACCCGGCGACGGAGATGCCGATCACCCGGCCGTCGGCGGAAAACACCGGCCCGCCGCTGATGCCGCCGAACCCGGGCAGGTCTTCGGGATAGCGGGAGATGACGCCCCATACCGCGACTTCCTCGTCGTTGCGGAACCGCCCGAAGCCGGTCAGCCGCCAGCGCCCGAGGTAGGACGAATGCAGGACCGCGCGGCGGCCTTTCGGGTATCCGACATGAAAGGCTTCGGTCTCTCCGTCAAGGACGGCGGCCAGGGCGACCGGTCTGGCGCCGCCCGGCACGCGGCCGGACAGCACCGCGACGTCGGCATTCGCGTGAACCGCGCGCACGGCGGCGCGTTGGGCCCGCCGTGTCTTGTGATCGTAGATGATGCCGACCCGGTCGCAGCCGTCGATCACGTGGCGCGCGGTCAGCCAGGTGCCGATGCCGTCCACGGCGAAGGCGGTGCCCGCCGCCGACCGGGTCTTCACCTTGTGTTCGACGCGGGACACGGGCAGTCCGGATGACGGCGCCTGCGGAACGGGCGCGGGAACAGGAGCGGGCGCGACGGCGGCCGGCGGCGGACGGCGGGGGGATTCCGCAATCGGTGCGCGGCGCTCACCACCGGTGAACAGGCTGTTCAGCACCAGGGAAATCAGCAGGATCGCCGCGAAATAATCCCAACGCCGCATGGCCCGCTGCCCCGGTCAGCCGACCACGGCGGCGGCGTTGACGGCGGCGACGCTGAGCTTGACCGATGCGAGAAAGGTCGCGGCGCTGACTTCGCCGTTCTGGATGCGTTGGGGAAGCCCCCGCAGCAGGAGATCGACCACCCGGTAGGCGACCAGTTGCAGGAACAAGGTCACCGCCCCCCAGATGACGATATCCCAGACGTTGACACTGGTCGCCATGCAGAAGGCGAGCGGCAGGGCGAGGCCCAGAACGGCCGCCGATAGGGACACCGCGACCGCCTGATTGCCGTCCCGGATCAGGGCGATGTCGTCATAGGGCGTGATGCGGATGTAGACGACGGTGGCGGTCGCCAGCATCGCCAGCGTCACCGACGAATGGAGCATGAGAACGGGAAACCCGCTCAGGAAACTTTCGATAACGGCTTGCATGTATTCTCCCCCAAAGTGGACCCGGCCGGGGCCGGCGGGGGAAGCCTACCCCAAGTTGCCGGCGCTTGGCGACACGTCGTGGCGCGGTTGACTTGCCGGGGGCGGAGAACTAGCGTCGCCGCAGATTGTACAGGAAACCGCCGGTGACAGCAGGCACGGACATCTTCATTTCACGCAGGCACCGCCGCCGCGTCACGGGCGCGGTTCTTCTCGTGGGCCTGTGGCTGAAGGTTTTCGTCATCGCCTTGGGTTTGGCTCAGACGGCGCAGGCGGCCGCGGGCAATGACGTTTCGCCGGAACAGGACCTGCTTGCCGCTCTGCATGTCATCTGCACCTCGGGCGGGGTCAAGGTTCTACAGCCCTTCGGCGGTGATGGCGGGGACGACCGGCAGACTGCCGGCATGGATTTACTCGACTGCGCCCGCTGTTGCTGTACGCCGGTCCACGGGGTGGGGGTGGCGCAGCATGAATGCCTGGTCCGGGCGGCGGCCCGCGCCGCCGTTCTGCCCGCGCCGCCGTCTTTGGCCGCGGGGCAGGTGATCGATATGCCCGGCAATCCCCGGGCCCCGCCGGTCCAGGCCCCGACCTGAACCGACCGATCCATTCCGAGGGCCCACGCCCTTATCGATTTCAAGGACATATCACCATGAAAACCAAGGCCAATCGCTTGTTGGCGACGCTGTTCGCCGCCCTTCTGACCCTTTCCCTGCCGGCCCTTGCATGGGCCCATGACGCGAAATCCCATGACGCGGCGGCGCAGCAGGCCATCACCGTGACCGGCGCCTGGGCGCGGCCGACCATCGCCAAGATGCGTATTTCCGCCGCCTATTTTGAGGCGACCATCACAAGCGGGGAAGACAAGCTGATCGCGGCCAAGACCGCCAATGCGGACAAGGCCGAACTGCACCAGCACATCATGGAAAACGGCATCGCCAAGATGCGCCCGGTCGACAGCGTCGCCATCGCCCCGGGCACGCCCGTGGTGTTTCAGCCGGGCGGCTATCACGTCATGATCATGGGCCTGAAGGAGCCCTTGAACGAGGGCGACAGCTTTCCCCTGATCCTGACCTTTGAAAAGGCGGGCGACGTGACCGTCAATGTCATGGTGATGAAGAAAGCCGCCCAGGGTCACGGCAATATGGACCACGGCGCCCATAAGCACTGATGCCTGAACGCCGCCGCCGGGGTGTGGGGATTACGCCTGCTTGGCGTCGATCACGCTCCGGCGCACGGCGCGGGTGCGGGTGAAGACCTCTTCCAGGCCGTCGCCGTCACCCTTGCGGATCATGCGCTGCATGGCGGTCAGGTCCTCGGTGAAACGGCCGAGGATTTCCAGCACCGCTTCGCGGTTGGTCAGGAAAATGTCGCGCCACATCACCGGGTCGGAGGCGGCGATGCGGGTGAAGTCGCGAAAGCCCGTGGCCGAATATTCGATCACTTCTTTTTGCAAATCCGTGGACAGCTGGGTCGCCGTGTCGACGATGGTGTAGGCGATCAGGTGCGGCAGGTGCGAGGTGATAGCCAGGACCTGATCGTGATGGGCCGGGTCCATGACCTCGACCTTGGATCCGGCGCGCTGCCACAGGTCGGTGACCTTGGCGACCGCGGCCGCGTCCGTCCCGGCCTCGGGCGTCAGCAGATGCCAGCGGCCTTCGAACAGTTCGGCGAAACCTGATTCCGGGCCGGAATGCTCGGTCCCGGCCAGGGGATGGCCCGGCACCAGATGCACGCCCGCGGGCAGGTGCGGTTTGATGGCCTCGATGGCGGCCCGTTTCACGGAGCCCACATCGGTGACGATGGCGCCCGGCTTCAGGGCCGGGGCGATGGCCTCCGCCACGGCGGCATAGGCGCCCAGCGGGGTGCAGATCACGACGATGTCGGCGTCGCGTGCGGCCTCGGCCGGGTCGGTCGTGACCTGATCGGCCAGGTCCAGCCGCAATGCCGAGTCCAGGGTTTCCTGACGGCGCGCGGCCACGGCGATCTCGCCGGCCAGGCCGTCGCGGCGCACCACGCGGGCCAGGGACGATCCGATCAACCCAATCCCGATGAATGCCATGCGGTTGAATATTGGCGTGCTCATGTGTCGGCCCCCATGAAGTCGCGCAGTGCCGCGATCACCGCCTCCATCTCGTCCGCCTTGCCGATGGTGATGCGCAGGCAGTCGGGCAGACCGTAGCCGGCGACCCGGCGCGCGATGATGCCGTTCGATTTCAGGTGGTCGTCCGCGGCTTCGGCGGTCGCGACATCGGCGAAGCGGGCCAGCACGAAATTGCCGACCCCGTCGGGCACGAACAGGCCCAATTGGCGCAGCGCGTCTTGGGTCCGCTTCAGCCACTCATCATTATGGGCCCGGGACATGTCGGTGAAGGCCGTGTCGTTGAAGGCGGCGAGGCCCGCCATCTGGGCCGGTACCGATACGTTGAAGGGACCCCGCACGCGGTTGAGCACGGCGGCCACGGCCTCGGGCATGTAGGCCCATCCCAGACGCGCACCCCCCAGGCCGTACATTTTCGAGAACGTGCGGGTCATCACCACGTTGTCGGCGTCCCGCACCATATCCATGCCATCCGTGTAGGTGGGCGTGCCGGTGACGTATTCCGCATAGGCGGCGTCGACGATCAGAAGAATGTCATCGCGCAGGCCGTCTCGCAGGCGCGCAAGTTCGTCCGTGGTCAGGTAGGTGCCGGTCGGGTTGTTGGGGTTGGCGACGAACAGCAGGCGCGTGTTGTCGGTGACCGCCGCCAGCAGGTTGTCGACGTCCGCTTTCAGGTCCGTTTCCGGCGCCTTCACAGGCGTGGCCCCCGCGGCCATGGCGGAAATGCCGTACATCAGGAAGCCGTGTTCGGAATACAAAACCTCGTCCCCCGGGCCGACATAGGCCTGGCACAGCATGTTGATGATCTCGTCCGATCCGGCGCCCAGCACGATGCGCTGGGGCTCCAGATCATATCGCCCGGCGATGGCGGCACGCAGGTCCGGCGCATGGCCGTCGGGATAGCGGTGGATGGTCAAGGCGGCTTCCGCCAGCGCCTTGACGGCGGCCGGGCTGGGGCCGAAAGCGCCCTCGTTGGACGACAGCTTGATGACCTTCTCGGCGCCCGCGATCTTGCTTTCGCCGCCCTTGTAGGGGGCGATGTTCAGGATGCCGGGCTGCGGGCGGGGCGTGGTCATCGCTTTTTCCCCGGGTCCAGTTCCTGCGGGCCCAGCGGCGTGGCGCAGGCGCCCAAGTGAATGACCCGGCTGACCTTGCCTTTGACGTTTTCCTTCAAGGCGTCCAGATGGCCTTTTTCCGGATCGACGAAGCCGAACACCTCGACCAGATGGATCCAGGCGGCCGGGCGCGCCGGTTCGTGCCAAAGCTGGTTGTACACGGGCGAGAAGCCGAGCCCGTTCAACGCCTTGGCGATGGCGCGGAAGGGAACGTCCTCTTCGCATTCGACGGCCAGATAGGTGCGGTCGCGGCCCGTCGGCTCGGGCTTGACCAGCGGGCAGATGACCAGCGCTTCCAGGCCCTGGGCCTCGAACCCGTTGCCGTGTCCGGCGAAGGGCAGGCGGGCGATGACGCGGGGCGCGTCTTCCGCCGTCGACACCAGATGGCGCCACCATTGGTCGGAGTCCTGATCATTGCGCGGCAGAGGCAGCACGCCCAGGGTGTATTCCTGGCGTTGCACGGCCTCGATCACCCGGGCGGAGGTGGTGAACCGGCGCATGGGTGTGAAGCTGCCGTACTGGTCGCGCGCCATGTCCCAGAACCCGGTCTGATTTTCCGGAACCATGACGGCGACGGAAAACGGTCCTTCGAAGCTCAGGGTCGCGACGATCAATTCACGCCAGATGCGGGTCAGCTCGCGGCGCGGAAAGGGGCCCTTGTGGTTCTCCATCAGGCGATAAATGATTTCCGCCTCGCGGGCCGGGCGAATCTTGACGCTTTCGCCCTTTTTGATCTCGCGCACGTTCTCCACCACCTGGGTCCGCTGCATGATCAGGTCATGGAGCTGCTCATCAATGTCGTCGATCTGTTGGCGCAGGTCGGCAAGCGTGGGTTTGCGGGGCTTTGTCATGATGTTTCGGGTCGTTGGTAATGGCGGGGAGCTGCGTAGTGATACTGGGATGGTGGGCGGAAATCAAAGGCAAATCAGGTGCTAACGCGCGCCCGGCCCCGGTTTCAGGCGGACCCGCCCGGCGGCGGCGCCCCGCCGTTCGGGCATGGGAAGGTAGGCACGCCGGCCGCGCGCCGGGTGGGCCGGGGTCGCGGCATAGATCTGTTTGACGGCCTCCATGACCACGACGCCGGCGAAAGACCCCCACAACACGGCGCCCGCACGCTCCCAGGCCGGGGCCGAGCGGACCAGAAGCGCCGTGCGGAACGGCGGCATGTAAAGGGCCCGGTCGGTGGTCAGTGGCGTGAACATGGATTCCCTGAGCAGGCGCGACAGCTGGCGTGGCGAGAACGGCCGGCCATGCCCGAACGGTGTACGCTCGAACCGTGCCCACAGACCCGACCGGTTGGGCACGACCACCATCAGCCGCCCGGAATCGGTCAGCACCCGCCAGATTTCCCGCATCAGAGGTTCAACCTGTTCGGCGCATTCCAGGGCGTGGACCAGGACGATGCGGTCCATGGACAGGTCGGGAAAGGGCAGTTCCAGTTCATCCACCAAGGCCGCCTGACCGCCGCCCTGGGCGGGCCAGCGCAGCACCCCCTGGCGGGCCGGCATGGCGGCGATGACACGGTCGGCCTCGTCGCGGAACCCTTCCAGATAGGGCGCGGCATAGCCGATGCCCAGAATGCGCTGGCCCTTCATGTCGGGCCACATGGCGCGCATCTTGCGCCGGATCATGCGCCGCGCCGCCTGCCCCAGGGGGGCGGCGTAAAAATCGCGCAGGTCTACAACGTCGATCCACATGGGGCGGCAGCATAGAGCATTCGCAGCCCGCTCAAAACGCCCAGTGCAAGTTCATCCGGCGTGGCACAGGCCGAGGTCGGGTGTTATTGTCGCCGCCAAACGACCACCCCTATCCCGGAGACACCTAATCCATGAAACTTCGCTATTCCCCGACCTCGCCCTTCGTCCGCAAGGTCATCGTCACGGCCATCGAAACCGGCCTGGATAACCAGATCGAGCGCATCAACACCAACGTTTGGGCGCCGGACACGGACATCGGCACGGACAACCCGGTCGGCAAGGTGCCGACCCTGGTCACCGACGGCGGCGAAATCCTCTATGATTCCTCCGTCATCTGCGAATACCTGGACAGCCTGCATGACGGCCAGAAGCTGTTTCCCGCCGTGGGTGGTGCCCGCTGGCAGGCGCTGCGCCTGAACGCGCTGGGCGACGGCATGGCCGAAACCGGCATCCGCCGTTTGCTCGAAGGCCGGTTCTGGAAGGAAAGCCCGCGTCAGGATTGGATAGAGCGCGCCAACAAGGTTCTCGGCCGCTGTTTCAAGGCGCTTGAGGACGATGCGGATGCCCTTTCCGGCCCTGTCACCATCGGCCAGATTTCCGTGGGTTGCGCTATCGGCTGGCTCGACATGCGGTTCAACGATCTTGGCTGGCGCGACGATTGCCCGGCGCTGGCCGACTGGTATGCCGGGTTCTCGGCCCGCCCGTCCATGGTGGCGACCGAGCCCAAGGAATAACCGGAACCGGACGGAGACAAGGGGGCCAAGTGCAGGCAGCCGATATCATCAAGGCCCTGAACCTGGCCCCCCATCCGGAAGGCGGTCACTTCCGGGAAATTCACCGCGATGCGCCGCCCGGCGGCGGTCGCGGGGCCGTGACCAGCATCTATTACCTGCTGGCGGCGGGGGAGCGGTCTCACTGGCACCGGGTCGACGCCGTGGAAATCTGGAACTTTCATGCCGCCGACGGCGCCGGGGCGGCAGGCCTGACTTTGGGTTTGTCGCCGGACGGCAAGTCGGTGCAAACCCATCTACTAGGAGAAAACCTGATCGCCGGGCAATCGCCCCAGGCGGTCGTGCCTGCCGGCTGGTGGCAGGCGGCGGCCCTTGCCGACGCGTCGCCGGGCGGCTGGGTCCTGGTCGGCTGCACGGTCGCTCCGGCCTTCGATTTTGCCGGGTTCGAGATGGCGCCCCCCGGCTGGGCGCCGGAAGACTGGAAATCCTAGGGTGCTGGGCCTAACGTAAAGGCGACTGACAATTTTCCGGTGGAGGCCGCCATGGCCGCCGACAAGACCCTGCACGGCGTGGGCAACCTGGGGGCCCTTTTGGTTCGGGCCTTCCGCTGGTTCGAGGAAGGCCTCGCCACCGATCCCGACACGGCCCATCTGCCGCGCCTGTCCGGCACCCAATTCATGACGCTGGCAAGCCTGGACGACGACGGCACCTCGATCGCCGAACTGGCGCGCCGCGTCGGCGTGACCCGTCAGGCCATGCATCAGCAGATCGGCGAAATGGAAAAGGCGGCCTTGGTCGAATTGGTCGGTTCGTCCACGGACCGGCGGGTCAAACTGGTCAAGTTGTCCCTGCTTGGCCGCACCCTGGATCAGAAGGCAGCCGCCGCCATCGGCGCCTTGGAACATGAACTGGCGAAACGCATCGGCAAGGCCGCCGTGGCGGACCTGCGGGCGAACCTTTCGGCCGACTGGGGGCTGCCCGGCAAACAAGGCCAGCGCTAGCCCCCACCCGTACCCGAAACTACGCCAGGTCGAAGCGGTCCGCGTTCATCACCTTGGCCCAGGCATCCACGAAGGCGCGCACGAAGGCCTTCTCGGCGCCGTCCTGGGCATAGACCTCAGCGAGGGCACGCAGCTGGGAGTTCGATCCGAACACCAAGTCAACCCGGCTGGCGGTCCATTTCGCCTTGCCGGTGGTGCGGTCACGGCCTTCGAACAGGTCCTTGGACCGGGCGACCGGTTTCCATTCCGTGGCCATGTCGACCAGATTCACGAAGAAGTCGTTGGACAGAACGCCCGGACGGTCGGTGAACATGCCGTTCTTGGATTGCCCGTGATTGGCACCCAACACGCGCAGCCCGCCGACCAGGGCCGTCATTTCCGGTGCGGTCAGGGTCAGCAACTGCGCCTTGTCGACCAGCATCTCTTCCGGCGGCACCTTCAAGCCTGTTTTCACGTAATTGCGGAAGCCATCGGCCAACGGCTCCAGCGGGGCGAAAGAGGCGGCGTCGGTTTGTTTCTGCGTGGCATCCGTGCGGCCCGGTGTGAAGGGCACCTCGATCTTGTGCCCGGCCTTCTTGGCCGCCGCCTCGATGGCGGCGCAACCGCCGAGAACGATCACGTCGGCGAGCGAGACCTGGCGTTTGCGGGATTTCTTGTTGAACGCGGCCTGGACCTTTTTCAGGGCCGTGAGGACCCGTGCCAGGCGGGCCGGTTGGTTGACCTCCCACTTCTTCTGGGGAAGCAGGGCGATGCGCGCCCCGTTCGCCCCGCCGCGCATGTCGGAGGCACGGAAGGTCGAAGCCGACGCCCAGGCGGTCGACACCAGGTCCGAGATCGACAGGCCCGAAGCGAGAAGTTTTTTCTTCAGGGCCGCGACATCCTTTTTGTTTATCAAGGACCGGTCAGCGGCGGGAACGGGGTCCTGCCACAACAATTCTTCCGCCGGAACTTCGGGCCCGAGGTAGCGCCCGCGGGGGCCCAGGTCACGGTGGGTCAGCTTGAACCAGGCCCGGGCGAAGGCATCGGCGAAGGCGGCCGGGTTCTTGTGGAAGCGCCGCGAGATCGGCTCGTAGATCGGATCGAAACGCAGCGACAGATCCGCCGTGGTCATCATCGGGCGGTGTTTCTTTTTCGGATCATGAGCGTCGGGGATCATGTGTTCCGGGGCCGGGTTCTTGGCCAGCCACTGATGGGCGCCGGCGGGACTTTTCACCAATTCCCACTCATAGCCGAACAGCATGTCGAAATAGCCCATGTCCCAGGTCGTGGGGTTGGGCTTCCAGGCCCCTTCGATGCCGCTGGTCGTGGCATGCAGGCCCTTGCCGCTGCGGAAGCGGTTCTTCCAGCCAAAGCCCATCTGCTCGACGGGTGCGGCTTCCGGCTCGGGGCCGACCAGGCCGGCATCGCCGGCGCCATGGCATTTGCCGAAGGTATGCCCGCCGGCCACCAGGGCCACGGTTTCCTCGTCATCCATCGCCATGCGGGCAAAGGTTTCGCGCACGTCGATGCCCGACGCGACTGGGTCGGGGTTGCCGTCCGGGCCTTCCGGGTTGACGTAGATCAGGCCCATCTGCACGGCGGCCAGCGGGTTGTCGAGAACGCGTTTGCCGGAATAGCGGCTGTTCGGCTTGTCGCTGGTCGCCAGCCATTCGGTCTCGATGCCCCAGTTGATGTCTTCCTCGGGCTCCCAGATATCGACGCGCCCGCCGCCGAAACCGAAGGTCTTGAAGCCCATGGATTCGAGCGCGCAGTTGCCGGCCAGGATCATCAGGTCGGCCCAGGAAATCTTGTTGCCGTATTTCTGTTTGATCGGCCACAGCAGGCGGCGGGCCTTGTCCAGGTTGCCGTTATCGGGCCAGCTGTTGATCGGCGCGAACCGCTGATTGCCGGTCGACGCCCCGCCGCGGCCGTCGGCGACGCGGTAGGTGCCGGCGCTGTGCCAGGCCATGCGGATGAACAGGGGGCCGTAGTGACCCCAGTCGGCGGGCCACCAATCCTGCGAGTCGGTCATCAGCGCATACAGGTCCTTCTTCAGGGACTTGTACTTGAGCTTCTTGAACTCCTTGGCGTAATCGAAACCAGGGCCCATGGGATTGGACTTCTCGGAATGCTGATGCAGGATGCCGAGGTTCAACTGGTTCGGCCACCAGTCCCGGTTCGAGCGGCCTGTGGAGGCCGCGTTGGACGGGGCGCTGTGCATGACCGGGCATTTGCCCGCCGTGTTCGTGGCTTTCGCGACCATGTGATGTCTCCCTGTTGGCTTGTGTTCGATTTCGACCTGGGCAGTTTGTGTCCGTATTCTTGCCGTTTTATGGCAGGCCTGCTTTAGGCTCGCGTCAAACGCCTCATATTAGAGTCATTCTAAAAAAGGATTGTGCCATGGCGCGGCGCCGGACGCCAGACGCCATCGGAAAAAAACAGATACCTGCGATTCAGAGGATTGCAGCCCCCGGCCCGGCTTCAGATCATGTTCAATGTGATCGCCGTGAGGATCAGGTATCTGGCGGTCTTGGCCAGGGATACGATGGCCAGGAAGCTCCAGAACGGCTCGCGCAGCACGCCCGCCGCCAGGGTCAACGGGTCGCCGATGAACGGCATCCAGCTTAACAGCAGGCTCCATCGCCCGTAGCGGTGATACCAGCCGACGGCCTTGTCCAACTGTTCGGGTTTGGCCGGAAACCATTTGCGGTCGCGGAAATGTTCGATCCAGCGGCCGAGCGCCCAGTTGACGACGGCACCCAGGGTATTGCCCAGGCTGGCGGCCACGATCAGCAGGGCGACGCTGTAGTCACCGGACAGGAGCAGTCCCGCGAGCCCGATTTCCGACTGCGCGGGCAGGATCGTCGCAGCCAGGAAGGCGATCAGAAACAGGCCGCCGTAGGCCGTGAGCTCAGCGGCCATGGGGCCACATGAAATGCAGGTCATCGATGACGTAGGGATGGGCGTGGCGGTGATCGCCGCGATGTTCTCCCGACGCCAGATGCGGATGGCTGTCCGGCAGATCGGGATGTGCGTGTTCCATGGTCTCGGGATCGGAGGCGGGCCACAACAGGACGGCGCCGATGACACCGGCGCCGGCGAGGCTGCCCAGAACCAGGGCGCTGACCGGCAGGCCCATGGCGGCCCCGATCCAGCCCGCCACCGGATAGGTCAGCAACCAGCAGGCATGGGACAGCGCGAACTGCGCGGCGAAGACCGCCGGACGGTCCTCGGCATGGGCGGAGCGTCTGAGCAGGCGTCCCGAGGGTGTCAGCGCCAGGGAATATCCGCAGCCGAGAACGAACCACAATCCCAGGAGCATTGCGAATTCGTCCACCGCCGCCGCCGTTGCGGTACCGGCGGCCAGGACGATGCCGCCCGCCAGGATCGCATTCCGGTCCGGCACACGCGCCAACAGACGCGGCAGGGCAAGGGCGACAGCCATCGACCCGCCGCCGAATGCCGCGAGGGCCAGGGCCGTTTGTTGCTCGGCGAAGCCCAGCCGGGACTGCACGATCACCACCGTGTTCACGAACACCATCGCCCCCGCCGCCGCAACGGCCAGGTTCACCGCCATCAGGCCGCGAAGGCGAGGTGTGGCGAGAAAGATGCGCGCCCCCCGGAACAGGCGGTCGTAGATGTTCCGCGCCTGACTGGGGCGAGGTGACGGCAGGGCGACCGACAGCACAAACAAGGCGGAAACGATGAACCCCAACGCCGTGCCGACGAACAGGTCGTGGAAGGTCATCACAGTTAGCAGCGCCCCGGCGATGGCGGGGCTGAGCAGATTTTCCAGATCATAGGCAAGGCGGGACAGGGACAGGGCCTTGGTGTAGTCGCCTTCGTCCGGCAGGACGTCGGGGATGGTCGCCTGAAAGGTCGGAGTGAAGGCGGCCGAGGCCGACTGCAGGACGAAGATCAGGAGGTAGACCTGCCAGACATGGGTCACGAAGGGCAGCATCAGCGCCACGCCGGCCCGGACGGCATCGAGCGAGACCAGGAACGCGCGCCTGGGCAGCAGCCCCGCGAAGGCGCCGGCGACCGGGGACAATCCCACATAGGCGGCCATCTTGATGAACAGGGCCGTGCCGAGAACGGCCCCCGCCTTGTCGCCCGCGATATCGTAGGCCAACAGGGCAAGCGCGACCGTGCTCAGGCCGGTTCCGACGAGAGAGATCGCCTGGGCGAGAAATAGGTTCCGGTAGGTTCTGTCCGCGAGGACGCCCAACATGGCCGCGCCCGATCCGTCCGTGGTCAAAGATACTTGGCGATGGCCTTGAAGTCGGCGATTTCCTGCCGCTGTTCGGCGTCCATCGGGCCGACGACGGTATCGAGGCAGTGGTCCAGGTGGTCTTCGATCAGCGTCGTCTTGGCATTCGCCACGGCGCTTTCGACCGCGTGCAACTGCTGCGCCACGTCAAGGCAGGGGCGGCCTGCCTCGATCATCTCGATGACCTTGCGCAGGTGACCGTGCGCCCGTTTCAGGCGGTTGATCACAACCGGGTGACTTTGATGTCTGTGCGTTCCGTCCATGCTTGATCCTATCCCCCTGGATAGGATATGGTCAAGCCATTGATCCAGCGACAACGATGCAATCCAACGATAGGAACCAAATGATCAGAACTGTAGCAGGGGTCGCCTTGGGCGCCCTTTTCCTTTGTCTCGCAGGCATCGACGCCGCCCAGGCCCATGCCGTCGCGCAGGGCGACAAGGGCTACATCATGGAAGTGTCCGGCATCCTGCTGGCGCCCTTTACCTATCTGGGCGCCAAGCACATGGTGACGGGCTACGACCACATCCTGTTCCTGTTCGGCGTGATCTTCTTCCTCTACCGGATGAAGGACATCGCGATCTACGTCAGCCTGTTCGCGGTCGGTCATTCGACGACCATGCTGCTGGGCGTGCTGTTCGACTTCGGCATCAACAGCTACCTGATCGACGCGATCATCGGCTTTTCCATCGTCTACAAGGCGCTCGACAACATCGGCGCCTACCGGCGCTGGTTCGGCTTCCAGCCCAACACCAAGGCGGCGACCCTGATCTTCGGGTTCTGCCACGGCTTCGGTTTGGCGTCCAAGATCATCGACTACGACATCGCGTCGGACGGACTGATCCCCAACCTGCTGGCTTTCAACGTCGGCGTTGAACTGGGTCAGCTGACGGCGCTGGCCGCGATCCTCGTGCTAATGGGATGGTGGCGGCGGACCGACAACTTCATGCGCAACGCCTACACAGCGAACGTCGTGATGATGAGCGCCGGATTCATCCTGATCGGCTACCAGCTGACCGGCTATTTTGTTTCCTGATCCAGAAAAGGACCAACCCATGTTCAATTCCGACATCCCCACCCAGGCCGGGCTGCCGACGACGCGAAAGCTTGTGCGCTCGACCCTGCTGGCCCTCCTCTCGGCGGCCGTGATCCTCGTGACGGTCGTGCTGCCGGCCGAATACGCCATTGACCCGACCGGAATCGGCCGCATGCTCGGCCTGACCGAGATGGGCGAGATCAAGACGCAGTTGGAACAGGAAGCCGAGGCCGACCGCCTGCGCGATCCGGCGCCGGCCGCCTCGGACAAGCGGTCGAGCCTGTTCGGCGGCATGGTTGCCGGTTGGTTCATCGGCACCGCCCAGGCGCAGAGCAAGGACGCCGCATGGAAGGACGAGATTGCCGTCACGCTGAAGCCCGGGCAGGGCGCCGAAGTGAAGCTGACCATGGGCAAGGGCGCGAAAGCCGAATTCTCCTGGGTCGTCGCGAACGGCGCCGTGAACTATGACCTGCACGGCGACGGTGGGGGCCAGAACATCAGCTACAAGAAAGACCGCAAGGTGGAAAAACACAGCGGTACCCTGGAAGCCGCCTTCGACGGCAGCCACGGCTGGTTCTGGCGCAACCGCGGGCGCCAGGACGTGACGGTGACGCTCAAGGTGCGCGGCGCCTATTCGGAAGTCAAAAGGCTGATGTAGATTTTGGCCGTCCCGGCAAGGGGCGGAAGGTCGGTGTTTATCGGCGGTGGCGTCTCAGCATCTCTTTCGATGCCAGCACGGCGCCGCCGACGATCAGAAGGCACCCCAGCCCGACGGAAAGCGTGGCCGCGCCCCGGCCGAAGGCGATCAGCAGCACGGTCGAGATCAGCGGCGCGGCATAGGCCAGGGCGCCCAGGACCTGGATATCGCCGTGCTTGGTGCCGTGATCCCAGGCGAAGAAAGCGGCGCCCACGGGCAGCAGGCCCAGGCCCAGCACGGCCAGCCATTGGCCTGGTTCTGCGGGCCAGACCGTCGTCTCGAAGGCGATGTGGCTGAGGGCGGCAAGAACGGCGGTCGCGGCACAGAAGCCGCCGACCGTATCCGTGGGCACGGCCCCGAACCGCCGGTTGACGATGGAATAGGCGGACCAGGTCAGGGCCCCGGCCCCCGCCATGGCGTAGCCGAGGGCATGTTCCGACTTGAAGCCGCCGATACCCGACCCGTCGGTGACCAGCACCACCGTGCCCGCCAGACCCGCCAGCGCCCCCGCCACATGCCACCAGCGCAGCCGTTCTCCCGGCAGCAGGGCCGAGAACAGCACGATCAACAGCGGCCACAGATAGGCGATCAGCCCGGCCTCTACCGGCGGCGCATTGCGCAGCGCCATGAAGTAGAAGAAGTGGTAGCCGAACAGCCCGCCCACGCCCAAGGCCCAGGCGCCCAAGGGCTGGCGCAGGAAGGCCCCGGGCCGCTCGCCTTTGACGATCCATTTGCACACGATCATCGCCGTGGCGACGGTGAAGCTCAGAGCGACCAGTTGGAACGGCGGGACACGGCCCGTCAGCGTGGTCAGCAGCGCTAGCATGCCCCACATGAGAACCGCCGTGGCGCCGATCAGGGTTGCTTTCGTTCGTGCCGTCACGACGGCGGTCATGGCATGAATTTCACGACCTTGAGCCGCCCGCCCGGCGCGATCATCGCTTCGGGCCGGCCGTCGCCGTCCAGGTCTTGAACCACCACGGCAAGGTCGATGGCGTCGGCGTTCACGACCTCGGCCAGTTGGCGGAAACTGCCGAAGGCAAAGGTGACGACGCGCAGGTTGCGCCGGGCCGCGTCGGGGACGATCAGGTCGGGGATGCCGTCGCCGTCCATGTCGGCGACGTCGGACAGGCCCAGTTCCGGGGAGCCGATGGCGTGGTTGGAAAAGCCCTCGGCCTGATGTTCGACCACCAGGCGCTCGCCCCGCCATTCGTACAGTTTCAACACCGCGCCGACATGGGGTGTCACGACGGCGGCGATCTCGTTGCGTCCGTCGCCGTCAAAATCGCCGACGCCGACCGGGTTGAGCCAGCGGAAGGGTTGGCCGATGGGCTCCGATTCCGCGGCCCAGCGCAGGCCCCGGTCCGAGGTCTCGATGACGGCCAGCGCGGCCCCCGCCTTGGTATAGCTTTTGACGGCCAGAATCTCGTCGACCCCGTCGCCGTCGATATCGACGATACGGGGGCTGCGGTCCTCGAACACGGCCTGGGTGGTCAGGTCGAGGGTTTCCAGATATCCGCCCCGAAGGCGCAGGGCCAGCCCCCCGGCCTCGATCGCGTCGCCCAGCACGCCGTGGCCGTAGCGGTCGGTCGGCTTGCGGTACCAGGCGGCGCGGATGTTGCGGGTGCCGGTGACGACGATCTCGTCGGGCATGGGGGTGCTGTCGTTCGACCCCACGGGGGGCAGGGGCTCGGGGCGCGGCGTCAGGATCACCCCCTGTTCGTCCAGGCCGACCCTATGGTGGCTGCCGTCGGCGAGGCGGATGACGGCGGCGCCGTCGATACGCCCGACCCAGGTCACGGGATGGGGCAGCTCCGCGCCGAACTCACGCACCTCCATCGCCTCGGCGGAGGCGGCGGTGGTAAGGACGGCACTGAGGGCGAACAGAAAAACGGCGCGTACCATGACGCGCCGTCTTAACCCAGGTTCATGGCGGATGCCAGCGGATAGGGGGCGACGCTGAAATGCTCTCCCGTCGTCATGGCCGGGCTTGACCCTGCCATCCACATGGACCCCCCGGTCAAGCCCAGGGATGACGGATATCCTGGAAGCAGAGGCGCTTACGCCATGTACTGCCCGCCGTTGGCCGACAGGGTCGAGCCGGTGATGAACCCGGCCTCGTCCGAGGCCAGGAACACGACGCAGCGCGCGATTTCCTCGGCCTGGCCCAGGCGGCCCACGGGAATCTGCGGGATGACTTTGGTATCCAGCACTTCCTTGGGCACGGCCATGACCATTTCCGTGGCGATGTAGCCGGGCGCGATGGCGTTCACGGTGATGCCCTTGGACGCCGTTTCCAGGGCCAGCGCCTTGGTGAAGCCCAGGTCGCCGGCCTTGGCGGCGGCATAGTTGGTTTGCCCGAATTGGCCTTTCTGCCCGTTGATCGAGCTGATCGACACGATCCGCCCGAACCCCGCGCCACGCATGTCGTCAATGACGTTGCGCGTGAGGTTGAACAGGCCGGACAGGTTGGTGTTGATGACCGCGTCCCACTGTTCTTTGCTCATCTTGTGCAGCGGCACGTCGCGGGTGATGCCGGCGTTGTTGACCAGCACTTCCACGGCACCCAAGTCGGCTTTGATCTGGGTCAGGGCAGCGGCGACGGCATCGAAGTCGCCGACGTCGAACTTGTAGACGGGAATGCCCGTTTCGTCCTTGAACTTGGCGGCGGCCTCGTCATTGCCGGCGTAATTGGCGGCGACGGTGTATCCGGCTTCCTTCAGGGCAACGCTGATTGCCTTGCCGATTCCGCGGGTGCCCCCGGTAACCAATGCGACGCGTCCCATGTCACTCTCCCTTGAACTTTATGGCGAAAAGGGGCGCCGCCTCCCCTGCCGATCGGCGCCCCGTTATTTTCTGCGTGTTAGTCCCGTTCGACGCACATGGCGATGCCCATGCCGCCGCCGATGCACAACGTGGCGAGGCCCTTCTTGGCGTCGCGTTTTTGCATTTCGTACAGCAGCGTGGTCAGCACCCGCGTGCCGGAAGCCCCCACCGGGTGCCCCAGCGCGATCGCGCCGCCGTTGACGTTGACCTTGGCGGTATCCCATCCCAGGTCCTTGTTGACGGCGCAGGCCTGGGCGGCGAAGGCTTCGTTGGCTTCGATCAGGTCCAGGTCGTCGATCGACCAGCCGGCCTTTGCCAGGGCGGACTTGGACGCGGGGATCGGGCCGGTGCCCATGACGGCGGGATCGACGCCGGCGGTGGCCCAGGAAACGATGCGGGCCAGCGGCGTGATGCCGCGCTTTTCGGCGTTTTTCAGGGTCATCAGGACGGTCGCGGCGGCACCGTCGTTGATGCCGGACGCGTTGCCGGCGGTCACCGTGCCTTCCTTGTCGAAGGCGGTGCGCATGCCGGCCAGTGCTTCGGCCGTGGTGCCCGGCTTGGGATGTTCGTCCGTATCGACCACCGTCTCGCCCTTGCGGGATTTGATGGTGACGGGGCAGATCTCGTCCTTGAACTTTCCGGCTTCCATGGCGGCGGCGGCCTTCTGCTGCGACGACAGGGCGAAGGCGTCCTGCTCATCACGCGTCAGCTGCCAGCGCTGGGCCACGTTTTCCGCCGTGTTGCCCATGTGGTAGCCGTGGAAGGCGTCGGTCAGGCCGTCCTTGATCATGCTGTCGATCATTTCGGCGGACCCCATCTTGGTGCCGTTCCGCATGTTCATGACATGGGGGGCCTGGCTCATGCTTTCCTGGCCGCCGGCGACGATCACGTCGGCATCGCCAAGCTTGATGGCCTGAAAGCCGAGCGCCACGGTGCGCAGGCCCGAGCCGCACAGCTGATTGATACCGTAGGCCGTGGCTTCCACCGGGATGCCGGCGTTGACGGCGGCTTGGCGGGCCGGGTTCTGGCCGGCGCCGGCCTGCAGAATCTGGCCCATGATGACTTCGTTGACGTCCTCCGGCGCGACGCCGGCGCGCTCAAGCGCGGCGCGGATGGCGACTTCGCCCAGGTAATGGGCGGGGACGGAACTGAGGCCACCGTTGAAGGCGCCGATGGCGGTGCGTGCGGCGCTGGCGATTACGACTTCAGACATTGTTCTCTCTCCTCAACATGAATACATCCCCCAAGCATGGACCGTGGCCCCGCGAGGCGGCTGCAAAAACGCGGCTTCGCGGTGCCGCGCTGAATTGAAACCGTTTGGATGTTTGCCTTGCGTGGCCGTTTTAGACGGCCTTCGTCCCTCTGTCGGTTATATGGCGCATCCCTGATGGATACAAGGATGATCCCTGGGCCACCTTGACGCAGGTCAAGATGTGGGCGTGGAGGCGGATAAAAGCCAGTCCGACAGCGGTGTAAACAGCATTTCATGCGCGCTGCTGCCGGTGACCAGGCCGATATGTCCGGCGTTGATCGGCAGCACCCTGGCGTCGGGCAGGCCGGATGCCAAGGCGTGGCTCGATCCCGGCGGCACGAGATGGTCCTTTTCCGGGACCACGACCAGGGCGGGGCAGGAGACCCGGTCCGGGCGGATGACGTCGCCGCCGACGATCCATTCGCCCCGGGGCGGCGTGTTGCGCAAGTGCCAGTCACGAAAGCATTCGAGCGCCACCGGCCCGGCCAGAACGATGCCGTCGTTGAGCCAGTCCTCCAACTGCACGAAGCGCCTGGCGGCCTGGGTGTCCGGGGGCATCTCGGCGAAGCGGCGGAACTTGGCGGGGGTCATGTAGGGATCCAGGCCCGCGAACATGGCCTGCATCATGTCGACGGGCAGCACGCCGGTCTTGGCCATCGTGTCCTCCAGCCGGGGCATCATGCCCGCGAGCACGCGCACCAGATCGCCCTGGGCGACGTGAAAATCCCAGGGCGTGGCCAGCGTCACCAGGGCGCCGATGTGCTTGGGGCGCAATTGGGCCAGGGCCAGGGCCAGCAGCCCGCCCATGCAGTATCCGGCCAGGGCCACCGGCCCGCCGTTGAGGGCGACGGCGACATCGAGCGCGCGGGCGAGCCGCCCGGTGATGTAATCGGTGAGGGTAAAGGCCGTTTCCGCGCCTTCGGGGGCGTCCCAATCGATGACCAGGGGGCGCAACCCCCGTGCCGCCAATGACCGCAGGAGGCTTTGGTCATGGTCCAGATCGAGAATCCAAAAGCGGTTGACCAGGGACGGAATGACCAGGACCACGGGGCCTTCGGGGTTTGTCGCCTCGGGCACGGCGCCGTAATCGAGCAGACGGGTCGAGCCCTCGCGCCAGAGCACCGGCGGTTCGGCCGGGCGGGCCGTGCGGGGGGCCGTGCGGTACTTGCGCACGCCCCGGGTGAATTGGTCCAGGCGCTGGCGCGCCTCCTTCGTTACCGCCTTGTAGAAGGCCTCAGGCGGAACGTTTTGAAGGGCCTTTTCCAGGTCCCTTGCGCGCGCCGCCAGTTCCGGACTCAAGGGCGGCAAGCCGCCGTTCGATGCCGTCAAGGCGGCGAGCGAGCTCAGCCATGTCGAGGTCTGCACCGCCATGTGCAGCGCCAGGGGCCGGGGCCCCGGGACCGCCGGGGGCCGGGGCGGCGGCACCGGGTCCGTCGTCTGATGGGTCATGGGTCTGGGTTTCCCTGGTCTGGCCGGGGGACTTTCCCGCGTTGATCGCTTGTTGCGCCAGGGCCGCGAAGGCGGTGGCCGAGCCTGTCATCATCTGCGTCATCTGCGACATGGTTTCCGTGACCTTGGGGTCGGCGGCCATGGACTGCATGTGGTCCTGCCACAGGTCCAGGTACTGTTTCGCCAGTTGGTCCAGGTCCGGTTGATCGGCCATGGCGGCTTCCTTGTCTCCGCGCGTCTTGCTGTATGCGTCCGGTGGGCTCACTATACCGTCGGCCCCGGGGTCGGGGAAACTTTCATTGCGGCGCAGCAATGGACGCGGTAATTTGCCGCATCGCAACGCGCTAACGTTGGGGGACCCATGGCGGATAAAAAGCCAGCCGAAGGCGAGCCGATCATTATCAAGAAGTACGCCAACCGGCGGCTCTACAATACGGCGACGTCGAGCTATGTGACGCTCGATTACCTGTCCCAGATGGTCAAGGATGGTGACGAATTCGTCGTCAACGACGCCAAGACCGGTGAGGACATCACCCGCCAGGTCCTGACCCACATCATCGTCGAGGAAGAAAGCAAGGGCACCAATCTGCTGCCCATCGGCTTCCTGCGCCATCTCATCAGTTTCTACGGCGACAGCCTGCAGGCCGTGGTGCCCAATTACCTGGAACAGACCATGCAGTCTTTCGCGACCAACCAGGAAGCGCTGCGCAAAACGATGGAAGATGCCCTTGGGGGCTTCAATCCGTTCGGTCAGTTCGAGGAAGTGTCGAAGCAGAACATGGTCCTGTTCGAGAACGCCATGAAGATGTTCTCGCCGTTTCCCATGCCGACGCCGCCGCCCGGCACGCCGAAGGGCGGGGCCGCGCCGCAAGATGGTGCAGCACCCCAGGGCGGCGCCGACATCGACGACATGCGGGCCAAGCTGGAAGAGATGCAGCGTCAGCTTGATTCCCTGTCCGGCGACAAGAAGTAGCCCTTCTGCCTCAGTCCAGTTCCCGGACGACCCGGAAACTCAGCCAGTAGCTTTTCACGGCGGCCGCGTTCTTGGCCCGCGACGAGGAGCGCGACTGGCGCGAGAAATAATACCAGGACCCGCCGCGGATGACCCGGATGGCGCAGTCCCCTTCGGTCCGGGCCGAGCCGTCGCGCGGCGCCCCCTTGTAATGGGGGATCCAGCAGTCCGAGACCCATTCATAGGCGTTGCCGTGCATGTCATAGAGCCCGAAGGGATTTGGCTTGTACTGGCCGACCGGGGCGTTGCGGTGGCCGGGCACGGCGCCGGTGCATTGGCGGCAGTTGATCATGCCGTCATCCGGGTTGTCGCCGAACCAATAAGCCGTGGTCGACCCGGCCCGGGCGCCGTATTCCCATTCGGCTTCCGTCGGCAGGCGGTATGTGTGCCCGGTCTTCTGCGACAGCCACTTGGCGTAGCCCTCGGCCATGTAGAAATCGATGTTCATGATCGGCTGGCGGCCGCGCCCCCAGTTGTGGTCGTGGGGGTTGTGCGTGCAGCCCTTCTCGATCAGGCAGGCTTCCCAATTGTCGAAGGTGATTTCGAACCGGCTCATGGCGAAGGGCTTCTTGATGAACACGGGATGCTTGGGCTGTTCCGCCGGCAGCAGGTCGCTGCCCATGATGAACGCCCCCTTGGGCAGGACGACCATTTCCGGGCAGGCGTCGCAGTCCTTGAACACCTTGGGGGCGGCGGGCGCCGGTTTCGCCGCCGGCTTGGCGGCCGGGGTCTGAGCCTGGGCCGGGGCGGCAAACAGGGCCAACAGGAGGGCCGCGATGCGCAGGATGGGAAGGGAACGGAAGATCATGACGTGTTGATTCGCCCAAAATGGAATGCGGTTCTGATAGGATAATCATATACGACCGTGCGGTCGATGGCGGCAGGAGATATCCTGCCGTGGCTGCGAAACGATGAGGTCTTGAGGGCATGACGGCTGCGAGCGACGAAGGATTTGTGTTCACCGGGGTGCTGGACGGCCAAGGCGGGGCGCGCCTGCTTGAGGTCGATCAGTTGGCCGTGCAGCAGGAGAAGGGCCGGGTCGAATGGGTCCATCTGGACATCACCAAGGAACCCGCCCGCCAGTGGCTGCACGACCAGCCGGACCTGCCGGAACTTGCGGTCGAGGGTCTGCTCGCGCCGGATACGGAGCCGCGCTACGCCGAACTGGACGACGGCATCCTGCTGATCCTGCGCGAGGTCAACACCCACGAAAACGCCGACCCTCAGGACATGATCTCGCTGCGCCTGTGGATCGGGCCGGCGCGCATCATTTCCGCCCGCCTGCGCCATCTCGCCGCGATCGAGGACATCAAGGTCGCGCTGGCCAAGAAATCGGGGCCGGGGTCCGTGTCCGAATTTCTCTGCGCCGTCGGCCACAACATGGCCAAGGAGAAGGCCCAGATCATCGCCGGCGTGGTCGAGGACCTGGACGAGATCGACGAGGACCTGGCCCAGGCCGACGATACCAAGACCCTGCGTCCGCGCATCGCTGCGCTGCGCCGCCGGGCGATCCATCTGCACCGCTTCTTCAAGCCGCAGCGCGCGGCCTTCGCCGACATTGCCGAACGGCGCCCGACCTGGATCGGCGAATCGGCGGTCGATGAGTTGGCCGAACTGTCGGCGGAATTCGGGCGCCTTGCCGCCGACATCGAAGCCATCCTGGGCCGTGCCCAAGTCACTCAGGACGAATTGCGCTCGCTGGAAAACCAGCGGGCGACAGACATCACCACGACGCTGACCGTGGTCGCGGCAATCTTTCTGCCGCTGGGCTTCGTCACGGGGCTTCTCGGCATCAATGTGGGCGGTATACCGCTTGCGGAATCGAAGGCCGGGTTCTGGGTGACCAGCGGTGCGCTGCTGGCCCTCGGTATCGCCCTCTGGCTTTATTTCCGCAACCGCCGCTATCTCTGAGCCTTGGCGGCGTTCAGCCGTTCATAGGCCCAGCGCGCGGCCCCGGCAACCAGGTCTGATGCATCGGCGGACAGGTCGGCCGCCACCGGAACCAGTGTCGGGTCGCCCGAATTTCCCACCGCGATCATCACGTTGCGCAGAAACCGGTCGCGCCCCGTGCGCTTGACCGGCGAGCCTGTGAACATCTCGCGGAATGCCGCGTCGTCGAGCCGCGCCAGGTCGGCGAGGCGCGGTCCGTCCAGCCCCGGGCGGGGGGCGAAGGCCGGCTCGTCCGTCGGATGCGCGAACTTGTTCCACGGACAGGCCGCCAGACAGTCGTCGCAGCCGTAGACATGGTTGCCCATGCGGGCCATCAGGTCGGGCGCGATGGCGTCCTTGTGTTCGATGGTCAGGTAGCTGATGCAGCGCGTCGCATCCAGCCGGTAGGGGGCGGGAAAGGCGTCCGTCGGGCAGGCCCGCAGGCAGGCGTCGCAGGACCCGCAATGGTCGGCCTCGGGCCGGTCGGACGGCAATTCCAGCGTGGTCAAAATCTCGCCCAGAAACAACCAGGACCCGTGAGTCCGCGACACCAGGTTGGTATGCTTGCCCTGCCAGCCGATCCCGGCGCGCTGGGCCAACGGCTTTTCCATCAGCGGCGCGGTGTCGACGAAAACACGCACGTCGGGCGGGGTGTCCCGGCCCTGGGCGGCTTCGGCCTGAAGCCAGCGCGCCAGCTGCTTCAGGCGCTTCTTGATGACGTCGTGATAATCCTTGCCCTGGGCATAGACGCTGACCGCTCCCTTGTCCGGCTGCCCGGGAATGTTCATTGGATCGCCCGGGGGGCCGTAGTTGCGGGCCAGCACGATGGCCGTGCGGGCCCCCGGCACCATGGCTTCCGGGTCGCCGCGCACCGCACCCCGGGGGCCGTCGGCCATCCAGGCCATGTCGCCGTGATGCCCGGCTTTCAGGAACGCCTCCAACGCCTGCCGGTCGCGGGGGGCGGCGCGGGTATCCGTGACCCCGACGGCATCGAAGCCGAGGGCCTTGGCCGCGTCGATCAGGCGGCGTTTCAGAAGGTCTGGTGCAGTCGGGCTCATCCGGTTCTCGTGCGCTTCGCGGCAATGTGCTAGGCAGGGGCACATTACCACACAGACATACCTGGAGAATGACCACGTGGTGAACGGTGAAACAGCCGTGGTTCTGTTGTCGGGCGGGCTCGATTCCACGACCGTCCTCGCCATCGCGCGGGACAAGGGCTACCGCCTACTGGCCCTGTCGTTCCGTTACGGGCAGCGCCATTCCGTTGAATTGGACGTCGCCGCGCGCATCGCCCGGCAGATGGGCGTGGCGCGCCACGCCGTGGCCGACATCGACCTGACCGTCTATGGGGGTTCGGCCCTGACCGCCGACATCGACGTGCCCAAGGACCGCGACGCCGACGCCATGGCCGACGGGATCCCGGTCACCTACGTGCCGGCGCGCAACACCATCTTTCTGGCCCATGCCCTGGCGCTGGCGGAAACGGGCGGGGCGCGAAACATCTTCATCGGCGTCAACGCGCTTGATTATTCCGGTTATCCCGACTGTCGCCCGGCCTTCATCAAGGCGTTCCAGCGCCTGGCCAATCTGGCCACCAAGGAAGGGGTCGAGGCCATGGCCCGCGGCACGGACGGCCCGTTCCATGTGCAGGCGCCGCTGATGGACATGACCAAGGCGGAAATCATCCGACACGGTATGGCGTTGGGTGTCGACTACGCCCAGACGTGGAGCTGCTACGACCCGCATCCGGGGGCCGGCGGCGCGGCGGATGCGCCGGTTCATTGCGGACGCTGCGATTCCTGCCAGCTGCGCAAGAAGGGGTTTGCCGAGGCTGGGGTCGATGACCCCACGGCCTATGCCGTCTAGGGCTGCGCGCCACCGGCGGAGAAGGCAAGCATCAGGCCCAACAGGGCGCCGATGCCGAGCAGCACCACGTTCAGCGCCTTGCGCAGGGTAGATGGCTTGAGGAGGGGCATGGTCGCCTCCGAAACTCAAACGGGACAAATCATATTTTTCTAAATTACATATGGGTATGGCCACGGTCCGTGACCAGGGTCACAAAATTTGGAGTTTTCGCGCCGGAGGGCGTATAGCAACGCGGCCCGGCACGGTGCCGGGGCAGCAGCCGGGAACGGGCGATGGCCTATAGCGTCAAGGAAATCTATTTCACGTTGCAGGGCGAGGGTGCGCAGACCGGCCGCCCGGCCGTGTTCCTGCGCTTCGCCGGCTGCAACCTGTGGTCCGGGCGGGAACAGGACCGCGCGACCGCGCAATGCCGGTTCTGCGATACGGATTTCATCGGCACGGACGGGCCCAGCGGCGGATCGTTCAAGGACGCCAATGCCCTGGCGGCGGCGGCGGCGGAAAGTTGGCCGGGCGGAGGCGCGCCCCTGGTGGTCTGCACGGGCGGCGAGCCCCTGTTACAGCTGGACGAACCGCTGATTGATGCCTTGCACGATGTGGGGTTCCGCGTTGCGGTGGAAACCAACGGCACGCTCAATGCCCCTGACGGACTTGATTGGATTTGCGTCAGCCCCAAGGCCGGAACCGAGGTCGTGCAGCGCCGGGGCGATGAATTGAAACTGGTGTTTCCCCAGGCCGGGGCCGAGCCTGACCGCTTTGAAGACTGGGATTTCGCCAACTTCCTGCTGCAGCCCATGGACGGCCCGGACCGCGCCGCCAATACAGTCGCGGCCGTGGCATATTGTCTGGCCCATCCCAAATGGCGGCTGTCGCTGCAGACCCACAAGATGCTGGGGATTCCCTGACCGTCTGATTTTTTCAACGTCCCGTACCTTGACCCGGCGGTGGACCGGAACCATCTACATGAAATCTTACCAGAATAACCGTTCTGGTGACGGGCTTTCGCCCGCCTAGGTGTCATCGGGGGCGCCGATAGGGAACGGTGACAAATCAAATAGGGAAGTCGAAAAATGCCGAAACTGAACATCAACGGGGTCGACCATCAGGTCGATGCGCCCGATGACATGCCCCTGCTGTGGGCGATCCGCGACCTTGTCGGCCTGACCGGCACCAAATTCGGTTGCGGTCAGGCGCTCTGTGGGGCCTGCACAGTTCATCTCGACGGGCAGCCGACCCGGTCGTGCCAGACCTTCGTCGGCGACCTTACGGGCGTCAAGATCACGACCATCGAAGGGATCGGCGGCAAGGTCGCCGAAACGGTTCGCCAGGTTTGGACGGACATGGACGTGCCGCAATGCGGCTACTGCCAGTCGGGCCAGGTCATGGCCGCCGTGGCGCTGTTGGCGGAAACGCCCAAGCCCACGGACGACGACATCGACGCGGCGATGGACGGCAACCTCTGCCGCTGCGCCACCTATCATCGCATCCGGGCCGGCATCCATGAAGCCGCCCGCCGGCTGGAGGCATAAACCATGCTGCCCAAGATCATTGACCACCTTGCCCCGGCCGCTTCGGTGAAAACCAGCCGCCGCGCCTTCCTGGTGGCCTCGGCCGCCGCCGCGGGGGCCTTCGTCATCGGCTTCGGCGCGGCACCCGCGCGGGCCGCCACGGGTGCGGCCGTGTCCGCCGCGCCGGCCCCCTTCGATGCCTACCTGAAGATCGCAGCCGACGGCAAGGTCACCATCCTGTCGTCCCAATTCGACATGGGGCAGGGCGCCTATCACGGGCTCGCCACCCTGGTGAACGAGGAACTGGGGGCGGCCTGGGACCAGATCACCGTCGAGGGCGCGACCGGCGACCTCAGTCTCTATGGCAACATCGTCTGGGGCGGGGCTGTGCAGGGCACCGGGGGCTCGTCCTCCATCACCACCTCGTTCGACCGCTACCGCAAGGCCGGGGCCGCCGCGCGCATGATGTTGGTCGAGGCTGCCGCCAAGGACTGGGGCGTGCCCACCGCCGAGATTTCGGTCAAGGACGGCCGCCTGTCCCACGGGTCCGGAAAGTCGGCCGGGTTCGGCGACATGGCGGCCAAGGCCACCCTGCTGCCGGTGCCCAAGGATGTCCCCCTGAAGAGCCGCCAGGACTGGACCCTGATCGGCAACGGCGACCTGCGCCGCTACGACAGCAAAGCCAAGACCGACGGCAGCCATCCCTTCACCATCGACGTGGCGTTGCCGGGCATGCTGACCGCCGTGATGATCCATCCGCCCAAGTTCGGCGCCGTGGTGAAATCGTTTGATGCCACCAAGGCCAAGGCCATGAAGGGCGTGGTCGATGTGGTGGCGACGCCGCGCGGCGTTGCCGTGGTCGGCGAACACATGTGGGCGGCGCTGGCCGCCCGCGACGCGGTCGCCGTGACCTGGGACGAAGCCAAGGCCGAAACCCGGGGCTCGGCCGCGATCCTGGCTGAGTATGAGAAACGCGCCCAGGATAAGCCGCAGGCCACCGCCCGCAGCGATGGTGACGCGACCAAGGCATTGGCGGGAGCGGCAAAGACGGTTGAGGCCACTTTCCGCTTTCCCTATCTCGCCCATGCGGCGATGGAGCCGCTTAACGCCGTGGCGCGCATGAATGCGAACGGCACCCTGGAGCTTTGGGCGGGGCATCAACTGCCTGGCCTGTACCAGGGCATCGCGGCGGGCATTGCCGGAATCAAGCCGGAACAGGTCGTTCTGCACATCATGAAGACCGGTGGCGGGTTCGGCCGCCGGGGGACGCCCGACGGCGACATCGTGGCCGAGGCCGTGATGGTCGCCAAGGCCATCGGCTACAAGGCCCCGGTCAAGGTGCAATGGACCCGCGAGAGCGACATGCGGGGCGGGCGCTACCGCCCGGCCTATGTCCATCGTTTGAAGGCCGGCATCGACGCCGCCGGCAAGCTGGTTGCCTGGGACCATCACATCGTCGGCCAGTCGATCGTCGCCGGCACGCCGTTCCAGGGCCTGATCCAGAACGGCATTGATCAGACCTCGGTCGAGGGGGCATCGAACCTGCCTTATGCCGTGCCCAACCTGCGTGTCGGCCTGACCACGACGGAGGTCGGCGTGCCGCCCTTGTGGTGGCGGGCCGTCGGCTCGACCCATACGGCCTATGCGACCGAGGTTTTCCTCGACCAGGTCGCGGCGGCGGCGGGGGCCGATCCGTTGGCGTTCCGTTTGGCGATGTTGGCGCATCATCCGCGCCATGCGGCGGTCCTGAAACTGGCGGCGGAAAAGGCCGGTTGGGGCAAGCCCCTAGCCAAGGGCCGGTTCATGGGCCTGGCCGTGCACGAAAGCTTCCACACCTTCGTTGCCCATGTGGCCGAAGTCTCGATCGAGGACGGCGCGGTGAAGGTGCATCGGGCCGTCGCCGCGGTCGATTGCGGTACCGTCGTCAACCCGGACGTGGTCAAGGCGCAGATCGAAGGGGGCACCGGCTTCGGCTTGGGTGCCACCCTGGCCGAGGAACTGACCCTGGCTGCCGACGGCACGGTGGAGCAGGGCAACTACGACAGCTATACGCCGTTGCGCCTTTCGGCCATGCCCAAGGTCGAGGTTCACATCGTTGCGTCGGATGCGCCGCCGACCGGCGTGGGTGAGCCCGGCGTGCCGTCCATCGGCCCGGCCGTGGCCAACGCCGTCGGCCGCGCCACCGGAAAATGGATTACGACCCTGCCGCTTACCCGAGGCATGCCGTCGTAGGACCGGAGACCGCCCGCCCTTGGGCGGGCGGTCTTCTTCCGGCAGGTATTAAATGGAAAACGTCAGGACGCGCACTTGATGCCCGCGTCCCGTCAGGACGCACACTTGATGCATTGCGCCGCCTGGGGCACGGCTTCAAGCCGCGCCGGGGGAATGGCCTCGCCACAGGTGACGCAGTCGCCGTAGGTGCCGCCAGCGATCCGCTCAAGGGCGGTTTCGATCTGCGCGATTTCGGTCAGCGCCGCGTTGCCCAGGTCTTCCAGCACCTCGTCGCCTTCGTTCTCGGTGGCGCGTTCTTCGAAATCCTGGCTGTCCGGCTCACGCAGCGTCTGGTCGATGTCCGCGATCTCCTCTTTCAGCACCGCGAGACGCTTTTCCAGCACCGGTTTCATCTTTTCCCCAAGATTCATGGACATTCCCTTTCGGTTTGGACGCGGGTCATCGGCAGCGTCTGATCAGCAGAATAGTATAGTCGAAAACTTCGGCTTGCGCCGCCTTGAGCTAGGTCAATTATCTGGGGGCGAAACGGCGGCGGCGCAACCGGTAGCCGTTTTGCGGCCCTTCGGGCTTTTCTCGCCCCACGGAATGCTCTAGGAAACCGGCCATGGAACGGTTCATGGATTTCACCTTCGTCGCGGCCCAGCGTCTGACCGGCGTGGGCGCCGATCACCCGGCAGCGGCCCTGCACGGCCATACCTTCAACGGTACCCTGCGGCTGCGCGGCACGCCTGATGCGGCGACGGACTGGGTGATCGACCCGGCGGACCTGAAGCGGGAAATCGACGCCGTGTTGGCCGATATCGATCACCAATACCTGAATGAACTGCCCGGTTTGGAAAACCCCTCGACGGAACGCCTCTGCGGCTACCTGCGTGACCGTCTGGCCCAGCGCTTGTCCGCCGCCGGCAGCGTCGCGGTCGAGCTTTGGGAAAATCCGGCCGTCGGCTGCATCACGGAAGGACACCCCGCATGACCGCTGCCCCCGGCACGATGACCGTCTACCACGGCTTTTCCTTTGAAAGTGCCCGCCGCCTGCCGCGCCTGCCGGACAGCCATATGTGCTCGCGCCTGCACGGCAACACCTTCCTGCTGCGTGTCGCCGTGACCGGCCCGGTCCGCGAATCGGAAGGCTGGGTCATCGATTTCGCCGAGGTCGCGGCCCGGGTCGAACCCGTTCTGGCGGAAATCGACCACCACTATCTGAACGAGGTTCCGGGCCTGGAAAACCCCACGACGGAAAACATCGCCGTCTGGCTATGGGATCGAATTGCGACTCATCTTCAAGGGCTTAGCGAAATCGAGATCCGTGAAAACGCCACCACGGGCTGTGTCTACCGGGGCGCCTGACGCCGATCCTTGCCGCCGCCGGGGCGTCGGCCCACGGCTTTCCCTTGCCCGATTCTTCCCGTTATTACAAAATCTTGGCCAGTGGTCCCGCTTCCGCGCAACATATCGGGGAATACCCCAAATGTGCGGGCGAAGGCCAATGCGGCAACGAGGAGACGTCCCATGGAATTCCTGATCCTGCAGTCCAAGAAGGACCCGGATTTCTTCATCATCACCGACGCGCGGAACCTGGACCGCGCGGTGCAGGAATACCGGGACAATCAGCCCGGGGACGAGCTGTCCGCGATTCCAGAAGGGGCCGGCGGTCCGATCCTGTCATCGATCCCCAACCTGTCCGTGGTCAAAAGCTTCATCGACCTGATCGGCTACTTCGGCCATGCGGTCGAAGTGCCCATGGAATGGCCGACCCCGGTCAAACGGGACGACGCGGCGGCGGGCTAGACAGCCGAAAACGGGGGACGGTCTGGGACCTCTCCTGCGTTCAAATCAGTGAATTTGAAACTTTAAGGGCGGGCCTAGCCGCGCCCGCGATATCCCGCCACCCCCTGATCCGGAATCCACAGGCCCTTGGGCGGCGCGCCCGTCTGGTGGAACACGTCGATGGGGATGCCGCCGCGCGGATACCAATAGCCGCCGATGCGCAGCCATTTGGGCGCCGCCGCCTTCTTGATCTTGGCGGCGATATCCAGGGTGCATTTCTCGTGAAAGCCCGCGTGGTTGCGGAAGCTGGCGAGGTAGAGCTTCAGCGACTTGCTTTCGACGATCTTCCGCCCCGGCACATAGTCGATGACCAAGTGCGCGAAATCGGGCTGCCCCGTAACGGGGCAAAGGGACGTGAACTCCGGGCAGGTGAAGCGGATCAGATAGGGCGTCTTGGGATGGGGATTGCCAGCGCATTCCAGGGTCGCCGTCTCCGGGCTGTCGGGGATCGCCGAGGCCGCGCCCAGTTGGGTCAGGGTGGTTTCCGTCGTCTTCGCCATGGCTAATCGCCCTCAATCGCGGGGATGTCGCCCGCCGCCTCGCCGTCTTCGAACGCCTTCTTGAACGCCGCGAAGGTCCCGCTTTCGATGGCTTGGCGCATGCCCGCCATCAGTTCCTGATAGTAGTGCAGATTATGCCAAGTCAGCAGCGTCAGCCCCAGGATTTCCTTGGCCTGCGCCAGATGGTGGAGATAGGCGCGGGAATAGTTCGAACAAGCATAGCACGAACAGTCCGGGTCGAGGGGCCGGGGGTCGTCCTTGTGCCGGGCGTTGCGGATGTTCACCTGGCCGCGCCGGGTGAAGGCCTGGTCGGTGCGCCCGGAGCGCGTCGGCAGCACGCAATCGAACATGTCGACCCCGCGTTCCACCGCCCCCACCAAATCCGACGGCTTGCCCACGCCCATCAGGTAGCGGGGCTTGTCCTCCGGCAGGTGCGGGGTGGTGACGTCGAGGGTTTCGAACATCAGGTCCTGGCCCTCGCCCACGGCCAGGCCGCCGATGGCGTAGCCGTCAAACCCGATTTCGACCAGCGCCTTGGCCGATTCCGCGCGCAGGTCCGGGAACACCCCGCCCTGGACGATGCCGAACAGGCCGTAGCCGGGGCGCTGCTCGAAGGCGTCGCGGCAGCGCTGGGCCCAGCGCATGGACAGTTCCATGGAAACCCGAGCCGCGGCCTCGTCGACGCCGAAGGGGGTGCATTCGTCCAGCACCATGGTGATGTCGGCGTCCAGGTCGTTCTGGATCGCCATGGCGCTTTCCGGTGTCAGTTCGTGCTTCGCCCCGTCGATGTGGGAGCGGAAGGTCACGCCGTCCTCCGTCAGCTTGCGCAGGTCCTTCAGGGACCAAACCTGGAAACCGCCGGAGTCCGTTAATATCGGCCCCGGCCAGTTCATGAATTCATGCAGGCCGCCCAGGCGTTTGATGCGCGCCGATCCCGGGCGCAGCATCAGGTGATAGGTGTTGCCCAGCACGCATTGAGCACCCGTTTCGGCCACGGCCTCGGGCGTCATGGCCTTCACGGTCGCGGCCGTGCCGACAGGCATGAAGGCCGGGGTTTCCATCGGGCCATGGGCGGTGTCCAGGCGGCCCCGGCGGGCGCGGCCATCCGTGGCGCTGACGGTGAATTGCATCTTTTTCATCATGGCGCGGACTATGATGGGACCGCCGTCCACAGGCAAGCGCCCATCCGCCTCTTTTTGTCAGGGCGGATGGGCGTGCCGTGGGCCCCTCAAGAATGCGGGTCAGGCGGCGCGCAGATCCTGCAGCATGGCGTCGATGGCCTGTTTCAGGCTGTTGGCCTGGTTTGACAGGTTTGCGGCGGCGGTTGAAACCTCGCCGGCGGCGCTGCCGGTATGCTCGGACGCGCTGCGCACGGCGTTGATGTTGGTCTGAACCTTGTCCGTATGAACGGCGGCGTCATGGCTGGAGCGCGCGATTTCCTGGGTCGCGGACGATTGTTCCTCGACGGCGGCGGCGATTGCTTCGCTGACCGCGTTGATTTCGTCGATGGTCGCGGAAATGCCCTGAATCTCGCGCGCCGCGTCTTCCGACACATTCTGCATGGTGGCGATTTCCCCGGCGATTTCCTGGGTCGCCTTGGCGGTCTGGTTGGCCAGGTTCTTGACCTCCGACGCGACCACGGCGAACCCCTTGCCGGCTTCGCCGGCACGGGCGGCCTCGATGGTGGCGTTGAGCGCCAGCAGATTGGTCTGTTCGGCGATGTCGTTGATCATTTCCATGACGTTGCCGATCTTGGCGGCGGCGTCTTTCAGGCGGACCATGGTTTGATCCGTTTCGCGCGCCTTCTTCGATGCTTCCTGCGCCACGTCATGGGCGCGGCCGACCTGGGCCGAGACCTCGGCCATGCTGGCGGTCATCTGTTCGGTGGCACTGGCCACGGTCTGCACGTTGCCGGTCGCCTGATCGATGGCCGCGGCCGTATCCGTTGAATGGGCAAGTGCCTGAGCCGCCAGATCGGACAGGTTCTTCGACACGTCCGACATGCTGCGCGCGTGGTCGTTGACGTTGACCATGATGGGGCCGGCCTGATGTTCGAAGCGGGCGGCCATGTCGAGCAGCAGTTTGCGGCGTTCTTCCTGGCCCTCGTGCTCCAGGCGTTCGCGTTCCAGACTCAACCGTTCGACCTCGGCCTTGGCCTCCTCGGCGGTGGCGACCGCCTCGGCGCTATGACGGAAGCCGGCAACCAGGCGATAGGTCAGCCACATCAGGACGACGGTTTCGACCACGACGATGACGGCGTGCAGAACGACCCGGAAAAAGTCGGCCCCATCGGGGAAGATGGCATAGGGCAGGGTGAAATTGAGGACCAGATGGTGCACGGCGACCGTCGCGGCGGCGACCAGCACCGTCCGCCAGCAACAGAAGGCGGCGACCATCGCCAGAACGGCAAAGAAATACATATGCACGTCGATCTGCCAGGCATGCCCCGCGAACAGATACAGAAGGGCGCCGATGTTGATCATGGCGCCGGCCGCGATCAGGAAGCGGGTCGCGGCGGCGTCCGGCTTGGCCCGCCAGGAGAAGGTCGAGGTCAGGGCGACGACGGCGATGATTCCCGCCCCGGTGGTGATGTCGCCCCCGGTCAGCCAGAAGGCCAGCCCCGCCAGCGGCAAATGCGCCCAGGCGAACAGAACGAAAAACCGGGTTGAATTGATACGGAGCTCGGTAAGGGCTTCCATGGTCGAATTCCTTTGAGTGGTCGTCAGTTTGCGGTCGGTCTGGTGAGGCAACTGCCGAGGGCCAGCGGATTGACGGTGAGCAGGACGCCCCGGTCGCGCAGGCGGGCCAGGGTTTCCGGGCGGTCAAGGGCGACGATGGCAATGAACGGCCAAACCCCTTCGCGGACCAGGCGTCCGCCTGCATCGGCGATGCGGGCCAGAACCTCGGTCCCCGCCAGGGATGGCGGAAAGATCACGCCGACCTGTGATTGCCCCGGTTGTGGGCGCAAGGTGGCGGCAGCCAGCCAAAATATACAAACACCGACGAGCATCGCCGCCGGCAGCAGATCGCGAATACGCATGGGTCGATGGATCCTGTGGGAATTTTTCCCAATCGTTGTTGCCGGCCGACCTCGAGAGCAGGGGAGAGATAAACATAAAATTATTCGAATGTGTACCTGAACCATCGACGAACATACGTCCGTATAGGGGGGCACGGATCATGCGGTGCCGTCGTTCCGGTGCAGCAGGCAGGCGTCGCCGTAGGAATAGAAGCGATAGGCATCGGCGACGGCATGGGCATAGGCGCTTTGCATGCGGTCCAGCCCGGAGAAAGCGGCGACCAGCATGAACAGGGTCGAGCGCGGCAGGTGGAAATTGGTCAGCATCAGGTCCACGGCGCGGAATTTGTATCCCGGGGTGATGAAGATGTCCGTGTCGCCCTTGAAGGGATGGATCTGGCCCTCGGCATCGGCCGCCGTCTCCAACAGGCGCATGGCGGTGGAGCCGCAGGCTACCACGCGGCCGCCCGCGTCCCGCGCCTGATTGATGAAATCGGCGGCGGATCGGCTGACTTCACCCCATTCCGCATGCATGACGTGGTGGCGGGTGTCGTCCTCGCGCACGGGCAGGAAGGTGCCGGCGCCGACATGCAGGGTCAGGCTGACTCGCTCGACCCCGCGCGCATCGAGCGCGGCCAGCAGGTCCGGCGTGAAATGCAGGGATGCCGTTGGGGCGGCGACGGCGCCGTCGCGGGCGGCGAACAGGGTTTGGTAATCGTCCTTGTCGGCGTCGTCGCCCGCGGCTTCGCGCTTGATGTAGGGCGGCAGGGGCATGACGCCGAACTGTTCCAGGGCGTCCTTCAAATCCGGCCCCGCCTTGTTGAAGCGTAGGGTCACCTCGCCGCCGTCGCCCTTCGACACCACGTCAGCGGAAAAGCCGGGGGCGAACACGATATGATCGCGCGGGCTGAGCTTGCGCGCCGGGCGGGCGAAGGCCCGCCACAGACCGTCGTCGTCCCATTTGTGCAGGGTGACCTCGACCTTGGGTCCGCCCTCGGGCGGGCCGGGGCGGGACGCGTCGCCGCGCCGCCCGGTCAGGCGCGCCGGAATCACCCGCGTGTCGTTGACGACCAGCACGTCGCCCGGGTTGAGCAGCGACGGCAGGTCGCGCACCCCCCGGTCATGCAGGGCCGTGGGCGTGACCTCCAACAGGCGCGCTGAATCGCGCGGGTTCGCCGGTTTCTGGGCGATCCGTTCCGGCGGCAGGTCGAAATCGAACAGGTCGGTTTTCATGGGGGGCGAAACTTAAGACAATGCGTGCGGATTGTCAGGAGATTCCTGGCGGGCTAACGTTGATCTTCATCGGGTCCTGGGGGGCGCGTTCGGAACAAGGGGTTTTCCATGGTCAGACTGATTCTCGCGATTTTGATTCCGTGGTTCGTGTTCTTCACGATCGGCCGCCCGATCCAGGGCATCATCTGCTTGATCCTGCAGTTGTCGCTGATCGGCTGGATTCCGGCGGCGATCTGGGCCGTCTGGGCGCTCAACAACTACAACACGGACAAGAAGATCGCCCGCGCCGGCATGGGCGCCATGCCGGGCGACGGCGACAGCTGACCCGTTCTTCCTGGTGATTAAGGCCGGGGGCCGAAAATGTCCCCGCGCCGCAGCCGCGCCACATGGGCGTTCGCCGCCCCGGCGAAGCGGTTTAGGACCATGCGCAGGACACGGCTGACGATCACGAAGGCGACGGGCGGCCAGACGTAGGGTTCCCACCAGTCGATGACATGGGGCGCGCCCCCGAACAGGGCGATTTCCTCGCGTGTCGATAGAAATCCATAAACCCCCGCCGCCACGGTGGCGGCCAGAGTCCAGGCCACGTAGCGGCCATAACGCATCACCTGGCGCATCAGGAACCACATGGCGCGTGACCTCCTCGGGCGGCGCCCGGTCTAGACGTCCTTCAGCAACACCGGCTGGCCGCTTGCCGCTCCACGGATGACGGCTTCCAATACCGCCGTGCCGTGCACGGCCTCGGCCGGGGTCAGGGGATAGGCGGCCTTGCCCGTGCAGGCATCGGCGAAGGCTTCCAGTTCCGCCCGCTCCATGTCGAAGGCGCCGTATTCGGTGACCTCTTCGGGGCCGGGCACGGCGTCCGCCGAGACCTTACGCACGGTCAGGCGGTCGTAGTTGTGCATCTCGGCCCAGCCGCCGGTGCCGAACACCTGGATGCGCCACATCGGCGCCGTCGCCGTGAAGGTGCCGAGGTAGCCCATGGCGCCCGAGGCGAAACGGAACAGCGTGGCCGTGGTGTCGTCCACGTCGATCTTGAGGAAGTTGCGGTAGGACCGGGCGGTGACTTCGTCGATGGGGCCGAGCAGGTTGATCATGGCATCGACCACATGGATGCCCATGCCGGTCATGCCGCCGGCCGGGCTTTCATCGGCCTGCGCGCGCCAGCCGTCGGCGGCGAAGCGCATGGCGCTGGGGCTGCTCAGGTTGCCCTCGACATGCAGGATTTGGCCTAGTTCGCCGGATTGAATCATTTCCTTCATGCGCACCATGGCCGGATGGAAACGCCGGTTGTGGCCGAGCGCCAGCACCACGCCCGCGGCCTCGGCCGCGTCGGCGGCGGCCTGGGCGCTGGCGCGGTCCAGGGTGAAGGGCTTTTCGATGAAGATCTGTTTCCCGGCGGCGGCGGCGGCGATCACCTGATCCGCGTGCTGGCTGTGCGGGGTCGCCAAGATCACCGCGTCCAGGTCCGGATCGTTCAACAGGTCGGCAAGTCCGTCGCGCAGGTCGATGCCCTTCTCGGCGCAGAACGCCTCGGCCTTGGCCTTGCGCCCGGTGCAGCCGGCGGTGATGGTGATTTTGTCGCTTTTGCCGTGAACGGAATTGACCAGAACCTGGCCCCAACGGCCCAGCCCGGCGATGCCTGCTTTGATCATGGTGATGGTCCCTTACCCCAAACATTGTATGCAATTGGCCCCAAATCGGGCCGCCGACCTTATTGCCAGAGGGCATCCGCCGTCTATAGTGAAGCCATGGCGACGACTCCGGACCTGAGCGAACAACTGACACCGACAGGTCCCAGGAAGGTCGACAACTTCCGGGGCATTCTGTTCATGCTCACGGGGGCGGTGCTGATTTCCTGCCTGCACGCGCTGGTCCGCGACATGACGCAGGAACTGCATCCGTTCGAGGTCGCCTTTTTCCGCAATGTGGTGGCGCTGGTCGTGCTGGCCCCCCTGCTGCTGCGCCAGGACCGGCACGCCTGGAAAAGCAAACGCCCGGATCTGCAGCTTGTGCGCGCCGTGATCGGCCTCGGCGCCATGCTGTCCTGGTTCTATGCGCTGTCCCTGGTACCCGTGGGCGACGCCACGGCGCTCAGCTTCACGGTCGTGCTTTATACGTCCCTGGGCGCGGTCTTTCTGTTCGGCGAGAAAATGGGCCTGCGCCGTTGGGGGGCGCTGGCCGTCGGCTTCATCGGCACCGCCATCATTCTGCGGCCCGGATTTCAGGAAATCAGCCCGGGATACATGTGGGCGCTCGGGTCCACGGTGCTGTGGGCGGGTGCTCTGCTGATGGTCAAGATCCTGGTGCGGTACGATTCACCCGTCACGATCGTGTTCTACTCGTCGGTGTACTTCACGCCCGTGACCCTGGTTCTCGCGCTGTTCTTCTGGGAATGGCCGACCTGGACGCAGTTCGGTGAACTGGTCGCCATCGGACTGCTGGCGACGGGCGCCCATCTCGCCATGGCCAAGGCCATGCAGCTTGGCGAAACCACGGCGGTGATGCCCGTTGATTTCACCCGCCTGTTGTGGGCGGCGGGGCTCGGCTATGTGATGTTCGGCGAATTCCCCGACATGTGGACCTGGATCGGCGGCACGGTGGTATTCTGCTCGACCCTCTACATCACCTATCGGGAATCCCGGGTGAAGGGCACGGCCGAGGCGACGGCGCTGAAGACGACCGAAGGTTAGAACCCGCCGAAGATCAGTCCGGCCACACCGGCG
The DNA here is from genome assembly GCA_002325375.1 of Rhodospirillaceae bacterium UBA1479. Lineage (GTDB taxonomy): Bacteria > Pseudomonadota > Alphaproteobacteria > Rhodospirillales > Casp-alpha2 > UBA1479. The sequence continues at coordinate 120,871 of DCRZ01000002.1, forward strand.
GATGGGTGCCCAGGGGGGCTGCCGGCAGGTCCCAGCGCGGCGGCGTTTCCGACAATTGGACGACCGGCTTCAGGTGTTCCATGCGGCCCCAGGCGGTGTCGTGGATTTCCATCAGGTCCTTGACGTCGTCGTAGCCGGGCTCCGCCAATTGCATGGCGGCGTCGCCGCCGGTCCGGCCCAGGCCGTCGATCCAATGGCCGCTTTGCGCCAATGACAGGCGGACCAGCCAACTGCCGCCGATCGTGGCGCGGCGGCGCAGGGCTTCCATGGCGCCGAAGGCGGCCAGGTATCCGGAGACATAGTCGAGCGCCTGCGCCGGCAGATGGCGGGGCGTGTCGAGGCCGCCGTGTTCGGCCGCGATGCCCATGGCGCATTGGGCCAGGGAATCGAAGCCCCGACGGTGGGCCCAGGGGCCTTCGTGGCCCCAGGCGCTGAGGCTGACGAAGACGATCCCGGGACGCAGTTCGGCTAGCCGTTCCGGCGTCAGGCCGCGCCCGGCCAGGGTTCCCGGGCGGTGCCCCTGGGTGACCACGTCGGCCTGTTTGATGAGGGCGTCGAGGGTATCCGACGCACCCGGGTCGCGCAGATCCAGATTGGCGGCCAGCTTGCCGTGGCCGGTGTCGCGCAGCAGGCTGTCGTCGTCCGGGCGGTCGGGCCGCCCGATGCGCATGACCTGTGCCCCGTGCTCCGCCAGGGTGCGTCCGCAGACCGGCCCGGCGATGACGCGCACCAGCTCCAAGGCACGGATGCCGGACAGCGGCCGGTCGCCCTTCGGTAGGGGGTCAACCGGCGCGTCGCCGATTTTTTCGATGCTTATCAGCGGTAGGTCCGCGACGGCCTTGCCCTGGGGATGGTTGGCCCATTCGTCCTTGCTGCGGACCATGAAGGCGCAGAGGTTCCGTTCCGCCACGGCGGCCTCGAACGCAGCGGCGTCCCAGGTGCCAAGCGCCGCGGTGACGGCCGCCCGGTCGGATGCGCAACCCAGAATGTCGAGGATCCCCTCGGCCAACCAAGGGTAGTTACAGTGAAGCTGGACCCAGCGTCCGTCGGCGCAGCGGTACAGGCCTGAGATATCCGCCCAGGCCGCTCCGAAACCGGCCGTTCCCACGCGGACATGGCGATTGGAGCGCATGGCCAGCGCCGCCGCGCGGAGATCCACGGCGATGTCCTGCGACCGCCCGGTCTTCAGGCGCCACAGGGCGTCGGCGGCCAGCCCGACCGCGCCCAGCACCGCCGCGCCGGCGGTGGCCACGCGGAAAGTTGTGGGTAACTGGGGGTCCGCGCCGGTAAAGGCGGGGGTGTCGGAAGCCCGCCCTTCCCAGCCCACGGCGTCTAGAATTTCGGTCAATGCTTGCTGGGATGAAGACGGCGTTGGCATCGTTTCGAACATGCTTTTGGACTCATTAAGGATGCACATTTGGGTACTTATACATCCTTGCATTCATGCGGCCTATGCTTTGAAATGCGCACAGCCTCTCATGACAGGGACGGCCAGGATTGCCGGCCAGAAGTTACAAAGGCGTAAGCCACGGGCGGCAGGGAATTGAACCAAGGGAGGACGAATATGTTTCGTCAAATTTTGAAGGGCCTGCCAATCGCGGCGGTTGCACTGGGCATCAGCACGGGTGCGGCACTGGCAGGTAAGGCCAACGACACGCTAACCTGGGTGACCGACCGCGAATCTCCTGTCGTCGACCCTTACTTCAACCGTACCCGTGAATTGGTCATCATCGGCAACACGGCCTGGGACGGCTTGCTGTTCCGGGATCTCAAGAGCGGCAAGTTCGTGCCGCTTCTGGCCAAGTCCTACAAATGGGTCGATAACGTGACCCTGGATTTCGAGCTGCGGGAAAACGTCAAGTTCCACGACGGGTCCAGCTTCGGTCCGGAAGACGTGATCTACACGGTGGACTTCACCACCAACAAGGATAACGGCGTCGTCACGCTGAAGAACACCAGCTGGATGAAATCGGCCGAGAAAACCGGCCCGAACAGCGTCCGCATTCACCTGCACAAGCCGTTTCCGGCGGCCCTGGCGTACCTCGCGCAGGCCGTTCCCATCCTGAACGCCGGCCATTACGACAATGCGCCCATGACCCAGGACGGCAAAAAGGACTTCGGTGCGGTCAAGCCGAACGGCACCGGACCCTACAAGATCACCGAGATCGTGCCGGGCGAGAAGATCGTCATGGTCCGCAACGACGACTATTTCGAGGGCAGCCCCAAGGGCAAGCCAGCGATCAAGAATCTGGTCTATCGCACGATCAAGGAAATGAACACGCAGATGGCCGAACTGTTGACCGGCGGCGTGGACTGGATCTGGGACGTGCCGAAGGATCAGGCTGAAAAACTCAGCGCGTCCGGGCAGGTGGATATCGTCAACGCCAAGACGATGCGCATCAGCTATCTGGCGTTCGACGTGGACGGTTCTTCCGATAATAAGGCGTTCAAGGATTTGCGTGTGCGTCAGGCCTTCGCGCATGCGATCAACCGCGAGTCCATCGTCAAGAATCTGGTCGGCGAAGCGGCGGCGGTGATCAACACGCCCTGCCACCCGGATCAGGTCGCCTGCGCGCAGGACGTGTCCGGCTATGAATACGACCCCGCCAAGGCCAAGAAGCTTTTGGTCGAAGCCGGTTATCCCGATGGGTTCGAATTCGACATCTACGCCTATCGTCAGCGTGAATTCACCGAAGCCGTGATCTCCGATCTGGCCAAGATCGGCGTCAAGGCGAAGCTGAACTTCATGCAGTACCGCAAGCTGCGCGGCTTGGCGCAGAACGGCGTGACCCCGGTCCATCACATGACCTGGGGCTCCTACTCGATTCCGGATGCGTCGGCCTGCGCCGGGGTGTTCTTCTCGGGCGGCAAGGACGATCCGGCCAACGATCCGAAGGTCAATGAACTGATCAACAAGGCCGGCAACCTGACCGATCAAGGCGAGCGTGAAAAGCTCTATAGCGAGGCGTTCAACATGATCTCCAAGAACGTCTATTGGCTGCCGATGTTCACCTACGCCAAGAATTACGCCTACAACAAGGATCTCTCCATCGAAACGACGTCGGACGAGATTCCGCGCTTCTACACCGCGAAGTGGAAGTAACTTTCGTCTGAATGGCGATATCGCCCGGCGGTCCCGTAAGGGCCGCCGGGTCGCCGTTCGAATTCCAGGGGGGCGGTACGGATGGGCGAAACATGCTGAAATATATTCTGAAACGGTTGGGGGTCGCCTTCATGGTGGCGCTGACCGTTTCGGTTATCACGTTTTCATTGATCTATGTTTCCGGCGATCCCGCCGTGGCGCTCGCCGGCGAGGCGGCGTCGAATGACGAAATCGAACACATCCGAAAATCCTACGGATACGACCGTCCGATCCCCGTGCAATACATGGATTGGCTCGGCCGGGCCCTGCAGGGTGACTTGGGCCGCTCCCATTATCTGAAAGAAGACATCTCCGACGTCATTCTTACCCGGCTGCCCAACACGCTGATCCTGGCCGGTTGCGCCATCGCCTTTGCGCTGATCCTGTCGATCCCCTTGGGCGTGGCGGCGGCGATCCGCCCGAATTCACTGATCGATCGCTTCGCCCTGACGCTTGCCGTGGTCGGCCAGGCGCTGCCGTCGTTCTGGTTTGCGCTGATCATGATGTTCTTCCTGGGCATTCAGATGCGCTGGCTGCCGATTTCACGGGTCGAGACCTGGCAGGGCTTCATCATGCCGTCCATCGCGCTGGGCTATTACGTGACGCCGGGCGTCATGCGCCTGACCCGCGCCGGGATGCTCGAGGTTCTGCAGTCGGATTACATCCGCACGGCCAAGGCCAAGGGCCTGCGTCCCATGGTGGTCCTGTTCAAGCATGCTCTGCGCAACGCCATCATTCCGGTGGTGTCGCTGGCCGCCGTTCAGTTCGGCTTCATGCTCGGCGGGTCGATCGTCATCGAAAGCATCTTTGCCATCAACGGGCTCGGCTTCCTGGCCTGGGAGACCATCCAGCGCGGCGATCTGCCCATGATGCAGGCGATCGTGCTGGTTCTGTCGCTGTTCTACATCGTCATCACCTTCCTGGCTGACATGTTGAACGCCTTCCTCGACCCCCGGATCAGGGTGACCTGACATGGCCCGTCAAGATTCCCAATCAATCGCCCGCTCAGGTGCCGTGCCGTCCGCCGCGCCCGCCGCCGAGAAAATTCTGGAACCGTCGCCCGCGTCGCAGATGCGCCGACGCATCTTCGGCCACTATGGGATCATGATCGGCGGCACGGTCCTGGCGGCCATCTTCCTGATCGCGATCTTCGCGCCGCTGCTGACGCCGTTCGATCCGATCCTCGACCAGGATCTGGCGCAGAAGCTGAAACCGCCGTTCTGGCACGACAGCCCCAAATACGATCCGGCCCATCCGCTGGGCACGGACCTGCAGGGCCGCGATTACCTGACGCGGCTGGTTCACGGGGCCCAAATTTCGCTGCTGATCGGGTTTTCGGCGATGCTGATTTCCGGGGTCATCGGCACGGCTCTGGGCGTCGCCGCCGGCTATTTCGGCGGGCGGGTCGACATGGTCGTCAACTTCATCATCACCACACGGCTTTCCATGCCCGTGGTGCTGGTGGCGCTGGCCGTGGTGTCGTTGATCGGATCCAGCCTGTGGATCGTGATCTGGGTGTTGGGTCTTCTCATATGGGACCGTTTCGCCGTCGTGATGCGAAGCACGACCATGCAGGTGCGCAACCTGGATTACGTGGCGGCGGCCCAGGCCTGTGGCTGTTCCACCCTGCGCATCATCATGACGGAAATCATGCCCAATGTGGTCAACCACCTGATCGTGGTGGCGACCCTGGAAATGGCCCATGCCATTCTGCTTGAGGCGGCGTTGTCGTTCCTGGGGCTCGGCGTGCAGCCGCCGGCCCCCAGCTGGGGCCTGATGATTTCCGAGGCCAAGGGCATGATGTTCTTCGACCCCTGGCTGATCGGTGTGCCGGGGGCGGCGCTGTTCGCGCTGATTCTCGCCATCAATCTTCTGGGTGACGGCGTGCGCGACGTGACCGCACCCGAAAACCGGAATTAGGAAGAGGACGAAGAACGGCATGAGCGATCTGATCCTCGAAGTCCGCGACCTGGTCGTCGACATTCCCGTCGCCACCGGAATGCTGCATCCGGTGCAATCCATCAGCTTCGATGTGACGCGGGGCGAAACACTGTGCATCGTCGGTGAATCGGGCTGCGGCAAGTCGCTGACCTCGCTTGCCGTCATGGACCTGCTGCCCGGCACGGCGCGCCGCACGGCGTCGGTGCTCAAGCTCGACGACGAGGACCTGCAGTCGGCCGGCGAAAGGCGCATGACCGATATCCGCGGCAACAAGATGGCCATGATCTTTCAGGAACCCATGACCTCCCTGAACCCGGCCTATACCATCGGCAACCAGCTGGAAGAGGCGCTCAAGCGCCACAAGCAGGTCAGCGGCGCCGAAGCCCGCGAGCGTGCGATCTACCTTTTGGAAAAGGTCGGCATCACGGCGGCGGCGAGCCGCCTGACCCAGTATCCTCATCAGTTGTCCGGCGGCCTGCGCCAGCGCGTGATGATCGCCATGGCGCTGATGTGCGGGCCGGACCTGATCATCGCGGACGAGCCGACGACGGCGCTGGACGTGACCATCCAGGCGCAGATCCTCCACCTGCTGGCGGACCTGCAAAAAGAATTCAACATGGGCATGATCCTGATCACCCATGACCTGGGCGTGGTCGCCCGCGTCGCCGACCGGGTGGCGGTCATGTACGCGGGCCAGATCGTCGAAACGGGCACCGCCAAGCAGGTGTTCGAAAACCCGACCCACCCCTACACCCAGGGGCTGCTGGAATGCATCCCGATCCCGGGCAAGACCGAACGGGGTGCTCCCCTCGGCTCCATCCCCGGCATCGTGCCGTCCCTGGTGGGGGATCTTCCGGGCTGCCATTTCGCGGACCGCTGCCCCCATGTGATGGAGGCCTGCCGCAGCGGGCAGATCGATCTGCATCCCTCGTTCGAGGACGGGCACATATTCCGCTGTCTGCTGACGCCGGACCAGAGTGCCGCCAACCTGAAGAAGGGGGCTGCCTGACATGGCCGACCAGGAAGACATCGTTCTCGAAGCGCGCGACGTCACCCGCACGTTCATGATCTCGGCCGGCTTCATGAAGGGCAAGAAGCCGCTCCATGCCGTCAACGGCATCAACCTCAAGGTCGCGCGCGGCGAGGTGTTGGGCCTGGTCGGGGAATCGGGCTGCGGTAAATCGACCCTGGCCAAGATGCTGCTGGGCCTGTTGGCGCCGACCGCGGGCACGCTCTATGTCGGCGGCACGCCGACCAGCGAGATGGAACGCCTGGACATGGCGCGCAAGGTCCAGCCCGTGTTTCAGGACCCTTACTCATCGCTCAACCCGCGCAAGACCATCGGCGACATCATCAGCCTGCCCGTGCGCGTGCAGGGCGGGGCGGCGGCCGTCGATGGCAAGGACTTGCGCATCCGGGTCGAGGAAATCATGGAACTGGTCGGCCTGCCGCGCCGGCTCTATCGCAATTTCCCGAACCAGTTGTCGGGCGGCCAGCGCCAGCGCGTGGCCGTGGCACGGGCGTTGATCAATCGGCCCGAAGTCGTGATCTGCGACGAGCCGACCTCGGCGCTCGACGTGTCGGTCCAGTCGCAGATTCTCAACCTGTTGCAGGACCTGCGGTCGGAACTGAACCTGACCTATATCGTCATCAGCCATAACCTGGCCGTGGTCGAACACATGGCGACCCGCGTCGCCGTCATGTACCTGGGCCGCCTGGTCGAGGTCGCGGACACGGACCAGCTGTTCGACAACCCGCAGCACCCCTATACCAAGGCATTGCTGCAATCGGTGCTGACGCCGGATCCCAACCTGGACGTGCCCGACTCGGGCCTGGGTGTGGCCTATCCCAACCCGGTCGATCCGCCGTCCGGCTGCACCTTCCATCCGCGCTGCGTCGACTGCATGGACCATTGCTCCGTGGTCGCGCCGCGCACCATTGCGACCAAGACCGGTCTCGTCGAATGCCATCTGTACGACGAGAACCAGGGGAGAGGGCGCCAAGCGTCGTAAGACCGCCCGGGCAAAACCATGACCCGCCAATACGCCATCGACGCCGCGCTTGCTCATTTTGACGACCCGGAAGGTTTTTTCGAGGACCTGAAGGCGCGCGTCGCCGTGCCGACGGAAAGCCAGAACGCGGCCCGCCTGCCCGATTGCTACGCCTATCTGGAAGAAGAGATGCGCGACGCCTTCGAGGCTCTGGGCTACGCCTGCCGCGTCTATGACAATCCTTATGACGGCTGCGGCCCAGTCCTGTTGGCGACGCGGTGGGAGGGCGACGATCTGCCCACGGTATTGGGCTACGGCCATGGCGATACGGTGCTGGGGCAGGAAGGCCAGTGGAAGGACAACCTGGACCCCTGGCGCCTGACCAAGGTCGGCGACAAGGTCTATGGGCGCGGCACCGCCGACAACAAGGCCCAGCATTCGACCCATCTGGCGGCCCTGCGGGCCGTTCTCGACGCGCGGGGCAACCTCGGCTTCAACCACAAGTTCATCATCGAGACAGGGGAAGAGAACGGCTCCAAGGGCCTGAAGGACTTGGTCGCGCGGGAGAAAGACGCCTTCGCCGCCGATGTCTATTTCGCCTCCGACGGGCCGCGCTTCGACGTCGCCAAGCCGAACCTGACGCTGGGCAACCGGGGGGCGTTCAATTTCGATCTGGTGGTGGACCTGCGCGACGGTGGACATCATTCCGGCAACTGGGGCGGGCTTTTGGCCAATCCGGGGATCATCCTGGCTTCGGCCTTGGCGACCGTCATCGACGTGAACGGTCGCATCCTGGTGCCGGCCCTGCTGCCGCCGCCGATCAGCAACAGCGTGCGGGCGCTCCTGGCCGACGTGACGCGCGAAACGTCCAAGGGCGGGCCCGCCATCGACGACGGTTGGGGGGAGCCGGGATTGACCCGGGCCGAGAAGGTCTATGCCTGGAACACCTTCGAAATCCTCGCCATGAAAACCGGCAATCCGGACAACCCGGTGCATGCCGTGCCACCCAAGGCGGTCGCCCATTGTCAGCTGCGCTTCGTGGTCGGCACGGACTGGCAGAACATCGTCCCGAACCTCCAGGCCCATCTGGACGACGCGGGCTTCGGCGTGGTCAAGGTGCGGCCCTCGACCGGCGGCAACGCGGCCTTCTTCCATGCCGCGCGTACGGACCCGGATCATCCCTGGGCCAAATGGGTGCGCGCCGCCGTGGAACGCACGACCGGCGAGAAATGCCGCATGGTGCCCAATTCGGGTGGCTCCATTTGCAACGACGTTTTTCAGGACGTGCTGGGCATTCCCTTCGTGTGGCTGCCGCTCAGCTATACCGGCTGCTCGCAGCACGCCCCCAACGAACACATCCTGTGGTCGCTGACCCGCGAGGGCATGGAGCTGGTCACCGGTGTCTACTGGGATCTGGGCGATCCGGAAACGGCCTATAGACTTGAAAGGAATGCGGCGTGACACGCGATGCGGTGATCGAAAGCCTGGAACATTATTTCGACGACGGCGGGTTTTGGGCGGACCTGTCGCGCCGCGTCGCCATCAAATCGTGCAGCCAGGACGAACCGTTCCGGCCCGAACTGTACCGCTACCTGACGGACGAGATGACCCCCTATCTGGCTGAGATGGGATTCGAGAGCGAGATTTTCGAAAACCCCAAGCCCGGCGGCCAGCCGATCCTGGTCGCCCGCCGCCATGAAGGCGACGACCTGCCGACCCTGATGACCTACGGCCACGGCGACGTGGTGCGCGGCTATGACGACCAATGGCGCGACGGCATCGGCCCGTGGGAAATGAAGAAAGAGGGCGAGCGCTGGTACGGCCGCGGCACCGCCGACAACAAGGGCCAGCACACCATCAACCTGGCGGCGATGAAGGCCTGCATGGAGGCCCGTGGCGGCACCCTCGGCTACAACGTGGTCGCCCTGATCGAAACGGGCGAGGAAACGGGATCGCCGGGCCTGCGGGAGTTCTGCCGCGACCATAAAGACCTGTTCAAGGCCGACGTCTTCATCGCCTCCGACGGCCCGCGTTTGAATGCGCAGCGGCCCACGGTCTATTTCGGCTCGCGCGGCGTGTTTAATTTCACCATGTCGCTGGACCTGCGCGACGGCGGCCACCATTCCGGTAACTGGGGCGGGCTTTTGGCCAACCCGGGGGTGATTCTGGCCCATGCCATTTCGACCATCGTCGACGCCAAGGGCAGAATCCTGCTCGACGATCTCAAGCCCGATCCCATTTCCAATTCCGTGCGCGACGCCTTGTCCAAACTGACGGTCGGCGGCATGGAGGGCGATCCGGAAATCGATCCCGACTGGGGCGAGCCGGGCCTGACGGCGGAAGAAAAGGTGTTCGGCTGGAACACCTTCGAAATCCTGGCCTTCAAGACCGGCAATCCGGACAACCCCGTGAACGCCGTGCCGCCCAAGGCCTTCGCCAAATGCCACATGCGTTTCGTCGCGGGCTTCGATCCGGCCGTGGTGCTGCCCGCCGTGCGCAAGCATCTGGACGCGCTGGGATACGACAAGGTCACCCTGACCCCGGACCGGGAATTCATGGCGGCGACGCGGCTGGAACCTGACACCCCCTGGGCCAAATGGGCGATCCATTCGCTGACCCGCACGGCGGGGGAAGAGCCGGCCGTGCTGCCCAACCTGGGCGGATCGCTGCCCAACGACTGCTTCGCCCATATCCTGGGCCTGCCGACCGTCTGGGTGCCGCACAGCTATCCCGCCTGCTCTCAGCACGCGCCCAATGAACATATTTTGGAGCCCGTGTCCCGCTCGGCCCTTCGCCTCATGGGCGGGCTGTTCTGGGATCTGGGTGAACGCGACGGCCTGCCGCTACAATGACCGAGCCTTGTGATCTGTCCGCCGTCGATCTGCGCGCCCTGATCGGGGCGAAGAAGCTGTCGCCGGTGGAGCTTGTGGAAAGCTGTCTGAAACGCATCGCCGCCGTGAACGGCACGGTCAATGCCTTCGTGGCGTTGGACGAAGAGGGGGCCTTGGCCCGCGCCCGGGACCTGGAAGCCGAGATCACCCAGGGCCGCGACCCGGGGCCGCTGGCCGGCCTGCCCGTGGGCATCAAGGACCTGGTCAACGTCAAGGGCCTGCGCACGACCTATGGCTCGTTGCTGTTCAAGGACCATGTGCCCGACGCCGACGACGGCCAGATCACCCGCCTGCGCCAGGCCGGGGCCATCATTCTGGGCAAAACCAACACGCCGGAATTCGGCTCCGGCGCCAACACCACCAACCGGGTTTACGGGGCGACCACCAATCCGTTCGATCCGGCGCGCACGCCGGGCGGATCGTCCGGCGGCTCGGCGGCGGCGCTGGCGTGCTCCATGGTGCCGCTGGCACAGGGGTCGGACACGGGCGGTAGCCTGCGGGCACCGGCGACCTGGTCCGGCGTGGTCGGGTTTCGCCCGCGCCCGGGGGCGGTCGCCAATGAACGGCGGATGCTGCCGCTGACCTATTTTTCCGTTCAGGGGCCCATGGGCCGGTCGGTCGCGGATACGGCGCTGTTGTATGCCGCCCAGGCGGGCAGCGCCCATCCGGGCGATCCCATGGGCATTCCCTTTGATGCGTCCGGCTTCGCGGCCCTCAGGCCGGCGGACTTGGGCAACCTGCGCGTGGCCTTTTCCGAAGACCTGGGCACGGCCCCCGTGGATGACGGGATCAAGCGCGTGTTCCGCCAGCGCGCGGGGAAAATCCGCGATGCCTTCGCCCATGCGCGGGACGATCAGCCCGACATTACCGGCGTGCGCGAAGCCTTCTGGGTGCTGCGCTGCGTCTATTACATGGCCTATCACAAGGACCGCGTGGAAAATCATCGCGACCTGCTGTCGCCCAACATCATCACCAATACGGAAGCGGGCTACACCATGTCCCTGGCCGACGTGGCGGCGGCGGAGGTCGCCTGGCGGCAATGGTACGACCGCTTCCAGGCCTTCATGGAAGACGTCGACCTGCTGATCCTGCCGGGCAACGCTTATCCGCCCTACCGGCTGGATACGGGCGCACCGACCGAGATCAACGGCAGGCCCATGGAAAACTATATGGACGCGTCATTGATCCGCTCCGCCCTGACCCTGACCGGCAACCCGGTGATCGCCGTGCCCTGCGGCCTGGACGAAACGGGGGCCCCCTTCGGCTTCCAGATCGCCGGCAAGCGCCATGGGGAGGCGGAATTGCTGTCCGCCGCCCTGGCCATCGAAACCATTTTGAACGCGGACGGTGAAACCGCCCGCCCGATCCCAGACCTGGAGAAATTGACATGACCAAGCCAACGACGGCGACCGAACTTTGCGACCTGACGGCGACCGAGGCCCGGCGCCTGATCGGCACCAAGGAAATTTCGCCGGTCGAACTGGTGGAAAGCTGCATCACCCGGATCGAGGCGGTCGATGGTGCCGTCAACTGCATGGTCACCCGCGCCTATGACCGGGCGCGCGAGGAAGCCAAGGTCGCCGAACAGATGGTGATGGACGGCGAGGAGTTGGGCCTGCTGCACGGCCTGCCCATGGGCATCAAGGATCTGGAGGCCACGGAGGGCATCCGCACCACCTGGGGCTCGCTGCCGACCAAGGATACGGTGCCGGAGGCCGATCAGGGCTCCGTCGCCGCCGTGCGGGCCGAGGGGGCGATCCTTCTGGGCAAGACCAACACGCCGGAATTCGGCGCCGGCGCCAATACCAAGAACCGCGTGTTCGGCGCCACGGGCAATCCGTTCAATCCGGAATTGACCTGCGCCGGGTCGTCCGGCGGCTCGGCCGTGGCGCTGGCCACGGGCATGGTGCCGATCGCATCCGGCAGCGATTACGGCGGCAGCCTGCGCACACCCGCCGGGTTCTGCGGCGTGGTCGGCTTCCGCCCGTCGCCGGGCACGGTCCCGGCGGAAGGCAAGGCCGCCGCCCTCATGCCCTGGTCGGTGCTGGGGCCCATGGCGCGCACGGTCGCCGACGCGGCGCTGCTTTTGCAGGCGCAAATGGATGACGACCGCCGCGATCCGTTCTCCCATCTGGTCGACCCCCGCCTGTTTTCATCGGTGGACGGGCTCGACCTGGGCTCGATCCATGCCGCGATCACGCCGGACCTGGGCTGCTGCCCCGTGGACAAGGGGATCGCCGATACCTTCAAGGCGCGCACCGATCAGTTCAGGGGCGTGTTCGCCGAGGCCCAGGACCGCGCCCCCGACATGGGCGACATCCACCGCGTGTTCGAGATTTTCCGCGGCATCACCTTCGTCGCCATGCACCAGGAACGCCTGAAGAACCACAAGGACCTTTTGGGCCCCAACGTCATCGACAACACCACCCGGGGGCTTGAGGTCACGGCGTCTGACGTCGGCTGGGCTCTGGTCGAGCAGGCCAGGATCATGCGCAACTTCATCGATCTGTTCGACGAGGTCGATGTGCTGATCTGCCCCGCCGCCTCGGTCTCGCCGTTCCCCCACGAACAGCTTTACGTGGACGAAATCAACGGCGAGAAAATGCCGACCTACATGCGCTGGCTGGCCATTTCCTATGCGCCGACCATGGCCATGGCCTGTTCGGCCGTCATCCCCTGCGGTGTCGATCACAAAGGCATGCCCTTCGGCCTGCAGGTCATGGCGCCGAACGGCAAGGACGCCCTGGTGCTGGCCGTGGCCCATGCGCTGGAGAAATATTTCGCGGACAAGGCCGACCTGATGCGGCCGGTGCCGGACCTCGCCAAACTGAAAGCCTAGGACAGAGCCATGACCAAGCGCGTTCTCATCGCCGGTTTCAAGCACGAGACCAATACCTTTTCGAAACTGCCGACGGACATGGCGGCCTACAAGGCCCGGACCTATTACCGCGACGACGAGGTCGCCCGGAAGATGCGCGGCACGGCGACGGAAATCGGCGCGGCGCTGGACGCCGCCGAACGGCACGGCTGGTCCATCCGCCATCCCATCTACGCCAACGCCACGCCGTCGGGCCGTGTCACCAAGGACATGCATGATCATGTCACCCAGGCAATTATCGACGCGTTGAAATCCGACGGCCCGTTCGACGGCATCCTGCTGTGCCTGCACGGCGCCATGGTGTGTGAACATGACGAGGACGGCGAGGGCCGGCTGCTGCAATCCGTGCGCGACGTCGTGGGCCCCGACGTGCCCCTTGCCCTGACGCTTGACCTGCACGCCAACGTCACCGACCGCACGGCCGATCTCTGCGACATCGTGATCAGCTACCGGACCTATCCGCATGTCGACCAGTACGAGATCGCGACCCAGGCCTGCGATCTTCTGGCGCGCACCATGGCGGGCGAGATCCACCCCAAGGTTCATGTCCGCCGCCGCGAAATGCTGGACGGCGCCGACCATGGGCGGACCACGTCGCCCGGGCCGATGACCGAGGCGCTGGCGACCCTGGACAAATTGCTGAAGGAAACGCCCGGCACCTACGCCGGGTCGATCAACGCGGGCTTTCCCTGGGTCGATATCCATGACACGGGGCCGACCTGCATCGTCACCGGCGAGGGCGATGACCCGGCCCATGCCCAGATCGCCGAACAGGTGATGGATCAGATCTGGCGCGACCGCAACAAGCTGACCATCAACCTGATGCGCATCGACGAGGCGATGGCCCGGGTCAAGGCCGCCCTGGCCCAGGGTGTTTCGGCGCCGATCGTGCTCGCCGATTATGCGGACAATCCGGGTGGCGGCGGTTACGGCGACGCGACCAAGCTTCTGGGCGCGATGATCGAGGCCGATCTGCCCGATGCGGCCTTCGGCACGATCTACGATCCCGAGGCGGCGCTGGCCTGCCGGAACGCGGGTCTCGGCACGACCTTCAGGCTGGAACTCGGCGGCAAGGTCGACCCGGCCGTGCAGGGCGGGCCGCTGTCGCTGATGGGCACGGTGACCGCGATCACCGACGGCACCTTCGCCATGGAAGGGCCGATGACCCGGGGAACCCGTGTCGACATGGGGCCTGCGGCGGTGTTCAGCGTCGGTCACCTGGATATCGTGGTGGCCAGCGCCCGATACCAGAATTACGACAAGATGTTCTTCAAATCCGTGGGCATCGACCCGGAGAAAAGGAAGGTCCTGGGCGTCAAATCGGCGCATCACTTTCGCGCCGCCTACGGGCCCATCGCGTCGCAGATCATCGTCGTCGACGACGGCGGCGGCGTGACCTCGCGCAACTACAAGGACCTGGATTACAAGAACGTCCGCCGGCCGGTGTTTCCCTTGGATATGGACTAAGACACAGGGCTTATGCGCTGGGCGGGGTGACTGGCTGTTCAGGCAGCAGTGTCTGGGCCAGGGACTTGAGCAGAACCGTCATCATCGACGCGGATGGAATGCGAAGGGTCTTTCGTAGAGCCTCGGCAGGGTCCAAGGCGCCTGGCAGCATGTGTACAATATCCGGCGTTACGGCGCGATAAGTCATGGACCAGTCCGGGAAGGCCCTGTCCGTGATCGGGCCTGTCGCCATCATCCAAACATCCTGGTGCCGATTGTCTTTCGTTATCGTGGCGAACAAGCTGTCGATGTCCGACTTCGAGCCTTCAAGGTATTGGGCAAAGACGCCGCCGCCATAGATCAGAATGCCGGTGATGCTTAGGCGTTCGTTCTTTCTGCGCGAATTATCCAGCAGAATTTGCAGGTTACCGGGCGATATTGGGGCGGTTTCCTGGCTTCTGTAGATCAGAGCGTGGAGATTATCAGTGTCGGCCAAGATGCCTCCTGAAAATCTAGTCGGATAATATTACACAACCCATCGCTAGGGTGAATTGATGATGTTCCGAAATGTCAGGTTGATGCGTGGCCCCACGGGTTTCTTCGTCTTGGGTACCCGGTGCAGCCAGTCGGCCTGACAACGCCCGGACATCACCAGGACGTCGCCGTTGCCCAGTTCCGTGCAGACGGCGTCGCCTTGTTTGTCCTTGCGCCGCATCTGAAAGCGCCGGGCGGCCCCCAGGCTGATCGAGGCGATCACGGGGGCCGGGCCCAATGACGCTTCGTCATCTGAATGCCAATCCATGCTGTCGGCGCCGTCGCGGTACAGATTGGCGAGCACGGAATTGAACGGGGCCCGGGCGATCTCCGCGCATCTGTCGCGCAAGTCCGCCAGCACGGGCGGCCAGGGGCGCGGGTCCAGGTGCAGGCCCGAATAGGCATAGGCGGCGTCGCCGTACCACGCACTCAGGCGCGGCTGGGCAATGCGCCGGCCGTAGAGGGTGAGCTCTTCCTGTTTCCAGTCAACGGCATCCATGACGATGTCGAACAGGGCGTCGCCATCGACCAGGGCGGCGGGGTAAAGCACCGCGTCCGCCGCCTCCAGGCGCACGGGCGGATAGCCGAGGGCGAGACCGGACATGACGGGTCTAGTGGACGTTAGGGGATTTGTAGAAGTCGCCGCGCGAACAGGACCGCACGGTGATCGTCGTCAGGTCGCCGTCGCGGTAGATGTTCAGGGGCACGTCGATTCCGGCGTTGCCCAACGACCACACGCCGCGAAAGAATTCGGCCATGCCTTCGACCGGCTTGTCGTCGACGCCGACCACCAGGTCGCCGGCCTTGAGGCCCGCATCCTCCGCCGGCCCGCCCTGCCAGGTGCCGACGATGACGACACGGCCCATGGTCTCGGCGGTGAAGGTGCCCAGCCAGGGGCGGGGCGGGCGCCCGGTCGTCCCCGTGGTGCGCAGGGTCGGCAGGATCGCCTTCACGATATCGATGGGCACGATCATGTTGCCCTCGCTTTCGCCGCTTTCCTCGCCCCGCACGTACAGCGACCCGATGCCGCGCAGCGTTCCGTCCTCGCCGATCAGCGCCGCCCCGCCCCACAGGGGATGGGCCGGCGCGGTGAAGATGGCATCGTCCAGAAGGTATTCCCAATAGCCCGCGAATTCCTTGCGCGCCGACACGCGGGTCTGCAACGCATGCGCCCGTCCGCCGCAACCGGCGACGATCACGTCGTCGCCCGGGATCAGGTCGGCGGAGGATCCCAGTTCGATGGCCGGGGCGTCCAGGGGTTGCAGCGCCTGGACCAGGCCGAATCCCGTTTCCTGGTCGTAACCCATGACGTGGCCCTCGGCGGCGCGGCCGTCGTTGGTGACCAGCCAGACCCGTTCGGCCTCGACCACCAGATAGCCGATGGTCAGCACCAGGCCCTTGGGGTCGATGACCACGCCGTGGCCGCTGCGCTGGGTGCCGAGGGTGCCGGCGGTAAAGGCCGTTTCGGGAATTTCCGTGCGCAGGGAAACCACGCTGCGCAGCGTCTTGTCGATATCGAAGGAAAACCGGTCGTCGTCGGGCCGGTAAGGCTCGGGGATTTCAGGGTATTCCTGGCGCGGTTCGTCCATGGGGGAATGGTAGTGCAGTTCGCGCGGAAAGGAAATGCGCCGGGCGGGGGAATTTCATCATTTGCGCGATCATGCGCCCGGGCGTTAGGATTGTGCACAATTTTACCGAGCGAACGGATTGGGAGGATTAGCCATATGGCCCAGGTTATTCAGTTGCACGAAGTTCCGAGCCTGCGAGAAAAAGTCTCGGAAGAAGAATGGGCGCTGCGCGTCGAACTGGCGGCGGTCTATCGCCTGGTTGCGCGGTTCGGCTGGGACGACGGCATCTTTACCCATTCGTCGGTGCGTCTGCCGGGCCGTGACCATCATTTCCTGATCAATCCCTACGGCCACCTGTTTTCCGAGGTCTGCGCGTCCAACCTGGTGAAGATCGATGTTGACGGCAATGTGCTGGACGACAGCCCCTACGAGGTCATCAAGGCAGGGTTCGTGATCCATTCGGCGATTCACATGTCGCGCGGCGACGCCATGTGCGTGATCCATACCCATACCAACGCGGGCATGGCCGTTTCGGCGCAGAAGGATGGATTGCTGCCCCTGAATCAGAAATCCATGGGCTTCTACAATCGTCTCGCCTATCACGACTATCAGGGCATCTCCAACGACACGGAAGAGCGCGACAGCATCGTCCGCGACCTCGGCAATCATCATTCCATGATCCTGCGCAACCACGGCCTGCTGTGCACGGGGCGAACCATCGCCGAAGCGTTCCAGCATATCCGCTATCTGCAGCACGCCTGTGAACTTCAATTGATGGCCCAGGCGTCCGGTGCCGAGTTGATCATTCCGCCGAAGGAGGTCTGCGAGCATGCGGCCAGTCAGTTCGACGGCGACGGCGCCCCCCGGGGCGGTGACCAGTTCGCGGCCTTCGTGCGCATGCTCGACCGGGAAGAGCCCGACTACAAACACTGACAACAAACACCACTGAGGCGCGGGACCCCTGAAAAGGAAGGTGTGGGTTTGAAACCTCCCCCTTACTTCTCATCGTCTCTGTGCCTCAGTGGTTTTCTGTTTTCCTGCCCATCCGGATTCCGTCAATGGCCTCAAATGGTTCCGCCGGATCGGTGGATTGTCAGAATGGGGTCATTTGACATCCCGGCCCCGGGCAACTACCTTAAATAAATCAACACCTTAAGACTGTAGCCATTTGACCCGGCCAAAGATGACCGGGGACGGTGGTATTTTGTCCGCGCCCAACGCTGGGCGACGGAGGCCCGTGATTTCGGCGGGCAGGACGCGCCAATAGTAATAAAGGAGCCGGATGCGGCATGTGTGGACTTAGCGGCGAAATCAGATTCGACGACGGCAATGCGGATGCCCGGGCGGTGGCGCGGATGACGGACGCCATGGCGCCTCGGGGGCCAGACGCCTCGGGTCTGTTCCAGCAAAGCCGCTGCGCCTTCGGCCATCGCCGGCTCAAGATCATCGATCTGACGGAAAAAGCGCAGCAGCCCCTGATTGATGCCGACCTGGGCCTGACCATCGCCTTCAACGGCTGCATTTATAATTATAAGGCTCTGCGCGAGGAATTGATCGCCAAGGGTTACCGTTTCTTTTCCACGGGCGACACCGAAGTGGTGCTCAAGGCCTTTGCCGCCTGGGGACCCGATTGCGTGAAACGCCTGAACGGCATGTTCGCCTTCGCCATCTACGAGCGCGACACGGGCCGCCTGACCCTGGCCCGCGACCGTCTGGGCATCAAGCCGTTGTACCTTGCGGAAAGCGGCAAGCGGCTGCGCTTCGCCTCAACCCTGCCGGCCTTGCTGGCCGGCGGCGATACGGACACGGACATCGATCCCGTGGGCCTGCACCATTACATGTCGTTCCACGCCGTGGTGCCGGCGCCCTATACGGTGCTGAAGGGCGTGCGCAAACTGCCGCCCGCGACCTATGCGGTGTTCGAGGCCGATGGCACCCGCCGCGATACGACCTACTGGTCCGTCGACTTCACACGCTCCGCCGACGACATGAAACTGTCCGCCGAGGATTGGTGCGATCTGGTCTATGACGCCCTGGCGTTGTCCATCGACCGGCGGCTCGAGGCCGATGTGGACGTCGGCGTGCTGTTGTCGGGCGGGGTCGATTCCTCGCTGATCGTCGGCATGCTGGCGCGCGCGGGCAAGACGCCGCTGCGTACCTTTTCCGTGGGCTTCGAGGATGCCGGCGGCGAGGCCGGCAACGAATTCAAGTATTCCGACCTGATCGCCCAGGAATTCGGGACCGAGCATTACAAGATCCACGTCGGCGCCCAACGCCTGATGGATCTTTTGCCGGATACCATCAAGGCGATGTCGGAGCCCATGGTCAGCCATGACAACGTGGGTTTCTTCGCGCTGTCTCAGGAAGTCTCTCAGCATGTGAAGGTGGTGCAGTCGGGCCAGGGTGCGGATGAAATCTTCGGCGGCTATTCCTGGTATCCGCCCTTGATGGATTCCAACGATCCCGTCGGCGATTACGCCCGTGTGTTCCGCGATCGTGACTTCGCGGATTACAAAAAGGCCGTGTCGCCGCAGTACCACACGGACCGCGACGAAAGCCTGGCCTTCATCGAACGGAACTTCGCCCAACCCGGTGCCGACCGTGCCGTGGACAAGGCGCTGCGCATCGATTCAACCATCATGCTGGTCGACGACCCGGTGAAGCGGGTTGACAACATGACCATGGCCTGGGGGCTCGAGGCCCGGGTGCCTTTCCTCGATCACGAACTGGTCGAACTTGCCGGCCGGGTGCCGCCCGAACACAAGGTGCGCGACGGCGGCAAAGGCGTGCTGAAGGACGTCGCCCGCAGGGTCGTCCCGGCCGAGGTGATCGACCGGCCCAAGGGATATTTCCCCGTGCCGGCTCTCAAATATATCGAAGGCCCTTATCTGGACATGGTCCGCGATACTCTGGCGTCGAAGCCGGCGCGCGAAAGGTCGCTGTTCGACCGGGGTTATCTCGACATGCTGTTCGACGCGCCCGCCGATCATATTACGCCGCTTCAGGGCTCGAAGCTGTGGCAGGTGGCGCTGATGGAAACCTGGCTGCAGACCCACGGGGTGTGACGGCGTGAACCGGCGAAAGGAAAACCCGGTCATGGAAGATACGCTTTCCTTGAAGCATTGGGGGACCCCGCCCAAGAACGGCATCGGCACGGTCGGCAAATGCGTCGCCGTGCATTGCGGCTGGGGCCGCGTGCTGTTCGGGCAGACCTTCGACAAGCCGGAACTGTTGGCCGGCCGCCTGATGGAAGAGGAGACCGGGGAGCGCGACCTTGCCATCTACGTGCGCGATCCGCATGTCATCCTGTCCATGGCGCCGCAGACCCTGTTTATGGACCCGTCGCACAGTTTTCGCCTGAACCTGCGGGAACTGCCGGCCACCGCCCGCGTCGCCGACAGCAGCATGATCATCTTCCGACCTGCCGTGGCCGAGGACGAGGCGGCGGTGAACCGCATCTATACCTCACGCGGCATGGTGTCGTTGAAGCCGGGCTATCTGGGGGAACTCGACCACCGGCAATGCGTCACGGTGCTGGTCGCAGAATCGGTCCAGGACGGTGAAATTCTGGGTGTCGTCATGGGGATCGATCACACGATCGCCTTCGATGATCCCGAGGAAGGGTCGAGCCTGTGGGCCCTGGCCGTTGACAGCCAGGCGGCCGTGCCCGCCGTTGGCATCGGTCTGGTGACCGCGCTGGCGGATCATTTCCGTGCCGCCGGGCGCGCATTCATGGATCTGTCGGTGATGCATGACAACGCCGAAGCCATCAAACTTTACGAAAAAATGGGGTTCGAAAGGGTGCCCGTCTATACGGTGAAAAAGAAAAACCCGATCAACGAATCCCTGTTTATCGGCCCGCAGCGGGCTGAAAACCTGAACATCTATGCCAAGATCATCGTCGACGAGGCGCGCCGGCGCGGCATTCACGTGGATATCGAGGATGCGGCGGCGGGCCTGTTCACCCTGACGCTCGGCGGGCGGTCCATCGCCTGCCGCGAAAGTCTGAGCGAACTGACTTCCGCTGTCGCCATGAGCCGCTGCGACGACAAGGCGCTGACCCACCGGCTTCTGGCCAAGGCGGATTTGAAGATGCCGGGGCAGGTCAGCCTGCGCAGTCGGGACGACGTGCGGGCATTTTTGGAGAAGTACGGACGTATCGTCATCAAACCGGCCCGGGGCGAACAGGGGCAGGGCGTGTTCGTTGATCTGTGTTCCGAGGACGAGGCGATCACGGCCTTCGACGAGGTCCGAGACCAGGTCGACCATGTGATCGGCGAGGAATTCGTCAACGGCCGGGATCTTCGCATCATCGTTATCGGTGACGAGGTCGCCGCCGCCGCCGTACGTCGGCCGCCGCGCATCACCGGCGACGGACAGCACAGCATCCAGGAACTGATTCAGCGCCTGTCGCGCCGCCGCGCCGCCGCCACGGGGGGTGAAAGCCGCATTCCCATCGACGATGAAACCCGGCGCTGCCTGCAGGCTCAGGGCCACGGCATGAATTCCATTTTGGGTGACGGCGTGGTGTTGGAGGTCCGCAAGACCGCCAACCTGCATTGCGGCGGCACCATCCACGACGTGACCGACGACCTGCATCCCGCGCTGCGCGATGCGGCATTGGCGGCGCGTCAGGTTCTGGGCATTCCCGTCGTCGGGTTCGATTTCATGGTTCCCCGTGTGGACGGACCCGACTACCGTATCATCGAAGCCAACGAGCGTCCCGGCCTGGCCAATCACGAGCCGCAGCCGACGGCGCAGAAATTCGTTGATTTCCTATTCCCCGAAACGCGCCACGAATTGGTGAAAAATCCCGCAAGCGGGTAAGGAGTAATTGCGTGAAGTACGACCTTTTCATAGACCGCGACTATATGGTCGAAATCCTGGCCAAGCTTCTGGCCACGCCCAGCCCGACCGGCATGACGGACGAAGTCGTCGGCCTGGTCTGCGCGGAGCTGAAAGAGCTCGACATCCCGTTCGAGCTGACGCGCCGGGGTGCGATCCGCGCCGACTTGAAAGGCGAGGAAGCCTCGCCCGACCGCGCCATCGCGGCCCATCTCGATACCCTGGGCGCCATGGTCAAGGGATTTCGCCTGGGTGGGCGGTTGGAAGTCGTGCCGATCGGCCATTGGTCGTCGCGCTTTGCCGAGGGTGCCCGCTGCACCGTCCATTCCGACGGCGGGCGGACCTTCCGCGGCACCATCCTGCCGGCCAAGGCATCGGGTCATACCTATAACGAAGCCATCGATACCCAGCCCACGGAATGGTCGGAGGTCGAATTGCGCCTGGACGAGCGCGTCGGCTACGAACACGAGGTCCGGGCGCTCGGCATCAACGTAGGCGACACGATTTCCATCGACCCGATGACCGAATTCATGCCCAACGGTTTCGTGTTTTCGCGCCATCTGGACGATAAGGCCGGGGTTGCGGCGCTTTTGGCGGCGGCACGGGCGGTCACGCGTGCGGGCACGGTCCTGCCCATTGATTGCCATCTGCTGTTCACCATCACGGAAGAAGTCGGCGTCGGTGCCTCTGCCGTGCTGCATGGTGACGTGGCCGAGCTGGTATCCATCGACAACGGCACCATCGCGCCGGGTCAGCACACGTCCGAATACGGCGTGACCATCGCCATGCAGGATTCCTCGGGGCCTTTCGATTGGCATCTGTCGCGCTCCCTGATCGACATGTGCGTCGGCCACGGGATCGAACATTCCCGCGATGTGTTTCGTTTCTACCGCTCGGACGCGGCGGCGGCGCTCGAAGCCGGCAACGACATCCGCACGGCGCTGCTGTGTTTCGCCCTGGACGCGTCGCATGGGTACGAGCGCACGCATCTTGATTCGGTCATGGCACTGACGCGTCTCTTGACTCTCTACATGCAGTCCAAGCCGATGTTCCTGCGTGACAAGGACGCGCTCGGGCCGCTCGGTGATCTGCCGGCGACGGAACGGGACAAGCCCGCAAAGGCGGCCGAGTAGGGGGCTTGCCGGGGCGGCCTGCCTGGGCGAGACTGATCCCCGAATACTTCTGGAATGGAAATTCCAAAATAACGAGGATGGGGGGAACATGACGCAGGGCATGGTGGTCGCACCGCAGCCGGAACCGGTCGAGGTCGGCGCGGAAATCTTGAGATCGGGCGGCAACGCCGTGGATGCCGCCGTCGCGACGGCCCTGGCCCAGACGGTGGTCGATCCCTTCATGTGCGGCATCGCCGGCTTCGGCAGCATGCATCTTTACCTGCCGTCGGTCGGCCAGCACCTGTGCCTGGATTTCCACGCCCGCGCCCCCGGCGCCGTTACCGACACCATGTGGCAGGATCTTCTGGAGCGGGAGGCCGAAGACGGCTTCGGCTTCATCCTGAAAGGCCGCGTCAACGAGGTCGGCTATCAGGCCATCGCCACGCCGGAGACGCTCCGTGCCCTCGACACCGCGCTCACGCGGTTCGGCACGCGCTCGCTCGCCGAACTGCTGCAACCCGCCATCGCCTTGGCGTCTGACGGCTACATGATCCGCCCGCACATGCACCGCTTCTGGACACAGGAAGAACCGGCCGGCCGGGTGCAGCATATCGAATACCTGCGCGCCAGCCCGGCCACGGCCAGAACCTATCTGAACGCCGACGGCAGCCTGAAGACGCCCGGCATGACCATTACCAACCCCGACATGGCGCGCACCCTGACGCGCATCTCCGAGAACGGCGCCGATGATTTCTACAACGGGGAGATCGCGGGCAAAATCGTCTCGGACATGGCGGCCAACGGCGGGCTGATCTCGTCGGCTGACCTTGCCGGTTGCGGGCCCGAGGAAACCCGGCCTCTGTGGACCGAGTACCGGGGGCTCCGGGTCTCGTCCTGCCCGCCGCCGGGCGGCGGGATCATGGTCCTGCAGATGCTGAACATCCTGGAAAACTTCGATCTGGCGGCCATGGGCCACAACTCGCCCGACTACATCCGCACGGTCGCCGAGGCCATGAAGATCTCCACCGTCGACAAGGACCGCAGCGTGGGCGACCCAAGGTTTGTCGATGTTCCGGTGGCGCATCTGCTGGACAAGGCCTATGCGGCGGAATGTGCTACGCGCATCAAGGCGGGCGAGGTCACCCATGTGCCGCGCGTCGGCCGCGACATGGAAAGCAAGGACACGACGCATCTGTGTGTCATCGACGGGGTGGGCGATTGCGTCAGTCTGACCCATTCGTTGGGCATGCCGTCGGGCGTGACCACGGACGGGCTCGGCTTCATCTATAACGGCTGCATGGGCGTGTTCGACCCCCGGCCGGGGCAGGTCGGCTCCCTCGCGCCCGGCAAGGCGCGGTTTACCTCGATGGCGCCGACCATCGTGTTCGAGGGCGATCGACCCCGCTTCATCGTGGGTGCTCCCGGCGGCACCTACATCGCCATGGGCGTGCTGCAGGCGATCCTCAACCACGTCGACTTCGGCATGGACGCGCAGCAGGCCGTATCGGCCCCCCGGTTCTCGGCGACCAGCGACATCATCGAAATCGTCAACCGCATCCCCCGTGGGGTCGAGGCCGACCTCAACGGGCGCGGCTACCGCACCCGGCGCTATCCCATCAATTTCCACTTCGCGGGCGTGCATGCCATTCGTCTGAAAGATGGCCGGGTCGACGGCGGCGCCGACCCGGGCCGCGACGGCATGGCCATGGCGGTCTAGGGCGTCCCTGCATTCCCCCACCCGGCGGTGCCGCCGGGGCTGCATCTCCTCACGATATCTTGAGAATGGGCGTTGGCCCCGGGTTTCTGCCATTCAATAAATACATAAAATTTGTGTATGAAAAATATGAATTACATTTCAGTTGACGAAATTATGAATTTGAACCACATTCGGTCTGTGGATATTCACATAATTCACGAATAATTTTTGTTAAATATGTGCCGACGCGGAATTCCCCGGGGTTTCCGCCCCGGCCATGCGCAGGACAAGGCGAAGACGACCCATGCGGCAGTTTCCCATCTTCTTGACGGTGCAGGACCGTCCCGTGCTGATCGCCGGCGGCGGCGAGGCGGCGGCGCGCAAGCTGCGCCTGTTGCTGAAGGCCGATGCGTGGGTCACCGTCGTCGCCCCCGACGCCAATGACGAAATCCTCGATCTTTTCGAAGCGGGCGACATCGATTGGCAGGCCCGGGCCTTCCAGCCCGAAGATCTTGCCGGCGTGGTCCTGGCCTACGGCGCCACGGGCATCGACGCCGTCGACCGCCAGGTTGCCACCGCCGCCCGCAAGGCCGGCGTGCCGGTCAACGTGGTCGACCGGCCGGACCTGTCCGATTTCATCACCCCCGCCATCATCGACCGTGCGCCGATCACCGTGGCCGTGTCCTCGGGCGGCACGGCGCCCGTGCTGGCGCGGGGGGTCAAGGCGGCGATTGAACGCCTGCTGCATCCCAACCTGGGCCGTCTGGCCGTGTTCGCCGAACGCTTCCGGGGGGCGGTGAAGGCCGTGGTGCCCGGGAGCCGGGCGCGGCTTCGGTTCTGGGACGCCTTTTTCGACGGGCCCATCGCGGCCCGCGTGCTGACCGGGGACGAAACCGGGGCGGCGGAAGACATGCTGTCCTACGTCAACCGCCGGGGCCTCGAACAGGACGGCATCGTCCATATCGTCGGCGCCGGACCGGGGGCGGCGGACCTCATCACCCTGCGCGGCCAGCGATTGTTGGAACAGGCCGACGTCATCGTTCACGACCGGCTGGTCGGGGACGGCGTGCTCGACCTCGCGCGTCGCGACGCCGACCGCATCGACGTGGGCAAGGCCCCGGGGCGGCACCCGGTGCCCCAGGATAAAATCAACGACATCCTCATCGCCGAAGCTCGATTGGGCAAACGGGTGGTTCGCCTCAAGGGCGGCGATCCCTTCGTGTTCGGGCGCGGCGGCGAGGAACTGCAGGCGCTCAACGCCGCCGGAATCCGGGCCGAGGTCGTGCCCGGCATTACCGCCGCCACGGCCTGCGCCGCGGCCACCGGCATTCCCTTGACCCATCGGGGCCATGCCTCGGCCGTCACCTTCGTGACCGGCCACCTTGCCCGTGAAAAGGGGGGCGACGGCGGTGCGCCGAATGTTGACTGGGCGGCGCTCGCCCGTTCGGGCGCCACGCTGGCCGTCTACATGGGCATCGGCGGCGCCGGCGTCATCGCGAATGATCTGTCCCGCCATGGTCTGGCCGATACGCCGGTCGCGGTGATCGAAAACGGCACCCGCCCGGACCAGCGGGTTTTCACCGGCCAGGTCCATGACCTCGACGCCCTGGTGCGGGCGAACGGAATCACCGGGCCGGCCTTGATCGTCATCGGCGATGTCGCAGCCTTGACCGATGTGTCCACCGTAACCGGGGGGCTGGCGCCCCTCGCCGCCGCAATGTGATTTGGAAATTAGGAACGGAACAATGGTGCAACAGGTTGTCACGGGTAACCGTCTTGCTGACGGCGTCGTCATTTACCTTGGTCAGGACGGGGGGTGGACGCCGAAGATCGACGCGGCCCGCGTTGCCGTGGACGCGGACGAGGCCAAACTTTTGGAGGATATCGCCAAGGCGGCGGAGAAGGCCCGCATGGTGGTCGGCCCCTATCTGGTCGAGGTCACGGATGTGGAGGGCGCGGTGACGCCCGTGCGCTACCGCGAACGTCTGCGCGCCTATGGTCCTTCCGTTCATCCCGAATTCGGCCGTGACGATGTGCCGGACCACCTTCGCATGGGCTCGGAAGCTGAATACGTGCACATGAACGGCGTCGCCGGCTGAAGCGCCGTTCACGGCCGCATCTCGCAAGGAAAGAAGAAACGACATGTACCGCTACGATGAATTCGACCATGCCATGGTCAAGGACCGGGTCGAGCAGTTCCGTGGTCAGATCGCCCGCCGCATGGCCGGTGAGATGACCGAGGAACAGTTCCGCCCGCTGCGCCTGCAGAACGGGCTCTACCTGCAGCTTCACGCCTACATGCTGCGGGTCGCCATTCCCTACGGCCAACTCAACGCCGTTCAGATGCGCAAGCTGGCCCATATCGCGCGCACTTACGACAAAGGCTATGGCCATTTCACCACGCGCCAGAACATTCAGTACAACTGGCCGAAGCTGAGCCAGGTCGCCGATATCCTCGACGAGTTGGCAAGCGTCGAAATGCATGCGATCCAGACGTCCGGAAACTGCATCCGCAACACCACCGCAGACCAGTACGCGGGCGTGACGGCGGACGAGATCGAAGATCCCCGCATCTATGCGGAGATCATCCGCCAGTGGTCGACCTTCCACCCGGAATTCACCTTCCTGCCGCGCAAGTTCAAGATCGCCGTGTCGGGGGCCGTGGGCGCAGACCGCGCCGCCGTGCGTTTCCACGACATCGGCCTGTTCATCGTGAAGAACGACGCGGGCGAGGTTGGGTTCGAGGTCTGGGTCGGCGGCGGCCTGGGCCGCACGCCCATGATCGGCAAGAAAATCCGCGGCTTCGTCGCCAAGGCGGACCTGCTCGCCTATCTGGAAGCGGTGCTGCGCGTCTACAACATGCTCGGCCGGCGCGACAACATGTACAAGGCGCGGGTGAAGATTTTGGTTCACGAAACGGGAACCGAGGAATTCACCCGTCTGGTCGAAAAGGAATTCGAGGACACCCAAGGCGGGGCGCTCGACCTGCCGGCCGAAGAAATCCAGCGGATTGCTGATTATTTCCAGCCACCGGCCTATGAGGCGTTGTCGGACGACCCGCCGGCCCTGACCGCCCGCCGGTTCGAAGACAAGGATTTCAACAACTGGGTGCGCGTCAACGTCGCCCGTCATAAGGCGGCGGGTTACGCCATCGCCAATATCTCGTTGAAACCCGTGGGCGTGCCGCCGGGCGACGTGACGGCGGATCAGATGGACGCCGTCGCGGATATCGCCGAGACCTTTTCGTTGGGCGGCATTCGGGTCACCCACGAACAGAACCTGGTGCTGCCCGACGTGCGCCAGGACCAGTTGTACGACCTTTGGCTGGCATTGCGCGAGCAGGGCCTGGCCGACGCCAACCTGGACCATATCGGCGACATGATCTGCTGCCCGGGGCTGGATTACTGCTCGCTCGCCAATGCGCGCTCCATCCCCATCGCCGAGCGGATCAGCCAGCGGTTCGCCGATCTGGACCGCCAGTACGACATCGGCGAATTGCGTTTAAAAATTTCCGGCTGCATCAATGCCTGCGGTCATCACCACGTCGGCCATATCGGCATCCTGGGCGTCGACCGCAAGGATCAGGAGTACTACCAGATCACCCTGGGCGGTGCGCCCGGCGAGGACGCGGCCATCGGCACCAAGGTGGGCGCCGCCTTTTCCGCCGCCGAAATCGTCGATGCGGTCGAAACCGTGGTGAATACCTATCTCGCCCTCCGGCAGCCGAAGGAACGGTTCATCGATACCTTCCGCCGGGTCGGCGACGCCCCCTTCAAGGAGAGCCTCTATGACAAAGCTGCTTAAGGACGGGACCGTTACCAACGATCCCTGGATTCATGTCGCCGACGGCGATGCGGTTCCGGAATCGGGTCCCGTGATCGTCACCCTGGCCCGCTGGCAGGCGGAACACAACTCGCTCGCCGGGCGCGCGGACGGTCTGGGCATTCGTCTGGAAAGCGGCCAGTCGCCGGAAGTGATCAAGGACGACCTTGCCCACTTCGCCGTGGTGGCGTTGGCGTTTCCCAAGTTCGCCGACGGCAGGGCCTATTCCCATGCCCGCATGCTGAAGGACCGGTTGGGTTACACGGGCGAGGTGCGGGCCGTGGGTGACGTACTGCGTGACCAATACCGCGCCATGTACCGCTGCGGGTTCGATGCCCTGGAAATTTCCGGCGACCATCCGGCGGATAAATTGGAAGCCGATTGGCGTTCAGCGCTCGGTGAGCTGCGGCACGCCTATCAGCCGTCATTGCGCGGGCCGGAACCGGTCCTGCGTCAGCGCCACCGCGCCGCCGCCGCATAACGGGTGTCGCTTTGGGGGAAGTGGGTCAGCCCACGGCCTGAAGTTCGGCACGCCAGACGACTTCATATACCGGCACGGGCTTCTCGATACCCTTCATGTCGAAATTGCCGGCATCGCGGAACTGGATCGAATGGCCGGTCACCAGGTCGCGAACCGATTGCGTGATGAAGATCTGTTCGGCGTCTGCCTTGTCGCACACGCGGGCGGACAGTTGCACCGTGGTGCCGAAGAAATCGTCTTCTTCCTGAACCGCGGCACCGGCGTTGAGCCCGATGCGCACCTTGACCGGTACGTTGCCTTGCGTACCGTTGTGCTTGGCCAATTCCTGCTGAATCACCATGGTGGAGGCGACGGCGTTGGCGGCGTTTGAGAACACGGCCATGATGCCGTCGCCGGTGTGTTTGACCTCGCGCCCATGATAGGCGGCAAGGGCGTTGCGCACGATGGCGTTATGGGTGCGCACGACCTGCTGGGCGCCCAGGTCGCCCAGTTCCTGGGTCATTTTGGTCGATCCCACCAAATCCGTGAACATGACCACGACGACGCCCTGGGCCGTGGCCTTCGCCGCTTTGTTGGAGATGAAGCTTTCAAGAACCGACGGCAGTTCGCCGAAGGCCTTGACGTCGCCATCGATGAAGCGCTGCATGGCCGAACGGCCGGCGTCGATCATGGCGCGGCTTTTCGAATCCTTCTCGTACTCGGCGAACTTGTCGCAGAATGGTCCGGCCATGGCCTTCTTGGTACCGATGGCGACGATGGCCTCGGTAATCATGCCGTTGCGTTGTGCGCCCTCAAGGCCGCTGTGCTTGGCAAGCTGGTCGCCAGCCCCGGCGAGGTACAGGTTCAGCCCGAACTTGCCCAGCTTGTCGAGCTTGGCCAATTGGCTGCGGATCGCCCCCAAGGCAAGCTCCAGGAATTTGAGCATGGCCTTACGCGGCTCCGTCGGCACGTTTTCCGGGGGATAATCCAGACCGGATGACATCGTCGCGGCACTGCTATCGGCGGTGGCGGCGGCAGCCTCGTCTTCCAGGGCCCCCATGGGATCTTCGTCAAGGGCGTCCTCGCGCCAGCTGCCTAGTCCGGAATCGTAGGCATCGAAGTCGTCATCGTCCTGTCCGCTGTTTCGCGCTTCCTGGAAATACTGGGTCAGGATTTCGATATCGCCTTCCTTAAGGAGAATTTTGCCCAAGATCAGGGCGGCGATGGCAAAGCCAAGGACATATCCCGCGATCATGAAGCCCGGAATGTCGAAGCCGGAGGCCACCAGCTTCCTGTGCAGGATATCGAGCGGAATCTTCCCGGCGAAGGTGATGACCGCCGTGATGATGAAGACCGTGACCAGGCGCGTGCCGACGGCAATGAGGGGCGATTTCGGGGGTTTTCCGGCTTCTGCCTCGCGTAGGGCGGCTTCTTCGGCGGCTTTCTTGACCGAATGGCTCCCACCGATGGCGCCCGTCGCTTCAAGGTGCTGCTTGGCGATTTTTTTATAGGCTTCGCCCGCACTTTCGGCGCCGCCCTTGCGCTTTTTCCGGCGTTTCTTCCCAGGGGCGTCGTTGCTGTCGGCGCCGGTGGTCCGGCCGCCGCTTTCACGGCCATTCTCACTGCCGTGACCATCACTACCGCCGTTGCTTCCGCCACCGCTTCCTCGTGGCTTGCTTTTTCCCGCCCGGGGAATCCCGGTCATCCAGGCAATCGTTTCCTGCGGCGGGCGGCCGTCGGGATAGGTGCGTCGGTTCATCAGGCGCACGGCTTGCCATTTCGCTTGGTCGTCGGCGTCGTGGGCGGCGGTCAGGGCCTCGAACTCATCCGTTTCGGCCCATTCGCCCTGATGCACCCAATCGCCCTCGGGTGCGCGGCAATAGAGCACGAACGTCGTCGTGTATACGACCCTAGCGGCAGCCAACGATGCAGCTCCTGTCCCGTACAAACACCAAAAAAAACCCCCCTCGGCGTCGCGGCGACATTCGCGCGCCGAAACTGTATTCTAGGCAAGTTGGCGCCAAGTATGGCATTCAACACCTTGGATTTGTACAGATTATCAACGGTGAACCAATGATTTGTTCGCCGTTGGTCCAATACCCGGCATGAGGGTGTCTGTGTAAGGGGGGGCGATGAACAGGTATGTGGCGGATTTCTCCTTAATTGTACCCGCCGCAGTGGGGCTTTGGGGCCTGAGCCAATTATGTCACCCCGCGGTTGCCGCACCGGCGCCGAATTCCGTGGCGGTACTTGCTGCCGTTTGCCCCTTGAAATCCACCGATACGGCCGGCCTGCGCCGCGTGTTGACGGGTGGCCGCGTGCTTGTGGCGCGCCTGGACGGGCCTGTGGATAAGCCCTTCAGGGCTGTGCATCGCATTCTCATGCCGGAGGGTGGGGAATGGGTGATCAACCGTCTGTCGCCCGGCGGCCGCCTGCGCCGCATCAGCCTGGAATGGCACGCCCCGGCACCGGACGGCACCCGTCCGGTCATCGCCGTCAACGCCTCGGGCGATTGTCGGGTGACCGAGGGCCGCCGCCTGATCTACGATTCAGACGGTCGCGCGGATACACTTGAAGTCCTGTCCGCCGATTTGGCCGAGGTGGTGTTCCGCGAAGCCCTGAACCCGCCCGTCCCGGCCGGTCCGCCGACAGCGCAAGAGGCCGTGCGCGTTGCCGTCATCGACACCGGCGTCAATTATACCCTGCCGCTGTTTCGGGGGCGCTTGGCGCGGGATGATGCCGGGGACTTGCTGGGATACGACTTTTGGGACATGGACGCGCGTCCGTTCGATCTGGATACCGCGCGTTCGCCGTTCTTTCCCCTGCACCATGGCACGGCGGTGACCTCGATCATCCTGCGCGAAGCGCCCGAGGCGGTGATCCTGCCCTACCGCTACCCGCGCCCGGACATGACGCGGTTCGAGGATCTGGTGGCGCGTGCCGACAGGGCGGGGGCGGTGATCGTCAACATGGCCATGGGCTCCAACGCCGAAACGGACTGGCGGGCCTTTGCCCGTGCGGCCAAGACGCGGGCTCACATGCTGTTCATCGTGTCCGCCGGCAACGACGGCCGCGATCTGGACAAGGTGCCGGTTTTCCCTGCCGCCCTCGGCCTCGATAATATCCTGACCGTGACCTCCGCCGATGCCGATGGCCGCCTGGCCCGGGGGTCCAATTGGGGATCTATGCACGTCGATGTCATGGTGCCGGGCGAACAGATTGCGGTGACGGACCACCGGGGGGCGGCGGGCAAGGCGTCCGGGTCATCCTTCGCCGTGCCCCGGGTCACCGCCCTGGCGGCGCGGCTTCTGGCCAAGCATCCCGACTGGCGGGGGCCCGAATTGAAGGCGGCGATCCTCAAGCGCGCGCGCAAGCCGTTCGGCGGCGATGCCCCTTTGCTGCGCCATGGCTGGATCCCCGACCCGACGGACGATTTCGAAGGCTGAGGCGTACCCGCCGCGGGCTTATTTGGGGGCGACGCTTCCGCGCCGGGGCGGCGGCGGTTGCTGCATGAAGCGTTCCGCCACGGGTTTCAACTGCGGATGATGTTCCAGCAGAAGCGCATAGGCCTTTTGCGCCAGGATGTCGTCCCCGCCCCATTTCCCCGCCTGAATGGCCAGACGCAGAACCTGCGGGTCTGTCGGCAGGGCGTCGATCAGCTGCCTCAGGTGGGGAATTTCATCCTCGTAGCGTTGCGCAACGTGCAGGGAAATGGCCATGGACAGCCGTGTGTTCAGGCCGTTGGGGTCTTGCTCCAGGGACTTTTCGAACAGGTCGAGTGCCTGGTCGAGGAATTGCTGGCGGCCGAGCGTGCGGCCCGCGTCGTCGTATAACTGGCGGTTTCCCGTGGCGAGGCATTGCGTGTAGAGGAATTCCACGTTGCTGGGCGCCATGTTCTGGTTGCCGCCGCGCACGGTGTCCAGGGCCTCGGAACATTTGCGGTAGGCAAGACCGATGCGAGCACTGGGAAGTGCCTGATCGGGGCCCGACTGGGTCTTCAGTTTGGCGATCTCGGCGATGGGGATGGCCTCGTTGCGGCCCTCGCCGCCCGACGCGATGATCGCCACCAACGAGCCGTCACGGGCGAACAGGGCGCCGCCGGAATTCCCCGGCTGGCTGCGGGCCGAATGGTGGACGCGGGCCAAGGGCTTGTCGGCCGGCGGCACGGCGACCACACGGCCCGGCAGATAGGCGCGAATGGTTCCCCGGCCCACGTCGGCGCCGACCGCGTAGACCTGCTGATCGATCTCGGCGGTGCCTATGGTCAAAGGCTGCTGCACCACCAAGCCCTCCAGACGAAGCAGGATCAGGTCGCCGGGATAGGTTGTCGGCACCACATCGGCGATGCGCTGACTGCCGTCAGACATGAAGACCTGGGCCCGGGGATTGTCGGCAACGACATGCCGGTTGGTGACGAGAAGCCCCGGTTCGATCAGCACGGCGCTGCCGACCGGGTCATAGGACGAGATGGCAAAGACCCGCGCCGATGCCTGGCATACGACCGTCGGTGCCTTGCACCCCGGCGCCGGGCGTTGGGCCTGGGCAGGGGGCCAGGCGAACGCCAGAACGGTCAGGAAAATCAATGCGAAGCGGATCATTTGGAAGCCCTGGGACATGAGAATGCGATGCCGGATTCCGGTGGACCTGTCAATCATATGGGACCTTTGGGTTTTAATATAATGCAAGTTATTAAAAATTGAGACGATATTCTCCTGATTTATGTTGAAATGGTGTCGGTATCGCGTATGATCGGGGCGACGGCGCGAAGACGCCGCGCGCAAGTGGGAGCAGAAACAGATGACGACGCCCCGATCAGCAGTGACCCGCCGCCCCCTCTTCCGGCATTTGGATGGGAAGGGTGTGACCCATGCCTGATTCGGCGCAGAACGGAACCGGCAGCGCCCTCGGCAAGGCCCTTGCGGTGCTCGAGGTTCTGTTGGACGAACCGTCGGCCCTGTCCCTGGGTGACATCGCCGCGCGCACGGATCTGCCGCGCCAAACCGTCCACCGCATGGTCAAGCAGCTTGAGGAAAACGCCCTGTTGCGCCGCGATCCCGGCGGTGACAGCTATTCCGTCGGCCCGCGCATGATCGAACTGGGGCTGCAGGCGTTGACCGCCTCGACCCGCGCCGCGCCCGTGCGCCGGGTGCTGCAGAATTTGGTCATGGGCCTGGGTGAAACCTGCAACCTTGGCGTCCTGGCGCGCGACGAAGTGGTTTATGTGGAGCGTGTGGAATGCGATTGGCCGCTGCGCATCCAGTACGGCGTCGGGTCGCGTGTGCCGCTTCACGCCACCGGCATCGGCAAACTTCTGTTGGCCCATCTGCCGGCCCGCGAACGGCGCCGCCTTCTACGCGTGCTGCCGATGACCCAATTGACCGACCGCACGATTACCGATCCTGACCGGCTGGAAGACGAACTGGCCGCCATCCGGCGCCGTGGTTATGCCGCCAACGATCAGGAAAACACCCCGGGTCTGATCGGCGTGGCCGTACCGATCCGCAATCCCAAGGGCCGGGTCATCGCCGGATTGGCTGTGCACGCGCCCGAGGCCCGTCTGCCCATGGCGCGCGCCCTTGAACATCTGGCGCTTCTGAACGAAGCGGCGGCGGAACTGGAATCTTTTTTTGCCGAAGACCTGGAAGGTCTTCAGTCCCTTGCAGCCGAGGCCCTTGACGGCACGAGGCAGAACAACACAGGAAGGATGCAAAGATGACATCGCTTGAACAATCAATCTCCCGTGGCGGTCAGGACGACGGCATCCGGTTGCGTCCCGTGTCGGACGCCATCGGTGCCGAGGTTTTGGACGTCGATCTGGCGGCCGTGGATGATGCTTTGTTCGAAAAGATCCATGCCGCCTGGATGGACCATTGCGTGCTGCTGTTCCGCAATCAGGAGAACATGAGCGACGACGCCCTGGTTTCCTTTTCCCGCCGTGTCGGAACCCTCGATCAGGCGCCGCCCAACGAAAACGGCAAGCGTTTCGTCTCGGGTTATCCGGAAATCCTGGTGATCTCCAATGTCGTTGAAAACGGGGTCGCCCTGGGTTCCCTCGGTGCCGGGGAATCCGTGTGGCACACGGACATGAACTATATCGCGGAACCGCCGACGGCGAGCCTGCTGTGGGGCATGGAAGTGCCGGAAACCGGTGGCAACACGGGTTTTCTCAACATGTACAAGGCGCTCGACGATCTGCCGGCGGACCTGCGCGTGCGCATCAAGGGCCGCCAGATCAAGCATGACAGTTCGACCAATTCGGCGGGCTACCTGCGCGAAGGGGCGGAAGAGGTCACGGACGTGACGACCTGTCCCGGCGCGGTGCACCCCATCATCCGAACCCATCCGGTGACCGGGCGCAAGGCGCTCTATCTGGGGCGTCGCCGCAACGCCTATGTCGTCGGTCTGCCGCTGGAAGAATCCGAAGAACTGTTGGATGCGCTGTGGGCCCATACGGCCCAGGAAAAGTATTACTGGCATCATAAATGGCAGGTCGGTGACGTGGTGATGTGGGACAACCGCTGCGCCATGCACCGCCGCGATCCCTTCGATGCCTCAGCCCGCCGCGTCATGCACCGGACCCAGATCAAGGGCACCAAGCCTGTTTGATTCCGCGCTTCGCCGGCCCGTCGGCCGGACTGCCAAGACACTAGGAGAACATGAATGACCGCCACCGCAGAAAAAGTGGCCGATAACGGCCCTGAACAGGTTATCGCCGGGCTGATGACCCGCGCCCGCGCCGCCATGGAGGCCTTCGCGGACGCCGATCAGGCCCAGGTGGACGAGGCCGTGACCGCCCTTGCCTGGTCGATTTACGAGCCGACCCGGGCCGAGGAACTGGCGCGGATCGCCGTCGAAGACACGGGCCTCGGCAACGTCAAATCCAAGATCATCAAGAACCAGCGCAAGACATTCGGCTGCCTGCGTGACCTGATGCGGGTGAAGACCGTCGGCGTGATCGAGGAAAACAAGGCCAAGGGCCTGATCAAATACGCCAAGCCGGTCGGCGTCGTGGGCGCCGTCAGCCCCTCGACCAATCCGGCGGCGACCCCGGTCAACAAGGCCATGTTCGCGATCAAGGGCAAGAACGCGGTGATCGTGGCACCGTCGCCGGCGGGCATGAAGACCACCACAATGACGGTCGATTACATGCGGGCCGAGCTGAAAAAGGTCGGGGCCCCGGAAGACCTGGTGCAGGTTCTTCCCGCCCCGGTGAACAAGGAATTGACCCAGCGCCTGATGGAAGCCGTCGATCTGGTCGTCATCACCGGATCGCAGAACAACGTGCGCCGGGGTTATTCCTCGGGCACGCCCTGCATCGGCGTGGGGGCCGGGAACGTGCCGGTCATCATCGACGACACGGCGGACTTCAAGGACGCGGCGGAGAAGATCCGCATGTCCAAGATCTTCGACAACTCGACCTCCTGCTCGTCGGAAAACTCCGTCGTTATTCTCGACAGCGTCTATGACGAAGCGATCGCCGCGCTGAAATCCGTCGGCGCCTATGTGTGTTCGGCGGAGGAAAAGGCCAAGGTCAGGGACACCCTGTGGCAGGACGGGCATCTGAACCGCCGCGTCATCGCCAAGGACCCGGACATCTTCGCCAAGGAAGCGGGCTTGCCGGAAGAGGCGGCGAAGGCCGATTTCTTCATTGTCGAGGAACCGGCGGAAAACGTCGGCAAGGAACATCCGTTCTCGGACGAAAAGCTGTCGCTGGTCCTTACCGTCTACCGCGTGCCCGATTTCAAGGCGGCCAAGGCGCAGGTGCAGAAGATTCTCGACTTCGTCGGCATGGGCCATTCCGTCGGCATTCATACCAAGACCCAGGAACATGCGGATGAACTGGCCGCGGACCTGAAGGTCGTGCGCGTGCTGGTCAATCAGGCGCATACCTTCGGCAACGGCGGCAGCTTCACCAACGGGCTGGAATTCACGCTGACCATGGGCTGCGGCACCTGGGCCGGGAATTCGATCTCGGAAAACCTGAACTACAAGCACTTCATCAACATCACCCATCTGGTTCGGGAAATTCCCGAGGACAAGCCGTCGGAAGAAGAACTTTTCGGCGCCCACTGGAACAAATTCGGGAAGTAAATGGACCAGCCGTTCCCCCAAGGAACGGGACAAGGTCAGGCATCTCATCCTTCCTTCTCACCGTCTCTGTGCCTCTGTGGTTTTCTTTTGTTGAACCACAGAGGCAGTGAGGCATTGAGAAAGAAAGGGCGAGAAGAAGATTAAAAGGGAATGCAATGAATTTTGAGGAACATGCAGGTAAGCCGCTCCTGAAGGCGGCTGGAATTCCCGTGCCTAACGGCGGGGTCGCAACAACGGCGGATGAGGCGGCGGCCATCGCCGCGCCGCTTGGCAAAGTGGCCGTGAAGGCCCAGGTGCCCACGGGCAAGCGCGGCAAGGCCGGCGGCATCAAGATCGCCGACGACGCGGCGGCGGCCCAGGCGATCCTCGGCATGACCATCGGCGAGCATGTCGTGGAAAAGGTCCTGGTCGAACAGGCGACGGCCTTCACCCGCGAATTCTACGCCGCCGTGATCAACGATCCGGAAACCAAGGGGCCGAAGATTCTGTTTTCGACCCTGGGCGGCATGGATGTCGAGGAAGCGGCGGAGCAGGACCCCAATGCCATGCGCGGCCTCGCCGTCGACATCCGCCACGGCCCGGACCTGTCCCATGTCCGCGCCATGTTGGACGGCGCCGGACTGGACGGCCTGGAAGACCAGGTCGCGGGCCTGCTGATGAAGCTCTACGACGCCTACCGGGCCAACGATGCGGAACTGATGGAAATCAATCCGTTGGCCGTCACGGAAGCGGGCGGGCTGATCGCGCTGGACTGCAAGTTCACCATGGACGACAGCGCGATCCCGCGCCACGAGGAAACGGCCAAGTCCGGCACGCCCGACAAGCTGACGGGCCTGGAAGCCAAGGGCAAGGAACTGGACCTCAAGTACATCGAGCTGGAAGGTGACGTCGGCGTCATCGCCAACGGCGCCGGTCTGACCATGACCACCATGGACGTGGTTCGCCATCACGGCGGCACGCCTGCCAACTTCCTGGAGATCGGCGGCGAAAGCTACACCAAGGGCACGGAAGCGCTGTCCCTGGTGCTCGATAACCCCAAGGTCAAATCCCTGGTCATCAACTTCTGCGGCGCCTTCGCGCGCACCGACGTGATGACCCAGGGCATTCTCAATGCTTGGGACGAACTGAACCCGCAGCTTCCGACTTTCTGGTCCGTGCACGGCACGGGCGATGTCGAGGCCGTGGCCATGCTGAAGGAACGGTTGGGGGTCGATCCCCTGCCGGATATGAGCGCCGCCTGCAAGGCGGCCGTCGAGGCGGCGAAGAACGCAGGAGATGCCAAATGA
Source organism: Rhodospirillaceae bacterium UBA1479 (assembly GCA_002325375.1). Lineage (GTDB taxonomy): Bacteria > Pseudomonadota > Alphaproteobacteria > Rhodospirillales > Casp-alpha2 > UBA1479. Next base: position 158,574 of record DCRZ01000002.1, read on the forward strand.
TCATTCGCGGAACACATCGGGTGATCGTCCAGGGCATCACCGGCAAGCAGGGGACCTTCTGGTCCGAACGCATGATGGAATACGGCACCCAGATCGTCGGGGGCGTGAACCCGAAGAAGGCCGGGACCGAGCACATCGGCGTGCCGGTGTTCGGATCGGCCGTGGACGCCATGAAGGGGCTGGCCGATAAAGGTGAAGGAGGGGGCTTCGACGTCTCCATCCTGTTTATCCCGCCCATGGGCGCCAAGGCGGCGGCGCTCGACGCCATCGAGGCCGGGGCCAAGGCCGTGGTCTGCCTGACCGAACACATCCCCGTGCAGGACGTGATGTACATGATGGCGGCCGCCAAGGAGCGGGGCGTCAAGATCATCGGCCCCAACACGGCCGGCGGCGTGACGCCGGGCGAATGCTTCACGGGCTTCATGCCGGCCTTCAATGAAAAGATCTTCCGGCCCGGCAACGTCGGCATCATTTCGCGCTCCGGCTCGCTCGGTACCTTGATGTGCCTGAACGTGGTTCAAGCAGGTTTCGGGATATCCGCATTTATTGGGATTGGGGGCGATCCGATCATCGGCACCACCACCCGCGACGCGCTGGAAGCCCTTGATGCGTTCGAGAAAACCGACGCGGTGGTGATGGTCGGCGAAATCGGCGGCGCCATGGAAGAACACGCGGCCGAATATGCCGCGACCATGAACAAGCCCATGGCCGCCTTCATCGCCGGCGGCGCCGCCCCGGCGGGCAAGAAGATGGGCCATGCCGGTGCCATCGTCATGGGCAACAAGGGAACGTACCAGTCCAAGGCCGACGCCCTGTCGGCGGCGGGTGTGGCGATCCTCGATACACCCATGGATGTGGGCCCGGTCTTGAAGGAACGCATGGGTTAAGGGTAAACATCGGGGCGCGACCCGAAAATATAAAAGGAAGACGCCCCGATGACCCCGCCCGACGGCCCCGGCCAGATGACAGACCACCCGACCACGTCCGACACCATCCGCGTTCTGGGGGATCGGCGCTCCATCCGTTCCTATTCGGACAAGGACGTGACCGATGCCCAGGTCACGGCGATTTTGGAGGCCGCGCGCCGGGCGCCGACCTCGGGCAATCTGCAGGCCTATTCCGTGGTCGTCGTGCGCGATGCGGAGACCAAGGAAAAGCTTGCCAAGATTTCCGGCGGTCAGAAGCATATCGAGACCTGCCCTGTCTTCCTCGCCTTCGTCGCCGACCTGACGCGGATCGAAAAGGCGTTCCGGCGCCACGACGGCAACCTCGACGACAACAATCTGGAAATGGGCCTGATGGCGTCCATCGACGCCTCCCTGGTCGGCATGGCGGCCTATGTGGCGGCGGACAGCTTGGGCATTCAGGGCGTGATGATCGGCGCCATGCGCAACGATCCCGAAGCGGTCGCCGAACTTCTCGACCTGCCTTCCCGCGCCTATGTGGTGTTCGGCATGTGCCTGGGCTATCCGGCGGAAGCGCCGAAGCAGAAGCCCCGCATGGCCGCCGAGGGCATCATCCATTACGAACGCTACGACGCGGACAAGGCGCTGGCCGTGGTCGATACCTACAATGCCGAATTGAAGGCCCATTACGAATCCGTGGGCAAGCCGACGGCGGAGGACTCCTGGTCCGCCGACGTCGATAAGAAATACGCCCAGCGTCCCCGCGACCATTTGCGGGATGCCTTGAAAAAACGCGGGTTCGACTTCCGCTGAGTGCGGACAAATCACTGACGGGCGTATCCTATGCCGTTCACCGTTCACGACGAGGCCGAAGGGCTGTGGGTCACACTCACGGGTTTCGCCGTGCCTTATGAGTTTCAGGAAGTGGCCCTGGCCACGGCGGCCCATCCCGACCGGGACCGCCACCGTTACCACCTGTTCGATTTCAGCGATATCGACCGCGACGCCCTATTCGCGCTGACCGAAGCCATCGGCGCCTCCCACGCGGCCAAGTCGCGGGAAATTTTCGGCGACCGGGAGAACCCCAAGTTCACCGGCCTGATTTCACCGCACGAGAAGATGCAGACGGTCTTCCGGGTCTTTATCGACTCCAACCCGCGCCCGCCGGGCCATGTAATCCGGCGGTTCACGACCCTGAAGCAGGCGCGGGCCTGGTTGCGGGAATGCCTGAACGGGGAGCATCCCGAAAACGCCGGTTGAATTTCCCGCCCCGTGGGCCATGTTTGAACCTTCGCACAGGCCATCATCATCCCGGGGCACGCCATGACCGCTAATTTTCTCGTCCAGGCCGCGGTCTTTCTTGCCGCCGCCGCCATCGCCGCCCCCCTCGCCAAGAAGCTGAACATTTCGTCGGTGCTGGGGTATCTCGCCGCCGGGGTGCTGATCGGGCCTTACGGGCTCGGCTTCGTCTATTCCGTCTATCAGGTCGAAAGCATCCTCCACATCGCTGAATACGGCGTGGCGCTGCTGCTGTTCCTGATCGGCCTGGAACTGCGGCCCAAGCGTCTGTGGACCATGCGGCAATCGATCTTTGGCCTTGGCGCCGGGCAGGTCGCCGTTTGCGCCCTCTGCCTGACCCCTCTGGCGACCCTGTTCGGCATTTCCTGGGACAAGGCGGTATTCGTCGCGCTGGCGCTGTCCCTGTCGTCGACCGCCTTCGTCCTTCAGGTGCTGGAGGAAAAGGGCGAGCTGACCACCCGCCACGGCCGCGCCGCGTTCTCCATCCTGCTGTTCCAGGATCTGGCCGCCATCCCCTTGATCGCGATGATCCCGCTGTGGGGGGCGGGGGCACCCGGATCGGGCCTATCGCTGGTTGATGCGGCCTTTGCCATCGGCGCGATTCTGGCCGTCGTGGTGGTCGGGCGCTATCTCCTGTCGCGGCTCTATAAGCTGGTCGCCCTGACCGGCGTGCGCGAGGCCCTGACGGCAAGTGCGTTGCTGACCGTGGTCGGCGTGGCGCTGTTGATGGAAGCGGTCGGCCTGTCGGCGGCCCTGGGCGCCTTTCTGGCCGGGGCCTTGCTCGCCGATTCCCCCTACCGCCATCAGATCGAGGCCGATATCGCGCCCTTCGAGGGCCTGCTGCTCGGCCTGTTCTTCACGGCCATCGGCATGGCCCTGAACCTCAACCTGTTGGCCGATCAGACCCTGGTGATCCTGGCCGGGGTGGCCGGTCTGGTCGCCGTGAAGGCGGGCGTGATCTTTGTTCTGGGGCGCATGCGCGGGCTCGACACGCCGGCGGCGCGGCGGCTCGCCATGGCCGTGTCGCAGGGCGGGGAATTCGCCTTCGTGCTGTTCTCCACGGCGCTGGGCGCCAATGTGATCGAACGCGACCTGGCCGAGCTGCTGTCGGTCATCGTGACGCTCTCCATGCTGTCGACGCCGCTGCTGTTGGCCGCCGACGGCCTGATCGCCCGCAAGGGGGCCGCGGCGACCGACGCCCACGACGACATGCCCGAGGAAATGGGCCATGTGGTGATCGCCGGGTTCGGGCGGTTCGGCCAGATCACCGCCCGCGTGCTGGGGGCGCGGGGCATCCCGTTCATCGCCCTCGACAATTCCCCGGAACAGGTCGACCTGGTCGCCCGCTTCGGCAGCCGGGCCTATTTCGGCGACGCCAGCCGCCTGCATATCCTGGAGGCGGCGCAGACCCGCAAGGCGCGGGCCTTCGTGCTGGCCATCGACGATGTCGAGGCCTCCGTGCGCACGGCGGAAATCGTGCGCCGCCACTTCCCCGACGTGCCGGTGTTCGCCCGCGCCCGCAACCGTCTGCACGCGCACCGGCTCATGGACTTAGGGGTCAAGCACATCCGCCGCGAGACGTTCCTGTCGGCCCTCGACCTGACGCGGGAGGTTCTGGGCGGGCTCGGCTTCTCCAATACGGAGGTCACCCGCATGACCGACGCCTTCCAGAAGCATGACGAACAGCGCCTGTTCGAGGATTACGCCGACTATACCGATCAGCAGAAACTTCAGGTCAAGGCGCGTAAATATCAGGAGGAACTGGTCGACCTGTTCAAGCAGGACGCGGCCGGCCTCAGCCCCGACGCGCCGGAAGACGGCAAGGGTTGAGCGTCGTCAGGCGCTGAGCACGGCCGGCCGGTTCATGTTGTCGAATAGGCGGGCGACGATCATCTTGATCAGGTAGAGCCCGAATTCCGGATTGTCGGCGAACAGTTCCAGCACCCGCTGTTCCGCGATGGCGAGAACCACACAGTCGTCGCGGCATTCCACGGTCTGCGAGCGTTTGCGGTCGGGGGCGAACATGGCGATTTCGCCGATCAGGTTGCCCGGGCCGATCTCCAGGTCCAGTTCGATGATATATGCCCGGCCCGACGCCAGGTAGAAGATGTCCTGGGCCGCGTCGCCGCGCCGGCACAGAAATTCCCCCTTGGCGACGCGGCGTTCCGTCATGAACGGCAGCAGGGACTTCACGTCGAATTCCGCATGGGCCATTTCATGGATGCGGCGCTTCAGGCGCACGGCCTGCATCAGGCGCATGGCGTTCAGCGGAAACAGGCAACCGTGCAGCACCATGATCGGCACCAAGTCGCCGTACACGCCATAGGAAAAGAACAGGAAATTGCTGGCCAGCCCGACGATCCGAAGCGGGATCATCGACTTCATCCAGAAGGTCACGAAGACCGCACCGGACGCGACGTAGCCGAGTATTTCCAAAACCTGCAAGACGCCCCCGGTGGCCTTTTTATTTAGACCGTTCTCTTCTAGTCACTCTTAGGGGCGCGGGAAAGAATTCAATTTTAGGAATATTTAAGCGGAAGGTATCAGTCCTTGATGATCTCCGGCGCCGGCGGCGTCTTGCCCAGGATCATGTCCGCCGCCTTTTCCGCGATCATGATGGTCGCCGCGTTCAGGTTGGCCGACGGCATGTTGGGCATGATCGAGGCGTCGACCACGCGCAGTCCCTCCAGCCCGTGCAGGCGCAGTTGGTCGTCGACCACGGTCGACTTGTCCGTCGCCGGGCCCATGCGGCAGGTGCCCATGGGGTGGAAGGTGGTGGTGGCGCGGATTTTCGCCGCTTCCATCAATTCGTCGTCGGACTGCACATGGTCGCCGGGAAACTCCTCGCCGTCGAAGTATTTCGCCATGGGGGCGGAGCGCAGGATGCGGCGCACCAGCTTCATGCCGGCCAGCAGGACCTGGCGGTCCGTCTCGTGCTCCAGGTAGCGGGGATTGATGACCGGCTTGTCGAAGGGGTCGGTGCTGACCGCCTTCACGTATCCGGTGCTTTCCGGGCGTTGCTGCCAGGAGGCCACGGTCATGCCGGGAAATTTGTCGAGCACGGTCTGGCGGCCCGAGACGTAGCTGGCCGGGGTGAAGGTCAGTTGCAGGTCCGAATTGGCGATGGCCGGGTCGGAACGCCAGAAGGCGTAGACCATGGTCGCCTGCAGGCCGAGCACGCTGGGCTTGCCCATCAGCCATTTCGCCACCTCGGGCACCAGGGCCAGGCCCTGGGCGCGCTGATTGAGGCTGCCCACGTTCTTGACCCGGGCCGTGAAGCGCGGCGCGTAATGGTCGCGCAGGCCCAGGCCCACGGCGGGCAGGGCGTGGCGGACGTCGATGCCCAATTCGCTCAGATGGGCCGGGTCGCCGATCCCGGACAGTTGCAGCAGCTGCGGCGAATTGATCACCCCGCCGGACAGGATGACCTCTTTGCGCGCCGCGATCTCGTGCGCCTGGCCGCCGCGCCCGCCCTTCAGGTAGCGCACGCCGGTGACCCGCCTGCCGTCCATCACCAGGCCCGTGGCATGGGCGCTGGTGATCACGTTCAGGCGGCCTTCTTTCATGGCCGGATGCAGAAAGGCCCGGGCGGCGCTCATGCGGCGGCGGTTGTAGATCGTGCGCTGGGTATAGGCCACGCCTTCCTGGGTGGCGCCGTTGTAATCGGGATTGCGCGGGATGCCGCAGGCCTCGGCGCCGTCCATGAAGGCTTCGCAAAGCTCGTGGGGCATGTCCGTGTCGGTGACGGTCAGCGCGCCGTCCCGGCTGCGGAACCGTTCATCGGCCTCACCGATGCGTTTTTCCGAGCGTTTGAAGTAGGGCAGCACGTCGGCATAGCCCCAGCCCCGGTTGCCCATCTGCGCCCAGGAATTGTAATCCTCGCGGTTGCCGCGGTTGTAGACGTTGCCGTTGATGGACGACGATCCGCCCAGGGTCTTGCCGCGCGGCACGGGGATGGCGCGGCCGGCGGTCCATTCCGTCGGCTCCGTCTGATAGCGCCAGTTCAGGGTCTTGTGGTCCAGCAGCTTCATGAAGCCGGCCGGGATGTGGATCATGGGGTTCCAGTCGGGCGGCCCCGCTTCCAGTACGCAGACGGAATTCCTGCCGTCCGCCGACAGCCGGTTGGCCAGCACGCAGCCCGCCGATCCGGCGCCGATAATGATGTAGTCGTATGTGTCCATGTGGGGTCTTCAACTTGGATGGGAAACGGATGCGGGCTTTGCGCCGCTTGAAGCCCTAGAAAACCCCATCATGGCGGGGTGCGGCAAGGGGCAATTCCGCATATAGGCGGCCCGAATTTTCCGTGCCAATATCGCCGTTCCATTGGGGGGTGCCGCCTTGCCGCCGATTTCCGACAAAAACACGCCTGTCCGTTTTGCCGATCCGCTGCCCGACGCAGCAGACGTCGTCGTCATCGGCGCCGGGGTGGCGGGCACGGCGACGGCCTATTTCCTGGCCCAGCGCGGGCAGAAGGTCGTGCTGTGCGAAAAGGGCCGGGTCGCGGGCGAACAATCATCGCGCAACTGGGGCTGGATCCGGCAGCAGGCCCGCGACCTTGCCGAACTGCCGATCATGATCGAGGCCAACCGCATCTGGCAGGGCCTGGCGGCGGAGACGGGGGAGGCGGACCTGACCTTCACCCAGGGCGGCTGCCTCTACCTCGCCACCACGAAGGCGGAAATGGCGCGCTACGAAGCCTGGCTGGACCGGGCCAAGGACTATCAGCTCGACACCAAATTGCTGTCGCCGGCGGATCTGCGCGCCCTCTATCCGGGCCTGCCCGGCACCTATACGGGCGGCATGTATACGGCCAGCGACGGCCGGGGCGAGCCCTTCGCCGCCGTCCCGGCCCTGGCGCGGGCGGCGCAGCGCCTGGGTGTCGCGGTGATCGAGGATTGCGCCGTGCGGACCCTGGACGTCACCGGCGGGCGGGTATCCGGCGTGGTCACGGAGAAGGGCCGGGTGTCCTGCAATGCCGTGGTTCTGGCGGCCGGGGCCTGGACCACCCATTTCGCGTCCAACGTCGGCATCGACGTGCCGCAGCTGGCCGTGCGCTGCACCGTGGCGCGGACCGAGGCGGCGCCCCATCTGTTCGCCAACCAGCCCGACGTGCCCAACATCCGCGACGTCGGGTTCTGCCTTAGGCGGCGGGCCGACGGCGGCTATACCCTGGCCACGGGCACCCATGCGGACCATTACCTGTCGCGCAAGTCCTTCAGGTACGCGTCCAAGTTCATCAAGGCCATGGGGGCGTCGTGGCGCGACATCCGCCTGCATGCGGGCGCCCCCGCGGGCTATCCCGGGGCCTGGGGCATGCCGAGCCGATGGTCCGGCGACGAGGCTAGCCCGTTCGAGAAGACCCGCGTTCTCAATCCCAAGCCGACGGCGGCCGAGGTCCGCCGCTTGGAAGACCGCATGGCCAAGCGCTATCCGGCCCTGGCCGGGGTCAAACTGGCGGAGGCTTGGGCCGGGATGATCGACGTCACCCCCGACGTGGTGCCGACCCTGGGTGAGGACCCGATGCTGCCTGGCATGTTCATCTGCACGGGTCTGTCCGGCCACGGCTTCGGCATCGGCCCGGCCATTGGCCGGGTGATGGCCGACATGGTGGTCGGGCGCGACCCGGGCCATGATGTGACGCGGTTCCGCGCGGAACGGTTCCGCGACGGCAGCCCCATCCTGCCCGGGCCGTACCTTTGACCGCTTAACCCCGCGCCTTCATATCCGCCCGCGCCTTGGCGATCACGCCCGGATACTTTTTGCCCGGATAGCGCGGCGCTTTGTCCAGGTCGGCGAAGCCGGGAATGGTCTCCATATGTTTGACCATGCGGTCGCGCATTTTCTGGTCGGGCAGGGGGCCTTTCAGCGCGCCGATGTTTTCCGAGGCATGGTCCGGATTGGCCGTGGCCGGAATGGCCGCCGTGATCGCCGGATGCGCGACGATCCACTTCAAAAAGAACTCGGCCCAGTTGGCGGCGAAGTCCTTGGCGAAATCGGGCACCTTATGCCCCTCGACCAGCTTGAACAGGCGGGCCTTTTCGAACGGCATGTTGACCAGCACGGCGGCCCCCACGTCGGCGGCGGCGGGCAGGATCTTCTGTTCGGCCAGGCGGTTGAAGATGGAATAGTGGACCTGCACGAAATCGGGCTTGCCCTTCTTGATCCAGCTTTCCAACAGGTCGAAATAGGGCGGCTCGTGATGGGTGATGCCGACGTGCTTGATGTGGCCCTCCTTCTGCCAGACTTTCAGGATCGGCAGGATGACCGCGATGTTGGTCAGGCTGTGGACCTGCATCACGTCGAACTGCTTGCGCCACAGGCGGCGGCGGGATTCGTCCAGACTGCGCTGGGCGTGGCTGTCGTCGAACAGGAACTCGCCTGTCGACCAGATCTTGTTGGCGATGAACAGCTTGTCGTTGATGTCGAGGGCGGAGGCGGAATCGCCAAGGGTCAGTTCGCCCGTGCCGTACAGCGGCGAGGTATCGACCACCCGTCCGCCGCCGTCGTAGAACCGCTTGAGGACTTCGCGCAGATGGTTGCGCGGCTCACCGGGGATGGTGTCGTAGACAAGATAGGTGCCCATGCCGATGGCGGGCACCTGCTGGCCGGTCTTGCCGATGGTCTTCATGATCGCGTCGGCGGGGGCGGCGGCGCGCGCCGGTTTGCCGCCGGCCGCAAGCCCGGCGGGCAGGGCCGCCGCCGCCAGGCCTAGGCCCACGGCCTTCATCAGGTCGCGGCGCGAGGCCACGGGATTCGGGGAATTGTCGGAACTGGTCATCGTTGGCTACTCCCATAGGTGGCTGATCGCGGCAATTGAATGCCGCGTTGTGCAGAATTCGACAGTGCAAAAACTGCTTAACCCCACCGGGAATACCCGCCGACTTTCAGGGCAAATGCGGGGGTTCGCAAGACACAAATTTGTGACGACGCGGGCCCGTGGCCGAGGCTGTTTACGGGAGTGTGCAACCTGCTTCCATGCAGGCCGCGACCGCCTGTAACAAGGCACGGCTGAGCCTGCCGTCGGCGGCCCCGGCATAGTGGCCCGTTTCACGCAGGCGGACCTGATAACGCACGATGGTCGCGGCGTCGGCGGTGCGTAGGGTGTTTTCCATGGCGAGGAAACGGTCCAGCAGGGATGGGCCTGGCGGCGCCATAAGGGGCGGCGGAGATGCGGGAGATGGCGGCGGTGGCGGGGGCGGTGCCGCCGCCACCGGCATGCGGGGTGCAGGTGCGGGGACGGGGGCTGTGGGCACTTGCGCCACGGTTGCCGCCGTCGCGGCGGCGGGGGGTGGGGAAGTCCGCGCCGGTTCGGGATCAGGTTGCGGCGCCGCGACCGGTTCGGGGGCGCCGGTCAGGAGGGCAGGCACCTGTTCCATGGCGGGTTCCGGCGCCAGGGTTTCGGCCGGGGCCTGGCGTTGTTTGCGCACCGCCTGTTGGCGGTTTTCGCGCGCCTTGGCGTAGTCGGAGCGCAGCGCCAGGGCGCGGTCGTAATCCCGGATGGCGGCGGTGAAGTCGCCCTGACCCGCTCGGGCGATGCCCCGATTGTTGAAGGCGACAGGATAGTCGGGATCAAGGGTGATGGCGCGGTCCAGGTCGCGGATCGCCGCGTCATGGCGGCCTAGCATCATCAGGGCGCCGGCCCGGTTGTTGAGGGCGCGCGGGTCTTCGGGGTTGAGTGCTATGGCGTGGTCCAGGTCGGCCACGGCGGCGGTGTAGTCCTTCTTGCCGTGATGGGCGCGGGCTCGATTGATGAAAAAGGCGGGGCGGCCAGGCTCAAGGGTGATGGCGCGGCTGAAATCGCCGATTGCCGCGTCGAACCGGCCCTGACGATTGAAGACGATGCCCCGGTTGTTGACGGCGGCGGCGTCCCCAGGGGTGAGCGTCATGGCCCGGCCATAGTCGGCGGCGGCGGCGTCGAGCGCCCCCTTGCGGGCATGGGCGTCGCCCCGGTTCTTGAAGGCCTTGGACAGGGTGCCGGGATCCCGCAGGCCGCCTTCGATCAGGGCCGTGCAGGCGTCGAGGCAGCGCTCGGGATTCGCATCGCAGGCGCGGCACGACCCGCCCTGGGCGGCCCCATCCCCGGTTTCCTGGGCCATGGCCGGGCGCGGCGCCAGGGCCAGGACGGCGCAGAACAGCCCGGCGACCAAGGCCGTTCGTCGCTGTTGCGGTTGCGAATGATTTTCAAAAATATCTAGCAAAATCAATGCACTTGCGATCATTTTGGAACTGTGCAAATGTGACGACAACACGGGCCTGACCCTTATTCGCATTAATGGAGACAGCACATGAAGGGCGATGCGGAGGTGCTCAAGCGCCTCAATCTGATCCTCAAGAACGAACTGACCGCCATCAACCAATATTTTCTCCATTCCCGCATCTTCAACGATTGGGGATTGGATGACATTGGCGAGCACGAATACAAAAAATCCATCAAGGACATGAAGCAGGCGGACAAGCTGATCGCCCGCATTCTGTTCCTCGACGGCCTGCCCAACCTGCAGGACCTGGGCAAACTGCGGATCGGCGAGAACACCGAGGAAATCGTCAAATGCGACCTGGCGTTGGAAGAGCAGTCGATCGCCGATCTGCGCGACGCCATCGCGCTGTGCGAAAAGAAGGGCGACTTCATTTCGCGCGAACTCCTCGACGGCATTCTCGAGGACGAGGAAGAATACCTGGATTGGCTGGAAACCCAGATCAGCCTGATCAAGGACATGGGCCTTCCCAATTACATCCAGTCCCAAGCGTAAGGAGCGTCGCGTCATGAAAGGCAAGAAAACAGTCATCACCGCCCTCAACGGCCTGCTGACCCATGAGATGTCCGCCGCCGACCAGTACTTCATTCATTCGCGGATGTATCAGGACTGGGGCCTGGAAGAGCTGTACGAGCGCATGAAGCACGAGCAGGAAGAAGAGCTCGACCATGCCGCCAAGATCATCGAACGCGTCCTGTTCCTGGAAGGCACGCCCGACGTGGCCGCCCGCGCCAAGCTGAAGATCGGCAAGGACGTGCCGTCCATGATCAAGAACGATCTGACCTATGAAATCTTCGTGCAGAAGGAATTGGTGAAGGTCATCGCCCTGTGTGAGAAGGAAGGCGACTACGTCACCCGCCAGATGCTGACCGGCCTGCTTGAGGATACCGAGGAAGACCACCTGTATTGGTGCGAAAAGCAGCTTGGCCTGATCGAGAAGATGGGTCTGCCCAACTACATCCAATCCAAGACCTCCGCCGGAAGCTAAGGAACGGGCTTAGGGGCGCTTATTTCTCCAGCAGTTCTTCATACCGCCGGTCGGTCAATGTCTTCATGAACGCGACCAGGGCGTCGATGCGTTTGTCGTCGAGCGCCGGGCCGTGGGTCAGTTCTTTCACCGACAAGGTCGCCGGGACCTCGGGCGCGCGGAAGGGCTTGCCCGTTTCCGGGTTGATCAGGCGTTCCGGGTCCTTGGTGTTGTACCTGTTGTAGAACAACACGGTCGTCCGCAAATCCTTGAACACGCCGTTGTGCATATAGGGGCCGGTCACCGCCACGTTGCGCAGGGTCGGCACCTTGAACTTGCCGTCCTGGGCCTTGTCCGTCACCGCCGGATTGTCGAGAAGCCCATGGTCGATATGGCCGGGCTTCGATCCGTTGGCCTGACGCACGGCGGTGTTTACGGGAATTCCGATGTTGTGGAACTGGTAGTTGGTGAAGGTCTCGCCCTTGGCCGGCTGCACCGCGTGCAGTTGATGGCACTGGTTGCAGTTGGTGAACTGCTGGGAAAAGAACAGCAGCCGCCCCAGTTCCTCCTGATCCGTCAGCTTGGCCTCGCCCCTGAGAAACCGGTCGTACTTGGAATCGAAGGGCGCGAATTCTTCCGTCTGCTCGAAGGCGGCGATGGCTTGGGTCATGGCCGCATAGGCGGCATCCGTGTCGTCCGTGACCTTGGGGCCGAACAGCTTGGCGAAGGCCGTCACATAGGGCGGATATTCCCACAGCCGTTTCACCACGCTGGCTTTGTCCGGCATGCCCATTTCGATCGGGTTGAGCGGCGGGCCGCCGGCCTGGCCCGCCAAATCCGGCTCCCGCCCGTCCAGGAACTGGCCGCCGACATAACGCCCGTCCTTCAGGCGCTGAAACTTGGGCGCGAATTTGGCATAGGCCGCCGTCGGGGTGTTGCGGTCGCCCAGCGACGTGCCGTCGTCACCCAGGGACACCGCGCGCCCCACGGCAGTTTCCCTGGGGTCGGTGAAGGCATTGGCCGGGTTGTGGCAAGTGGCGCAAGCCTGGGTGCGGTTTTTCGACAGGTTGGTGTCGAAGAACAGGGCCTTGCCGAGATCGGCCGGGGTGGCGTAGGCGTCCGCCGCGCGAGCTTCCCCGGCTAGGCCGGGGAACAGCAGCAGGGCGAGAAGGCAGGAAACGGGGATCGGGTGTCGCATGCGCATCCATATTGCGAATGCGACTTGATATCAAGTCCTGAACCCACCGGATGGCTGAAACCTTCGGGGGGACCCGGCATGGAGGCTACAGCCCCTGGATCATCACCCAGGCCACCGCCACCGGGGCGACGAAGCGACAGATGAAGATCCAGGCCCGGGCCAGGGCGAAGGGGTGATTGCCGCCGGATTGTGCCTCGTCGACGGCACGGGCGGCGACGGACCAGCCGACGAACAGTGCGATTAGGATCCCACCAAGCGGCAGCATGATGTTGGACGCCAGGTAATCGACCGCATCCAGGATGCTCTTGCCGCCGACCGTGATGTCCTTCCACGGGCCCAGCGACAGGGCCGAGGGCACGCCCAAGGCCCAGATCACCGCCCCGGCCCCCCAAGTCGCGGTTCGTCTGGACAGTTTCCGTTCGTCGATCAGGTAGGACACCACGGGTTCGATGATCGACACCGCCGAAGTCAGGGCGGCGATGGCCAGGAGGGTGAAGAACAGGAAAGAGAACAGTGCCCCCGCCGGCATCTGGGCGAACACGGCGGGCAGGGTGATGAAGGTCAGCCCCGGCCCGGCCGCCGGGTCGAAGCCGAAGGCGAACACGGCGGGCAGGATCATCAACCCGGCGATCACGGCGAAGCCCGTGTCCAGAAGCGTCACCTGGGCGGCGGTCTTGGGCAGATTGACCTGCCGGTTCAGATAGCTGGCATAGGTGATCATGGTCCCCATGCCCAATGACAGGGAAAAGAACGCCTGCCCCAGGGCGGCGTTCACCGTGTTCCAGGTCACCTTGGAGAAATCGGGGGTCAGAAAAAAGGCGATGCCTTTGGCGGCGCCGTCGAGGGTCACGGCGCGGACGGCCAGGACGATGACCAGCAGCGCCAGGATCGGCATCAGGATGCGCGCCGCCCGCTCGATCCCATGGCGCACGCCGCCGGCGACGATCACCAGGGTCAGCACCATGAAGGCGGTGTGGAAACCGATCACGTCCAGGGGGTCGGCGATGAACGTGCCGAAGGCAGCACCCAGGACCTTGGGGTCGTTGGACGCAAGCGCCCCCGTTACGGACTTGATGGCATAGGCCAGGGTCCAGCCGCCGACCACGGAATAGAACGACAGGATGACGAAACCGGCGATGACGCCGAGCCCGCCCGCGGCGGGCCAGGCCCCGCCCTTGAGCGCACGGAACGAGCCCACGGGATTGCGCTGTCCGGCGCGGCCGATGGCGAATTCGGCCAGCATCACGCTGAGCCCGATGGTCAGTACGAAGACGATGTAGAGCACCAGGAACGCGCCGCCGCCGTTCTGTCCGGTCATGAAGGGGAATTTCCAGATATTGCCGAGCCCCACGGCCGACCCGGCGGCGGCCAGGACAAATCCCAGCCGCGTGGCGAAATGATCGCGCTGTGCCATACGCTGCCTCCCCGTCGGTTTTTTGATGCCGGACGCCGCCCGGCATCCAACGATTAGAATAGCTTTTGCGCGATCACAAGACTGACGGGGACGGTGATCAGGCTCAACAGCGTTTGTAGGGTGATCATGCTGGCCGCCAGCGGTGCATCGCCGCCCATCTCGCGGGCGATGGTGAAGGATGACGGCGGCATCGGCATCACTGCGAAGATGGTGATGACATAGGCGGGCACGCCGGTGATCCCCAGTTGCCAGCACATGGCCCAGGCGGCGGCGGGAAACACCAGGAACTTGACCGCCGTGGCAAGCGCGATGGGGGCGACCGAGGCCTTCATCTCGTGCAGGCGAATGTTCGCGCCGACGGCCAGAAGCACGATGGGCAGGGCCGCGCGGCCGAGCATGCCCGTTGCTTCGTGGACCACCGGAATTTCCCCGATCCCGATGTACTGAACGCCCATGCCCAAGGCCACCGACAGGATCAGGGGATTGCGCGCCAGATCCCGGGCCACGGGGGCCCACAGGCTGCCGCCGCCGCCCTGGTGCAGCATGATGTTCATCAGGCTGATGATCAGGACATTGGTCGGCGGGATCAGCACCGCCGTGCACAGCGCGGCCACGGCCAGTCCATCCGCGCCGAACAGGCGTTCGGCGATGGCGAGCGCGATGAACGTGTTGTGGCGGGCGGAGCCCTGCAGGATGCTGGTCGCCTGGGGCCGGTTGAAGCCGAGCGCCAGACCCAGGACCAACGACACGACGACCGCCGCGACAAGCCCTGTCAGAATGATCGCCGCGAGTGGGCCGAGGAAGCCGCCGGCCAGTTCTGTGGTCGAGGTCTTATAGAACAACAGGCTCGGGAACAGCACCCAGTAGACCAGCTTGTCGTTCAGGTTCCAGAACTCGATCGACGGAATGCCGTTCCGGCGCAGAAGGTTGCCCAGAACGATCAGCACGAAGATCGGCAGGATCGCCCATAGGATGTTGAGCATCGCCGGTTCCCGCCGTCAGCCGGCTTTGGCCGCGCGCTGGCGTTTCCGCCGCCGCTGGGCCGCCAGGTTCAATATCTCGACCAGCATGGAAAAGGCGATGGCGAAGTACAGGTATCCACGCGGAATGTGGAAATGCATGCCGTCGGCGACCAAGGCCATGCCGACCAGCAAGAGGAAGGCGAGGGCCAGCATCTTGGTCGTCGGATGATCCTGGATGAACCGCGCCACCGGACCCGACGACCACATCATGATCACCATGGCGATCACGACGGCGGTGATCATCACCGGCAACTGATCGGACATGCCGACGGCGGTGACCACGCTGTCGATGGAAAACACGATGTCGAGCACGATGATCTGGCCGACCACCGCGCCGAAGGCGGCCGCCTTGGTGACGGGGGCTTCCTCTTCGTCACCTTCGATGGTGTTGTGGATCTCATGGGTGCCCTTGGCCAACAGGAACACGCCCCCGGCCAACAGGATCACATCGCGCCAGGACACGACATGGTCAATGAAGGGAATGGTGAAGATGGGGGCCGTCAGACCGATGATCCAGGCGATAGAGGCAAGCAGAACGATACGCATGCCGAGCGCTGCCGCCAGGCCCAGCTTGCGCGCCTTTTCCTGCTGCGCGGCGGGCAGTTTGGCGGCGATCACGGAGATGAACACAAGGTTGTCGATGCCGAGAACGATCTCGAGCGCCGTCAGGGTAAACAGGCTGAGCCAGAGGTTCGGATCTGCGAAGTCCATGGGCGTCTCCTTCGGAAACGGGGCGGATCAGCGTATCAGAAAACGGCGCGGCGGATCAGGTTCAGGCCGATCAGGAACAGCAGCACCAGCATGGCGCGGCGAAAGGCCTCTTCATTGATATGCCGGCGGATGCGTTCGCCGGCCAGAATGCCCGCCATGCCGGGAACGCAGGCCGCCGTCGACAGCCAGACGTTTGACGGGTTCAGAACGCCGTTGGACCAGTAGAACGCGGCCAGCGGCACGGCGCCGGTGACGTAGACCAAGGCGACGGAACGCACCCAGACGTCCTTGGGCAGCCGCAGCATCACCAGATACATGATGATCGGCGGGCCCCAGACCGTGGACAGACCGCCCAGCAGGCCGCCGGTAACGCCGGCCAGCGGCCCGGCCCAAAGCCGGGTGCGCGGCGTCAGAGGGTCCAGATGCGGTTTCCACATGTTCGATGCGGCAAAGGCCGCGACGATGCAGCCGAGCACCAGAAACACGCCCTTGGTGTCCATGCCGGCCAGCATCCGCGAGCCCAGGAACAGGCAGGGCAGGAACACGGCGATCAACAGCCAGTGTTCCTTCAGTGTCTCCATCCAGCCGCTGGACCGGATCGCCTGCCACAGGTTGGTGATCAGGATCGGCATGACGACGAAGGCGATGGTGTCCTTGGCCGGCAGCAGGTCGAACGTGAAGATGATCGACATGGTGATGATCGGCAGGCCGATCCCGGAAATGCCCTTCATGATGCCGCCAAGAAATATGGCGAGTGCCAGCAAGGCCAGCGTCACCGGCGGTTGCCCGAGAATATCCAGCATGCCTAGGCGGCCATCCGAACGGTTTCCGCCGCCAGCGCGTCCAGCGCCGCGTCGTCGATCAGCGCGGGCGTCTCGGGCGTCAGGATCATGGCGCCGCGGTCCATGCGGATGGGGTCGGCGAACAGGGTCTGGTGCGGCTTCAGAAAGCCGTTCATTTCCCCGGCGTTGGAAATATGGCTGCGCGCGATGCAGGCTTCCATCCAGCATCCCGGGTCGGCGGCCACGCCGTTGCCGAGAACCGGCTCCATCCCCAGTTCGCGGATGCGGGTCAGCTGCTCGGCCAGGGCGGCAAGCGATCCCGCCTTCATCAGTTTCAGCTTCACGAACCGGGCACTGCCGCTTTCCGCCGCGCGCTCGATCTCGGCCGGCCCGTAGATGCTTTCGTCCAGCATCATGGGCACGGCGGAAATATCTGAAACGGCCTTGGCCGCGTCCCAGTCGTCCATGTGGCAGGGCTGTTCGAACAGTTCGATATGATCGGGGGCGAGAATGCGGGTGAAGGCCAGGGCGTCGGCCTGGGAAAATCCCTGGTTGCCGTCGATGCGCAGCTTCAGGGTCCCGGCGGGCAGGCGGCCGACTTCGTCCTGGATGAATTTCAGACGCTTGGCGTCGGATTCCCATTCGAACCCGACCTTGACCTTCACCGTGCCGTAACCGGCCTGGCGGTGACGTTCCAGCTCGGCCACGATGCCTGCCTCATCGGACGCACTGAGGATCGCCAGAAGCGGCACGGGGGTATCCTGGGTGATGTTCAGGAAAGGGCTGCCTTCCGCCATCTCAATGGCGGTCACCACGGAAGACACGGCAAACGGCGCCTTCTTGAGATGAGTGAGGGCCAACTCCTTGGCCGACGCGGCGTCTCGTCCCTTTATCGCCGTCGCCAATTCCCGGACCTTGGCCCAGGCGCTGTCGATGGTTTCGGAGGTATAGCCGGTCAGGATCGTCGCTTCGCCGAAGCCGTGCTCGCCGCCGTCGCCATGGACGGTGACCAGGATGGTGTCGAAGGCGGTGACGGCGCCGAAGGCAAGCTTGTAAGGCACCTTCAGGGGCAGCGACAGTCGGCGCAGGGTAATTTCGGAAATGATCATGGTGGGCGGTCTTGTGGATGGTGTGGGCGGTATCGAAGGCGGCCATCATAACGGTTTCGCCCCGTGCCGCCAGCCATCTTGCTGGCATGTCGTTCCGGCAGGCTTGAAAACCGGACCTTTTCAGCCGTTCCTGCCCTCTGGCCCTGGGGCCGGGGTGCTCTATAATGACCTTTAGATCGGGGCGGGAGGCCTTCACATCCATTGCGAGGACCGAAATCCATGAGCGAACAGAACGGCAAGAACAGCACAGCCAAACCGGCGGCCAAATCGGCGCCGAAGGCGGAAAGCAAGACGGCGGCGGCCCCGGACCCGGCAGCCAAGAAGCCGGCCGACGGCACCGCCAAGAAGTCCACCTTGGGTGGGCTTGGCGGCGCCATCGGTATGGACGGGTCGGCGGCCACCTGGAAGCGGGTCGCCCTGGCATTGTTCGTGGTGGCCGGCCTGGCCATCGTCGCGGCGGTCGATTACGCATCGGATGTGTCCCAGGCCCAGGATGACATGTCCCGCCTGCGTGCCCAGGTCGCCGAGGAACGCATCGCCATGAAAGCGGCGCAGGACAAGTTCATGAAGGAATCCGCCGACATCGCGGAAGCCGTGGCGAAGAAGAAGGAAGAACTGGCGGCGACCCAGGCCGATATCGACAAGCGCCGGGCCGAGGCCCAGGAGCTGGAGGCCAAGCTGTCGAGCCTTTATACGGAAACCAAGACGGCACTGGAGGCCGCATCGGAAGCGGCCCGCAAGCAGGCCGACGCCCAGACCGCCCTCGACAAACTGAACGCCGAGCGCGCCAAACTGGCCGCCCAGATCAAGTCCGGGCGCGAGAACCTGGGGGCCTTGGAAAAGGACGCCGACAGCATGATGAAGGGGCTCAAGGATACGATCTCCCGCATCAAGGGCGCCCTCGACAAACTCTGACCGACCATCTGATCGACTAAGGACTTTACGACATGACGGCATACCGCGCGGCGGTGATCGGCCTCGGCGCCATGGGCATGGGCATGGCGAAATCCCTGGTGACGGCAGGCATCGACACGGTCGGCTGCGACCTGTCCGAGGATGCGCGCAATACCTTCGCCGCCGCCGGCGGCCGCGCCGTTCAGACCCCGGGCGAAGCCGCCCAGGGGGCGGACGCCGTTGCCGTGGTCGTCGTCAACGCCCAGCAGGTGGAGGCGGTCCTGACCGGCCCCGACGGGGTGCTCGATGCTTTGGTCCCGGGGGCGGTGGTCCTCGGCTGCGCCACCATGCCGCCGGACACGGCTGTTTCCCTGGCCAAGATGGTCGAAGCCAAGGGGGCGCTCTATCTGGACGCGCCGATTTCCGGCGGGCCGATCAAGTCGGCGGCGGGCAAACTGTCGGTCATGGCTTCGGGTTCCGCCGATGCCTTCGCCCGGGCCCGGCCGTTGCTCGACGCCGTGGCGGAAAAGGTGTTCGAACTGGGCGATGGCCCCGGCCCCGGATCGACCATGAAGATGGTCAACCAGCTGCTGGCCGGTGTGCATATCGCAACGGCCATGGAGGCCATGGCGCTGGCGATCAAAAGCGGCCTGGATGCCAAGACGGTGTTTGAGGTCATCACCGCCTCGGCGGGGAATTCCTGGATGTTCGAAAACCGCGTCCCCCATGTGCTGGACGGTGATTACAGCCCGAAAAGCGCCGTCGATATCTTCATCAAGGATCTGGGCATCGTGCTGGCGCAGGGCGAACAGCTGGGCTTTCCCTTGCCGATTTCCGAAATCGCCTTCCGCCAATACCAACAGGCCAAGGACATGGGCCTGGGCCGGCAGGACGATGCCTCGCTCATCAAAGTCTATCAACGGGACGGCGGGTTCCCGTTGCCCGGAGAGCCCGAGGACGAGGGCTGAGCCTCCGGCTGCTTCTTGCCTCTTGCCATCCTATGGATGAATATTAGCCGATCCGGGGATCGTCACGATCCCTGAACCGATTGAGGCAACAGGGGATTTTTGGGGGCATGCCGCTTTCGACCTATCTGCCGGAAGAAATGGGCTCCGTCGCCATCGCCCCCCTGGGACCGGTGGAGGCGGGCAGCTTCCAATCCTTCTTCGTCATCTACACGGCGGGCAAATTCGGGATCGACGATTCCGGCTCGCTCAAGATCGTGCATCGCTTCGCCTCGGACCTGGGCAGGTTGCAGATGGACGATCCGGAAGGCGCCAATTACGTTTCGGCCCAGGCGTCGAACGGCGCCGTCCTGCACATGGAATACGATCTCAAGCGCAACTTCCGGCCCTGGGACAAGACGCTCTACATCAAGGTCGTGCGAGGGTTCCTGTCGGAAGGCGACCGCATCGTGATCCGCATCGGCGACCGCCGGTACGGCGGGCCGGGTGTGCGCATGCAGACCTTTCAGGAAAAGGAATTCCAGTTCCGGGTCTTGGTCGATGCCTTCGCGACCTATGATTATGTGGAACTTCCCGATACGCCGTCGATCGAGATCACCTCCGGCCCGCCTGTGATCTACAAGGCCGTGCTGCCGACGTTAAAGCGGGTGGGGGAGACCTTTCTGCTCGGCCTCAAGGGCGAGGACCGATGGGGCAATCCCTCTGCCAAATGCGAGGATACCTTTCGCGTGACGTCGACCCGCCCGGTCGAAAACCTGCCGGACGAAATTTCCTTTTATCCCGGTCAGGCCTCGGTGCAGATCGATGGCCTGCGCGCGGAAGAGGAAGGCGACCTGTGCATCGATCTGGTCGACATGGACGGCAATGTGGCGGCGCGCTCCAACCCGCTGCGCATCGTGGCGAAGACCGGCGGCGTCAGCTTCTGGGCCGACCTGCATGGCCAGTCTCAGGAAACCATCGGCACCAATAATGCGCGGTCCTACTTTTCCTTCGCCCGCGACAGGGCGTTCCTGGACGCCACGGTGCATCAGGGCAACGATTTTCAGATCACGTCGGAATTCTGGGACGAACTGAACAGCCTGAGCCGCGAGTTCACCCAGGACAGCCGCTTCATCGTCATTCCCGGCTACGAATGGTCGGCCAATACCTGCCTGGGGGGCGACCGAAATATTCTGTATGCGGAGGAAGGACGCCCCATATACCGCTCGTCCCACGCTCTGGTCGAAGACACCCGCGACCTGGACCAGGACGCCAACAGCGTCGAGGAACTGTTCGACAAGCTGAAAGGGGAGGACGTGACCGTGTTTGCCCATGTGGGCGGACGCTATGCCGACATTCGGCGCGGCCATGACCGGAAATTGGAACGTTCGGTCGAGGTCCATTCCGCCTGGGGCACCTTCGAATGGCTGGTCGAGGACGCCTTCGAAATGGGCTACCGCACGGGCATCCTCGCGACCTCGGACGGGCACAAGGGGCGGCCGGGCGCCTCGCACCCCGGGGCCACGCGGTTCGGCGCCTATGGTGGGCTGACCTGCCTGTTCGCCGATGACCTGACCCGCGCCGATCTGATGACGGCGCTGAAACGCCGCCACCATTACTGCACCACGGGCTGCCGGGCGGTGTTGTCGACCAAAGTGACGCTCGACCGGCCCGCCGACCGCTTCGACGATGATCCGGCCCTGGGCGGCCCACCGGATGAACAGGTCACCGAGGCCGTCATGGGCGACATCCTGCGCACCGATGCAGAGATCGCGACCTTCGAGATCGATATCCATGCCGCCGCGCCGATCGAGCGCATCGACATTCGCGACGGTTTGCGCCTGCTGGAAACCTGGCGCCCGTCGGAGGCCGAGGACATGGGCAGGCGCATCCGGGTCATCTGGGAAGGCTCCGAATACCGGGGACGCGGCCGGGAAACGGTATGGGACGGGTGCGCCGAATTGTCGGGCAACACCTTTGCCCGGATCGCGCCCATCAACTGGTACAACATCGAAAAGCGCCTGGATCTGGTGTCACCCCAGCGCGTCGAATGGTCGTCCCTGACCACGGGCGGCTTCATCGGCTTCGACGCCTGGCTGGACGACATGGTCATGGGCTGGCTGCGCATCGACACGCCGCTGGTCAAGAAAACCATCGCCGTCCAGGACATCGGGCGTGAGGATATCTGCCTGGAAGCCGGCGGCCTCGGCCGCCGCGTGCGCGTTTACCGTCTGCCGGAGGAAAACCCCCACAAGCGGCTCAAGCTGGCGCGCAAGATTCCCCTCAGCCCGGACCGCGACAACGCCCTTTACGTACGCATCACGCTGGAAGACGGTCACGTCATCTGGTCGTCACCGATTTATCTCGTTCCATGACAGGTCATCCATGACAGGCATCGATCACGTCGTTCTCACCGCCCGCGACTTGAATGCGCTTTCGGAATTTTACGAGCGTCTCGGCTTCACGCTGACCCCACAGGCGCAGCATCCTTTCGGTACGGGCAACCGGCTGGCTCAGCTTCAGGGAAGCTTTATCGAGCTTCTGTCCGTGACCAAGCCCGATGACGTGCCGGAAGCGGGGCCGGGCGAGTTTTCCTTCGGCGCCTATAACCGGGATTACCTGAAGACGGGTGACGGCATGTCCATGCTGGCCTTGACCTCGGATGGCTGGGAGGTCGACCGGGCCCGGTTCGAACGGGCTGGGTTCAAGCTACCCGCCCCCTTCGCCTTCGGGCGCAAGGCGCGCCAACCCGACGGAAGCGAAGTGAAATTGGATTTCCGCCTGACCTTCCTGACCGACCCCGCCCTGCCGCGTGCGCCCTTCTTTACTTGCGACCATCGGCATCCGGCGGAGATTTTCTGGAAATCCCATTATCAGGCCCATGCCAATGGGGCGCAGCGCATTGTCGAAGTGCAGATGGTCGCGGAAAACCCGGAAATCCACATGGGGCTGTTCAAGCGCCTGTTCGGGGCCGTGGTGCCCATCAACGGCGGCATCTGCGCGGGGTTAATGGGCGCCGGGTTCTGCGTTCTGGAGCCCGAAGCCTTTGCCGAGACCTACCCCGGTACGGCGATCCCGACGGTGCCGGAAGGCGAAGCGCGGTTCGCCGGGTTCCGCGTCGCCGTCGCCGATCTGGACGCGGCCGAGGCCCTGTGGCGGGAAAACGGCATCACATTCCGGCGTGTCGGGGAGCGTCTATATGTTTCCGGCGAAAACGCTTTCGGCTGCCTCATTGCCCTTTCGAACAGCTGATTCGGCACCCTAAATACCTATATAGCTATATAGGACTTGAAAATCCCTGATCCTCGGGTGTAGGAATCAAAGAAAGGCCGCAACGAACCGGCCGCATCAGGGAACGCATCCATGGTTTTCTCCGTCTTGGCGACGGTGCTTGAGGATCGCGCGCATTCAAGTGTGCAGCGCTTGCCCAAGTACCTGCAACTGTCCGACGCCATCGCCCGCGCGATCCTGCAGGGGCGGCTGAAGACCGGTGAGAAACTGCCGCCGGAAAGTGAGTTGGCGCGGGTGTTGCCGGCCAGTCTGGGCACCATTCAGCGCGCGCTCAACAATCTGGCCGAACGGGGCCTGCTGGTCCGCCGTCACGGCCATGGCACCTTCGTCGCGGAACCGGCCATGGCGCCCCAGGATCTGTGGCATTTCCGCTTTCTCGCCGACGACGGGCGCTCGCTGCTGCCGGTCTATACTCAGGTCGGCTCCATCGACGCCGTGCGCCGCCCCGGCCCATGGTCCGACTTTCTGGGCACCAAGGACCTGATCGTCGTGACCCGGCGCATCGACGTGAACCATGCCCATACGGGGATCAGCGAACTGTATTTGCCCGAAGCCCGCGTGCCGGGCCTGTTGAAGGTTCGGCCCAAGGACCTGGAAAACGTGAACATTCGCGCCTTCCTGGCCGACCGCTTCGGGATCGCCACGGAGCGGGTGCGGGAAATGGCCGCCTGCGGGCCCCTGCCGGGCACGGTCACGGGGGCTCTCGGCCTGGCGCCGGACTTGGCGGGCTTGGCCTATCACATGGAAGGGTTCGAGCACCGCGACCGGCCCATCAGCTATCAGACCGCCTGGTTTCCGCCGGGCGGCCCGCGCCTGGTTCTCGGCGAGAAACACGAATAGGAAGACGCATAGGGATGAAACGCATATGAGCAAGGACAGCCTCACCGTCGAAATCTGGCGTGGCCGTGAAGAAGGCCGGTTCGATACCTTCGAGGTGCCGCGCATGGCGAGCCAGACCGTGCTCGACATCGTCACGTATGTTCAACGTAATCTGGATCCGGGCCTGTCCTACCGCTTCGCCTGCCGCGTCGGGGTCTGCGGGTCCTGCGCCATGACCGTGAATGGCAAGCCGCGCTGGACCTGCCGCACCCATGTCGACAAGGTCGCCGATGAGGGTACGCTGCGTATTCAACCCCTGAAGAACATGCCGGTGATCCGCGACCTGGCCGTCGACATGACGGAATTCTTCGAAAAATGGACCAAGGCCAAGGCCCATTTCGTGCCAACGACGACCCGCCATGACGACTTCGCCCAGGTGTCGCCCAGCGACCCCAAGCGCAAGGAAGCCACGGCGGGAATCGAATGCATCAACTGCGGCGTCTGCTATTCGGCCTGCGATACCGTGGCCTGGCTGGGGGACTATCTCGGCCCGGCGGCCCTCAACCGGGCCTGGACCTTGCACAACGATGTGCGCGACGGCGGTCAGTCGGACCGCATCAAGGCCATCGCCGGGACCGGCGGCTGTCAGGCCTGTCATTCCCACCAAAGCTGTTTCGAACTCTGTCCCAAGCATTTGAACCCGACGGCCTCGATCGCCGGGCTCAAGCGGGCGACGGCCAAGGCGGCGCTGAAGGGGGAGATCTGATCCATGACTCCCGAACGCGCCGAAACTCTCGAATGGCTGATGCAGCGGGTCTCCGCCATGGTGCTGGCGGTCTGCGTCATCGTGCATCTGGCCGTCATCGTCATCGCCGTGCAGGGCGGGGTCACGTCCAAGGAAATCGTCGCCCGGGTCGGCGGCTCCGTGCCCTGGCTTGCGTTCTATTCCGTGTTCGTGATCGCCGTGGCGCTGCATGCGCCGACGGGGCTGCGCAACATCCTGCGGGAATATACGTCCCTCGGCCGCCGCGCGACCCATTGGATCATGGCCGCCGTCTGCGTGCTGATTCTGGTCATGGGCTTCCGCGCCGTCGTGGGGCTCTACGGGTTGGGGGCATAACGGCATGAAGACGCATCGCAACCACGCCAACTACTGGGCCTTCGTGCTGCATCGGATTTCCGGGCTTGCCCTGCTGCTGTTCCTGCCGGCGCATTTCTATGTCCTGGCCCTGGCCGTCGAACAGGCCGCGACTCTCGACATGTTCCTCAGCTGGACCGAGGCCCCCCTGGTCAAGCTTCTGGAAACCGGGCTGGTGATCCTGCTGGCGGCCCATATGACCGGCGGCCTCCGCATCCTCGCCATCGAATTCCTGGCCTGGCGCAACTGGCAGAAATCCGTGGTCGCCATCACCGGCGGGCTGTCGCTCGCGGCGGGGCTGCTGTTCTTTCTCAATGCGGGATGACCGGATCACCATGACCGCATTGTCGCCCGAACTGATCGTAGTGCTCGGGGCGTTCCTCGCGGCCTTCGTCGCGGGATCGTCCGGGTTCGGCGACGCCTTGGTGTCGGCGGCGTTCTGGCTGCATGTCCTGCCGCCGGTCGAGGCCGCCCCCCTGATCATTCTGACCGGCATCACCCTGCATGTGTTCCTGCTGATCCGCCTGCGCAGCCGGTTGGATTTTTCGCGGCTGCTGCCGTTCCTGGCTTTGGGCGTGATCGGCGTGCCGATCGGCACCTGGCTGCTGCAGCACCTGCCGGCGGAACCCTTCAAGTTCGCGGTCGGCGCCTTGCTGGTGCTGTACGGCGGCGGGCTGCTGATCTTCGCCAACCCGCCGACCATCACCCGGGGTGGGCGCGGGCTGGACGCGGCGGCGGGCGGCATCGGCGGGGTGCTGGGCGGCATGGCGGGCTTGTCCGGCATCGTGCCCGCGGTGTGGAGCGGCCTGCGCGGCTGGCCCCGCGCCCAGGCCCGCGGCGTGACCCAGCCCTTCATCCTGATCATGCACAGCCTGTCCCTGGCCGCCATGGCCTATGCCGGCCTGATCACGCCGCAGCTGGCGCATAACTACCTTTGGGCCCTGCCGGCCATGGCCCTGGGCGGCCTGATCGGCATCGGCTGCTACACCCGTTTGAACGAAGAACGCTTCCGGTGCATCGTTCTGGCCATCCTGGCCGGCGCCGGGGTGACGTTGATTGTCTAGGAGGCAACTCACATGAAACTCGATCTCGCCGCCGTCGAGGAAACGGCCAAACATTTGTATATCCAGGCGCTGAAAATCCTGCCGCCGGACATCAAGGACGGCTTCAAGCGCCTGGATGCGACGGAGACGGACCCGACCGCCAAGTCGATCCTGGCGACCATGATCAAGAACATCGACGTGGCCGAGGACACGACCAACCTTTTGTGCCAGGACACCGGCATCCCGATCTACAACATCCTGATCGGGCGCGGGGTCGAGGTCGACGGCCACGCCTTGAAGGAGGCCATTCGAAAAGGCTGTGAGCGGGCGACGACCGAACACCCGCTGCGGTCTTCCGTCGTCCACCCGATCACCCGGGTCAACGAGCAGACGTCCTGCGGCATCAAGGTGCCGGTCATCACCATCGACTTTTCCGATAAGGACGAGTTCTTCGAGATGGAGATGATCCCCAAGGGATCGGGCTCGGAGAACGGCAGCTTCCTGAAGATGTGCATCCCGGCCGAGGGCGTGGCCGGCATCAAGACCTTCGTCGTCGACAAGGTGATGGAAGTGGGCGGGCGCGTCTGCCCGCCGACCATCGTCGGCGTCGGCGTCGGCGGCACGTCGGACCTCTGCACCAAGCTGGCCAAGAAAGCCGGGGCCCGGCCGCTCGGCTCGGTCTGCGACGACCCGGAGGGGGCGAAGCTGGAGAAAGAGCTGAGCGCCGCCGTCAACATGCTGGGCATCGGCCCGCAGGGCCTGGGCGGCGACAGCACCGCCTTCGCCGTCCACGTCGAGACCGCCGCCACCCACATCACCATGAACCCGGTCGCCGTCAACATCATGTGCCATTCGGCGCGCCGCGCCCGGGCGACCTTCACGCCCAAGGGCGTCGAGATCGGATTTTAAGATTTCCCTCACGGCCTCACCGCCTCAGTGGTTCAAAAAAAGGTCACCACAGAGACAGTGAGACGATGAGAAGAAAGGAAGAGAAAAATGGCTGAACACGTCATTCACATGCCCTGCAACGAGGAACAGATCCGCGAATTGAAAGCGGGTGATACGGTGATCCTGGAAGACTGGCTCTACGGCATCCGCGACGCGACGCAGATCCATATGTTCGACAAAGGCCGCAAGACCAAGTTCGACCTGAACGGCCATGCGGTGATCCACACGGCGCCCAACGTGAAGAAGGTGCCGAAGTCGAACTTCTGCCCGGCGGGTTATGAGAGCGTGTGCATCGGCACCACGACGTCGCAGCGCATGGAACGCTTCACCCGGCCGCTGATGCAGGAATACGGCGTGCGCATGGTCATCGGCAAGGGCGGCCTGGGCGAGGACAGCCGGGCCGCGTTCAAGGAATTCGGCGGCATTTATCTTGCCATCATCGGCGGTACGGCGGCGCTGGAAACCACCTGGATCGAGCAGATCACGGATGTCGACCTTGAAGACCTCAACCCCGAATGCCTGTGGGAATTCAAGATCAAGGGCTTCGGCCCGCTACTGGTCGCCATGGACGCCCACGGCGGCTCGCTCTACGACGGCGTCAAGAAGACCGCCGAGGACCGCCGGGCGGAAGCCCTGGCCAGCATGGGAGTTTCCTCGTGACGCCCGAGATCGACACACAGCAGACCGACGTTCTGATTCTGGGCTCCGGCGGGGCCGGGCTGTTCGCGGCCCTGCACGCCAAGGATCTGGCGCCGCAGTTGAAGGTGACCGTGGCGGTCAAGGGCTTGCTCGGCAAGACCGGCTGCACCCGCATGGTGCAGGGCGGCTACAACGTCGCCCTGGCCCCCGGCGACAGCGCCGAACGCCATTTCATGGACACGGTCGAAGGCGGCAAGTGGCTCAACAACCAGGAGCTTGCCTGGACCCTGGTGACCCAGGCCCAGGTCCGCATCCGCGAGTTGGAAAACGAGCTCGGCTGCTATTTCGACCGCAACCCGGACGGCTCCATCCACCAGAAGGCCTTCGCCGGGCAGACCTTCGACCGCACGGTCCATAAGGGTGACCTGACCGGGATCGAGATCATCAACCGCCTGATGGAACAGACCTGGGCCCGCGACGTCGACAAGCTGGAAGACCATCGCGCCATCGAGCTCATCAAGTCGGCGGACGGATCGCGCATTTCCGGCGTGCTGTTCATCGACATGCGCACGGGACAGTTCCGTTTCGTGCAAGCCAAGGCCGTGCTGCTGGCGACCGGCGGCGGGCCGACCATGTACAAGTACCACACGCCGTCCGGCGACAAATCCTGCGACGGCATGGCCATGGCCATGCGTGCGGGCCTCGGCATGCGCGACATGGAAATGGTGCAGTTCCACCCCACGGGTCTGATCGCCGGGTCGGACACGCGCATGACCGGCACGATCATCGAGGAAGGCCTGCGCGGCTTCGGCGGCTACCTTCTGGGCGGCGACGAGCAGCGTTTCATGCACAAGTACGACGAGCGCAACGAACGCGCGACCCGCGACATCGTGTCCCGCGCCATGTTCACGGAAATGCGGGCCGGCAACGTCGCCGCCAACGGCGGGCTCTACATCACCATGAAGCACCTCGACACGGCCCAGGTGCGCAAGAACTTCAAGGGCATGGTCGAACGCTGCGCCGATTGCGGCTTCGACCTCGCCGCCGGGCTGGTCGAGGTCGTGCCGACAGCCCATTACATGATGGGCGGGGCCGAGTTCGAGGCCGATTGCTCGACCGCCATCCCCGGCCTGTTCGCCGCCGGTGAGGATACGGGCGGCGTGCATGGCGCCAACCGTCTGGGCGGCAACGGGGTCGCCAACTCCACCGTGTTCGGCGGCATCGCCGGCGACACCATCGCAGGCTGGACGCCCGACCACGGCCAGTTCGCCGACCCGGACCCGGCGGCGCTGGAGGATGCGGTGATGCGCGCGGGCCGCCCCCTGACCCAACCCAAGGGCGACATCGACGGCATCCGCAAGCGGCTTTATGACCTGATGTGGGAAGACGCCGGCATCATCCGCGATCTCGATAGCCTCAAGCGGGCCGCGGAAGGGCTCGACGTGCTTGAGCGCGACCTGGACCAGACCGGCGTCACCGGCACGGACCTGGCCTACAACCTCACCTGGCACGATTGGCTGAACCTGAAGAACCTGATCCTGGTGTCCAAGGCGATCACGGCGGCGGCCACGGCGCGGGACGACTCGCGCGGCGCCCACTACCGCGCCGATTATCCGGACGTGCGCGACGTGGAAAATTCCCGCTTCACCCGCGTGACGCTCGACGGTCACGGCCAGATCAACATGACGACCGAGCCGGTCAAGTTCACCCGCGTGAAACCGGGGGAGACATTGTTGGACGAAACGGCGGCGGAATAGCGTCATCATGCGGGGCCGTGACAAGGGGCCGACAAGCCCCTAGGATTCCGCCATGATTCGGATTCGCACCGTTTCGGCGCTTGTCGCCGCCGTGGTCATGCTCGCCGGCTGTCTGCAGTTGACGGAAGCACGGCGCGTGACCGATCCGTCCGCCAAGGCGGCGGCGGATCCGCTCGACGTCTATACCTTCCAGATCGACAAGGCGCGGGAAACGGGCCAGTGGTCCGAAGGCGAACGCTGGATCGCCCAGGTTCCGCCCAAGCTGATCGACGATTACCGCCGCTGGTTCGAGCCGCAGGCCCAGTACTTTCCGCCGCTGTGGATTTACACTTCGGCGCGCAAGCTGGAGCAGGGCGGAAACGAGTTGAAGGCGGCCTATTGGTACATCGCCGCCCGCGAACGCCAGATCCGCCAACTGCGCCGCTGTCGCGACGACAGCGCCAAGGAACAGCTGATCTGGGCCGACGGGGCCTTCGCCGACCTGCGCCGGGAAATGGGCCGGCACGAGGAACTGACCCGCTACGCCGCCAAGCATGCCTTCACCTGGCTTGACCGGCACGCGGATACGGACGACGGCCTGCTCGAGGCCTGCCTGCGCGGCAAGGCGGGGGCGGAACGGGCCCGGGACGGAAAGCTGATTCCCGTCGAGGGCACGGGCGGCCAGGGCAAGACCTTTCGTTTGATTCCGCCGCCGGTGGAAAATCTCGCCGACTGGATCATCCCGGCGGCCGAAATTCACGACATCCGCACCTGGTCGCGCATTCTGATGAAGCAGGACGTTGCGCGGATTTTGGGCGAGCCCGAGGTCGAGCCGCCGACGCCGACGATCACGCCCCTGCGCTAGGGCATGGGCGCTTCCGGGCGATTGTCCGGGAATTTATCTGCACTTTTTTATATATATTGTGATGGCGGGCACAGCCCCGCGCCCTGCAACAGGGCATGGATCAGGCATGAGCAAACCCGCGTTTCCGCAAACGCCGTCGGGCGTGACCGATTGGGAAAAGGTGTTCGAGGACCCGAACGAGGGCCTGATCGCCGTGATCGCCAGCGCGCCAAACGCGACGGCGCTGAAAAGCTGCCTGGAGGCGGTGACCCGCCAGCTGTTCACCCGCAAGGGCGACGAGTTGGAAATCACCCGGGTCGAAGGCGAGATCGAACGGATGTTCGCCAATGCGGGCGGCGCCACGCCCACGGATGACGCCGTGGCATTGCTGCGCTCCATCAAGGACCTGCGCATCCGCAAGGCGCAGGAGTTCCTGGCGCGCAAGCACGCGGACGACGCCGACCGTCGGGCCAAGGACACCGGCAGCGGTGTGAAGCGTCTTGCCTATCTGGCGTTCAAGGACCCCAAGTACCTGATCGGCGCCACGGTCGCCATGCTGGCCCTGGCGGGCTACCTCTACATTGCCCTGAACGACCTCAGCACGGAACCGGCGGAAAACGCCGACATCCCCCCTGAACCCGAAGCCGCCGCCGCGGTCGCGGACACCCCGCCCCCGCAGGAGGGCGTCGTGGTCATTCCCCCGGTGGGTGCTCCGGTCGATACCGTTCACAAGGCCGCGGAGCCCAAGTCCGGTCCGATGTCCGGCATCGCCGCCGCTTTGCCGACGCAACGGCGGGCCGCTCCTCCGGTGGAAGACACGCCGCCGCCGACGATCCTGTTCAAGCATGTGCCCATCCCCCGGCCGTTCGTCGGCAAGCGGGGCACCGCGGCGACCGTCCTGCCCGTTGCCATCATGGCGGCCCGCGATGCGGTGGAGGACATCTGCGACATCGCGCCGGTGATCTATCACATGGTCAACATCGCGTTGTCCGACGCGGGCCTGGCCGGATCGGACTACAGCGATTTCGATCTGGAACGGATGGCCCGGACCCTGACCGGCAAGGTCAATCGCGAACTGGGCAAGCCTCTGGTGGAACGCATGATCCTGATTCGCGATCCCGGCCGCAATGTCTTTGCCCGCCACGATTGCGCCCAGGCGCCGAAAGCCATGGTGCGCCGCCTTAAGCTGGACCGTTAGTCCCCCCGGGCGGCCGCGATGGCGGCGATGGCGGTGGCGGCGAAGCGGGCTTCGGGCGGGTCGGCGCGCGACGTCAGCACGATCGGCACCTTGGCGCCCAGCACGACGCCCGCGGCCAGGCCGCTCATGAAATAGACCATCATCTTGAACAGTCCGTTGCCCGTTTCGATGTTGGGCACGACCAGGATGTCGGCGTTGCCGGCGACGGGACTGTCGATGCCCTTGAACCTGGCCGCCTCGGGCGACACGGCGTTGTCGAAGGCGAAGGGGCCGTCGACGACGGCGCCGGTCACTTCGCCCGCGCGGGCGCGTTCGACAATGGCCTTGGCCGTCATGCTCGACGGCATGGCCGGCAGGGCGCTTTCCGTGCCAGACAGGATGGCGACCTTGGGCGCCGCATTGCCGAGCGCATGGGCCAGGCCGACCGCGTTGTTGACGATGTCCATCAGGGTGTTTTCGTTGGGCGCGACATTGACGGCCCCGTCGGTGATCATCAACACGCGGTCCGATCCCGGCACGGTCATGTGGAATACATGGCTGAGGCGCCGGCCCGTGCGCAGCCCTGTTTCACGGGCGACCACGGCGGCCATCAGGGCGTCGGTATGAACATGGCCCTTCATCAGGGCCTGAACCTCGCCGTCGCGGGCCAGGGTGACGGCCATGCGCGCGGCGGCGGCTTCGTCCTCTTCCCCGGTCTCGACGATGCGGAAACCGGATATGTCCCAGGCCATGGTCTCGGCCAGGCTTTCGATCTCATCCCGGTCACCGACCAGAACCGGCGTGATCAGGCCGGCATCCGTCGCCTGACGGGCGCTTTCCATGACCACCATGTTGTCGGCCCCGGCGATGGCCATGGGCACGCGGGGAAGGCCACGGGCGCGGTCCAGCAGGTACTGGGGAACTTCGTAGGGGGCGGTGCTCAGCATGGTTCAGCATACACATAAAAAAAGGGGCGCCCA
The DNA here is from genome assembly GCA_002325375.1 of Rhodospirillaceae bacterium UBA1479. Lineage (GTDB taxonomy): Bacteria > Pseudomonadota > Alphaproteobacteria > Rhodospirillales > Casp-alpha2 > UBA1479. The sequence continues at coordinate 190,689 of DCRZ01000002.1, forward strand.
TGTAAAGAGGCGCCCGGGAGAAAAGGGGAGGGCCGGGAGACGGGCGGTGGTTGCCGCGGCCTCCCGGCCTCTTGCAAGGGCGCTTAGGCCCCTTTCTGCGGGCGCATGTCGCCGGGATTGATCCCCGCGACTTCCACCGGCGCCTTCATGGCGTCGCGGCGGAACGGCTCGCCCAATTCCTGGTTGAGGATGACCTCGATGAAGGTCGTTTCCTTGTTTTCCATCTGCGCCTTGACGGCGGCGTCCAGAGCCTCGGTCAGTTCCTGCATGGTCGTGACCTGCACGCCCTTGAGACCGCAGGCATCGGCGATCTTGGCGTACTGGACGTCGAGGTCCAGTTCGGTGCCGACGAAGTTGTCCTGGTACCACAGGGTCGTGTTGCGCTTTTCCGCACCCCACTGGTAGTTGCGGAAAATGACCATGGTGATGGCCGGCCATTCGTCGCGGCCGACGGCGGTCATCTCGTTGGCCGAGATGCCGAAGGCGCCGTCACCGGCGAAGCCCACGACGGGCGTGTCCGGGCAGGCGATCTTGGCGCCCATGATCGACGGGAAACCGTAACCGCAGGGGCCGAACAGGCCCGGGGCCAGGTACTTGCGCCCCTGTTCGAAGGTCGGATAGGCGTTGCCGATGGCGCAGTTGTTGCCGATGTCGGACGAGATGATGGCGTCACGCGGCAGGGCGGCCTGAATGGCCCGCCAGGCCATGCGCGGCGACATGCGCTCCGGATGCTTGTTGCGGGCGCGCTCGTTCCAGGTCGTGCCCGGATCGTCGTCTTCATGGTCCATGGACGACAGGGTCTGCAGCCAGCGCGACTTGGTGGTCGAGATCAGGTCTTCGCGATCCTTGCGGCCGGCGTCGCCGGCGGTCGGGGCCAGCCCGGCCAGGATCTGTTCGGCGACCTGCTTGGCGTCGCCCTGGATGGCGACGTCGACCTTCTTGGTCAGGCCGATGCGCTCGGCCTTGATGTCGACCTGGATGATCTTGGCGTCCTTCGGCCAGTAATCCATGCCGTAGCCGGGCAGGGTCGAGAACGGGTTCAACCGGGTGCCCAGCGCCAGCACCACGTCGGCCTTGGAGATCAACTCCATGCCGGCCTTGGAGCCGTTGTAGCCCAAGGGGCCGGCGAACAGCGGGTGCGAGCCCGGGAAGGCGTCGTTGTGCTGATAGCCGCAGCACACCGGGGCGGACAGGCGCTCGGCAAGCTGCTTGGAGGCCTCGATCCCGCCCGACAGCACCACACCGGCGCCGTTCAGGATGACCGGGAACTTGGCGGCCGACAGCATCTTGGCGGCGTCGGCGATGGCCTGCTTGCCGCCCGACGGGCGTTCCAGTTCGATGACCTGGGGCAGGTCGATGTCGATGATCTGGGTCCAGAAATCGCGCGGCACGTTGATCTGCGCCGGGCCGGAGCCGCGCCAGGCTTCGGTGATCACGCGGTTCAGGACCTCGGCGATGCGGGTCGGGTCGCGGACTTCTTCCTGGTAGCAGACCATGTCTTCGAACAGGGCCATCTGCGGGATTTCCTGGAACCCGCCCTGGCCGATGGTCTTGTTGGCGGCCTGCGGCGTGACCAGCAGCATCGGGGTGTGGTTCCAATAGGCGGTCTTGACCGGGGTCACGAAGTTGGTGATGCCGGGGCCGTTCTGGGCCACGCACATGGCCATCTTGCCGGAAGAGCGCGTGAAGCCGTCGGCCATCATGCCGGCGTTGCATTCATGGGCGCAGTCCCAGAAGGTGATCCCCGCCTTGGGGAACAGGTCCGAGATCGGCATCATGGCCGACCCGATGATGCCGAAGGCATGTTCGATGCCGTGCATCTGGAGGACCTTAACGAAGGCCTCTTCCGTGTTCATTTTGGTCATGCTTGGGATCCTCCCGTAAGCAGTTTGGCCGACCGCCGCTTGGGGCCGGCATGGAGTGTTGTTCCGTACGTTATAGCACCCTTGACGCGGTTGGCGCGCAGCGCCGGGCACGTCCATCGGCCCATATTCGGCGCGGCGGTCATCACCGCATTCCATGCTGTTGTAGGTAGGCCTTCGGAAGGCCAGAGGATAGGGCCAGATGGGGGATTTTTCACGCGCCAGAACGCCATTATAGACACTTAATTGTCCCGATTTTTTATTTTATGTCTTATTTTAGGCTGCGTCTGGTTGGCGCCCTTGGCTTAGAAATCCCGCTTCACGATATCGGCCAGCAGGCGGATGCCCGGCTCGATCCGTTCCGCCGCGATCGACGAAAATCCCAGACGGAAATGATTTCGCGGCGGGCTGGGTTGGGCGAAGGTGACGCGGCCCGGTTCGATGATGACGCCGTCGTCGAGCGCGCGGTCGGCCAGCTTGCCGGCGTCGAAACCGGTTGGCCCGCTGACCCAGTAACTGGTCCCGCCGAAGGTCGGCGCCTTGGACCAGCCGGGCAGGTGGTCGGCGAGGGCCCGGCCCATGATCTTCCAGCGTTCGCGGTAAGCCTTCTGCAACTTGTGGACCAGGCTGTCGTGATGGCCCAGCGCCAGGAACAGGGCCGCCGTGCGCTGGTTGTTGTTGGGCGCGTGGCGCAGCATCAGTCGGCGCAGCGCCCGGGCTTCGCGGATCAGCGGCGCCGGGCCGACCAGATAGCCTAGGCGCAGGCCGGGAAACAGGGTCTTGGACAGCGACCCCACGTAGATCACCCGCCCGGCCGTATCCATGGATTTCAGGGCCGGCGTCGGTTCGGACACGTAATTGGTTTCCCATTCGTAATCGTCTTCGATGATCACGAAGTCCTTTTCCCCGGCGCGGGCAAGCAGGTCCTGACGCCGGGCCTTGGGCATGGTGACCGTGGTCGGGGCCTGGTGTGACGGCGTCACGAACACGATGTCGGCGCCGTCCAACTGTTTGTCCACGGGCAGGCCGTGGGCGTCGACCGGGACCGGCAGGATGTGGTCGGTCTTCAGCCCGAAGATGTTGCGCACGTCGGGATAACCCGGATCCTCGATGGCGACGCGGGTGTCTTCGCGGACCAAAAGGGCGGCCAGGATATAGAGCGCGTTCTGCGCCCCCAACGTCACCAGGATTTCATCGTCGCGGGCCAGAATGCCCCGGCGCGGCAGCAGGCGCGTCTGGATCTGTTCCACCAGCATGGGATCGTCGGCGGCGAGGGCGTCACCGGTCCACACATCCATGCCCTTGCGGCCCAAGGCCTGGCGCGAGCATTCCCGCCACTGCGCGATGGGAAACAGGGATTGGTCCACCTGGCCGTAAATGAAGGGGTAGGGGTAGGTCAGCCAGTTGCCCGGCTTTTCGATATTGGCCTGATCGGATGGATGGACCTGGAACCGCGCGTCCCAATCGGGGCCGTTGCTGGGCCGCGGCTCAGGCGTGGACGGCGGGGCCGCGGGTTCGTCGGCGCGGCCTTCCATGATGTCGTCGGTGACGTAGAAGCCGGACCGTTCGCGGGATTCCAGATAGCCGTCGTCGACCAGCCCCTGATAGGCCAAGACCACCGTATTGCGTGACACGCCCAGGCTTTTCGCCAATTTACGGGACGACGGCAGAGGGTCGCCGGCCGGCAATTGACGGCCCAGGATGGCCGAGACCAACATCTCGCGGATCTGGCCTTGGATCGAGATGTTGGGCCGCCGGTCCAGGTGAAATATGCCGTCGCGCATGTTGCTCCGTTGGTCTGCATAAGTGTGAAAAGTGGTCCAGGGAATCGCCGGCGCTGGCTCTAACATGGTGCCAGAGGCGCAGATTACGATGGCGCCAATCAACTGACAACCCCGGCGGTTCGGAGAATTCCCGAAGAATTCCGATGGGCCGCACGGCATTTCCGCCGCCAGGAACCGACCTGCGGCACCCCCGAGGAGGATCGACCATGGAATACAATACCAATTCCCTTGAAGAGAACTGGATGCCCTTCACCGGCAACCGGGACTTCAAGAAAAGCCCGCGCATCGTCGTGCGCGGCGAAGGGGTTCATTACTACGATCACAAGGGGGGTAAGATTCTCGACGGCTCGTCGGGTCTGTTCTGCTGCCCGCTCGGCCATGGCCGCAAGGAAATTGCCCAGGCGGTCTACGAACAGCTTCTGGAAAACGACTACACCCCGCCGTTCCAGCTCGGCCACCCGGGGGCTTTCGATCTGGCTCAGCGGGTCGCCCGCATCACGCCCGACCCGATGAACCATATTTTCTTCGCCAACTCGGGCTCGGAAGCAATCGACACGGCGCTGAAGATCGCCATGGCCTATCACCGCGTCAAAGGCCAGGGCCACCGCACGCGCTTCGTCAGCCGCGAGCGCGCCTACCACGGCGTCAACATCGGCGGCACGTCCTTGTCGGGCATGGTCAAGAACCGCGAAACGTTTTCCGGCACCATGCCGGGTGTCGTGCACATGCGCCATACCTGGGATCCCAAGCAGGCCTTCACCCGGGGCCAGCCGGAAACCGGCGCCGACCTTGCCGACGATCTGCAGCGCATCTGCGAAAACGTCGGCGGGTCGACCATCGCCGCCTGCTTTGTCGAACCCATCGCCGGGTCCACGGGCTGCCTGGTGCCGCCCAAGGGGTACCTGGAACGGTTGCGCGAAATCTGCGACGCTCACGGCATCCTTTTGGTGTTCGACGAGGTCATCACCGGCTTCGGCCGCACGGGGGCGCCCTTCGCGGCCCAGGCCTTCGGCGTCACGCCGGACCTGATGACCATGGCCAAGGCGATCACCAACGGCTGTCAGCCCATGGGCGCCATCGCCGTGAAGGACGAGATCTACGAGACCATCATCAACGCGGCGCCGGAGAACGCGATCGAACTGTTCCACGGCTATACTTATTCGTCGCATCCGGCGGCCTGCGCCGCCGGCGTCGCCGTGCAGAAGATCTACGAAGCCGACAATACCTTCGCGAAGGCGGCCGGCATGGTCGATTATTTCCAGAACGCGCTGTATTCCCTCGAAGGGCTCGACTGTCTGGCCGACATCCGCGGCTACGGCATGATGGGCGCCATCGAACTGAAGCCCAAGGGCAACCCGGGGGCGCTCGGCACCCAATTCCAGAAAGACCTGTTCTGGCGCGGCCTGCATGTGAAGTTCACGGGCGACTGCGGCGTCGTGGCGCCGGCCTTCGTCGCCAGTGAGGCGGACATCGACGCGATGATCGGTCTGCTTCGGGAAGCGCTCGAAGAAATCTGATTAGGATCGGATTGGTGAATTAAAGGCCGGGGCCGCTGAGCGGTCCCGGCTTTTTTATTTCGCCGCCAGGTAGCGGTCGCGGTAGGCGTTGCGCAGGCCCGCGAACCACACGGGTTCGTCCGGCCACCACCACAGCTTCTCCAGCGCGTCCCCCGGATAGGCGTCCTGAAACGCCTGACGGGCCTTCTTGGTCAGCAGGCCTTCGACCCCCTGGACCACGGAGTTATAGCCCGAGGCGTTGCTCATCTGCGCGCCGGCGCGGGCGGTGTAGAGCGCATCGACGAAGGCATGGGCGGCGTCGACGTTCTTGGCCGCCGCCGTCAGCGACAGCCCGTCCATCCAGGCAAAGGCCCCTTCCTTCGGCGCCATGTAGGCGATCGGCTGGCCGGCCTTGGCCAGTTCAATGGCCGGGCCGTCCCAGGTCTGGCCGATCACCACGCCGTTGCGGGTGAAGTTGGTCTTCTGGCTTTCGTGGTCGTGCCAGAGGGCGCGCAGCCAGGGTTTGTGCGCGATGGCGAATTTAAGGATGTCGCCCCAGATGCTGCGCATGGTGCCTTCGTCCTTGTAGGCATCCTGCAGCGGCGGCAGTTTCCCCTGTTCGGCCAGCATGCGCCCGATCCCGGACATCAGGGAATGAGCCCGGCCTTGGATCAGGCCCTTCATTTCCGGCAGCCACAGGTCGGCCAGGGACAGGTTGCCGTAGACGCCCATGAAGCGGTCCGTGCGCCAAGCGATGCCTTCCGTCCCCCAGATATGGGGCAGGTGATGCTGGCCCTTGTTCCAGGACCAGCTTTCGGAAATTTTCAGGAACGCGGGCTGCACGTTGGCCAGGTTCGGGATCTTCTTCATGTCCCAGGCCTGGGTCATGTTGAGGGCCAGCCACTGGCTCTTGCGGTGGGCGGAGGGGGAAATCACGTCCCAGGCGCGGCCGTGGGTCGCGGTGACCTGGGTCAGCATTTCCTCGTTGGAGCCGACGGTGGTGATGTTGGCGGTGATGCCCGTTTTCTTCTTGAAGGTCTTGGCGAAGCGGGCGGGGACGTAGCCGGTCCAGGTCAGGACGTTGACCGTTTCGCCCTTGGCGCTTGCGGGCCGGATCAGCATCGGCGCCAACGCCATGCCAATGCCGCCAGCGGCAAGCGCCGCGCCATTGCCCAGCAACGTACGGCGCGTGAAGGCACGCGCCAGGCGCGCGGTCTCTCCGGCAAAAGTGCCAGCGGAATCGGCTGTTTCTTGTTGGGGCTTACGGCCCATGAACGGCGATCTCAATACTGATGGATCAATGTCCCATTATCCCCGCCCATGAAGTCATTGCCAGCACCAGTTTTTATTATTCACGGTGCCAGTCGTCAGGAGCCTGCAAGGCGGGGCAGGTAGTATGAGCTCGTCATATGATCTTATGTGTGCGTCTGGGGCCGAAATACCGTGGATGATGCTTTGGCAGATGCAGATAAGGAGTGTGTTTTCGCCGTGGTCGAGCCTGGCGAGGCGCGCTCAACCAAATCGGTGGCGTTCCTTGACCATTGCCACGCCCTGCAGGCCGGTCGGGCGCTGCCCCGTTGGTCCGATTTCAAACTCCATGAATTGCCGGCTGACATCATTCCCTACATGGCCGTGGTTGACATCAACGGGGCGGATGGGTCGTTCACCTATCGGTTCTGGGGGACAGGCCATACGGCCCTGAAGGGCGTCGACATGACCGGCCGGAAGGTTTCCGACATTTCCGCCTCGGCGATGGCCCGTATGGGCCAGCGTCAGTACGAGATGGTGGCGGCGGCGCGCCGACCGCTGATCTTCGTCCATGCGCTCACGCCCTATAACCCTTGGAAGACCGACATCCAGGTTGCGGTGCGCGTTCCCATGTCCGAAGACGGCAAGGCCATCGACAGGGTCGTGTCTTATTCGAACTATGTGGAAGACCGGAAAACCTGGGCCGATATCTATTGCCGGGCGCTGAACGCCGGCGGTGAAACAAAGATATCCGCCAACTCCTGAGGCGCGCCGACCCCGGGCAACCGGATCAAAGAATGGACTGGCCGGTCTTTTCCCAGTCCTTCAGGAAAGCTTCCAGGCCCTTGTCCGTCAGCGGATGCTTGAACAACTGCCAGATCACCCCCGGCGGCAGGGTGCAGACGTCGGCGCCGATGCGCGCGGCGTCGACCACGTGCTGCGGCGAACGTACGGAGGCGACCAGGATTTCCGTCTGGAAGTCGTAGTTGGAATAGATCTCGGCGATCTCGCCGATCAGGCTCATGCCGTCCTGGCCGATGTCGTCGAGCCGCCCGACGAAGGGCGAAATGAAGGCCGCCCCCGCCTTGGCCGCCAACAGTGCCTGGGCCGGGGAAAAGCACAGCGTCACGTTGACCGGCGTGCCGGCTTGGCTCAACGTCTTGCAGGCGACCAGTCCGGCTTCGGTCAAGGGCACCTTGACCGCCACGTTCTTGGCGACCTTGGCCAGCTTGCGGCCTTCCTCGATCATCCCGGCGGCGTCCGTCGCCGTGACCTCGGCGGAAACGGGGCCGTCGACCAGGGCGCAGATTTCCTTGATCACGTCGATGAAGTCGCGCCCCGATTTGGCGATCAGGGACGGATTGGTGGTCACGCCGTCGACCAGGCCGGTGTCGTTCAGGCGCTTGATGTCGGCGACGTCCGCCGTGTCGACGAAGAACTTCATGAAGTCGGCTCCCAACCGATGGTGTCGTTGTTGGCCCCACTTAACCCGCTGGCCGGGGGGAAATCAACCGCCTGCCGCTTGCCCATGGAAATTCGCCGCCGCATAGTTCGCATCAGGAAATGGAGGCGCACATGCGGGCATTGCTGCAACGGGTGACGGCGGCCGGGGTTTCCTTGGTCGATGATGCGGGCGTGGAAACGCCCCTGGCCACGATCGGCCCTGGACTGGTGGTCCTGATCTGTGCAGAGCCGGCGGACACGGACGAGACCGCGCAGTTCTTCGCGCGCAAGGTCGCCAACATGCGGGTGTTCGAGGACGCAGACGGCAAGACCAACCTGTCCATCCAGGACGTGGGCGGTCAGGCCCTGGTGATCAGCCAGTTTACTTTGGCCGCCGATTGGAAGCGGGGCAATCGTCCCGGGTTTTCGGGGGCTGCCGACCCGGAGACGGCGGAACGTCTTTATCTGAAGTTCGTGGATTTTCTGCGTGTCGAGGGTGTCGACGCGGCGACGGGCCGGTTCCGGTCGCACATGCGGGTGACCCTCACCAACGACGGGCCGTTCACGATCTGGATGGATTCCGACTAGGTACAAAGAAAACGCCGCGCCCTTTTGCGGGGCGCGGCGTTTCCGTGGTGCCGCCGCTGGGGCGGGCGGCGGCGGGGGAGGGTTACTTGCGATCGCCGTGACGGCCGCGTTCGTCGCGGTCGTGGTCACGGTCATGACCCTTGTGCTTACGCTTCAGTTCGCCGCGTTCGATCTCGCCGTCGTCGTTCCGGTCGAGATGCGCCATCATGCGGTCGACCCGGCGGGCGATCTCGGCTTCCGAAACCTTGGCGTCGCCGTCACGGTCAAGTTTCTGGAACATGCGGACCATGCGATGACGCATGATCTCGTTGAACAGGCCCTGGAATTCGTCCAGCGACAACTGACCATTCTTGTCGGCGTCGTACTTGGTGATGGACGCCTTGCGGGCGGCTGTGATCTCGTCCTTGGTGATTTTGCCGTCCTGGTTGGTGTCATAGCGTTCGAACAGGTGTTCGGCGCGGTCGAAGGATTTGCCGTGGTGACCACGGGAACCGGCTTGGACCGCGACGGCGGTGGTGCCGATTGCCATGGCCGCGACCAGGGCGCCGAGGACGATCTTGGTGTGGGTCTTCATACGGTGGGTGCGTGCCATCGATTGTCTCCTTGTTTCGTGGCTTTCGATGCCCCCAAGAGACCCTGCAAACGTCGCTCAAATATGGCGGAAAACGCGGCTATTGTCGCAAAACGTGCCGGGTTGGCAGGGTGACACAGTTGGTTACAAATTTTTGCCCGCCGCCCCGCGGGCCTTTGGCATAGTGGCGTCCTGGAAAGAATGAGATCATGGCTGACAGCGAACACATCCTGGTCGTCGACGACCATCCGGACATCCGGGACGCCCTGGCGCGCTATCTGAAAGAGCACGGCTATCGGGTGACCACGGCCGATCGCGCCCAATCGGCGCGTCAGGTGCTGGACACCAGCGCCATCGACCTGGTGGTTCTGGACATCATGATGCCGGGCGAGGACGGTCTGTCGCTGTGCCGCCACTTGCGCGCCACCACATCCCTGCCGGTGATCCTGCTGACCGCCATGGCCGATGATACGGACCGCATCATCGGCCTGGAAATGGGGGCCGACGATTACGTGACCAAGCCGTTCAATCCGCGTGAACTGCTGGCCCGCATCAAGGCCGTATTGCGCCGCGCCACCGCCATGCCGCCGGTCGAGGCCGAAGCCCCCGGCACCTGCTATCGCTTCGGTCCTTGGACCTTCGATCCGGGCGCCCAGGTGCTGAGCGGCCCGGGCGGTGATCCCATCACCCTGTCGACGGGGGAAAGCCTTTTGTTGGGCGTGTTCGTGCGCCACCCGGGCCGGGTTCTGAATCGCGATCAGCTGTTGGACCTGACCCGCGGGCGCACGGCGCAATTGTTCGACCGTGCCATCGACAATCAGGTCAGCCGCCTGCGCAAGAAGGTTGAACGCGACGCGCGCAATCCCGAATACATCAAGACCCATTGGGGCGGCGGATACAGCTTTGCCGCCCCTGTCGAGATCATCCGGCCATGACGGCGTCCCGCTTCAGGCTGCCCTGGCCACGGTCCCTGGCGGCGCAGCTGATTGCGTCGTTGCTGGTCGCGATCACCGTCGCGCAGGTCGTCAGTTTCGTTGTGTTTACGTCGGAACGCCGCGAGGATATTGCCAACGCGCGGCGCGAACAGGTGATGCAGCGCGCGGCGTCGTTGGTGCAGATGCTCGACCGCCTGGGGGCGCAACGCGACGCGGCCCTGACCGAGACGATTCTGACGGCGGCGACCTCGACCCGTGTGCGGTTCTGGATCGCGCCGACCAATGCGGTGCCGGCGGACCGGGCGGAGGTGGTCGACAATGATTATGTCCGCTCCCTGTCAGATCGCCTGGGCGACGACGACCGGCGGCGGATACTCATCATGGTCGCCGATCACGACGACCACCGGCTGCTGTCCATGCCTCGGTTCATTCACCGACTGCACCGTAAGTGGCATGGAGAGGGCGCCAAAGGCGCCGGGGCGTCCGCGGCGAATGCGGGCGCCCCGCCCCATCGCTCCGTGGGCCTGGCGCTGTCCGTGTCGTTGGGGGGCGGTGAATGGCTGAACGGGGAATGGGCGGCCCCGCCGCCGCGGGTGTGGGGCATCCGCGCCCTGATCGCCATGGCGTTGATGGTGCTGGCGGTATCCGCCGTCAGTTTCCTGATCGTGCGACGCCTGACCCGTCCGCTGCGCGAACTGGCCGCCGCCGCCGATGCGCTTGGCCGCGGCGACGTGCCGCCGCCGCTGACGCCCCGGGGACCTGGCGAAATCCGCCGCACGACCGCCGCCTTCAACACCATGCAGGAACGCCTGCACCGCTTCGTCGCCGATCGCACACGCATGCTGGCCGCCATCAGCCACGACCTGCGCACGCCGCTGACGTCGCTGCGCCTGCGGGCCGAATTCATCACCGATGACGCGGAGAATAAGCAGAAGATCCTCAACATCCTGGACGAGATGGAACGCATTACCGAAGCCACGCTGGCCTTCGCCCGCGACGAACAGGCGGGCGGTCAGTCGGAGGCCACGGACATCGCGGCGCTGTGCGGCGACGTCGCCCAGGAACTGGGCGACATGGGGCTGGACGTGACGTTCACACCGGCCGGGCCGGCCGTCATGATCTGTCAGCCGACGGCGATCAAGCGGGCCATTCGTAATCTGGCCCAGAACGCCGTTCATTACGGCGGGCGGGCGCGCCTGACCGCACGCCTCGGCGACAGCGAAATCCTGGTCACGGTCGAAGACGACGGCCCCGGCATTCCCGAAGCCGACCACGACAGCGTATTCGAACCCTTTACCCGGCTGGAAACCTCGCGCAGCCATGAAACGGGCGGGGTTGGGCTGGGCCTGGCGATCACCCGCAACATCGTGCGCGCTCATGGCGGCGACATTCGCCTGGAAAATCTGACGCCCCGGGGGCTGCGGGTGACCGTGTCCTTGCCGCTGCCGAATGACGGCGATTAAAGGCCCTGGATAACAGGTTGGGCACCTATAACTAAAGCCTTGTTGGCAAAGGGTTTTATTTTAAGGCTATACTGCCGTTCGGCGCTGTCGGACGGGGACCGGCGGCTGCCCGCAGAGGAGGCGGACCGTGGAAACCCTGAATGCGGGCGAACCCGGTGGCGAGATCGGCACCATTCACGATCTGATGGAGACGCTGGACCATTGGTCGGCGGCCGAGTCCGACCTCAATCATCTGCTGTTGGTGTCCTTCACCACGCTCGGCATGCCCGATCAGCAGGCCGGGGTGCAGCAGGCGCTTGAGGGCGCCTTTCTTACCTTCGTCCATTCCCGCGGCGGGCAAGTGTACAAATTGTCCGATCTGGACACGGCGATTATGATCAAGCTTGCTGAATTTAACCGCATGGAAGCAATGATGGACCTCAAGGTCGACATCATGCGGGTCATCCAGCAGCACCTGCCGGAACATTTCTCCAAGATCGATCAGGCACGTCTGATCCGGCCCATCGACCTTGGCGCGCGCCTGGACGCGGCCAAGCGGTTTCTGGATGCCTATGGCGACCGCCGCCGCGAGACGGCCGGCGACGAACGCGGCGAGCGGCCGCTCAACATGCAGGACATCCAGAAACTGCGCGACGCGCTGCGCAAACTGGGCCCGCGGGAATTCGGCAAGCGCTATATCCGCTCGCAGACAGCGGCCCGGATCGTGCCGGGCAAAACAGCCCAGCCGGTGATGACTGAATATTATGTCGGGGTCGATCTGTTGAAGCAGTCGATCCTGCGCGGGGTCGATATCCGCGGCACCGGCAACGTGTTCAACCAGTTGACCCTGACTTTCGATCAGGCGCTGCTGTACTGCATCGGCGCCGTGACCAACGACAGAAGCAAGACGTCGCTGAACATGAACGTGGAAACCGTGTTCACCAATGCCTTCGACCATTTCCTGAACGAAGGCGGCGACGCGGGCCTGGCCGGCGTGGTCATCGAATTCCGCCAGGACAACATGTTCCAGCATTTCAGCCAGTTCCAGACCGCGTGTGACTTGATTCATAAGCGCGGCGGCACCGTCGCCATCGACAATGTGCAGCCAGAAACCCTGGGCGTGGTCAATCTGCACCGCCTGAAGGTCAAGATGGCTAAGGTCATGTGGCGGGGCGACGCCGAGGACTCCTATCTTCAGGCCAAGGACGATATCCGAACCATGCAGGAAGGCGGTACGGTCATGGTGCTGGCCCATGTCGATGACGAACAGGCCATCACCATCGGCCAGAGCCTTGGCATCACTATGTTTCAGGGCTATCACGTGGACAAACTTCTGGCCGGGGGAACGGCCGCAAAGGGCCGCGGCTAACGCGGTTCCGCCGGATATAGAAACGGACACGCACAATGGCATTTGGGCCTTCATCCATGGCGGGGGACGCCGCCGATCTTCTCAAGAAACTTCGCGCCATGGGCGGCAAGAAGGGGGATGTGAATACCCTTTTGCTGGTCGATCTTTCCGACCTGGGGCTACCTGAAGACGACGATTACCTGATGGACGAGATCGCCGAAATTCATGCCCGCGTCGCCCGCGTGCGCGGTGGCGGGGCCTATCAGTTATCGCCGAGCAACATCGCCGTGGTCGCGAACCTGACGGAAATGCACAGGATGGAGGTTCCCCAGGAACTGAAGATGCATCTGTTCAAGATCCTGCAGGAAGAAGCGCCGGAAAACTTCGCTGCCGTCGATCAGACGAAAATCATCCGCACCATCGACATGACGACCCAGATGGCCGGCGCTATCCGCTTTCTGGAAGCATTCGAGGAACGGGCCAAGGAACAGGGAGTGATCGCCGGGGCGGACGGGATGCGGGCGTTGACCGCGACAGACAGCCAGGCGGTGCGCGCCGTTCACGCCAAGGTCGGCGACAAGGTGTTCGCCGATACCTATGTCCAGGGACAGTCGATCACCCTGATCGCCGAGGGCAAGCGGCCGACGGTGATCGCCCGGGAATACTACATGCGCATGGACCTTTTAGGGTCGGACGCACTCAAGAATGTGAGTATCCATGAATCGGACCCTTTGTTCCCGCAACTGACCCTGACACTAGACCAGTTGATGCTGGGCATGCACCGCCATTACAACCCGGAAGGCGGGAAATGCGCCCTCAACCTGACCTTGGAATCGGTCGGCGGGGCGACCTATCAGAAGTTCCTGGCGGCCAACGGTGCGGCCAAGCTGTCCAACGTCATTGTCGAACTGCGTCTGGCCGACATCATGCGCGACCTGCGCAAGTACGAAGCCGCGCAGACCGCTGTGCGCGGCCAGGGCGGGACCATCGCTGTCGACATCATCGACCCGGCCTCGCTCGCAGTGCTGAACTTGGCCGGATTCAATGCCAATATCGCGAAAATATCCTGGCGGGAAAGCGGCATGGAAACCCTGGCACGCAACCGCTCGGTCATCAAGCAGGCCCAGGACGCGGGGTGCATCGTCGTGCTGTGCCGGGTTGATTCCGAACTGGGGCTGCGGGTTGGCCGCGAGGTCGGAATCACCGCCTTTCAGGGGCTGCACATCGAGGATATGCTGATATAACTTGGAGGGGGGCGATTAAGACAGTTTTATCAACTACCTGATATGGATGGTTTGTTTAGGCATTGTTCTTGCCTGGGCCGCATCCTATGAACCAAAATTTATGACCATTGACGGAAATGGACCGAAAATTTCATGGCTGATTCAAGTCCAGGCGGCGGCGAGCATCTCAAGCTTCTGACGCGACTGAAGAATTGGAAGGGCGGGACAGAAGAGCCCAATCATCTGATTCTCGTCAGTTTTTCCACCCTCGGGATGACCGAGGAAGAGGACAAGCAGCTTCGCAAAAAGACCGACGAGTCCTATGAGCGGTGCCGTGAGCGGCGCGCCGCCGAAGTCTATCGCCTGACCAGCACGGACACGGCGCTGCTGATGAAGCTCAACGACTATAACCAGATGGAATGGACGTCGGAGCTGAAGGTCGACCTGATTCGCGTCATTCAGCAGAATTTTCCGGAATATTTCAGCCAGATCGACCAGTCGCGGATGCTCCGCATCATCAATCTGCAGGGCCGCATCGGCAACGCCATCAAGTTTCTGGAAACCTTTGATGACCGCGCCAAGGAAGCCGGCGTCGGCACGGGCGAGACCCGACCGCTGCGCGAAAGCGACATCCAAGTGGTGCGCGACGGCATGCGCAAGATGGGCAAGAAGGCGTTCACGGACAATTTCATCCGATCCCAGTCGACGGTCCTCATCACGCCGGGCAAGCCGCCCATGCCGGTGATGAAGGAATACTTCATTTCGGTCGAGATGATCCGCCAACACATTCTGACGAATGTGGATTTCCGCGGTGCAGGCCTGGTGTTCCAGCATCTGACACGGTCCCTCGATCAGATGCTTATCGAATGTTTCGATGAAGTGAATCCGGACCGCGCCAAGGCGTCCCTCAATCTGAACGTGGAAACCGTGTTCACCCATTCGTTCCAGAACCTTCTGGAAAAGGGGGGGAAGGCGCTGTCGAGCTTGGTCCTGGAATTTCGCGCCGAAAACATCCTACAGAACTGGGATCAGTTCCAGACCGCGTCGGAACTGATCACCTCCCACGGCGGAACCATCGCCATCGATGCCATCATTCCGGAAAGTCTGGGCGTGATGGATCTGCCGAAGTTGGGCGCCAAGCTGGCCAAGGTGTTCTGGCGGCCGGGCACGGAAAATTCCCTGCCCAAGTTCAAGGAAACGATTCAGGGCCTGCAGCAGCGGGGCACGGTCCTGGTCATGGCGCGGGTCGATGACGAACTGGCGATCAAAACCGCTCATGCCTGCGGGATCACCATGTTCCAGGGCTTCCTGATCGACGACATGGTGCGCTAGGCGTTTCCTTGTTAGGATAAGCCATGCGCTTTCCAGAACGCTTTCTACTCGCACGCCTTGTGCCGGCACGCTTCCTGATTATCGCCTGCGTCCTGATGGCCGTCGCCGTCACGGCCGCGCGGGCCGAGGACGACGTTTCCAACACCGACCTGATCAAGGCGTTCGCCGGGGTCGCCCTCGGCTCCGAACATGAAAAGCGCATCCCCCGCGTCATTAAATGGACCGCCCCGGTCAACGTCGCCATCATCGGCAAGGGTTATCCACCGTTGTTCGAGGAACTGGTGGTCCGTCAGCTGGATGATCTCGCCAAGGAAACCGGCCATCCGGTGAAGCTGGTGTATTCCGAGGTCATGCGCCAGGAAAAGCGTCTGGCGCCCAACGTGTCCAAGATTCCCATCAACGTGCTGGTGTTCTTCGGGCCCAAGGCGTCGCTGCCGGCGGTCATCGAAAAGCGCACCAAGGGCGCGTACAAGGCCGTTGATGCGGAAAGGATGCTGCGTCTCGGTTTCTGCCATGGGCGTCTGCGCATCAACAAGACGGGGGCCTTGACCTTCGGTTACGCGGCGGTGCCGGCGGAAATCGTGACGCAGGTCCAGTACGGCAACGTCCAGGTCGATCCCAGGATCTTCCTGCGCGCCTGCGTGACCGAGGAAATCACCCAGCTGATGGGGTTGGTCAACGACGTCGACGGGCTGACGTTCTCGATCTTCTCGGACAGCAGCCGCCATGTCGACCTGACCGAGGCCGACCGCTGGATGCTGCGCATGCTCTACGATCCGCGCATGAAGCCCGGCATGAAGGCGGATCAGGCGCTGCCCATCGCGGCCCAGTACCTGGCCCTCAAGCGGCCCGGAAAATAGTCGCCTCGAAGGCTTCCTAGAATGCCCAGAACAGATCGCGCAGGTCGAACATGGCCTCTGCGGCCAGTGCCGTGAGCGTCAACGGCAGGGCCACGGCGAAGGCGGCAAGGGGGGCTTTCATGGTTTCCATAAGAGGTCTCCTTTCTCCGTCCAAGCGGAGAGAAGGAGACCATGGAACCAGGGCCGCCCGAGGGCGGGAATCGGGCAAATAAATGGCAGGTGGAATGTCCGCCCTGCCGCGATTTGGGGTCAGACGACCTTGATGGTCAGTTCGTCCACGCCCTCGACTCCGCCCTTCAGCACGTCGCCGCGCTGCACGGCGCCGACGCCGGCGGGCGTGCCGGTGAAGATCAGGTCGCCCGGGGCCAGGGTGAACAGGCCCGACAGATATTCGATCATTTCCGGGATTTTCCAGATCATCTGGTTGAGGTCACCGTCCTGGCGAACCTCGCCGTTGCGTTCCAGCCAGATGCGGCCCGACGTCGGATGGCCGGTTTTTTCGGCCGGGTGGATCGCCGTGCAGGGGGCGGCCAGGTCGAACGCCTTGCCCACGTCCCAGGGGCGGCCCATTTTCTTGGCTTCGCCCTGCAGGTCGCGGCGCGTCATGTCCAGGCCCACGGCATAACCGAACACATGGTCGAGCGCTTGCGCCGCCGGAATGTTGGTGCCGCCGGATTTCAGGCCGAGAACCATTTCCAACTCCCAATGGACGTCGTTCGAGGCGACCGGATAAGGCCAGTCCCCGCCGCCGACCATCAGGTTGTCGGGGCACTTCATGAAAAAGAACGGCGGCTCGCGGTCCGGGTCATGGCCCATTTCGATGGCGTGTTCGGCGAAGTTGCGGCCCACGCAATAGACGCGGCGCACGGGGAACTGGTCGTCCGTGCCGGCGACGGGCAGGAAAGACTGGGGCGGCTGGGGAATGACGTAGGCCATCGGAATCCTCGGAATTTCAGTGGTGATGGGGCGGGCCACCGGCCGGTGGCGCCCTGTCGGGAGACTCGGATGTACTGGATAGGCCCCAGGCGCGCAATAGGATTTGCCCGTGCTGGCCGTTCCGCCGAAATTGCCGGCGCTTGGACATGAAAATGTTTTTTCAAGTGTTTCAATATCTTCTGCGGTGCTTCTCGGCATCCTGCGGTGGCTATTCACGGGCTGTCCGGTGGGGGGAATATTTTCGTTTTGTGTGATTCTCCTTAGGGGCGTATGTAGGACATCAGGCGGGAACGTCGCGCGGCGGCTGCGCGTATCCCGTGACGATATACTAATAACAAAATGTTGGCAGGCGACTACCTGGGATAGGCAGCCTTTTCCAAAGGGCCGTGCCGTGTGATCGGCATTGTCTTCACCAGAGGACGGATAGCCATGTCCGACAGGAATGATCGCCCCACTGCGGGCCTTTCGGGAAACCCAAATGCCTTCCTACCCGGCGACTGGTTTTTCGAGTTCGACCAGGATTACGGCGACGGCATCCACGTTATTAAGCGAGGGCTCGACGCCTCGCTTCTGGTCGTGCGCAAATACGACATCGGTCCCGACGAGGTCCTGGCCTTCTCGACCTATGACGGCAAACGCCGGGCCATGACCGTGTTCCACTTCCACCCGGATTTCGAACTTCACCGCCGCCGCCATTACATGGAAGCCCACCGCGAAGGCTATGACGTCGCGCGCGCGGTCACTGGCCATCTGGAGGCCCAGCGCGCCGAACGCCAGGCCGCCATCAGGCGTCGGGTCGCCAAGGCGCGCCGCGCCGTGACCCTGGCGGCCCATGCCGCGGCCGTGTTCATCCTGGCCCATTATTCGCCCGGGCGCTGACCCCTTCCCATCGGGACCGGTCGTGTTAGGCTTGTTGCCTGAATGAACCTGCCGGGAGACCCGCCATGGCACTCGCGACCCCCTATCTGATGTTCGTCGGCGACGCGCCGGACCAACTTGCGGCCAAGGTCGCCATCGGGGTCGTCCACTGGCGGCCCGAGTGGTGCAAGGGCCAGCTTCGCCTGGCCGGATGCAAGGCTGACCTGGGCATTCCCGACATGACCATTGCCGACGCGGTCAAGGCCGGCTGCAAGACCATGGTCATCGGCGTCGCCAACCGGGGCGGCGTGATTCCCGACAATTGGGTCGGCGTCATCGTCGAGGCCATCGAGGCCGGCATGGATGTGGCCGCCGGGCTGCATCGCCGGCTGCGCGACGTGCCTGCGATCGCCGAGGCGGCGGCCCGCCACGGGCGGACGCTGACCGACGCCCGCCACCCGTCGCGCGACTTCGACGTCGCCTCGGGACAACCCAGATCAGGCCGGAGAATATTGACCGTGGGCACGGACGTATCCGTGGGCAAAATGTTCACCTCGCTGGCCATTGAGCGGGAAATGAAGGCACGCGGCATGAAGGCGGATTTCCGCGCCACCGGCCAGACCGGCATCTTCATCGCCGGCGACGGGGCGTCCGTCGATGCCGTGGTCGCCGATTTCATCGCCGGTGCCGCGGAATGGCTGACGCCCGCGAATGATCCGGACCACTGGGACGTGGTCGAGGGGCAGGGCTCCCTGTTCCATGCCTCCTATTCCGGGGTGACCCTGGGCCTGATCCATGGCGCCCGGCCCCATGCCCTGGTGCTGTGCCATGATGCGGCGCGGCGGGAAATGCGGGGCACGCCCGGCGTGCCCGTACCGTCGTTGGAGGCCTGCATCGACGTCAACGAGCGCATGGCCCAAATGTTCGAGCCCGACGCCAAGATCGTCGGCGTGTCCGTGAACACCAGCTCCATGGACGATGCGCGGGCCACGGCCTATCTGGCCGAGATTTCCGAGCGCCTGGGTCTGCCCGCCGTCGATGCGGTGCGCACGGGCGTCGTGCCCATCGTCGACGCCATCGAGAAGCTGTAACCGTGGCGGGGGCGCGCCGCCTGTCCGCCGTCGATCAAGGCTGGCCCCTGGCCCGGCCCTTCGCCATTTCGCGCGGCGTCAAGACCGAGGCCCGGGTCGTGGTCTGCGAGGTCGAGGATGCGGATGGACGGGCCGGACGCGGCGAATGCGTGCCCTATGCGCGCTACGGCGAAACGGTCGACAGCGTGATCCATCAGATCGCCGAGGTCGCGGACGCCGTGGCCGAGGGGATCGGCCGCCGCGATCTGCTCGACGCCCTGCCGCCGGGGGCCGCGCGCAACGCCGTCGACTGCGCCCTGTGGGATCTGGAATGCAAGCAGGCGGGCAGGCGCGCCTGGGACCTGGCCGGCCTGCCGGAACCGCTGCCGGCGGTAACGGCGGAAACCATCGGTATCGCCAGCCCCCAGGAGATGGCGATCCAGGCTCGTCGCCTGGCTAAGGCGCCCCTGCTGAAGATCAAGCTGGACGGCGCCGATGTGCGCGCGCGCTTAAGCGCCGTGCGCGAGGCAGCACCTAAGGCCCGCCTGGTCGTCGATCCCAACGAGGGCTGGGACCTGCACCGGCTGGAAAATCTGGCGCCGTTCCTGATCGACATGGGTGTGGAGATGCTGGAACAGCCGGTGCCCGCCCATGGCGACGAGATTTTGCGCGGCCTGTCCTATCCGATCCCGATCTGCGCCGACGAAAGCTGCCATACGGCCCGGGATCTGGACCGTCTCGCCGGGCTTTATGACATGGTCAACGTGAAGCTGGATAAGACCGGCGGCCTGACGGCGGCCCTTGATCTGGCCGATGCCGCCTCTGCGCGGGGGTTCGGGCTGATGGTCGGCTGCATGGTCGCGACGTCGCTGGCCATGGCGCCGGCCACGCTTTTGGCGGGGCGGGCCCGGGTCGTCGACCTGGACGGCCCCCTGCTGCTGCGCGAAGACCGCGATCCGGGCCTGGATTTCGCGGGCGGGCGCATTCATCCGCCGGTGCCGGATCTCTGGGGATGACGTATCGGTTGTGCCATTAGAGTAGTCTAATGGTCTGATTTTCAACATTATTGGCTTTGTGAGTGTTTCCAGTTAAGTAGAATGCGGTATCAGGCGCAACTTTAAGACGCCAAGGGAAAAACGCCATGGGTGAGCAACGTGTAGAACGGTGGCGAGGGGGCTGGCTCCCTCCGTTGAGAAGCAATGGGCGTATACAATCTGGAGCGGCTGACCTTTCTTCTGGTCGATGACAACCGTTTCGTACTCAAGATATTGCAGGACGTACTGAAAACCCTCGGGGCCGGTCAGGTCATCACCGCGGAGAACGGCGTCGAAGCAATCGAGTTCCTGAGCGCCCATCACGGCCCCTATGGTTGTCCCGTTGACATGATCATTTCCGATCTGGTGATGGCGCCGATCGACGGCCACCTGCTGCTGAAGTGGGTCCGCCAGGGCAAGGAATCGCCCAACCGCTTCATGCCTTTCATCATGATGTCCGGCGCCGCCGACACGGACAATGTCGAAAAGGCCCGCGACGGCGGGGCCAGCGAATTCCTGGCCAAGCCGTTTTCCGCCCAGACCGTTTGCAACCGGGTGCTTGAGGTCGTCGACTTTCCGCGCCAGTTCGTCGCCACCCGCGAATACTTCGGCCCTGACCGGCACCGCAAGAGCGACCCGAAGTGCCCTCACGACCGGCGCCGGATCAGCGAAAAGGACGCGACCATCGTCTATTCCTCGGACCGCGTGCGCCGCCCCAGGAATGACGGCGACGTCTTCCTGTTCCGCCTGCCCAACAAGCTGAAGGAGAAGGTCGGCGGCCTGGGCATGAGCCCGCCGGGCGAACTGCCGCTGCGCCACCTGCAGGCGGCGGATCAGCACCTGCAGCGCAAGGGCCTGGAATTCCACGACTGGGCGCTCGGTTATCTGGCGACCTTGTCGAGCATCTGCGAGCGCGCGCTGCAGCAGTCGGTGGATCAGCGCGCCCGCCATTTCAAGAACATTAATCTGCTGGCCCATGAACTGCGCGGTCAGGGCGGCACCTTCGGCTATCCGATCATCACCAACGTCGGCGAGATGCTGTACAAGATGACCCAGGCGCCCTGTCCGACCGAGGACCGCGCCGTCAAGGTCATCAAGGCCCATATCGACACCATGCGCAGCGTGTTTCGCGACAAGATCACCGGCGACGGCGGCGAAATCGGTATCCAGCTCATGCAGGATTTGAAGCGGGCGATCCGCAAATACACCTTTGACGAACCCCGTGCGGAAGCCGCCGCGGCAGAGGCCAAAGCTGAACAGAAGAACCGCGGGGTCGAGCGCATCGTCGCCCCCCCTCCCCGGTCAGGATCCGACGACTGACCGGCGGACCGGTTACCAAGCTCAGCCGCCTTCGATCTCTTCCCGTTTCATCTCAAGCGCCAGCCACTCCTCTTCCAGGGTGGCCAGTTTCGCTTCGGCCTTGGTCAGGGCCGCCGCCGTATCGGTGAAGCGCGTGGCATTCTTGGCGAACAGGTTGGGGTCGGACAGGACCTTCTTATGGCCCGCGATCTCTTCCTCAAGCTTGGCCATGCGGTCGGGCAGAATCTTCAGCGCGTGGCTGTCCTTGAAGGACAGTTTGCGCTTTTCCTTCGGTGCTCCGGTCGAAGACGGCGCCGCGTTCTTTGCCGCGCCCTTGTCTTTCTTCGGCTTGTCGCGCAGCGGCGCCTCGCCGCGCTGCGCCAGCATGTCGGAATAACCGCCGGGATATTCCCGCCACTGGCCTTCGCCTTCCCAGGCGACGGTCGAGGTCACGACCCGGTCGATGAAATCGCGGTCGTGGCTGACCAGCAGCACGGCCCCTTCGTAATCGGCGATCATTTCCTGCAGCAGGTCGAGGGTTTCCAGGTCCAGGTCGTTGGTCGGCTCATCCAACACCAGAAGGTTCGACGGGCGGGCCAAGGCCCGCGCCAGCATCAGCCGGCCGCGTTCACCGCCCGACAATTCGCCGATCGGGGTCGGCGCCTGTTCGGGCAGGAACAGAAAGTCCTTCATGTAGCTGATGACGTGGCGCGGCTCGCCGCCCACGGAAATCGTGTCGCCGCTGCCGTCGGTCAGGGCGTCGGACAGGCTGGTCCGCGGGTTCAGGCTTTCGCGCTTCTGGTCCAGGGTCACCATCTCGACCGAGACGCCGACCTTGACCTTGCCCGTGTCGGGGGCGGCCTGGCCGGTCAGGATGTTCAGCAGGGTCGTCTTGCCGGCCCCGTTGGGGCCGATGATGCCGACCCGGTCACCGCGCAGGATGCGGGTGGAGAAGCCGTCGATCAGGGTGCGCTCGCCGTAGGCCTTGGTGATGTCCTCGGCGTCGATCACCAACTTGCCCGAGGTTTCGCTCTGGGCGGCGGCCAGTTTGACCTCGCCGGTTACTTGGCGCAGTTCGCGTTTCTGCTGGCGCATGTCCATCAGATTGCCGAGCCTGCGCTGGTTGCGCTTGCGCCGGGCCGACACGCCGTGGATCAGCCAATGGGTTTCGGCGGCGATCTTGCGGTCCAGCTTGTGGCGGGCGGTGCTTTCCTGTTCCAGGAGTTCGTCGCGCCATTCCTCGAACGCGGCAAAGCCCTGTTCCAGGCGCTTGACCTGACCCCGGTCCAGCCACAGGGTCGCCCGCGACAGGTTTTCCAGGAACCGGCGGTCGTGGCTGATCATGACGATGGCCGACGACATGGATTTCAACTCCTGTTCCAGCCAGGCGATGGCCGGCAGATCCAGGTGGTTGGTCGGCTCGTCCAGCAGCAGGATGTCCGGCTTGGGCGCCAATGCCCGAGCCAGGGCCGCGCGCCGGGCTTCGCCGCCGGACAGATGGCCGGGGGTTTCCTGGCCGGTCAGGCCCAGGACATCCAAAAGATACTGCGCGCGGTAAGGATCGTCACCCGGCGCCAGGCCGTCCTCGACATAGTCCAGGGTCGTGGCATGGCCGGACAGGTCCGGTTCCTGCGCCAGATAGCGTACGGTCGCCCCCGGTTGCACGAAAATTTCGCCCTTGTCCGGGTCGATCAGCCCGCCCGCGATCTTCAGCAGGGTCGACTTGCCGGACCCGTTGCGCCCGACCAGGCACAGGCGGTCGCCGCGCATGACGGCAAGCTCCGCCCCCTCGAGAAGCGGCGTGCCGCCGAAGGTCAGGTCGATGTCGCGAAGGTGGAGGATGGGTGGGGCCAAGGGTGGGGAAACCTAGTCTGTGGGCGAGAAGCGCCGCACATTACTAAATTCCGCGCACCAATGGAGAAATTCCTTTGGCCTTTCTGAAAGCGCCCCGCGTTATCCCCGCACCCGGTCGAGGAACGGGCCGACCGCCGCCAAAAAGCCCACCGGATTGTCGATGTTCGACAGATGGGCGGCGTTCGGAATGATCTCCAGCGTCGATCCCGTGACCAGGGCCTGGACGCTTTCCGCCGCCGCCAGGGGCGTGCGCTGGTCCTGGTCGCCGGTGACGATATGCATGGGTTTGTCGATGCCCTGTAACTGCGCGCGCACGTCCTCGGTGAAGACGGAGCGCACGGCGTCCAGGTAATCGTCCTTGGTCATGCCGGTGATGGCGGCGATCAGGGCCTGGTGATGGGCCTTGTCTGTTGCCGGAAGCAGGGTGCTGTCGGCATAGTCCTTGGCGAATTCAGTCATGGTCATGGTCGCGATCTTGGCTTCCATGCCCTTGACCCGGTCCGGCCCCGCCGCGCCCATGAAGGCGAAGCTGTCGGCATAGACGATGGACAACACGTCATTGGGGGCCAGGGCGTGCAGACGGGCACATTGCAGGCCGCCCATGGAAATCCCCATGATGTGCGCAGGCAGCAGGCCCAGTTCCGTCAACAGGGCATGGGCGTCCTCGGCCACCGCCTGCATGGTTACGCCGCCCCGGTTGGACGAGCGGCCGTGGCCGCGGGCGTCGAGCGCGACGCAGGTGAACCTGTCCTGCAGGGCTGCGATCTGACCTTCCCACAAATAGCCGTTGGTGCCCAGGCTGTGCAGCATCAGCAGCGTCGGGCCGCTGCCGGCCTGGCGGTAATGAAGGGTTTCGCCGTTGACGGAAATCATGGGCATGGGCTGGTCCTGTTCTTAAGCTTTGTCTTGGGAGGTCATCTCGACCGCAATCAGGTTTGCCCCATAACGGGCCTGCCCGGCAAGGTCCATGGTCGGGGCCAGGCGCATGTATTCCTTGATCGCGACCAGGGCGTTGCGGTCGCGGTCGGCCAACTTGGCGATATAGGCGTCGACCGCCGCCGTCAGGCCGCCCTTGGGGGCAACCCGGGAAACCATCCCGAATGCATGGGCTGTTTTGGCGTCGATCTCGTCCCGGGTCAGCACCATGTCGAGCACGGCCTTGGCCGGCATTTTCGGCAGGGCGGCGGAAATCGCCAGGGTCGGCGGCAGGTTGCCGTCCATTTCCGGCATGGAAAACCGGGCCCCGTCCTCGGCGATGGTCACGTCGGCCTGGGCGGCGAAGGCGCAGCCGAATCCCTTGGCCCGGCCCTGCACGGCGGCCAGCACCGGCACCGGCGTCATGCGCAGATTTTCGTAGACGCCCAGGATGGCGTCGGCGACCCGCTCACGGAACGCCCGCGCATTGGCGGGGGGCGTCACGCCCGCGACGATGCGCCGGCCCAGGCAGAAATCATCTCCTTCGCCGGTGACGACGACCAGCTTCACGGCCCGGTCGGAGCCTTCCGCGCGGATGGCGGCGCCGATGGCCTGCATGTCCGGCGGGGCCAGGGTGTTGCCCTCTGGTCCTTGGTTCAAGGTGACGCGGGCGACGGGGCCGTCGCGGGAAATACGGAAACGGTCGCTGGTGGTCATCAGCGGTCCTCCTGGTTGGTCTCGCTCGCGGCGTTGATCAGCTCGACGATGCGCTGCGGGGTGATGGGGCAATCGGTGATGCGGATGCCGAAGGGCGACAAGGCGTTTTCCACCGCCGCGACGATGGCGGCGGGGGCGGGGATGGTGCCGCCTTCGCCGGCCCCCTTGGCGCCCAAGGGGTTCAGGGGGGTCGGGCTTTCCATATGCACGATGTCGCAGGTCGGCACGATTTCCGCCGTCGGCATCAGGTAGTCGGCGAAGGTCGTGGTCAGGGGGTTGGCGTCGGCGTCGAACACCATGCGTTCCAACAGCGCGTTGCCGATGCCGTGGGCGACCCCGCCCTGGACCTGGCCGTCGACCAGCATGGGATTGATGATCGTGCCGCAGTCGTGGACCACGGTGTATTTCAGGATCGTGACCTGGCCCGTCTCGGGATCGACCTCAACCTCGGCGACGTGGCTGCCGTTGGAATAGGTCGCCTGCGGCGGGGTGAAGTACCCCGACGCCTCCAGGTCCGGCTTCACCCCCTTGGGCAGGGCATAACCCGGCATGCCGCTGGTCATCTTGGCCAGTTCCTCGAAGGTGATGCTGTCGCCCTGTTCGCCCTTGATGCGCACGGCGCCGTGGGTCAGTTCCACATCCTCGGGCTTCACGTCGAACTTGGCGGCGGCGAGCGCCAGGGCCTTGCCGCGCAATTCGGTGGCGGCCATCCGCGTGGACGACCCGGCGTTGACGGTGATCCTGGAAGCATAGGTCCCCGCACCGCGCGGCATGACGCCCGTATCGCCGCCGACCACGTCGATGTCGGTCACGTCGATGTTCAGCTCATCCGCGCAGATCTGCGCCAGGGTGGTGCGGTGGGCCTGGCCCGCCGCCGCCGCGCCCGTATAGATGGCGACGCGTCCGTTGGTCAGGATGCGAATGGTCGCCCCCTCGAAGGGGCCCAGGCCCGTGCCTTCCACATAATTGCCGATGCCGATGCCGATATGCCGGCCCTGGGCCAAGGCCGCTTTCTGGCGGGCCGGGAAATCGTCATAGCCAGCGGCGGCCAGGGCCTTGGCCTGGGCGTCCGGGTAGTCGCCGGTATCGTACATCACGGGCGCGCCGTCGCGGTAGGTCAGGCCCATGTCGTAGGGCATGTCGGATGCCTGGATGAAATTACGCCGCCGCACTTCCGCCGGGTCGAGGCCCAGTTTCGCGGCCACGGCGTCCAGCAGCCGTTCCATGGCGAACACGGCCTGGGGCCGCCCGGCGCCCCGCAGCGGCGTGGTTGGCACCAGGTTGGTGAAGGCGATGGTCACCGCCATGCGATAGGCCGGCAGCTTGTACGGGCCGGGCAGGGTGGTGGCCGAGATATAGGGCATGATGATGCCCCAGGGCAGATAGGCCCCGGCGTCGTGGATCAAGGTTCCCTTGATGCCCAGCAGACGCCCGTCGTCATCGACGGCGGCGGCGACGTCCCAGACCTGGTCCCGTTCCTGCGTCGTGGTCAGGAAATGTTCGCGCCGGTCCTCGGCCCATTTCACGGGCCGGCCCAACAGGCGGGCCGCCGCCGGGATGACCAGTTCCTCGGGATAGACCTGGTTCTTGGGCCCGAAACCGCCGCCCACGTCGGGGGTGATGACCCGCACATGGTCTTCCGCCAGACCGAACATGTCGATCACGGCGCGCTGGGTGTTATGGGGCGTCTGGGTCGAGGACCAGATGCGAAAGGCGTCGCTGACCAGATCATAGACAGCGACCACCCCCCGGCATTCCATGGGATGGCCGGTGCCGCGATGGGGTTCGTACCGTTCGCGGATGACATGGGCGGCGTTGCGGAACGCCGCGTCCACATCGCCGAAGCTCAGGTTCAGGCGTCCGGCGATGTTGTCGGTCATGGTGGAATGGACGGCGGGGGCCCCCGGCTTCAGCGCCGCGTCGCAATGGGCGGTCGCGGGCAGGGGCTCCCAATCGACGATCACCCGTTCCGCCGCGTCCTCGGCCAGATGGCGGCTTTCGGCGATGACCACGGCCACCGCCTCGCCGACGAAGCAGACTTCCGATGTCGCCAGCGGCTCCTGCGTCACCGCATAGGTGATTTCCGGATGGGGCACTTGCAGCAGGATACGCTTGTCCAGCATTTCCGCCGGCAGGTCACGGGCCGTCAGAACGGCGACCACGCCCGGCATGGCGCGGGCCTCGGCGGCGTCGATCTCGGTGAAGGTGGCATGGGCGAAGGGGCTGCGCACGAAGGCGGCTTCCAGCAGGCCGGGCAGTTTCAGGTCGTCCAGGAATTGGCCGCGGCCGGTCAGCAGATCCGGGTCTTCCACGCGCTTCACGCGCTGGCCGACGAAGGCGGTCGAACTCATGCCGTGGCTCCCTTGCGCATCGCGTCGGCGGCGGCGAGCGCCGCGCGGACGATGGTGTCGTATCCCGTGCAGCGGCAGATGTTGCCGGAAAGGGCCTCGCGCAATTCCGGCTCATCCGCGTCCGGGTTGTCGCGCAGATAGGCCGTCAGGGTCGTGAGGATGCCCGGGGTGCAGAACCCGCATTGCAGGCCGTGGTTGTCCATGAAGGCCGCTTGCAGGGGGCTCAAGGTGCCGTCGTCGCCGGCCAGGCCCTCAATGGTGGTGACCTGGCGGCCCTCGGCCTGGACCGCCAGCATCAGGCAGCCGCGCACGGCCTCGCCGTCGACCAGCACGGTGCAGGCGCCGCAGACCCCGTGCTCACACCCCAGATGCGTGCCGGTCAGGCCCAGGCCGTGGCGCAGAAAATCGGCCAGGGAATAGCGGTCTTCCGTTACGGCGGAATGTTCCTTGCCGTTGACGGTCAGGGTGATGCGGCGTTCGGGCAGGGCATCAGGCATGGGCGGACTCCGATGCGCGGACGCAGGCATTGGCGAGGGAGCGGCGCAGCAGCACGCCCGCGAGGTGTTGGCGGTAGGCTTCGGTGACCAGGGCGTCGCCCGCCATGGGCCGCTCGGCGATGAGGGCCCCGGCCGCGCGGAACAGGGCGTCCGACGGCGTCTCGCCGATCATCATGGCTTCCACGTCGGTCGGGCGGACCGGGCCATCGTCGACACCGATCAGCACCACGGCGGCGCGGTCGATGCGCCCGTCCGTGTCCAGGGTGATCAGGCTGCCGACGCCCGCCATGGCGAAATCGCCGTGGCGTTGCGCGAATTCGCGGAAATCCCAGCCGTGGGCCGAAGGCCAGGCGTCGAAAGAAAGGGTGGTCAGAATTTCGCCCTCGTTGATGTCGGGGGTCATGTAGCCCAAGGGATAATCAGCCATGGCGACGCGGCGCGCGCCGTCCTGGCTGGTCAACGTGATCTCGGCCCCCAGCAGGGCGGCCATCCCCGGTAGTTCCGCCGCCGGATCGAGATGGGCCAGCGACCCGCCGACCGTGCCTCGGTTGCGGGTCTGGACATGGCCGACGAAGCCGAGGGCCTCGCGCAGGATCGGGCAGCAGGTGGCCAGGGCGGCGTCTTCCAATACCGTGCGCTGGCGGGTCATGGCACCAAGAGTGACCCGCCCGCTGCCGATCGTGATCCCGGCGATCTCCGCCACCGGGTTGAGGTCGATCAGGTGATCGACCGCGACATAGCGCAGGTTCATCATGGCCATCAGGGACTGTCCGCCGGACAGCAGGCGCGCGTTGTCCAGCGTTGCCGCCATCTCGGCGGCTTCGGCGAGCGATTCCGCCCGATGATAAGTGAAAGGGGCGGGCTTCATGCGTCGGGCTTGCCCTGCTTTCCGCCCTTGAAGCGCGCGGTCAGCCCCTGCCACAAAAGCGACCCGACCTTGATCGCCTCCGGGTCCGGCTCTTCCCCGCTGTCGATGCGCTTGCTCAGGCGGGCCGCGAATTGATCGACCAGCTGCTGCGCCGTCTTGGTCACCACGCCCGCACCCCGCGCGTACTGGATGATGCTGCCGGCCAGGTTCAGGTCGGTCGCGACCTCGACCCGGGTGCCGTCGCCCGATGGATGCAATTGGAAGGTCACCGTGGCATGGGCCGAGCCACGGCCCCGGTCTTCCCGCCCCTTGGCGGAGACGCGGACCTTCATGGCCTCTGGGTCCACGTCCTCAATCACCGCCGTGCCGCGGAACGACAGGCTGACCGGGCCCAGTTTCAGTTCCACCATGCCTTCGTAGGTGCGTTCGTCCACCACCGCCGTCAGCTTGGTGCCCGGCAGGCAGGGCGCGACATAGGGGATGTTCAGCAAGGTGCGCCAGGCATCGTCGGGGGCAAGGCTGAGGTCCAGGGTGTTCTCGATGATCATGGCTCCGGGTCCCGTTTGTCGGATTCCGGCGCTTCGAATTCGGCCAGCATCTTTTTCAGCAGGGCCGCGAGGGTATCCTGCTCCGCCGGGGTCAGGGTCTCGATCAAGCGGGCCTGGGTTTCCACATGGGCGACAAGGGCCTGTTCGATCAGCTTTCGCCCTCGGTCGGTCAGGACGATCCGCACGCTGCGGCCGTCATCACGGTTGGCCCGGCGCACGACGTATCCCGCCCGCTCCAACTGGTCGATGCGGTGGGTCATGGTGCCCGATGTGACCATGGTCGAGGCGATCAATTCACCCGGTGACAGGCTGTAGGGCGGGCCGACGCGGAGCAGGGTCGACAGCACGTCGAACCCCGCCACGTTCAGGTCGAACTTGGCCCAGGTTTCTTCCATCCCGCGCAGAAAGAAGGTGCCGAGCCGCCGCACGCGACCGACCACGCCCATGGGCGCGGTGGCCAGGTTCGGGAATCCCTGCCGCCATTCGGCAAGAATGCGGTCGACGTGATCCTCGGGGCGATTCGAAGAATGATCCATGCCGGACAGTGTTCTCCGGCAACTATCTTGACGTCAAGATTAATTTTGGGCCGTCAAGGCCAATACCCGGCAGGGGGCCGGGCCCGCAGCGCGCGGGCCCGGGGAGATCACTTGTATTTCTGTTCGAAGTCGTAGACCTGGCCGAAGCCCATGAGCTGGCTGAATTCCGCGAACGGGTAGAAGTCGACCTTAGATCCGGCCGTCGAGCCGGTTTCCTTGAGGTCGGTGTACACGGCCTTCAAGGCCTGGCCGGCGGCCAGGAACCCGCTGCCGGGGAACAGAGCGATCTTGTAGCCGAGGGACTGCAACTCGTCGCGGCTGAGCACCGGGGTTCGGCCGCCTTCGACCATGTTGGCCAGCAACGGCAGGTCGAAGCGCTGGCAGATCGTGCGCATTTCCTCTTCGCTTTCCGGGGATTCGACGAACAGCACGTCAGCACCCGCTTCGGCGAAGGCGTCGGCGCGGCGCAGGGCTTCGTCCAAGCCTAGGGTGGTGCGCGAATCCGTGCGCGCGATGATCAGGAATTCGTCGCTGTCGCGGGTGTCGCGGGCGACGCGGATCTTGGCCAGCATGTCGTCCAGCGGCACCACGTTGCGGCCCAGCATGTGGCCGCATTTCTTGGGGAATTCCTGGTCTTCAAGCTGGATCGCCGTGGCGCCGGCCCGTTCGTAGCCGCGCACCGTGTGTTCCAGGTTAAGCAGCCCGCCGTAGCCGGTGTCGCCGTCGGCGATCAGGGGTGTCTTGGTGCCTTCGGCGATCTGGCGCACCCGGCTGACCATGTCGGTATAGGTCGCGATGCCGGCATCGGGCAGGCCCAGATGCGAGGCCACGACGCCGTAGCCGGTCATGTAAAGGACATCAAACCCCAGGGAATCGGCGACTTTCGCCGAAATCATGTCGAACACGCCGGGGGCGATCAGAATCTCATCCTGCTTCAGGCGTTGGGACAGGCTTTTCATTCGAATATTTCCTCTTCGTGGAATAATTGCATGCAATAAAGGCTATTTTTGCCGTTTCAAGGGCTGTTTTAGCCTATATTGCATACAATAAACAAGACTATGTGGCGTATCGCATGGGGCAGTATGTTTGCCGGCGTGATGCCCAGGGAGTGACAGCATGGCGACGTCAAGTGATCGGGTGTACCGACAGATCCGCGAAGGCATTCTTGCCGGCGAGTACGCCGTGGGCGATCGCCTGCGCGAAGGCGAACTGGCGACGCAGTTCGGCGTCAGCCGTACGCCCGTGCGCATCGCCCTGCAGCGTCTGGTCAATGACCGGCTGATCGACTTCACGGCCCATGCCGGCGCCATCGTGCGCGGCTACGCCGATGCGGAGATGGTCGAGATTTTGGAAATTCGCGCGCTGTTGGAACCCCAGGGTGCCCGCCTTGCGGCCCTGAACCGCAAACAGGAGCACCTGGACGAGCTGTTCGAGCTATGTGCGCGGATGGAAACGTTGGGCGACCGGAGCGAGCCGGACTTCGGCCAGATCGCGCCCCTCAATAACCGCTTTCATCAGGTCCTGCTGGATGCATCGGGGCAACGCCAGCTTCTGGTCGTCACCACGTCCCTGATCGAATTGAACAACGTCGTTCAATCCTACAGGAAATTCGCCCGCGCCGATGTCGACCGCAGTTTCGCCGAACATCGCCAACTGGCCACGGCGATCGAGCGCGGCCAAAGCGATCTGGCGGCCGCCATCATGCTCAGCCATGTCCATGCCGCGCTTGCCAATTTCAAGTTGCGGATCGGGACGGCCGCCGCCCCGGTCAAGCTTCGGACAGTTCCGGGATCGGGCTGATCAGGGGCTTGCCGGCCAGGAAGGCCTCGATATTGCGGCGCATCAGCTTCACGCCCAGGATCTGAACCTCGGGCGCGGCCCCGCCCACATGGGGGGTCAGGACGACGTTGGTCATGGCGCAGAGTGCTTCGGGGACCACCGGTTCGTCCTCGAACACATCCAGGGCGGCGCCGGCGATCACGCCGTCCCGCAAGGCGATGATCAGATCATCCGTATGGACGACGCTGCCGCGCCCGACGTTGATCAGGAAGCCGTCCTTGCCCAATGCTTCCAGCACGGTGCGGTCGATCAGGTGATGGGTCGCGGGGCCGCCGGGTACGGCGGAAATCAGGAAATCGACATGCTGAGCCAAGTCGCGGACATTATCGACATAGCGCCAGGGAAGGTCCGCCTTGGCCGACCGGGCCATGTAGGACACCTCCATGTCGAAGCCTTCGGCGCGCCGGGCGATGCCCTGGCCGATGGCGCCCATGCCGATGATACCGATCTTCTTGCCGTTGACCATCGGGCGCTGGGGCAAGTCTTCCCGCCATTTTCCGGCCCGGGCCGAGGCGTCGTAGACGGGGATGTTGCGCACGATACCCAATAGCAGGGCAAAGGCGTGGTCGGCGACCGAGGGGGCGTTCATGCCCGCCGCATGGGTGATGCGGATGCCGCGCTCCCGGGCGGCGGCCTGATCGACTTTTTCGTACCCGGTGCCGATGGTGCAGATCAGCTCCAGCGCCGGCAGGGCGTCCATTTCCGCGCGGGTCATGCCGATGAAGCCCGATGTGACCATGATGCGGGCCGACTTGCGGGCATCGTCGTCGGGCGTCCCGGCGGCGAGGTCGAAATCCAGCAGGGTGAAGTCGGGCGCGAAGTCGATGCGGTGGCGGGGGGCTTCGTGTTTGAACAGGATGATGGGCTTCACGGTCGTTCCCTTGGGCAGATGTTTGTTGGTGTGGGAGATGGGCGGCGATGCCCGGATGGCCGAACGGCCGGTCCCTCGGCCAGCTATATCCCATATTCGGGGGGTACGGCCAGCCGGTCGGGCGGGGATGGGGAGAATGATGAATGTTAGAGCGTCATGGCCGGGCTTGACCCGGCCATCTATGACCAGATCACATCAAATTCCATGGTACTGAATGCGTGGATGCCCGTGTCGAGCACGGGCATGACGGAATTAGCGTAGAGCTACGAAAGCAGCGACCAGACCGCGCCTATTAGCCCGCCGCCGTCTTGCGTTCGATCACGCTCTCAAGCTGCGCCGTCGTGGACCGCAACTGGGCCTTGATCTTGCCGGCGGGGATGGGTTCCGCCGCCGTCGATCCGTAATCCTTGGGCAGGATGTCGTGGATGTCGAAGCCTTCGGGCACGCTTTCGATGTCGAAATCGGCGTCGCTGAGGTTCAGGTACTTGAGCGCCGCGTTGGTCCAGGCGAACAGCCAGAATTGGAAATAGCCGAACCAGTTGGGCACTTCCTTGCGCCGCGAAAAGGCCATGCCGAAACCTTTGAGCGCGTAGTAGACCCGTTTCGGGTTGAGGGAGAACCGGGTCAGGCGTTGGGTCAGTTGCAGCAGGGCCCGCCAGTTCTTGAACACCATTTTGAGGAACAGGCCCGTGTTGCCGAAGCCCTGGCCTTCGATGGGGACATGGTGGCCCTCGGCCTGCAGGTCGAAAAACGCCTTGAGCCGTTCGTACTGATAGGCGCCGTCCGTGAACACGTCGACGAAATGCTTGTAGCCGTCGATCATGGTCCGGCGGGGCAGAAGATATTTGATGTTGGTCTGGTACTTGTAGCCGCCCAGCCCGAAACGCACGTCGCGAAGCCGCTTGGACAGCTTCATGCGGCGGTAGAGCGGCGTGCCCGGCAGGGCGGTCAGCAGCGACGGGTCACCGGACAGCAGGGCCGCGTCGGTCAAGCCCTTCAAGGTGATGTCGAAGCAATCTTCGTCGTCGGAATCGAAGCCGAAGATCAGGCCGCCGACGATGATGAAGCCGCGCGATTGGATTTCGCGCACCACCTGGGTCAGCTCGGTCGAGGAATTCTGCACCTTGGCCGTTTCCAGAAGCGAGTTCTTGGAAAAGCTCTCGATGCCGATGAACAGCATGTCGAAGCCGGCGCGGCGCATCTTGTCCATCAGGTCCGGATGGTTGTTCAGGTTGATGGTCAGCCAGGTATAGAGCGACGGCGTATGGCCGGTCCGCGCCTTCCACTCGAGAATCTTGTCGATCACCAGTTCGGCCCAGCGCGGCTCGCCGATGAAATTGTCGCAGGCGAACAGGATTTGCGACACGCCGAGCGAGCACAGATGGTCCAACTCCTCGACGATCAGGTCGGCCGACTTGTTATGGGGCCGGTTGTTGTCGTCCATGATGCGGATGTCGCAGAATTCGCACAGGAACGGGCAGCCCCGCGAAACCTCGATCACAGCGCCGTAATAGCGCGAAATGGTCGCGTCCATCAGGCCCCGGTGCATGGGCTTGGCGCGGGATATTTCGAACCGGCCGGGCGATTTGATGAGGTGTTCCATGGGCTGGCCGTCGCGCACGTCCTGGATCAACTGGGCGATGCAGGCCTCGCCGTCGCCGATGAACACATGGTCGAAATTCTCAAACCGGTCGAGAGTGCCCGCCTGGTCGAAGGACCAGGCCAGCGGGCCGCCGACGATGGAGCGCGCCTTGGGAAACCGGGTCTTCAACTGGCCGCGGATCTGTTCCATGAACGGGGCGTCCTGGTTGATGCCGCTGAACAGGTAGATATCGGCCTCGGGAATGTCGTCGACTTTTTGGACCCGGGTGTCGTGAAGCATCAGGTCCACGTCCAGGTCGTCGGGGATGTGCGCGGCCAGGGTATAGGCCCAGACAGGCATGAAGATGGCGCCGTAGGTCTGAGTGTTGGAATAGACCGGGTCCGGCGCATGCACGAACATCACGCGGAACGGCGCGCTGGGCGCGCGGTCGGCGGCGGTCGTGTGGCCTGATGTGGTCATGTCTTCCCCGATTTCATGTGCGCGCTTGGCATTATATTGGAATTCGGCGCGATTCTCCCGACTTATTAGCAGAGGAGAGGCGATACCGGCAAAGCCTCAGTCGCCGTCACGGGGGCGTTTGGGGGATGTCTGAATATCGAAATTAATGGCCTGGACCAGGAATTGCACCCCCAGAAGGATCGCGAGCGTTGCAATCATGATGGTGCCCATGCTCGATGTAACGCCGGTTTCCGCCGCTTGCCACCATTTGACCCCGCCGAAGATCAGGCCGAAGGCCGTCAGCACCGTGCCCGCCGTCAGGTAGAACGAGCCCAGGGAAAAATCGTAGAGGAAGTACTTGAACAGGATGCGCTTGCCCATGCCGCGGATCAGCCGGTAGATGAACACGGGCATGATCGACGGGATATGCAGCGAGCTTTGCTCGTCGCCGTAGCGGGCCGGGATGGCCACGTCCTCGGCCACCGCGCCTGCGATGTTGAGGCGGATCAGCATGTCCGATTCGAAGAAATAACCGTCCGACACCCGGTCAAGCTCCAGACGCTCCAGCGCGTCGCGGTTGATGGCCGTATAGCCGTTGGTCGGATCCATCATCTGCCAGTAACCCGAGGCGGCCTTGACCAGGAAGGTCAGAACGCTGTTGCCGAACAGGCGCACGCGGGGCATCTGGCGGAGCGCCTTCAGGTCGCGGAACCGGTTGCCCTTGGTGTAGTCGGCGCGGTCCGCCAGGATCGGCTTTAACAGGGCCTGCAGATAGGCCGGGTCCATCTGGTCGTCGGCATCCATCTTGACCACGATGTCGAAACCGTCGGCCAGGGCCTGGCGGTATCCGGTCTTCACCGCCGCCCCCACGCCGCCGTTCTGCTGTCGGCGCAGGACCATGACCCGGTTATCCCCGACCGCCTTGGCAGTGTCGCCGGAATTTTCCGGGCAGGCGTCGTCGACCACGTAGATGCGTTTGATCCAATCCGGCACGCCCCGGATCACCGTGGCGACCTGGGCGGCGGCCCGATAGGCAGGAATTACGACGGCGATTTTGCGGTCTTCCGGCACCTGAAATCCGATCTTTTGCCCTTGGTTATGCCCGTTGCCCGTTCCACGGGCCTTTCGGACAGGCGCAAGGTTGCGCTAAAACCATTAAAACTTCGTCGATCCCAAAATACCACCTAGACCACAAGTTCAGGAAAATCCATGACCTCTACCACGCCCACCCATCCGGAAATCCGGGAATCCGTTGCTGCCCTCTGCCGGGATTTTCCCGGCGAATACTGGCGCGAGAAGGACCGCAACGACGCCTATCCCACCGAATTCGTCACGGCCCTGACCGAGGCCGGCTTCCTCGCCTGCCTGATCCCCGAGGAATACGGCGGGTCCGGCCTGGGCCTGTCGGAAGCCGCCGCGATCATGGAGGAAATCCATAAATCCGGCTGCAGCGGCGGCGCCTGCCACGCCCAGATGTACATCATGGGCGCGCTGCTGCGCCACGGCGACGAGGAGAAAAAGCGCCGCTACCTGCCCGAGATCGCGTCCGGCGCCCTGCGCCTGCAGGCCTTCGGCGTGACCGAGCCCACGTCCGGCACGGACACCACGCGCATCCGCACCACGGCGCGCAGGGACGGCAACGAATGGGTCATCAACGGCCAGAAGGTGTGGACGTCCCGCGCCGAACATTCCGATCTGATGCTGCTGCTGGCGCGCACCACGTCCCGCGAAGAGGCCGCCAAACCGCACCAGGGCATGTCCATCTTCCTGGTCGACATGCAGAAGGCCAAGGGCAACGGCCTGACCATCCAGAAGCTGGAAGCCATGGTCAACCACGCGACCACGGAAATCTTCTTCGACGACCTGCGCATTCCCGCCGACGCCCTGATCGGCGAGGAAGGCCGCGGGTTCTACTACATCCTCGACGGCATGAACGCCGAACGCATCCTGATTTCCGCCGAAGCCATCGGCGATGCCCGCTGGTTCATCAAGAAGGCCCGCGACTATGCCGTCGACCGCCGGGTGTTCGACCGGCCGATCGGCCAGAACCAGGGCGTCCAGTTCCCCATCGCCCGCTGCTACGCGGAGACGGAGGCCGCCGCCCTTATGGTTCAGAAGGCGGCGGAAACCTTCGACGCCGGCGAAGAGGTGGGTGCCATGGCCAACATGTGCAAGCTGCTGGCCTCGGAAGCCACCTGGCATGCCGCCGATACCTGCCTGCAGACCCACGGCGGTTTCGGCTTCGCCCGCGAATACGACGTGGAGCGCAAGTTCCGCGAGACGCGCCTGTTCCAGACCGCGCCGATCTCCACCAACCTCATCCTCTCCTACATCGCCGAGCATGTGCTCGAGATGCCGCGTTCCTTCTAAGCACATAAGAAAGACCACCCCTATGGACGACATCGACCCCAACGCGCCTTTGGACATGGACCATCTGCGGTCCTGGATCGGCAAGACCCAGGAACTGACGGACACCATCGGCGCCTTCCCGGCGCGCGCCCTTTCCGCCACCATCGACCGCGCCGATGCGGCGCCCCAGGACGGCGACGCCCTGCCGCCGTCGGCCCATTGGCTGTACTTCCTGGAAACGCCGCAGCATTCCGAACTGGCCTTTGACGGCCATGCCAAGAAGGGCGGATTCCTGCCGCCGGTGCCGCTGCCGCGCCGCATGTGGGCGGGCGGCCGCATCTGGTTCAAAGGGGATCTCCGTATCGGCGACAAGGCGACGCGCCTGTCGACCGTGAAGGACGTGACCTTCAAGGAAGGCAAGTCCGGGCGGCTGGTCTTCGTGCTGGTCGAACACCGCATCCGGGCCGGCGGCCAGGATGTGATCGTCGAGGAACACGACATCGTCTACCGCGACGAAGCGGCCCCCGACGCACCGGCCCCGGCACCGAAGCCCGCCCCCGAGGGCGCAGTCTGGACCCGCAGCGTATTGCCGGACGAGGCCATGCTGTTCCGCTATTCGGCGCTGATCTTCAACGCCCACCGCATCCATTTCGACCGCGAATTCACGCAGAACGACGAGGGCTATCCCAACCTGATCGTGCACGGCCCCTTGATCGCGAGCCTGCTGATGGACCTGGGGGCACGCGAAATGGCCAAGCAGGGCAAGCGCATGACCCGTTTCGCCTACCGCGCCGTGCGCCCCAGCTTCACCGACGGCCGCGCCATGACCTTCCAGGGCAAGCCGGCGGGGGATAATTCCGCCGACCTTTGGGCGTTGGATCAGGACGGCTGGCTCGCCATGCAGGCCGACGCCGATTTCGAGGCCGCGTGACATGACCAACACGGAAAGCCCCGCCGCGCTGAGCGGCGTCCGCGTCATCGACATCGCCACCTTCATCGCCGGGCCCTATGCGGGCACGATCCTGAGCGAGTTCGGGGCCGAGGTCATCAAGGTCGAACAGCCCGACAAGAACGGCCAGGGCGGCGGCGATCCCTGGCGGCGCTACGGCACCAAGACCGCGCGCGCCGATTCGACCCTGGCCTGGCTGACCGAAGCCCGCAACAAGCAGGCGGTGACCCTCAACCTGCGCGAGGCCGAGGGCCAGGACCTTCTCAAGAAGCTGGTCGCCGACGCCGACGTGCTGATCGAGAACTTCCGCCCGGGCACCCTGGAACGCTGGGGCCTGGGGCCGGACGTGCTGTGGGCGATCAATCCCGGATTGGTCATTCTCCGCGTCACCGGCTACGGGCAGACGGGCCCCTACAAGGACCGGCCCGGGTTCGCCCGCATCGGCCATGCCGTGGGCGGGCTGACCTACCTGTCCGGCAAGCCCGGGGAAATCCCGGTGACGCCGGGCTCGACCTCGCTCGGCGATTACATGACTGGCATGTACGGCGCCATCGGCATCATGATGGCCCTGCGCCACCGCGACAATACGGGGGAAGGCCAGGTCATCGACGCGGCCCTTTATGAAAGCGTGTTCCGCGTGCTCGACGAATTGGCCCCGGCCTATGCCGCCCAGGGCACGGTGCGCGAGCCCGAGGGTACCGGCACCCTGAACGCCTGCCCGCACGGGCATTTCCCCTGCGGCGACGGCAAGTTCCTGTCCATCGCCTGCACCACGTCGAAGATGTTCGAGCGCCTGACCCAGGGCATGGGCCGCCCAGATTTGTGGGATCTGTACGGCGATCAGGCGGAACGCCTGAAGCACCGCGACACGGTGATCGAGGAGGTCACCAACTGGTGCCTGTCCATGACCCGTGAACAGGTCATGGAAAAATGCATCGGCGCGGAGGTTCCCGCCGGTCCCATCAATTCCATCGCCGACATCTTCGAGGACCCCCACTTCCGCGCCCGCGATCAGCTTGTCACCATCGACGATGCGGAAGTCGGCGAAGTAACGATCCCCGGCGTGGTGCCCAAGCTCACGAAAACACCGGGCACCATCCGCTCCCTCGGCCAGGGGCTGGGCCAATCCAACGCGGCGGTTTACGGCAACCTGCTGGGCCTGTCCGAAGCCGAGCTTGCCGATCTGAAGGCGCGGGGGATTATCTAGCACCCCCTCACCCCGACCCTCTCCCCATGGGGAGAGGGAGAAATGTGCGGCGTGAGTTCCCTCGCCCCCGGTACGGGGGGAGAGGGACAGGGTGAGGGGCCAGAGTGCTAAAAATCCAGCGGCGCGTTGTCGATCACTTCCTTCATGACGAAGAAGGTGCGGGTCTGGCGCACGCCGGGCAGGGCGATCAACTGGTCGCCGTGCAGACGGTTGAAGCCGGCGATGTCGCGGACCCGGATTTTCAGGAAATAGTCGAAGTCGCCGGCGACCAGATGGCAGTCGAGCACGAAGGGCAGTTTGGCGATGGCGGTCTCGAAGGTGGCGAAGCTTTCCGGCGTCGAGCGGTCGAGCACCACGCCGACCATGACCAGCGTTCCCCGGTCCACCTGATCGGGCGCCACCGCGGCCCGCACGGATGTGACGACGCCCTTATCGAACAGGCGTTGGGTGCGGCGGTGACAGGTCGCCGGGCTGACGTTGATCCGCTTCGCCAGATCCGCGTTGGTCAGGCGGCCGTCTTCCTGCAACAGGCGCAGGATGCGACGGTCTATGCGGTCAATGTCCTTGGTCAATTCTTCCATTTTTAGCGGTCTTTCTGATTAATTAAATGATGATTTCGAGATTTATACATATATATTAATAAATATTTCCCGTCATTAGAGAGCACCTTTCTCATGGGGTAGGTTAGGCTTTTGCCCGGTCAACCGTCCTCAGGAGTTCTCCCATGCTGGAAAAATTCGAACGCTACCCCCTGACCTTCGGCCCGACGCCCATCGAGAAGCTGGGCCGCCTGTCGGCGCATCTCGGCGGCGGGGTCGAGATTTACGCCAAGCGCGAGGACTGCAATTCGGGCCTCGCCTTCGGCGGCAACAAGGTGCGCAAGCTGGAATACATCGTGCCCGACGCGATCAAGGCGAACGCGGATACCCTGGTCACCATCGGCGGGGTGCAGTCCAACCACACCCGCCAGGTCGCCGCCGTCGCCGCCAAGATCGGCATGAAATGCCGTTTGGTGCAGGAAAGCTGGGTGCCGTTCCAGGACGCCGTCTATGACCGGGTCGGCAACATCCTGATGAGCCGGGTGATGGGGGCCGAGATCGAACTGGTCGACGAGGGCTTCGACATCGGCATCCGCGAAAGTTGGGAACGGGCGCTGGAAGACGTGAAGGCCAAGGGCGGCAATCCCTATCCCATCCCCGCTGGGGCCTCGGTCCATAAGTACGGCGGCCTGGGGTTCGTCGGCTTCGCCGAGGAAGTGCGCGCCCAGGAGGCCGACCTGGGCTTCAAGTTCGACTACGTCGTCGTCTGCACGGTGACCGGATCGACCCATGCCGGGATGCTGGTCGGCTTCGCCAAGGATGGCCGCGCCCACCGGGTCATCGGCATCGACGCCTCGGGCACCCTGGAGCAGACGCGGGCCCAGGTCATGGAGATCGCCCAAGGCACGGCCGATCTGGTGGAATTGGGCCGCGACATCGCCGACGACGATCTGGTGCTGATCGGCGATTACGCCTATCCGGCCTACGGCGTGCCCTCGGAGGAGACCAACGACGCCATCCGCCTGGCCGCGCGCATGGAAGGCATGATGACCGACCCCGTCTACGAGGGGAAATCCATGCAGGGCATGATCGACCTGATCCGCAAGGGCTATTTCCCCGCCGGGTCCAAGGTGCTGTACGCGCACCTGGGCGGCGTGCCGGCGATCAACGGCTACAGCTACATCTACCGCAACGGCTGATCCGCGCCGATCCCCGTTGCCGCGGGCGTAAATTTCGGCGACAGTTTTCCCTGCCGTATCCTGCGGTTTCTTTGGGGGAAGACGGCCATGTTCACGATGTATTACGCGCCGGATACCTGTGCCTTGGCGACCCTGATCGCGTTCAAGGACGCCGGCCTCACGGCGGGGGCGGACTATACGCTGCGCCGGGTCGATTTTTCCCGATTGGAGCAACGCTCGCCCGAGTACCTGAAGGTCAATCCCAAGGGCCGGGTGCCGGCGCTTGTCACGCCGCGGGGCGTCCTCACGGAAACCCCGGCCATGCTGGCCTTCGTCGCGCAAAGCGTCCCGGCGGCCGGCGTTGCGCCCCTGGACGATCCCTTCGCCTTCGCCGAATTGCAGGCATTCAACAGCTTCATCTGCGCGACCCTGCACGTCGCCCATGCCCACCGCATGCGCGGCCACCGCTGGGTCGACGAAAACGACCGGGCGGCGATCAAGGCCATGCAGGACAAGGTGCCGGAATCGGTCGGCGCCTGCTACGACCTGATCGAGACGGGCATGCTCAAGGGCCCCTGGGTGATGGGCGACGCCTATACGGTCGCCGACCCCTACCTGTTCACCCTGGCGCAATGGCTGGAGGAGGACGGCGTCGATCCCGCCCGCATTCCCAAGGTCATGGACCACCGCGCCCGCATGGCGGTGCTGGCCAACGTGAAAGCGGCGGTCGCGGAAGAATACGCCTGATATTCTGGCCTAGGGCCGGTCGCGGTCGGCCAGGGCCGTGACCTTGGCCTCGATGCGGTCGACCTGGGCGGCGAGGCGGCGGATGATCTCGTCCTGTTCGGCCTGATGCTGTTCC
This sequence comes from Rhodospirillaceae bacterium UBA1479, assembly GCA_002325375.1. Taxonomy (GTDB): domain Bacteria; phylum Pseudomonadota; class Alphaproteobacteria; order Rhodospirillales; family Casp-alpha2; genus UBA1479. The sequence goes on from DCRZ01000002.1 coordinate 232,139, forward strand.
GCGTCCACGGCCGCCGCGTCGTGCATGGAATTGACGATGATCGCGATGAACAGGTTAAGGACGGCGAAGGTGACGATCAGGATGAAGGGCACGAAGAACGCCCAGGCGAAGGGGTGGACCTCCATCACCGGGCGGACGATGCCCATGGACCAGGATTCCAGGGTCATGATCTGGAACAGGGAATAGGCCGATTCCCCGATGGTGCCGAACCAGGCCGGGAAATCGCCGCCGAACAGCTTGGTCGCCATCACGGCGGCGATATAGAACACCAGACACAGCAGGGCGAGGACCGAGCTCATGCCCGGCACGGCCTCCAGCAAGGCCTGGATCACCACCCGCATCTTGGGCACGGCGGAAACCAGGCGCAGCGCCCGCAGCACGCGGAGTGCCCGCAGCACGGTCATGCCCTCGGTCACCGGCATCAAGGATATGCCGACGATCACGAAGTCGAAGATATTCCAGGCACTGCGGAAAAACCCAAGCCGATAGACCACGAGCTTGATCGAAAGTTCGGCAACGAAAATGGCGACCGCGATGTGGTCGAGCAGGCGCAGGACATCCCCGGCGGCGGCCATCGCCGTGGGCGAGGTTTCCAGGCCAAGCACGATGGCATTGAAGATGATGACGGCGATGATCACGCGGCGGGTCGCCTCGGCCTCGATAAAGGCCTGCAGGCGGCCCAGGACGCCCGCCGGGCGCTGGTCCAGGGTATCGGTCGATGCGTCGGACATATGTGGGCGTCGCCTTGGAATATCGTTGATGGGAGTAGGCGGCCCCCTTTGCGGCGGCCGCGCCCAAGATAGGATCGGCGCGTATTTCCTTCAAGCGGCCATCAACGCCTGTGCCGACGATGGCGCGAAACGGGTCGCTTCTCCTTGCGGGGAAGCCGTGCCATTGTATACAAAACGTCCACCAGAAAACCGCCAATAAAGGGAGGCTTCCAAATGGAACCCAAAATCATCCGCGCCGGCGACCGGCAAACCAAGATCGCCCCGGCCCATAACTTCGTCGGCCAGGTCCTGCATGAAAGCGTATTCGCCGAGGAAGCGCCGTCGCGGCTGCGTGTGTCGCGCGTCACCTTCACGCCCGGCGGGCGTACCAACTGGCACACCCATGCGGTGGGACAGATTTTGTACGTGCTGTCGGGGTCGGGCCGTTATCAGCTGGAAGGCCAGCCGGTCGAGGAAATCAACGCCGGCGACACGGTCGTCATTCCGCCCAATGCCCGCCACTGGCATGGCGCCGCACCCGACAGCATGATGTGCCACCTCGCCCTGTCGGAAGCGGACGATCAGGGCAATGGCGCGACCTGGCTGGAGCCGGTCGACGATAAGGACTTCATGCAGGAGCCGGCGTAACCACGCAGGTCGCATGCAAAGAGTTGCGTTCCGAACGGGCCCCCTGTGGGCCCGTTCGTGTTAGCGCTCGACCGTGATCTGCGGCGTATCGCCGACCAGCTTGCCGGTTCGCCGCCAACGGTCAAGCTGGTCGCGGCGCTTCTCGGCGAAGGTGAAGTCACGGGTGGCGCGATCCAGGTCGCGCATCTTTTCCGCGCGCCGCACTTCCATCTCGGCGATTCGTTGGGCGACCACGGCCTCCAGGTGCACGCCGCGGCGTTTCTGATAACGCCAGTCGTCGAGGTCGGAGCGTCGCCGGTCGGTGTCGCCCAATGCCCGCATGTCCAGACGTTCGTTGCGGCGCTTTTCCTTGAGCAGGCCGTTCAGCCGCGCCGTGCGGCCGGTGTCGACGGCAACCAGGGTGGTTTCGTGGGATTCGTCCCCGTCCGTCCCGGCGTCCTTCTTGGCCTGGCGGGGCGCGTCGTCGCCCCGGTTCAGGCGGTTCCAATAGCTCAGCACCTTGATGCGGTAGGGGCGGAAGTTTTCCGGCGTTTGGGAATGGTATTGGCCGGCCGCGGTCAGCCAGTTGCGGGTGTCGTCATATTTGGCCTTCAGGAACTTGGCCGCATAGGCTGCGTTGGCGGCGGGGTCGAAGGCGTGGTCCAGGGTCTCAAACGCGTTCCAGTGGTAATGCATGTTGATCTGCATGCAGCCGACGTCGATGTTGCGCACGCCGTGGCTCAGCAAAATCTCGACCTCGGCGCGGGCTTCGGCCTCGGTCGCGAAATAGCGGCCCTTGCCCTGAGACGTCACGGTCCAGGGCCAGGCAAAATTTTCCCCGCTTTCCTTATCGAAACGGCCCGACTCCGTCAGCGCGATGGCGGCCAGCAGGTTGGCCGGAATGCCCTCGCGCCGTTCCACGGCGCGCGCCGCCTGGAGGCAGACTTCGTCTGTATTTTCAGATGCTTGTCCGCGCGCGGCCAAGGCATCCGGGGCCCATCCAAGACCCCCGGCTACAAGCCAGCAAAGGAACAAGCGCGTTTGCCACGCCATGATTATTCTCCCGTTCTAGGCCAAGGCGTCGCAAGGGGCGTGCCAGGAACGGGTAAAAAATTTTCCTGTAAAAACAATATGTTATAAGGGCGCGGCGCGCCGCTTGGGCGGCGGCATTTGCCGGGGGCGAAAAAAATGCCGGGGGCGGTATTTTTTTGTTTGCACCTGCGAACAAAGCCACGTATATATTGCATCGCAGCATGCGGGAGACGGATCCTCCCAGACGGTCTTCCGCACCTGCCTTTACTTGGATGTTTCCTCCCAACGACTCGGGCCGTGTCTCTGACACGGCCCTTTTTTTTGCCTGCGTCGATTGCCCATTAATGAGAAAGTACTAACAAAGTCGGGGACTTAGTCTTCCGGCAAGGAATCTCCGCCGTCGCCGAGCGCCAGTTGCATGGTCACCGAGTCGAGCCATCGCCCGAACTTGAATCCGATGTTGCGGGTGACCCCGACCTCGCGGAAGCCCATTTTGCGGTGCAAACTAATCGAGCCCGCATTTCCGGAATCGCCGATCACCGCGATCATCTGCCGATAGCCTTCGGCGGTGCAGCGCCGGATCAGTTCCGCCAGCAGTTTCTGCCCGACGCCGCGGCGATGGGCGTCCTCGGCGACATAGACCGAATCCTCCACCGTATAGCGATAGGCCCGGCGCGGCCGGTAGGCCCCGGCATAGGCGTATCCCAGCACCCGCCCGGCGTCCTCGGCCAGGATATAGGGGTATCCGGCGTCGACCACGGCGGCGCGGCGGCGGATCATCTCGGCGACGTCGGGCGGATCGTATTCGAAGCTGCCGCCGCCGGTCGCCACATGATGGGCGTAGATGTCGCGGATCGCGGCCATGTCGGCCTCGGTGGCGTCGCGGACTTGGATGGTGTCGGATGTGCTCATCGCGGTGTTGTTCCTGGGCGGGCTTATTCAGCCGCTTCCGGCAGGACCAGCCGCCGCGCCCCGGCGCAAAGCTGCGCCATGAAATCGTCGAGCCGGGTGGTGATCCCGGCCATTTCCGGCTTGGGCGCGATGGCGGCCTCGTCCAGGTAAAGGGCGCGGTTGAGTTCGATCTGCAGGACGTGAACGCCCGCCCGGGGCCGGCCGTAGTGGCGGGTGGTATAGCCGCCGGCATAGGGCCGGTTGCGGGTCACGGAAAAGCCCAGTTCCCTGAGCAACCGTTCCGCCAGGGCCGTCATCGCCGGTGCGGCGGCGGTGCCGTGGCAATCGCCCAAAATGATGTCGCCCAGGGGATGGTCGTTGCGGGTGCCGGTCACGTTGGACGGCATGGAATGGCAATCGACCAGAAGACAGCCGCCGAAGGCCTGGCGGGTGTCGTCGATCAGGCCCATGAGCGCCCTGTGATAGGGGCGGTGGGTGTCTTCGATACGCCGGCGGGCCTCGGCGAAGGTCAGGGGATGGCCGTAGATTTCCTCGCCGTTGGCGACCACGCGGGCGATGGTGCCAAGCCCCGCCGCGATGCGTGGCGAGCGGGTCACCACATAGTCTGGCAGGGCGCCTGAGAACATGCGGGGGTCGAGCTCGTAAGCCTCGCGGTTGGCGTCCACATAGGCGCGCGGGAAATTGGCGCGAATCAGGGGCGCGCCGAAATCCGGGGCGCGGCGGAACAATTGGTCGACGAAGGCGTCTTCCGAGCGGCGCAGCGCCGTCGCGTCCAAACAGGATTGTTCGACGAAGTCGGGGGTGTAATTGCGGCCCGAATGGGGGGAGGCGAACACCACGGGGGCGGTCTGCGCGTTGGGGCGGAAAATGTCGATGGGCCGGGCCGGGGTTTGGGGCCCGGCCGAGGCGGCGGACGATGTATCGCCCGCGCCGTCTTCGTTTTGGCCTGCGTCCCGGCCTTTATCCATGTAATCGCGCCCCGTCGGCTGCTTCGACACACCCCATAATTTGTTAGCCTCCCGGCGCGGGGGGCGCAATGGTTTCTTGCGGTTGACGGCCTTGGGGCAGGTGGCGCCCGGGGATCGTCACAAAGCCCGACCGCGGGCCTTGCCAAGCGGGGTCGAAGGCATTAAAACCCCCTTCTCTTGGCCGCCCCGATACGGGGCGGGGCCGGGACGGGCGCGTAGCTCAGCGGGAGAGCACCTCGGTGACATCGAGGGGGTCGTAGGTTCAATCCCTACCGCGCCCACCATCCAATACTCAAAAACGCCCCAATCGGGGCGTTTTTTGTTTCTGTATCGTCGCGCTAAATCCTGTCCCTCCGCCCCCCGATTGGGTAGAAGACGGCTATGATCATCCTTTCCCTCCATACCGGCTATCATGACGGGACGGCGGCGTTGCTCGACGGCTATAATCTGGTCGCCGCGGTGCAGCTGGAGCGCCTGACCCGCAAGAAGGGCGACGGCGGCGGGATTCCCGAGGCGGCCATGGACGAGGTTCTGGCCATCGCCGGACTGTCGCGCACGGATGTCGACGTGGTGGTGCTGTCGCGGGCGTCCTTCCCCGCGCGCTATTTCAAGTCGAACGCCCTGAAAACGGCGGAATACGCGTTCCACAAGATCATCGGCCACGAAAAGCTGAAGGACATGTGCACGCAGATGCAGCAGCGCGGCGAGGGCGAGCCGGCCAAGCTGTTCCGCGAGGAAATGTTCCGCGCCGATTTCGGCTTCAAGGAAGGCGTGAAGATCGCCTATTCCAACCACCACATGTCCCATGCGCTGTCGGCCCTGTTCTACACGGACTGGGACGACGGGCTGCTCTATACCGCCGACGGCTGCGGCGACAACGTGCATTATTCCCACCGCGTGCTGAAGGACGGCAGGCTCGACTGCCTGTTCGGTGGTGAGAACATGACCCTGCAGCCCCGCCGGGTCGATAGCCTGGGCCTCGCCTACGGCTTCACGACCCAGGCGCTCGGCTACCGCATGAACCGGCACGAGGGCAAGCTGACGGGCCTGGCCGCGTTCGGCGAGCCGGCCCAGGCGGCGGCCCTGGGCCGTCATTTCAACGTCGATGCGGCGGGCGTCATCTGGTCCGATTTCGATTCCGACGCCGCCATGCGCGACGAGATCCACAAACTCGCCAAGGGGGCCGAGCCCGCCGACATGGCGGCCTCGGTGCAGAAGGTGTTGGAGGATACGGTGCTGGCCTCCGTCCGCGCGATCCTCAAACGCCATCCCGTGCGCCGCATCGGCCTGGCGGGTGGCGTGTTCGCCAATGTGCGGCTCAACCGGCTGCTGTGCGAGGAAACGGATACGGACGAGGTCTTCGTGTTCCCCGGCATGGGCGACGAGGGCATCACCGTGGGCGGCGCGCTTCAGTACTTGTTGGAACAGGACGGGCTTGATGCCTGGCTGAAGCAGCGGCGGCGGCTGTCCTCGGTCTATCTGGGCCGCGATTACACCGCCGAGGCCGATCAGGTGCTGGCCGCCAACGGCGCGCTCAAGCGGATCGACGGCAACCCGGCGGAGACGGCGGCGGAATTGATCGCGTCGGGCAAGGCCGGGGCGATCTACGACGGGCGCATGGAATTCGGGCCGAGGGCCCTGGGTGCCCGCTCGATCCTCGCCAATCCGGCGGACGCGGAGATCAATGCGTCGCTCAACGCCAGGCTTCAGAGAACCGAATTCATGCCCTTCGCCCCCTATGTGGCGGAAGAGGACGCAGACAGTGTGTTCGACATCACCCAGGCCAACCGCTACGCCGCCAGTTTCATGACCATCACCACCGCCGTGAAGCCGGAATGGCATAAGCGCATCCCCGCCGTGGTCCATGTCGACGGCACGGCGCGGCCACAGGTCGTCCGCCGCGCGGAAAACCCGCTTTATGCCGATATCCTGTCGTCGTTCAAGGCGAAGACGGGCCTGCCGGTGCTGATCAACACCTCGTTCAACGCCCATGAAGAGCCGATCATCAACACCCCGGCCGAATGCCGCCGGGCGCTGGTCGATGATCGGGTCGATTTCGTGGTCACGGGGCAGGCAGTTTACACCCGTAACTCTGCTTGACGTCGATTGTATACAATCCTACAAAGCCCGCCATGAAGGGGTTACCGGAAAAAGTAGACGTCATTGTCGTCGGCGGCGGCGGGGCCGCCATGGCCGCCGCCCTGACCGCGCGCGAACGCGGTGCCAGCGTGCTGGTGCTGGAGGCGGCGCCCAAGGATTTCCGGGGCGGCAACACCCGCCACGTGCGCAACATCCGCTATGCCCATGACGCGGCGACGGATTTCGTCACCGGCCCTTATCCCGTGGACGAATATTACGACGACCTTTTGCGCGTCACCCAGGGCAACACGGACAAGGATTTGTCCCGTTTCCTGATCGAAAAATCCCTCGACGCCGCCGACTGGATGGCGGCCCGCGGCGTGAAGTTTCAGCCGCCCCTGTCCGGCACCATCGGGCTCGACCGCACCAACGCCTTCTTCAAGGGCGGCGGCAAGGCGGTCCTGAACGCCTATTACGCGACGGCGGAAAAGCTCGGCATCGACTGCCGCTACGAGGCCGAGGTCATGGACCTGATGATCGAGGACGGCGCCTTCACCGCCGCCCGCGTCAAATACCAGGGCCAGGAACAGACGGTCGAGGCGCGGGCCATCGTGCTGGCCTCCGGCGGCTACCAGGCCGATATCGACTGGCTGAAGGAAGGCTGGGGCGAGGCGGCGGAGGGCTTCCTGATCCGCGGCACCGGCTACAACAAGGGCCGCATGCTGCGCGTCCTCATGGACCACGGCGCCGAGACGGCCGCCGACGCGGACCAGTGCCACGCCATCGCCATCGACGCCCGTAGCCCGAAATGCGACGGCGGCATCGCCACCCGGGTCGATTGCGTGATCTATTCCATCATGGTCAACCGCAAGGCCCAGCGATTTTATGATGAGGGCGAGGACATCTGGCCCAAGCGTTATGCCATCTGGGGCCGTCTGCTGGCCAAGCAGGAAGACCAGATCGCCTTCGGCATCGTCGACGCCAAGGCCAACGACCTGTTCATGCCCTCGCTCTACCCGCCTTTGAAGGCCGACAGCATCCGCGACCTTGCCGGCCTGCTGGAACTGGACCCGGACACCCTTGAGGCGACCGTGGCGGAGTACAACGCCGCCTGCCGCCGGGGGGAGAACAAAGACAAGGAATTCAAGCCGGGCGTGCTCGACGGCCTGTCGACCGAGGGTCTGACCCCGGCCAAGACCAATTGGGCCCAGCCCATCGATACGCCGCCCTATTACGGCTATCCCCTGCGCACCGGCATCACCTTCACCTATCTGGGGGTCAAGGTGAACAAGGAGGCCCGCGTTCAGTTCAAGGGCAAGGACGGCCGCGCCGTGTCCGCCGCCAATATCTTCGCCGCCGGTGAGATCGTGTCCGGCAACATCCTGGGCCAGGGTTATGCCGGCGGCATCGGCATGGCCATCGGCCTCGTATTCGGCCGCATCGCCGGAGAGGGAGCCGCCCGCAATGCCTCAAACTGAGACTCCGTTGACCAAGATGGCCGCCGCTTCCGACGAAGCGTTGCAGGGCGATCAACTGGCCGACCTGCACGACGAAGCCCGCCGCCTGATGACCATCTGTAATGCCTGCCGGTATTGCGAGGGGTTCTGCGGCGTGTTCCCGGCAATGATGCGCCAGAACACCTTCGCCGACGGGGATCTGGATTACCTGGCCAACCTGTGCCACGGCTGCAACGGCTGCTATTACGCTTGCCAGTACGCGCCGCCCCATGAATTCGCGGTCAACGTTCCACAGGCCTTCGCCCGGCTCCGCGCCGATACCTACCGCCGCTATACCTGGCCGGGCTTCCTCGCGGGCCTGTTCCAGAAGAACGGCACCCTTGTGTCGGTCCTGATGGCGGTCGGCATCGGCCTTGTCCTGACGCTGATCCACCTGTTCCAGCCGGCGGAGGTCATCCACGGCCAGCATGCGGGCAACTTCTACGCCGTCATTCCCCACAACGTGATGGCCTATTCCTTCGGCGGGGTGTTCCTCTATGCCGTGGGGGTGTTGCTGTTCGGGTTCTGGCGGTTCCGCCGCGACACCGCGCCCAAGGCCGCCGAAACGGCGCTGTCCGTCGCCGGCGCCACCCATGACGCCCTGGTCATGAAGTACATGGGCGGCGGCGGCGTGCGCGGAAAGATGGACGGCTGCAACTATCCGTCGGAAAGCTTTTCCCAGGTCCGCCGGGTGTTCCACCAGCTGACCTTCTGGGGCTTCCTGCTGTGTTTCGCGGCGACCTCCGTCGCGACCCTGTATCACTACGTGTTCGGCTGGGAAGCGCCCTACGGCTATACGTCCCTGCCGGTGCTGTTGGGCACGGTCGGCGGCATCGGGCTTCTGATCGGCCCCCTCGGCCTGATCTATCTCAAGCGCATCGCCGACCCCAACGTGCTGGTCAACGCCCAGCGCGGCATGGACACGGGCTTTCTCGCGTTGCTGTTCCTGGTCAGCCTGACCGGCCTGGCGCTTCTGGGCTGGCGCGAGACGAGCGCCATGGGGACCTTGCTTGCGATCCACCTGGGTACGGTGCTGGCCCTGTTCCTGACCATGCCCTACGGCAAGTTCGTGCATGCGATTTATCGCTACGCCGCCTTGCTGCGTAACCGGCGCGAACAGAAACGCTGATTTCTCTTTTCCCCTAGGCCCAACGAAAAACCGGCGCCCGTTTCCGGACGCCGGTTTCGTTTGCCGGGTCTGCTACCGGCCGCGGGGACGCGGCCTGAGTGGCGCCCGTCAACCTGTTAGTCTTCGGCGCTCGGCGCCGAAGGCGTGACGATGGTCACGACGTTCAGTTGACCCTGATAGTCGGCGAATTCCTCGGCCGACCGGGTGGTGGCGGCGCTGGCGAGTTGGGCGTCGTCAACCGGCTTCGGCTGAACGATCTGGCCTTCTTGCTGCTGGCCGAGCTGCTGCGACTGGTGATCGGCGATTTCCTCGGACGACATGGTGTCATAGAGGTTGGCGGCGACAACGCTTTGGGCGGTCACCAGGGTCAGACCGAGAACGAGCGCGGGAACGACATGAGTGCGGGACAGGGTAAACACGTGAATGGCTCCTTGAGCTGCCGCGTCCAACCAGGAGGCGGGGGAGGGACAGCTCCTTAAAATCGCCGGATACAGTCGGCGGCTGCGCCGGACCAAACCGGCGGAAGGAACTCTAGGCGAAAATTAAATCGCCTCATATCGAATATAAATAATAGATGATATCGAAAAAATAGAAGTTATGGAGGCCGCTCGGGCAAAAGAAAGCCGGCGCTCCCGGGGGTAAGGGGAGCGCCGGCATGGGGGGCCGGAAAGGGGGTGCTACCGGCCCTCGGCTGTGGCGGGATCAGTCGCCCCAGCGATGGGCGTCTTCGACCGGCGCGTCGACGGTCTGGGTCTGGGCGCCGGTGTTCATGGCCGTTTCACCGGCCTGGGCCGGGGCCTGGAACAGGGCGACGCCAAGGGCGAACAGAAGAGCCGGCAGCAAAGCGGCGGACGTACGGTAGGTCATGGTCTTTCTCCTTTGAGTGTCGGGGACGACGATTGCGTCCCGGTGATGAGGGAGAGATGTGGATCGGCCACCGTTTTCGCCAAACACAGACGATCAACCACGCGTGATCTAATAACTTATTGAAAAATAAGTATATATTAGAAAAATAGGCGCGCGCGGAAGCCCTCCTTGCTCACGCCCCTATCGCGAGCAGGGTTTTCCGGCGGGATGTTTTTCGCCGATTTTACCGGGGGGAAGGGTCAGTCGAAGCCCATGAACCGGGTGAAGCCGTCGACCGGTTCGCGCACCGGGCGGAAGGTATTGGCGACCGCGTCCGGGTCCGCGTGGCCGAGCGCCATGCCGCAGACCACGATCTCGTTCTCGGGAATGTCCAGGACGTCCTTCACCGTGGTGTGGAACGAACACCAGGCCGCCTGCGGGCAGGTGTGCAGGCCGAGGCCGCGGGCCATCACCATGATGTTCTGCAGGAAGGTGCCGTAATCGAGCCAGCTGCCCATCTCCAGCGTGTTGTCGATGGTGAAGACCAGGCCGACGGGGGCGTCGAACAGCAGGAAGTTGCGTCCGTGCTGGAGGTGCATGGCCTCCTTATCTCCCTTTTCGATGCCCAGCGTGCCGTACAGGCCCCAGCCCGTGGCCCGGCGGCGGGACAAATAGGGTTCGGGAAAGGGATCGGGATAGTACTTGAAATCCCGTTCCTGGGCGCGTCCGGCGTCGTGTTCGGCGCTCACGGCCTTGATCAGCCTGTCCCGCACGTCACCTGCCACCACGCGCACCTTCCACGGCTGCATGTTGGAGCCCGAGGGCGCATAGGAGGCGGCGGCGAGGATGCGCTTGATGGTTTCCTTGGGCACGGGCGTGGGCAGGAAGGCGCGGGTCGAGGCCCGCGACGTGATGGCGGTTTCAACGATTTCCGCCTGGATATCCTGCGGAACGGCGGGGGAAACGGCGGCGCCGTCGTGGTTGGGCATGGTCATATTCCTTTGTTTGGTCGGTATGTTCTGACCTACCATTGAAATCCGGCAAGGCCAAGTGCAGGGCATCCAACGGCGGATGAGGGAGGACGACAATGGCAGACGGCGACGGCAAGGCAGGCAAACACGCATCCAAGGATACCTTCGACCGGCGGGCGACCGCCGAGATGGAGGCGAACCTCGTCAAGACGGACCAATGGACCTTGCGCCAGAAATTGGCGCTGACGGCGCGTATGCTGGCCCGCGAAGGCCACGGCAACGCCCTGGCGGGGCAGATCACGGCCCGGGGGCCCGAGGCCGGGACCATGTGGACCGCGCGGTTCGGCCTGGGCCTGGATGAAATCCGCGCTTGTGACTTTTTGTTGGTCGACGGCGATCTGAAGGTTCTCCAGGGCGAGGGCATGGCCAATCCGTCGAACCGTTTTCACCTGTGGATCTACCAGGCGCGGGCCGATGTTCATTGTGTCGTGCATACCCATCCGCCTTATGTCTCGGCGCTGTCGATGATCGGGGTGCCGTTGAAGGCGGCCCATATGGACACGGCCATGTTCTACGAGGACTGCGCCTTTCTGGATTACTGGCCCGGCCCGCCCATCGGTGACGAGGAAGGGGACCTGATCTCGACCGCGCTCGGCGGCAAGAATTCGATCCTGCTCGCCAATCACGGGCAGTTGGCGGCGACGGCGACGGTCGAGGAAGCGGCCATGCGCTCGCTCTACATCGAATATGCGGCGCGTCTGCAACTGATGGCCCAGGCGGCCGGCACGATCCAGGAGATCGATCCGAAACGGGGCCAGGAAGCCCACGACTACCGCCTGAAGCCCCAGCCCCTGAACGCCAGCTTCCATTACTACGCCCGCAAGGTCCTGCGCGACGAGCCCGACTGTCTGGAGGAGTAGGGTCGCCGCGTCCGGCCGGCCTAAAATGAAGCATGTTCGAAGCCGCGGAACTAAGCCACAAGGTCAGCAAGGCCGAATTCGACGCGGTCACGCCGGAACTGCGGGCCGAGATGGTGCGATTGCAGCAGGACCTGCGCACGGCCGACTTTCCCGTGATCGTGCTGTTCGCGGGGGTCGACGGGGCCGGCAAAAGCGAGAGCGTCAACCTGATCAACGAATGGATGGACCCGCGCTGGCTGGTCACCCGGGCCTATGACAAGCCGTCGGACGAGGAGCGCGAGCGGCCAGAGTTCTGGCGCTATTGGCGCGACCTGCCGCCCGACGGAAGGATTGGGCTGTTTCTGTCCGCCTGGTATTCGCAGCCGTTGCTGGACCGGGTGCACGGGCGCATCGGCAAGGCCAAACTGGATGCCCGGCTGCAACGCATCGTGCAGTTCGAACGCACGCTTGTCGACGACGGGGCGGTGATCCTGAAATTCTGGATGCATCTCGACAAGAAGGCCCAGAAGGCGCGCCTGAAAAAGCTGGAGAAGAATCCGGACCACCACTGGAAGATCACCGACACCGACTGGAAGCATTACAAGCTCTACGACACCTTCATCGCCACGGTCGAGCGCATGATCACGCAGACCAGCGCCGGGCGGTTCCAATGGAAGATCGTCGAGGGCGTCGACGACCGCTACCGGGCGCTGACCGTGCTGACCACGATCCGCGATCGGGTGCGCGAGGAATTGGACCGCCGCGCGGACGAGGCCACGGCCTTGAAAACAAACGGAAAGCGCCGATCCTGCGCCGCCGCCCAGGCCGGCAACGGACTCCACACGCCCGAGAGCATCCTCGGCAGCCTGGATCTGACCCAGAGCGCCCGCCGCAAAACCTATTCGGCGGAGATCGGCAAACTGCGCGCGCGCCTGCACGCCGCCTTCCGCCGGGGACTGGCGCAGGGGGTGTCGAGCGTCCTGGTGTTCGAAGGCTGGGACGCCGCCGGCAAGGGCGGGGCGATCCGCCGCGTGACCTCGGCGCTCGACGCGCGGGGCGTTACGGTCATCCCCGTCGCGGCGCCGACGGACGAGGAACTGGCGCACCATTATCTGTGGCGGTTTTGGCGCCATGTTTCGCGGGCCGGGCGGTTCACCATCTATGACCGCAGCTGGTACGGCCGGGTCCTGGTTGAACGGGTGGAAAACTTGATTCCGCCCGACGCCTGGCGCCGCGCCTACCGCGAGATCAACGAGTTCGAGGCTGAACTGACCGGCCACGGCACCAACCTGGTGAAGTTCTGGCTGCACATCGATAAGGACGAACAGGAACGCCGGTTCCTGGCCCGCCAAGCGACCCCCTTCAAGTCCTGGAAGCTGACGGACGAGGACTGGCGCAACCGCGGGAAATGGGACGATTACGAGGCTGCCGTGAACGAGATGGTCGAGCGCACTTCGACCGCCGCCGCCCCCTGGACCCTGATCGAAGCCAACGACAAACGCTTCGCCCGCCTCAAGATCATCCGCACGGTCTGCGAGAGTTTGGAAGAAAAGCTGAAATAACCCGGGGTCAGCCCTCTTTGATGTCCCCCGGGTCGGCTTTGAACGCGGCACCCTCGATCCCGGCCACGGCGCATTCCTCGTCGCGTTCGCCGGTGTCGCCCGAGATGCCACAGGCGCCGATGATGCGCCCCGTGTCGGGATCGCGGATCAGCACGCCGCCCGGGGCCGGGACCATGCCCTTCGGCGCGGTCGAGATCACCCCCGCCATGAACTTGGGGTTCTTTTCGCGCAACTCCCGCCCGCCGACGCCGAAGCCGAGCGCGCCATAGGCCTTGCCCACGGCGATCTCGACGCGCAGGATTCCCGAGTCGTCTTCCCGCTTCAGCGCCACCAGATGCCCGCCGGCATCCAGCACGACCACGGTCAGCGGCGCACAGTCGATGGCATGGCCCTTGGCCAAGGCCCCGTCGACGATGGCGACGGCCAGTTCCAGGGTCATCATTCAGATTGGCTCCGTTCCCATGAATTGATCTGTTTCATCGCGGATACCTCCCATTTTATCCGTGTTGCCCGTCAGTGTTGGGTATATTGGCGGCAATGACAATCCGCGATCCAAGATGGACCCCCATGACCACATCCAAGACCGATACGCTTCTCGACCTCAGCCTTGCCTGCTGGGACTACGACCGCGCCCAGGCCGTGCTTGACGGCACGGTTGCCGTTCCCGGCTGCGCCATCCGGGCCGAAGTCCATCCGACCTCGACCCTGTTTCCGCTCGCCGTGGGCGAGGCCCGGTTCGACGTCACGGAAATGTCCATGTCGTCCTACATCCTTGAGGTCGCGAAGGGTGAAGGGGCCTATGTCGCCCTCCCCGTGTTCCTCAGCCGCGCCTTCCGTCACAACGGCTTCGTGGTGCGCGCCGATGCTGGCATCGAAAATCCAAAGGACCTGGAAGGAAAACGCGTCGGCGTGCCCGAATATCAGATGACGGCGGCCCTGTGGATGCGGGGCATTCTGGCCGACGAATACGGCGTGGACACGGACAGCTTCCAATGGCGAACCGGGGCGTTGGAGGAAGGGACCCGTAAGGACCGCCTGACCCTCGACCTGCCGGCCCATATGTCAGTCACGCCGATCGAGGCCGGGGAGACCTTGCAGGACCTGTTGCTGGCCGGTGAACTGGACGCCGTGTTCGCCCCCAAACCGCTCAACGCCCTGGTCGCGGGCGATCCCCGCGTGCGGCGCCTGTTCCCCGATTTCGCGGCGGTCGAGCGCGCCTATCACGCCAAGACCGGCTTTTTCCCCATCATGCACGTGATCGGGGTGCGCAAGACCATCGCCGAGGCCAACCCCTGGCTGTCCAAGGCGCTGTTCGACGCCTTCACGCAATCCCGCGACCTCGCCATGGCCAAGCTGGAATCCATTTGGCGCGGTTCCGCCAACCGGCTGACCCTGCCGTTCTTCCATGCCGAGATGGAGGAAATCCGCGCCCTCATGGGCCCGGATTTCTGGACATACGGGTTCGACGCCAACCGGGCGGAATTGGACGCCATGTGCCGCTGGTCCCAGGCGCAGCACCTGGCCCCCCGGCGGGTGGCGCCCGAAGACCTTTTCCACGAGTCGATGATTGCGTAGACACCCCGCCGGCCATCCTTTCTTCTCACCGCCTCACGGCCTCAGGGGTTCAAAAAATAGAAAACCACAGAGACGGTGAGACGATGAGAAATCCTGGACCCCCGCTTTCGCGGGGGTGACGATAGGGGTAAAAGAAGTCGATCTCATGCCGCCGGGCATTGAATTTGTGGAGACCTAAGCCGTCCATGACTCAACACGCCAACAACGTGATCGCCTGCCGGGGCGGCGACGCCACGGCGCTGGAGCCGCGGCCCGTGCCGGAGGTCGGCGCGGGTGAGATGCTGCTGAAGCTGCGGGTCGTCGGCTTTTGCGGCACGGATCTGTTCAAGCTGGATACGGGGGCGGCGCAGCCGGGCACGGTCCTGGGCCATGAACTGGTCGGCGAGGTGGTTGCCCTGGGTGACGGGGTCACGGCATTCCAGACCGGCGACCGCATCGCCGTGCCCCATCATGTGCCCTGCGGCACCTGCCTGATGTGCCGGCGCGGCAACGAGACCATGTGCGAGACCTTTCGCGAGAACCTGATGGCCCCCGGCGGTTTCGCCGACACGGTGCTGATCAAGGCCCGGGCCACGGCCCAGGCGGCGCATCGCGTGCCCGACGGCGTGTCCGACGAGGCCGCCGTGTTCATGGAACCGGCCGCCTGCGTGCTGCGCGGTGTGGAGCGGGCGGCGGTCGCCGCCGACGGCGTCGCCGTGGTCCAGGGGGCGGGCTCCATGGGGCTGCTGCATCTGCTGGTGCTCAAGGCCGCCCTGCCGGGCGTGCGGGTCGCCGTCGTCGATCCGCAGGCCGACCGCCGTGACCTGGCCCTGAAACTGGGGGCCGACGCGGCGGCGGAACCGGGTGCGGCCGCCCAGGCCGCCGTCGGAAACCTGACCAATGGCGCCGGGGCCGACGCCGTGTTCGACACGGTCGGCGGCGCCGGGCCGCTCAAGGCGGCGCTCGGCCTGACGCGCCAGGGCGGCAGCGTCGTCCTGTTCGCCCATGCCCCCGATGGCCAGACCGCCGACTTCGACCTCAACGACCTGTTCAAGTATGAGCGCCGCATCCTCGGCACCTATTCGGGTGCTGTCCACGAACAGGGCCGGGTGTTCGATCTGATCGCCTCGGGGGCGCTGGACCCGACGCCGCTGGTCACCCACAAGATGCCCTTGGACGATTTCCAGACGGGCCTCGACCTCGTCCGCGCGCGCAAGGCGCTCAAGGTCCTGTTCACGCCGTCCCGCGCGGCGGAAGGAAGCTGACGCCATGACCCGCATGATGAAGGGGGCCATGCTGCTGGGGCCCGAGAAAATCGAGGTCCGCGACCTGCCCGTGCCGGAGCCCGACGACGGCGAGATCATCCTCAGCATCGAGGCCGCGACCACCTGCGGCACCGACGTGAAGGTGTTCAAGCGCGGCGGCCATCCCCGCATGCTGAAAGTGCCGACCCTGTTCGGCCATGAAATGGCGGGCCGGGTGGCGGCGCTCGGCAAGGGCGTCACGAAATTCCGCGAAGGCGACGCCGTGGTGGTCGCCAATTCCGCCCCCTGCGGCGATTGCGACTATTGCCGGCGCGGGCGGGAAAACCTCTGCGCCGACCTGCAATACATCAACGGCGCCTTCGCCGAATTCATCCGCATCCCCGCCCGCTTCGTCGACCGCAACACCTATAAAATTCCCCAGGGCCTGGCCTTCGCCAAGGCGGCGCTGACGGAACCGCTGGCCTGCGTGCTACACGGCATGGACGCCTGCGAACTGGATAAATACGGCCCGGGGACGGAGGTCGTCCTGTTCGGCGCCGGGCCCATCGGCCTGTTGTTCGTGGGCGCCCTGGCCCGGGCCGGGCACCGGGTCATCCTGGCCGACCCCAACCCGCCGCGCCTGGACGTGGGCAGGCAGTTGGGCGCGGCCAAGGTCGTGCGGATCGAACGCGGCGGCGGCCAGGCGGACAAGGTCAAGGCGCTGACCGAGGGCGGACAGGGGGCCTGGGTCGCCGTCGATGCCTCCGGCGTGCCGGAAGTCTGGGTCGACGCCATCAATTCCGTGCGCCCCGGCGGGCTGATCAACCTGTTCGGCGGCTGCGCCCCCGGCACCTCGATCCCGCTGGACACCCACGCCGTGCACTACAGCGAACTGACGGTGAAGGGCGTCTACCACCATCGCCCCGACACCATCCGCCGGGCGCTGGACATGCTGGCCGACCCCGCGTTCAAGGCCGACCTGCTGCTGAGCGCCGAAATGCCCGTGGCGCAGACCGAGGCGGCGCTCCGCGCCATGATCGCCAAGGAGGCGTTGAAGGTGGTTATCCGGGGAGTCTAAAAATTGGCGGAGATGGTCAGTCGACGCCCCAGCTGCGTGCCTTCATAACAAGGCTTGCGAAGAAGCTTGCCCCGAAGATGCACGCCAAGCCCATCATCAACAGGGGAATGATGTGCAAGAGTTGGAAGGATTCAGCTCTGCCAGTGAACAGAAAAGTGGTGAGCACGCCGGCCGCGCGAGGGACAGCGATCACCAGGACGAACACGCCGCAAATCGCGACTGCCGTGGCAAGGAGTTCCTTACGGGAGAGAGAATTTCCCTCTCTTGTGTCATCCAGGCCGCTGCTTACGCCTCGTGCAATGCGCATAGCCCCGAACCACAGGAATAGAAACAGCACGATATCAATGATTAAGGCGAGGATCGTCGGCTCAGCCAGGTTCAGGCCGAGGCCGGTTTTTATGGCCTTATCAAGATAGGCTGCTGAAAACCCAATCCTATGGATTGCTTGGTACAGGACGTACAACGCAAACAGTCGGCATCCGACAAATGCCATGTCCTTCGCGTTCGCCATCGCACCTTCTCCCCTAAACAAGACGTTCCAGTGTGTGTGCTGAATTCCCGAATAACAAGAATAGAGAATTCGGGGTCGTTTGTGATTATCTGCCCGGTTGTCCCATTTGTGCCCCGTCGACCCTGGACACACGATCCCATGGACTGGCGCCGCGCCGGTGATAGAGTGATGCCGTCGCACCGATCCGGGGAACATCATGCAACGCTTCACCACCTTCGCGCTTTTCGTGCTCGCCACGCCTGTGCTCATCGGGCTGGCGTTTTTTCATCTTTGGCTCATTCCCGTCGCCGCGGTCGTCGCGGCACTCGCGGCGCTGGGCGTCTGGGACCTGTGCCAAACGCGCCACGCGATCATGCGCAACTATCCCATCGTCGGGCACATGCGCTGGCTGTTCGAGGGCATTCGTCCTGAGATCAGGCAATACCTGATCGAAAGCGACCAGGACGAACAGCCGTTCTCGCGCGAGCAGCGCTCCCTGGTCTATCAGCGCGCCAAGGGGGTCGAGGACAAGCGCCCGTTCGGCACGCGGGAAGACGTCTATGCCCCGGGCTTCGCCTGGCTGACCCATTCGGTCAACGCCAAGCATATCGACGATCACGATTTCCGCGTGCGCATCGGCGGGCCCGACTGCACGCAGCCCTATGACGCCTCGCTCTACAACATCTCGGCCATGAGCTTCGGAGCGCTCAGCGCCAACGCCATCCAGGCGCTCAACACGGGCGCCCGGCTGGGCGGTTTTGCCCACGACACGGGCGAGGGCGGCATTTCGCGCTATCACCGCGAAGGCGGCGGCGATCTGATCTACGAAATCGGCTCGGGCTATTTCGGCTGCCGCGCCGATGACGGCTCGTTCAGCCCGGAACGCTTCAAGGAACAGGCGGCGTCGGACCAGATCAAGATGATCGAGGTCAAGCTGTCCCAAGGGGCCAAGCCCGGCCACGGCGGCGTTCTGCCGGCGGCCAAGGTGACGCCGGAAATTTCGGAAGCACGCGGCGTGCCCATGGGCCAGGACTGCGTCTCGCCGGCCGGCCATTCGGCCTTCACCACGCCCATCGAATTCATGGAATTCTTAGGGACACTGCGCGAGCTGTCCGGCGGCAAGCCGGTCGGGTTCAAGCTGTGTATCGGCCATCGGCGGGAATTCATGTGCATGGTCAAGGCCATGCTGGAAACCGGCATCGTGCCCGACTTCATCGTCGTCGACGGGACCGAGGGCGGCACCGGGGCGGCGCCGCTTGAATTCACCAACCATATCGGCACGCCGATGGTCGAGGGCCTGACCTTCGTCCACAACACCCTGCGCGGGGCCGGCATCCGCGACCGCGTGCGCATCGGGGCGGCGAGCAAGCTGGTCACCGCCTTTGATATCTCCCGCGCCCTGGCCCTGGGGGCCGACTGGTGCAATTCGGCCCGCGGTTTCATGTTCGCCATCGGCTGCATCCAGGCCCAGGCCTGCCACACCAACGCCTGCCCGACCGGCGTGGCGACCCAGGATCCCCTGCGCCAGCGCGCGCTGAACGTCGACGACAAGTCCCACCGCGTCGCCCGCTTCCACGCCAATACGCTCCGCGCCGTGGCCGACATGGTGGGATCGGCCGGGCTCGACAACCCGGCCCAACTGCATCCCAAGCATTTCAACGTGCGCCAGAACAGCGGCGAGACCGTCGCCGGTGATGTCGCCTATCCGGAATGGCCCGTGGGCGGGTTACTCGACGGGACCTGCGACCCGGAACAGATGGTCCGCTGGTCGAAGGCGCGGGCGGATACGTTCCGCGAAGTCGGCGGCGAACGGCGCGGCAAGGCCCGCCGTCAGGTCGGCGCCGTCACGCCCTAGGACGCCAGCCGTTCGGGAATGAAGCGCTCCTTGGCCGGGGCCGGCATGCCCAGGTCTGCGGCCTGACGGGTTTCGAAGGCCAGGCGTTCGTCGTCGTATTCATGGCCGCGGATGCCGCCCCGCACCGTGCCCGGCTCGATCGAGCGGAAATAACCGCCCCAGCTTTCCGGCAGGCGCAGGGAATTGGGCGTCGCCAGCCACAGGCGATAGAGCAGACGCTTGCGGTCTTCTTCCTCGAAATCCTCGAACGGGGTGCGCGAATGCAGCATGACGTGGTTGTTCATGATCTGCAGGTCGCCGGGCTCCAGCCACATGGTGAACATGACCTCGGGGCGGCGCAGGATGTCGTCCAGCAGGTCCGTGCATTCCTTCTGCACGTCCGTCAATTGCGGCACGCCCGGGATTTCCTGGGCCGTGCGCACGCGGTTGCGGTTCCATTTGCCGAACATGTGGCCCTCGGCCATGTCGAACAGGGGCTGGCCGTAATAGGGGCCTTCGTCGGGGGCCTGTTCCGTGTTGCGCGAGAAATAGAACGGCTGACAGGCGACCTCGGCCAGGTCCGGGCGTTCGGCCAACAGGATGTTCCAGGCGGTGATGCTGGACGACACCATGCTCTGGCCGCCCGACTTCGCCTTGTTGAAACAGGCCAGGGTGACCAGATCGCAGCCGTCCGTGTGGAAATCCAGCCCGGCGTTGGAATTGTAGCCGCGGCCGTTGGCGGCGCGGTAGGTATGGCCGACGGCGCGCACTTCGGAAATGTATTGCGACTTGATGCCCTGGGGCCGGGCGACGCCGAAGTGCAGGCCGATGGCCCAGTTCATGAATTGGAATTCGGGGGCGCTCAACGCGTCGCGGGGCAGGCCCTTGACCAGGGCGATGCCGCGCCGTCCGTGGGCTTCCATCATGGCGTCGGCGATGGTTTTGAGGGCCGGGCCCAGATCGATGTCGTCGCGCCGGTAATCGAACAGGGGGCGGTCGGCGTCGAAGGCGGCTTTCGTCGCATCGGCCAGCTGACCGCGCGCCGCGTCGTCGAGCCGGAAGATCCAGCTGTTGTCCTGTTCGATTTCGGAAACCCGCCAGGCGGCGGGGCTGTCGACGTGGGGGAAAGTCATCGTAAGGGCTCCTGATGCGGCGGGGCGATGCGCGCCCCGGTGAGAACGCGGCCAATCTATCGGCAATCTCATTGAAAGAAAAATACGATGATTATATAAACTGATAGATAATTATGATTAATCTTTCGCCCGCCGATCTGGATGCCTTCGTCGCCGTCGCCGAAACCGGAAGCTTCCGGCAGGCGGCGCAGACGCTCGGCGTGTCGCAGCCGACGATCTCCGCCCGTATCCGCCATCTGGAGGCCGTGTTGGGCGTGCGCCTGTTCCACCGCACCACCCGGCGCGTGGTCATCACCGATGCGGGCGAACGCCTGCGCGGGCGGGTCGAGCGCATGGTGCTGGAAACCCGGGCCCTGCTGCGCGAATTCCGGGAGGAAGCCCATCTGGGGCGCGGCCGCGTCACGGTCGGCGCGTCGCCGTCGGCGGCGGCGGCCATTCTGCCCCGGGTGATCGGTGAATTCCGCCGCCGTCATCCCGCCGTCGAAGTCGTGCTGTTCGACGACTTCTTCGGCCAGGTCATGGACCGGGTGATGCGGGGCGAGGTCGATCTGGCCGTATCGCCCTTTGTCGGGGACGAGACGCCTTTCCGTATCGAGCCGCTGTTGACCGACACGGTCATGCTCGCCGTGCGCGAGGACCATGCGCTTGCGAACCGGGAATCCGTGACCCTGGCCGAGATCGGGGCCGAGCGCCTGATCTCCATGCCGCCGGAATCCGCCGCCTGGGCCTATACGCGCCGGGCCTTCGAGGACGCCGGGGTCGATTATGCGCCCGTGTTCATGACCCGCTATGCCCTGACCCTGGTCAATCTGGTCAAGGAAGGGGTCGGGGTCGGATTGGTCGCGGGGCTGGTTGCCGGCGTGCTCGACATGCGGGGGCTGAAGCTGCTGCCCGTGGCCGACGTGGACCTGACCCGCCGGGTCTCGCTCATCCGCGCCCGCGACCGCACCCTGACCCCGGCGGCCCAGGCGTTCTGCGACCTGCTGCGCCAATCGGCCAAGGGGCTTTAGGCCCCCTCACCCTGTCCCTCTCCCCCGTGCCGGGGGCGAGGGGACTCCCGCCGCGCGACCGCGACAACCTTCTCCTCTCCCCCTTGGGGGAGAGGCCGGGTGAGGGGGGATGGCAGGCCTAAACCGGCACCGGCCCCCGGATGGTGGTGCGCCACAGCAGGCGGCGCTGCGGCTGGTCGTAATCCAGGATCGCCTTGTGCTGCACCGTGCAGTTGTCCCACACCACCAACTGGTCGACCCGCCATTGGTGGCGGTAGACGAATTCCGGCCGCACCACATGTTCGGAAAGCGCGTTGATCAGGTTGCGCGCCGCGTGATCGTCCATGCCGACGATGCCGGTGCAGTCGTCGTGGTTGACGTAAAGGCTTTCCCGGCCCGTGCGCGGATGGCGGCGGACGATGGGATGGTCCACGGGCGGATATTGCGCGATGGCTTCCGCGCTGGGCTTCACCGGGCGCTTGCGGCCCTGGAAATCGAACACGGCGCGCTTGCCCCGCAGGAACGTCTTCATTTCCTCCGGCAGGGCGTCGAAGGCGGCGGCCGTGTTGGCGAAGCCCGTGTCGCCCAGAGTCAGGCCATGTAGCACCGGCACTTCGCGGGCATACAACATGGTCGCCAGCGCCGGGTTCCGGGCGTAGCACATGTCGGAATGCCATTCCTCGCCGGCGCGGGCGGAGCCGACCGGCTTGCCGTCCACGGTGACGTTGGAGATGACGTAAAGTTCGGGGCTGCCGCCCAGGCCGTAGCGGGCGGCGTTGTGGTTGATTTCCACGGGCCCGAAGATGCGGCTGAAGGTGACCTGCTGTTCCGGGGTCAGGTGCTGGTCGGGAAACACCAGGATGCCGTGGACGCCCAGCGCCTCGGTGATCGCCGCCGCCGTTTCCGCGTCGGGCGGCTCCGACAGGTCGACGCCGGTGACCTGGGCCCCCACGGCGGCGTCCAGGGGCTGCACGGACAGTTGTGCGTGATCGAGCATGACGGGGTCCCTCCCAAGACCGGTGGCCGGCGCGGTTTTCCGCGTTCCAGGCGATCAGGATAGGACCGTTCCGGCCCCGCCGCCATGGACGATTCCTAACGCCGGGGTTGAGGTTTTCTTTGGCCATCCCGGATCCTTTGACGAACCGCCCCCTCACCCTGTCCCTCTCCCCCGTGCGGGGGCGAGGGTGTAGCGGGCCACTTGGTTTTGCAGTCGCGGACACTTAAACTTGCAGCAGAATTTAGCCCGCTCCGTAGCCCCTCTCAATGTCCGCTGAGAGGGGTTTCTTTTGCCCTTAAGAGCACCCTCAACGGACAGTCTTGGTGATCAGAACGTGGATGACGCTCGTGTCTGCGACGGGGCTTAAATCGACTGCCCATCCAGAGAACGTCGCCTTCCACCCATTACCGAGATTCTTCAACGCCTCACCAGCCCATGCAAGAGAGGCCTTGTCCTTGGTCACCGCCGCGACGAGGACAGAAATGCCGATGGCCTTGGAGACAGCTTCCTGACCTGCGCCACCTAACGATACGAGAGCGTTGACCTCGTCGACGTCGGCGGCTGGACCCGCCACGCTCAGTATCAGGCCATCTTCAACGCTTTTGTACAGAAACCCCTCGCGGCCGTTGCCCAACGTCCCCGCCTGCATCATGTCCGGCGTGATAACCTTGATCGGCGCGACGGCCTCCAGCACCCTGTTCAGGCTCGCGGCCGCGGCACTTCCGGCACCCCCCGCCAGCACCAGGGCTGCAACTACGGCGGCCGAAAACAGTCTCAACATGGTCATCTCCCTTACAACCTGCCCGAATACTGCCCGGCGCCACCAACCCGGGCAATGTCAAAAATACCCCTGGCCATTGCCATCACCTGACGCCTATGCGGCCAGGTTGGAGACGATCAGCTCGGCCGCGCCGCCCTTCTCGCCGGCCTTCAGGCCGACGCTGTAGGTCGTCGTGACCTCCTCTATGGTGAATTCGGCGAAGATCGCGCGGATCTCCGGCGTGTCGTTGATGGACATTAGAAACCGCCCCGAGAGCCCTCTGAGAACCCCCTCCAGGCGGGCAAAGTCGTCCCTTGAGAACAGGGTCCGGCCATAGTCGGACTCGGAGCCGTGATAGGGCGGATCGAGGTAGAACAGCGTCCCCGGCCGGTCGTAGCGGCGGATGAAGGCCTCGAAATCCAGACACTCGATCACCACGCCCGAAAGCCGCGTATGGATATCCTCCAGCATCGGCGCCAGCTTGGTGATGTCGAAGCGCGCGCCCTGGCCAATCTGGACCCCGAAGTTGCGGCCGGACACCTTGCCGCCGAAGGCCGTGCGCTGGAGATAGAGGAATCGGGCCGCACGCTCCAGATCGGTCAGGGTGTCGGGATCGACGGCGATCAGGCGCTCGAACTCTGTCCGCGTCGTGATCCCGAACTTGATGGTGTCCATGAACTGGACGTAGTGGCGCTGTAGGATTCTGAACAGGTTGGCCACGTCGCGGGAATAGTCGTTGATGACCTCGGCCGAGGGCGCCTGCGCCCGCCGGAAAAACACCCCGCCCATGCCGACAAAGGGCTCGGCGTATGTCTTATGGGGGAGGGTCAGGATCCGCTCGACCAGGCGTTTCGCCAAGTTGCGCTTGCCGCCGATATAGGGGGCCACCGGCCGGACCGGGGCGATGGGGGAGAAATCAGGATTAGAGGGTGACTCCATGGTGATATTTGCCTGTAATCGTCCCGCCCCAGCTGGGGAGGCGGGTCGGCCAGTCTGCGGCCGGTTCTGGTCGAGGGAGTGACTGCTCCCGGCTTGGGGCGTTGGCGCGCCCCGGCCCCCGCCGGCCGTTGGCCTGGCCGGGGGTCATTGCTTGGTCGCCGTAACGGCGACGGTGGTGAACAGACCGTCCTCGGTCTCCACGGCGGCCGACAGGCCCAAGACGTCCGTCTTCAGCACCTCGATCGCGCCGACCGCCTCGAACAGCATGAAATCGCCCAGGATCGTCGACTGATCCTCGCCGCCCTCGCACAGGGCCTAGGCGAAAATCGCGCGGATCGTGCCCTGCCTGGCCATGGCGGTCAGCTTTTCCAGGGCTTTGATGATCCGCGGATTCGGGGGAATCAGTGCCGGCGTGTCGGACATGTCAGGCACCCGGCGTCAGCTCGGCGATGGTCAGGTTGGGAACGGCGGGCCAGGCCGCGTTGCCGGGCACGTCCCCGGCCGACGCCGGCGGGATTAGCTGCAGGTCCGTCGAGGCGGCCAGCACCGCTGCCCCATAGGCGATAAACACGTCGCGCAGCGACGCCAGGATAGCCGCGTCCGAAACCTCGAACGGCACGCCCGCAGCCGTCGTGAACTTGGCGGTGGAGATCACCCCCCGCGTCAGTCCGTCGATGCTTTCCGCCAGCCGCGCACGGCTGTTCCCGTCACCCCGGAACGGCGAGCCTTCAAGGGTAATTCCGTCACGGATCAGGGCTTCCGCGTGGTCGCGGATCGCCTCGATCACCTCGGCATCCGCCTGCGCAGCGGCTAGGGCCACCATCTCCGGATCGTCGTCGGCCAAGAACTCCTCGGCAATGCCAGGTTGCATGTTTGCAAAAAAGCCGACGATGGCGCCACCCGCGCCGCGTTGAACGTAAGTCATCAGAAAGCCCTCCCTCTGTCATCGAACCAGCCCATGGTGTTGATCCGAAAATTGTTCGTGGACACATCGCTTTGCCGATAACGAACCTGGCTTGACGTGTCCGATCGAACCAGCCGCTCGCTCTGCGCCGTTTGGGCATTCGAGTTGGTATAGACGTCGAAATAGGTAACAGACGGCGCCGTGTTCGCCTCCGCCGGCGAACTTATTTTCGTGTACACTTCTGGGCCAGTTGCGCCGTTGCCCCAGACCTGAAGCTGGACAAGGACGGAGACGCCAAGAGGCACCGTGAGGGTCGCCAGCGCCCCCACCGTGCTGCCGCTGTTGCTGACATCCTGCACCGCCGTATCGAGGACGAAATGGTCACCATGCTGGTGGAACGCCAGGATGTTGCCAGAGCTATCCGTGCGGACGGCACCGAGGCGGCGATAAGCCGTCCAGCCGGCGGGAATGTTGGCCGCAGTCACCGAGGTGTCGAACCCGGCATCGACCGTGCCGTCGGCATCCTTGACGATCAGATGGACGTGATACCAGGTGCTGATGGCCTTGGCGCCGGAGAACAGCCCGCCGGCGCCCGTCCCTTCGGCCCAAGCGGTATCAAGCTGCTTGGTGATGCCCGCCGCCAGCACAATGTTCGCCGCATCGGCGGCATCGCGGCAGGCGCCGGCGGAGATATCTATGTCGTTGTTGGCGTCGACGGCGTTGTTTGACAAGGTCAGGCCGAACAAGTGGCCCGCCGGGAAAGGGTTCTGTGCGACCGCCTGCCCCGTGTCCACGTCGACGAACATCTGCGTCGCCGACAGGGCGATGCCCAGGCGCACGGCATCGGCGGGCGCGACCTCGACCATCGCGCCGGCCACCGCGCCGGACAGGTATTCCCGCGCCCCCGGCGTCAGGCCGGCGAACAGGTCCGCCCGCGTCAAGCCGAAGTAGATCACCTCGGCATTGGTCACGTCGGCGAAGCCCACGGCCCGGTTGGCGGCCGTGCCGTCGGCCAGGGCCTTGACATACTCGCCGGCGCCCGCGTCCCAGCGCACCGGGTTGCCATCCGCCACCGTGCCCTCGAACACGGCGCCGGTGATCTTCACCGTCTTGCCGCCGGCGATGATCATATTCTGGATCGCCTGGCGAAGCTGCGTCAGGTCCGCCGAGGACGGCACCAGCCCGGCGCCCGTGATGACGTTCAGAAGTTCCGCCTGCGCGTCGTTGAAGAACTGCGCCGGCGGGATAGAACCGTCGATCTCAAGGGCCTCGTTGTCGTCGACGTAGGGGTCGCCGGGAGCGGCGCCATAGGGGGAGATGTAATCCATGAGTCAGGCCTCCAAGACGTTGAACAGTTTCTGCAGGTGGGCGGGCATCTCGCGGCGCAGGACACAGACCAGGTCCTCGCCGCCGATCGTCGCCGTCAGGGGGTCGCGGCCGCAGCGGCCGGCGCCGCAGCGGAAACGCAGCTTGCGCGGGCCGGCGACGGTGGTGCGCAGCTTGTGAACCTGGTCGGCCGGGCCGAGCGTGTGCGTCCCGGCGCAGCGCGACCGGCCGCAGCGGAACGGCCGGTATTCCCGGAAGCTGACCGCGTAGCCCATGCCCTCGGCCAAACGGCTGTAAACCTCCAGGTTCATGCCGCTGGTGAAGTCCTCCTTCAGCCAGGCCGCCTCGCGCCGGCGCACCAGGTCGGGCGACGGCCCCTGGCACGGGTCCGGCAGGCCCAGCACGCGCTCCCAATCGCCGATCGTCTCCAGCGCCGTGCGCGGATCCGCCTCTTCCTGCAGGCGCTCGCCGCGGGCCTCGATGTCGGCCAGTTCCACCGCCGCCGCGTAGAGAATTGCCTCCATCACGCCGTCGCGGTCCCGCGGCCAGGCCGGGCCCGTCGGCAGGTCCGCCATCATGGATGCGAAATAGGCTTCGGCTGTCCTGGCCATCAATAGGGCTCCCAGGTGATGGCGCCGACGACCGGGTACTGATTGACGCCAAGGGCGATGTCGGCCGCCGGCACGGTCATGCGGTGGTAGGTCTCGCCGGCCGCCCGCGACACGGCTTCGCGCTGGCGGCTTACCCGCACCGTGACGGCCGGCGCCCCGTCCAGCAGCAGCTGCGCCGCCAGCTCCGCCTCGACGGCCGCCCGGTTGGCCGGCGTGTCGTCGTCGAGCGCGATGGTGTAGTCGATGGGATATGCGTCCACGAGCACGGCGCGGGCCTCCATGCCCGCCGGTCGGCCCTCGGGCTGGCCGGTCACCTCGTCCTCGTGGCCGTTCAGGTGGGCCAGCACGGCCAGACGGTCGGCCTCGGTCGGAATCGGCCCGCCGGCGGCCGGGTCCAGCAGGAACCGGACGGTGACGTAGCCGCGAGACGGCTCGGTCTCATAGGCCCAGGCGGCCACGATCCCCGCCACTTCCAGCGTCCAGCGCACGTAGTCGGCGGGCTTGCCGCCGCGCGGCGGGTTGCGCTTGCGAAACAGCAGGCGGCTCAGCAGTTGGGCGTCCGTCTCGGCGTCTACGCCGCGGGTGATCCCTTCGGCGGCCGCCACGGCCGCCGGGTCGATGCCGGCGACAGGAACGACCAGGGACATGGGCGCCGCCGCCGGCAGGTTGCCGATCGCGCCCTCCGTGCCGGCGTCGACGGTCAGCGTCGCCGTGCCGCCGGCGATCGCCGTCTCGGCCCGCGAGGTGAAAACCACGCCCGGCGCGGCCGACGCCTGCAGGCGCGTGCCGGCGGGGATCACGGCGCCCTCGACGCCGGTCACCGTCACGTCGCCGTAGGCCAGGGTCGCCGGCTTGCGGAAGATGTTCACCCGGCCGGCGTGGCGCTCCAGGAGCTCCAGTTCCGAGGTGTCGGGCTGCAGTTGGTCGCCGCGCCAGGCCAGGTGGCCGTCCAGGTCCGAGATCTGCCCCGCGAGCTCCTTCAGGATCACGCCCAGGACCGAGTTCGCCGCGATCTGTGCCCCTTCGGCCATATGGCCCTGCGCGGTCAGGCGTTGCTCGGCCGACCGGCTCATGCTCGTCAGACGTTGCTCGATGGTGCGGGTTTGCCAGGGCATTCTCGTCGCTCTCCTAGATCGTTCCCAAGTAGCGCGCGCGGCCGTCCGCCAGGCCGCGTTCGAAGGCGAAGGCGCGGACGCCGCCGGCCTTCAGCGTGACCGTGATCTGCACGGCCAGCAGGCCGCGCCGCGCCCACCACACCCGGCTGGTCACCGCCGTCACGTCGCGCACGGCCGTCTCGCGGCTGGCCGGCATCCAGGCCAGCGCCGCGTCCACGATGTCCTTGGCGCGCAGGCGGGTTTCCTCGGTCTCCTTCTCCCGCGCCAGCGTCCACCACAGACTGCCGAGAGGCCGGCCGTCGCGATCCTCGGCCGCCGCCTCCAGGGCGTCGCCCCACCATCCACGGCGGTCGTCGCCGTCGACGGCCAGCGTCTCCGGCGCGCGCCGGTCGGTGAAGATGGACAGCCAGATCGCCTCCAGCAGGCCGTCGCCCAGGACCAGGTCACCACCCCGCACGGCCAGATCAGGCCCTTGGGTGTCGTCGGCCGGGAATGCAAACATCAGGTCCATCAGCCGGCCCTCACCTTGTCGGAGCCCGAGACGATAGGCCAAGTGCCGGCGCTCGACCCGGACCCGACGTTGACCAGGTCACCCACGCGCGCGACGGGGGGGCCGTCCTCGGTGCCGAGATGCAGATCCTCGCAGTTGACCACCGCCTTGCCGGCGGCGTTCACGGTGATGTCGCCAGTGGCGTCGACCGTGACGTTCGCCGCCTCCACATGGACATCGCCCGGGGCGTAGATGTCCATGTCGCCGCCGGCCTTCAGGTGCACCCGCTGGCCGTGCTTGGAATACAGGCAGACCTCGCCCGGCTGCAGGGTCAGCGGATGGTGGCGCGGATCCCCGATCACGAAGGCGATCAGCTGCGCCTGGTCGCCGGCATTGGCGACGACCCAGGCCTCCGCCCCGGGCATCGGATAGGCCGCAAGGCCATAGGGCTCGGCATGCTCCACCGCCTCGCGCGGGTTGCCGCCCAGGCCGACCACCTGCACGCGCTGGATGGCGTTCGCCGCTGCCGCCGTGATGCGCAGCACCTTCGACCGCCCGGCAATGCGTCGCAGCGCCTGGCCCAGGGGGCGGATCAAGTCGCGGATCAGGGTGCGGAGGTTGCGCTCTACCATCCGGCGTCCTCCGCCTTTTCGGGCAGCGCCGCCAGCTTCCAGGCGGAGGGCACGACGCTGGTCACTTCGCAGCGCAGCTCCTCCTTGTTGACGGTGAATGCCGCCTGTTCGATCAGCATGTCGCGGTCGACCCGCAGGAACTCGTCGCGCACGGCGCTCACCCGGTTCGGCCGCCACACCCGGCCCTTCAATTCCTGACGCCAGTCGGTGAACGTGTGGATCGTCTTCACCGCGCGCCCGGCGGCGATCGCCGCCATGGTCTCGGCCGCGCGCGTCAGGTCGTCCCGGTTGCCCGAGGTTTCGGCGATCTCGATATGCGGACGGTAACGCTTGACGGCCGGGTCCTTGGCCCGTCCCTCGACCGAGGCATGGGCCGACACGTCGCCCCAACCCTTGCCGCCGTCCTGGCCCTTGACGATGTAGTCGCTGAACCGTGCCGTGGCGTCGAACACGCCCTTGCCGGCGTGGACGTTCTGGCCCGCGACGATGGGGCTGGCGCGGCCGCCGGCGCCGGCGCTGGTCAGCGCCAGGCCGCCCAGGCCGTCCGCCATCAGAAGCACGCCCCGGTGCAGGCAGGCGCGGCGCAGGGCCGCCCAGGCGGTCTCGCCCTCGCTGATCGTGAACTTCTCGAACGGCTTGCCCATGTCGGCATCGATATGCACAGGGACGCCGAAAGGCTCGGCCAGGTCGAAGGCGATGGTGCTCAACGTCTGGCCGATCCATTCGCCCGGCTTGTTGGCCGCGGAACAATCGATCATCTGCCCCGTCAGGTCGCGGCCGCGCATGACGACGGTATAGCTGTCGCCCTTATAGGCCGGCTCGATGACGTCGATGGGGCCGGTGAGCACCGTCTCGCCGGCCACGGCCACCGTGCCCATGCCGCCGGTCGTGAAGGCGTCCAGCGGCGCACCGGCCGACCAGCGGTCGTCCAGGGTGAAGGAGAATTCGCCCGCCGCCGATCCCAGGCGCACCGTGACGCTTGCCTCGCGCCAGGCCGACCAGCGCCGGCCGCCCACCGACAGCACGATTTCATCAGCCATCGGCCGCACCCTCCGGATCCAGGAGCTTCAGGCGCGTGCCCGCCGGCAGGTGCGCCGGATGACGCAGCCGGTTGCGCGCAACCAGGTCGCCGGCCGCGCGGATGTCGCCCCGCGCCCGCCAGCTGAAGGCCCGGGCCGATTGCGGAACCGGAACCTCCCGCGCGACTAGGCGCGGCAGGTCCGCCGCGACGTCGCCGAGAACGGTCCAACTCGTGACCCGAAGATCCTCATAGACCAGGGCCTCTTCGCGCCGCCGGCCGACGTTGGCCAGGCCTTCCAGGTCGCGGATGGTGGAGACCAGGTCCGCGCGGGCCGCCACTGCGTCGTCGAAGGAATTGAACGGCTCGTCCAGGGCGGCCGGGGCGGCCTCCGCGACGGCCGCGGCGGCGACCAGGCCGCCAAGGGACGCCCGGTTCGCCTGCGTCCATGCGGCGACCGCCGGCGGCTGCAACACCGTCACCGGCGCCGCCGCGGCGAAGGCCGCCATGCCGCCGGCATCGACGGTTCCCTGCGGTACGGCCGCCGTCCCATAGGTGGACTGCCCGAAGGACAGGCCGAAGTCGCCCAGCCGCGCCAGGGTCGTGAAAGGGAAGGCGGTCAGGCCGCGGATGCGGGACACCAGGCCGAACACGCCCGACGCCATGTCGCCGGGGGCGCGGACAAGGTCGAAGGACGCCGCGCGGAAGCCCTCGGCGTCGCGCAGGAAAGCGGTCAGCCCGCCCATGTCGGGGTTAGGGACCTGCCGCGCCAGGTCCTGCAGCTGCCGGGTCATTTCGTTGAGCGCGCCCTCGGACTGCGCGGCGAGCGTTTCTCCCGCCGCCACCGCATCGGGGTTGACCCAGATGTTTGTAAAGCTGGCCGTCGCCGGCGCCCGAACCGTCCCGGCCACGTCGGCCAGGCGCGCCCTCTGATCCACGTCGGCACGGGGATACTGCAGCGGCTTGGCCGGGATGCACTCGATCCGGAAGCGGACGAAGTCCATGCCCTCGTCCTCGTTCTCGCGCGACGACCAGCGCCGGACATGCACGTCCAGTTCGCCCCGCGTCGGATGCACCAGGCGCCCGGCGCCGGACGCGTCCAGAGCTTCCTCCAGCCGGTCCGCCTGCGCCTTCCAGTCCGCCCCGAACACGAAGCCGGACAGATTGAAGGCGGAGATGACCAGGCCCATATCCCGCGTGGTGTAGCTGTCGGCAAACGGGATCTCGGCCGCGTCGACCCGGCGCCCGCCGGAACGGTCGCGCTCCGGGCAATGGAACGGCACGCCCCTGAAACTCGCCTGTCGGTATCCTTCGAACATCGCCCTGTCCCCTACGGCATCATCGCGCCGGGATCGATCAGCACCGCCCCGTCGGTGGCGCCGTCGTTCCGCACGGTCAGCTGGCCGTTCTCCGGATCCACGCCGACCAGAAGGCGATAGGCCGCGCGCACGCCTTCCTCGCCGGCGAAAGCGCCGACGGTGGCGCCGGCCAGGGCGCCCGCAAGGTTGCCGAGAACGGGCACGAGTGACCCCAGCGCGGCGCCAAGCGCGGCACCGCCGGCGGCACCGGCAAGCCGGCCACCGACTCCGGCGGCGCTTTCGCCGTCGCCGCGCGCCACCGCGCCGATCAGTTCCGGGGCTGAGATCAACGCCAGCAGCGGCAGACCCGCCCGGCCCAGGGCGCCCTTACCGAAGGCCGCGGCGCGGGACAGCACCCCGGCGCCGCCGGCGGCCGCCGTCGTGGTGGCCGTACCCGCATAGCTCGGCACGCGCCGCCCCGTCTTGGTGTAGCGGCCGCCGCCAGGCCCGCCGGCAATGCCCACGCCGGCCGGCCAGTTGGTCACGAACACGGGCTGCGCCGCGGCCGCCGCCGCCGCCCCCGCCAGTCCGCGCCCGCCGCCGCCGCGCATGCCTCCGATGCCGCGCGCGATCCCGAAGCCGACCCTGAGCGCCTTGTTCAACAGAATGATGCCGCCCACGGCCAGGGCGCCCTTGCCCAGGGCGTCCATGGTCGCATCAATCGTTTTCGGGTCCAGGCCGTCGATGGCGTCGGCCAGGTCCTGCACCGGCTCCGCCAGGTTCGCTTCCAAGCGCCCTTCCATCGAGGTGCGCAGGGACCGCACGGCCGCATTGAGCCCCTTCGCCCGGAACTCCGCGTCCTTCAGCAGCGACACGCCGGAATCGTCCACCTCCATGAACTTCTTGAACGACCCAAGCCCGCCTGTCTCACGGAACTCCTGCGCCGCCACGGCGACGGCCCGCATGGCCTCGCTGTCGAAGATCCCGCTCAGCTTGCTGTTGAACTCCTCGGCGTTCTTCGAGGTGGCGTCGGCACGGGTAAAGATGTCCTGCAGGATCGCGTCCAGCGACCGCATACGCTTTGGATCTTCGGGGTCCACAAGCTGTATGCCCGCGCCCTTCAACAGCTTGATTTTCTCCGCATCCGACAAGGTGCGGATCAGCGCCTCTATCCCCGTGGCCGCCTGTTCCGCCGATCCGGTGCCCTTGCGGATTACCTGCATGGCCGCACCCACCTCGCGCACGCCCTGCATTCCGGTCCTGCCCAGCCGCCCGAAGGCGGCGTTCACGCGTTCGGACGAACCGGCCATGTTCTCCATGGTAAAGGCGCCGGCCTTACCCTGGTTTACCCAGGTATCCAACGCGCGGTTCATATCCGCCGCGCCCTTGATTTTCAGCTTCTCTGACAGATCGGCGATCGTCGCGCCCACGTCCCGACCTTCGGCGCCGGCCGCCCGCATGGTGAGGCCGATGTTGCGCAGGTTGTCCTCGGCCAGGTCCAGGTCGCCGGTCTTCTCGACGATCTTGTCGACGGCGTCCAAGAGGCCGGCCGGGTTGATGCGGATCTCCGGCGCGTTGGCCACCGCGTAGATCTTGTCCTTCAGGGCATCGATGCGCGCGATCGGCTGGTTCGACTGCACCGCCAGGCCGCGCAGGCGCTCGTCCATGTTGCCGAGGAAACGCAGGGCGCCCACGCCGCCGGCGCCGGTGGCCAGCGCCACGTAGCGGTTGCCCATGCGGTCGATCCCGGCCGAGACTTGTGCCGCCGCGGCCGACAGAACCGGGGCGCTGGCGCGGATGCCGCGCGCCATCTGGCCGAACGCGCGGTTCCACCGGGGCGCGTTGGCCGGCAGGTTGCCGCCCAGATCGACGTCCACTCTCGCGGTCATGTCGGCCATGGAATGCGTGATCCTCGGTTCTTGGTGGCGGCTTTAGCGGGTTCGGCGGCGGCGCGTCTTCCCGCCACCCGTCTTGGGTTTCGGTATCAGGCGGGTCAGGCGCTGCGGCGTCAGGGCCATCAGTTCGCTTCTGGTCCAGCCCGGGTAGACCCGGCCCAGAAGCGGGATGATGTCCTCAATCGTCGCCGTCAGCGCCAGGGTCTCGCCCCCTTTTGTCCACCCCGGTGATGACGTTGGCGGCGGCGGCGTCGATCAGCTCGGCCGCCGCGATCAGGGCGTCGTAATCACGGGAAGAGAGCTCCTTGAGAAACGCCGTGTTCAACGGGCCGGGATGGCTCTGTCCGCCGCCGGCCTCCAGGCGCGCCACCATCCGGCATATGCGTTCCTCCGTCACCTTGGCCGGCGACTGCACCAGAAGGGGAATGGGGTCGCCGCCGTCCCGGGCCGGTGCGAAGACCAGCCGCTCGCCCGCTTGGGCCGCCTGGCTCACCTCGGCCGCGTTCAACTGGCGCATGATGACGGTGTCGTAATGGACGTCGCCGACCTTCAGGCCCGTTCCGTCCTTGCCCTCGATCTTCTCGGGATGTTCCATGATGATGATCTCCCTAGCCGACCTTCTGCGCCGGCGTGCCTTCGAAGGTGACCGGGACCTTGGAATTCTCACCTTCCTCGATCTCGCCCATTTCGATGAACCAGGCGTTGCTGATCACCCAGGACGGGCCGCCGTTGGCGTCCGCGAACTCGATGGTGGCGCCGTCGATGTTCTGGATCTTCTCGATATCGAAGTCCTGGTCGGGCAGCACGTCGACGGTGACCTTCGATTCCTGCGTCATGACCGATCGGCCGTGGATCTGGCCCCCGCCCTTGCGCGTCGTGCCCTTCTTGCCGCCGGGGGTCAGCCGCGCGCTGCCCTCGACCGTTTTCAGCATGGTGCCGTCGACCTTAACGACGGCGTCGCCCAAGATGGCCATGTGTGCTTACTCCTCTCTTGTGTCGGTTACAGACGGAAGGCCGCGCGCATGGCGGTCTGGCGCAGCTGCCCGATGGGTTTCGGCCGATCGAAGATGTTCAGCCGGCCCGGCTGGTTGGCGTCGATCTCCACCAGGATGGTGTCCTTGTAGGCGGCCAGATCCTGGAACAGCCCGGCGCTCACCAGTTTCTCGTAGTGGGCGATCATCTCGGCCTTGGCGCCGGCCGGCGTCATGATGGCCTGGCCCAGGTTCACCGGCTGGTCGTTGCCGGCCAGCTTGTGACGGGGGAACTTGCGCTGCCAGGTGTTGACGACTGAACGTCGGTAGTAACTCATCAGGCGCAGGGTGTTGAGGTCGCGCAGCGACGGATCCGCGGCGCCCGAGGCCGTGGTCTTGTAGGACGTCACCGCGCGCTCGATCACCACGCGCCCACCGGCGTCCACCTTGACCGTGCCGCCGCCCTTGGTCAGCAACAGCTGGCGTTCCTGGTCGTCGAACCGGGCGACGCCGGGGTCCGGCGGCTGCACGCCGTCCAGCGCCAACGTCTGGTAAGGCCGCCCGGGCTCGGTGCCGTCGGCGTAGGTCGTGACGCCGGCCATGGCGGCGGCGACTTCCCAGGGCGCTGTCGGCGTCAGCCCCGGAAGGCACAGCTGGGTGAAGGGCGAGTTGCGCCCGTCCGCCAGGGTCGCGCTGTTCGCATAGGTGCCGGCGAAGGCGCTGAACGCGACGCCGTCCACCGCCCGCGTGGCGGTGAAGCGGTCGGCCAGCTCGGCCTCCAGGACGTCCAGGTTGTTGGTGTCGGTGTAGGGATTGACGAAGGTGTCGTAGGTTTCCAGCGCGTCCATGGCGGCGATCGCGTCGGTGACGTCCGGGTTGGTCGCCCCGGTCGCCATGGCGGTGATCGTGACGGCCAGGCCGCTCGGCTGTTCGCCGTCCTTGAAATAACCGTATCGCACATCGATGGCGTTTCCGGTTTCGCCGGCCCAGCGTGCCGTCAAGGTCACGACGCCCAGCGCCGCCACCGCCGTCACGGGCAGTTGCTTGTCGGCGTTGACGGCGGTCTCCAGCTTGGTGGCCAGGGCGGTCACCGTGTCGCTGGTCTTCACGGCGATTTGCACCCTTTGGCCTGCGATGCGGAAGGTGGCGGTGCCCGGCCGCGTAGCCTGGACCGTGAACGCGATGGACCCGGTGGCAGCCGTGGCCGCGCCGTCGTCCGCCAGACCCATGACGTGGAGCTCATGATAGGCGTTGTTCTTGCGCAGGGCGCGGGCGGCGCGGGCGGCGATGGAGCCGGGCCCGAAGTAGATGTCCGCTTCCTCGTCGCGGGTGATGGTCTTGAAGGTCAGGGGTGCCGCCGTGCCGGCGGCGGCGCCGGCGGTGAACATCTGGCCGAAGATCACCATGCGCTGCGAGAACACCGGCAGGCCTTCGAAGGCCAGGCTGGGGTCGACGAAGACGAATGCGCCGGGGCGCAATAGGTCGAGGGGGACTTCCGAAATGTCGATCATGATGGGTTCAGTCCTTCTTGCTGGTCTGTTTTGCGTCGGCCGAAGCGGCGGCCTTGCCCGTGGTGCTGGCGGCGGCCTGCTGACCGCGCAGGATCACGTCGCCTTGGGCCAGGCGGCGGGACCAATAGCGGTTGCGCGGAACGCGGGTCCACGCGTCGGCCGAAAGGTCGGCGCCGGCGTCCTCCGGGTTCGGCACCTTCAGGCCGGGCGCCGGTTTGACCTCGATCTCCTTGCGGGGCTGTGCGGTGGGCGTGCTCATGTTCCTGGGTCCTTTCACTCTTCCCCGTTACGCGTCCAATGGCGAATCGTCCGGATCCGCCTGGTAGTCAGCTTCGAAGTCCTGCGACGGCGGCGCGCCGGGCAACTCCCAGTCGCCGGCGACGGCGGCGAAGTCATCCAGTGCGTCCGGGTGGGCCGGCAGGGCATAGATGCAGGTGAAGGTCACGGCGTAGACGGCCGCGAAGGTCTGCCGGGTCCTCTTGGAAAACAGGGTCCGCCGTTCCGTGAACTTCAGCGGTTCAACCAAGTCGAGACCCAGCTTCCGCCCGTCGATCAGCGCGATCACGTCGCGCGTCATCTGATAGGCGCCGACGCGGTCGCCGGAGCCGCGCCGTGCGTCGGCTTGATTGCGCAGGCTGCGCGCCGCCAGCAGCACCACGAAGGTGCCCGTCACGTAGCGTGTGCCGCCGGCGCGGCGGTGTTCCTTGTCGCCAGCGAAGACAAGCCAGGCCGCGGGCGCGCGGTTGGCCAGCTCGATCAGGCGGTCCTCGTCGATCTCGCCATCGTAGGTCTCGCAACTGCCGTAGGTGTAGCCCAGGATTTCGGGCGTGGCCGCGGCCTTCATGCGGGCGATCATTGCGTCCTCGATCTGGTCGATCACTGCATGGCCTCCCGCAGATGATCGGACAGGATGTCCTGGATGCCGCGGCGGTCAGCGCTGGAGATCCCGTAGATCGGCCGCGCCGGCAGGGTGACGGAAAGGTTCCGCCCGGCCTGGCCGCCGCCGTGTTGGATGGCGGCGTAGACCAAGTTGCTGCCGATGGCGACGGAGGATCCGCCGACTACGTAATGCGTCGACGACTTCAGGTGGCCACGATTGACCAGGGTCAGGCCGCCTTCGGCGATCGCCCGCTGCGACGGCTGCCAGGGCGTGCCGTCCGGCGCCTCGCCGCGCTCGAACCGCTCGATGGTCGTGGCCGTCACGAGGGAGCCGATCTCGTCCAGCACGCCGCCCAAGCGGCCGGCTTTCTCAAGCCGCTCCGCCAGGTCGCCGCCGGTGCCGACCAGCTGGCGGGCGTCGACGCGGATCGCCACGCCGGTCATCAGTAGTCCTCCAGGGTCTCGGCGCTGAACACCCGCGCCGGACCGGTGAAGCGGACTTCGCCGCCGGCCGCCGGCGCCGGCTCGTCCTCGCCGATGCCGATGTCCAACTTGCGGTCGCGGATCAGGCCCAGGGTCTTCAGCGCGTCGTTGTAGGCGTTCTCGATCTCTTCCGGCGCGCCGTTGCGGTGCAGGTTGCGGTAGGCGATCGTGCAGTTCAGGCGGACCAGCAAATCCGGCACGTCCGCCAACGGCAGGCCGTAGCGGACCCGCAGATAGCCGTCCATCAGCTGCGTCGCGTCGGACAGCGCCTGGGTCAGAACCCCGTCGTTGATCGCACCCACGTATGGCTCGTTCACGTCGGTCAGTTCGACCAGGTCGGCCGCCCGGTAGCGGGTCTCCATATCGGCGCGGACTGCATAGCTCATGATGACATCGCTTGTTTAGAGAGCCCGCCCCGCCCCGGCCGAAGCCGTGAACGGGGCGGAAGGGCCTGGCCATGGGATATGGCCGTGGGTTACGCGGGGTTCTTCGTCCCGCTGGTCTTGGCGTCTTCGGTGTCGGCCGGCTTGTCCGGGGCCGGGGCTTGCCCGCTGTCCGCGTCCGGCTCCGCCGCCGACTTGACAGCGGGTTTCGGCTTGGCAGCGGGTTTCGGCTTGGCAGCCGGTTTCGTGTCGGCAGGCTTGGTATCCGAGCCGGTGGCGGAAGTCGGCTTCGCCGGTGTCGCGGCACCCGCCGTCAACGCACCGCAGTCCACGAGCGCATCGCCGTCTTCTTTCGACAGCGTTACGGGTTCGCCGGGCGGGATGATCTTTCCCTTGCCGACCTTGAGCGGCGTCACAACGGTATAGTCGGGCATGTCCGTCTACTCCCTAGTTCGGGTTCTGGAACAGGTAGCCGGCGGCCATGCCGGTCAGGACCGGGGCGCGCTCCATGGTCGTGCCGTAGATCCACGACTTGGAACCGTTTTCCCAGTACGGCTGTTCGACCAGCGGATGGCCTTCCATGGTGTAGGTGTAGCCGTAGGACGGCGTGGGCACGGCGGCCATGCCTTCCGGCGCCACATAGGCGAGGACGGCGTTGTTGCCCCAGATGTCCGAGAACGTATCGTCGTCGAGGGCTTCCATGGCATCGCCGACGACCACGTTCGGCAGGTCGACCGCCTTCTTGAACTGGTCCAGGGTGATGGGGCCGCGATCGGCGTCCGGCAGACCGGCATAGATACGGGCGGCGACCTGGGGATTGTTACGTGCCGACTTCCAGGCCGTGGCCGAAAGCAGCAGTGTGTTGGGCCGCAGGCCGATGGTCGATCGGATTGCCTCGACACCCGTGTCGATGTCGGTCAGCGGCACGCCCGTTGCGGCCGACCACTTGGTGCCCCCGGCCAGCGCGACCTTGTGGCCGACGCCGTAGTTGGTGGCGTTGGTGGCGATCGCCGCCCGTTCGTACTCCAGGTTCAACAGGAGGCCGCTCATGGTCGTGTTGACGGCCATGGTGCCCAATTCGAGGCCGGGAACCCTGCTGGCGTCGCGCATGAATTCGCGCGGCACCGGCGCTTCCAGGCTGTCCTGGACGAGCGCGTAGGGCTTGCCCAGATACCCGAACTCGATGCGCTTGGTGGCGGCGCCCGGCGCCCGGCGGGCGGCATAGCGGCGGAAGGATTCCTTGCCGAACTCCAGAACCTGGCCGCCGGACACGAAGACCGGAACGGTCGGGAACAGCGCGTGGCCGACCATGGTGGCCTGCTTGTAGCCGCGGGCGTGGGTCGAAAGGATCGGGTCGATGACCCGGACGTTGGAGGGATTGAGTGCCATGGATCAGATTCCTTGCGTCAGCGCAGTTTGATTTCGATGAGGTCGCCGAGCCCGCCGGCCTGCACGGCGTCGGCGAACACGAATTCGGGCAGGTCCGCGCCTTCGAGGATCGCCCCGTTGGCGGCGGTGCTGGTCACGGCGGTGGCCCCGGCGGCGACGGCGAGGGCGCCGGTCGACGGGATGGCGCGGCCCTGGGCGTCGACGATCAGGGAATCGCCGACCACGACGTCGTCGCCGGCTTCGATGATCGTCGTCCCCATCACGTCGACGGCGAAGTCCTGGCCGTCGGCCGCGGCGTAGGCGGCGACGCCCTTGACCTTTTCGCCTTGGGTGTCGGCCTGGGCG
This sequence comes from Rhodospirillaceae bacterium UBA1479, assembly GCA_002325375.1. Classification (GTDB taxonomy): domain Bacteria; phylum Pseudomonadota; class Alphaproteobacteria; order Rhodospirillales; family Casp-alpha2; genus UBA1479. Next base: position 271,638 of record DCRZ01000002.1, read on the forward strand.
TCGGAGTATTTGACGGCGCGATTGGCCGCGACAGCGCCGGAGGCGGTCGCGGTCAGGGTGAGAATGGGATGCTTTTGCGCGGGCATGTCGGAATCTCCTGTGGATTAAAGGTCGCTGACCGCCTTGACGGCCGTGGAATAGTCGACCTGGTTTGCTTCCGCGAAGGCGAGGGCCTTCTCGTGGATTTCCAGTCCGGCCTGGTCGACCGCAAAGCCGGGCGCCGACACGAAGTGGCCGTCGGCGCGCACCTGATCCTGGCCGGCCGCCAGCTCGGCGAACTCGACGGACTTCGGCTGGGATGCCAGGAAGTCCAGGAAGAACCGGCGCGGCGTTTTCGCATCGGTCCCTTCCGCGAAGGCCACCGCAGCGCCGTCATCGAGCGCGCTTGCGAACGCCACGAGGGCATCCTTGTTCGCCGGCAGGACAGTCCCCGCGGAGACCATCTGGTCGATGGCCGTGGAGATCTCCTGCTTGGCAATATCCGCCTCGCGCTTCTGCAGATGCTGTTCGCGTTCGGCGAAAGCCGTCTCGCGCTGGGCGAGGTCCTTGTCGTTCGTCTTCGTGGGATCGGTCACTTGCGTGTCCTCCGGGTTCGGGTCGGGGGTCGGTTGCGGGGGTTCGGAAAAATGCGGCGGGCCGTCGACCCGCATGCGTTCGCTGGCGCGCCCGACCAGCTCGGACGCGTCGTCGCGCATCCAGTCCAGTTCGCGCGCGTCGGCAATGCGGTCGGCGGCCTCGGCGCCGTCGCGGTCGGCCACGTAGTCACGCATCCGCGCGACCATGCCGACCAGGCGCGAGACGACACGGCCGATGCCGGTCACGTCCGAGGCCTCGGCCTCGGCGAAGGCGGTGTCCACCTCGATCACGACCAGGCCGTCGTCGACGCCGTCCGCGAATTGGAACGCCTCCAGCCCCTTGATGGCCGGCGGCTGCGCGCCGAGAAATCCGAGATGACGCAGGTAATAGCTGCCCGGGTTAGGGTTGCCGACCTGGTCCGGCGCGTAGAACGCGGCCGAGACCTTGCGGTAATGACCGTCCTTGACGGCTTCGGCGAACACCGGGGTCAACTGCACGTCGGCCTTCAGCGATCCGCCGTCGGCGGACAGGCCCTTGACCCAGCCATAGGCCGGGCCGTCCAGCTTGGGGTGCCCGACCACGGCGGGCGCCTCGTGCGTTTGCGGGTCGTAGGCGCCGGCGATGGCCGCCACCTCGTCCTCGGTAAACGCGATCTCCGCGCCGGCGACAGTGCGGTGCCGGCCGGCGCGGAAGATCTCGATGGTGCGGGTTACATTTTCCAAGGCTCTCTCTCTGAACGTTTGACGCCCTGCCAAGTGGCCGGGCATCCGCTTCATGGGGAGAGCCTATGTGCGCAACGCGGCGCGTTCGCCCCTGACAATTGTCAGGGGCGGCGCGGCACGGCGATGTCCAGGATGAGCACGACGCTACAGCAGACGGCCGCCCGATGGCAACGTGAGTCCGGCGCGGTCGGCAAAAACATGGTTTCGAAGGGGGTGCGAGGGCCTTTTCAGCGGGCCGTGAGAGCGTTTAAGAGCCCGTGAGAACGGGGGACAAGGCAAGGACGCCCCGTCCTGGCACCCCCGGACGCGGAATCGCCCCCAGAGGCCGCCCGTAGGCGGCCTCAGATCATATCCAAAACGGGGACGGGCCTTAAAACGGGCCCTGGTTGCATGCGGTGGGGGGATATCGTATCTTTATCGGGCAGGCTTTGGCGCGGGCGCCACCCCGATCGACATTGCCGGGCGCGCAGGCTGGTGAGCGGGCCTGTCGCTAATCTTCCCCCGCATCCCTTTCATGGACCCGCAGGCCCGAGCGCAGGCGACCGGCGCCCGTCGGCCCGCCGCGAAAGAACGTCACACCGGCGAATCGATGGCCGTCCAGGTCGGCGACCAGGCCGACGACGCGGTCCCGGCCCAGATCAAAGATCGTCACGTAGCGCCGCCGCAGGACGACCTTGCCGGTGGCTTCGTCCCGCGCGAAGCCGACCCAGATCTCCTGGGGCCGCTCGATCAGCTCCGGCAATAACGGAAAGAACGCCTCGCGGCCGTCGCGCCGGCCGCCGCCGTCCAGGTAATGGTCGACCAAGCCCTGGCCGATCGACACGCGCGCCCCCGTGGGGTCGGTGAAGATCCGCTCGTCGCCGCCGATGGCGTCGCGCAGCGCCTGGCGCAAGTCATTCTCGGTCCGCGCCGGCGGCCCCAGCCGTGTCGTTGTCCGCACCGCGCGCAGATCCGGCGGGCTGGCCGGCCGGTCGCCCCCGGGCGCCTGCAGAGGCGTGAACGGTCCGTGCCGGCGCATCGCCGCCAGGTCGGCGCCGCGGCCGAAGGCGGCCTCGCCCGGGTTGTAGGCGAAACCGGGGTCGATGCCCTTGGGCACGCGCACGGCGACACGGCCCTGGGGTGTGTTCACGGCGACGGTTTCCTCGGGCGTTGCCGGCGGCGGCGATTGTTTCATGCCCAGGCGGTCGAGGTCGCGCTGGCTGTAGGACTGCACGGTGCAGCGGCAGTTCCACCCGTTGGGCGGCATGTGCGATTGCCAGAAGGGGTGATCCGCCGGCAGGACCGTGCCGTGCCAGGCGCGGTGTTCCGGCCGGGTGCGGCTGTCGAGCACGGCGGAATAGCGGATGAACGGACGGCGCGCCTTGACGCGCTGGATCTGCGCCCAGCGCCCGGCCGAATGGGCCATGCGCAGGTTGGTGTTGTAGATCACGGCCGACCGCCAACCGCGGCCGCCGTTGTACGACCAGCCGTGGCGGGCGACGATGGCGTCGAAGTCCTTGCGGAAATCGTTCAGCGTGCGGCCCTCGGCGATGGCGCGGCCGACGGCTTCCTGGAAGTCGGCCAGCAGCTCCGCCTTGACGGCGCCGGCCACGACGAAGGCGCGCGAATGCATGCCTTCCCACAGGTCCGTCCAGGTCCGTGTCGGCAGGCGCACCTTGGCGCGGAAAAAATCGATGGCCTCCTGGAAGGGCAGCGGGCCGTGAACGGTCTCAGCCATCGCCTTCGGCGCCCGGGCCGTCCTCGATGTCGGCCCGTCCCTGCAGATCGGCCACGACCAGGCCGCGGCGGATCGCGTCGGCCAGGCCGTCGTCGCCGATGGCGTGGAACAGGTCCGGCAGGGATTCCGAGAACGCCGCCAGATCCTCGGCCGCGCCCAGGCGCTTGCGGATCCGCTCGATGACCAGGTCCAGCGCCGGGCCCGCCGCCTCGTCCAGCTGGCGGGTCAGCTCGTCGACGAGATCCTGATCCTCTTCCGCGAAGGCCGGCGTTTCCGGCGGCGGCGCGTCGTCCTGGTCCTCGTCCTGTCCATTTGGCGGAGCGGCGGCGGGGGCGATCTGGGTTTTGCGCCGAACCCAGCCTTCGCCATAAGTCTCCCGGATATACTGGTCGGACGGATCGAATCCCATTTTATGGATCTTCTCGTCCCGGTCCGCCTTGGTATTCAGATCCTCCGGCTCCTCGTAGTTGCGCCACAGCTTGGGCGGCGTGGCGCCCGGCACGTTCAGTTCCGTGATCCATTTCACAAGGGTGCCGTTCAAGGTGTCGGACAGCATGTCCGCATCGGCGTCGCGCAGCTCCTCGCGCACCTCGTTGTGGGTGTTCGATGCCGCATAGGATCCGGATTTACCGATGTTGGTGGTCAGCGTCTCGCCCAGGACCGCCTCGGACATCTGCTCGTCCATGTAGCGCGCAAGCTGTTCGTGGGTGTTGACGTTGCCGGAACGCTGCGCCTCCAGCAGCTCGATGATCATGCCTTCCGGAATGATGACGCCGGTGTCATGGGCAAGGGCCTGCAGGGCATCGAGAAGTTTCTTCTGGTCGCGGACCTCGGCGCCGTTCGGATACTTCCCGACCGCCGTGGGGTTGCCGAACTTGTCGGCGAAGGTCAGCCAAAAGGTGATGCCCTGGCGCTTGAAGAACACGGGCCAGAAAAGGCGGGTGCCGAGGCCCAGGCCATAAGGGTTTCCGGACTTGCCGCCGAAGCGGTGGACGATGAACTTCCGGTTGGGAAGCTCCTCGCCTTCGACCATGTTCTGGAGGGTCAGCAGGCGCGGCCGCCCTGTCGTGTCGAAAACAAACCGGCCCTGGTCGCGCGCAAGGATATTACTGACGACGATCTCGTTGCCGCGCGGCTCCCAGATGACCTCGGACACCGCGTAACCCTTCAGAACGGCGTCAAGCAGCTCGACGCAAATGCGGTCGAACGGCACCGCCTCGATCTGCGCGCGCACCACATCGGCCGCCCGCACGTCGATCGGCCGCTCCGACGCGGCATCGACTTCCCATTCGCCGGCAACGACGGCGTGTTTGCGCTTCTGCAGGACCGCGTAGCAATGGCAGTCCCGCTCCAGGTCGTCATAGATCCGCAGGCCTTTGCCGCCGCCGCGCGACATCAGCGTGTCGTCGTCGGGCCGCATGATGCCGCCATAGGTCGGCACGCGGTAGTCGCGTGCGATGCTGGCGATCTCCGTGGTCATCTCAGTCTTTGTCGGTTGCTTCGCCATCGCCTACCCTCCGAAATAGTCGCCGTACCCGCCGCGGCCGCCGGCGCCGCCGATGAAGTCGCCCATTGCATTGCCGGGGCGCGTGTTGCCCAGGGCCTGAAATTCGATCGGGCCGGCCGGGACCAAGGTCGCCGCATAGAAATTCATCAGGCCCACGGCCGCGTCGCCGTGGCGCTTGCCGCCGCCGGCCACGTCGGTGCCTTCCGTGCGCATGTTTCTGGGGATCTTGCCGACCCCGTCCACGTTCTCCAGCAGCCCCAGGTCGTCGCGCACATCCACATCCATGGGAAGCAGGATGCTGCGGTCGATGAAGGCGGCCTCGAACTTCGGCGTGTGTTCGCGGTGCCAGGCGTCATTGGGCATCAGTTCGGTGACCCGCGTGGCGCCGACCTTCTGGCGCGCCTCCTGGGCCAACACCATGCCGTTGCCGTTGGCGTCCAGGATCATGTGTTGAAGCCGGCGAAGATAATCCAGCACGAAGAACAGTGCCTGTTTCTGCTGGTCGTAGGGCACCCGCCACAGCTCCAGGATCAGCGGCACATGGCGCACCAGATCCTGGGCCGTGTAGCCGATCGGATAACAGGAGCGGTCCTGGCGCATGGCGAAATCGCCGCCGACGGCGGTCATCCGATTCTTGGGAAAGGTGTCGAGGATCGGCGCGATCTCGGTGTTCAGCCACAGCTGCATGGTCGCCCGGCGGGCTTCCTGGGGCCAGTCGACGAAGCCCTCGTCGGGCGGCGTCCACCGCTTGACCACATAGTCACGGGTCATGCAGGCCTCGATCTGGACCATGGTCAGCAGCTTGCCGGCGCCCTCCTGCGGGATGACGTCGAGCTCTTCCTTCATCGCCGCGATGCGCGTGCCGTAGCTGCCCCGAACTTTCTTGTACCAGGCATTGAATCCCTCGGGCGTCGGCGTTTCTCCCCGCTTCATGCAGACCCGCTCGAAAATCCCATTCCGCACCGCGTCGTCAAAGGTGTAGCAATGCACGCTGTAAGGCGCCTTGCCGGCTTCGGCTTCCTTCACCAGGTCGTTGAACGGATTCTTGACGCCGTTGTGGGTCGAGATGATCCTGATGCGTCCGCCCCAGATCAGCAGCGCGTTGCAGGCGTCGATGACCCGGCGGACCTGGGTATGGAAGGCGGCCTCGTCGATCACCACCACGCCCTGCAGGCCGCGGATGACCTCGGGCCGGGACGCCAGGGCCGAACAGCGAAAGCCGGAATCGAACTTCACGGTGAAGCCGCTGATCCGCTCGACGATCCGCTTGCCGTCGTCGTCCACATATTCGATATCGTCCTCGAACTCGTGGATCGCCGGGCGGTGGCCTTCGATGAACCGGGCGAAATGGGCGACATAGCCGATCCATTCCAGGCCCTTGTCCTTGGTGTCGCCGATGTAGAACACGTTGTCGCCGCCTGCCTCGGGCGCGCTCGCGGCGATCAGGGTGTCGTCCTGGGCTTCGGCCCAGGTGATGCCCGTGCGGCGCCCCTTCTTGCAGAGCTTCAAATCGCTTTCATCGGCCACCCAGGACTTCTGATGGGCCATGAAAATCCCCTCGGCGAGGGGATTGAAATCTGGATTAAGGTCGCGCGCACTCTCGGGAAGTTCGTCGTGGTCGACTTCGCGGATGATCTTAAGCATCGCCGCCGCCTTTCGCCGACGCCGCCGGCACGCCCAGGAAGTCGCGCCGCCAGAACTCGATCTCCTTCTTCGTCAGGCCCTTGCCGGCCAGCGCCTTGGCGCCGGCGTCGGCGGCCTTGGCCCGCTCCTCCTTGGCGATCTGTTCGCGGACCTTGGCGGCATAGTCCTGGTCCAGGCGGTTGGCGCTGGCGAGGTCCTTGATCGCCTTGCCGAGAAAGAAGAACGCCTGCGGATCGACCGTCGCGTCTTCCTCCATCTGCTTGGTCATGAAGTCGAACACCATGGTGCGCAGGATCTCGACCACCAGGTGGCCCTGTTTCGAGCTGACGATGTCCTCGCCGACCTCGGCGACCAGGGCATCCGCCATCTCGCGCGACTGGCGGATCCGGGCCGCGACCTTCTCGCGGCCTTGCATGTAGCGATGCACCGCCGACTTGGAAATCTCGTAGCCCCGTTGGCCCAGCCATTCGACCAGGCCCAGCACGGTCCATTTGCCGGACACCATCATCTTGTCGAGATCGGTGCGGTCCTCGTCCGACAGCTGCAGGATGATCGAGGATTTCTGCGGCATGGCTCAGTCCCTGGGGTCGGGGCGGGCGATGCCTTCGACGACCTTGAGCCCCCGCGCGGCGCGCTCGCCGTCCTCGGTCAGGCGGGCGATGCGGTAGCGGCCGACCTGTTCGGTCATGACCAGGTCACGGCCGGCGAGCCATTCCAGGTGCTCCTTGACCTGCTCGTCGGTGAGCGAGATGGCGCGGCCGCGTTCAAGGGCGTGCGCGATGATGACGTGATTGCAGCTGTGCCCCGGGTCCTGGTCGATGGTCTCCAGGATCGCCAGGCGGATGTGCTCCTTCATCCAATCGGCCGCCTTGGTCATTGTTTTGCTCCGTTCAGAAGGGCCGCGTTGATCGCGTCCACTGTCTTCCTGATCCCCGTCAGCAGGCCTTTCAGCTCGCCCACGTCGGACTTAGTTTCGTTCGCCGTTCTTTTGACTTCCGAGACGCGCAGATGGACTTCCTGCACATCCTCATGGGTGGCGATCCTCGACGGCAGGGCTCCCACTTTTTCCTCCAATTTCACAAGACGGACATGATGGTCGGCGAAGCGGTCATCCTGCCGCGCCTGTTGGACCTGGCGGCGGACGAGGATTGACCAGAAGATCGTCCACCCCAGGTTCACGATCACACCGACGGCGGCGATCATCCCGGCCCAGAGCGTCATGTTTTCTCCCGTCACGGCCGGGCACCTCCCACGCAGGCGTTGCATTCCATCGCGTCGGGGTTCGCCGCCAGATCGTCCGCGGGAATCCCTTCGCCGCAGCGGACGCAGTTGCGGCCGGTCCGGGCCCGGGCGCGGCCGCGCGTGATGGCGGCGTCGCGCTCGCGTTCTTCCAGGCGCTGCGCGGCATCGGCTTCGTCGGTCATCGGGCCGACGCCTCGGGAAACAGATGCTCGCCGATCATCAGGTTCTCGTATCCGGCGACGCGATGGTCTGTGAACGGCCGCGCCGGAATCGGCACGCCGGTGATGGGGCCGCGCATCCAGGGGCCGGTGGCCGACCGCCACACGAGCGACGCCCATTGCCGCCAGATCGGCGCCCGGCCCCGGAACCGGCCGGCGCCGTCGAAGTAAAGCGCCGCCGCGTCGTGCCGGAACCCCAGGCCCAGCAGCGGTAGGTGCGGCACGATATCGGCCGCGCGGGTGAAGCGGTGATGGACCTGGCGGGCGCCGTCGAAGGTTCCGCGCCAGGCCGCCAGTCCCTGGACGAAGGTGCTGTCGCCGGTGCGGGGCGCGCCGAAGGAATAGACTTCCGGCAGGGACAGCCGCACGGCGGCGAGCAGCGCCACTGCGCCGCCGAGCGAGTGGCCGCAGGCGATCACGGTCACGCCCCGGTCCCGCAGGCCGCGCACGGCCGCCGCCATCTTGCCGTCAAGAATGGCGCGGGCCTGGCGCAGGAAGCCGCTGTGCACCCGGCCGGCGAAGTCGCCGCCGGCCAGGCGAGACTTGCGGATGTCCAGGTCGGCCAGGATGTCCCGGAAATCCCGTTCCGTGCCGCGCACCGCCAGGATGGCCAGGCCGTCGCCCTTCAGCAGGCAGGCGTTGGCCCCGGTGGCGGCGTCGTTCAGCACCTGCGCAACCTGCAGGCCGAGCCGGCCGGCGCCGGCGACCAGGGCCTCGCCGTCCGCATAGGCCAGCCCGGCCGCGCGGGCGGCCAGGGCGGCGCGTTCCCAGTTGATGGTAACCGTCCTCGTCATGATGCTCAGGCGCTCTACGGCTTCGCCAGGCCCGCGCAAAGGATCTGCACGCGGGCCTCGATGCCGTTGACGTCGGCGGCGATCACCACGCCGCGCTCGGGGATGGAACGCAGCCAGTCGACGGCGTCATCCAGGCCGCCGAGGGTGATCTCCTTGCCGCGGTGCAGGGCCAGTTGCAGGACCGTCTTGACGAAGGTCAGCTTGTAGGCGTCGCCGGCGGCGTCCAGGCCGGCGCCGGCATTCACGGCCTCGGCCATCAGCTCCAGCTTGTCGTGCAGCTGCGCGACGTGGCGGGGCACCTCGTCTCCGAAATGCACCTTCATCAGATCGGTGAACATGGCGGCCCGCATCAGGCGGACCTCGGGCGTGCAGGCCTCGCCCAGGCGCTTGTCCGCCTGGCTGTCGATCAGCGAACATCCGGACAGAAGCGCCGCCAAGAGCACGATGGCGGCAATGGGTGACAGGCACAGGCCGAGAAGGAAGTTCTTACGCGGGAATATCGGCATGGAAGTCGTCCTCCGTTTTCAGGAACAGGGCCGCGACCTCGCGGGCACGGCCGGGGGTCTGGTCAGCCCATTTGCTGTCCAGGGCTTCGTCGTGGGCGGTTTGGAAATCGTGGGCGGCGACGGCGGCCAACATCTTCTTGAAGCCGGACAGGCGCGGCCAGCCGAGTTGGAAGCACATTTCGGCGAGCGCCATCTGGGGGCCGGCGGGCAGCGCGATCCAGTCGGGCAGGTTGCGGTCCAAATCGGCGTACACCTGGGCGATGTCGTGCTGCAGCAGCGCGTCGATGATGGGGTCGGGCAGACCGCCGCCCAGACGCTTGTCGATCAAGTGGCCGACGCCGATGGTGAGGTAGCCCTCGCTGTCCTCGTAGGCGTGGCGCACGCGGCCCTCGTGATTCTCCAGCCGCTTGGCCAAGATCAGGCGGAAACGTGAATCGGGCGCCATGGGCGCCGGGTCTGTGGGTTGCTCGTCCATGCCCGAACGGTAGCGGGCGGCCGACATGAAAACGCCCCTGACAACTGTCAGGGGCGGGCGGGCGTATAGGCGGTCGGGCGGGCGGGCACACCCTCTTACCGAAGGGCGGATCGAGTCAAGAGTCCTTGTCGAACAGCGGCAGGCGGCCCTTCTTCAGCCGGGCCTTGACGCGCGATACCGTGCGTTCGTGAATGTCGGCTTTCTGCGCGACCTGGGAGATCGACTGACCCTCGGCGATCAGCTGCGCGGCCGCGCGGCGGCGGCGGCCCTGGCCGCGCAGGTGCGCCATGGGGATGGTGACGTTGCCGTGGCCCAGGGCCTCGACGATCCGCCGCGCCAGGTCCATGCCGACGCATCGCACCAGGGGCGAGGTCTCGCGCGGCCGCGCCGGCAACTTGATGGTCTGCCCGCCGAACCGCAGCGCGATCCTGGACGCCACGGTTTCGTCCGTGGCGGCGGCGATCTCGGCGAGGATTCCGGGCAGGGTCATTGCCGCTTCCTCCGGTCCCGATAGCGGGTGCCGCGCAGGATACCGACGGCCACGGCGGGGCGGCCCTTCTCCAACTCGGCGATCGCCAGCTCGATGGACTCGCGCAGATCCCGGTGGCGTTCGACCAGCTCGCGCAGTTGGTCGGGCCGTGTACGTGTCTGTTTGGATCGTGTTTGTTTCCTGGCGGCGGTCATCACAGCAGCCCCATGTCCTTCAGCTCATGCTCGATGATGTTGCCGGGCGCCAGACCGAGAGCGCGGCGGATCCGTCCGGCCTTGCCGACAGCCAGGGCGCAGGATCGGTTGTGACGGGCCGCCGCGTCCCGGTATCTGAAATATTCTTCCCGCGTCTTCAGCGGCCGCACGGCCCAGGCCTGGTTGAGAAACTCCCGAACCGCGCGCCAATGGCGCAGGTGCGCCTTGCGAACAGGAACCGGCAACGACATCCAGCAGCCGCGGCACATCAGATGGTCATGAATGATCGGCGTGGCGCAGCCGACGACGGGGCACGGCATGCGGGGCTTGCGGCGGGGCATCAGTCTTCACCCTCCGGAAAGTGGTGGCGGTACACGTCGACCTCGGTGATGCCGAGGGCGGCCATGTACTTGATGTCCGTCACGGTGCGGACGCCGTAAGCGATCAGATCCACGCCTTCTTCATCGGTCCCGATCTGGAACAGAAGGTCGCAGGCGCCGCATTGGTAATAATCCGGATGCTCGACCCCGTTTCCGTCGACGTAGTAGTCGTCGCCGTCATGCAGGCACCGACACCAGGGGCAGAGAAATGCCTCCGTCGATGTCACGGCGGCCTCGGGCAAGGGCGGGATGTGGTCGAGGATGCTGGTCATTTTTTTGCTGCATTCCCCTCGCGGGCGCGATGCTCCAGTTCCGACACGGCCATGATCGTCGGCTTGAGATCGGCGGGCGCGTCGTCGTATCCGCGCCCGTGTACGCCGTTCAGCCGGGGCAACATGCCGCGGGGGATCAGCTTCCAGTTCGACGGGTCGGTGTTGGTCTTGTCGCCGTCGAGGCATTTGAGGACCATGTCCTCCGGCACCGGGCCGTTCTTCTGTTCCCACAGCCAGCGATGCTTGTGGACGTAACGGCGATCGGCGCCCGTGTGCGGGTTGCGCTCGTTGACGCTGATCTCGACGTATCCATCTTTTCTAACCCGCTCGTGCCCGGCGTACTTGGTGTTGTGCGGGAGCTGCCCCTTCTTGAACCGGGTCCGCGCGCTGTTCGGGTGATAGGGCATGCGCTTGCCCTTGTTGGCCGGCACGTCGCCCTTCTCGTAGCGGCCGGTGCGGCCGGTCAGCCAGCCCTTGCGCTTACACAGGCCCTTGAAGTTGTCGAGCGAGACATCCTCCCGCCCGTAGGCCTCGACGAACGCGGCATGCAGATCCCGCCGGGGCATGGCACGCCGCGCCTCGATAAAGGCCAGTTCCTCCGCGCTGTACGGGATATCTTTTATTCTCTTCATGCTTTTTCCCTCGGCCCCGTGATCATCGGCAGGTGGTTGAGGAAACGGTCGCCGTGATCCGCCACGAGGCGGCAGGCGTCGATGCCGAGGCGCGCATTGCCGATGATCTTGTCGGCGACACCCACCATGGCGGCCGCGCGCTTGACCTCCTGGTCGATCTGCTCGCCGGACAGGCCCTCCTCGGACAGCCGCTCCATTTGCGTGAACAGGTGATTGTTGAGATCGGTGAGTCGGTTTTTCATCGTGCGTTCTCCCTATTTCGTGACGTGCTTGACGGCCCACATGACCGCTTCCTCCATCTTGGTCTTGGCGATGGAAAGTTCGCGGCTGGTGCCGATGGTGTCGCAGGCGTCGAGGAAGTTCTGGCCGATGTCCTTGAGCTCGGCCATCTGCGCCTTCTCCGCGTCGGACAGGACACGGTATTGGTGGCGCATGGTGTTGTTGACGGTGCGGGTGTCGTCGGTGCTGTCGATCTTGTCGGTCATCGGTTTTCCTTTCGGGATTTCTGGATTTCTGGATTTCGGGATGGCGGCGCGACCGAGGGTCTCGCGGTCGTGCGCCACTTGGTCGGGGAAGTAGTTGCTGTCGAAGTGTTCGTCGTCATAGGCCTGGGCTTGGCCGGACATCCGGATCGCGGACTCGATTCCGTTGGGTCCCATCAGATCACCCCTTGGTCAGCCGCTTGAACAAACGGCGGGCGGCCTCTTTGCAGGTGGGTCTGATCACGAGAAACACGAGCCAGATGGCGGCGCCCAACAGCAGGCCGCCAGTGGTGATGGGTTGGCTCAATAATTCCATTTTCAAATCTCCTTCAGCCGATGGGGCTTGTTAGATCCAGGTCCAGGTCGGCGGACGCGCCGGGGCGCATCCACCAGGCGCTGAGAAGGCAGGCATGATCGGTGTCGTAGGCGACGCCGATGCGGTGCTGTCCGGCGACCCGGACGCAAAGCCGGTAGCGGTGGCGGCCGGGCAAGACGAAAGCGGGGCGCATGCGCTCGATCATCTTTTCGATGATGTTGATATGGGCGCCGTCCATGGGGATCTGGCGTTCGACGACGCGGGTCATGAGATGCAGGTGCATCTGCGCCCGCGCCTGCTGGCTGCGGTCGGCGGTCGTCATGTCTGCGTTTCCTTTGCTGTCTGAAGGCGGGCGCGGATGATCTGGCCCAGATGCGCGATGGCACGGTCGGCGGTTTCCGGGTCGAGCTGCGTCTGGTCCGCGCGGGCGGCCGTGAAGCCCGCGGCCTGGAGCCAGCCGGCGAGGGCGAAGGTGCTGTCCACCTTGGCCCAGCCGAGGGCCGCGAGGCGGCGCCACTGGGCCTCCAGCACGCGGGCGCGGGGGTTGTCGCCGCCGCCTGGGATCGACGACCAGTCGACGCCGGCGCCGCCACGGTCGAGCGGGCGCGCGGCCCAATCCTTCAGGGCCTCGATCACCTTGAACCAATCGCCACGGATCCACTGCAGGGCGGCCTTGCCGGTCTGGCGTTCTCCGAAGGCCGTGAGAGCCCTCTCAGAGGCGTCCCGGACCACGCCCAGGTGGTAGAGCGAGATCCACAACGCCCGCGCCTTGGCGGCCTCGGGCGAGCCCGCCACCGCGCGGCGGCCGTCCTTCCGCGCCGGCTTGAACCCCAGGTGCTTGAAGTGGGCCAGCAGGTCGTCGATCTCGGTATAGGTCAACTGCGCCGCCGATGCCGCGCCGTAGCGGTCGGCGAGCATGTCGCGGTAGGTGCCCTCGGCCAGGGCCAATTGCTTGCGGGCGACGGCGATCTTGGCGTAGAGCGCCTTGCGCCGGGAGTCCGGGCCGAAGCGCCGACGTTGCGCCGCGGCCGTCACGATCCCGATCCCTGTACGGACGTGGCCGCGCCGCTGCTGATTGCCAACGGAACCGGCACCATTACTTCAAAATATCCGTTGTCGCACGGGCCGGTGATCCCGGAGTCGTCCTGCGCCGGGTCGTGGACGATCTCACCATCGCGTATGATCACGATGTGGTTGGTACCGTTGCGACTCTCTCCAGAAAGAAGGGCGAAAGTGCCTGGGTTGCAAAGCATCACCGTGTCGAGGATTTTTTGAACCTCAAGATCGCCACCGAATAAAACGCGGAAATAGGTCAATCCACGCGCGGCAAGCCACTCTTTCAGCAGGCGGTCAGACTCCTTGTCGCCGCGCCCTTGATCGCAAAAGTGGGGCACCTCCTTCGGCTCAAGGTCCAAAAGGCAGGCCCATGCCGTCCGGTAGCAGTCACCCCAAACGCCGTTGTCGGGATCGTGTCGGAATATCTGCTTTCTAGGCGTCATCGTCGCCCCCTCTGCTGCTGTCTGACGAAAACAAATCCACCTGGTTGCCCCAGCTGTCCCAGCCGGGCCGGCGGGTGCGGGCGAACAGCTCGCAGCGCGGGCCGGCGGCCAGGCGTTCCAGGCGGCGGACGGCCTGTTCGGGCTTGCGCGAATGCTCGCGCGCGGGCTCCAGGATCAGCTGGCGCACGCCGGCGTCCAGGCGCACGGGCTTGCCGATCGAGGCCAGCAGGCAGATCTCGGGGTTGGCCCGCGTCCAGTGGCCCTTGCCCAGGGGCGCCAGGGCCGCGCCGATGGCGTCCCAGTCGCCGGCCGCCAGGGCGTCCTGCAGGCGGGGCAAAAGGTGGGCCTGCGCCCCGAACAAGTCGAACGGCTTGACCCAGGTGAAGGCGACGGTTTTGTAGGTGAAGCCCCAGGCGTCGAGGATGTCGAACGCCTGGTCGAGGCGCGGGTCGAAGGTCCAGAACGCGACCAGGCTGTCGGGCCGCGCCAGGTCCATGACCGGCAGGCGCATGAGGTCGCCGATCGTCATGGTGTCGTAGTCCGGCGCGCGGTCCTGGCCGGCGTCCGACCAGGTATCGAAATCCCACGGCAGGTCGACGTGGATCATGGCGTAATGCAGCGGCTTGAGATCGCCCCAGGTCCAGTCCTTGCATTCGGCGGTGCCGTTCACGGGCGCGTCTCCTGTTCCCTGTCGCGCCGGCAGGGGGCGTTGGCCCCGGGGGCCGCCGGGGGCGTCCCCCGGCTTGAATTTGAACGGGGACGCCCCGTGGCCCCGATGAGCGCGTTGCGGTTGACGGCGGCGACGAGGTCGCGCCAGGTGCCGCCCGAGGCGATGAAGCGGAGCACCAGTTGCTCCGGATCGCGGATGTCCTCGGGCGCCAGGACCTCGACCATCTCGGCCTTGAGAACTTCGTTGGCGTGGTGCAGGGCGGCCTTGAGAGGCTCCCGCGCGGGCTTGGCACCCGGCACCAGATGGGCGCACGCGACGAGCGCCAGGTCGAGCAGCGCGGCCCTGACCTGTGTCGGCGTCGTCGTCGCGGGACCCATCATCATCGCTCCCTAGACCCGTTCTTCCTGGCGGTTGATGGCCTCGGCCACCTTGGCGTCGTCGAGCCGTTCCGGTTTGACCTGGCGGTTGACGGCCAGGCCGGCGACTTGCGCGGCGTAGCTGGCAGCACCCTTGGGCGACCGTCCGAGAACGGTGACGGCGGCGCCGTCCATCAGCGTCACGGCATAGGGAAACAGGCTTTTCGATTTGCTCATGATCATTGCTCCTCGTCCGTTGGCGCCAGGAACGGCGCCAGGGTTTCCAGGCCGGCGCGGTAGCCGAGGGACCAAAGCGCCTCGCGCATCAGGTCGGCCGCCGCCCGCCGGGCGCTGTCGGCGCCGGGCACGGCGTTGGCGGCCAGCGCCGCCGCCCGGTCCGCGAAGTCAAGCTGCGACATCACGCCCGAGGGCCGTCCGGCCAGGGGGAATCCGGTCTTCATGCCGCCCCCCGGGCGCGCGGGAAGTCGCGCAGAAGGCGGTAGGGCCGGCGCATTTCGATGAACCGCAGGTCGTTGGCGTAGGCGACCAGATCGCGCGCCGTGGTCAACTCACCGTTGACGGCGATGGCCGGGCCGCTGTTCGCGACGTCCTCGCCCTGGTGGCGCAGGTAGGTGGCGACCATGGAGACCGTCGCGGGAATCGGTTCTAATTGGTTAAAGACGTCAAGGCTCCAGGTCATCACGCGGCCACCTTCTCGGCCGCGTCCAGCAGCGCCTTGACCAGCTTCTCACTGTCGTTTTCAACAGGGCGGACGAATGCGACGTCGTCGTCCTCGGTGACGGTGCAGCCGATTTTCTTGAGGTCGGCAACCGTGAGGTTGGCGAGGGCGTTCTTGTCCGGCGCTTCTGTGACCTTCACCAGATCACTGAATCGGCCGGCCAGGTGTTTTCGGATAAGGCGCACGACCTTGCCGGCATCCGTGAACGACACCTTCCCGCGCTGCTTGGCAAAGCCCATCTTGAAGCCGTGTATCGTGCGGCTCTTGGGCTTCGCGAACAGCTCCGGCGCACCTTCGACCGCATCGCTCAGTTCACGGGCGCTGGCCGCCGTCTTCTTCAACACCGGCCGGATTTTCCGGAGGTGTTTCTCCCGCAGGGCGGAGACTTCGCGCTCCATCAAATCGACGGCGTCGCCCAGTTCGTCGCGATCCGTCCTGTGCTTCAGCGCCAAGCGCTCGATCTCGTTCATTGTGGTCATCGTGGATTCCTCACGTTCGGGATGAAAATCAGGCGCCACCAACGCAGCTGCTGGCGGATCAGGCGGAAGGGGTTGAAACGCGGGCGGGTCATGCGCAGCGGTCCTCCGGCTTGCGGGTGAACAGGCCGGCGGCCAGGCGGCGGATTCCCGGGTGCGGGTCGCGCAGCAGGGGTGCCGCCTTGTTGGCGGCGGCCACGGCCTGGCCCCAGTTCGCCGACCGGCGATGGGTATGGGCGAGGATCCAGGCCTCGCGCGCGGCGGTTTCCAGGTTTGTCGGGCGATCCGTCATGATCAGGCCTCCAGGTTGCTGTCGTGATCTGAGAGGAAGTTGCGGCAATCGGTGCAGTGTCGATGGCCCACCGATGTGCGGGTGAACGTCTTGCGGCACCGCATGCATCTGTCCCGGCATGGATAGGCCGCCGGCGGGGCGGGCGGCGCGGCGGGCGGCGTCGTTGGTTCCGGCGACTGCAACTCGTAGCCGCTGACGATCATGCGGGCGCACTCGCCGTCGGCGGCGACTTCGATCATCGACCAGGCGCCCTTGGCGGAGACCAGCAGCTCGACGCCGTGGCCGTCCCGCGTCATGCCCGTGAACGCCGTGCGTTCGCCGAAGGCCTCCAGCAGTGTCCGCCGCAGGGTGTCCGGCTTGCCGGAGACGCCGGCGCCCATCTCGGTCTTCGCGCGGCGGACGGCCGCCTTGCAGGCCTGGCGCGCGGCCTCTTCAAGGTCATCGGTCGCGGCGCCAGGCGCAGAGGTGGGCGACGCGGCGATGGCCGATTGCACCTCCTTCACACGGTCGGCGAAATCGGGGTTGATCTCCATCAGTTCACGGATCTTGCGCACCGCGTGCATGACGGTGGTGTGGTCGCGGCCGCCGAACATGCGGCCGATTTCCGGGTAGGAGTGTTGGGTCAAGGATGCGGCCATGAACATGGCGACCTGGCGCGGCCGGGCGATCTGGCGGTTGCGCTGGGCGCCTTCCATGCTGTTACGTGGTATGCCGAAGGACTTCGCGACGTGGCACTTGATCGCCTGAACGGTCGGGGTCATGCCGCACCTCCCTTCTTCAGAAGCCGGTGACCGATGCCGCCCATGCGCCACATGCGGGCGTGGCGGTAGACCTCGCGGAAGCTCGGGCGGTCCCAGAAATCGAGAACCTGGATGTCGGCTTCGCGGGCGTCCTTGCGGGATGTGTAGAACGCGACTTCCGGGGTCCGGTCCATGGGGTTGCGGTCGATATGGATCGTGTAATCCCGGCACCATTTGGACGGGCAGGCGTTGCCGAGGCGGAAGTGGACGTCGGCCATCACCTCGGGCGTCGGGGCCTTGAGGCCGAGCGCGCTCATGCGACGTCTCCCCCGTCCGGGCCGCCGGTGCAGTCGACAAGGTGAAGCGCCGGCCGGCCATGGCCCGGCTTGGGCGTGGTCGGGCGCTCGCCCCGGCAGACGCCGTGACAAACGCCTTGGGCGGGGTCCAGTTCGTTCGCCACGTCGGCCAGCCTGTCGAGGCCGTGGATCACCTGTTCCGCGCTCAGGCCGCCGCCGCCGGCCAGGACTTCCTGCCAGGGCCGGATGACCGTGCGGATGCGGGCGGCGGCGGTTTTCGGATCGATCGTCATGGCCGCCCCCTCACCCGGCCGAGGCCGGAATGTCGATCTGCGCATAGGCGGCCCGGATGTGTTCCATCCGCAGGCCGTTCGGATCCTGCGCCGCCATGATCGAGGCCAGTTGCAGGGTCTTGTTCATGACGCGCAGCGCGCCCGGCTTCTGGGCGATGGCCTTGAGGAACTTCAGTTGCTCCTTGTCGGTGATGTCCCAGGCGGCCAGCAGGCGGCAGGCGTCGTCGCCCTTGGGCCCCTTCTGCGAGACCTTGAAGCCGACGCGGGAGAACAACTGGGCGAAGTCATCCCCCTTGCCGCCGCCCAAGATGCGGCCCAGGACCGTCGCGTTGCCCATGACGGCGAGGCCGATTCCGAACTGGTCGTGCAGGGACCGCAGTTGTTCCAGGGCCTTGGTGTCCAGGTGCTGGGCCTCGTCGACGATCAGCAGGACGTTGCGGTCGCCCAGCTTGTTTCCGATTTCGCGGAACAGCTTCGTCATCACCTTTTCCTGGACGTTGGCTTCCTGGGCGATGGCCGCCAGCATGGGATAGACCGTGCCGGCGCTGGGATGCATCGTGACCATGAGGACGTTGGGGTTGGTGTCCCGGTAGCGCCGGGCGGCCGTGGTCTTGCCGATTCCGGCGGCGCCGACGATGACGGCGATGTCGGGCAGAACCTGGGCGAAACGTAGAACCTCGGTGAAGTGGCCGGCGGTCTTGGTTTCGACGAAGTCGGGGGCGCGGCGGACGCGCACGGCGGCCTGGCGCTTCTCCTTTCGGCTTTCCAGCCACATCACGATCTTGCCGGCCACCATGTCGTTATTGCCGGCGTAGGTGCCGCCCAGCCAGCCGGTGAAGGTGCCGTAGGCGATGCCGGATTCCTTGGCCAGGTCCGTCCTGGTCATGCCCTCCGCCGTGAGGATGGCGTTGACCTTGGCGCGCAGGTCGGCCTGTTCCTCGTCGGTGAAGGCCTTTTGATCGGTGGTCGTGTTCATGGTATGCAGTCTCCTTCTGACGTTTGTGAGCGTGACGGCGCGGCCCGGTTGCAGCGGGGCGCGCCGTCGTTCATTCCAGGTCGCCCGCGATCAGGGTCAGGCCCCTGGAAAAACCTTCGAAATCGAAATCCTCATGGTCCGGATCAGCGGCCGGCATTGCGCGGGCCGCGGCCAGGTTACCGGTGACCAGGCGCACCATTCGCGCGGCGGGCGGTTCCGGTTCGTCCATGCCGGGCTGCATCGCGGCCCATTGGTCGATGGTCATTTCCTGTTCCAGCTGGGCGTTGCGGCGGTTGTTCTTCAGCCATTCTCGGCGCTTGCGGTTGTGGTCGCGGGCGGCGTCCACGGAATCGAAGCCCACGGCCTCCCAGCATTGCGCGGCGCCCAGGTAGACGCCGTCGGTGCGGTAGACGTGCAGGGGTTCGTGCAGGGCCTCGGGATCGAAGCGCACGGTCATCTTCTCGCCGATGTGCTGGGTCAGGAACTCGTCCCAATAGCGGTTGCCCTCGACGTGCAGGGATCCGTTCGGCTGGCGGGCGGTGACCCGCTCGGCCGACAGCATGGCCATGCGCAGCTGCGCCTCGGTGGCGCGGCGGATCGGCGCGCGCTCGTAGCTTTCCTTGAAGGCCTGGTCGAATGACAGGGTGCCGGCGCAGACGCCGGTGCGGCGGCCAGGCCTTGCGTTGTGCCGCTTGATGCCGTCTTCCAGCACCGCCAGGAAGGTGTCCAGGTCGACCGGCTTGACCCGGTAGTCGGGCTTGTTCATGGGGCTGTTCCCGGCGTAGGCGCCGGCCAGGGCCGGGTGCTTGGCGATGTGGTTGCAGAAATCGCGGAACGACCGTTCGATGGGCTTGGACTGGCCGCTGCGCGGGGTCGTCCAATGAACCTGGACGCCCAGCTCGGTCAGCACGCCGTTCAGCTCGTCGGGCGTGACCTTGAAGCGATAGCGCGTCGGCTGACCGCCGGTGATGATCTTGGCAGCGAACTCGCGGCCGTTGTCGAGCCAGGCCAGATCCGGAATACCGTATTTGCGGAACACGTCGTAGAACGCCAGCCTGACGCCCGTCGCGGTCGGGTTCTTGTCGACACGCCAGCCCAGCCATTTGTTGGAATGCAGGTCCTGCACCACCGTGACGAAGGGCCGCGACACGTCGCCGTCGGGCCAGCGTTTCCAAACATCGACACGATGGCCGTCGGCGTTGACCGCCTGCAGGGCGTGGAAGTGGGAGCGATCGCGTTCCTGGGCCGGGTACAGAAGACGCGCGGCCTCCGGTCCCTTGCGCATCAGGACCTGGCAGGCGTGGGGAATTTCGCGGTCGACGCGGCGCAGGAAGGTCTTGACGGACGGCACGGTCCAGCCCCGCTCGGCCGCCACGTCCTTGATCCGATCGTAGACGGCCTCGGCCGGCGGCTGTTCCTGGCGCAGGTAATCGGCCTTGAAGGCGGCCCAGGCTTCGGCGCTCATGTCCGCCGTCGCCGTGCGGCCCTGGTTGCGCGGCGCCAGGTGGGGCAGCCAGTCGGCGCGGTCGGCGCCGGCCACCATGTCGTACCAGCCCCAGATCGTGCGGGCGCCGATCCCATGGGCGTCGGCCATCGCCGCCACGGCGCTGTTCTTCTGCAGGCCGCCGCGCACCAGGTTCTCGACCTGATCCAGGACGCGCAGGCGTTGCCGCGCCGTGTCCTTCTTTTTCGCGGTCTGGCGGTCGAACCAGGCCCAGACCTCGGCCGTGCCTTTCTCGGGGGCAGGAACATCGGATGCCGCCGCCTTGGCGCGGATCGCCGCCAGGCGCAGCTGGGCTTCCTGCGGCAGGACGGTGACGTGGTATTTCCAGCCGCCGCCCCGGCCTTCCCGGCGGGCCAGGGGTGCGCCCGCCAGGTTGCGGCGGGATTTCCAGCCGCCGTCCTTGGCCCTTATCTGCCATAAGCGAATCTTGGCGTCGCGCGCCTTGCCGCTCAGACCGGGATGCAAGGCGTCGGTCAGTTCCGCCGGGGTGAGCCAGTCGTCGTTCATTGCTTCCGCCTCCGGCGCAGGTCGCCCAGGCGTTGCTGCAGCTCCTCGATCAACTCCGCCGTCTGGGCTTCCTCGACGACGGTCTCGTATTTCTTGTCGATGACGGTGAGGCCCAGGTGTTCGGCCATCAGGTTGAACAGGCGGTAGTCGCCCGTGGCGATCATCATGGCGACGGCGCGGATGACGCTGATGTTGTGGGCGTCGCGGCTTTCCGAGGCATAGGCGTTCAGCATGTTGGAGCTGACGTCCTCGCCCAGATAGTCGGCCATGCGCCGGGCGATGTCCTCGCGCTCCAGCTTGGTGCCGCCGTCTTTCGCTTCAGACAGGGACAGCGACACGGCCTTGGATATCCTGGCGCCGATGGTCGCGGCCCGGACCTTTTCTTCCGGGTAGGCCGGGATCGGCCGCGGCGGCTGCCAGTCCAGCAGGTTCAGGGTCCGGTTGTCGCTGCGGCGCGGCGGCATCAGGCGGCCTCCGATTCCGTCATGGCGGCGCCAATCTCGCGCAGGAAGGCGCTTTTCACCTTCTTCTGTGAGCGGTTCCAGGCGTCCAGCAGGCGCTTCAGCGCCTTGTCGTCGGGGTCTTCGGCCTCGGGCGCAGGGCCGCCATCCAAATGCCGGTGGGCGGCGGCGACGGACCTGGCCTTGCCGGCCGCGATCAGCCCGGCCACGCGGCGCTGGACCATGGGGCCGAAGCGGCAGAGCGCCTCCAGTTCCTTCTGGTTGTCCTCGACGGGGGTGCCGCGCAGCTCGTCGGCCACGCTTTCGTCCAGGCGCTCGCCGATGGCGACGGCCCGCTCCAGCGTGCGCTGGGTCCAACCGGTGCGGGCGATTGCCGTGGCGGCCCAGGATCGATCCGCCATGTTGGCGATTTGAAATTCCTCCGACCGGCGGTCACCGCCGCGCCCGGCCTCCGGATGCATCTCCAGGTGGACGCGTTTCAGTTCGGCCAGGAACTGCGCCCGTTCCAGCTTCGACAGCTCGTTGCGCGTCAGGTTTTCCAGCAGCTCGTCACGCCGCAGCTCCAGCAGGTTTCCGGATACAACGAAGGCCGGGATCGTCTCGCGCCCCAGGTCGCGGAACGCCGTCAGGCGGTGCAGCCCGGACACCAGCCGGAAACGCCCGGATTCTTTCACCTTCGCGACCTCGATCGGCACCCGCAGGCCCCGCGCCTCGATGTCCGTCTTGAGGGCGGCGACACCCGCTTCGTTGACGGGCCGGCGACGGCCGGCGGTGTCGATGGCCTCAATGGAGATTTGACGCACTTCGTGGTCAGCGGGCATGGGTCACCGTTTCTTGTTGATTGCGAGGGGGATTCGGGAATGGGTTGGCGGCGGCGTCCGTTGGCCAAACCTGACGCCGCCGCCGTTTTCCCCTACCATCGCCTGGGAAGAACCGATGGAGGGAAAACCTATGGATGCTGAGGAAGCGGCACGCGTGATCGACGACCGCATCAAAAAGCAGATCGACGCCAAGCTTGTGCCTGTAACGGGAATGATCATCGGCTTGGAGCTTGTGATCGCGCACATCTTCAACACCCTTCACAGCCACGGGGTGTTGACCCGGAAGGATGCGATCCAGTCGATCGACAAGACGATTTCTGGCAACGCGCCGCACTTGCCGCCGGCAGCGGCAATGACCTTGCGCCACATCCGGGGCATGCTGGAGGGAATAGACGGGAACACGCCGGAGGCGATTCGAGATCGATTCCAAGTGATTCTTGGAGATCTGTCTGAAAAACCGCCAGGAGATACGGACTGACGGTCAGGCCGGTCATCTTGCTGTTCATCCGGCCCTCCGCTTTTGACGGTGACGGGACTCCCCGGATTTCATAGAATTGGATGCATCACGGCCGATCAGGCGGTTGCCCTCCCGGTCGTAGCGCTCCGGCCAGATGGCGTGCGGCGCGACGCCCAGGCGTTCGATCACCGCGCGCTCGCCGGCCGGGCAGCAGTTGAAGATGATCGCCATGCGCACGGCGCTTTCGCTGAGGCCGTTGCGCATGGCCAGTTCCGTCAGGGTGATTCCGGTCTTGCGGATCGCCGCCTTGATGTCTTCGGGGTGCATGCCTTGGGGATACGTCATTTTGGGTTTCCAGCCGGCCCTGCCAGGCCGGCTTTTATGGAGTGCATGTGCTTACGAACGTAAAGACGATAACTCCGTTTTCCGAAATAGACAACTCGGAAAAACGTTTCGGAGTTCCGAGCTGCGATGAGCCGCCTGTTTTTGCCGGTAAGGCGTTGAATTGCATTACTGTTTCCCGTTCTCCGAAACCCACAATTAATTCCGATGCATTTTTCGGGGTTCAGCCATGAACTCCGAAATCAAAAATTCCGCTTTCAGGGAGCGACTCGCGGAGCTGGTCGGTGATGATGAGCCCTTTGTTTGGGCCAAGCGGGTAGGAATCCCCAGCGGTACGTTCGCGCGGATATGGAACGAGGGTACGGTTCCGAAATCGGAACACCTATGCCGGATCGCCGAGGCCGCCGGCGTCTCTCTAGACTGGCTGTTGTTGGGTAAGACGGGAACGCCGCCGCCTGGCGGGCCGGACCTGGGGCCGGCCGGGATCGGCGAGGTCCACGACGACACCAGGATGGTGCCTCATTTCGACCTGGCCATGTCGGCCGGCGGCGGCGCCTTCAACGACCGCGCCGCCGTCCGCGATTTTTTGCCGTTTCCGGCTGTGATCCTGCGCCGCCTGGTCGGCCGCGCCTCCGCCGACGGCCTCGCCATCGTCGACGCGCGCGGCGATTCCATGGAACCCACGATCGGCGACGGCGACCTCGTGCTTGTCGACACCCACGACAAGACCCTGCAGGATGGTCTCATGGCCTTCGCCATCGACGACATCGCCTACATCAAGCGCCTGCGTCCGGTCGTGGGCGGCGGCGTCGACATCGTTTCCGACAACGCGGCCATCTATCCACCGCAGACCCTGCCGCGGGAGCGGCTGGCGGACCTTCGCATCTTCGGTCGTGTTCGTTGGGTTGGGAGGGCCTTCTGAGAGATGTCTCAGCGCCTTATGAGAACGTGCCCGCCGACTGCAAGGTCATGTGTCCTCAGGCCGCCGCGCAGGCCATCCAGGGCAACGGTGGCGCCGGCGCGTTTTTTTGGAGCACCCCGTCGAGGGCCGCAGGATGCCTGGGGTTCCCGGTATTTCCCACCTCGTCCCGCCATATCCCGCCTCACTGCAACACCTAGTGTCCCCTAACAGAGGGGACTCTGGCCGTCAGAGCCAACCCTCTCTCCCGTGCTGGGGCAGGGAGGACTTTCGTTGGGGGCACCAATGCTCCCTCTCCCCTTGGTGAGAGGGGCGGGGTGAGGGGGAGCGCCGTTACGAAGGGGTGAAACACCTATCGAAAAAGGCCCGGATGCGGGCGTTGGCCAGGTCCGGGCTTTCCCAGGCGACGAAATGTCCGGCGCCCGGGGCCTGTTCCAATCGGATGTCCGTGAACACGTCGTTGAGCGTTTCCTGCCACTCGGGCCGCAGAATCGGGTCGGCCGCGCCCCACAGGGAATAGGCGGGGGTGCTCAGGGGCGGGTGGTCTTCCCCGCCCGCCGCCACGGCCTTCAGCCGCCGGTCGTTGGCGCAGGCGTACCAGCGGAACCCGCCGGCCAGGTTGCCGGGCTTGAGGAAATTGTCGACCCAGTCCTCCAGCGCCGCCCCGTCGAAGGCGTCGGGCGATCCCGCCCAATGGCCGAGGAAATGGCGGAAATAGGCGCGGCAGCTGTCGCGCGACGCGCCGACCAGCTCTTGCGCCAGCGGCAGTTGGTGGAACGACTGGTACCAGATTTCCCGCACCTGCTGGCCCTGGACCCAGCGCGGGCCGATGCCGAAGTGGGGGCAGTCGAAAAAGAACAGGCCGTCCAGGCGCTCCGGGTGCTTGCGCGCATAGTCCTGAGCCAGGAAGCCGCCGATGTCGTGGCTGACGATGCCGAAGCGCTCCAGCCCCAGGCCGTCGACCAGGGCTTCGATGTCGGAAACGTAATGGGCGACGTCTTGTGCCTCCGCCCCCCGGCTGTCGCCGAAATTGCGCAGGTCCGGGGCAATGACGTCGAAGGTCTCGGCCAAGACGGAAAGGTTCTTGCGCCACACGCCCGACCATTCCGGCCAGCCGTGCAGGAACACCAGCGGCGGGCCGCCGCCCTGGCGCAGGTAATGCAGGCGCAGGTCGGGAAGGTCGAGGAAATTCATGGCTGCAGTTTGCCCCGCTTGATGGATGGTTTCCAGCGACCGGCGGCGCCCCCCTCACCCTGTCCCTCTCCCCCGTGCCGGGGGCGAGGGCACTCCCGCCGTGGGAGCATGCGACGCCCTCTCCCCTTTGGGGAGAGGATTGGGGTGAGGGGCGTTAGACCGCCGCCGCCTTGGCCTCGGCGATGTAGAGTTCGCGCAGCTTCTGGGTCACCGGGCCGGGCACGCCGTTGCCCAGGATGTGGTCGTCGATCTTGATCACCGGCATGACGAAGGCGGAGGCGCTGGTGGAGAACGCTTCCCGGGCCTCATAGGCTTCTTCCGGGGTGAAGGGGCGCTCGATCAGGGTCAGGCCCGCCGCCTGGGCGCATTTCAACACCGCCTTGCGGGTGATGCCGTGCAGGATGTCGTTGGACAGCTGGCGGGTGATGATCTTGCCGTCGTCGGTGACGATGAAGGCGTTGTTGGAGGTGCCTTCGGTGATGAAGCCGTCCTCGACCAGCCAGGCGTCGTCGGCGCCCATGTCCTTCGCCGTCTGCTTCGCCAGGGACGAGGCCAGCAACTGCACCGTCTTGATGTCGCGGCGGTGCCAGCGGATGTCCGGCAGGGTGACGACGGCAAGGCCCTTGGCGGCGGTCGGGCTGTTCAGGATGTTCTTTTCCTGGGTGAACATGACCAGCGACGGCGTCGCGTCCTTGGGGAAGTTGAAATCCCGGTCGGCGGCACCGCGGGTGATCTGCATGTAGACCACGCCTTCGGCCAGGTTGTTGCGCTTAATCAGTTCCTTCTGAATGGTCAGCAGTTCGTCGTCCGAACAGGGCCGCGCCATTTTCAGTTCCGTCAGGGACCGGGCGAGCCGCGCCGTATGTCCGGCGTTGTCGATCAGTTTTCCGTCCAGCACCGACGATACTTCGTAAATGCCGTCGGCGAACAGAAAGCCGCGATCGAAGATCGAGACCTTGGCCTCTTCCTCGGCAACGTAGTCGCCATTGACGTAGACGGTGCGGGACATGATGGAGGCCTCCGGGCTCGAATTGCGATGGGCCCGGTTATACCACCGGGCCCGAGGGATCAGATAGGGTCAGACCGCGCCGAACGGGCGGTCCACGCCATCGGGGAACGGCGGGCGGAACACGTTCAGGTTGGCCGACACCATGCAGTAGCAGCCGGCCAGCAGCACCAGTTCGACCATGCCCTGGTCGCCCAGGATGGCATGGGCGGCGCCGTAGGTGGCGTCCGACACCTTGCGTTCGGCCAGCATTTCCCAGACGAAGCCGGTGATGGCGGCGTGCTTGGGATCGGCCGGCGCCTTGCCCTGGCGGACGGCTTCGATGGTTGCGTCGTCGACGCCTTCGTTCCGCGCCACCTTGGCATGGGCGTAGAATTCGTAATCGGCTTGCCAATGCTGGCCCACGGCGCAGATGGCAAGTTCCCGCAGGTCGCCCGGCAAGACTGATTCAAAGCGCAGCAGCCCGGCCAGGGTCTGCGCCGCGTCGCCGATCTTGGGCGTGTACAGATAGGCGTTGAACGGGCCGATCAGGCCGCCGTCCTGGTCCATGAAATCCATGGCGTTGCGGCCCTTGGACCGGGGGCCGGAGGTGATCTTGCCGAACAGGTCGAGCTGTTCCGGCTTCATGGTTTCCTTGGTGACGGCGGGCAGGCGGCGCATGGCGGATGTTCCTTGTGGTTGGTGGTCTAGGCTTGTTTGGTTTTTTCTTCGGGCCGGCGGCGGCGGGCCCCGACCTGGCAGTCGTCGGCGGCCTGCATGGCGGGCTCGGCGAACATGTCCGGATTGTCCAGCCAGTCGAGCATCCAGTCTCCGGCGTCGAAGCCCCAGAACAGGCGCCAGCCGTTCTCGGCGGTGACGTCCTCGATGGCGAAGGTCGGTACGCCGTAAACGCCCTTGGCCACGGCGGCGTCCGTATTTTTCTTCAGCGCCTGTTTGGCGGCCTGGTCGTCCAGCTCCGGGCCCGGCGCGGGGCCGAGGGATGCCGTCAAGTCAGCGAACACCTTGGGGTCGGCAACGTCGAGGCCCTGTCCCCAGATGGTATCGAAGATTTTTTCCACGTCCGGGGCGTTGGCTCCCCGCGCCAGGGTCAGGCGCAGGGTCGCCAGCGGATTGTAGGGATGGGTCGGCGGGGTGCGGAACGGCAGGCCCATGCGGTGCGCCTGCCAGGTGCAGAATTTGTAGGTCGCGATGCGCTTTTGCGGGATTTCCGCCGGGCCCAGCTGGCCCCAAGCGTTCAGAAGACCCGCGAACAGCACCGGCTCCAGGGTGATGTCCAGGCGCTCCGTGAAGCGGTCCATCTGATGGAACTGCAGATAGGCGTAAGGCGAGATGTAGTCGAAATACCAATGGGCCTTCGGCTTCGCGGGCGTGTTCATCGGTGGTCTATCCCTGTTTCTTTACCTTGGCCCAGGTGTCGCGCAGCGTCATCGTGCGATTGAACACGGGCGCATCCGCGGTGCCGTCCTTGTCGGCGCAGAAATAGCCCAGGCGCTCGAACTGCAAAGTCTTGCCGACCGGCCAGCCGGCCAACGACGGCTCCAGCATGGCGTCCTCGATGATTTCGAGGGAGGCGGGGTTGAGGTCGTCCAGATAGTCACGGCCGCCGGAACCGGGGGCTTCCTCCTGGAACAGATGATCGTAGAGCCGCACCTGGGCCTTCACCGCATGGGCGGCGGACACCCAATGCAGGGTGCCCTTGACCTTGCGCCCGTCCGGCGCGTCGCCGCCCCGGGTTTCGGGGTCGTAGGTCGCGCGGATTTCGACCACATTGCCCGCCGCGTCCTTGATGACGTCCGTGCAGGTGATGAAAAAGGCATAGCGCAGGCGCACCTCGCGGCCGGGCCCTAAGCGGAAGAACTTCTTGGGCGGATCCTCCATGAAGTCGTCTTGTTCGATATAGATCTCGCGGGTGAACGGCACGGTGTGACCGCCGCCGTCCGGGTCTTCCGGGTTGTTGATGGCGTCCAGGTTGTCGACCTCCCCTTTGGGGAAGTTCTCGATCACGACCTTGAGGGGGCGCAGCACCGCCATCCGGCGTTCCGCCGACTTGTTCAGATGCTCGCGCACGCAATGTTCCAGCAGCGAGAATTCGACCTGGCTGTCCTGCTTGGTGATGCCCAGGCGGGAAATGAAATCGCGGATGGTTTCCGGCGGGATGCCGCGCCGGCGCAGGCCGGTCAGGGTCGGCATGCGGGGGTCGTCCCAGCCCGATACGTGGCCGTTGGCGACCAGTTGCGTCAGGCGCCGCTTGGACAGCACGGTGTAACCCAGGTTCAGGCGCGCGAATTCGTACTGGCGCGGGCGCGAGGGCACCGGCAGGTTTTCGATCAGCCAGTCGTAGAGCGGGCGGTGATCCTCGAACTCCAGGGTGCAGAGCGAATGGGTCACCTGTTCCAGGGCGTCCGACTGGCCATGGGCATAGTCATAGGTCGGGTAGATGGACCAGGTATCGCCCGTGCGCGGATGCGGTTTCTTGACAATGCGGTACAGGACCGGATCGCGCATGTTCATGTTGCCGTGGCCCATGTCGATCTTTGCGCGCAGCACCTTGGCGCCGTCGGCGAATTCGCCCGCCCGCATGCGGCGGAACTGATCCAGGCTTTCATCCACGGGCCGGTCGCGCCAGGGGCTCGGCTTGCCCGGCTGGGTCAGGGTGCCGCGGTATTCGCGGATTTCGTCGGCGGACAGTTCGTCCACATAGGCCAGGCCGTTTTCGATCAGATGTTCGGCCCATTGGTAAAGCTGTTCGAAATAATCCGAGGCATGGAACAGATTGTCGCCCCAATCGAAGCCGAGCCAGCGCACGTCGGCCATGATGGCGTCGATGAATTCCTGTTCTTCCTTGGCCGGGTTGGTGTCGTCGAAGCGCAGATTGCAGACACCGCCGAATTCCTGGGCGACACCGAAATTCAGGCAGATCGACTTGGCATGGCCGATGTGCAGATAGCCGTTGGGTTCCGGCGGAAACCGCGTGACCACGCCCTGGGCCCGCCCCGCCGCTAGGTCGTCGCGGATGATGTCACGGATGAAATCGCGGGGGCCGACCGCGTCCGGTTCGGCGGAAGTATTGCCGTCAAGGGCCGCGGGGGGCGTGGGGTCGGTCATGGATGGAAGTGCTCCGGTTCAGAAAAATGGGCAGCCCCGTGTTCTGCCAAAAAAACGCCGCCGCGCCAAGGAGTATAAGTCCCAGGCCTAGGCCGGGTCCGGGATGGAAAAGGCGACCTCGGTGCCCTTTCCGACCTCGCTGTCGATGGTCAATTCACCCCCGTGTAGTTCGACCAGGGAGCGCGCGATGGCCAGGCCCAGGCCCGTGCCGTCGGCCGTGGCATAGGCGCTCGACTGGCCCCGTTCGAAGGCGCGGGTGATGTTTTTCAGGTTTTCCTTGGGGATGCCCTTGCCCGTGTCGGCGACGCTGAAGGTGGTCCGATCCTCGGCCCGGCGGGCGCTCAGAACGATTTTTCCTTCCGGCGGCGTGAATTTCAAGGCATTGGACAACAGGTTCAGGATCACCTGTTTCAAGGCCCGGCGGTCGGCCTTGAGGGGCGGCATCTCCGGGTCCAGGTTCACGCCGACGATCGCGCCGTTGGTGACCCGCGCTGTTGCCGCCTTGGTGCATTCGGCGAAGAAAGGAGCCAGGCGGATTGATTCGCGGCGGATCGCGCGCTGGCCGGCCTCGATGGTGGAAATGTCCAGCAGGTCGTTGACCAGATCCAGCAGATAAGTGCCGCTGTCGCGGATGTCCTTGGCGTATTCGACGTATTTGGGATGGCCGACGGGGCCCAAAAGCTGCTGTTTGATGATCTCGGAGAAGCCCAGGACCGCGTTCAAGGGGGTGCGCAGGTCGTGGCTGACGTTGGCAAGAAAGGCGGATTTTGCCCGGTTGGCGTCCTCGGCCACTTCCAAGGCTTCCAGGCGTTCGGTTTCCGCCTTGATCCGGGCGCCGACGTCGCGGATGACGGCGATGAACCCGATGATGTCGTTGTTTTGGGCGCGCAGGGATGAGGCCACGGTCTCGCCGGGAAAAACCTCTCCGTTCTTGTGCCTGTAGGGGATGATGCAGGGGTCCAGGATGGTGTCCCCCGCCGCCTCGATGCGGGCGCAGCCGTCCCGTTTGTACACTTCTTCATTTTCATACAGAAATTCCGCCGTGCGGCCGATGACGTCGTCGATTTCGAAGCCGAACATCCGGGTAAACGCCGGATTGCACATGCTGATACGACGGTCCGCATCGACCAGGACCATGGCGTCGGGAACGTCGCGGAACACGGTTTCCAGCAATGCCTTCTGCGAGTGAAGTTCCTCGGCCGTGCGAATCTGTTCGGTCGTGTCGCGGAAACTGATGACGCGGCCGATGATGGTGTCGCCCAGGTATTGCGGGCGGGTGTAGCGCTCGATGATCCGGCCGTCCTTTAGTTCCAAGATAGAGTGGAACTCTTGGCTCGGGTCCGCATAAAGCCGCTCCACATCGGCGATGAAGGACTCCGGCTGTTCCGCAAGGTCGGCGACCCAGTCGCGCACCTTCCAGGCGTCTCGTGAGGCGATCAGGTCGTCGGGCACGGCGAACATTTCAACGAAGCGCTGGTTGAATGCCTGAATGCGGCGGTCCATGGCCGTCACCAGAATGCCGTCGGTGGTCGCGTCCAGGGTCGCCTGCAGCAACGAGACGTTGGCCTTCAATGCCGTTTCGGCGGCATTCTCGCTGGTGACGTCGCGCCCGACGCCGCGGTAGCCAAGGAAATCCCCATCCGGCCCGAACACCGGCTTGCCGCTGATCGAAATGTGGCGAATGTCGGCGCCGGGGGGGCGGATGTCATAGCGGAAGTCCTGAAACGGGCGGTGCGCTTCCAGATCGTCCAGATGGTCACGCCATTTCCGGGCATCGATGTTCTCGGGCGTGACGTCGGTGCGCCGTTTGCCGATGATCGACGCCATGTCGAACCCCAGCATGTCGCGGTTGCGGTCCGAGAAGTAGGAGAACCGCAGGTCCGCATCCATTTCCCAGAACCAGTCCGACGCGATCTCGGCGATGTCGCGAAAGCGTTGTTCGCTCTGGCGGAGCGCTTCCGCCGCTTCGTGGCGGTCTGTCACGTCGGTGGTGACGGCGATCATCCCGCCGTCGGGCAGGGGCGAGCGGCGGATTTCGACGAACCGCCCGGTGCTCAGTTGGCTTTCAGTATTGAACCGCCGGCCCTGGCGGATCAGGTCCAGCATGTTTTCGGTGATTTCCTCAGGGTCGCCGGGGCCGTAATCGCCCCGCAAGGCAAGGAAGCGAAACACATCGGCCATGGGCATGCCGATGCGGATGAAGCCCTCGGGAAATTCATAGATGTCGTAAAGAATGCGGTTTCCGGCGCGGACCATCAGGTCGGCGCCAATGACCAACACCCCCTGGTCCAGATGATCCAGACCGGAGAGCAGGGCCGTGTCGGGCGCATCCGCAGGACGCGCTGATTTTTTATCCCTTCCCGTCATCCGAATTCTTCTCCGTCCGGAATTATGTAACAGTACTACGCCAGCGGTGGGAAATCATCTAAGCCATCGGTAATATAACGGCGACGCGATGTTGCCGCGAAGATGAACTGCCGCCGCTTAACGGGCGCAAAGGAAATCCGCGTGACCAGGGCTGCCAGGAACGCCGTGCTGATCGTTCTCGGCTGGGGCTTTGTCGCCCTGGGCGTGGTCGGCGTCGTTCTTCCGGTGTTGCCGACGACGCCGTTCATGCTGATCGCACTGTGGTGTTTCGCGCGGTCCAGCAAACGGTTTCACGACTGGCTCTATCATCACCGCCTGTTCGGCCCACCGCTGCGCAAGTGGGATCGCTACGGGGTTATTCCGGTTTCGGCCAAGGTTTTCGCCTGCACGGCGATGACGGCGAGCCTCGCCTACATCATCTTTTTCCGCGACCTGCCGGTCTATCTGGTCGCCCTTACCGCCGCCGTCATGGCCTATGGCGCTTGGTTCATCCTGACCAAGCCGTCGCAGGTGCCGACGGACGGGGAATCGGCCTGAGGGGGCGATACGCTGCCGGGCGGCTGTTGATCAGGCGACCGCTGCCGGGTCGACAATGGTCGGAATCGGGCCCTCGGCGCGGCTGTGGACGAATTGATCGACGTAAGCATTATCGCTGTCGCGCATGTCCGCTGTCGGCCCGTGCCAGATGATGCGCCCGTCATAGATCATGGCGGCATTCTGGGCCGTGCGCGCCGCACCCCGCATGTCCGAATTGACGGAAATCACCGTCGCTCCGGTTTTGTCCATGACCTCCAGGATCAGGTCGTTGATGACGTTGGACATGATGGGGTCGAGGCCCGCCGTGGGCTCATCCAGCAGCAGCACGTCCGGGTCCGCCGCCATGGCGCGCGCGATGCCGACGCGTTTCTGCATGCCGCCGGACAACTCCGACGGAAACAAATCCGCCTCGCCCGGGGCCAGGCCGACCAGGCCCAGTTTCTCGACGGCGCGGTCGCGGGCGTCACGGCGGTTCATACCGTCCTGCTGCAGCAGGCGGAAGGCGACGTTTTCCCAAACCGGCAATGAATCGAACAGTCCCGATTTCTGGAACAGCATGCCGAACCGGCCGTAAAGCGCGCGTTTGTCGGCGCCGGTGAGGGTGGACACATCCGTGCCGTCGATAGTGATGCGCCCGCCGTCGGGGGCGTGGACGCCGATCAGCGTCTTCAGCAAGACCGTCTTGCCCGTGCCCGATGGCCCGATGACGACCAGCGACCCACCCGCCGGTACGCCGAGGTCGATGCCCCGTAGTACCTTGTTGTCGGCGAAGCTTTTGCTGACGTTTTCCAGATTGATGGCCGGACCGGCCATGGGCGCTCTCCCATTTCTAACCTGGGGCGGATAGTATCAATCGCATTAGGACCAGGGAACGCAAAATGGTCGACGACCGACTTTCATCCGATATTTGGATCATGGCCCATGTGCGCCGCTGCAACGCCGACGGCGTGCCGGCCATGGTGGTGCGCCGCGGCGACGACCGGGCGGGGGCGCTGATCCTGAAGCTGAACCGCCTCGACGGCACCTGCCGGCTGCTGACCCAAGCCACGGATATGGAGGGTAAACGCGGCTGGCTCGAAGCCTTCAAAGGCGAAACGGTGCCGGAGGCCGAGGCGGATGATTACATCCAGCGCGCGATCAAGCGCGACCCGGATTTGTGGGTGGTCGAGATCGAACACAAGGACGGCTGGCATCCGTTCGAAGGAAAAATGCTTTAGTCCTTGGCTTGTGGGGCGACCGCCCCCGTAATGGACACGGTCGTTCCATGCCCCGGTCGGCTGTCGAACGTAAGGTCGGCACCGTTCAAGTCGCACAGGATATTGACGATATGGAGCCCGAGACCAAGGCCGTCATGAGCAATCTGGTGTCCCTCGCGGATTTGAAAGAACGGGCGCTGGATGTTTTCGATATGCTGCGGCTCGATGCCGGGGCCGTTGTCGGACACGGCAATCCGGAACGTATCTTCATCGGTGTCGATCTTGATCATGACTTTTTCGTCTGAAGGCGAGAACTTGAGGGCATTGCTGGCGATGTTCGTGACGATGCGTCGAAAGTGTTCGGGGTCGAAGCAGATCGCGGACGGTGCCGCCGAGGAATCGATGACGATACGGCTTTTGTCGTTGGGGTCGACGAAAACGACCTCGAATGTTGCGGCGATGCCTGCAATGACCGTTCGTGGATCGAATACTTCCTGTGACGCGACGATCTGACCGTTTTCGATGCTGCTGAGGTCGAGAATTTCTTCGACCATGAATTTTAGGCTGTCCGACGCCTTGAGAATATCATCGATATATTCCTTATACTTGTCCTGCTTCACCTCACCGAAAACACCCATCTTCATAATCTCGGCGTAACCTGAGATAGCGTTCAGGGGGGTCCGGAATTCATGGCTGATGCACGCCAAGAATTCAGACTTTGCTTTGCTGGCCTTTTCGGCGGTGTGCGTCGCGGCTTGTAGTTTCCGGGTGCGTTCGAGGACTTCAAGTTCCAGGCGGTTGTTTAGTTCGCGCATTTGCGTTTCCGCTTTCTTGATTGGCGTTACGTCCTGATGCCAGACCACGCGTGCGGGCTCCCCCTTGAAGACAAGATGCCGGGAGGTGAGCATCAACCACATCTCCGTGCCGTCGAACTTTCGGCGGAGAGAGGGATAATTCCGCACGTCCACATCGCCTTTCTGCAATTCGCGGAATGTGGCCAGGTCATCCGGATCGACCCAGGTCGGGTCGACCGTGTGGGACAGCATGTCGGACTTATCCTTGGCGCCGAACATCTTGACCAGGGCATGGTTTACGAACAGTCGCCGGTCCGTTGACGTCGAAATGATGCCGATGCCCACGGGACTACGATCCATGAAATCCTGAAAGATGCGTTCACCTTCCAGGTGGTCCGTAATGTCTGTCTGAATGGTGACGTGTCCATAGCCAGGGGTCGTCTTATGGCGGATGCGGAGCGTCCGTCCGTCGGCCCTGGTGTAGACCTCGTGGCCGACCTTTCGGGCGCGATGAATGGCGGCGATACGTTGCGTGGTGAGGTCGGCGGAGTCGCCGGGACCGTACCTGCCCGCGTCGGCAAGGAAGCGGAGGATGTGCGCCATCGGTCGTCCGGCCCAAGTGTACCCGCGCGGGAAGCCCCAAAGGTCAAGATAGGCATCGCTGCAGTACAACAGATGATCGTCTTTGTTCCAGATGACGATGGCGTCGTCCATGCCGTCGAATACGGCTTCGAGCACCCAAATCGGGACGGGATCGCGCGTTCGCCTTTCATCGATCCCTGTTACGTTGCTGACTTCCATAACGACATCCCTGTCATTGAAAATGAAATGGCGTTGTTTTTTTTGTGGGAGGAATTTGCAAGAAACCTTCCGCCTCGAAACCTTGGACGCAATTTCCAGGCCAAAACCCCAATGTTTCCGCGCGGCCGGTTGGGGGGCGGAAATAAACCATTCAGTTTCAGCTTATTAAAAGCGGGAGACAGGTCTGGAAAATGCGGGGCGGAGGGCCGCCCGTGCTTACAGGCGGCCTCGCGCAGGGGGATGCGGGGGGCGGAGTCGCAAATTGAAAAACATGCATTTCAGGCCCGCATTCACGGGCCGCGCACCCTGCAGGCGCAGGGGCGGCCGATCACGCGATGGCGTTTCTGAGCATCTTGACGGGGTCGCCCCGGCGTTTACTGATCGACGATAAAACCATCCGCGTGGGGGCGCATGCTGACCTTACGCGGGAACGGCGGGAAATTCTCCGCCGCCCCGGGGGCGAGCTTCACGCCCAGGCCCGGCGCGGTCGGGATGTCGACGAAGCCGTCCTTGAACGTCGGCACGTTGGTCACCACGCCCTTGTCGGCCAGTTCCGTGCCCGGCTCGTTCGACGTGCCCTTGTCCTCGAACCCCACGCCGACCGTGGGATATTCCTGTATGGCGAAGTTGGGGATGGCGGCATCCAGCTGCAGTTCCGCGAACAGGCATACGGGCGACAGGGGGTTGTGGGGGATGACCTGGACGTCGTGGGCCTCGGCCAGGGCGGCGATCTTGCGCGCCCCGGTGATGCCGCCGCACAGACAGGCGGAAATGCGCACGTAATCGACGCCCTCGCGGGTCAGCAGCGCCTGGAAATCATAGATCGAATTGAACCGCTCGCCCGTCGCCAAGGGGATGCTGATGCGGTCCTTGACCCGCGCCATGGCGTCGTGGCTGTCGGGGCGGATGGGGTCTTCGTAGAACATGGGGCGCAGGGGCGCCAGTTCCTGGGCGAACACCACGGCCTCGGCCGGGGTCAGGCGGCGGTGGATTTCGATGCACAGGTCCAGGTCCGGGCCGCAGGCCTCGCGCACGGCGGCGACCACGGCGACGGCATCTTCGATCTTGCGCGCGTGGCTTTTGTAATAGGGCTTGTCGCGGTCTTCATCCAGGAACGGGTTGAAATGGCCGATGGCGGTGAAGCCCAGTTCCTGCATCTTCTTGCAGTTGGCGACCATCTCGTCCTTGGTTTCCGCCTTCACATGGCCGTAGACGCGGGCCTTGGTGCGGGTCGGCCCGCCCAGAAGCGCGTGGATCGGCTGGCCCAGGGCCTGGCCCTTGATGTCCCACAGGGCGATGTCGATGGCCGAAATCGCGCCGCAGATGGCGGCCCCCCGGAAGTGGCTGAACCGATGCATGACGTTCCAGTGATGCTCGATCGGCCCCGGGTCCTTGCCGATCAGGTAATCGGCGAATTTCTCGACCGCCGTCTGGGCCGCTTCCAACTGACCCCAGCTGCCGCATTCGCCCAGGCCGGTGATGCCGGCGTCGGTTTCGATTTCCACGAACAGGTACTTGCTGATCAGTTTGGGCGTGATTTTGGTGATCTTCATGGTCGGGTCTTTCAACAGATGTTATCGGGCCGCCCCGTGGGGGCGGCCCGATAATCAGTTCAGGGTATCAATTCAGGCAGGCGGATCAGGCCGCGTCGCCCAGAAGTTTCTTGGGATCGAAGGCACCCTTGGCCTGGATCGCCTTCCACACCTTCTGCGGTGTCAGCGGCATGTCGATGTGGGTGACGCCGTAGTCCTTCAGCGCGTCCAGCACCGCATTGACCACCGCCGGGCAGGCGCCGACGCAGCCGGCTTCACCCG
The DNA here is from genome assembly GCA_002325375.1 of Rhodospirillaceae bacterium UBA1479. GTDB lineage: Bacteria > Pseudomonadota > Alphaproteobacteria > Rhodospirillales > Casp-alpha2 > UBA1479. The sequence continues at coordinate 307,967 of DCRZ01000002.1, forward strand.
CACCCTTGACGCCCAAGGGGTTCTTCTTGGTCGGCGCACCCTCGTAATAGCCGATCTCCATGTTGGGGATCTCGTCGGCGTGCGGCAGGCCGTAATCCATCAGCGAGCCGGTCACCAGCTGGCCATTGTCCGGGTCATAGACGATGTCTTCCAGCAGGGCCTGACCGATGCCCTGGGCGACGCCGCCCATGACCTGGCCGTCGGCCAGCATGGGATTGATGATGGTGCCGAAGTCGTCCATCACCCAATAACCCAGGAATTCGACCGTGCCCGTGTCCGGGTCGACCGCGACGGCCGCTGCATGGACGCCGTTGGGGATCGAAATCACGCCCCGCTCGAACACCGAGGAATGGTCCAGGCAGCCTTCATCCATGCCCTCGGGCAGCTTGTCCTTGTCCATGGAGGCATCGATCACGTCGTTCATGGACACGGACGATGCGCCCGCCTTGAAGGTGCCGTCTTCGAATTCGACCTCGTTCGTTTCCGACTGCAACAGACGGGCGGCAACGGGCTTGGCCAGTTCGATGATTTCCTGCGCGGCCTGCTGGACGGCGTTGCCGCCGACCTCCATCCCGCGCGACCCGCCATGACCGCCGCCCAAGGGGGTGGCCGTGGTGTCGGATTGACGGAACTGGATGCGCTCCATGTCGACGCCCAGGTTGGCGGCGAGAATCTGGGCCAGGGAGGTTTCATGCCCCATGCCCGTGGAGGACGTGCCGACGGCAAGGTCGATCGAGCCGTCCTTGTTGAAGGTCACGCCGGCGTGCTCCTTCGGCCCGCCGCCCGTGCATTCCAGATAAGGGGCGACGGCGAAGCCGTACTTCTTGCCGGCGGCTTCGGCCTTGGCTTTCAGCGCGCCCAGGTCGGCCTTTTCCGCCATCTTGAGGGTTTCCTCGAACAGCAGCGGGAAATCGCCGGAATCCACATCAAGGCCCATGGGGGTCTTATGCGGCAGCATTTCCTTGGGCATCAGGTTCTTGCGCCGCAGCTCGATCGGATCGAACCCCAGCGTCCGGGCCGCGTATTCGACGATGCGTTCGGTCTGGAAGGTCGCTTCCGGCCGCCCCGCCCCCCGGTAGGGGTCCATGGGCGCGGTGTTGGTCAGCACGGCCTTGCCCGAATAGAACATGGCCGGGAAGTTATAGGGCCCGCCCTGGGTCCGGGCCGAGCCGCCCGTGGGCGTGAACGGTCCCACGGTCCAGGCATAGGCGCCGATGCCGCCGACGGTGGTCGTGCGCAGGCCTAGGAACGTGCCGTCCTTGGTCAGCGCCAGTTCCACGCGGGACGATTGGCCGCGGCCGTGGGTGTCGGACAGGAAGCTTTCCGAGCGCGAATTGATCCACTTCACTGGCCGGCCCAGGCGCTTGGCCGCATACAGGCACAAGGACGGTTCCGGATAGCCGGAGTTCTTGGCCCCGAAACCGCCGCCCACGTCGGGGGCGATATGGTCAAGCTGGCTTTTGTCGATGTTCAAAACCTCGGCGAAGGTGTCGCGGTTGGCGTGCACGTTCTGCGAGGCGTTCCACAGGGTGTACTTGTCCGCCGCCGCGTCATAGGCGGCGACGCAGCCGCGCGTTTCGATCGGCACGGCGGTGACGCGGTTGTTCAGCACGTCGAGGGAGACCACATGGTCGGCCTCGGCGAAGGCCTTTTCCGTGCCGGACTTGTCGCCCAGCTCGAAGTTCAGGCACAGGTTATTGGGGATGTCGTCCCACAGTTGCGGGGCGCCGGGCTTCAGGGCCTCGACCGGATCGGTCACGGCGGGCAGTTCCTCGTAATCGATGTCGACCATTTCCGCCGCCGCCTGGGCCTGGCCCAGGGTTTCGGCGACGACCAGGGCCACCGGCTCACCCACATAGCGCACCCGGTCGATGGCCAGCGCGTGGCGCGGCGGCTCCTTCAACGGCGTGCCGTCGGCGTTGTTCTTGACACCCGACTTGGTCGGCATGGGCTTGAAGCCCTCGCGCAGCCAGTCGTCGCGGGTGACGACCAGAAGCACGCCGTCCATGGCCAGGGCGGCCGAGGTGTCGATGGCGTTGATGATGGCATGGGCATAGGCCGCGCGCACCACGACGGCGCGGGCCTGACCGTCCAGGTTGATGTCGTCGATATAGCGGCCGTGGCCGGTCAGAAAGCGCTGATCCTCGAACCGCTTGAGGGATTCGCCGATTTTTACGTTGCTCATTGTTCCGTACTCCCCCTTCAGCCTTGCCCGTTGGCCTGATTGACGGCCCGTTTGGCCATGACGCCGATCAGATTGGCGCGGTATTCCGCGTCGGCGTGCATGTCGGTCATCAGGTCGTCGGCCGGCACGGTGACGCCGCTCAGGGCGTCGGCTGAGAAATTATTGTTCAAGGCGTCTTCGATTTCCGTGGCACGGAACACGCCGTCCTGGCCCGCCCCCGTGACCGCGACGCGCACGCCGGATGCGGTCTTGGCGACGAACACGCCGACCAGGGCATAGCGCGAGGCCGGGTTCGGGAATTTGCCGTAACCGGCCTTTTCCGGCACCGGGAATTTGACCGCCTTGATGATCTCGCCGGGTTCCAGGTTGGTTGCGAACATGCCGTCGAAATACTCCTCGGCGGACAATTCACGCTGGTCGGTGACTACCGTGGCCCCTAGGCCCATGACGGCGGCGGGATAGTCGGCGGAGGGATCGTTGTTGGCGAGCGAGCCGCCGATGGTGCCGCGGTTGCGCACCTGGGCATCGCCGATGCCGCCGGCCAGGACCGTCAGCGCGGGCAGCACGTTCTTGATCTCGGCGGATGCCGCGACCACCGCGTGGCGGGTCATGGCGCCGATGGTGACAAATCCGCCCGCGACCTCGATCCCCGCAAGGCCGTCGACCTTGTTGAGGTCGACCACGTCCGTCGGCATGGCCAGGCCCTGCTTGAGAACCGGGATCAGCGTCTGGCCGCCGGCCATGTACATGGCGTCGTCGGCATTTGAATGGGTGGCGGCGGCATCGGAAAGCGACGCGGGCCGGGTATAATTGAAGTCTTCCATGTCGTTTCCCCTCAGCCCCGAAGCGCCTTGGCGCCGTCAAGGACGGCGGCGACGATGTTCTGATAACCCGTGCAGCGGCAGATGTTGCCTTCCAGGCCGTGGCGCACATCGGCCTCGGTCGGGTTCGGGTTGTCATTGACCAGGGTCATGGCGCGCATCACCATGCCGGGGGTGCAGAACCCGCACTGCAGACCGTGATGGTCGTTGAAGGCCTTCTGCATGGGGTTCAGCTGGCCTTCCGGGGCCAGGCCCTCGATGGTCGTGATCTCGGCGCCGTCGGCCTGGGCCGCCAGCATGGTGCAGCTTTTCACGGCCTGGCCGTTCAGATGCACGGTGCAGGCGCCGCATTGGCTGGTGTCGCAGCCGATATGGGTGCCCGTCAGCTTCAGGGTTTCGCGGATGAATTCGACAAGCAACGTACGGCCCTCGACGGACTTGGTGATCTGCTCGCCATTTACGGTTAGGGATATATCTGGCATGGCCCTTTCAAACCCCTGTTCAGGGCTTGTCCTGGATGTTTTTCGGATGAATGGCGTCTACGCGCCTGGAATAATTGTATACAAATCATATAACAGGACTCCTCCGGCAGGAAAACCCGCTAACAGGCCCAGATGCAAGTTACAGATCGAAAAAACGGTACCGATCCGGCCCCTTCGCGGGTCACCGCCGTCGTGTTGGCGGCGGGGCGCTCGACCCGCATGGCGCCGGTCAACAAGCTGACCGCCGACTACCAGGGGGCAGCCCTGGTGCGGCACGCGGCCGAGGCGGCCCTGGCCTCCCGCGCGGCGGAGGTGATCGTCGTCGTCGGCCATGAAGCCGAGGCCGTGCGGGAAGTTCTTTCCGGCATGGGCGTCCGCATCGCCGCCAATCCGGATTACGCGACGGGCTTGGCGTCTTCGGTCAAGGCCGGGATTGCGGCTGTGGGGCCGGATGCCGCGGGCGCGGTCATTCTGCTGGGCGACATGCCGGGGGTCACAGGCGATGTTGTCGATGCTCTGATCGGCGCGTTTGAAAAGACCGGCGGGGGAAAAATCTGCCAACCGCGATATGACGGGCGGCCCGGCAATCCGGTGCTCTGGCCGCGTGCCCTGTTCCCCGAATTCGACGCACTTTCCGGCGACATTGGCGCCAAACCACTGCTGGCCCGCCACAAATCCGACGTGTTGGGGGTGGACGTGGCGACCGATGCTATCCATATGGACATCGACGCGCCGGCCGATCTCGGCACCTGATCATTCCCGACATGACTTTTCGAACATATCGAGGCATAAAGAGCCCACGATATCCCGCAGACAACCCAAGAAGGACGTGAAAGACCCATGGATCTGAAGGACCAACGCCGCATCGCTGCCTCGAGAGAAGCCGTGTTCGCCGCCCTCAACGACCCGGAAATCCTGGCCAAGGCGATCCCGGGCTGTGAAAGCCTGGACAAGGTTTCGGATACGGAATTCGCCGCCGTCGTGACCGCCAAGGTCGGGCCCGTGCGCGCCAAGTTCAACGGTCAGGTCACCTTGTCGGACCTCAACCCGCCGGAAAGCTACACCATCACCGGTGAGGGCAAGGGCGGCGCCGCCGGCTTCGCCAAAGGGGGGGCTGTCATCACCCTGGTCGAGGACGGCGACGGCACCCTGCTGAATTACGAGGTCAAGGCCGATGTCGGCGGCAAGCTGGCGCAGCTCGGCGGCCGCCTGATCGAAGGCACCTCCAAGAAGCTGGCCGGCGAGTTCTTTTCGACCTTCGAACAACTGGTCGTCGAAAGCGCCGGCGCTGCGCCCGCCGACGACGCGGCCGCGCAACCGGCCCCCACCGTGGGTGAACCGATTGCCGCCCCGTCGGCGTCCGGATCCGGCAGACGGGTGTGGATCTGGATCGCCGTTGCCGCGGCCGCTGCGGCCGCCGCAGCCTTTGCGCTGTCGTCCACGAATTCGGCCGGCTAAGGAAAGAGGTCTCCGGCCATGTCCCTGCCCACGGATCAGATGCTGCCCACCGATGACGTGTTCGACGCTGCCTTTGCTTGGCGGGACGCCGGCAAGCCGGTGGCGCTGGCGACCGTCGTCTCGACCTGGGGGTCGTCGCCGCGCCCGCCGGGAAGCCACCTTGGTGTTTCAGTCGATGGCGAGATGACGGGATCCGTCTCCGGCGGCTGCATCGAGGGCGCGGTGGTCAAGGAAGCGCTCGACATTCTCAAGGGGGCTCCGGCCCAGGTCCTCGACTTCGGTGTCACCGACCAGCAGGCCTGGGACGTGGGCTTGGCCTGCGGCGGCGCGGTCAAGGTTTTGGTCCGCGATTTCGTGCCCTTGATTCCTTTGTACACACAGGCCCGCGCGGCTCTCGCGTCCGGTGAGCCCTCGGCCCTGATCACCCGCCTGGACAGCGGCGAAACGATGACGCTGGCCGCGGGCGGTCTTCCCGACGCGGTCGCCGAGGCCGCGCGTAAGGCGCTCAAGGACGATAAGTCCCGGGCCTATTCCGGCGACGACGGCGACTGGTTCATCGAGATCGTGGCCCCGCCGCGGCGCTTGATCGTGGTCGGCGCAGTGCATATCGCCCAGGCCCTGGTGCCCATGGCGGCCATGGCCGGGTTCCGGGTCACGGTTGTCGATCCGCGCCGGGCCTATGCCTCCGACACGCGGTTTCCCGGCGTCGACGTGCGCACGGATTGGCCGGACGAGGCCCTGGACGACCTGAAGCCCGACAGCCGCACGGCCATCGTTACCCTGACCCATGACCCCAAATTGGACGATCCGGCCCTGGACAGGGCGTTGCAGTCGCAAGCCTTCTATATCGGCTCCCTCGGCAGTTCCCGGACCCAGGCCAAACGGGTCGAGCGTTTGGCCGAAGTCGGGTTCGATGAGGCCGCCATCGCGCGCATCCATGGTCCCGTCGGGTTGCGCATCGGGGCGCAGTCGCCTGCGGAAATCGCCGTCAGCATCCTGGCCGAGATCATCGCCCGGATGCGCAGCACCCCGGATTAGGGCAGGGGCGGCCCATGTTGTCCCTGCGTGATCAGTTTCCCTCTCTGGCCTCGGGTCTGGCCGGGACGTATCTGGATAATGCGGCGATGACCCAGATCGCGACTCCCGTGTTGGCCCGCATGACGTCGTTCGAAACCGGCGGCCGGGCCAACGTGAAGCGCGGTATCTACCCCCTGGCGACGCAGGCGACGGCGGCTTTCGAGGGCGCGCGCGCGGCCCTGGCGCGCTACCTGGGGGCAGAAAATCCGAACGAGGTGGTGTTCACATCCGGGGCCACGGCGGCGATCAATCTTGTCGCCCATGGTTTCGGCGCCGGTTTGACGGCGGGTGACGAAATCATCATCGGCGAGGCCGAACATCACGCCAACATCGTGCCCTGGCAGATGCTGCGTGACCGCGTGGGCGTGGTCCTCAAGGTGTTGCCGGTCGACGATGCGGGCTATCCCCGGCTGGATGCTCTGGACGATCTGATGACGGCGCGCACCCGACTGATCGCCATCACCCATGCCTCCAACGTGACGGGGGCGGTGACCGATGTCGCGGCGATTTGCGACCGGGCCCGCGCCCAGGGCGTGCGGGTGCTGGTCGACGGCGCGCAGATGGCGGCCCATGGACCCGTCGACGTGACCACCCTGGGGTGCGATTTCTATGTCGTCACCGGACACAAGATGTTCGGGCCAACGGGCGTCGGTGTGTTGTGGGCGCGGGCGGAGGTTCTGGAAACCATGACACCGTTCATGGGGGGCGGCGAAATGATCCGCCGCGTCACCTTCGGCGAAACCACCTTTGCCCCGCCGCCCCACCGGTTCGAGGCCGGAACCCCGCCGGTGACCCAGGTCGTCGGCCTGGGCGCGGCGGCGGACATGTTGTTGGGGCTCGATTGGCCGGAAATTCGCGCCCATGAACAGATCCTTTTCGGCATCCTGATGGAACGTCTTGCGGCCCTGGATCGGGTTACGGTCATCGGTCCGGAGGGCAATGCCAGGCGGTTGCCGATCCTGTCCTTCACCGTGGCCGGTGCCCATCCCCACGACATTTGCGAATTGATGGGGGCCAGGGGCGTCGCCCTGCGCGGCGGCCATCATTGCGCCCAGCCGTTGATGGACCGCTTCGGGGTCGAGGCGACGACCCGGGCGAGCCTGGCGCTCTATAACGTGCAGGGCGACATCGACGCCTTCACGGATGCCCTGGACGAAACATTGGAGGTCCTGGCATGAGCGGCGCCGACGGCATCTACGATGCGCGCATCAAGGAATTGGCGGCCACGGCGCGCGACCTGGGGCCGGTCGAACACGCCGATTGCCGGCACGAGGCCGATAATTTCCTGTGCGGCGACCGGGTCACGGTCGAGGTCGAGCGGGACGGCGCGCGGATCAAGGCGGTCGGCGGCAAGGTACGCGGCTGTCTTCTGACCCAGGCCGCCGCCGCCCTGGTCTCCCAGGCGGCGCCGGGACTGAAGGTGGCGGACCTCCGGGGCGGCATCAAACAGGCCGAAGCCCTGATGGCCGACGGCACGCCGGCCACGGGGGCGTGGGAAGGGCTCAACGTCTTCACGCCGGTCCATGATGCGAAGCATCGCCACGACTGCGTGCTGCTGCCGTTCCAGGCACTCGCCGCCTGTCTTGACCAGACCGACCCACAGGACGACTGACCCCCATGGACCCGGTCAGCCAGGGCGCCCTCGGCGCGGTCCTTCCGCTTGCCACGCGCCGGCGCAGCCAGGCCGTCGTGGCCGGGGGCCTCGGCTTCATCGCCGGGATGATGGCGGACCTGGATGTGCTGATCCGCTCACAGACCGACCCCCTGCTGTTCCTGGAATACCACCGTCAGTTCTCCCACTCCCTGATCTTCATCCCCGTGGGCGGGCTGATCGCCGCCCTTCTTCTACATCGGCCGTTTCGACGATGGCACGGCCTGACGTTCCTTCGGACGTGGATGTTCTGCGCCCTGGGATACGGCACCCACGGGCTGCTCGACACGGCGACGTCCTACGGGACCGTGCTGCTGTGGCCGTTCAGCGACGAACGGTTTTCCGGGAGCATCATCTCCATCGTCGACCCCCTGTTCACGTTGCCGGTCCTGGCGTTGGCCGTCGTCGGTGTGGTGCGGCGGAACGGCGCCTGGGGCCGGGCGGCGCTCGTCTGGGCGTTGGCTTATCTGGGGCTGGGCGCGGTTCAGCACCGCAATGCCTTGGCCATGGGCCATGCCCTTGCGGCGGAACGGGGACACGCGCCGCTGCGGCTTGAGGTCAAACCCAGCTTCGCCAACATCCTGGTGTGGAAGGTGATCTACGAGACCGCCGATCGCTTCCACGTGGATGCCGTGCGCGCCGGGATCGGGCCCAGGGTCATGCCGGGCACGTCCGTTCCGCGGCTTGATCCGGCACGGGATTTTCCCTGGCTGCGGGCGGATACGCGGCAGGCCCGCGACATCGCGCGGTTCGCCGGGTACAGCGACGATTATGTGGCGCGCGACCCGACCCACCCCGACCGCGTGATCGACGTGCGCTATTCCTTCGTGCCGAACGAGATCGCGCCCCTGTGGTCGATCGGTCTCAGGCGCGATGCCGCACCGGATGCCCATGTCACCTTCGACACACATCGGGAGTCGGTGCGCGCGCGTCTTCCAGACCTGTGGCGGATGATTGTCCAGCCGACGGCAAGGCATGACGTGGCCGGTTGATTTTCTAAGGGTCGACGCGTGGCCTACATCAACGCCCGTTGTTCCAGGCGGCCCCGGTCGGGAATCGCCAGGCCCTTGTCCGTGCGCTGGACGATGTCGTCGTCGCGCAGCCGTCCCAGGATGCGCGACACGGTTTCCCTGGATGCGCCGATCATGTTGGCGAAGTTGGTTTGCGTCGGCACGGGGAACACCAGGTAGCGTTCGGGATCGTTCGGGTCCGGCTCGGCCATGCGGATCAATTCCATGCAGACCCGCTGTTCGGCGCCCAGCAGGCTGACGTCGGCCAGCCGTTCGTCGCCCAGGCGGATCACGGCGGCCAATCGTTTGAGCAGCGCCATGGCCATGTCCCGGTTGCTGGTGACGAGATCGAGGAACGTCGGGCCGGGCACGGCGCCGACGACGCAGCGCGTAATGGTGCAGACCCAGGCGGAACGCGGCAGGCCGTCGATGGCGGCCAGTTCGCCGAACACGTCGCCGTTCTTCAGCGCGGCATAGGACACGGCGCGGCCGGATTCCGAATAGTTCAGGACATGGGCGGTGCCGGTGATCAGAAAATAGACGCTGGAATATTCTTCGCCCCGCTCGATGATCTTTTCACCGGGGCCGAAGTCCATCCATCGGCATTGCCGTTCCAGCCCGGCCCGTTCAGTCGCGCTTAGACAGTCCAGCAGCGACACGCCGTCCAGGCTTTGCGGCGTCTTGGCAAGATTTCCGGATTTGGTTGGATCACTGCGGCCCATGCGTCCATTCCCCTTGTTGGGCTGCACGCGGTGACGGTGCCGCCGAAACCTAGGATACGGCGCAAAAGCAAACCGGTTCAACGCAGAAATGGCGGAAACGGGCCCGGTCCGGCGGGATGCCTCGTCAATGGCAGGGCGGATGGATGCCGAACCAGGTGCCGGGTTTGTCCTCGTCATCCATCAGGATGCGCTCGGCAGCACCATCCAGGTCTTCGAACTGACCCGACTTCAGCGCCCAGAAAAACGCCCCCAGGCCGATCAGGCCGAGGAACAGGGCGGCGGGGATCAGGTAGATCAGGACATCCATCAGGCGGTTCCTATTTCACGAGTTTCAGGCGCAGCGCATTGAGCGTCACCAGGATCGACGACGACGACATGGCGACGGCGGCGACCAGCGGCGTCGCGAAACCGGCCACGGCGATCGGCACGGCGATGACGTTGTAGAGCAGGGCCAGGGCGAAGTTCTGCTTCACATGCCGGGTCGCGGCGCGGGCCACGGCGACGGCCTCGGCCACGGGGGCGAGGGAGCGGCCCTGAAACACCATGTCGGCGGCGGTCTGGCTGATGTCGGCGGCGGTCGCGGGCGACAGCGAGGCATGGCCCGCCGCCAGGGCAGGCGCATCGTTCAGGCCGTCGCCGACCATCACCACATGGCGACCCTCGGCGGCCAGATCCTTGAGGCGCTGGACCTTGGCGGCGGGCGGGCACTGGGCCCGCCATTCGTCGATGCCAAGCTCACCCGCGACGGCGCGCACGACGTCCTCCCGGTCGCCGGACAAAAGCTCGATGCCGAGCCCCATGGCCCGCAGCCGCGCGATGGTGTCGCGGGCATCGTCGCGCAGCCGGTCGGCGAAGACGAAGCGCACGGGCGTGTCGTCGCCGTCGGCCAGCCAGAATTCGGGACCGGCGGGGGCGCCTGTATCGGTTGCCGTTGCCTCGGCATGGCACCAGGCCGCGCTGCCCAGGCGCAGCGGGCGGCCGCCGTGACGGGCGGACAGGCCGCAGCCCGGCGTTTCCGTGATGTCGGTAAGGTCGATCCGGGTGGTATCGTCCTGGGGGGCGGCCTTGACCAGGGCGCGGGCCAGGGGATGGCGGCTGTGGGCGGCCAGGGCGGCGGCCAGGCGCAGGCTGTGGGGCGGAATGTCGCCGGCGTTGACCAAAGCCGGCTCACCCAGGGTCAGGGTGCCGGTCTTGTCGAACACCACATGGTCCGCCTGGGCCAGGCGTTCCAGCCCGTCGGCGGCCTTGAGCAGCACGCCGCGCTGAAGCAGGCGGCCGGAAGCGACAACCTGCACCGCCGGCACGGCAAGCCCGAGCGCGCAGGGACAGGTGATGATCAGCACGGCGACGGCGGTCAGCAGTGCGCGCTCCCCGTCGCCGGTCGCCCACCACCATCCGGCCAGCGTCCCGGCGGCCAGGATATGCACGGCCGGGGCATAGATGCGGGCGGCCCGGTCGGCCAGCTTTACGTATTTGGCACGGCCCTGTTCGGCGGCCTCCATCAGGCGCACGATCTCGGCTAGCAAGGTATCCTCGCCGGCGGCGGTGATACGGACCTCGACCGGGGCGGTCAGGTTCAGCGTCCCGGCATAGACGGCGTCGCCGGCGGCGGCGGCCTGCGGCAGGCTTTCACCGGTGACCAGGGAGGTATCCATGTCCGTGCGGCCGGTGGCGATTTCGCCGTCGGCGGCCAGACGTTCGCCGGCGGCGACGGCCAGCACCATGCCGGGAACGAGGCTTGTGGTCGCGACGGCGCGCTGTCTGCCGTCCGAGCCCACGACCATGGCCGTCGCGGCGCGCAGGCCGAGCAGGCGGGTCGCGGCGGACCGCGCCTTGGTCCGCGCCCGGCGGTCCAGGTAACGGCCGATCAGCAGGAAGAACAGCAGCGTCACGGAGGCGTCGAAATAGGCGTGTTCCGCCCCCTTCATGGTCTGTTGCAGGCTCATGCCCGCGGCCAGGATCACCGCCAGGGAGATCGGTACGTCCATGTTCAGCGCCCGGTTGGCGAGGGCGCGCGCGGCGGAGGCGAAGAACGGCATGCCCGCGTAGACCACGGCGGGCAGGGCGATCAGCGCCGAGACCCAGTGGAACAGGTCGCGGGTCGCCCCGCCCATGCCGGAGAAATGCCCGGACCATACGGACACGGACAGCAGCATCACGTTGGCGGCGGCGAACCCGGCCACGGCCATGGCCTTCAAAAGGCGCCTGTCCTCGGCCTCGCCGCCGTCTTGCAGGGCAGCGGGGTCGAAGGCACGGGCGGGAAAGCCCAGGCCAGAGACCGTTTCGGCGATGGCGTCGGGGGTGGTCTGGCCGGGCAGCCAGTCAACCCGCAGGCGCTTGGTCGACAGGTTGACGCGCGACGCGGCGACGCCCGGCATGTTGGCCAGCGTGCTTTCGATCCGCTTGATGCAGCCCGCGCAATGGACGTTCTCGACCATCAGGTGCAGGGTCTCGGGCGACGCGGTGGTGGCCTCGGCGGCAGGAACCGGGGTGGCGGCGGTGACCTGGTTCATTTCGCGTCCCCGGCCTGAATCTCGTGGACCATGCGGAAGCTGCGGCCATCCGGGGCCCGGGCGGTGACCTCGACCTGCCAACGGCCCAGGGCCGGAAGACGCAACAAGGCGGCGTAGAGGCCCGGGCGGTCCTCGGCCAGTCTGGCGTCCACGGTCAGGCCTTCGCCCAACGGGCGGGTGAGGCGGGCCTGGGCGGCAAGCCCGGCAAGGGGGCCGTCGGGCCCGGTCATGGTCAGGGTCAGCATGCGGGTTCCCTTGGGCGTCGACGGGCCCAGGGCAACGTGGGAACGCCATCCCATGGCATCCTGGCGGGCGGCGCTTTCCAGGGTCTTGTTGTAGGCGACGCCTTCTTCATAGGCCTTCTGGGTGGTCAGTCCCGGCCAACTGTCGAGCGCGAAATAGACGAAGGTCAGGTTGACGGCGATGATCACGGCGAAAAAGGCGACGATCCAGATCAGCACCATCTTGCCGGTGATCGGCCGCGTGGCGGACGGCAGGGTAATGCTCATTACTGGGGCCCTCGGAACAGGCTGTTATAGGATGCGGTCTGGCCCGTGTTGATTTCCTTCAGCACGAAGCGCAGGTCGGCGGCATCACCTTTCAGGATACCCGGCGGCACGGTAACCAGCAGGCGGAACGACTGCAGGCGGTCGGGCTTCACGGTGAAGTAGGGGTCGGGGCTGTCGCCCATGTCTTCGGAGCCGACGACCTTCAGTGCGATCCCGGGCAGGCCCGAGGCATGCAGGGTCAGGGTGCGCTGCTCGCGCGCCTTGTTGAGAATCTTGAAGGTATAGCCGTTGCGGATGCTGCCGTCCGAAAGCGTCGTGTACAGCGGATTGCGGTCATGGATCACGTTGATGTCCAGGTCGGAGCGGGTCAGCAGCACATAGACCATGCCGAGCCCGATCAGCGCCCAGAGCGCGAAATAGAACAGAGTGCGCGGACGGAACAGGCGCAGCTTGGTTTCCTTGCCCGCGCGGCGGCGTTCGTCGTTGGCGATGGAATCGTAGTCGATCAGCCCGCGCGGCCGGCCGATCTTGCCCATGACGTCGTCGCAGGCGTCGATGCACAGCGCGCAGGTGATGCATTCCAACTGCTGACCGTCGCGGATGTCGATGCCCATGGGGCAGACGACGACGCAGGCCTTGCAATCGATGCAGTCGCCGCGCGTGTCCCAGTCGGCGTTCTTTTCGAACGGTTTGCGCGGCTCGCCCCGATCCGTGCGGTAGGTGACGGTCAGGCTCTCCTCGTCCATCATCGCCGCCTGGATGCGCGGCCAGGGGCACATGTAGGTGCAGACCTGTTCGCGCATGAAACCGCCCAGGGTGAAGGTGGTGAAGGTCAGCACCCCGACGGTGGCATAGGCGTCCGTGGCGGCCTGACCAGTGACCAGATCGACCAGCAGCGTCGGCGCGTCGGCGAAATAGAACACCCAGGCCCCGCCCGTGCCCATGGCGATGAGCAGCCAGATCACGTATTTGGCCAGCCGCTTCGTGGCCTTGGCGCCGGACATCGGCTCCTTATCCAGGCGGATGCGCGCCCCCCGGTCGCCTTCGACCAGGCGTTCGACCCAGATGAACAGGTCCGTCCACACGGTCTGCGGGCAGGCATAACCGCACCATGCCCGGCCGACCACGGAGGTGACCAGAAACAGGCCGAGGCCGGCCATGATCAGCAGGCCGGCGATGTAATAGAATTCCTGGGGCCAGATCTCGATGAAGAAGAAATAGAACCGCCGGCCCGGAATATCGACCAGGACGGCCTGATCGGGCGCCCCCGGCCCCCGGTCCCAGCGCAGCCAGGGGGTGACGTAATAGATACCCAGGGTGGCGGCCATGACCCACCACTTGAAGGTGCGGAAAAAGCCGTGGGCGCGGCGCGGATGGATCTTCTTGCGCGGCACGTAAAGCGGCGGCCGCGTTTCCTTGCGGTTGACGGCTTCGACGTCGTATTCCCGGACTTCCGGGGCGTCGATGGCCGTGTCCAACAGACTTCCCATGCTGCGCATTCGTTTTACCCCAAGGTGTTCCTGTTCCCGGAACGATCGGCTCCCTCCCCGAGCCGGTGGTGTTTCCTGAAACGTGGGCTACTTGCCGCCTCCCAGCGAGTGGACATAGATGGCCAGCTGCTTGACCGTGGCCTCGTCCAGGTGGCGGCCCCAGGCCGGCATGACGCCACGGCGGCTGTTGGTGACGGTCTCCACAATGGTCGCCTTGTCACCGCCGTAGAGCCAGATGTTGTTGTTCAGTGCGGGGGCGCCGAATTCAGTGCTGCCCTGGCCGTTGTCGCCGTGACAGGCGGCGCAGTTGTCCGTGAACAGGGGCTTGCCGCGGGCGGACGCGGTGCCGTCCGCCGCCTGCCCGGACAAGGACAGAACGTATTCGGCCACATCGGCGACCTGGGCCTTGGTCAGGATGCCGTCGCGCCCAAAGGCCGGCATCTCCGACTGATGGGCGTTTTCGTCCTCGGTGTTGCGGATGCCGTGGGTGATGGTGCGGAAGATGGCGTCGAGGGTGCCGCCCCAGATCCATTCGTCGTCGTTCAGGTTGGGGAAGCCCTTGAACCCCTGGGCGCCCGAACCATGGCACTGCGAACAGTTGACGTTGAACGCCGACCGACCGCCGGCCATCGCGAATTCACGCAGGCCCGTATCGGTGCGGATCTGTTCGAGCGGCGCCTTGCGAATGCGCTCCAACTGCCCGGCCATGCCCGCCGTCGCCGTCTTGATCTCCTGGGCGACCTCGGCTCGCGAGGAATAGCCGATCATGCCCTTGGTATGGCTGGAGACCAGCGGCCAGGCGGGGTAGACGACCCAATAGCCGACCGACCACACCACGCAGGCCCAGAACACCCATTGCCACCAGCGCGGCAGGGGATTGTCCAGTTCGCGGATGCCGTCCCATTCGTGGCCGGTCGTCTCGACGCCGGTGAATTCGTCAACATGACGGTGATCAGACATGATCAGTCCTCCTTGAACGGAATCTGGGCGGCGTCCTGGAATTTCTTCTTGGCGCCGGGCCGCAGGGCATAGATCAGAACCCCGGCGAACAGGACCGCGAGGTACACGAGGCCCCAGGTCTGGGCGAACATGGCGACCTGTTCGAAGGCCGTACCGGTGGTTTGCATGACGGCGTCCTCCTAACGGTAGTTGTCTTCGGCCTTGTAGGCCTTGAAGTCGACCATGGTGCCGAGCACCTGCAGATAGGCGATCAGGGCGTCCATTTCCGTCGGCACGCCCGGCTGGGCGTCGAAGTTGCGGGCCTGGGCGCCGGGATAGCGCTGCTGCAGGGCTTCCACGCCGTCGCTGTCCGGATCGACCTGGGCTTCCAGGTCGGCCCGGGCGGCGGCGATCATGGCCTCGTCATAAGGCACGCCGACCATCTTGTTGGCGGTCAGGTGGTCTTCGATGTCCTTGTACTTGAGCGCTGTCGTGGCCAGGAACGGATAGCCCGGCATCACCGATTCCGGCACCAGGGCGCGCGGGTCGATCAGGTGCGTCATGTGCCATTCGTCGGAATATTTGGCGCCGACCCGCGCCAGATCCGGGCCCGTGCGCTTGGAGCCCCATTGGAACGGGTGGTCGTACATGCTTTCCGCGGCCAGGGAATAATGGCCGTAGCGTTCCACCTCGTCGCGGAACGGGCGGACCATCTGGCTGTGGCAGTTGTAGCAGCCTTCGCGGATGTAGATGTTGCGTCCGGCCAGCTCCAGCGGGGTGTAGGGGCGCATGCCCTTGACCTTCTCGATGGTGCTTTCCAGGTAGAACAGGGGGGCGATTTCCACCAGCCCGCCGATGGACACGACGATCAGAATCCCGATCAGCATCAGGATCGAGTTCTTTTCGAGCTTCGAATGATCGAACATGAATGTCTCCTTGCCCGGACGTTATTCAGCGGGCGCCGTCGCGGGCGCGGCCGGCGTGGTTTCATAGGGGCGTTCGTCGCGGATGCGTCCCTGCGCGGTCTGGTAGACGTTCCATGCCATGACCAGCCCGCCGACGACGTAGAGCAACCCGCCCAGGGCCCGGATGACGTAGAAGGGATGCATGGCCTCGACCGTTTCCGCGAAAGAGTATTCGAGGAAGCCGAGCGAGTCGTAAGCCCGCCACATCAAGCCCTGCATGATCCCCGAGACCCACATGGCCGAGGCGTAGAGCACGATGCCCACGGTCGCGAGCCAGAAATGGGCGGACACGAGACGCAGGGAATAGAGCTTCTCCGCCGCGAACATGCGCGGTGCGAGGAAGTAGATCGCGCCGAACGACACCATGCCGACCCAGCCGAGCGCACCCGAGTGCACATGGCCGATGGTCCAGTCGGTGAAGTGGCTGAGTCCGTTGACGGCCTTGATCGACATCAGCGGGCCTTCGAAGGTCGACATGCCGTAGAACGCGATGGAGATCGCGAGCAGACGCAGGACCGGGTCCGTGCGCAGCTTGTCCCAGGCGCCGGACAAGGTCATCAGGCCGTTGATCATGCCGCCCCAACTGGGCATCCACAGCATGATCGAGAAGGTCATGCCCAACGTCTGGGCCCAGTCGGGCAGGGCGGTGTAATGCAGGTGGTGCGGCCCGGCCCAGATGTAGAGGAAGATCAGCGACCAGAAGTGCACGATCGACAGGCGGTACGAATAGACCGGCCGTTCGGCCTGTTTCGGCACGTAGTAGTACATGATGCCGAGGAAGCCCGCGGTCAGGAAGAAGCCGACGGCGTTATGGCCGTACCACCATTGGGTCAGGGCGTCCTGCACGCCGGCGAACAGCACGTAGCTTTTGGTCGACGTCAGGCTGATCGGCACCGCCAGGTTGTTGATGATGTGCAGCATCGCGATGGTCACGATGAACGCCAGATAGAACCAGTTGGCGACGTAGATGTGCGGTTCCTTGCGGCGCCACAGGGTGCCCATGAAGACCAGCAGATAGACCACCCAGACGATGGTCAGCCACAGATCGACATACCATTCCGGTTCGGCGTATTCCTTGGATTGGGTGACGCCCAGGACATAGCCCGAGGCGGCCATCAGCAGGAACAGCTGGTAGCCCCAGAACACGAACCACGGCGCCCAGCCGCCGGCGAGGCGGGCCTGGCAGGTGCGCTGCACGACATGGAACGAGGTCATCATCAGGACATTGCCGCCGAAGGCGAAGATCACCGCCGAGGTATGCAGCGGGCGCAGGCGGCCGAAATTGGTCCAGGGCAGATCGAAGTTGAGCACCGGAAAGGCGAGCTGCAACGCGATCACGAGGCCGACCGAGAACCCGACGACGCCCCAGAAGGTCGAGGCGACGACGCCGGCGCGGATCACCCCGTCGTTGTAGTTGACCCCGCCGGGGACGGCCTTGGCCGGGCCGCCCATGTCGCCGTCGCGGGCGATGACCCAGAAGATGCCGAGAAACCCGAACGCGGCCATCAGCAAGCCGTGGCCGTACATCACGGCGTCGTCGGCGCCGGCCGCGAGGGACAATCCCAGCAGGCCGATCAGGCCCAAGGGCAGGAAAATGAGGAAAGACATGGTTCCGCCTCTATCGGTTGCGCATAACCCATGCGCGCCGAGCCAAGCCCGGCGGCGCTGTCGCTTCTTCGTCTTTCCTACAGAATTCGCCTGTCCGGCATCTTGACCTAAGTCAACCGGGGCCGCCTTCAGCGTGGTTTCACGACAAAAAAAGGGCCCCGCGTCGCCGCGGGGCCAATTTTCAGCAAGTGGATTTGGGCGAACTCAGCTTAGACAGGCTTGAACTTGGAAGCCGCTTCGAAGGCTTTGGTCATCTGCGCCTGGAACGGGCTGAACAGGTCCTTGGCGACGCCCTGGTAAAGCGCAACCGCTTCCTTGGCCATGGCCTGGGCTTTCTTCTGTTCGGCGGCGATCAGGTCGGCCTGCAGCTTCATCAGCTCGGACGGATCGGTGATCGACATCGCCTTGAAGATCACGGCGACGCGGTCTTCGGCGAGTTCGGTCGCCTGGGAGCGGGTCAACTCTTCGATCTTGCTCAGGTTGCCGGCCGCGGCCTTGGTGGCGGCGACGGCGGCTTCGAAATTCTCGCGGTAGGCCGTAACGGCCTGTTCGAACCCTTCGGTGGCCGCGGTGCGGGCCTTGTCGGTTTCAGCCTGGGCGGCGGAAGCAATCTTTTCCTGCTGCGCCTTGGCGGTGTTCACCGCGTCCAGGATGGTTTCCCGGACGGGGGCGAAGGGGTCGGTGGTGGTCGTTTTCTTGGTAGCCATTGTCTTAAATCTCCTGTTTCCCGATATGGCGAAAAGGGCTGAAGCGGGCGGCCCGATCATCGGCACCGCCATTCATGTTGCGATGCAACATTGCTAATATGCCCAAGGTTTCCGGCATCGTCAAGAATTTTATTGTGCAGTGCACAATTTATATAAAAAGATCGAAACGCATTGAATCCTGCCGCTTTCACGGCCCTCAGGGGCGAACGTGCCGCTTGATTATCGGCCGCCACTGGCTCCTAAATGGGGCGGATGGGGGCATCACAAGAAACGACGATCCTTGGGAGGGATACACCAGTCATGACCATGAAAGCCGTGCTTTGGCGCCCGATGTACGATCCGGGCGGCCATGATCTTTTACGCGCCGCCGGGATCGAGCCGGTGGTCGTCGACAGCCCCGACGCCGATCAGGTGAAGGCCGCCCTCGGCAACGCCAATGCGCTTTGGGTGCGCACGCCCGAACGGGTCACCGCCGAGATCATGGACGCCGCGCCGGGCCTGACCGTGATCTCGACCTCGGGCTTCGGCACCGACAACATCGACATCCCCGCGGCCACGGCGCGCGGCATCCTGGTGGTCAACCACCTGGGCTTCGGGCGCACGCCCGTGGCCGAACATACGGTGATGCTGCTGCTGGCCTGCTTGAAGCAACTCACCTGGGGCGACCGCGCGGCCCGCGACGGCAGCGCCTGGTCGCAGCGCCAGGGCCTGCAGGTCTACGAGCTTGAGGGCCGCACGGTCGGTATCGTCGGGCTCGGCTATATCGGATCGGAACTGGCGAAGAAACTGCGCCTCGCCTTCAACTGCCGCGTCCTGGCCTATGATCCCTACGTTAACGCGCGGCTCGCCTTGGTCACCGGCGCGGAAATGTGCGCCGATCTGCACGCCATGCTCGGGCAGTGTGACGCGCTCGCCATGGCGGCGGAACTGACGGATGAAACCCGCAATATGATCAGCACGGCCGAACTGGCGGCCTTGCCCGAAGGCGCCGTGGTCGTCAACGCGGCGCGGGGGCAGTTGATCGATCTCACCGCCCTGGATGCGGCCCTCACATCCGGGCACATCCGGGCGGCGGGGCTCGACGTCGTGTTCCCCGAACCGCTGCCCGCCGACCATGCGCTGCTGAAGAACCCCAAGGTCATCTTCACGCCGCACACGGCGGGGGTCACCCAGGAAGCGTCAAAGGCGCTCGCCATCTCGGCGGCGGAGCAGATCACCACGGCCCTCAAGGGCGATCTGCCGCCGTTCCCCCTGAACCCGGAGGTCTGGGACAGCCCGCAGTCGCGGCGGCCCGGCTAACCCGCCAGACCCAGCAGGTCGAGCGCCGCCCGGTGGACCGGGCTGTCCGGCTTGCCCAGTTCGCGGCTCATGGTGAAATGGTGGATGCCGGGCAGGTCGGCGGTGGTCACGGCATGGCCGCCGTCGGCCAGGGCCTGGGCGAAATCCTGTCCATGGCGGCGGAATTCGGCCAGTTCGCCCGCGCCGTAGAATACCGCCACGGGCGGCAGGCCCGGGCGCAGGTGGCGCGCCGGGCTCAGGCGCGCGACCGCCGCGTCGTCCAGGTTCAGGTAGCCGTTGCGGTGGCTCAGGCGGATCGGCGTCAGGTCGTACATGCCGCTGGTCATGACGCAGCCTTTGACCGCGTCGGCGGGCAGGCCGTGGCCAGCCCAATCCGTGACCAGCATCATCGCCGTCAGATGCGCCCCCGACGAATGGCCAGCGACGACCAGCCGCCCGGCGTCGGCGTTGAGCTCCGCAGCATGGCCGTGGACCCAGGCGACGGCGCGCCGGCATTGGTCGGTGATGGCATCCAGCGTGGCCCCGGGGGCCAACGAGAAATTGACCGTCACCACGGCCGCGCCGGCGGCCACCAGGGCCGGGGCGAGGTGGCTTTCGTTGACCTTGTCGCCGCGGGTCCAGGCGCCGCCGTGCAGGAACACCAGCACCGGCGAACCCGGATTGCGGGCGGGGAACAGGTCCATGACCTCGTCCGCGCCGGCCCCGTAGGCGACGTCGAGGCGGCAGTCCAGCTCGGCCCGCGCGCGGGCGCTGGCGGCGGCGTTCTCGGCGACATAGACGTCGCCGTCGGGCACCAGGGAGCGCTGTTCATACTGGTTGTCCAGTTCGGCCTGGTCGTAGTCGAGCCACACCTTGGCGTCGGCGGTTGCGGTCATGAAGGTCTCCGGTGTCGTGGGATTGGTCTTAGAGAAGTCCCGACAGAATAGTCGCGATGCCGAGGAAGGAAAAGAACCCGGCGATGTCGGTCACCGTGGTCAGGATGATCGACGACGCGACCGCCGGGTCCTGGCCCAGCTTGGTCAACACCACGGGCACGATGGCCCCGGCCAGCCCGGCGGCGACCATGGCCAGCACCATGGACACGGTGATGACCAGGACCAGCCCCAAGGAGCCCGACCAGACATACACGCCGATGCCGCAGGTCGCGGCCACGGCGATGCCGTTGACCAGGCCGACGTTGGCTTCCTTGAAGGTTACGGCGAACCATTGGCGCGGCGTGATCTCGCGCAGCGCTAGGCCGCGCATGGTTACGGCCAGTGCCTGCGCCCCGGCGTTGCCCGATTGTCCGGCGACCACCGGCAGCAGCACGGCCAGGGCCGTGAACTTGGCGATGGTGCCTTCGAACAGGCCGACCACGGCGGCGGCCATGAAGGCGGTCAGCAGGTTGATCTGCAGCCAGGGCAGGCGCTTCCTCACGGCGAACAGGGGTTTGGACAGGGCGCGTTCGTCCTTGGACGCCCCCACCATGGTCTGGATATCGACGGAGGCATCGGCCTGCAAGGCGCCGATCAGGGTGGTGTGCTGGACCACGCCCATCAGCTGGCCGTCATGGTCGACCACGGGCAGGTCGACCAGGCGATGTTGCTCCAGAAGGTCGGCGACCTCTTCCTGCGGCGTCAGCGGGCTGACATAGGCCAGGACCGGCGTCGCGATGTCGGCCAGCTTGGCGGCCGGGTCGGCGACGGCAAGGTCCTGGATGCCGACCTTGCCGGTCAGCCGGTTGTCCTCATCGACCAGAAACAACGACCGCGCCGTCTTGGCCCGCGCGCGGCGCAAAGCGGCCAGCGCTTGTTTGGCGGTCATGGTGCTGCGGAACTGCGCGATGTCTGTGATCATCAGGCGCCCGGCGCTGCCTTCGGGAAAGTCGCCCAAGCGTTTCAGGTCGTCGGCGATGGCCGGGTCGAGGGCGGCCAGATAGCGCTCGCGGTCGGCTGGTTTCAGGGCGTTGAACACACGCAGCGCCTCGCCGGGTCGCAGTTCGCCCAACAGGGCGCAGGCCAGGTCGTCGGGCAGGCGCTTCAGCAGCCGCGCCGCCGTTTCCGGCAGCAGCATGCGCCACAGGGGGGCCAGAACGTCGGCCGGCTGTCGGGTCAGGGTGGGGGCGGTTTCCGCCGTCGGCAGCGTTTCGATGCGGCGCGCCGCCTCCCATGGGAAGTCGATCAGGAACCGGCGTTCCAGCTTGACCGTCGCGGCGTCCAGATTGCCGCTCATTCCGGTTCTCCGATCGTGCCGGGGGCCGGGTCGCCGATATGCGCCACCGTGCGCAGCATGCCGGCGCAGGCCAGCAGATAGGCGGATATCAGGTTGCCCATCAAGGTGTCGGCGCCGTCTTGGGTCCGTGCGCTGCGCCCGCGCCGGAGTTCCGCCAGCCCGGCGCCCAGCGCGGCGCGGCTCAGCGCGCCCAGGAAGTTGCCCGTCCGCCCGATCACCGGCAGGGCGAGATAACTGTTCCACTGCGGATTGCCGAGCACCGATGCCAGGGTCGCGCGGTTCGACAGCGCCGCCACCGTGCCGTCCATCAGGTCGGCAACCGGGGTCTTGCCGTCGGCGCGCAAAAGGTCGCCGGCCCGAACCGTGCCCAGGAAGCGGCGGTCCTCGTCGATCACGAATAGGTGGTCCGTCGTCTTGCGGCGGCGGCGCTTCACCAATTTGGCAACGTCGTCCACCGTGCGCGTCGCGGCGACGGACACGGCGGTCTGATCCATGACCGCGCCGACCGTGCCCACGGGATAGGTCACGGCGATGCGCAGGTCGCGGGCCAGATTGGCCGGTAGGGCGTCCGCAATGGTGCCGCGCACGCCGGGTGCCAGGTTGCGGAAGAACGTAACCGCATCGACGAAGGGCAGTTCCCGCAGCAGCCCGGCGCCCCGTTCGGGGGGCAGAATTTCCAGACAGCGCGCGGCGCTGAAGGCCGCCATTTGGCGCAACACCTCGGCGCCGACGCGGGCCGGCACCTGGGCGAACAGGGCGGCCGCGTCCTCGGCCGGCATGTCTTCCAGAACCCGGGCCGCGGCATCGGGCCGGGTATCCATGAAGGCCAGGGTCAGGGGGATCTGGTCAGCCATCGGCGTCCTCGGGGATGGTCAGGACGATGGCGTCGGTCAGGAAGGTGCGGGCGGGGATCAGGGTCCGCCCGCCCTCGGTCGCGATGATGATGGCGGTCGCCGAAATCTCCAGAATTTCGCCGTCGTTACCGTTCCAGGCAATGCGCTGTCCGGGCAGCAGGTGGCGCCGCGCGTGATGGGCGGCGACCAGATTGGCGACCAGATCGCGGGCCCCCAGGCCGAAGGCCAGGGCCATGGCGCCCAACACGCCGGCGATCACCGTGGCGGCGATGATGACCAGGATCGTCACGTCGACGCCCAACTGTTCGACGCCGATGATCACGGCCGCCAGCAGCACCGCCCATTGGGTCAGCGCGCCGATCAGATTGCTTTGCGCGATGTTGGCCGATGCCAGGGCGGCGGCCACGACGTCGCGGATGACCAGGGAAATCAGATAGCCGACCAGGATGATGACGCCGCCGGCCACCAGATGCGGCACGTAGACGACGATCCGGTCCAGCCAGACGGAAAAGGCGTCAAGCCCGGCAATCCGGGTCGCCGCCGTGATGAACAGCAGCATGGTGACCCAGAACACCATGCTGGCGGCGATGCGGACGACGCCGGTGGAGACCTGGAAACTGGTGAGGAAACCGGTGCTGGCGACCCGGGTCAAAAGGCGGTTGGCCGTATCGCCCAGGCGGCGCGTGCCGGCGCGCAGCAGGCGGGCCACGAACCAGCCCAGGACGACGATCAGGATCGCGCCCAGCAGGGACGGCAGGTAGGCGGCCATGGTTTCGAAAAACTCGCTCGACACCTTGCGGATGTCGACGACCCAGGCGGACACTTCTTCCAACGACG
Source organism: Rhodospirillaceae bacterium UBA1479 (assembly GCA_002325375.1). GTDB lineage: Bacteria > Pseudomonadota > Alphaproteobacteria > Rhodospirillales > Casp-alpha2 > UBA1479. Next base: position 331,305 of record DCRZ01000002.1, read on the forward strand.
CCTCCTTTACAAAGGGGACTTCTTGGGCCGGGGTGGCTTGTGATGACTCTAGCAAACCCGCACCTTGTTGTATTCAGCTACTTTCCGGGACCCGGCGGCGGCGCGCATAAAAAAGGCCGCCGGTCGGGGCGACCGGCGGCCAGGGGGCACTTGGGTGTTGACGGAGACTTAGAAGTCCATGCCGCCCATGTCCGGCATGCCGGCGCCCGCACCCGCGTCCTTCTTGGGCTCGGGCTTTTCGGCGACCATGGCTTCCGTGGTGATCAGCAGACCGGCGACGGAGGACGCGTCCTGCAACGCCGTGCGCACCACCTTGGTCGGGTCGACGATGCCGCTCTTGACCAGGTTCTGGTACTCACCGGTCTGGGCGTTGAAGCCCCAGTTGGTGTCCTTCTGGTCCATCAGCTTGCCGGCGACCACGGCGCCGTCGAAGCCGGCGTTTTCCGCGATCTGCCGCACCGGGGCCTGCAGGGCGCGGCGCACGATGTCGATGCCGACCTGCTGGTCGTTGTTTTCCGGCTCAAGTTTTTTGAGCGCGTTGACGGCGTAGAGCAGGGCCGTGCCGCCGCCGGCGATGATGCCTTCCTCGACCGCCGCGCGGGTGGCGTGCAGGGCGTCGTCGACGCGGTCCTTCTTCTCCTTGACCTCGACCTCGGTGGCGCCGCCGACTTTGATCACCGCGACACCGCCGGCCAACTTGGCCAGACGTTCCTGCAGCTTCTCGCGGTCGTAGTCCGAGGTGGTGTCCTCGATCTGCGCCCGGATCTGATCGCAGCGGGCTTCGATCTCCTTCTTGGACCCGGCGCCGTCGACGACGGTGGTGTCGTCCTTGGTGATGGACACCTTTTTGGCCGTGCCCAGCATGTCGAGGGTCACGTTCTCCAATTTAATGCCAAGATCCTCGGAGATCACCTGGCCCTTGGTCAGGATGGCGATGTCTTCGAGCATGGCCTTGCGGCGGTCGCCGAAGCCCGGCGCCTTGACGGCGGCGACCTTCAGGCCACCCCGCAGCTTGTTGACGACCAGGGTCGCCAGTGCTTCGCCTTCGATGTCCTCGGCGATGATCAGCAGCGGCTTGCCCGCCTGTACCACCGCCTCCAGGACCGGCAGCATGGCCTGCAGGTTCGACAGCTTTTTCTCGTGGATCAGGATGTAGGGGTTTTCCAGTTCACAAGCCATCTTGTCCGTGTTGGTCACGAAATAGGGCGAGGAATAGCCGCGGTCGAACTGCATGCCTTCGACCACGTCCAGTTCCGTTTCCAGGCTCTTGGCCTCTTCCACGGTGATGACGCCTTCGTTGCCGACCCGCTGCATCGCTTCGGCGATGATGTCGCCGATGGAGCGGTCGCCGTTGGCGGAAATGGTGCCGACCTGGGCCACTTCCTCGTTGGTCTTGACGGCGTGGGAGCGCTTCTTGACGTCGGCGACGACGGCCTCGACGGCCATGTCGACGCCGCGCTTCAGGTCCATCGGGTTCATGCCGGCGGCCACGGCCTTCGCCCCCTCGCGGACGATGGCCTGGGCCAGCACGGTCGCGGTGGTGGTGCCGTCACCGGCAAGGTCGTTGGTCTTGGACGCCACTTCCTTGATCATCTGGGCGCCCATGTTCTCGAACTTGTCGGTCAGCTCGATCTCCTTGGCGACGGTGACGCCGTCCTTGGTGATGCGCGGCGCGCCGAACGCCTTGTCGATGACGACGTTACGACCCTTGGGGCCGAGGGTCACCTTGACGGCGTTGGCCAGGGTGTCGACACCCTTGAGAAGACGCGCCCGCGCGTCGCCATGAAACTTCACTTCTTTCGCAGCCATTTTCGATCACTCCTTTGAAGAGAGGCAGCTTTCTAATTGCTGATGGATTGATGTCCGGTCAGGACGCCTTAGGCGGCCTTCTTGGTCTTCGCGGCCTGGGCGCCGTCGATGATGCCCAGGATGTCGGACTCCTTCATGATCAGAAGTTCCTCGCCGTCGAGGGTTACTTCCGTGCCCGACCACTTGCCGAACAGGACCCGGTCGCCGGCCTGGACGTCCAGCGGCGTGACCGTGCCGTCCTCGGCCTTATGGCCCGAGCCGACGGCGATGATCTCGCCCTCCATGGGCTTTTCCTTGGCCGTATCGGGGATGATGATCCCGCCCTTGGTCTTTTCGTCCTGTTCGATGCGGCGGACGAGAACCCGGTCGTGAAGAGGTTTGAACATGCGATGGCTCCTCTTGAACATTCCTTGATTGAGCAAGCAAATGACGGGAGAAAACCCACGGGAATCCGGCATTTCCCCCCGTTTCCGCGAAAAAATTTAGTCGCCGATCCGGGGCCTTCAACCCCTTGCCGGCAAAAAAATTCATGCCTGTCGCGAGATTGGCAGCACTCTCGCTCAGCGGCTGCTAATGCATTGATTTAAAACATTAATTCTTGACGAAAGAGGAATTAAAAGGGAACAATTCAGACCGTCCAGGGAGGACATGCAAGCCACGCAACCAAGACGGAGGGTCTGACATGTCTTTGGAAGTGCAGCTTTCGGGCTATCGCCTGACGACCGCCGAAATCACCTATCGGCGGCCGGATCATCTTCACCTTCTACAGGACTATATCTGGCAGGATATGGACATGGCGCCGGACTTTCCCGTGCTGCGCCGGTTCCTGGACTTCTGGGAAAACAACCTGGACGGCCCGCTGCATTCCGTGCGCGTCGCCTCGGTGGCTTTGGTCAAGCCGGCGGAATTCCGCCTTGTCGGCGGGATGATGCGCCTGCACTAGCCCGCCATGCGGGACACCGCCAGGGTGACCCCGATCAGGCTTTCCCCGGCGACCAGCCCGGCGGCGACGGCGGTGCCGTAACGTTCCGTCCATCGGGGGGTGAGGCGTCCGGCCACGGCCGCGATCACAGCCCCCAGGCAGAGCGAGATCGAATTCCATGCCGGAATGACGAAGGCGACCCCGGCGGCGGGCGCGCTCGGCAAGAAGCGCGCGATGCGTTCCGGCAGCACACGGTCCGCCGCGCCGAGAATCACGCCGAGTGTCGCCGCGACGGCCATGGCGGGGCCCGCCCCTTCGGGGATTGCGCCCAGGCCCGCGGCCATGACCTCGGCCACGGCCTTCCAGGTCGCCACGGCGGGGGCCGGCCATTCGGGGGTCATCAGCATGGCGGCGGGGTCGGGGATCAGGATCAGATAGACCGCCGCCCCGGCCAGCGATCCCGTCAACACGCCGAGCGCCTGGGCGAAGATCTGCAATCGCGGTGCGGCGCCGATCAGGGACCCGGTTTTCAAATCGTGCATCATGTCGGCGCATTGCCCGGCCGCACCGCCGGTGACGTTGGCGGTCATCAGGTTGGCGGCCATGTCGCCGGGCGTGATGGCGCCATAGGTCAGCTGGGTCACCTTGCCCAGTGCCCCCACGGGTGTCACCCCCGTTTCCCCGGACACCCGGGCGGCGATCACGGCGAGGACATAGCTGAGCGCCACGGCCAGCACCGACACCCAGATCGGCAAACCGAACAGGGTCCATCCGGCGATGCAGATCAACGCCGTGACCACGGCCAGCGCCAGGGCGTAACCGCGCCCCATCCGCCCGTCCGTGCCGGTCAGTTGTCGGCGGATGCGGAGGACCGAAATCGCAAAGGCGGTCAGGGCCGCCGTAACCGTCAGGGTCACCCCCGGCCACAACAGCCAGGCCACCAGTTCGGAAAACCATACCGTGCCGGGCGCCCCGGCCTGCGCCCAACCCTGGTCCAGCGCCCAGGGGGCGAGGACGCCCCAGGACAGTCCGGCGCCCAGCAGCAGCGACAGCCCCGCGCGCGGGCCGATCAGCGCCCCGAAGCCGATCATCAGCAGCGACGGATCGAACGCCAGGCCCAGGTTCTTGAAGGTCACGCCCCCGGCCAACGATCCCGGCAGGGTCAGGCGCGGCACCGCCGCCGCCAGATCGACGGCCAGTTTGACCGCGGCCGACACCCCCGCCGCCGCCAAAAGTGCCCGCAGGCGTGCGCCCTGTTCGCGGCCCTTGCCGTGGATGCGCTTCAGGGTTTCCGCCGTGGCCAGACCGGCGGGAAAAGCCAGGTTTTCGTGCTCGATCATCTGGCGGCGCAGGCCGGCGGCGACGACCACGCCCAGGATCGACACGCAGAACACCCAGAACGCCAGCACGGGCCATTGCAGGGTTTGCCCGGTCAACAGCGTCAACGCCGGAATCGGCGCCACCAAACCGCCCGACACGATGGAGGCAGAGGCAGAAGCCGCCGTTTGGTTGATGTTGTTTTCCTTGAGGCCCAGGGGCGCCGTGCCCAGGCTGCGTTCGGCCAGGCGCCAGGCCCCCACGGCCAGCAGCCCGGCAGCGATCGACATGTTGAAGGACCAACCGATTTTCAGTCCTGAATAGACGTTGCAGGGAGTCAGCGCCGCACCCAGGACCATGCCGGTCAGGACCGCACGTCGGGTGAATTCGGCGGGGCTTTCCTGTTCCATGCCGCCCAGAATTTGCAGACGAGGTCCCCTCTGTCAAACCGGGTGCCGCCGGGACGGCGTCAGAAACCTTGCAGCGGCGGCGGATCTACGGGGTATAATCGTACAAAAGCCGGTAACGGCACGCGGGCGTGGATCACGCCCCGAGAATAATGGGAGACGTTCATGGATCACTCCGTCCTGGTGGTCGAAGACGATGACAACATCGTCCTGTCGCTGAAATTTCTTCTCGAAAAGTCGGGGTTCGCGACGCGCGTCGTCGGCGACGGAAATGCGGCGCTCGGCGAAATGCGCGCGGCCAAGCCGGATGTCGTGCTGCTGGACGTCATGCTGCCGGAACGGGACGGTTTTTCCGTATGCGAGGAAATTCGCGGCAACAGCGCCTGGTCCGATGTTCACGTCATCATGTTGACGGCCAAGGGGCGCGAGGCGGACCGCGAAAAGGGCCTGTCCGTCGGGGCCGACGATTTCGTCACCAAACCGTTTTCCACCCGCGACCTGGTCGCCCGGGTCAAGGCCGCGGTCGGGTTGGCCGTGGACTGATGGTGGACGGTCCGGCACGCGATCCCGAGCGGCGCCGGGCGGGTGCTCCGGAGCGGGGAGCAAGCCGGGTCGGCGCCTTTTCCGTATCCCTATTCCTGATCGCCACGCTGCTGTTTCTGCCACCCTTGGTGACCCTGGGTGAGGGGCCGGCCGACCTGTTCGGGTTGCCGCGGATTTTCGTGGTTCTGTTCGCCGTATGGATCGGCGTCGTCGCCATGATCTACCTGATTGCCGAACGCGTCGACCGGCCTGCTCCGCGGGACGACTGACGTGCTCGAAGGCTGGGTCATCTTCATCGCGTCGGTGGCTTATCTCGGGCTGCTGTTCGCGATCGCCTTCTGGGGTGACAAGCGGGCGGATGCCGGGCGCTCGATCCTCAACAATCCCTATATCTACGCGCTGTCCATGGCGGTCTATTGCACAAGTTGGACCTTCTACGGCAGCGTCGGCCGGGCCGCGACCTCGGGCCTGGATTTCCTGCCCATCTACCTGGGGCCGACCCTGGTGCTGGTGCTCTGGCCCTTCGTGCTGGAAAAGATGGTCCGCATCTCGGCGGAAAACCGCATCACTTCGATCGCCGATTTCATCGCATCCCGGTACGGCAAAAGCATCTATCTCGGCGGTCTGGTCACGGTGATCGTGGTGGTCGGCATTCTGCCCTACATCGCCTTGCAGCTTAAGGCCGTGTCGACCAGCTTCACCGTGCTGATCCAGTATCCGGAAATCGTCATGCCGCGCCATCTCGGCCGCGTGCCGCTGTTCCAGGACACGGCCTTTTTCGTGGCCCTGATCATGGCCCTGTTCGCCATCCTGTTCGGCACCCGCCACATCGACGCCTCGGAACATCACGAAGGCATGGTGATCGCCGTCGCCTTCGAATCGATCATCAAGTTGCTGGCGTTCCTGGCCGTCGGGTTTTACGTCACCTACGGCGTTTTCGACGGGTTCGGCGACCTGTTCGCCAAAGGCAACGCGGTTCCGGAAATTTCCCATCTGTTCCATCAGGTCGGGGCCGGGGGCTATGCGCAATGGTCGACTCTGCTGGTGCTGTCCATGTTCGCCATCGTCTGCCTGCCGCGTCAGTTCCAGGTGGGGGTGGTCGAAAACGTCAATCCGGACCATGTGCGCAAGGCGGCCTGGCTGTTCCCGCTGTATCTGATCCTGATCAACGTGTTCGTTTTGCCGATCGCCATCGGCGGCCTGCTGCAGTTCCCCGACGGCGGCGTCGATGCGGATACCTTCGTTTTGACCGTGGCGATGGCCAATCAGAACGAAGGCATGGCCCTGTTCGCCTATATCGGCGGTCTGTCGGCGGCGACGGGAATGCTGATCGTCGCGACCATCGCGCTGTCGACCATGGTGTGCAACGACCTGGTGGTGCCGGTGTTGCTGCGCATGCGGTGGTTCCAGACCCGGTTTACCGGCGACCTGTCCGCGTTCCTGCTGTTCGTCCGGCGCAGTGCGATCCTGTTCGTACTGTTGCTGGCCTATACCTACATGCGGCTGATCGGGGAATCCTATGCCCTGGTGACCATCGGCCTGGTGTCCTTCGCCGCGGCGGCGCAGTTCGCGCCGTCGTTGCTGGGCGGCATTTTCTGGAAGGGCGGCACGCGGGCCGGCGCCATGACCGGCCTTTTGCTGGGCACGGCCATGTGGTTCTACACCTTGGTGCTGCCGTCCTTCGCGCGCTCGGGTTGGGTCGACATGAGCCTGATCGAACTGGGCCCCTTCGGGATCGAATACCTCAAACCCTATGCTCTGTTCGGGCTCAGCGGGATCGACCATCTGTCGCATTCCCTGTTCTGGTCGATGCTGGTCAATATCGGTGGCTTTGTCTGGGTGTCGCTGCTCAGCCGGCCCAGCGATCTGGAACAATTGCAGGCCGGCGAGTTCGTGCAGAAGCTGGACAGCCCAGGTGCGAAACCGGTCACCGTGTGGCGCGGCTCTGCCCCGGTCGGTGAACTGAAGGCCGTGCTGCGGCGCTTTTTGGGCGATGACCGGGCGGGGGCGGCACTCGCCGATTTCGCCGCACGCCAGGGCCTCAACTTGGACCCCCGGGCGGAAGCGGCGCCGGCGCTCGTGTCCTTCGCCGAACGGCAATTGGCCGGGGTGATCGGCGCGGCCTCGGCCCAGGCCGTGGTCGCCAGCGTGACCAAGGGCGAGGTCGTCAGCACCGAGGACCTGATGCGCATTCTCGACGAAACGTCACAGGTCATCGAGTATTCCCACGAGCTTGAGGAGAAATCCAAGGCGCTTGAGGAAACCACGGCCGAGTTGCGGGCCGCTAACGAGCGGCTCAAGGAACTGGACCGCATGAAGGACAACTTCATCACCACCGTGGGCCACGAATTCCGCACGCCGTTGACGTCAATCCGCGCGGCGGGGGAAATCCTGTCCGACAACCCGGCCCTGCGCGGGCCTGAACGCGACCGTTTCTACAGTGTCGTGGTCGCTGAAACGCAACGTCTGACGCGCCTGATCGACCAGCTTCTGGACCTTTCGAAGATGGAAGCCGGCAATCTGAAATGGAACATGATCTCGCTTGACCTGGGTGCGGTCATGGAGGCCGCCGTGGCCGCGGCATCCCCCCTGGCCCAGGCCGAGGGCGTGCGCTTGGATCTGGACCTTCCCGGCGGCCTGCCCCGGGTTCGTGCCGACCGCGACCGGTTGATCCAGGTTCTGGTCAATCTGATTTCCAATGCCGTGAAATTCTGTGATCCGAACGACGGACATATCCGTGTCACCGCCATGGTGGATGGTGACATGGTTACCGTCGATGTGATCGACAACGGCCCCGGTGTGGCGCCCGGCGAACGGGACCGCATTTTCGAACGTTTTCAACAGGGCGGGTCGGGCGAAACCCTGACCAACAAGCCGAAGGGCACGGGATTGGGTCTCGCCATCTGCCGCGAGATCGTGGAACGTTTCGGCGGCAAGGTATGGGTCGAGGCGCCGCCGGGACAGGGGTCCGTGTTTCGCTTTACGCTGCCGACATCAACCACGGACGCGGCAGACTGATCGGCGCCCATGCCGACAACTCCCTAAAAGTCCGACTCGATATTATTAGCGCATTAATTTAGCCTGTTAGGCATCGCACGGGCTTACAAGCCACCGGATATTCAGATATCGCCGGGGCGATGCCGGAGTTTACCCATGACAGAAATACCACCTCCGGATAACGCGAATCAGCGGCCGGCAATGCCCGGGTCTTCCGGCCGCCTGCCTGACAATCTGCCGGGGATCGATATCGACGCGTTTCGTGTGATGGTGCGGGGCAACGACGACATGATCCGCAAGCTGCTGAGCAAATTTGCCGATGCCTATGGCGGCAAGGCGGCGGAGATTGCGGCCGATGTGGCGGCGGGCAATTTTCAGCAGGCCATCAGTACCGCCCATACGTTGAAGGGCGTCAGCGGCAATATTCGGGCGACAGCGGTGTTCGAGGCGGCGAAAGCCCTTGAAGCCGCCCTGAAGGCGGCGCCCGAAGGCCCGGAGGTCGAGCCGCTGCTGAACGATCTCGCTGACGCATTGGACCTGGTCATGGCCGGGTTGGAAGATGCGCTTGGGCGTTCGCCGAATTCACCGGCCTAGCCTGTCCGGCCGGTCTTTTCCCCTGGCCCGGCGGATCGTTTGGGAAAGTGAACAATTCACCAAAAAATCCCAGTTCCTCTTGCCGTAGCTTGATTTTGGCGGCTGAAATCCCGAAGACAGATAGGTGAACATCGGTTAATATGTCGCCAAACCTATACCCGGGCGCCGCATCAGACCTGGGACAGGGTAATTATTCGTGGAATCCCATGGGGGGAAACATAATGTCGCGATCGCCAATGTTGGGCGCGCGCCTTCGGCGGCTCCGCAAGGACCGTGGACTGACGCAGGTTAAGCTTGCTGAAATTCTTGGCATCTCGCCCAGCTACCTGAACATGATCGAGCACAACGACCGGCCTTTGACCGTGTCGCTGCTGCTCAAGCTTTCCGAGGCGCTTGGCGTTGATCTGCGGGACTTTTCCGCGGGCGACGAGGTGCGCATCAAAAGCGATCTGGAAGAGGCCTTGTCCGACCCCATGTTCGGCGGCACCCGTCCCTCGGCGGCGGAATTGGACGAATTCGTGACCTCCGTGCCCGACATCTGCCGTTCGTTCCTTCGCCTTTATCGGTCCTACCGCAACAGCCGCGAGGATGTGGAGGCGCTGACCGACAAGTTGGCGTCCAGCCCCTATCTGGTGGCCTCCAGCCACTCCGTGCGCACGTTGCTGACCTCGGTCCGCAGTTTCTCGGAAATCCTGCTCGACAATATCGATCTGGCGGCGGCGGAGCGTCAGCAGTTCCTTGGCATCGTCGTTGACGGCACGGAAAAGCTCACGCTGCAGGTCGATGAACTGCTGCGTTTCATCACCGGCGAAAATCTCGACAACCTGCTCGACAGCCGCACGCCGGCGGAAGAGGTCGGCGACTTCACCGAACGTAACGATAATTTCTTCGACGACCTGGACCGCCGGGCGGAGTCGCTCCGCGCCGAAATCGGAATGGAGACCGTGGGCCTGTTCTCGCGCCTGTCCGAGGTGCTGCGGGACCGCTTTGGGATCGAGGTCGAAACCTCGGGCGCCGGCGATGGAAATCGGGGCGGGGCGGTAATGCCCGCCGTGCGCCTGGAGCCCGGGCCGGGCGGAGCGGGTGGCCGGCTGATCGTGCGCGATGATTTGGCCTTGCCCAGTCTGCGCTTTCACCTGGCGCGCGAAACCGGCCGCCGGGCCGCCGCCGACCTGATCGATACCTGGGTCGGGGAAGCGGAGTTGTCCCCCGCTTCCGAAGATCTTTGCCGGGATTATCTGGCGGAATATTTCGCCGCCGCGGTGTTGATGCCCTATGACGCCTTTCTCGACCGCGCCCGCGCCTATCGCTATGACGTGGAACGCCTGAGCCAGGCCTTCGGCGTCAGCCTGGAGCAGGCTTGCCGGCGTCTCGCGACCCTGCGCCGCCCGGGCGAAGAAGGCGTGCGTTTCCACTTCCTGCGCATCGACGGTGCAGGCAACGTGTTTCGGCGGGTGCCCGGTTCGGGCCTGCCGATCCCCCGGTTCGCGGGAATCTGCCCGCGCTGGAACGTGCATGCGGCCAGCGGTCGGCCGGGCACCGTCGATGCCCAGGTTCTGCAACTGGCCGACGGCAGCGCCTATCTTTCCGTTGCCTTCGGCCAACGTCGGCCCGGGTCCGGCTATAACGCGCCGGACGGCAGCTATGCGCTGGCGCTGGGCTGCCGGCTGGAGGATGCGGGCGAATTGGTCTATTCGGGCGGCCTGGATCTGACGCGCTCGGAAACCTTCTTGCCCGTCGGGGTGACCTGCCGGCTGTGCGAACGGACCGACTGCGCCCAGCGCGCCCATCCGACCCTCATCCATGCGGTCGAGCGCGGGCCGTCTGCGTCGGACAAGCCGGCCCTCAAGACGGCCCGCAAGCAGGCCGCGTCGCTTTCCGACTAAACGGCCTTTGCCGAACGTCAGATAAAAAAAGCGCGGGCCTTGCGGACCCGCGCTCGATCACCAGTCTTTGGGACGATATGGCCTAGCTGGTCAGAATGCCGACCGCGATCAGAATCGCGAAGACAACCGGCAGGATCAGGAATGCTTTATTGATTTTGCCCATGACTGCTTCTCCCATTGTGAAATTCATAAATCCGCGCCTTATCCGGAACCCGGCAGATCAGTTTTCGGTAAGCGCCCGGCAGATGCCGGATTTCGTATTGTTAAGTTTACACTGATATTTTAGTTCAGCAATTTAAATACTGATTTTATTATAAAAATCACGTTAAGAGATGTGTATAATATTATGTGTTTAAGTGAATTATGTGAATATAGAAAGACTTTGTGAGGTGCCCGGCGGGTCGGCTCAGGTCACTTTCCGCTGACTGTGGCTGTCCTGCGCCCTGTCCCCCAATGGGCCCGAGGCGCCGCCCTGATCGCGCAATGGGGATTCAACGGCCTGATGCGGCGCTGGGTCCGAGAGGCGCTGGCCGCCGCCCGTCTTTATTCTTCTCTGAACAACCTCAAAACCGCCTTGCAGGCGGGCCGTCCGGTCTGCCGGGGATGCTTGCGCGCTTCCGGAATTTATGCAAAATTACGTCAAATACGTATAATTATGCATAATTTACGGAAACGCGGGGAAGTCGTCCCACGCGTCCCGGGAATGGAAACGGGCGGACAGCCAGACGATGCAGGATTTCGGCGAGGCCTTCTTCACGGCTTTCTCATTGCTGTTCAGTTTCGACGCGGATCTGATGGAGGTCATCGGGCTGTCGCTGCGCGTCAGTTTGACGGCGCTGCTGGTGGCGGGGCTGATCGGCCTCAGCATCGGGGCCCTGCTGGCCGTGACGCGCTTCCCCGGCCGCGGCGTGGCGCTGGTCGTCGTCAATTCCATGATGGGCCTGCCGCCGGTGGTGGTCGGTTTGATCATCTACATGCTGCTGTCCAACGCCGGGCCGCTCGGCTTCTTAGGTCTGCTTTATACGCCGACGGCCATGATCATCGCCCAGGCGGTGCTGATCCTGCCGATCATCGCCGCCTTGTCGCGCCAGGTGATCGAGGATCTGCACAATGAATACGCCGACCAGTTCCGTTCGTTCTGCGTGCCTACGGGGCGGATGATGGCGGAGCTTCTGTGGGATGCACGCTATTCCCTGCTGACGGTCATGCTGGCCGGGCTTGGCCGGGCCATGGCCGAGGTCGGCGCCGTCATCATCGTCGGCGGCAACATCAACCATCTGACCCGCGTCATGACGACGACCATCGCGCTGGAGACGTCGAAGGGCGATCTGGCGCTCGCGCTCGGCCTCGGCGTCGTGCTGCTGACCATAGCACTTACCATCAACGCGGCGGTCATGGGCCTGAACGCGACGGCGAAAAGGCAGGCCTATGCGTGATCTGCGCCCCGCCAACGTTATTGATCTCCGCAACACACAGGACAGCGGCGCCGGCGCCGACCTGTTCCCCCTGACCGTCGAGGACCTGACCTATCAGGCCGGCGGCACGGTGCTGATCAAGGGCATCGACCTGACCCTGGGCGCGGGTGGCGTAACCGTCATCATGGGCCCCAACGGGGCGGGGAAAAGCCTGTTGCTGCGCCTTCTGCATGGGCTGTTGGAACCGTCCGGCGGATGGATCGCCTGGGGCGGCCAGCCGCTCGACGATGCTATCCGCCGCCGTCAGGCCATGGTGTTCCAGCGCGCGGTGATGCTGCGCCGCTCGGTCGCCGCCAACATTGATTTCGTGCTGCGCCTGCGCGGCCGGGCCGACCCCGCGCGGCGGCGGGAGATTTTGGAACACGCGGGCCTGGCCGACCGTGCCGAACAGCCGGCGCGGCTTCTGTCCGGCGGCGAACAGCAGCGCCTGGCCCTGGCCCGGGCGCTCGCGACCGAACCGGACGTGCTGTTCATGGACGAGCCGACGTCAAACCTGGACCCGGCCTCGACCCTGGTGATCGAGGACATCACCAAGGCCGCCCGCGACCGGGGCACCAAGATCGTCTTCATCACTCACGACATGGGCCAGGCCCGGCGCCTGGCCGACGACGTGGTGTTCATGCATCGCGGCAAGGTGCTGGAGCACAGCCCGGCGGCGGCGTTTTTCAACCAGCCGGCCTCGGCCGAGGCCGGCGACTACATGGCGGGCAAGATCATCCTGTGATCGGACAATCTCAAGGGACACTTCACCCCAATAAACCTCAACCGGAACCAGCAATCAGGGAGTTATCCATGACAACAATCAAGCGGATCACCTTCGGCGCGGCCGCCCTGGCCCTTGCCGTTGCGGCCTTCCAGGCCCCCCCGGCCCAGGCCGACGGCAAGTCGATCATCGTGCAGTCGACGACCTCGACCCAGAATTCGGGCCTGTATGACTACATGCTGCCGATCTTCGAGAAGAAGACGGGCATCAAGGTCAACGTGGTCGCCGTCGGCACCGGCCAGGCGATCAAGAACGCGCAGAACTGCGACGGCGATGTGCTGCTGGTTCATGCCAAGCCGGCCGAGGAAAAGTTCGTCAACGCGGGCTTCGGCGTGAAGCGCTCCGACGTCATGTACAACGACTTCATCGTCGTCGGCCCGGCCAACGATCCGGCCAAGGTCGGCGGCATGAAGGACGCGCCCAAGGCCTTCAAGATGATCGCCGCCGCCAATGCGATCTTCGCCTCGCGCGGCGACAATTCGGGCACGCATAAGAAAGAGGTCCGCCTGTGGAAGGCGGCCGAGGTCGACATCAAGAAGGCGTCCGGCGAGTGGTACCGCGAAACCGGCAGCGGCATGGGGGCGACCCTCAACGCCGCCGTCGGCATGGGCGCCTATGCCCTGACCGACCGCGCCACCTGGATCAGCTTCAAGAACAAGGGCACCTACAAGATCCAGGTCGAAGGCGACAAGCAACTGTTCAACCAGTACGGCATCATCCTGGTCAACCCGAAGAAATGCCCCAAGGTGAAACAGGCCGAAGCCCAGACCTTCATCGATTGGGTGCTGTCCAAGGACGGTCAGGACACCATCGCGTCCTACAAGCTGAACGGCCTGCAGCTGTTCTTCCCCAACGGCAAGTCGTCGTAACGGCAGGGACTTTCATATGATCGGGAAAGGGCGGGCCTTCGGGTCCGCCCTTTTTTGTTTTGAACCACAGAGACGGTGAGGCGGTGAGGAAGAACAGAAACGGCGCCTTTCCAAAACCTCCCCTGTGAGGGACGGACAGGCCTTCACACTCTCCGCCCTCTCATTGTCTCACCGTCTCTGTGGTTTTCCCTTTTTCGGACTCACGGAGCCAACGGGGATGGGCGAAAAAATCACGCCCCCACGAAATGCACCTTGCCCAGATCGGTGATGTCGTAGCCGCCCATGGTCTTGGCCTTGAAGCGGAATTCCTCCGAGCGGCAGAAGGCGAGGAAGGCCTGCATGGGCGGCTCGAACCAGGCCTTGCGGTCGACCAGAAGGTCGAAGCGTTCGCGCAGGATCGGGACGAATTCCAGCTTGAACTGCGCCGCCGAGGGGCGCAGCCCCAGGGTGACTTCGCCCATGTGGCTGGCGACCACTTCCGCCGCGTCCGTTTCCGTGCGCGCGGGCTCGGTCATCACGCAGCTGTCGAGGCCGATCCCGGCCTCGGCCAGCAGATGTTCCAGCAAGGCCTGGGTGCCGGCTTCGGCCTGGCGCGGCACGATCAGGCGGCCGCGCAGGTCGGCGATGGATTTGAACTGATCGGCGGTTGTGGGGTCGACGATCAGCCCCCGTTCCCGCCAGGCGAATTCGACCAGAACGCAGGGCGCCGTCGCCGCATAGCGCCGCACCCAGCCGATGTTCCAGGCTGCGTCGTCGTCGCTGCCCCCGGCTTCGGGATCGAACATGTGCAGGCCGGCGGCCATGCCCTCGGCATTGGCGAACCGTTCCAGCCCGTCGGCGGAGCCGTCGAAAAAGGTCGCGAGCCCGCAGCGCGACTGGCGCAGCGCCCAATCCAACAGCGGATCGTGGGAGCCCAGGAACACGCCGGGCCGCACCTTGGCCGGTTGCGGGGCGGCCCCCGCCGCGGCCATGCCCCCACCGTCGCCGACCATGCCCCGGGCGACCCAGGCTTCGATCTCGGCGCGGGGAAACAACAGCTTGCCCATGGCGCGGGAACAGGGAATGCGCCCCGTGGCGGCCAGGTCATAGACCTTGCGCTGCTTGATGCGCAGAAAGTCCGCCAGCTCCTTGGTGGTCATGTATTCGGTCATGGGGCCGCAGTTTTGCGGAAAGCGCCGTTATTTACAAGATGACATAACGGGGTGAAATGGCTGCGGCACGCTCAAGCGCGATGGGGCTGGCCGGGTCGGCCATCGCGCGCCCGCCCTCAATACTCCCGCCCCGGCCGCGGCCGGTAGGTGGGCAGCGACAGGCCCCGGACGATGCCCAGGGCGCGGAGCGCGAAGCCGGCCGTGAAGCCCAGGGCGATGGCGGCGTCGCGCGGCACGTCGAGACCGGCAAGGGTGACATAGACCGTGGCGGCCAGCGCCGCGCAGGTGGCGTAGACCTCCTTGCGCAGGATCAAGGGCGTTTCCTGGCAGACCACGTCGCGGATCAGGCCGCCGAAGGTCGCCGTCATCATGCCCATGATGATGGCGATCAGCGGGCTGACCCCGGTCTGAAGCGCCAATTCGGCCCCCATGACGCCATACAGCGCGATGCCCAGGCCGTCGGCCCAGAGCAGCAGGGCATGACGGCGCTGAATCACATGGGCGGTGAAGAACAGAACCGCCGCGACGGTCAGGCACATGATGACCGGCTTGGGATCGGCGATCCAGAACACGTCGCGGCCCAGCAGCAGGTCGCGCAGGGTGCCGCCGCCCACACCGGTCAGGCAGGCCATCAAGCCGAAGCCAACAAGGTCCATTTCCTTGCGGCTGGCGACCAAGGCGCCCGACGCCGCGAACACGCAAACGCCAAGAAGGTCGAGAAGAGGGAGGACGGATTGCATGGCATGACTGTCGCGGATTAACACCGCCGCCGCAACCTCAAGAGCAGGCGAAAAGGGCGGCTGGCTGCGGCTTGGCGACAGAAAAAACGAAATTAAAGTAAAGTTATTGACTGACGATAATAAAATAAAAATCATATTTGTATTGAAAATTAAAATATCAAATACCATATAATTAAAACGGATATATTTCCGTTTATCAAAGGAATCAAGCAATGTCCTTCAAGGATTTTTCAACGGGCAATAAGCCTGCGAAACCCGCCGCCGCCGCCGATAAAGCCGCCGCCGCTGCGACCAAGCCCGCCGCCAAGCCTGCCGCGGATACACCGGCCAGCAAGTGACCCTGCCCGCCGAGGGCAAGGAGAAATAGGCCGTTTTCCGCCGGTATTGCGGAAAGATCGATGGCGGGCAACGAGATGCCCGCCAAGGAGGCCGACAATGACAATACGCACAACCGAAAAGACGGTGACCTTCGCGCGCCCGTTCGTCCTGGGCGGCTTTGACGAAGTGTTGCCGGCGGGCGATTACAGGGTCGAAACGGATGAAGAACTCCTGCAATCCCTGTCGTTCCCGGTGTATCACCGGCTGCGCAGCGTTATCTACCTGCATCGCGGGATCAACGCCGCGCAAAACGCCCGCGCCCTGACGATCGATCCCAACGATCTTGATGCGGCCTTGGTCCGTGATCAGGGGCCGCTGCAAACGGGCCCCATGCCTGCGGAGGGCCGCGGATGATCACCGATCAGGACACCCGGGAGCGCATGGCGCGGGACGCTTCCCTGGAAAATCATTTGCGCCATCCGGACGATGCGGCCGCAGCCGTGCCGGCAATACCGGCGGCACCGGCGGAAAAGTCTTTGTTTCAGTTGTCTTCGGAACTGAAGAACCTGATCCGCGGCGATCGCATCTTCCGGGCCGGTGCAAAGCGCTGACCCCGGGTTATCCGGTCGGTCGGGCCGAGGATCACGCGTCAAATTTTGAGGAGTTGTCGTGAA
The DNA here is from genome assembly GCA_002325375.1 of Rhodospirillaceae bacterium UBA1479. Lineage (GTDB taxonomy): Bacteria > Pseudomonadota > Alphaproteobacteria > Rhodospirillales > Casp-alpha2 > UBA1479. The sequence continues at coordinate 347,770 of DCRZ01000002.1, forward strand.
GAACGTGGACAGGAAGAAGCCGAAGAAAGCCGAGTTCATTTCCGAGGCCGAGGAAATGGCGGCGCATGGGATCACGAAAATGACGATTGAGTACTATTGTATCGGCAAATACCGCTATACCAATCTTGAGGGCGCCGTGGCCCAGGCGCAGCGCGCCGCGCGCGAAGGCTAGGCGGGGACGGTCACGAATGAGTCTGAATTTCCCCAACGTCAGCCGCAGTTACGAGGCCAAGCGGAACCGGGTGCGGTTCTGGGGCTATGACAGCGCCCTGGAGATCACCTTTTTCGTGGACAGCGGCCTGCTGGCCAGGCTCTGCCCCGATTGCGGGGACGGCGAGGCCGGCCTTCTGAAGGCCTTTGACACCATGATCGAGCGCATTCATGACGCCGCGCGGAAGGCGTATAAAGGGAACCGTGAACGGTCCGACATTTTTGTCCTGACGGAGGCGCAGTTTTGAGCAGATGTGAGATTTCCCCGGCGACGGGCGCACATGGAGCGGCGGAGGGCGCCGGGCGATGATTGATCCCCTGCTGTTCACCTCTCCCCGTCTGTTCACCTTCGAACACGACCGCCATCTGACCAATGCCAGCGGCTTTTTCTTCGCCCGCGACGACCGGTTGTTCCTGATAACCAGCCGCCATGTGGTGCACGACGCGCCGAGTGAGCATTTCCCCAACCGCATCGAAATCGAAATTCACACCAATGCGGGCAACCTGGCCGAGTCCACGGGCCTGTCGATCCTGTTGTACCAGGACGGCAAAAGCATCTGGCGCGACGGCGCCGACGGCAAGGGCGTGGTCGACATCGCGGTGGTCGAGATCGACCGCGCGGCGCTGCCCAAAACGGCGGTCATTCAGGCCTTCACGCCGGACCATCTGGTCGGCTCGGATGAACATGTGGAAATCGGAAGTTCCCTGCTGGTGGTGGGCTTTCCCTTGGGATTTCACGATACGCTGCATCATCTGCCGGTGGTGCGTCAGGCGGTCGTCGCCTCTTCCTTCGGCCTGCGCTTTCAGGGCGAGGGCTATTTCCTGACCGATGCCAGGACCCATCGCGGGACCAGCGGCGCGCCGGTGGTGATGCGGGTCGGCGACGGCGACCTGGGCGTTCTGCCCTGGAAACTGCTGGGCGTGCATTCGGCCCGGCTCGATATCGGCACGCGTGATCTCAAGCTGGATGAAGCCCTGGGCCTCAACTGCGCCTGGTACGCGGATATCCTGATGACCTTGACGGAACCGGCAGTTTAGCCGGTCTCAATTGAACCCGCCGGATTCGAAACCGGCCGACAACGAAAGTGACCCATAAATGTTTCGCGTTTTATCTGCCATGCGGCCCTGTGCCATGGTTCTGGCCGTGCTCGCGGTCTGGTTGGCCATGCCGGGGACGTCGTCCGCCCAGGTGACCGCCGCCACGGTTCCCCCCAACGCCCATGGTGACGGCCTGGGCCGGGGGTGGGAATGCGACGAGGGTTTCCGCAAGGTCGATGGCGCCTGCGTCGGCGTATCGGTGCCGGAAAACGCCTTCATGACGAACGTGTCCTACGGCCGGGGTTGGGAATGCCTGCGCGGTTATAAGGAAAAGGGCGAAACCTGCGTCGCGGTCGTGATTCCGCCTCACGCCTTTCTCAGCGCCTATGGTGACACCTGGAACTGCGAGCGAACCTATCGGCGGCAGGGCGAAGGCTGCGTCGAGATCAAGGTGCCCAAGAACGGCTACCTGACCAACGCCAGCCACGGCGCCGGGTGGGAATGTGAGCGGGGATACCGCGAGTCCGAGGGCGTCTGCGTCGCCGTCAAGGTTCCGGAAAACGCTTATTTCGTCGATTCATCCTATGGCGACGGCTGGAAATGCGAGCGCGGTTATCACCTTGAAAACGGCGCCTGCGCCGTGGTGCAGATGCCGCAAAACGCGCACCTCGACCGCACCGGCAACGACTGGGAATGCAACCCGCCGCTGATGCGACAAATGAACATCTGCCTGCAGCCGTAGATTACTCCGCCGCCTGGGCTCCGGTCTTTAATTCCCAGGCAAGCGCCCCCCGGCGTTCCAGATTCGCATTGAAGGCCTCTGGAAATTCCGGCGGGACGGAGCCGGTCACCGCGTCCGTCGCGAGCAAGGCATCGACCCAGGCGGCAACCAGCGGGAAATCGTCCAGCAGCCCCGTCTTCAGGTGTTCCTCGCACAGCATGAAACGCTGGAAGAACGGCGCGTAGGCGGCGTCGACCAGGCACATGTCGGGGCCGTTGAAGTAGGGGCCGTCGTTGCCCCGTTCCTTGGCGATGGCGGCTTCCAGGCGGCTGACGCGCTGGCGCGCCGTTTCCAGCGCCCCGGCCAGGGCGTCCTTGGAATCACAATAGGACAGGTTGTTCAGGCCCGGGCCCCAGGCGAAGGTCTGAAGGAAATCGGTCCAGGCCCGGTTCTTGGCGCGTTTGATGGGATCGGCCGGGTGCAGGCGGGGTTCGAACACTTCGTCCAGGTATTCGGCGATGGCGTTGGATTCGAACAGGACCTCACCATCGACCTTCAGCACCGGCACCTTGCCGTGAGGCGAGAGTTCCAGGAACCAGTCCGGTTTGTCACGCAGGTTCACATAGGTGACGTCGAAATCCACGCCCTTGGCGCGCAGCATGATGACGGCCCGCTGCACCCAGGGGCAGGTGACGGCGCTGATCAGGTGGAATGTCTCCGACATGGCGTCGTCTCCCGGCCCTGGTTGCGTGGTTCGTCGGCTATCCTCAATCGGTCTCGGGCGGCAGGCAGCACACGGCCTCGTAGGGATAGCGTTCCTTCAGCGTGCCGAAGTGCTCGAACACGTCCTGGGTCACCGCGTAGGCTTCCTTGGTGATCTCGACATGGGGCGTCCAGCAGCCGAGTTTCTGATAGGTCGCGATGCAGTCGGCCAGCACGTCCTCGTCAATTTCGGGGAAATAGGAGCTTTCCGCCTTGGCGATCTCGAGGGCCGGGGTTTCGTTCATGTAGATGCGGGTTTTCTTGTAGGCGCGCATGAAGGCCTTGGCCGTGTCCGTCGCCAGCCATTCCGGCGTGGCGCACAGGCTGGAGAATCCGTTGGGGCCGATCTGCGGACCGACCTGGGCGACGACATGACCGATGCCGTCTTTTTCCAGCTGCTGCGGGAACGGGCCCTGCTGCTGCACATAGTCGCCGAGGCCGTCGCGGAAGGCCTTGTCGATATCGGCGGCGCCGCCCGGGGTGATCAGGTTGATTTTCGAGAAATCGATGCCCGCCTTGTGACAGGCGTACATGAACATGGCGCGCGGCTGTCCGCCGCCGAAACAGACAAGGTCGGCCCCTTCGAGCTTTTTCCAGGTGAAATCGGGATCAGGCGCGCGCCCGGTGACGAAGAAGCCGTCCATTTCGTTGATCTGGGCGAAATGCTTGACCTTTGGCGTCTCACCCTTGCCAAGCGTGGTGAAACCCTGGGACAGCGCCGATTGCACCACATCGGCGGAGCCGTCGAGCAGGGCGTCGATCGCCGACTTGCCCGGCGGCGACACGGACCAGTTCGGCTCAAGGCCCTCGGCCTTGAGAAAGCCGCCGGACATGGTGGAAATGAGCGGCGAATAGAACGCCGAGAACAGGGTGAACTGGATGTTGATCTTGGACATGGTCTTCCCCCTTAGGGACTGGAATTCGGTTGGTTGATCTCGTTGGCCAAGCAGCCTAACGGTTCACGCCCGGACGTCAAGGATGGGGGGAGGACGGCGTTCAGGCGGAAGCGACGCGCAGCGGGGGCTGATCGTCGCCGTCCGGATTCAGCGGAAACAGCGCCGTGACCAACGTGCCTTCGCCCGGTGTGCTGTCGATGATCAGCGTGCCGCCATGGGCCTCGGTCAGGGATTTGACGATGGACAGGCCCAGCCCGGTGCCGGTCTGCGACAGATGCGGATTCGAATGGCTGCGGGTGAAGGGTTCGGTGACGGTCGCAAGTGCACTTTCAGAAATGCCGACGCCCGTGTCCTCGACCATGAGTGACAGAGTATCGCCGGTCTGCGTCACGCTGACGCTGACGCGGCCGTTGGGATTCGTGAACTTGATGGCGTTGGACAAGAGATTAAGGGCGACCTGCACCACCGCGCGGCGGTCGGCGATCAGCGTCGGGATGTCCTGCGCGATATTGACCTCGACGGTGATGGCCTTGTCTTCGGCCATTGTCGCGAAGGTTCCCACGCAGTCCTCGATTACGACGCGCAGGTTGACCGGCTCCATGATCAACAACCGCTTGCCCGCTTCGATGGTCGAGATATCGAGCACATCGTTGACCAGCGCCAGCATCAGTTCGCCGGAATCGCGGATGTTGTCGGCGTAACCCTTGTATCGCTTGTCGCCCAGCGGCCCGAAGATCTCGTTGCCGAGAAGCTGGCTGAACCCCAGGATCGCATTAAGTGGGGTGCGGAATTCGTGACTCATGGTCGCCAGGAACTGGGACTTGGCCCGGTTGGCCTCGATGGCGCTTTCCGTTGCCTCGCGCAGGGACCGCTCGGCCGCCTTGCGCGCCGAGATATCCTGAATGAACGAGACATAGTTGAGAACCTCGCCGTCGTCGCCGCGGATGATCGATGACGACACGCTGCCCCAGACCACATGGCCGTCCTTGTGCAGATAGCGCTTTTCCATGGAGATGACCTCGACCTCGCCGTCGGCCAGACGCCGGCGCAGTTCGAGGCTGTGCAGCAGGTCGTCGGGATGGGTCAGAACCTCGTAGGGATTGTCGAGCAGGTCGGCCTGCGAATACCCGACAAGGTCGCAGAAGGCGTCGTTGACGCGGACGCGGGTCGATCCATCGGCCGCGTGCAGAACCATGCCCACGGCGGCGTTGTCGAACACGCTGCGCAACACGGCGTCTTTGCGGCGAAGTTCATCGACCTCGCGCAGTTCCCGGGGCAGCCAGTGGCGGATCAACAGCACCAAGACCAGGACCCCGGCGGCGATATTCACGCCCTTGGGGAACAGCAACAGCGACGGATTGCCCAGGATTTCGGCCCAGCTTTCCGGGAACACGCCCAATCGTGAATTGTGGTACGCGCCGAAATAGACGTTTTCAAGCACCGTGCGGAAGGCATCGATCGACAGAATGACCAGCAGCACCGCGATGCCGCCGCCCGCCAATTTGGACTGACGCAGCTTGACTACATATAGAACGAGGATGACCAGCCATAAAGCGGTCACCACCCAATAGGAAATTGGTGCGAAATACTCCAGCATCAGGTGGTCCGGCTTGATTCTCCCCTAGACGAAGACTTCCACATTTGTCGCCAGGGTTGCAACCTTTGCGGCTGACTCGCGCATTTCAAGGATGATTGCGGGATCATGCGCGGACCGCGCGGTCGGCCGGAAAGCGGGCGGTCACGGTCGTGCCCTCGCCCGGCGCGCTGATCAGGGTCAAGCTGCCGCCGTGTAGTTCGACCAACTGTTTGGAGACCGACAGGCCCAGACCGGTGCCGATATGGCTGCGGTCCGACGATGTGCCGGCCTGCCCGAACGGTTCCAGAACCAGGGGGATGTCTTCGGCCGCGATGCCGATGCCCGTATCGGTGATACCGATGGCGATACGGCCGTCATCCTCAACCCTTGCGGCGACATCGACCCGCCCGCCCGGAATATTGAATTTCACGGCGTTCGACAACAGGTTCAGGATCACCTGCATGACATAGCGGGTGTCGGCGAACAGCCTCGGGGTTCCGGCTTCGCAGGTGCAGGTCAGGGCCAAGGCCTTGGCTTCGGCCTCGGTCTTGAGCATGTGACAGGCCTGTTCAAGGGTTTCCGGCAGGTCGATCTCGCTTTCGTTCAGGGTGATCTGACCGGCTTCGATCTTGGACAGGTCCAACAGATCGTTGATGAGCTGCAGCAGGTGTTCGGCCGAGCGCTGGATGTCGCGGGCATATTCCAGATGCTTGTCCGCAGAAAGTCCGAAATTCTTGCCCAACGACATGACTTGCGAAAACCCGATGATGGAATTCAGCGGCGTGCGCAATTCATGGCTCATGTTGGCGAGGAATTCCGACTTTGCCCGGTTGGCCTGTTCGGCGTCCATCAGGGCATCGTTGATGCGCCGTTCCGTCGCCTTTTGCTCTGTGATGTCCGTGGAAAAGGTGCCGATGCCGACGATTGCGCCGTCTTCGCCGATGACCGGAAACTTGGTGCAGAGATGAACATGGTCGCCGTCCTCATGGGGGATGACATGTTCTTCGCTCACCTCCTGCCGCGTTTCCACGGCCCGGCATTCCTGGTCCCGGAATATCCGGGCCAGATCTTTCGGGAACACGTTGCTGGCATCCAGGCCTTCGGCCTTGGCGGGGTCCAGGCCAAACTGGGTCGTGTATTGTTTGTTCATCAGAAGATAGCGTCCGTCCGCATGCTTGAGCGCGACCAACGCCGGGGCATGGTCGATGAAGGCGCGCAAGGTGCCTTCGCTGCGGCGGTAGGCTTCTTCGGTCGCCTGTTGTTTTTTGAGGATCCAGCCGATGATCCCGACCGGCACGAACATGGCGATGGCGGCGAAGACGGTGGACGTCAGAACATGTTCCCAGCGGTCGATGCGTTCCGGATGCGGCGATCCATGGGCGAAGGTCTCGGCGGCATCACCCGCAACCGTGAACTCCCATAGGAATGCGAGCCCGAACACGGCGGCCAGGGTTGCTCCGTACAACGCGAACAGTTGGCGGTTGTTCAACAGCGCCATCCTTCAAGAGCGCCCGCGTTCTTCTGCGCGGGTCGGCGGCCCGTTCCGGGCCAGTTATTAATCGCATATACCGGGATCCGGCTTGGGTCCAGCATATCCGCATGTTCGGGGGGTTACCCGCGATTTTCTTCCCCCAAGGCAAGGCCCGCGACAAAAGCTTCGGCGGCGGCCAGGCCGGCCCGGTCGATGCCGGTGGCGAAACCGGCGCGGTCCAGGTAATCGACCACGCGTCCCGTCGCCACGTTGCCCTTGGCCCCGGGCGCATAGGGACAGCCGCCCAGCCCGCCGACGGAGGAATCGAAGGTCCTGAGCCCCTTGTCCAAGCTGACTGCGATGTTGTCGAGGGCGCGGCCGCCCGTGTCGTGAAAATGCCCGGCCAGATCGGCGGCCTCTGCGACGTTCAGCACCGCATCCAGCATGGCGGCGACGGCCTCGGGGGCGGCCTTGCCGATGCTGTCGCCGAGGGAGACCTCATAACAGCCGAGGGCGAACAACGCCTCGGTCACGCGGGCGGCGGCCTCCGGTGCCACCGCGCCGGAATAGGGACAGTCGGTGACGCAGGACACGTATCCCCGGACGGGAATGCCGTCGGCCTTGGCCGCGCCGACCACGGGGCGAAATCGTTCCAGGCTTTCGTCGATGGAACAGTTGATGTTTTTCTGGCTGAAGGCTTCGGACGCGGCGGCGAACACGGCGACCTCGTCGACCCGCGCGGCCCTGGCCCCTTCATATCCCTTCATGTTGGGGGTCAGGGCGGCATAGGTCACCCCGGGCCGCCGCGTGATCGCGGCCATGACCTCGGCGGCGTCGGCCAACTGGGGCACCCATTTGGGGGACACGAAACTGGTCGCCTCGATCTTTTTGAATCCCGCCTCGGCCAGCAGGTCGATCAGGCGCACCTTGTCGGCCGCCGGGATCAGGCGCTTTTCGTTCTGCAGGCCGTCGCGCGGGCCGACCTCGTAGATGGTTACGGAACTTTCCGTCATGTCAGCCTCTCGGGCGGGCCTTCTGCTCCGGGACGTCTCGAAGGGGATGGCTTCAGACGGCCCGGGCCAATTCGATGGAGGTGACCAGCCGATCGACATCCGTCGTCAGGCCGCCGTCCGCGTCCTGGTCGATCAGGCCCGCGTCGCGCAGGGCCGTCACGTCCTGCTGCACGTTCTTGAAATCGCGGCCCGTGTCCCGGGCAAGGGCGCGGATCGACGGCGCCGGATGCCCGCGCAGCCGGTTCAGCAGGTCCAGACGCTTGGGCGTCAGCGTGCGCGTCAGGTCGGCCATGGACGCGAAGGTCAGGTGGCGTTCATGCACCTCCTCGCCGCTCGCGGCGCGGCGCCAGGCGTCCACGAACCGCGCCCCCATTTCCCCGATGCCCTCGCCGACATGAACCTTGATATCAGCCGTCACGGCCTCTCTCCTTTTCGACATCTGCGATGAAGTCCGCGATCAACGTTTCCGGGTCGGAAAACCGATAGACCGTCTCCCTGTCCCGGATATGTTTGTGATCGCCCTTGCCGCGTTCGTTGTCGTATCCGACGATCCGTTCACCCGCCCGGCCGAAAAACAGCCGGTACTTGAAAGGGTGATCCGACGGCGGCACCGCCTCCGGAACCCGCCAGATAACCATTTCGATGATCGTGCCGTCCGGCAGATCCAGGCGGTCCCGGAAGATCAGTTCTGCCTTCATGATGGTGTATTATGCCATCATAAGTGATGGCGTCAATAACCATCGCCCGGTCTTGACGCGGGTTTGCAAATTAATATTCTGTCCCCGAAATCGAGGTAACTAGTACGCATTGTCCGCCTTGGGTCAAAAGCAGCCATCCCCACCACGCTTGAAAAACGTCTGCCCGCCCCCCCCTGTTGCCGTCGTTCGCGGCGGGTGTGGAATCCCACATCGCCCTTGCCGTCCGGGCGGTTCACGCGTAGGCTTTTCATTAGATAAATCTGAAGGAGTGAAGTGGTCATGCGTATCCTTATCGCCCTTGCCCTGGTGCTTGGATTCTCGACCGCATCTTGGGCCGATAATGCGAAGCCGTCGTCGTCTGGCGAGGTGGAGAGTTCCCAGCCCATCGGCGAAGCCAACGACTACCAGGGGTGCTCGCATTCCAAGCAGACCAGCTAAGGCCCGGAAAACCGGCTCGATTACATCCGGAAGATGCCGAACCCGCCCGGCGGCGTCGGGCGGTTAAGGGCGATTTTCAGGGAGTGGGCCAGCACCCGGCGGGTTTCCGCCGGGGTGATGATGCCGTCGTCCCACAGCCGCGCGGTGGCGTAGAGGGGATCGGCCTGTTCGTTGAACTGGGCGATGATGGGGGCCTTGAACGCCTGTTCGTCCTCGGCCGACCAGTCGCCGCCGTCGCGCTCGATCCCGTCGCGCTTGACCGTGGCCAGCACGCCCGCCGCCTGTTCGCCGCCCATCACGGCGATCTTGGAGTTCGGCCAGGTCCACAGGAAGCGGGGCGAATAGGCGCGCCCGCACATGCCGTAGTTGCCGCCGCCGTAGCTTGCCCCGATGAACAGCGTCACCTTGGGCACCCGCGCCGTGGCCACGGCGGTGACCATCTTGGCGCCGTCCTTGGTGATGCCCTCGGCCTCGAACTGGCGGCCGACGATAAAGCCCGAGATGTTTTGCAGGAACACCAGGGGGATGCCCCGCTGGTCGCAGAGTTCGATGAAATGGGTCGCCTTCAGGGCCGAGGCGGAAAACAGAATGCCGTTGTTGGCGACGATGCCCACGGGCACGCCGTCGATATGCGCGAAGGCGCAGACCACGGTTTCGCCATACAGGCGCTTGAACTCGTCGAACCGCGATCCGTCGACGATCCGCGCGATGACCTCGCGCACGTTGTAGGGCAGGCGCGGGTCGGCGGGGATGATGCCGTTGATGTCCTCGGGGTCGTAGGCCGGGTCTTCCGGCGCCGCCAGGGTCACGCCGTGGGTGGCGGGCGCGCGGTTCAGGTGCGACACGGCGGCGCGGGCGATCTCCAACGCATGGCCGTCGTTTTCGGCGTAATGGTCGGCGACGCCCGACTTGCGGCAATGGACGTCGGCGCCGCCCAGATCTTCCGCCGTCACTTCCTCGCCCGTGGCGGCCTTCACCAGCGGCGGTCCCCCTAAGAAGATCGTGCCCTGGCCCTTGACGATGACGCTTTCGTCGCACATGGCGGGGACATAGGCGCCGCCCGCCGTGCAGGACCCCATGACCACGGCGATCTGCGGGATGTTGGCCGCCGACATGTTGGCCTGATTGAAGAAGATGCGCCCGAAATGGTCGCGGTCGGGGAACACCTGATCCTGATTGGGCAGGTTGGCGCCGCCGGAATCCACCAGATAGACGCAGGGCAGGCCGTTCTCCATGGCGATTTCCTGGGCCCGCAGGTGCTTCTTCACGGTCATGGGGTAGTACGTTCCGCCCTTCACCGTGGCGTCGTTGCAGACGACCATGCAATCCGTGCCCGACACGCGGCCGACCCCGGCGATCATGCCGGCCCCCGGCACGCCGCCGCCATACATGTCCCAGGCCGCGAGCTGGCCGACCTCGAGGAATGGGGAGCCCGGGTCGAGTAGGCCCTTCACCCGGTCGCGGGGCAGCAGCTTGCCGCGCGAAAGGTGGCGGTCGCGGGCCTGATCGCTGCCGCCTTTTTCCACGGTGGCGCGGGTCTCCGCCAGCGCGCGGACCAGACCGTCCATGCGTTCCTTGTTCTTCTTGAACGCCGGGGTATTGGTGGTGATCTGGGATTCGAACTTGGGCATTACGCCGTCTCCTGGAACAGTTCGCGGCCGATCAGCATGCGCCGGATTTCCGACGTGCCGGCGCCGATTTCATACAGCTTGGCGTCGCGCAGCAGCCGCCCCGTGGGGCTTTCGTTGATGTAACCCATGCCGCCCAGGGCCTGCACGGCCTGGAGTGCGACCTGGGTTGCCTTTTCGGCGGCATAGAGGATGCAGCCGGCCGCGTCCTTGCGCGTGGTGCGCCCTTGGTCGGCGGCCTGGGCCACGGCATAGACATAGGCGCGGCAGGCGTTCATGTCCGTGTACATGTCGGCCAACTTGCCCTGCATCAGCTGGAATTCGCCGATGGCCTGGCCGAACTGTTTGCGGTCGTGGACATAGGGCACCACGATGTCCAGGCAGGCCTGCATGATGCCGACGGGCCCGGCGGCCAGCACCAGGCGCTCGTAATCCAGGCCCGACATCAACACCTTCACCCCCGCATCCACTTCGCCCAGCACATTCTCCGCCGGAATTTCGCAGTCCTCGAACACCAGCTCGCAGGTGTCGGAACCCCGCATGCCCAGCTTGTCCAGCTTCTGCGCGGTCGAAAACCCGACCATGTCTTTTTCGACCAGAAAGGCGGTGATGCCTTTCGATCCCGCGTCCGGCTGGGTCTTGGCATAGACCACCAGCACATCGGCCTGCGGGCCGTTGGTGATCCACATCTTGTTGCCGTTCAGGATGTAGCGGTCGTTGCGCCGCTCGGCCCGAAGCTTCATGCCGACCACGTCGGACCCGGCCCCGGGCTCGGACATGGCGAGGGCGCCCAGGTGTTCGCCGGTGATCAGCTTGGGCAGGTAGCGGGCCTTTTGATCGGGCGTGCCATTGCGGTTGATCTGGTTGACGCACAGGTTGGAATGGGCGCCGTAGGACAGGGCGACGGAGGCCGAGGCGCGGGAGAGTTCCTCCATCGCCACGCAATGCGCCAGGTATCCCATGGCGGCGCCGCCGTGGTCTTCGTCCGCCGTGATGCCGAGCAGGCCCAGCTTGCCCATCTCCGGCCACAGGTCGCGGGGGAATTCGTTGGTTGCGTCGATTTCGGCGGCGCGCGGCGCGATCTTGTCCTGCGCAAAGCGGAAAACCGTGTCGCGCAGGGCTTCGACCTCGTCGCCCAGGGCAAAGGTCATGCCGGTGGTGAACATTCGGATGTCTCCCAAGAACCTGGGCGCGATTATCCCGGTCCCGGGGGCAGGGCACAAGGGCCGCCGGTTGACGTAAGGGAAGGGGAAGAAGGCCACTGAGGCGGTGAGAGGGAAAGGGGAGAAAGGCTGGACCCCCGCTTTCGCGGGGGTGACATGGGGAATCAGTTTTTGGCGTCATTCCCGCGTAAGCGGGAATCCAGATCTCCTCATTGCCTCACCGCCTCAGTGGTTCCCTTCTTGCCCTTCCGGCGGTTTGCTGCCCACAATCGGGTAGAATCAAAAAACTATCGGAGGAGACATCCCACATGACCATCGACCATCTGAACTCGGGCGAAATTCTCAGCCAGGGCACGGCGACGGACACGACCGTCTATCTGTGCGGGCTGACGGGCGGCGACACGTCCAAGGACGTTGCCGGGCAGACCCGCGACGTGCTGGCCAAGATCGACAAATGCCTGGCCCATTACGGCACGGACAAGTCGAAGTTGCTGTCCGCTGTGATTTATCTGGACGACCTGCGCCGCAAGCCGGCCATGAACGAGGTGTGGAAGGAATGGCTGGGCGATCTCAAACGACCGGCCCGGGCCTGCGTCGGGGTGCAGCTTGAAATGGGCACCGAGGTTGAGATCATGGTGACGGCGGCCCGCTGACCGCTAATTCCAATTAATGCAACCGCCTGCCTGTGCGGGAGGCGCTTTGCGCGGCGATGGCGGCGGCGACCTGACGCCAGGTTTCCGCGCCGTCGCTGTCGCCTTCGGATTCCAGTTCCTGGGCGCGGCGGTTGGCTTCCGTCAGGGCGGACTCCCCATAACGCAGGATGAACCGGCGCACGGTTTCGTCGAAGTTTGCGGTACGGGCCCTGTCGGGCATGTTTCCAGTTCCCCCAGAATAGGCGCCCCCGGTTGGCGGGTGGACTCGGCAACCCTATCCGATTGTGTAGATCCGGGTGTTGATTCAGATCAATTCCAAGAAACTGAATATGAGCGACACTTCCCCTATTGAGGCGCCGATTTCGGTGTCGAACCTTGGGGAAGTATCATGGATAAGTCGTGTTCCAACTGCGCACACCGTCAGGCTGCCGAATGGTCGGTCCTGGAAGGGGCGAACGTCGCCCATATGGATGACGCCCGCCGGTCACGCAGCTTTCTGGCCGGTGAAGCCATCTACCACGAAGGCGACGAAGCGACGGGCGTTTATTGCGTATCCTCGGGCTTGGTCGGCATCCGCAAGGTAGATGCGGACGGTGAATCGGTGCTGCTGCGCCTGGTTCGCCCGGGCCAGACCTTCGGTTATCGGTCGCTTTTGACCGGCACACCCCACGGCGTCAGCGCCGAAGTCTTGAAAGAAGGCCGCATCTGCCACGTGCCGGCGGCCACGGTGCACCGCATAGCAGCCGACAGCCCGGCCCTGGTCATGGCCTTTTTCCGCCATCTTGCCCGCGATATGGCCGAGGCCGAGAACAAGGTCATGGAAACGGTCACGGCGTCCTGCCGGGTGCGCTTCCTGCGCCTTCTGGTGGCGTTCGGCGGCGAGGCCGATTCCGATGAAGGAACGCGGGTCCGTCTGGAACTTCCGGTGTCGCGTCAGGACATCGCGTCCCTGATCGGCGTGCGCTCGGAAACCATGTCGCGGGTGATCCGCGCGATCGAGAACGAAGGCCTGGCCCACTTCAAGGGCCGCCATGTGGACATTCCCGATGCCCGCCGTCTGGCCGACGAAAGTTTCGGTTCGCTGGCGGCCTGACGCCGCTTAATCCCCGGAAATCAATGCCATGACCTCGCGGGTCACGGCCTGGGTGCCCATGTCGCCGCCGAATTCCATGGGGCGCAGGCGGTTCTGCTCAAACCCCCGTTGCACGGCGTCCTCGATCACCGTGGCCGCATCGGCCAGCCCGTCGTGGCCGCCCATGCGGTCGGCGAGGTAATCCAGCATCAAGGCGCCGGACAGGATCGCGGCCAGGGGATTGGCCTTGTCCTGGCCCATGATGTCGGGGGCCGAGCCATGGGCCGGCTGGAACAGGGCGTGGTCGTCGCCGACCTCGGCGCAGGACGCCATGCCCATGCCACCGACCAGCCCGCCGGCAAGGTCCGACAGGATGTCGCCGAACATGTTTTCCATCACCAGAACGTCGAAATCCCAGGGCCGGCGGATCAGGTCCAGGGCCTGGGCGTCGACGTAGTTGTAGGACGCGGGAATATCCGGGAAGGCGCCCTTACGTTCGTCGAAGATCTTGCGGAAAAAGGCCATGGAGCGGAACACGTTGGCCTTGTCGACGCAGGTCACCATGCCTTTCCCACCCTTGGCCTTGCGCTTTTCGGCCAGGCGGAAGGCGAAATCGAACAGTTTTTCCGAGGTCGGGCGCGTGATGCGCAGAATGTCCTGCACTTCGCTGTCGTTTGCCACGGTCTCGCGCTTGTTGGCGGCGGCGGAATAGAACAGGCCTTCGGTCGATTCCCTGAGAATGATCAGGTCGATGGCGTCGGCGCGGGGGTCGGCCAGGCGGCGGGGCGCGTTGGGATAGGCCTTGACCGGGCGCACGCCCGCATACAGTTGAAAGCGTTCGCGCAGGCGCAGGTGGGGCGAGATTTCCGTGCCGTCCGCATGGCGCACCGCCGGCAATCCAATCGCGCCCAGCAGGATCGCATCGGCCTCGGCCGCGGCGTCTTCGTGTCCGGGGGCGATGTCCTGGCCCGTTTCCTTGAAATACCCGGCCCCGGCCACAAGGTCGTTGCAGGCAAGGCGGAAACCGCCCGTGCGTGCCTTGGCCGCGTCGATGACGGCCAACGCCGCGTCCGTCACGTCGACGCCGATGCCGTCGCCGCGGATCACGGCGATGGTGCAGGTGGTTTCATTCATAATGGTGTTTCCCTCCGTCTTTCCTTGGCCGTATCGCAAAGCCGTGCGCCGCGCAACCGCCTATCGCCCTGTCAGGGACATGATCGACCCACCGCACCGGTGCGGTTCGCGACCTGTCGCCACTGAAATCGGGGGCGTGGTGGAGTTTCCGAGGGCAGGGGCGCGGGTACCCGCAAGGGCTTCGCGCTGACGGATCCCAGGAATTGTCTATGACTTTAGGGGGAATTGATCGAGTCGTGAAACTGTAACAATGTGTTCCTAGGTGCCTACAGGAATACACGGCGTGGAGTCATCGCCGGAATGAGGGGGGAAGAGGTGCCGTCGGTGATGTCTTGGAAACCACGGTCGATAACCGTGTCTCACCAGAACGCCGAAAACATCGGTTTCCACCCCACAGAAGATGTTTGCATCCCACGGTTCCTACCCATTCGAACCAAGGTTTGTCTCATTGAATGAACTAGGCTTTATTGCTTCTACGAGGTTGACCCGTTTGACCCGGCATTTTGCCGCGATCGTCTTGTGGGTGATCTGTGTTTGGATGCCGAACCCGGCGGTGGGGGATCACGGGGCGGACGACAGGGCATTCCGCATTCTGGTCATTCATTCCTACAGCCAGCAATATCCCTGGACGGCCCGGCAGCACGAGGGCTTCGTCGCGGCCATTACCGTGGGATTGGATGCTCCGGCCGAGATCAAGACGGAATACCTGGACACCAAACGCCGTGCGCTAAGCGCGGTCTATGCCGACGCCTTCGCCGAGCATCTGAAAATCAAGTACGCTTCTTACGATCCGGATGCGGTTTATGTGACCGATGACAGCGGGCTGAATTTCGCATTGCATCACCTGCGCCATGTGTTTCCCGATACGCCCGTGTTCTTTTCCGGGGTCAACGATTTCTCCCATTTGGAACGGTTGGATGCCGGGGCTGTCACCGGGGTTTTCGAAAAGAAGGAAATCCGGCCGAACCTTGATCTGCTCCATCAGCTTCAGGGCGATGCGGAGCAGGTTGTGGTCATCGGCGACGGATCGGCGACATACCAGGCCATTGAAGTCGAACTAAAAAGAGAACTGCACGGGGCCGCCCGGCCCGCGGTGACGTTCCTGATCAGCGAGCGGCTTGAGGATATCCTGGACAGCTTGCGGAATACGCCCGATCAGCCGGTCATCTTGACCACCCTGGGGGCGATCCGGAATCAGACCGGCGATGTCGCTACGCTGGCGCAGATTGTCGGGGGGATCGTCAATGCCGGCCGCAGAATCGTGATCAGCATGGAGGACGCCTATCTATTCGACGGCGTCCTCGGCGGCTATGTGACCAGCGGTATCGCTCAGGGACGGATGGCAGCGGGGCTGATGGCGGCCCACCTGGAGGGCGTGCCGATGCGCGAACTCGCCCCGGTAAAGGATAGCCCGAACGAATATCTGTTCAACGATCAGGTGTTGGACGCATTGGGCCTGGAACTGCCGCGGGAGATCGCACTGCAGGCGCGCTTGATCAATCCGCGCCGGAACTGGGTCGAGAAATACCGCAGCATCATTGTGGTGGTCATTGTCGGCTTGACGGTAGCACTCGTGCTCAGCCTGCTCACCTATCTGTCGATCATGTCCGCGAAGAACCGCCAGTTGGTGGACCGGGACCAGAGGCTGCGCCACAGCGAACAGTTCCGAGCCCGGCAAAGCCGACTTCTCGAGGACGTGGAACGGTTGAGCAGGACCGGCGGTTGGCAGTTGGACCTGAGTACCCGACAATTGACCTGGAGCCAGGGAACATATCGCATTCTTGAAGCGACGCCGGATTACAGCCCGACATTTGCGGAAGCGATCGAGTTTTTTGTCCCGGAACACCGCCCCTTGCTGGCGGCTGCCGTTACCGCCGGACGCCGGAACGGCACCCCGTGGGATCTGGAATTGTCGATCCTGACCCGCAAGGGGGCGGTCAAGAACGTTCGTATCGTCGGTGAGGCGGTTTTGGAAGACGGTGTTCCAATCCTGCTGCGGGGGTCGTTTCAGGACATCACGGAACGGAAATTGTTCGAGCAGGCGTTGAGAACGGCGCGGGAAGACGCAGAAAAGGCCAATCTTGCCAAATCTCAGTTCCTGGCCGCCATGAGCCATGAATTGCGCACGCCCTTGAACGCGATCATCGGCTTCTCCGAACTCATCGCCTTTCAGGATTTCGGCGAGTCCTCCGCGCGCAAATTCAAGGAATATGCCAAGGATATCCGATTCAGTGGCGAACATCTGCTGTCCCTGATCAACAGCATTCTCGACATTTCGGCCATTGAATCGGGGGGGCGGGGCCTGGATCGGGAAACGTTCAATGCCCTGGAGACCCTTAACGAATGCATCCACATCTTCTCGGCGGATGCGGCGCGAAAGGACATATCTGTGTCGGTCGACGCGGATGCGGGTTCCGTGGATATCACTGCCGACCGCCAGGCGATCCGGCAGGTCATCCTGAACCTTCTGTCGAATGCCATGAAATTCACCCCGCCCGGCGGTAAGATTGAGGCCTCTGCGTACGAAGTTGCAGACGGAGTCATTATAAAGATGGTGGATACCGGCTGCGGCATCGCCCAAGGGCACCTTCCCGGCATTACGGAACCCTTCGCGCGGGGCGACCTTGATCCCTACAAGGCGGTTGAGGGATGGGGACTTGGGTTGGCGATCTGTAAGACGTTGATCGAAAAACACGGCGGCCGGATCGAAATCGAAAGTACCTTGGGCCAGGGGACAACCGTTTCGGTGATCCTCCCCAAGCTGGAATGGGAACAGAAGCAGCGCGCATGAATGCCGGTCTCGTGTCCCTCGCCGAGGATATGGCGGTGGAACGGGATGCTCTGAACCCGGCGCGATCCGCCGCCTGACCTGTGGCGTCCGACGCGGGACGCGGTATTAAACACTATAATAGTAAAGGAGAAGGCCATGTCCCGGGACACGGTGCTGTTCGACATCAATGAAACGGTTCTCGACCTGTCGTCGCTGAAGCCGGGGTTCGAGGCGGTCTTTCAGGACGCCGGCGTCATTGCCACCTGGTTCGCCATGCTGCTGCAGACATCGACCGTCTGTGCCCTGACCGGTGTGGAAACGGGGTTTGCCCGTCTTGCGGCGATCACCCTGGACGCCGTCGCCGCGCGCCGCGGCGTCACGCTTTCCGAGGACAGACGCACGGACATTCTCAAGGGCTTCGCCGGTCTGAATCCACATCCCGATATCAAGCCGGCATTGGCGCGACTGCGCGCCGCCGGCTACCGGACCGTCGCGTTCTCCAATTCCTCCCTCGACTTGGTGAGCAGCCAGATCGCCAACGCCGGTTTGAACGAGAGTTTCGACGATGTCGTCTCCGTCGAGAAAACGGGCAGCTTCAAGCCCGATCCCAAGGTCTATCGTTTCGTGGCGGATCATCTTGGAAGGCCGATACAGGACCTGCGCCTTGTCGCGACTCATGACTGGGATACCCACGGCGCCATGTCCGCCGGCATGCAGGCGGCCTATATCGACCGCTCCGGCGCGCCTTATCATCCGCTCTATCGGAAGCCGGAGGTGTTCGGGAAGGACATGACCGATGTCGTGGATCAGATCATCCAGGCGGACAAGGCGGAAGAATAAGAGGTGCTGAACGCAGCGGCGGATCAACGCTCGCACACTTAATATTTCATGGTTTCAGTGGATTTCCGCCTGTTGCCGCGGTTTGGTTATTTTTCGGATTTGCCGCGGTCTTGATCGAAATCAAGGTGCGGACCGGCGCGGGGAGCTAGCGTCGTAATTGCGACGCAGAAAATTCCATGTCGCGGTCGAACGGCCAAGTAAATTCCAACGTCGGAGTTGAACATGGAAAAGACCCCTGGAATTCGGTCCACCGTCTCCCGAAGAAACTTTCTCTCAGGCACCGCCGCCGTCGGCGGCGGGCTGTTGGCCATGGATATGGCCGGCAATCCCGCCCATGCGGCGGCCCCTAAGCCCTCCCAGGCATCGGCTCCCTTGTCGGAAAAACAAATTGCCGCCCTGCCGCGGGTTAAACAGGAAATGGTCGCGCCGCCGTTTCTGCCCAAGCACGAACAGGTGGCGACCGGCGGCCCGAAGGTTGTCGAGGTTCGGCTGGACATCGAAGAAAAGAAGATGGTGCTGGACGACGATGGGGCCGAGATCTGGGCGTTGACCTTCAACGGGTCCGTTCCCGGCCCGATGATCGTCGTCCATCAGGACGACTATGTGGAGCTGACCCTGGTCAATCCCGAGACCAGCGCCATGGAACACAACATCGATTTCCATGCCTCGACCGGGGCGCTCGGCGGCGGCGGGTTGACCCATGTGTCGCCCGGCGAGGAAGCCGTGCTGCGGTTCCGGGCGACGAAGGCCGGGGTGTTCGTTTATCACTGCGCGCCGGGCGGGGCGATGATCCCCTATCACGTCTGCCACGGCATGAACGGCGCGATCATGGTGCTGCCGCGCGACGGCCTCAAGGCCGCTGACGGCACGCCCATCCGCTATGACCGTGCCTACTACATCGGCGAACAGGATTACTACCTGGCCAAGGACGAGCACGACGAATACATCAAGTACGAAACGGCCGGCGAGGATTACGCCGATTCATTGCGGGTCATGGCGACCCTGACCCCCAGCCACGTCGTGTTCAACGGCGCCGTCGGCGCCCTGCTGGGCGAAGGGACTCTCAAAGCCAGCGTCGGGGAATCGGTCTTGATGGTTCATTCCCAGGCCAACCGGGACACCCGCCCGCACCTGATCGGCGGCCATGGGGATTATGTCTGGTCCACGGGATCGTTCACGGACCCGCCCCAGACGGGCCTGGAAACCTGGTTCATCGCCGGGGGTGCCGCCGGTTGCGCGATCTATACGTTCCGGCAGCCGGGCGTCTATGCCTATGTGAACCACAATCTGATCGAGGCCGTTCTCAAAGGGGCGTCGGCGCATTTCAAGGTCGATGGCGAATGGAACGACGACCTGATGAAGCAGGTCCGCAAGCCCAGCCAGATCAAATCATAGCGCGTGAACCACACCCCTAACCCCATCTCAATCGGGGGCGCAGGATCAGGAGAGTGTCGTGAAGATTGCACATGCGTTTTCCATCTGGATGGCCTTGGTCATCGGTTTGGCGGCATCGGGCGCCTGGGCGGCGGATGATGTCGAAAACGGCAAGAAGATCGCCAAGAAATGTACGGCCTGCCACACCCTGAACAAGGGCGGGAAGAACCGGCTTGGCCCCAACCTGTTCGGCGTGCTGGGCAAGCCGGCCGGACACGTCACGGATTACAAGTATTCCAAGGCGCTGTTGGACTCGGGCATCGTTTGGGATGAAGCGACCTTCATGGCATTCATCACCAACCCGAAAAAGACCGTCAAGGGCACCAAGATGAGCTTTGCCGGAATCAGGAAACCGGCCCAGCGGGCGGAGCTTCTGGCCTATTTCAAGACCCTGACGGACACACCCGCGCCCAAGGAAACGGCCGGCAACGCCAAGGCCGGATTGGTCGCCGCGAAAAAGCACTGCATCGTCTGCCATTCCTTCGAAAAAGGCGGCCGGGTGGTGTTCGGCCCGACCCTGTTCGACATCTACGGCAAACCCGCCGCGTCCATCCCGGGATACGATTATTCGACCGCGATGAAGAATTCCGGGCTGGTTTGGAACGATAAGACCCTTCTGGAATTCCTGACCAACCCCGGGCGGTTCCTGCCCGGGACCACGGCGCGGTTTCCCGGTTTGAAAAGCGCTCAGGAAAAGGCCGACATTCTCGCCTATCTGAAAACCCTGAAATAGGGAGACGGGGCAAGGGTGCGGGAAAGGCGCTGTTCTGATGCCCTAGGGCGTCGGGTCGTTGAGATTGTCCAGCGGATAGATCGGCCGCCGCACGTTCTTGAAATTCAGCTTGGAATAGTCGGAACCGCAGACCCCCGATCCCGCGCATTCGATGACCTGTTTCGCCAGCCGCCCGAACCCGGCGCGGTAATGGATGCGGCTTTTCAGCATCAGGAAGGTCTTTTCCTCGGGATCGATGCCGAGGGAGGTGAAACAGGCCGTGTCGTTGGGTTCCTGCTGGCGGGAGATCACGCAGATCTGCACACGGCCCGTGTCCAGCACGCCCGACGGCCCCATGTCCATGGTCACGCCGCGCGACGCCGGGCCCTTGTTCTTGTAGATGCCGTCGGTCAGCACCTTGACCCGCCCGGTCACTTTCAATGGCTTGCCCGTCTCCCCAATCGCCGGCATGTCGACCTTGCCGCCGAGGTTCAGGGTGATCTCCGCGCCGATGCCGGCCTGGGTCATTTTCCGCACGGCGTCCGGATCACAGATCGCGAAGGCCGCGACATCCTCCAGCCCGGCGTCCAGGATCGCGCCCAGCACGGTCATGGTGTCCTGGGTGCCGCCGGAGGACGCGTTGTCGTAATGGTCCAGCAGGACCACGGGGCCCTCGCCCTTTTTGATTTCCGTCGCGCGGGCGATGGAGCTTTCCAGGGGTTCGATCTCGTAGACGAAGGCCTTGCGTTCGTTCCAGGCGAAGTCGAGCAGCTCGTCCCGGAACTTTTCGGCCAGGGCCCTGTCCCCGTCCGTCACCACCACGGCGGACACCCCGGCGTTGTGGATATCCGCATGGGGAAAGCCCGTGAACAGGGTCGCGGCCAGCGCCCCTTCGGCCTCCATGCGCCGCGTCATTTCCTGCAACTCCTTGTTGGGGAAATTGTCCGAGCCCTGGCGCATGATATGCGGCAGCATGGGCCGGTTGCCCCAGGCCACGGTCGGCTGGGCCTCCCCCCGCAGCAGGGCGTAGACGGGCCGCCCGGCGCGCTGCGCGGTCTCAAAAAGGTCGGTGTGGGGATAGGTCTGATAACCCGCCAGCGACGTCACGTTTTCCGCCAGTTCGGGATAAAGGTTGGTGTGCATGTCCAACGCCGCGGCGATGGGCAGGTCGGGGGCGATGGCGCGGATTTGCGAAATCAGGCTGCCCTCGCCGTCTTCCCGGCTGTCGGTGACCATGGCGCCATGCAGGTCGAGGAACAGGGCGTCGCAGCCGGCCTCGACCGCATTCAAAATCCGCTCCGCCATGTAGTCGAAGGCGTCGTCGGCCACGGGGCCGGACGGCCAGGCGTTGGCGGCGATGGGGATGACGATCTCGGCTCCGGCCGCCTCCGCCAGGTCGATGAAGCCGCCCGTGCCGCTGCCCGTGCCCTTGAATGCCTTATAGGCCGCGTCGCCTTCGTAGGGCATGGGGGTCGAGCGGGCGAAGCGTTCGATCGGCGTCGGCACCGGCGAAAAGGTGTTGGTTTCGTGTTTCATCATGGCAATGACGACGCGCATGGGTTGGGTCCTCCGGTGGGGTCGACGGGAACGGGCAGCTTAGACCGGCGTGGCGGATTTTCAATGACGAGCAGCCGAACTCCGCGCTAGCCTTCACCCAAAGACCTTCTAAGAAACGGAACCATCCAAATGACCTATCAGCATATTGACGTTCGCCCCATCGCCGGCGCCCTGGGTGCTGAAATCCACGGCGTTGATTTTTCCCGGGACCTGGCCGACGACGTGGTGGCCGAAATTCGCCGAGCCTGGCTCGACCACCTCGTGGTGTTCTTTCGCGGGCAAACCCTGACCCCGGCGCAGCAGCTCGCCGCCGCCAAGCGGTTCGGCGATCCCGTGGAATATCCCTTCGTTCAGGGCCTGCCGGACTTTCCGGTCATCACGCCGATCATCAAGCTGCCCGACGAAAAGGTCAATTTCGGCGGCCTGTGGCATACGGACACGACCTATCAGCAACGCCCGCCCATGGCGACCATGCTCTATGCGCTGGAACTGCCGCCTTACGGCGGCGACACGATGTTCGCCAGCATGTACCTGGCCTATGAAACGCTGTCGGACGGGATGAAGGACTTACTGGCGCCGCTGACCGGGGTGTTCCGTTCCGACAAGAAACGGGTCTCGGACACCCGCGCCGCGCGGGTCGCCGACGCGCCGAAGGAAGACGTCTCCAAGCCCAAGATCGCCGAACATCCGATCATCCGCGTCCATCCGGAAACCGGGCGCAAGGCGCTTTATGTCAGCCTCGCCCATACGACCAATTTCAAGGGCTGGACCGAGGCGGAAAGCGCGCCGCTGTTGGATTACCTGTTCGAGCATCAGACACAGCCCGAATTCACCTGCCGCTTCCGCTGGGAGCCGGGCTCGATCGCGCTGTGGGACAATCGCTGCGCCCTGCACAACCCGATCAACGACTACCACGGCCACAAACGCGTCCTGCACCGCATCACCTTCGCCGGCGACGCGCCGAAGGGGTAGGCGGGGAGAGGGGGGGAGGTCTGTATATGGCCAATAGCGGACATGTGAGTTCAATGAGTTGAGGTAGAAAGCCATGTGCCAATTAACGATATGGCCAACCGGTTAAACCAATTCTATCTAGGAATTTTGTGTGTGCATGGCCGAGCGCCATATCCGAAGAATCGTGTGGAAACCAATCGACAAACCCATTGTTGCTGTATAATTCACTTTCTTCTGTTGTGGCTTCTTCAGTTTTTCCAGATTTCTTCAACTGACGAATTTTGTATTTTTGTTTTGAATGGTCATATCTTTTTTGATCTAAATTATATTCCAGTTTAGTGTCTTTCGATCCAAAAATTAAATTCATCTCATCGGGTTCGCCCAAATAGTCAATAGCCGTTAAGTCAGCACCAGCAACAGATATACCGTAAATGTCACCCATATTAATGGATTCAGTCATACTGCCAGCAGCAACAAATGGACGATTGATTGTTGCGTGATCAAAGCGAGTGCCTTTCATTTCGGCACTAAAAAAAGTTGAAAAATTAAGCAAAGCTCGGAAAAACTGTGTTCCTCTGAGTAGGCTATTGTCAAATTGGCACGCCTCGAGACGTGCCCCATGGAACATCGCAGCAGAAAAATCCCCCTTTCTAAAGTCAACGCCAGACAAATCTGTATTTCTTAAATCCAAACGGAATTGGTGTTGCCATTCAAATTCAATTTGCTTCTTTGATCGGCGCCCAATCACAGAAATGGCAGTTTGAATGTCAGTTCTAGGAACCGCTCTAGTAAATGGAGGTTCCGTTGGCTCTAAGGTATTTACAGGCGCATTTTCTCGAATATACGCACAGAGGATTTCCATAACTTGAATATGATCGCGAGGACTATCCTTCGCTATGCGCTCAAGCGCATATATAGAACCTATTCGCACTTCCAAGTTTGGTAGTGAAACTTCAAAATTCTTTCTGTCAATTAACGGCGTGCCGTCTGGTCGCAAAGCAGGAATCAATTGATTGTGTTCGTCGAACTTCCATTCGTTTCCTTCTTTTCTGTATCGTGGGGTTTCAATAAGTTTTTTGACTATTTTTTCTGCCCCAAGCCCACTTACAGAATCATTAATTCTATCTGTGATGTGGCCTTGTTCCGCAATGAACGCTTGTTTTTGGGCAGTTTTAGTTTGATGGTATGCTGTTATTGCTCGCCAAATTCCAAAAACAAGGCCGACAATAGCAACAAATAAAATTCCAATATTTCTTAGTACTTCGCTGCGCGAAGTATGTTTCCCTCCTTCCTGCCAATACTTGAAGGTAACCCATTCGGGTCCCAAGGGGCCGACCAGCGCAGCCATGACTATTGCCCCGATAGCAAATGCGACTGCCGTGGGGATCAAACTGCGCAAAAGCATGTCGCCGGTTTGGAGGCGTTCCCTTCGCCAACTTTGGATCCAGTTGCGCGTGGTGCCCATCAATTTCATCATCATTGGGCAACTCAACCATATGGAGTAAATTGGCGTCAAACACTCATTTGTACCGAGAAGGATTATAAGGAGGGGGGCGACCCACCACCTATGTCTAACTTGGGGTATTAGCGGGCAAATTACCCTCCCCCCGGCGATTACCCCGGCTTGGTGCCGACGATCAGCCGGGTCAAGCCCGGGACCATTTCGTGTTCCTGGATGTCGGTGAAGCCGACTTCTTCCATGCGGGCGATCAGCCAGCCCGGGGTGACCGAGCGGGCTTCGGGCGTGAAGGCCATGTGCTGAAGCTGCCACAGGGCGGCCATGGGCGGGCCCTGGCGGTCGTCGTCGACCATGAAATCGTGGACCATGAAGCGCCCGCCGGGGGCCAGGCTGTCGAAGGCGTCGGACACCATGCGCGGCAGCTCGCCGCCGGGAATGCCGGAAAACAGATAGGACATGAGGATCGCGTCCTGCTCCGTCGGCCAGGCGATCTGCAACGCGTTGCCGGGGATATAGCGCACCCGGTCGACCATCCCGGCCTCGGTAATGAAGCGCCAGCCCAGTTCGGACACGTTGGGGAAATCGATGATGGTGGCGGTCATCTCCGGATTGGCTTCCAGAAGGCGAATGGTCATCGCCCCCGTGCCGCCGGCGATGTCCAGCAATGACTTGGCGCCCTTGAGGTCGACCAGCCGGGCCAGCGTCTTGCCCGGGCCGAGGGAGCCCGCGTGCTGGGCCTCGGAATAGATCGCGGCCTGTTTCGGGTCGGCCATCCAATGCTGATAGCTGTCGACCGCGTCCGGGTCGAGGGAGCCGTCCATGACCTCGTTCAGCTGCTGCAGGAACGGGTACATCTGGCGGTCGATCTGATAGCGCAGATAGTCGCCGAAATCGTACTTGGCCCCGCGCGACAGGAACGCCGCCGCCCCCGGCGAGTTGGTATAGATCTCGTCGTCGGAGCGGTCGACCAGGCCGACGCTGGTCAAGGCCGTCATCAGGGTGGTGATGCGGTTGGTGGGAATGCCGGTTTTCTCGGCGATCTGGGCCGAGGTTTTCGGCCCGTCGGCCAGCACCGTGAACACGTCCACATGGAGCGCCGCGAACAGCGCCTTCGACGCCATGAAGCCGAAGGCAAGTTGCGATACGTCCTCAGCCGTTTCCACTAGGCGTCCATCCATGGGGTGCCGTCTCCAGTCCTGATTTTGCGTTGATCGTTCCGGGGCAACCTAACACGCGTTTCCGCAATGTCCAAAATGAGGGCCCTGGATTGCCGGCAAAGCATAAATTTCCGGCCGGGGGTTCACGAAGGCGGTGTCAATTCGTTAATCTGCGCAGGTGGGGGTAATTATTTTATTTTTGAGGGAAGTATAATTGGAAGATATTTACGAAACAAAATACGAAACAGGGCAGGATAATATTCAAAAATTCGGTATGGATATTCACCATCCCGTATTTTGGGTTTCGACTATTTTTGTCCTTTTGTTCGTTCTCGGCACGTTGATCGCGCCGGGCCCGGCGAAGGTGCTGTTCGACGGCGCCAAATCCTGGGTCATCAATTATTTCGACTGGCTGTTCATGGCCGGGGCCAATGTGTTCGTCCTGTTCTGTGTGGCGCTGATCTTCCTGCCGGTTGGGAAAATTCGCCTGGGCGGGCCGGACGCGACACCGGAATTTTCCGTGATGTCCTGGTTCGCCATGCTGTTTGCCGCGGGCATGGGGATCGGGCTGATGTTCTGGTCCGTGGCGGAACCCACGGCCTATTACACCAATTGGTTCGGCACGCCCTTGGGGGTGGAACCGCGCACCCCCGGCGGGGCCGATGCGGCGCTCAGCGCGACCATGTTCCATTGGGGGCTGCACCCCTGGGCGATCTATGCGGTGGTCGGATTGTCGCTGGCGTTCTTTACCTATAACAAGGGCCTGCCGCTGACGATCCGGTCCGGCTTCTATCCGTTGATTCAGGATCGGTCCTGGGGCTGGTTCGGCCATGTGATCGACACGGTCGCCGTGCTGGCGACCCTGTTCGGTTTGGCGACGTCGCTTGGCTTCGGGGCCCAGCAGGCGGCGAGCGGCCTGCACTTCCTGTTCGACATCCCCAACACCATCAACGTCCAAATCGCCATCATCTGCGGCGTCACCGCCGTGGCCGTGTTGTCCGTGGTGCGCGGCCTCGACGGCGGGGTCAAGGTTCTGTCCCAGATCAACATGGCCATGGCGGCCTTGCTGTTGGCCTTCGTATTCGTGGTCGGGCCCACGGGGACCATCGTGGGCAATATCCTTGATACGGGGGCAAGCTACATCACCACCATCGTGCCGCTCAGCAATTGGATCGGGCGCGAGGACGAGAAATTCTTTCACGGCTGGACCGTGTTCTACTGGGCCTGGTGGATTTCCTGGTCGCCCTTTGTCGGCATGTTCATTGCCCGGGTGTCGCGCGGCCGCACCGTGCGTCAGTTCATCATCGCCGTGCTGCTGGTGCCGACCCTGGTGACGCTGGTGTGGATGGCCGTGTTCGGCGGATCCGCCCTGTATCAGGTCGAAGCCGACATGGGGGAATTGGCCGACGGCCTTGAAGACGTGTCGTTGGCCATGTTCCAGATGCTCGACAACCTGCCGCTGGCATCGGTCACATCCTTCGTCGCGATCTGTCTGGTGCTGGTGTTCTTCGTCACCTCGTCGGATTCCGGATCGCTGGTGATCGACAGCATCACCGCCGGCGGCAAGATCGACGTGCCCGTGGTTCAGCGTATCTTCTGGGCCGTGATCGAAGGGGTGGTCGCGGGGGTTCTGCTGTTCGGCGGCGGGGTCGATGCCTTGGGCGCGCTTCAGGCGGCGGCGATCTGTGTCGGGCTGCCGTTCACGGTGATCCTGTTGGCGATGTGCCTGAGCCTCTATCTGGGCCTCCGCCACGAGTTGGCGGGCGAACGCGCGGCGGCAGCGGGTTGAATTAGTCGGCCGTCTTGCGGTAGGGGGCCAGGAAATCTCGGAACCGGCGCGCGACCTCGGGCGGGGTCACGGTCGGGCGGCCCAACGCCTTCATGGACCCGGGTGCGATCTTCATGTGGATCAGGTGCGGGCCTGGGGTCTTCAAGGCCTCGGTGACCGCCTGCTTCAGGCCGCCCAGGCTGTCCGCTTCCCAACCCGCGGCATAGCCGCAAGCCTGGGCGACGCGGGCGAAGCGCACGGCCGGGGCCGTGGTCGGCTGGCCGCCCGTGGAATCGTAGGTGCCGTTGTCGAACACCATATGGATCAGGTTCGTGGGCGCCATGGACCCGATGGTCGCCATGGATCCCAGCTTCATCAGGGCCGCCCCGTCGCCGTCGAACACGACGATCGGCGAGGTGACGTTGAGCGCCGCGCCCAGCCCCATGCCGGCGGCACCGCCCATGGAGCCGACCTGATAGAGATGCTGCTTGCGGTCCTCGATGGTGAACAGTTCGCGCCCGCACTTGCCCGTGGTGGCGATGATGCCGGCGTCGTCGGGCAGAACCTCCAGCACCGCTTCCATGGACCGCATGCGCCCCGGCAGGTCACCGCCGGTGAACAGGTTCGCAACCGGGCCCATGTCGGGGGCGGGCAGGGGCGTGGCGTCCAGGCCGTCGTCCGCGACGCTGCCTTTCTCCATGATGAAGGCGAAGGGCAGGTTTTCGGCATCCATGTAGCTCTGGGCCACTTTCAGGGCGGGCTCGACGCTGCCCGCTTCCGTCGGGAAGGGCAGGTGGGGGATGCGGATGACGTCCAGCAGGTCCGGCGTGATCTCGCCCATGACCTCGTGTTGGGGTTCGTCCTTCAACCCCGGTGCCCCCCGCCAGGTTGTGACCACCAGGGACGGGATGCGGAACGGATGGTTCAGGGACGTCAGCGGATTGACCGCGTTGCCCAGGCCCGAATTCTGGAACATCACCACCGTGCCGCGCCCGGCCAGCCAGGCGCCGGAGGCAATGGCCACGGCTTCGCCCTCGCTGGCGGCCGGCACGTAGTCGAGCCGCACGTTGCCGCCCCCGGTCGCCCCGCCGACCACCTTGTTGATCAGGGGGGTGAGGAACGAGCAGGGCACGCCTGTGAAGAAATCGAACCCCCGCGCGCGCAGCGGGGTCAGGAAGTCGTCGGCGTCGATCATGCTGGTGTTTTCCCGGTCAATGCAGGTTCATGCCTGCTGGCTTATCGTATCGCCGGTCATCCCGGCAAGAGGTGCCGGGAATTTTCTTACCTCCACCTTTCTTCTCACCGTCTCACTGCCTCTGTGGTTCAAAAAAAGTGAAACCACTGAGACGGTGAGGCAGTGAGAAGGGAAGATGAGAAGGTTGTTCAGGGGCCTTGCCCCACCGAAACTTACAGGAAGAGTTTTGCCTGGTTCAGGTCGGCGGCTTGGTCGATGTCCATCCATTGTCCGGCCACGTAGGCGACGGAAATCTCAACACCCTTGGCGACCAGGCGGGAAAACAGATCGGGCAGGCCCGCCTTGGACTGGCCCTCGGCCATCATGGCGTCGATTTCCGCGCGCAGGATTTCGGCGCCCTTTTCCGTGACGCGGGCCAGGCCGACCCATTCCCCCGCGATGCGGTGCTCGGCGATGTCCGGGCCCATGGCGGTCAGGGTCACGGGCGCGTCCTCGTCCATGAAGTCGGCGGCGAAGGGCAGGGAGCAGGCGGCGAAATCGCGCACCCAGTCGGGCTGGGCGGCGTCGCCCTGATGTTCTTCGCTGCGCGCCTGCCATTGGCCGTCGACGACAACGACGATGTCGCCCGCCGTTTCCATCAGCTTGTCGACAAGGTGATGGCGGAACAGGATATCGCCATAGGCGATGACGCAGTCGTCCTGGATCGCGTCCTTGGCGCAGGCCAGGCTGCCGACCTCGCCGGTCTTTTCATAGAAGTCGTTGTCCACGGTCCGGATGCCGGGCAGGTTGATCATCTGCTTGGCGTATCCGCGCACCACCGTGATGTCGCGCACGCCCGACTGCTTCAGGGTATCGGTCAGGCGGGCCAGCAGCGGCCGGCCGCGCACGTCGATCATGCATTTCGGGCGGTCGGCGGTCAGCTCGCCCAAGGCCTGGCCGCGGGATGCCGCCAGGATCACCGCCCCCGGGGCCTTCCTGGCCGGCAGATAGCGGCCTTCGGCCTGGCGCAGTTCGTCATTGCCCTGCAGGGAAAAGATTTCCGACACGGTGGTGATGTGCGGCTCGATCCCGGCCAGGCTTTCCTCGCGCAGGATGCGGGCCGTGGTTTCGCGCATGGCGGTGATCGCGGCGCGCAGGTTGTGGTTGGCCCAGATGGCCAGGGACACGCCCGCCTTGCGGAAATCGTCGGTCGGCGTGGCGTAATACTTGGTCGGCACGATCACGACCGGCACGCGATTGTCCCATTGGCGCATGAATTCCATGACCTCGTCCGCCGTCGCCAGCTTGGAATGGCACAGCACGGCATCGGCCCCGGCCTCGGCATAGGCATGGGCGCGGTCAAGCGCCTCGTTCAGCCCGCGCCCGGCGATGAAGGCCTCCAGCCGCGCGACGATGGAGAAGTCCGGGTCGGTCTGGCTGTCTTTGCCGGCTTTGATCTTGCCCGCGAACTCATTCATGTCGGCCAGCGGCTGGCCCTCGCCGATGAAGGAATTGGTTTTCGGGAACAGCTTGTCCTCGATGCAGATACCGGCGATGCCGCGCTGGCAGAACTTGGTCACCGCGCGGCGCATGTTGTTGAAGTTGCCCCAGCCGGTATCGCCGTCGACCAGGATCGGGATCGAGGTGGCGTCGGACATGAATTCCAGAACTTCCAGGACCTGTGTCCAGGAGGCCTCGTTGTTGTCGCGCACGCCCAGCGCCGCCGACATGGACAGGCCGGACGCCCAGATGCCCTTGAACCCGGCTTCCTCGACGATCTTCGCCGACAGGCCGTTGTGGGCCTCCATGATGAATTCCAGGTCGGGCGAGGTCAGCATCTGGCGCAGCTTTCCGGCCTTGGTCAGGGGTTCGGAATGGGTGGTGCGGGCGTCGCGGTTGGACGTGATCATGATGTCTCCGATGGCAGATGGGGCGATGGCATTTGGTATGGAGTGGGGTATGGCCCGATAATTGGGAAAATCTATGGCAGATATTGATACAACCGATACCGAGGCCGGGTTATAACCCGGCCGCCACGAATTTGTCACTCAACAGTTTGTGAGGGTGGTTCGGTTTCGAGCATGCGGGAAGGGTGGGGCAGGCCGTTTGGCGGCGCACACTTGTATGATTATAAATTATGCAAAATCTATTTATTGCATAATAAATAAACAAATAATGCCACACCTTAATAACGCCAAGGTCGAGGCGTTGTGTTGTAATGCATTGATATATAAGAAATAATTTTATCTACAGAGGCCTTGTGCGAACTGGCACGGCGCTTGCCATTACCTTGCCGCAACGCAGCAACAATTCCTTATCAGGAGGCCTTATAATGAAAACGTATTTCCGGGGGGCAGTGGCGGGCATCGCCCTGGCCGCGGCCGCGATGACGAGCACCGTCGCGCAGGCCGCCGACACCATCAAAGTCGGCATTCTTCATTCTCTGTCCGGCACCATGGCGATCAGCGAAACCACGCTGAAGGACGTCATGTTGATGCTGATCGAGGAGCAGAACAAGAAAGGCGGCCTTTTGGGCAAGAAGCTCGAAGCCGTCGTCGTCGATCCCGCGTCCAACTGGCCGCTGTTCGCCGAAAAGGCGCGCGAGCTGATTGAGGTCAAGAAGGTCGACGTGGTGTTCGGCTGTTGGACGTCCGTGTCGCGCAAATCCGTGCTGCCGGTGTTCGAGGAACTGAATTCGATCCTGTTCTATCCGGTCCAGTACGAAGGCGAGGAAAGCCAGAAGAACGTGTTCTACACGGGCGCCGCGCCGAACCAGCAGGCGATCCCCGCCGTCGATTACCTGGCCGAGCAGGAAGGCGTGAAGCGCTGGGTCCTGGCCGGGACCGACTATGTTTATCCGCGCACGACCAACAAGATTCTTGAGACCTATCTCAAGGACAAGGGCGTGCCCGCCGAAGACATCATGATCAACTACACGCCGTTCGGTCATTCCGATTGGCAGACGATCGTCGCCGACATCAAGAAGTTCGGTTCCGCCGGCAAGAAGACCGCCGTGGTGTCGACCATCAACGGCGACGCCAACGTGCCGTTCTACAAGGAACTGGCCAACCAGGGCATCAAGGCCGAAGACATTCCCGTCGTCGCGTTCTCCGTCGGCGAAGAGGAACTGGCCGGTCTCGACACCGCCCCGCTGGTCGGCCATCTGGCTGCCTGGAACTACTTCATGTCCGCCAACACGCCGGAAAACGCGGCTTTCATCAAAAAGTGGAAGACCTTCATCAAGAACGACAAGCGCGTGACCAACGACCCCATGGAAGCCCATTACATCGGCTTCAACATGTGGGTGAAGGCGGTCGAGATTGCCGGTACGACCAAGCCGGACGCGGTGATCGACAGCATCGTCGGCGTCACCGTGCCGAACCTGACGGGCGGCGTGTCGGCCATGATGCCGAACCACCACATCACCAAGCCGGTGCTGATCGGCGAGATTCAGGCCAACGGCCAGTTCGAAACCGTGTCCTCGACGCCGGGCCTGGTGCCGGGCGACGCTTGGTCCGATTTCCTGCCGGGTTCCAAGGACCTGATCTCCGATTGGCGCAAGCCCATGTCCTGCGGCAACTTCAACGTCAAGACCGGCAAGTGCAGCGGCAAGGGTTCCTGAGTTAGGGCCCGGTCACAGCCGTGACGACGACAGACCACACGGGCGGGCGGGGCAAACGCCCCGCCCCCCACACCACCCAAAAATTCCGCAATCCCCATCCTGGCAACGGCGACAGGTCCATGGCGCGAATACTCCCTTCATTATTGTTTTTCCTGGCCCTGGCCTGGCTGATCCCCTCGGGGCCGGCCCAGGCCTCGGATGAGGCCCTCCAGGCGCAGATCGACGCCCTGGGCACGGGCGGGTTCTCCGACACGGCCAAGCAGATTCAGGCCCTCGCGGCTTCCGGCGACGACCGCGTCGTCCCGGCGCTCCAGGCCCTTCTGGCCGGCAAGCTTTACGTCCGGCCGTCCGACAAGAAAGTCTTCATCACCGAGAAAGCCGAGGGCGGGTTCACCCTGATCGACCCCCTGTCCGGCAAGGACATGGCCACGTCCGATAGCTTCTCGGTCAAGAAGATCCGCGTGAACAACCGGCTCCGGCGAGAACTGAAGGCCGCCCTCGGCGGGCTGACGCTGTTGTCCAAAAATCCGGCGGCGCGGCTCAAGGCGGCGGGGGCGGTGTTCAAGTCCCAGGACCCGGACATGCTCGTCCCCCTGGAGGCCGCGATCCTCAAGGAAACTGAGGACAAGGTGCGGAAGGCGTTGCAGGGTGCCCGCGCCGCCGTGCAGCTGAAATCCGACGTGCCCGAGGCCGACAAGATCGCGGCCCTCAAGCTGATCGAGGAACGGGGCGACCGCGACGCGCTTTCCGTCGCACTCGCCGCCGCCGCGCAATCGGAGGGTGCGGTGAAGGCCGCTGCCGAGGCCACGGCCAAATCCATCCGCCAGAACCTGGAACTGTGGGGTGCCGCGCAGAACGTCTGGTACGGCCTGTCGCTCGGCTCGGTCCTGCTGCTGGCCGCCATCGGCCTGGCCATCACCTTCGGCGTCATGGGGGTCATCAACATGGCCCACGGCGAGATGGTGATGATCGGTGCCTATGTGACCTTCATGGTGCAGGAAGTCATCCGCACCTCCATGCCGGAGATGTTCGCCTATTCCCTGCTGATATCGGTGCCGCTCGCCTTCCTGGTCGCCGGCGCCATCGGGATGGCGGTGGAACGCTGCATCATCCGATTTCTCTACGGCCGACCGCTGGAAACCCTGCTCGCGACCTGGGGCCTATCGTTGGTCCTGCAGCAGGCCGTGCGCACCATCTTCGGGCCGTCCAACCGCGAGGTCGGCACCCCCGATTACATGGCAGGCGCCTTCGAGATCGGCCATCTGACGATCACCTACAACCGGCTGTGGATCATCGTGTTCTCCCTGGTCGTGCTGTTCGCCCTGATGGCGGTGCTGAAAAAGACCTCGCTCGGCCTGCAGATGCGCGCCGTGACCCAGAACCGCCGCATGGCCGGGGCCATGGGCATCCGCACCAGTTGGGTCGACGCTGTGACCTTCGGGCTGGGGTCCGGCATCGCTGGGATTGCCGGCGTGGCGCTCAGCCAGATCGACAACGTCAGCCCCAACCTGGGGCAAAGCTACATCATCGACAGTTTCATGGTCGTGGTGTTCGGCGGGGTCGGCAATCTGTGGGGTACGCTGGTCGGGGCCATGACCCTGGGCGTCGCCAACAAGTTCCTTGAACCCTATGCGGGGGCGGTGCTGGGCAAGGTCCTGGTCCTCGTGTTCATCATCCTGTTCATCCAGAAACGTCCACGGGGGCTGTTCGCCCTCAAGGGCCGGGCGATCGAGACATGATGACTCTCAAACTCATTCAAGGCGGCTTCGACCGCCGCACGGCGATCTTCCTGGGGTTGCTGTTCCTGATCGTCGTCGGGGTTTCGGTCCTCAGCCTGGGCACCGACGCGGACAGCCCGCTGCATGTCTCGTCCTATTCGGTGGCGCTGCTCGGCAAGTATCTCTGCTATGCCCTGCTCGCCCTATCGGTGGATCTCGTCTGGGGCTTCTGCGGCGTGCTGTCGCTCGGCCATGCGGCGTTCTTCGCGCTCGGCGGCTACGCCATGGGCATGTACCTGATGCGCCAGATCGGCACGCGGGGCGTCTATGGCGACCCGATCCTGCCCGACTTCATGGTGTTCCTGAACTACAAGGAACTGCCCTGGTTCTGGTACGGCTTCGACCAGTTTTGGTTCGCGGCCCTGATGGTCATCGTGGTGCCCGGGGTGCTGGCCTTTGTGTTCGGCTGGTTCGCCTTCCGCTCGCGGGTCACGGGGGTCTATCTCTCGATCATCACCCAGGCTCTGACCTTCGCCCTGATGCTCGCCTTCTTCCGCAACGATATGGGGTTCGGCGGCAACAACGGCCTGACCGACTTCAAGGAAATCCTGGGCTTCGACGTGCAGGCGGATTCAACCCGCGTCGGCCTGCTGGTGGCCTCGGCGGTGGCCTTGGCGCTCGGCTTCATCATCTGCAAGGCGCTGGTCAATTCCAAGTTCGGCAAGGTGCTGATCGCCGTGCGCGACGCGGAAAGCCGAACCCGCTTCCTGGGCTACCGGCCCGAGAACTACAAGCTTCTGGTTTGGACGCTCTCGGCCTGCATGGCCGGGGTCGCGGGCGCGCTCTACGTGCCCCAGGTCGGCATCATCAATCCGTCGGAATTCACGCCCGCCAACTCCATCGAGGTCGTGATCTGGGTCGCCGTCGGCGGCCGGGGCACTCTGGTGGGGGCGACCGTGGGGGCGATCATCGTCAACTTCGGCAAGACCCTGTTCACGGGCATCCTGCCGGAATTCTGGCTGTTCGCCCTGGGCGGGCTGTTCATCGCCGTGACCCTGTTCCTGCCCAAGGGCATCGTCGGCACCTATGACGACTGGAAGGCCAAGCGCCGCGCGTCCAAGGACGCCGCCGCACCCCAGCCGCAGGAAGGGGATTGAGCGCATGTCCTTGAAAAGCTCGATCCTCTATCTGGAAAACGTCAACGTCTCGTTCGACGGGTTCCGGGCGCTCCGCGATCTGTCGCTGACCGTGAAGCCCGGTGAAATGCGCGCCATCATCGGCCCCAACGGGGCGGGCAAGACCACGATGATGGACGTCATCACCGGCAAGACCAAACCCGACAACGGCCGCGTGCTGTTCGACGAGACCGTGAACCTGACCCGCCTGGACGAGGCGGAGATCGCGTCCCTCGGCATCGGCCGCAAGTTCCAGAAGCCGACCGTGTTCGAAAACCACACGGTATGGGACAACCTTGTTCTGGCGCTGAAATCCGGGCGGCGGGCCTGGGACACCCTGTTCCACATCACGGGCGCCAAGGACCGCAAGGAGATCGAGGATATCCTCGAAATCACCCGCCTGACCCGCGTGAAGGACGAGGTTTCCGCCAACCTGTCCCATGGCCAGAAGCAATGGCTGGAGATCGGCATGCTGCTGGCTCAGGATCCCAAGCTCCTGCTGGTGGACGAGCCGGTCGCCGGGATGACCGACGCGGAAACGGAAGAAACTGCCCGCCTGCTGCGTGACATCGCCCAGCGCCATTCCGTGGTCGTGGTCGAACACGACATGACCTTCGTGCGCGACCTGGACGTCCAGGTCACCGTGCTGCATGAAGGCTCGGCCATCGCCGAGGGTACGCTCGATTACGTCAGCGCCGACGAGCGCGTCATCGAAGTCTATCTGGGCCGCTAGGAAGAGGAAGACGAGAGATGCTTGAAGTCCAAAACGTCGACCTGTTCTACGGCGCCGCCCAGGCCCTTCGCGGTGTCAGCATGAAAGCCGAGATCGGCAAGGTAACTTGTGTCCTGGGCCGCAACGGCGTCGGCAAGACAAGCCTGCTGCGCGCCATCGTCGGCCATCACCCCATCGCCAATGGCGACATCCTATGGGATGACGCTTCTATCAATGG
Organism: Rhodospirillaceae bacterium UBA1479; assembly: GCA_002325375.1. GTDB lineage: Bacteria > Pseudomonadota > Alphaproteobacteria > Rhodospirillales > Casp-alpha2 > UBA1479. The sequence continues at coordinate 383,530 of DCRZ01000002.1, forward strand.
GCTTGCGACCTTCGACCGGGCACGCCGCGGCATCGCCTACGTGCCCCAGGGGCGGGAAATCTTTCCCCTACTGACCGTGCAGGAAAACCTGGAAACGGGCTATGCCGGTCTGCCGGCCAAGCTGCGGTTCATTCCCGACGAGGTGTTCGAACTGTTCCCCGTGCTCAAGGACATGTTGAAGCGGCGGGGCGGCGACCTGTCCGGCGGCCAGCAGCAGCAACTGGCCATCGGCCGGGCATTGGTCACGCGGCCGCGCCTGTTGGTTTTGGACGAACCCACGGAAGGCATTCAGCCCTCGATCATCAAGGACATCGGCGGCGCCATCAAGTTCCTGCGCGACCGGTCGAACAAGCAGGACGAGGCATCGCCGCTGCGGGTCTATGATACGCCGCCCCGGGAATCCAACGGGAATACCAACAAGACGGTGAAGGACGCGGTTTCCTACTTGCGCGAGAAAGGGGAAATGGCGATCCTGCTGGTCGAACAGTATTTTGATTTCGCCCACGAATTGGCCGACGCCATCACCGTCATGGACCGGGGCGAGGTCATTGTCGCCGGTGACAAGAGCGAGTTGGACGCGGACGATGTACGACGGCACCTCACCGTCTGACCGGCCCGGCGAAACCCCATCCCTTCAGCGCGCCCGCGGTCGGGCCCGGATCGCGGTCCGGGCCGACGGTGGCGTCACGCGTCTGGCCGATCTGTATCAGGACGGCTGCGCCAAGCTGCGCCTGCCCAAGGTCTACGGGCCGTCGGCCACTGATCCGGGGGTCGAGGCGGTGTTGCTGAATACGGCGGGCGGGCTTACGGGCGGGGATGACTATGGGACCGAGGCCCTGGCCGGGCCGGGCGCGGCCCTGACCCTGACCACCCAGGCCTGCGAGCGGGTGTACCGGGCGTCTTCGGGCACGGCCCGGGTCGAAACGCGGCTGTCCGCCGATGCCGGGGCGCGGCTGCACTGGCTGCCCCAGGAAACCATTCTGTTCGACGGCGGGCGGCTGGATCGGTCGCTCGACGTCGACCTTACCGGCGATGCGGCGTTCCTGGCGGTCGAGGCCCTGGTGCTGGGGCGGGTCGCCTCGGGCGAGACGGTCACCGGCGGCGCGTTCACCGATTCCTGGCGCATCCGCCGGGACGGCAGGTTGATCTTCGCCGACGCGGCGCGGATCGGCGGCGACATCGATGCCGTGGCCGCAGGACCCGCCACCCTGGCGGGCATGAAGACCGTGGCGACGGTGGTGCTAGCCGCCCCCGGGGCGGAGGATGGATTGGCCGACGCGCGGGCGGTGCTGGACGCGCTTCCCACGGCGGGGGCGAGTGCCATGCCCGGATTGCTGATCTGCCGTCTGGTCGCCGCTGACGACCGGGCGCTTCGGGCCGTTCTGGTGCCGCTGCTGAACCTGTTGGCCGGGCGGGCGCTGCCCCGCGTCTGGCACCTCTAGACGTCAAAGAAGATAAAGGGAGGATCCATGAACCTGACACCCAGAGAAAAGGACAAGCTGCTGATTTCCATGGCGGCGATGGTCGCGCGCAAGCGGCTGGAACGGGGGGTCAAGCTGAACCACCCGGAAGCCATCGCGCTGATCTCCGACTTCGTGGTCGAGGGGGCCCGCGACGGGCGCACCGTCGCCGACCTGATGGAGGCGGGGGCCCATGTCATCACCCGCGCCCAGGTCATGGAAGGCATCCCCGAGATGATCCACGACGTGCAGGTCGAAGCGACCTTTCCCGACGGGACCAAGCTGGTCACCGTCCACAACCCGATCCGCTGAGGGAGGATGCCATGATCCCAGGTGAAATCATCGCGGCCCCCGGCGAGATCGAATTGAACGCGGGCCAGCCGACCGTGACCCTGACCGTCGCCAACACGGGCGACCGGCCGGTCCAGGTCGGCAGCCACTATCATTTTTACGAAACCAACGGGGCGCTGGACTTCGACCGCGAGAAGGCGCGGGGCATGCGCCTCGACATCGCGTCCGGCACGGCCGTGCGGTTCGAGCCGGGCCAGTCCCGCGACGTGACCCTGGTGCCGCTGCTGGGTGCCCGCAAGGTCTACGGTTTCAATCAGAAGGTCATGGGTGATCTCGACGGGGGGGCGAACTGATGCCGGCAAGAATTTCACGCGCCGCCTATGCGGACATGTTCGGCCCCACCGTGGGCGACCGTGTGCGCTTGGCCGATACGGAGCTGTTCATCGAGGTCGAAAAGGACTTCACCACCTACGGCGAGGAGGTCAAGTTCGGCGGCGGCAAGGTCATCCGCGACGGCATGGGCCAGTCCCAGGCGACCCGCGCCCAGGGTGCGGTGGACACGGTCATCACCAACGCCCTGATCGTCGACCATTGGGGCATCGTCAAGGCCGACGTGGGCTTGAAAGACGGGCGCATCGTCGCCGTCGGCAAGGCGGGCAACCCGGATACCCAGCCCGGCGTCGACATCGTCATCGGCCCGGGCACGGAGGCCATCGCGGGCGAGGGCAAGATCCTCACCGCCGGCGCCCTCGACGTGCATATCCATTTCATCTGCCCGCAGCAGGTGGACGAGGCCCTGATGTCCGGCGTCACCACCATGCTGGGCGGCGGCACCGGCCCGGCCACGGGCACCAACGCCACAACCTGCACGCCCGGCCCCTGGCACATCGGGCGCATGATCCAGGCCGCCGACGGCCTGCCCATGAACCTGGCCTTTGCCGGCAAGGGCAACGCGGCGCAGCCGGCGGCCCTGATCGAACAGGTCAAGGCCGGGGCCTGTTCCCTCAAGCTGCACGAGGACTGGGGCACCACCCCAGGAGCCATTGACTGCTGCCTGGGCGTCGCCGACGACATGGACGTGCAGGTGATGATCCATACGGACACGCTGAACGAAAGCGGCTTCGTCGAAAACACCGTCGCCGCCTTCAAGGGCCGGACCATCCACGCCTTCCATACCGAAGGGGCCGGCGGCGGCCATGCGCCGGACATCATCAAGGTCTGCGGCGAGATGAACGTGATCCCGTCCTCGACCAACCCGACCCGGCCCTACACGGTCAACACGCTGGAAGAACACCTGGACATGCTGATGGTCTGCCATCACCTGGACAGCAATATTCCCGAAGACGTCGCCTTCGCCGAAAGCCGCATCCGCAAGGAAACCATCGCGGCGGAAGACATCCTGCACGACCTGGGGGCGTTCTCGATCATCGCGTCGGACAGCCAGGCCATGGGCCGGGTCGGCGAGGTGCTGATCCGCACCTGGCAGACCGCCGACAAGATGAAGCGCCAGCGGGGAAGACTGGCGGGCGAGACGGGGGACAACGACAACCTGCGCGTCAAACGCTACATCGCCAAGTACACCATCAACCCGGCCATCGCCCATGGGCTGTCGAAACATGTGGGTTCGGTCGAGGTCGGCAAGCGCGCCGATCTGGTGCTGTGGTCGCCGGCCTTCTTCGGGGTCAAGCCGGACATGATCCTGATCGGCGGCACCATCGCGGCGGCGGCCATGGGCGATCCCAATGCCTCCATCCCGACGCCGCAGCCCGTGCACTACCGCCCCATGTTCGGCGCCTTCGGGCGGTCCACGGCGGCGTCCGGCGTGACTTTCGTCAGCAAGGCGGGGCTGGAGGCCGGGATCGGCATCACCCTCGGCGTGGAAAAGGAACTGCTCGCCGTCGAGAACACGCGCGGCGGGATTTCCAAGAAATCCATGGTGCTGAACGACGCCACGCCCAAGGTCGAGGTCGACCCGGAAACCTACGAGGTGCGGGCCGACGGGGAACTGCTGACCTGTGAGTCGGCGGACGTGCTGCCCATGGCGCAGCGGTATTTCCTTTTCTAGGGCCAGGTGTCGCGACAATGAACAACCCCCTCACCCTGCCCTCTCCCCCTAAAGGGGGAGAGGGTTACATAGGCTTGGCGCGGCGAAGCCGTGTCTAGCCGAAGTTGGGTGAGGGGGTGACGGTTTGAACAGACGGGAGAGATCGATGCTTCGGGCAACGGCGCTCAGGCGGAAAGGGGACTGGTCGGGGGCGGCCGCCGATACGGTGGTGTTGGACTTCGACCACCGTCACCGGCGGCGCATGGCCATGACCGGCGTGAACGGGTTGGCGTTCCTGTTGGATCTGGCCGAGGCCGAGGCCCTGGCCGACGGCGACGGCCTGGTGCTCGACGACGGGCGGCTGGTCGCCGTGTCGGCGGCGGCGGAACCGCTGGCCGAGGTCACCTGCGACGATACCGATCATCTGGTCCGCGTTGCCTGGCACCTGGGCAACCGGCATCTGCCGACGGAACTGCTGGGCGACCGTTTGCGCATCCGCCGCGACCATGTGATTGAGGACATGCTGGTCAAGCTGGGGGCGACGGTTTCCCATGTCTCCGCCCCCTTCAATCCGGAAGGCGGGGCCTACGGCCATGGCCGCACCCATGGCCATGATCACGGCGATGATCATGCCCATGACCATCATCATGGGCATGGAAGCCATTCCCATGGATAGCGGGTCGCTCTACCGCCTGCTCGCCTGGCTGTCGCCGGGCTATCCCGTGGGCGCCTTCGCCTACAGCCACGGCCTGGAATGGGCGGTGGAAACGGGGGCGGTGGCCGACCGGGCGGGGCTGGAACGCTGGCTGCGCGACCTGCTGGCCCATGGCGGGGCCTGGTCCGACGCCGTGCTGTTCGCCCGCAGCCACGATGCCGCCGCAGGGGGCGGGGCCGGGGCCGCGCTGGCGGAGATCAACGACCTTGCCGTCGCCTTGTGCCCGTCGTCGGAACGGCGGCTGGAAACCACGGCTCAGGGCAATGCCTTCCTGCTGGCGACGCGGGCAAGCTGGCCGTGGGACGACGACGATACAGATTTGATCCCCGGCGACTGCGCCTATCCGGTGGCCGTCGCCTGGGCCGCTGCCGGGCATGGACTGCCTCTGGGCCCGGCCCTGCATGCCTATGTCCATGCCGTGGCGGCGAACCTGATTTCCGCGGGCGTGCGGCTGATTCCCTTGGGTCAGACCGACGGCCAGCGCGTTTTGGCGGCGTTGGAAGACGCCGTGGCCCAGACGGCCGCCGCAGCCCAAGTTGCCGATCTTGCCGCCCTCGGCGGCTGCGCCTTTCTTTCCGACGTGGCCGCCATGCGCCACGAAACCCAGTACACGAGGCTTTTCAGATCATGACCACATCCCCTCACGGACCCTTGCGGGTCGGCATCGGCGGGCCCGTCGGCTCCGGCAAGACGGCGCTGATGGAACAACTGTGCCGGAGTTTCAGAGAGACTCACGACATCTGCGCCATCACCAACGACATCTATACCAAGGAAGATGCCGAGGCCCTGACACAGCGCGGCGCTCTGGCGCCGGAACGCATCATGGGCGTGGAAACGGGCGGCTGCCCGCACACGGCGATCCGCGAGGACGCGTCGATCAACCTCGCCGCCGTGGCGGAGATGCGGAAAACCTTTCCGGCCCTCGATCTGATCCTGATCGAAAGCGGCGGCGACAACCTGGCCGCCACGTTCTCGCCCGAACTGGCCGACATCACCATCTATGTGATCGATGTGTCGGCCGGCGAGGAAATCCCCAGGAAGGGCGGGCCCGGCATCACCCGATCGGACCTTCTGGTCATCAACAAGACGGACCTGGCCCCCCATGTCGGGGCGGACCTCGCCGTCATGGACCGCGACGCCAAACGCATGCGCGGCGACCGCCCCTTCGTGTTCACCAACATGAAGACGGGCGCGGGCGTTCCTGAGATCGTGGAACTGGTGCGCCGCCTGGGCGGTCTTGCCGGAGGCGGAGACCTGCGCGCCCGATCGTAAACAGCCGGGGGGCGATCGTTCGCCCGGCACCACATTGCGCCGGGCGGGATCGCGGGCGGACGGTCAATCGGCGCCGGCGTCGAAGCCCTTGGCTTCCTTGCTTTCGTAAAACCCGGCGGTGTTCTGGAACACGTTGGGCTTGCGGTAGATCGCCAGCAGGATGGCGCCCTCGTCGCTGTGGGTTTCGTGGAAGGACCCTGGCTGACGCCACACATATTGCCCGGCGCGGCAGATGCCGTCGTGATCGTAAAACGACCCCTCAAGCACGTAGGACTGTTCGATTTCCGGGTGCTTGTGCATGGGCAGGGTCGCGCCCGGCTCCCACTTCAGCAGGCAGGTCATCTCGCCTTTCTCGCGGTCCTCATACAGAACCTTGATCTGGATGCCTTCGAACTGGCTGGGGCTCCATTCGATTTTCCCGGGATCGACATAGACGGATCCGCCGGGTGTCGGCTCGACCTTCGATTTTCTTGTGGCCATGAGGGGGGTCTCCAATCAAAAAGTTTCCAATAGGGAAACATAATAGGCTGAAGGTTTCCTGCTGTAAAGTTGCCATATGAAAAGTTAGTCAATTGAAAGTAAATAAAATTTTACAAAAACCGCAAAATTATTCACGATTGAAGGCTGGAAAATGTTTCCCAAAATATGAACGTTGTTTCCCCGTTCGACGGGGATGGGGGCGGCGCCTGCCACGCTTCGGCGGTGCGGCCTGGGCGGTTGGGGATTAGTCTTTGCGCTTGGGGGAGTAGACGACGACGAGGGCCTTGGCCTCGCCGTTGATCGCTTCGCCGCGATGGCGCAGCGTGGAATCGAAATAGATGCTGTCGCCCGGCTCCAGGACCGTCTGTTCCTGATCGATGAAGAACCGGACGCGGCCGCTGATGATGAAAATGAATTCCTCGCCCTCGTGCTCGAAGCTGATTTCTGCGCCCAGCCGTTCGGGGAAGGTGAACAGGAACGGGTCCATGTGCTTGTTGGGCAGACGGTGGGCGAGGGCCTTGTAATCGTAGCCAAAGGACGTGCCGCCGCGGATCACCGTGTGGCGTTCGTTGGCGCGGACGATGCAGTGGCGCGGGGACGGGGTGTCGTCGATGGGGCCGTTGCCGAACAGATCGGCGAGATCCGTCCCCAGGGATTGGCAAATCTTGGCCAGGGACCCGATGGGCGGGATCTTCTTCGAGTTCTCGATCTTGGACAGATAGCTTTTTGTGAAACCGGTATGCGCCGCCAATGCCTCAAGGGTCATCTTGCGCGACTTCCTGAGGCTGCGCAGCTTCCCGCCGATTTGATCACTGAGTGACGGCATGGCTTGGATAATATGTCGGTCGTTGTGCTTTGTTCTGCTTCCAGGACTCGCTGTATTCCAGAATGCGCGCGGTTTCGTCCGCGACTTCCGGCCCTAGACTGCGCGACAGCAGATGTAGCGTGGCGTCGATGGCCAAGGCAACCCCCCCTCCCGTTAGGATCGCGCCGTTATCGACGATCAGCGCGTCCACAACCTTAACGGCCGGGTGTGCCGCCGCCAATAGATTGATCGGCGGCGTCTCGTCGCCCGATATCTCTTTTTTCGTCGTGGCCTGCAGGTTGTCGAGCAGCCCGGTCTTGGCCAGGATCATGGCGCCGGTGCAGACGGAGGCCACGGTTTCCGTGGCGGCGCGCTTGCGGATGAAGTCCGCAACCTCGGGAATCTTGCATTGCTCCGGCCATCCGGGGCCGCCGGAAACAATCAGGTAGTCCGCCGGGGGGCAATCGGAAAACCCGTAATTCGCCTGGACGATCATGCCGTTGGTGAGGGGAACGGGGCCGGCTTCCTGCGCCACCAGGTAGATTTCTATTTCCGGGGCGATCCGGCGCGCCATGGACAGGGTTCCGAAGGTGGCGCCCAGATCGATGGGCTCGACACCGTCATAGATGAAGATTGCAAAGCGTGGAGCGGCGGTCATGGGGGGGTGTCTTCCGTTTCCTGTTTGGCCTGATGCAAGGCGGCTGCCGGGTCTGATTCGGAGGCGCGGAAAAGGATTTCCACCGGGGCGCCCGTGTTGCCGACTGTATTGATTAAATTGCCCTATATGTCAACTTTTTGAGCCGGCAGAAACTTTCAGGAAACTTTTTTCGGAAAGATGGTTTTAGAAAAAATATATTTATTTCAGATAATTGAATGAAATTCTGAGGAAAGAATGCCTTATGGCCAAACCTGTTTTTCTCTGCTTTTAGGTTTCCTGAAAATAAAAAAGTTGACCAACAGGATACTATCAATCAACATTTTCGAAACCAAGAGGACAGAAACGCAAAGACGTTAACTGTGCCGCCGGGAGGCCTAACGAAGGGAGAATAAGATTTGCGCCGAAGGCGCATCGGATGCGGGGGCCAACTGTCCACTTCGTCCCGCAGACCAATCATATGCATACTGTGGGGTCGGCATCGCACCGACACGCTTATGGCCCATAACGTCTTGGGCCGGCAGCCGGCGGCATTTCGGGGACACGTCCCGCCACCGGTTCTGCTGCTTTCTCCGCAAGTACATACCCACGTGATAACGCCGTCCGGGGGTCGCGCAATGTGGCGCTAGATACCATTGCCAACAACCAGGATAGGATTTCAGGAAAATGAGTCGCTTTCTCAGAGCTCTAAAACGTACCGCCGTCGCCGCCGCCGTTGGGGCGCTTGTCGTCTCCGTCAGCACGGCCGGGTTTGCGGATGACAAAAAAGTCCGCCTTAAGGTTCAAAGCTGGTTCCCGACCAAGGTTCCGCACGTCGGCAGCCAGATCAAGGATATCGCCGCCAGCGTCAGGGCGGTCACCGGCGGCAGCGTCAGCATGCAGTTGTTCGAGCCGGGCGCGCTCATTCCGCCGGCCGAATGCTTCGATTCCGTATCCAACGGCGCGGTCGATGCCTGCTGGGGAATTTCCGGCTACTACTACGGCAAGAACCCGGCCCTGGCCGTATTCTCGGCCCTGCCTTTCGGCCCCCGCTGGCCCGAACTTCTGGCTTATTTCTTTGAAGGCGGCGGCAAGCAGCAATACGACGAGATCTATGCCCGCAACAACATCAAGGGGCTGATCTGCGGCGGCACCGTGGCCGAGGCGTCCGGCTGGTTCCGCAACGAAATCAAATCCGTCGAGGACTTCAAGGGCATCAAGATGCGGATCTTCGGCCTGGGCGGAAAGGTCATCGAGAAGCTCGGCGGCTCGGCCCAATTGCTGGCGGCCGGCGATATCTTCCCGGCCCTCGAACTGGGCACCATCGACGCCACGGAATTCGCCATGCCGGCGGTCGACCTGAAGCTCGGCTTCTATCAAGTGGCCAAGCACTACTATTTCCCCGGCTGGCATCAGCCGGCGACGCTGTACGAGGTGATCTTCAACATGGACAAGTGGAAATCCATGTCGAAGACCCAGCAGGCGCAGATCGAGGCGACCTGCGGCAACAATATCGGCCGCGCCATCGCGTTCGGCGAAGCGAACCAGTTCGAGGCCATGAAGACCCTGAAGGCCAAGGGCGTGACGATCCATCAGTGGTCGCCCGAAATCCTCGCCGCCTTCAAGACGGCCTGGGAAGAAGTGGTCGTCGAGGAATCCGCGAAGTCGCCCGAATTCAAGCAGGCCTATGACACCTATACGGCGTTCCGCAAGGAATACCGGCTGTGGGCGGATAACGGCTACATCAAGGAATAGCCGCCGGTCTCATCTGGGTTTTGCCAACCAGGCGAAACGGGGCGGAGGGATGCCTCAATCCCTCCGCTCCGGAACCCGCCTGAAAAGGGGGCGTCGTGCGTCATCTGTTATCTGTCTCGAACATCCTTAAAAGGATCGTCACCGCCATCGGCAATGTCGCGGCCTGGTCCGCGGTTCTGCTGATGGCCGTCATTTTGTTCGATGTCGTGTCCCGGCGGTTCTTTTCCGTCGGGTCCTCCGAATTGCAGGAACTGGAATGGCACCTGCACACGGTGTTGTTCATGTTCTGCCTGGGCCTGGGCTATGTGCGAAACGCCCATGTGCGGATCGACATGCTTTGGGAAAACCTGGGGCCACGAACGAAATGCTGGATCGAGATCATCGGCATCCTGACGTTCATGATGCCGTTCTGCCTGGTCGTCATCTATTACGGCGGTGAGCTGACGCATCGGTCCTTCATCAAGGGCGAGGTATCGTCCTCGACCACCGGCCTGCCGTACCGCTGGCTCATCAAATCGGCGATCCCGATCGGCATGTCCGTGCTGCTGATGGCCGGGGTCGCGGTGCTGCTGGAAAAGATCCACACACTCTGGACGTTTGCCCAAGGCGACGACGACGGCGCTGGCTCCGGGCCGGACCTGGCGGAAACCTGATGATGTCCGCTCTTACCCATGCAAATCCCGCACCCATGAAAAACGAACCGAGGGGCCGATGACGTTCGTCGCCGAATACCTGCCTGCGATCATGTTCCTGACCCTGGCATTGCTGTTGTTCACGGGGTTTCCCGTCGCCTTCATTCTGGGGGGGATATCCCTGGTGTTCGGGTTCATCGGCCATGAACTGGACGTGTTCAATCTGGTCGAGTTCTACAACATCACGGCGCGCATCTGGGGCAGCGTGGCCGAGAAACCGATCCTGGTCGCCATCCCCATGTTCATCTTCATGGGCACGATGCTGGAAAAAAGCGGCGTGGCGACGGAATTGCTCGAATGCTTGCAGGTTTTGCTGCGGCGGGTGCCGGGCGGCCTGGCGATTTCCGTCACGGTCATGGGCACGGTGATGGCGGCGACCACGGGCATCGTCGGCGCCTCGGTGATCATGATGAGCCTGCTCGCCCTGCCGGTGATGCTGGATCGCGGCTACGACAAGCGTCTGGCGACGGCGACCATCGCGTCGTCGGGCACGCTCGGCATTCTGATTCCGCCCAGCATCATGCTGGTCATCCTGGCCAACATGCTGGCCGTTTCCGTGGGCACGCTGTTCATCGCGGCCCTGCTGCCGGGGTTGATGTTGGCTGGCTTGTACGTCCTGTTCATCCTGGTCCTGTGTTGGTTCAAACCCGAACTCGCCCCGTCGATCGGCAGCGACGAAGGTCCCCGGGGGGCTGTGAACCTGACGGTCATGGTGATCAAAAGCTTCCTGCCGCCGGTGTTCCTGATGTTCATCGTGCTGGGGTCGATCTTCCTGGGCTGGGCGACGCCGACGGAAGCCAGCGGCGTCGGCGCCTTCGGGGCGGTCCTGCTGGCGGCCATGAAGGGCAAGCTGACCTGGGCCACCATGCGCGAGGTGGTCGCCGAATTCTCCATGACCAACGTGATGATCTTCATGATCTTCCTGGGGGCCACGGCGTTCTCCTATGTGTTCCGTTCCCTGGGCGGCGACGACATGATCGAAAGCGTCTTCACGGCCCTGGATATCGGACCCCATGGCGTCATCTTCATCATGCTGGCGGTGATCTTCCTGCTCGGCTTCTTCTTCGACTGGATCGAGATCATCCTGATCGTCCTGCCCGTGTTCACGCCGATCGTCGAGGGCCTGGATCTGGCGGGTCATGTCAGCGCCGAAGACCTGCTGCCCTGGTTCGCGATCGCCGTCGCGGTCAACCTGCAGACCTCATACCTGACGCCGCCGTTTGGGATCACGCTGTTCTACATGAAGGGCATCGCCCCGCCTGGGGTACGCATGGGGCATATCTATGCCGGGATCATTCCTTTCGTCGGATTGCAGTTGATCGGTCTGGCGTTGGTGGTGCTGTTCCCGCAGATCGCCATGTGGCTGCCGCATCTGGTCTATGATTGATCTGGTGCGGGGAACGCCTGATTGGGTCCACGGCGGGCGATATTGCTGATAAAAGAAGGCGCATCGTTCACTATCGGAAATCGCCATGAAGAACAGTTCCAAGAAGTTCAAGGTGTTCCGCGCGTCCGCCGGGCTCGGCCTGCGCGCCCTTCGGGATTTCAAGAAGGGCGAGGAGCTGATCGAATACACGGGCCCCCGCCTCAGCACCAAGAAAGGCGATGTGAAGCCGAACCGGTATCTGTTCCAGTTGAATGACAAGCATTACATCGACGGCTCGCCGCGCTCCAACCTGGCGCGCTACATCAATCATTCCTGCCGGCCGAACGCCAAGGCGTTTGTCAGCCATGACGAGAAGCGCATCACCATCGAGGCGATCCGGCCGGTCAAGGCCGGTGAGGAAATCACCTACGATTACGGCAAGGAGTACTTCGAGGAATATATCGCGCCGGTCGGCTGCCGATGCGTGAAATGCGCAGGCTCTTGACGGCATTCTGAAAACGGGGACGATGGGGCCGGGCAAAACCAAGCCCGCAAGAAACGCCAGCCCGCAGGAAATACCATGACCGATCTGGAATTCGCGGCCCGCATGGACCGCATCGAAACCTCGCCCTCCGCCGTGATGACGCAGCGCGCCCGCGAAATGAAGGAAGCGGGACGGGACATCATATCCCTGTCCTCGGGCCAGCCCGACTTTCCGACGCCGGACCATGTGATGGATGCGGCGATCCGGGCCATGCGCGAGGGCCAGACGACCTATACCCCCATCGCCGGGACCAACGCGCTGAAGGACGCCATCATCGCCAAGTTCAAGCGCGAGAACGGCCTGGAGTATACGCGCGACCACATCATCGTCGGCAACGGCGCCAAGCAGGTGATTTTCAACGCCTTCACCGCCGGAACCGATGACGGGGACGAGGTCGTCCTACCAGCGCCCTACTATGTCGCCTATATCGACATGATCAAGTTCGCGGGCGGCGTGCCGGTGATCGTGCCCTGCCCGGAAGACCAGGATTTCAAGCTGACGCCGGACCAGTTGCGGGCGGCGATCACGCCGAAGACGCGCTGGCTGCTCCTGAACTCGCCCAACAACCCGACGGGGGCGGTTTACGAAGAGGCCGACCTGCGCGCCCTGGCCGATGTGCTGCTGGACTATCCCCGCGTCGGCATCATCGCCGACGACATTTACGAGCACATCGCCTTCGATGGGCTGAAGTTCGCGACCATCGCCAAGGTGGAACCGAAACTGTTCGACCGCACGGTGACCGTCAACGGCGTATCGAAAGCCTTCGCCATGACCGGCTGGCGCATCGGCTATGCCGGGGCCCATCCGTCCCTGGTCAAGCAGATGATCAAGCTGCAATCCCTGGTCACCGTGGGGGCGGCATCGGTCAGCCAGGCCGCCGCCGTGGAAGCCCTCAACGGGCCGCAGGACTATGTCGCCGAGCGTTCCAAATCCTTCGAGGACCGCCGCGATCTGGTCGTTTCCATGCTCAACCAGGCGCCGGGCATTTCCTGCCCCGTGCCGAAGGGCGCGTTCTACGTCTATCCCTCCTGCGCCGGGGTGATCGGCAAGACCACGCCGTCGGGCCAGGTGATCGAAAACGACCGCGACTTCGTCATGTACCTGCTGGAGACGGAGGGCGTGGCCACCGTTCACGGCGGGGCCTACGGGGTGTCGCCCTATTTCCGCATTTCCTACGCGGCGGCGGTCGAGGAACTGACCCAGGCCTGCGAGCGCATCCAGCGCGCCTGCGCGGCCCTGCGCTAGGGCATCCCGGTCCCGACTTCCCTTTTGGGCTGTGGCCCGTTAAACGGGCGGCTCATTCTTTTGCGGACCTTTGCGGGAAATCGACATGACCACGGAAACCGACCTTCTTGAGCGCAGCGCCGGCGTCTGCGAGCTTTGCGCCGCCGCCGATGATCTGGCGGTCCATGACGTGCCGCCCGCGTCCAGGGGCACGGCGGATGACTGCGTTCTGCTTTGCGCCATCTGCCGGGCCCAGGTCGACGATCCCGCCGCCATGACGGCTGATCACTGGCGGTGTCTGGCGGACAGCATGTGGAGCCCGGTGCCCGCGATCCAGGTCATGGCCTGGCGCATTCTGAACCGGTTCAAGGCCGAGGCCTGGGCGGCGGAACTTCTCGACCAGCTTTACCTGGATGATGAAACCCTGGCCTGGGCCCAATCGGGCGCGGCGGCCGCGGCCGATGACGACGGGGTGGTGCACCGCGATTGTCACGGCGCCGTGCTGGACGTCGGCGATACGGTGACCCTGATCAAGGACCTGACCGTCAAGGGCGCCAATTTCACGGCCAAGCGCGGCACCGCCGTGCGCGGCATTTCCCTGGTGCGTGACAACGCGGCGCAGATCGAAGGCCGGGTCAACGGCCAGCAGATCGTGATTTTGACCGAGTTCGTCAAGAAATCCGCCTGATCCCTTCCATCGCCGCCGTTTCCTCCGGCCCCGTGTTCCGCTAGGCTTGGTCCATGCGCGACGTGACCCTGACCTTCGACAATGGGCCCGAGCCCGACGTGACGCCGGGGGTGCTCGACGTGCTGGCGCGCACGGGCGTGCCCGCGACCTTTTTCGTCCTCGGCCACAAGGTCGCCGACCCGGCCCGGCGCAAGCTGGCGGAGCGCGCGGCGGCCGAAGGCCATTGGATCGCCAATCATACCTATACCCACGAAACCCCCTTGGGGAACCTGCCGGGGGCGGACGTTCCCGAGGCCGAGATCGGCCGCACCCAGGCCCTGATCGGCGATCTTGCCCATCCCGACAAGTTCTTCCGCCCGTTCGGCGGCGGCGGGGCGCTCGGCCCGCATCTGTTGAGCCGCCCGGTCGCCGATTATCTGATCGACGGCGGCTATACCTGCGTGCTGTGGAACGCCATCCCCCGCGACTGGGCGGAGCCGGAAATATGGGTCGAAACGGCCCTGGATCTCATTTCTCCTCTTGACCACGCATTGATTGTGGTTCACGACCTGCCGACGGGCGCCATGGCGCATCTGGAGCGCTTCATCGGCCGCGTTCGGGACGCGGGCGGCGCCTTCCGCCAGGACTTTCCAGAGAATTGCGTGCCGCTCCGCCGGGGGCGGATTACGGGCGATTTCGGCGCCTGCGTTACCGAGACGGCCGGCGCCGCCTGAGCCGCAGACCCGGTCGATACAGTACCAGCACACAACATTGAACCCCGGCGGCATCCCCAAGGAATGCCGCCCATTTGCAAAGTGAAAGAGACGGACATGCCGACCAAAAGTGCGACGAATGATGCCAAGGCGAAACTTGTCGTGCGCCATGCACGGGCAGCCGACGTGTCGGCGGTCCAGAAGCTGTATAAGAAGGTCTATCCCGGCATGTCCGCCTATTCGGCGGACCAGTTGCGCGGCCAGATCAACAACTTCCCGCAAGGCCAGTTCGTCGCCACCTACGAGGACGAGATCGTCGGCTATTGCGCGACCTTCCGCATCGCCGAGGCGATCGCCTTCGGCCCCCATACCTGGTGGCAGATCACCGGCAACGGCTTTGCCGCGCGCCATGACCCGGCCGGCGACTGGCTGTACGGCATGGAGGTGTTCGTCGACCCCGACTTCCGGGGGCTGCGCATCGGCCAGCGGCTGTACGCGGCGCGCAAGGCCTTGGCCACGGAACTGCATCTGAAGGGCATCGTGTTCGGCGGGCGCATCCCGGGCTATGCCCGGCGGTCCAAGAAGATCGGCTCGCCCCGCGCCTATGTGGACGCCGTGGCGGCCAAGAATCTGCGCGATTCCGTGCTCGGCTTTCAGCTTCGCAACGGGTTCGAAATTCACGGCGTGCTGGAAAACTATCTGCCGTCGGACAAGGAATCCGGCGGCCATGCGGCGCATCTGGTGTGGCGCGACCCGAAATACATCGCGCCCGAACCGGTATCGTCGCGCCCAAGCAACCGTTCCGTCGATACGGTCCGCGTCAGCCTGGTTCAGTATCAGCAGCGGCGGCTCAAATCGTTCGAGGAATTCGCCGCCCAGGTCGAATACTTCGTCGACGTGGTCGCCGACTATAAATCCGATTTCGTGGTGTTCCCCGAATTGTTCACCCTGCAGCTTCTGTCGATCGAGAACGAACAGATTCCGGCGTCGGAAGCCATCGCCCATCTGACCCGCTATACGGAGCCCCTGAAGGAACTCTTGAGCGGCCTCGCCGTCAGCTACAACATCAACATCATCGGCGGCTCGCACCCCTCGCGGGAAGAAAACGGCGACATCCGGAACACCTGCTACGTCTGCCTGCGCGACGGCTCCATCCACCGCCAGGACAAGATCCATCCGACGCCCAACGAACGCTACTGGTGGCATATTCAGGGCGGCACGGAGGTCTCGACCATCATGACCGACTGCGGGCCGATCGGCGTCAACATCTGTTACGATTCAGAATTTCCCGAACTGTCCCGCCATCTGGTCGATCAGGGGGCGCAGATTTTGTTCGTGCCGTTCTGCACGGACGAGCGGCAAAGCTACATGCGGGTGCGCTACTGCGGGCAGGCGCGGGCCGTGGAAAACCAGATGTTCGTGGTGCTGGCCGGCAACGTCGGCAACCTGCCCAACGTCGACAACATGGACATCCAGTACGCGCAAAGCTGCATCCTGACCCCCTGCGACGTCGCCTTCGCCCGCGACGGCATCGCCGCCGACACGACGCCCAACGTGGAAATGGTCGCCTTCGCCGACCTGCGGCTGGACAACCTGAGGACGGCGCGCCATGCCGGCACGGTGCAGAATTTGAAGGACCGGCGCTTTGATCTCTACCGCATCGACTGGCGCGGCGATCACGACTAGGGGCCGGCGGCGGGCCCGGCCCGTCAGGCGGCGATCCGGCGCCCGAAGCGCTCGGCCAGGAAGGCCGTGATTTCGTCGAACCGGCAGCCGGCGCGGACCACCGTGTAATCGCGGAAATCGATGATGGTCGACGACAGGCCCTGGTCGTTGGCGTCGCGGCAGCGCCCGTGATCAATCACGATGTCGGCGGCGGCGACCACCTCGGGCTCGATCTCGGCGACCGTGTATTTCGATCCGTTAAGCGACTGATTGGCGCTGGAGCCGAACACCGGTGTGCCCCGTGCGTGGCTCAATTCGGCCAGGGCGTTGTGCAGCGGCCCCGCGTTCAGCAGCATGTCCATGGTCGGCCCCTTGGTCGAGGTTTCCAGCACGAAGGGCTCGACCTTGGCCAGCAGCGGATGATCCCGCCGGTAGTCGGCGACGATGGAAAACGGCAGGTCGGCGTCTTCGATCAGGGCCTGGCGGATCGCCTGGGCCTCGTCGTCCAGCACGTGCAGGTCGGCCGAGGCGGCCGCGCCCCCGAACATCCCCGACGGCTTCTCGAAACTGCGCCGTTTGACCTCGAAGATGCGCCGGATGGCGCCTTCCGTGCGGCCCAGGATGGCATAGGCCACGTTCAGCGGAATGATCGCGACGCCGCCGCCGTCAAGCACGTCCATGACGTCGCGGGCTTCCTGCTCGACATCATGGCCGATGGGGTTGTCGGTGGTGGGGGTGGTCGTGGGCATGGTCATGGGGCTCGCAGGGTCTGGGGTGGGCGGGGCGCCAGTCGATCATGCCGGGGGTGATGGGACAAATAGAAATATGTGAACGATATATCGGGGAATGAGATCGGGCTGCGGACGGCGCGTCAGTATTCGACGCGAACGCCCGTCGGCTCGTCCGGCAGGCGGTCGTCCCACAGGGAATCGTCATAGTACTTGTTGAGGTTGATCTTCTCGCCCGGGTCGATCAAGACGCCCGGCCCCAGTCCCCGCCGCTCCCCGCTGCCGGCCTGCGACCAGCGGCAGGCGTCGAGGCCGAACCGCCGCTTTCCGAAAGTGGTGACCTTACTCAGCTGACGAGCGATTTGCTCGGCGAGACGCCTGAGGTCGTCATTCCGGCAGGGAAACCCGATCGAGATATTACCTTCGGTCATAAGTGGCGGGTCGAAGGCCCACTTTTTCGTCGGGTCGGGCCATTCCCAAGCGGACCGCTGAAAGAAACCATAGAGCGCCGGTTCGACGACGGGGCGGTCGTAATCGAAGTTCCGCGCCCATTCCGCCAGTTGGTTCGGCGCGGGCACGGCGAAATAGACCTGCCATTCGTTCGACGCCGGGATGTTGGGTATCCGCCGTATGCGGGAATTGGCGCGTCCGCCATGTTCGTAGAAAAGGATGTCGGGAACGAGCTCGCACAGCACCCGGCTGAACGCAAGCTCGTCCAACTCCGTCATGACGAAGTCCCGCCCGCGAAAACAGATGTTACCGCGTCTCCTACCCACGCCCATATGATACAGGGTTTAAGGTCGTTTTGAACGGTTGAAAAATTTATCCATCTGCGCGCCCTTGGGGATAAGGATGACGTCGATATTCTTGCCTGATCGGCGAATCCTATCGGCGGCATCGAGTTCCTTCTGCGTGACCTTCCCTGTTTTCGGGTCCACATCGACGGTCTGGATATGGACTTTTTTGCCGGACGGTGTTTCAAACGAAAGATCGACATATGTTCCGCCTTTCCTGCCATCACCGCCGAAGAATTTTGCAAGGCTTGGAATCCAGCGCTCAGATTTTAGGCCGCCCAAATCTCGGTCGACGCCACCACCTACGTGGTCCCAACCGGGGTGGTTTTTCTCGATCCAGGCCTGAATTCTCTCGATTTCGGCTTTTGTTTCGAAATTCCCTCGACGGTCTTCCAGGATCGTTCCAGTTTTCTGTAAACCTTCATCCGGCATTGGAAGGATAAATATCGTTGGCTCTTTCGTTTCCGGGATCGGCTGCGAAAGGTCCGGCAGTTCGATAGGTTCGGTCGTCGGTGCTGTCACGCCGGGAAGGTGAATGTTCGGTGGCTCATATCCCGGCGGCGGCGGGAAAGTTGGCGCGACGTCGGTTCGCTCGGTGGTGGTCTGGTTCTCATCCTCTTTCGACATTCGTCCCAGCAGCATGCCGGCGGCACCCGCGGCTGCGGTGCCGGCTGCCGTTCGGGCGGCTGGTCCAAGCAGTGTCCTTGCCGCGAGACCGATCAGCGGTGGGATTAAGGCGATCGCTGGCGCCATGGCGACTTGGGTGCCTTCAGGGGTGGATTTCTTTGAATCCATCGGTGGCGCGGCGCCCGGCCGGGCGGGCAGGCTCGCCAAGTGACGATCCATGGGCGTGCCCGGTTCGGCTGGAGGGTTGAGTAGTGACATGGGGCCGGTTTCACGCCCGGAGACCGGGGCGGCAAGTGTCGGCGATGTCTTCAAGACGTCATTCAACCGCGCCAGCGTCGGCCCGTCGGGCTTCATGACGCCGTCCTCGGCAAGGCCTTCGGCGCGTTGGAACGACTTGACCGCTTCGATCAGGGGGCGGTCCGGGTATTCGTCGAAGCCGCCGTCGGGCACCTCCAGATGGCCCAGGTCGGCCAGGGCCTGCTTGGCGGTCAGGGCGTCGGCCAGGTCCATGTCATAGGCTTCACCGATGGTTTTGTTCAGGCGGAAGGGGGTGCGCATGGGCGTCTCCTCGCGCGCCGATGTCGCGGAGGACGGGCGCGGCGGTGCTGAGGCCGCGGCGGCGCTCGGGCGCGACAACCGTCATGCGGAACCGAGAGCGCCGGCCGACAGGCCGGATGCGGGGATTGTGAGATTGGATGTCGAAGCGTTGTCCGCTTGCGCGGGTTATCCCGCCGTCACGGCGGGGCCCGGCGGGCGCTTTGTGATGCGACAATGGCGGGGTTTACAACCAATTTCAAGTATATATTCCTATTATCGGACAAAAAGTAGTATCAGCCATTGCGGCCAGCGCTGGTTCGGCGAGCCGGTTTCCCGAAAAATCCCCAATTAATCGCATTCTCCCCGGCAAAAACACCTGACTTCCCCCGCCCGGGGCGGTATCCCGGGGTGGTGGCATCGGTTACGTGCCGCGCACGGACAGTTGACGGAACAGCCTTAACTCATATGAACATCGACACGCCCCCCCGCCAGGCCCAGGCCGAAGACCTGCTGCATGCCGTGTTCGGATTGCAGGCGTTCCGCCCGGGGCAGGCCGAGATCGTCGGGCGGCTTCTGGCGCGGCAAAACGCGCTGGTCGTCATGCCGACGGGGGCGGGCAAGTCGCTGTGCTATCAGATCCCGGCCCTGGTGTTCGACGGCCTGACGGTGGTGATCTCGCCCCTGGTCGCGCTGATGGACGATCAGGTCGCGGCACTCCGGGCGCTCGGCGTCGATGCCGCCTGCATCCATTCCGGGCGCGAGCGGGACGCCAACGTGGCCGATTGGAAACGGGTCCAGGGCGGGGCGTGCAAGCTGCTGTATCTGTCGCCGGAACGGCTGATGACCGAGCGCATGATCCAGGCCCTGCAGAAGATCGGCCCCGACATGTTCGTGGTCGACGAGGCCCATTGCATCTCCAAATGGGGCATGAACTTTCGCCCGGAATACGAGGCCCTGTCTCACCTCAAGGACGCCTTTCCCGGCGCCGTGTTCTCGGCCTTCACCGCCACCGCCGACGAGGCGACCCGCCGCGACATCGCTGCCAAGCTGTTCGCCGGCCGGGGCGAGATCATCGTCCACGGCTTCGACCGGCCCAACCTGCACCTGGCGGTCGAGCCCAAGGCCGATTGGCGGCGTCAGCTGTTGGATTTCATCGCCGCGCGGGCGGGGCAATCCGGCATCGTCTATTGCCTGTCCCGCCGCCTGACGGAGGAGGTCAGCGAGTTCCTCAACGCCAACGGCCATCGGGCGCTGCCCTATCACGCGGGCCTGTCGGCCGAGGTGCGCCGCGACAACCAGGAAGTCTTCATGGCCGAGGACGGCGTGGTCATGGTCGCCACCATCGCCTTCGGCATGGGCATCGACAAGCCGGATATCCGCTATGTCTTCCACCTCAACCTGCCGGGCAGCATGGAGGCCTATTACCAGGAAATCGGCCGCGCCGGGCGCGACGGCGCGGCGGCGGACGTGAAGCTGATCTACGGCCTGGACGACATCCGCATGCGCCGCCAGTTCATCGACCAGGACGGCGAGGACGACGACCACCGGCGGCGCGAGCACAAGCGCCTGGATGCGCTGCTCGCCTATTGCGAGGCGACGACCTGCCGGCGGGTGACCCTGCTGTCCTATTTCGACGAGACGACGGAACCCTGCGGCAATTGCGACATCTGCCTCGACCCGCCGAAACTGGTCGACGCGACGGTTCAGGCGCAAATGCTGTTCTCCGCCGCCGTTCGCACGGGCCAGGCCTTCGGCGCGGCCCATCTGATCGACATCCTGCGGGGTGCCGCGACCCAGAAGATCAAGGACCGCGGCCATGACCAACTGCCGACCTACGGCGTCGGCGCGGCCCATGCCAAGGGCTATTGGCAGAGCTTCATCCGCCAGGCCCTGGCCGGGGGGTATCTGTCCGTCGACATCGAAGGTTACGGCAGCCTGAAGCTGACCGAGCGGGCCGAGGCGGTGGTGAAGGGCGAGGGCGAATTCCTGATCCGCGAACCCGCCCCCGGCAAGGCCGCGACGGCGCGCACCCGCAGCGGGCGCGGGGCCGTGCCGGACCTGCCGCCGGAGCTTGCCGGTCTGCTCGCCAATCTGAAGAAGCTGCGCCAGGAACTGGCCAAGGCGCGCGGCGTGCCGGCCTATGTGGTGTTTTCCGACGCGACCCTGCGCGAGATGTGTTTGAGCCGCCCCGCCACCCTGGAACAGATGGCCGACATCAACGGCGTCGGCCCGAAAAAGCTGGAAGAATACGGCCTGATGTTTCTGGAGCGCCTGTCCGCCGGGGCGGAGGCGTAGCGCCCGTCCCTTATGGGGGCGGCGGATGGCGGCGGTTCATGTGCCGCCGTAGGTCCGTTGCAGGGAGCCTTTCCGCGCCGCGGCTTCGGTGAGGTGCTGGCGCATATAATAGGACGCGGCGACGGGGTCGCCCTGACGCAGCAGGCCGATGAGTTCCAGATGGCCGGAAAACTGATCGTAGACCCGTTTGCGGTCGACGCTGGAGCGGATTTCCAGAAGCCGGCGCAGGCGGTTTACCCGGACAAGCGCCTGATGGAAGAAGATGTTGCCTGACAGTTTGATGATCGCCTCGTGGAAATGCAGGCCGACAAGGACCAGGCGATCGGCCGTTTCGGTTTCGACCAGGCCGTCGAGATAGCGTTCCTGGATGCGCTGCAATTCGTCCAGTACCTTGAAGTCGAGCTCGAAGGTGGGCTCCAGGAGGGCGGCCGGTTCGATCGCCGCGCGGAAGCGGTAGACCTGTTCGAAAGCTTCCGGCGTGTTGACCACGGGCAGGAGGGTCCAGCCGTAACCCGGTTTGCGTTCGGCCCAGCCCTCGTTGGTCGCGCGGAACAGGGTGCTGGTGATTTCCGACCGTTTGACGTCGTAGTGCTGCAACAGGAATTGTTCCGTCACATCCTGGGAAATGCGCCCGGCGACCCAGTCGTCGGCCAGGCGGAAATAGAAGTCCGATGCGGATGAGGGTTCCTTGAAGTCCTTGATCTTGGCCGGGGGCGGGGTGTCCGCGACCGTGTAGCCGCGGTTCGGCCGGTGTTCGGCGATGCCGCTGTCGGCGAGGATCTTCAAAGCCTTCAGCACGGGCGTGCGCGATACCCGCAGATCGCTGGCCAGGCATTGGGCGTTCAGTTTGTCCCCCGGCATGAATTCGCCGCCGCGAATTTTGCCCAGAATGTCACGGGCAAGCCGGCCGCTGAGTGTTTTTTCCGCCATGGCTGTCGGTTCTTCCCCCCGTGGTGCGGATGGCGGTTTTAGATGCCCGGACTCATCCGGGATGAACATCAGGGCCGGTCATCAGCACTTTACAAAATGTTTTTCTTGTGATGAATATGCAAAATAACCCTTGGCAGCGCAGGCCGCCAGTGAAAAAGACCAACAAGCCGGGCACGGCAAGACCCGGTTCGGAGGAGCAGATTTGTCCCATCCCAAAGGTGACGGACCGCGCGGTCCGGCAGAGAAAGAGGGCGCGCAGCGGTTCGCCTGCGATCCCCTGCATGCATTCGTAACCGACGTATTCGTTCATCACGGACTGGACCGTGTGGATGCCGGTCATTGCGCCGATGTCCTGATCGCCGCCGACGCCCGCGGGGTTTGGTCCCACGGCGTGGCCCGCGTCGGCATGTATTGCGGCCGGCTTGAAGCCGGCGTCGCCAAGCCCCATCCAAACATCACGGTCGATCATGTCGCCGATGCCGCGGCCCTGGTCGATGGCGACGACGGGCTGGGGCTTGTTGTCGCCCGCCGCGCCATGGAAGAGGCCATCGAGATTTCCGGCCGCACCGGCATCGCCATGGTCGGGGTCAAGAACAGCGGCCATTTCGGCATGGCTGCCCATTACACGCAGATGGGCACGGATGCCGGCCGTCTGACGTGGCTGTACACCAACGCTTCGCCGGCTCTGCCGCCGTGGGGCGGGCGCAGCCAGTTGTTCGGCACCAACCCGTTTTCCTTCGGTGCGCCGACCAAGGCGGGCGAGGCGCCGTTCCTGATCGACATGGCGATGTCCGTGGTCGCGCGCGGCAAGCTGAAATTCGCGGCCCAGCGCGGCGACCCCATCCCCGAGGGCCTGGCGCTTGACAGCGACGGCCGCCCGACAACCGACGGCATGGCGGCGTTCAACGGCGTCGTGCTGCCGTTCGGCGGGGTCAAGGGGGCGGCGATGTCGTGGATGATGGATGTGGTTGGCGGCGTCTTTACCGGGGCCGGTCATGCGGGCTCCATCGCCAATCCGTTCAAGGAACTGGACCGGCCGCAGAACGTGGGCCATCTGATCGTCGTCGCCCGGGCGGACCTGTTCCAGCCGCTGGAAGATTTCTTCGAGGCCATGACGAAAACCACGAACACGGCCAAGAATTCGCCCCGCGCGGAAGGGGTCGATGAGATCTTCGCCCCCGGCGAGATCGAGGCCAACAAGGTTGCGGACGCCGCCCGGCAGGGCGTGCCCCTGTCGCCGGATGTGGTCGCCGATCTTCAGGACCTGGGCCGCGCGGCGGGCGTCGCCTGGCCGTTCGACGATACCGGACGGACCGTGGCCGCGGAATGACGCGGCCGACCCGAATGGAACAGGGCTAGGAGACCCCAGAATGTTCGCGCCGCCACCAGAGCTGAAAACCGAGGTGTTCGCCCGCCTGCCCGAAAAGTATCGGGTCAAGGACCGGATTTCCGAATGGGCCTTCGGCAAGGAAAATCCCAACCTGCATTCGTTTTTCGAAGGGCCCAGCTTCGATCGCGACGGCAACCTGCTGGTCACCGACATTCCGTTCGGGCGGGTGTTCCGCATCACGCCGGAGGGTGAATTCGATCTGGTCGCGGAATACGACGGCGAGCCGAACGGCATGGCCATCGACGCCGAAGGACAATTGTTCCTGGCCGACCACAAGAACGGCATCGTCAAGGTCGACCCGCGCACGGGCGAGGTGACCTACGTGCTCAAGCGTCTGCGCCGCGAGGGCTTCAAGGGGCTGAATGATCTGGTGTTCGACGCCCAGGGCAACCTGTACTTCAACGACCAGGGACAGACCGGGATGCAGGATCCGACCGGCAAGGTCTATCGCCTGAACCGGGATGACACGGTCGACTGCCTGATCGATACGGTGCCCAGCCCCAACGGCATGACCTTCAGCCCCGACGGCAAGATTCTTTACGTCGCCGTGACCCGGGCCAACCAAGTCTGGCGCCTGCCGATCCACGGCGACGGCAGTTCGACCAAGGCCAGCATCTTCCTGCACATGCAGGGCGGCCACACGGGCCCCGACGGCATCGCCGCGGATGTCGACGGTAACGTCGTCGTCTGTCAGTGCGGCACGGATTCCGTCTGGTTGTTCAGCAAGTTCGGCGAACCGCTTTACCGTATCCGGTCCTGCGCCGGGCATGACCTGACGAACGCCGCCTATGGCGGGCCGGACAACAAGCGTCTTTACATCACCGAAGCCTCGACGGGGCAGATCCTGGTCGCCGACCTGGATGTTCCCGGCCTGCCGACCTACGCGCAGCAGACGGCGGGGTAAGCGCTCCGGTCTCAACGACAGCCCGCGGCGGAGCCTTCCCGAGTGCCGCCGCGTGCAGCGAACCAAGTCTCGGGGTTCATCCAAGCATCAAATCTTCAAAGGGAGGATAAGCATGCGTTTCCATAAAACTCTGATCGCCGGTGCCGCGGCCCTGGCGGTCACCGCGACCGGTTTGGCCACATCGGTCAAGGCCGACGAAATCGTCATCAGCGCCGTTTCCCCGACCAGTGACGACTACGCCTTCGCCGTGGTCTGGTCGAACCTGCTGATCAAGGCCGGCAGCAAGCACAAGATGACCGTGGTCGACAACGGCACGGCCGGCGGTGTGCGCAAACTGGCCCAAGGCAAGGTCGATATCGCCATGATCGGCGCGCCGCATTTCAAGGACGCGACCCAGAAGGCCGGCAAGTTCAAGAAGGACCCGGACGCCCTGGTCGCCAAGTACAAGAACATGAAGGCCTTGTTCGCCCTGCAGACGGCGGCCGCGCAATACGTCTTCAAGGCCGATCAGAATGTGAAGACCTTCTCTGACTTCAAGGGCAAGAAGTTCTCCATCGGCCGTCCCGGCGGCAATGGCGGGCGCGTGACCCAGACCATGCTGAAGGTCCACGGCATCGACATGGAAAAGGAAACGGGCGGCGTCTACATGAAGTACGCGCCGGCGCTCGACCAGATGGCCAACGGCTCCATGGACGGCGCCTTCGTGTTCGGCGGCATTCCGCACGCCGCCATCGACAATGCGTCCCGCAAGATGGAACTCAAGTTCGCTTCGCCCGAACCGGCGAAGATGGCCGAGTTCCGCAAATCCATCACCAACGGCGAGTTCTATGTGCTGAAGCATATCCCCGCCGAAACCATCGAGAAGGCCTATGAGGGCCGGGTCAAGGCGAACGGCGACCAGTATTTCTGGGCCTTTCCCTTCATGTGGGTGGTCCACGACACCATGCCGGAAGACGTTGCCTACGATCTGACCAAGACCGTTTGGGAAAACGTCGCCGAGGTCAACAAGACCAGCCTGGCGCTGTCGCTGATCAAGCGCGAAGTGGCGATCGAAGGCTTGTCGGTGGACCTGCACCCCGGTGCGGCGAAATACTTCAAGGAAATCGGTCTTCTGAAGTAAGACCGACGCGTAATTGGTAGGGCGGGCGAGAGTTTCATGGACAAATCAGTGAACCTGAAAAACATATTCACGAATGCCTTGGGCGTGCCGGCGGATGCCGGCCCCGTCAAACGCCTAATGCATGTCCTTGGCGCTCTCGCCTGTTCGGCCATTACCGTCTTCATCCTCTACACCACGGCTTTCGGTCAGCTGCCGGGGCCGGCGCAATACGCCGTCGTCCTGACCCTGGGGATGACCGCGATCTATTGTTTCTACCCCGGCCCGTTGCAGCAGGTGAACGCGGGGCTGGACAGCCTGTTGTCCGTTCTGCTGATCGTCCTGACCGTGGCCAGCGGCCTCTATTACCTGGACCAGTACCAGGAGATCGCCTCTCTGCGGGAAGGCATCCCGACCCCCTGGGACCTGACCTGCTACGCCGTCGGCGTGTTTTGCGTGCTCGAAGCGGCGCGCCGGGTCGAAGGCTGGATCCTGATCGGCGTCGTCGCCGCCGCGTTCATCTACATGACCCACGGCGAATACATGCCGGGGCTTCTGCAACACCGGCCGTTCTGGATTTCCGAGGTTCTGGAATATTCCTACAGTTACCAGGGCATTTTCGGCATCGCGCTGGGCGCCGTCGTCGACGTGGTCTTCGTGTTCGTCATTCTGGGCGTCGCGCTGCGGGTGTCCGGGGCCGGCGACTTCTTCAATTTCATGGCCATGCGCCTGACGCGCGGGCGCAAATCCGGTCCGGCGCAATGCGCGATCATCGCCTCGGCCATGTTCGGCTCGATCAACGGCTCGGCCCCGGCCAACGTGTCGGCGACGGGGGTGCTGACGATCCCGATGATGCGGCGTGCCGGGTACCGCATGGAATTCGCCGGCGGGGTCGAGGCCAGTGCCTCCTGCGTCGGCCAGATCATGCCGCCGATCATGGGCGTCGGCGCCTTCATCATGTCGGAAATCACTGGCATTCCCTATTCCAAGATCATGCTGGCGGCGCTGGTGCCGGCCTTTCTGTTCATCATCTCGCTGATGATCGCCGTCGCCCTGCAGGCGGAAAAGCACGGCATCGAAAGCCAGGACGAAGAAACCGATACGGCAATGACGCCCGCACGTCGGGCGCAGGCGGTGACCCTGGTGGCCGGGTTCGCGACCTTGATCGCCCTTTTGTTTCTCGGGTTTTCGCCGACCTTCTGCGGCCTTGCCGCGACCGGCGTGGTGCTGGCCGTGGCGCAGCTGTTCGCGGACACGCGTCTGGACCTGGGCAAGGCCGTTACCTTCATCGTCGACGGCGGGCGCGACGGCATCGCCGTGATGATCGCCTGCGCCGCCATCGGCATCGTCATCGCGTCGTTCACCAGCACCGGCCTGGGGATCAAGCTGAACCAGATGATCGTGGCGGTGGGGGGCGACAGCCTGCTGGTCGCGCTGATCCTGGCGGCGACCTGTTCCATCATTCTGGGGATGGGGCTGCCGACGGCGGCATCCTACCTGATGGTTGTGTTCGTCGCCGGGCCGGCGATCATGAATCTGGGCGTCGAGACGCTGCAGACCCATCTGTTCGTGTTCTACTACGCGGTGTTGTCGGCGATCACGCCACCTGTTGCATTGGCCGTGTTCGCCGCCGCGGCGATTGCCAAGGTCAGTCCCTTGAAACTGGCGGCGCGGGCATTGCGTCTTTCGCTGGTCGCCTTCGTGCTGCCCATCGTCTGGGTCTACCATCCGGAAATCAACCTGCAGGACCTGAACGCGGAAACTTGGCTGCCGACGACCGCCTATATCCTGGCCCTGTTGCTGGCGGTGATTGCCGCGACGGCGGGGCAGATCGGGTATTTCAAGGTCAGGCTCGGCTATATCGAACGTGCGTTGATGCTGGCGGGGGCGGCGGCCATCGTCGCGCACGAAACCCCGGTGATTCTCACGGGTGTCGTGGCCGTCACGGCGTTGCTGGGGTTCGCTTGGTTGCGCGGCGCGCGGGCGGCGTCCTGAAGCGGCCTGCCTTGCCGGGGATTTAAACCCGCAAATATCAGCGTTGTTGACGTCACCGCTGCGCCCAGGCGTTCTGCGACGGCAAGTCCGGCATAGGGCCCGCCAAGCCGTGTGCAGCCTCTTTCAGGCCGGTTCCCGGCTCGCCTGCTGGCGCTGCGTGTCGGTCCGCATCGCGTTTCCAGCACAATCTGGTGATCTTCGGTGCGCGTAATGCCGGGCGGGCGTGTGGGGGCGGATCAGATAGCCAAGTGCCCCTTTGTAATCAAAAGGGGGCTTTGGCGGTGGGGGCAGTCTTTAGCGAACCAGTCTCTTATGAAATTCCCTAATCAATAGGGAAACTATAGGGAAATATGGCGATATACTGCTCTCTATAACTCTGCTTCAACGGCCCTCTTCAGGAAAACCAGTGTTACTGGATTAATTTCCCTAAAATTTAAAACAGGGAATTGAATCAAGAAATACAGGGCTTAAAAAGCCAACAACCCCGCATCAACCAGCGAACTAGGCCCGCGAACCAACCCATTGAGCATGCCCGCTCAAATAGGCTGTGGCCGACATCTACTCGCATCATCTTACACTGGTAATAGCGTACCCCTTGCCCGATTGCACAAAGTCAAAGTCGACGGTTTTACCAACACTGAGTTTTTCCAGCAGGGCCTTATCCATGACCATGAAGCCCATCGTCATGGACGGCCAATTCAAGGTGCCGACAGGCTCGTGGGCCAACGTCACCATGCCACTGCTGCCATCGACCTTGGTCACCTTACCCCTTGTGGAATGGATCGTTTGGTCAGCGGCAGGCTTGTCCATCCTGTTGTTTTCCATAGTGCCCATCGGCATGTCCTTCATGTCGTTCATCATCTTTTGCTGAGCCGTGGCCGGGGCTGCGGCAATCGCCAGGAAGGCGGCACAAAGAACGATCGTTGATTTTTTCATCAAATTCTCTCCACAAGTTGGTGAAAGGTTGCAAGCTGGGGTCTGGCACCGCCGATTGACCCGAAGATATCCATCACGCGGTATCGGCAGATGACGGAATCAGTTGATCCGCCGCCTGTCGTCCTTTGCGCCGTCGGCGCATTAGGTAGTAGGCGGCGGGTATCACGAACATCGATAACAAGGGCGCGGTGATCATGCCGCCGACCATCGGCGCGGCAATGCGCTGCATGACCTCGCTGCCGGTCCCGACGCCCCACATGATCGGCAGAAGGCCGGCCAGAATCACCGCGACGGTCATGGCTTTCGGCCGCACGCGCAGAACCGCGCCTTCCCGAATGGCGTCGAGCAAGTCCGCCTCGCTTGTCAGACCTTGTTCAATCCGCGCGGACCATGCTTGCTTCAGGTACAGGAGCATGATGACCCCGAATTCGGCGGCTACCCCCGCAAGCGCGATGAACCCGACCACGCCGGCGACGGAAAGATTGTATCCGAGGCCGTAAAGAAGCCAGATGCCGCCGACCAGCGCGAACGGCAGGGTGGCCATCAGCAGCAAGGCTTCGCCGAAGCTCTTGAAGGTCAGGTACAGCAGCACGAGGATGATCAGGAGCGTAAAGGGTACGACAACCTTGAGTTTGGCGCTCGCGCGCTCGAGAAACTCGAACTGTCCGGACCACGTAACCGAATACCCCGGCGGCAGATCGACCTGTTCGCTCACCCTTTGTTGCATTTCGCGAACTGCTGAACCGAGATCCCGCCCACGCAGGTCCACGTATACGAACCCGGCCAACCTAGCATTTTCGCTGCGAAGCATCGGGGGGCCATCGTTAATCCGGATGTCGGCGACGTCACCCAACACCAGTTGCTGGCCACGAGGCGTGACGATGGGCAGGGCACGAAGCCTGTCGAGAGAGTCGCGCGTCTCACGGGGATAACGCAGATTGATGGGATAACGCTGCAACCCTTCGACCGTCTCACCAATATTCTTTCCCCCGACGGCGGAACTGACGACGGACTGAACGTCGGCGATATTCAACCCGTAGCGGGCGGAAAGCTCCCGCTTGATGTCCACATCGACGTACCGGCCACCCGTCATACGTTCGGCGAAGGCGCTGGTCACACCGGGCAGGTTCTTGACGGTCCGTTCAATTTCGCCGGTGAGCCTGTCTATGACCTTCAGATCGCTCCCGAGAACCTTGACACCAACCGGGCTCTTGATCCCGGTCGCCAGCATATCGATGCGGTTGCGGATGGGCGGTATCCAAATGTTCGTCAGTCCCGGCACGCGCACGGTTCTGTCGAGTTCCTCGACGATCTTCTCGGGCGTCATTCCGGCGCGCCATTCATCACGGGGTTTGAATTGGATCGTCGTTTCGAACATCACCAGGGGTGCCGGGTCGGTGGCGGTGACCGCCCTGCCGGCTTTTCCGTATACGGTCGCGACTTCGGGGACAGTCTTTATCAGGCGATCCGTTTGTTGCAGCAACTCGGCGGCCTTTCCCGCAGACAGGCCAGGAAGCGCCGTCGGCATGTAGAGCAGGTCGCCTTCGTCGAGCGGCGGCATGAATTCGCTTCCGATATGCTGCAACGGCCACAAACTGGCCACGAAAAACAGCGCGGCCACAACAATAGTCGACCTGGGAAACCGCAACACGACTTCAAGCATCGGCCGATAAACCGCGATCAGTCCGCGATTGATGGGGTTTTTGTGCTCATCGGGGATGTGGCCGCGAATCAGATACCCCATCAGCACCGGGATCAACGTGACGGCCAAACCGGCGGCTGCGGCCATTGCATAGGTCTTGGTGAAGGCCAGGGGAGAGAATAGCCGCCCCTCCTGCGCTTCGAGCGCGAAAACCGGCACGAACGACAGGGTGATGATCAGCAGAGAGAAGAACAGGGCCGGGCCGACCTCTGCCGCGGCATCACCGATGACCCGCCACCTTGCCTCTCCCGCCAGTGGCTCATCCGGGTGTTTATGACGCCAGTGCTCCAGGTGCTTGTGCGCGTTTTCGATCATCACCACGGCGGCATCGACCATTGCTCCGATGGCGATGGCGATCCCGCCCAGGGACATGATATTGGCGTTCACACCCTGCCAATTCATGACCATGAAGGCGGCAAGAATACCGATAGGCAACGAGACGATCGCGACCAACGCCGACCGAAGATGAAACAGGAAGATTACGCAAACCGCCGCGACGACAAGAAATTCCTCGAACAACTTGAAGCTCAGGTTCTCGATGGCACGTTCGATCAGACCCGCGCGGTCATAGGTCGGAACGATTTCAACGCCGTCCGGTAGGCTCGATTTCAGGGTTTCCAGCTTGTCTTTGACCGCTTGGATGGTGGAAAGGGCATTCTCGCCGGATCTCATCACGATCACACCGCCCACCGCTTCGCCCAGTCCGTCCAACTCACCGATCCCGCGCCGCATTTCCGGACCGATCTGGACATGCGCGACATCGCCCAGGACCACCGAGACACCGGCATCCGTGGTCATCAGCGGTATGGTTCGGAAATCGTCCAGGGATTGAAGGTAGCCGGAAGTCCGAACCATGAACTCGGCCTCGCCCATTTCGAGAACCGAGCCCCCGGCCTCCTGATTGGCTCGACGAATGGCGTTCACGACAGTTCCGTGGGCGATCCGATAGGCGGCCAGCTTGTCGGGATCCAGAACCACCTGGTATTGGCGCACCATGCCGCCGATCGTCGCCACTTCGGCTACGCCGGGAACCGTCTTGAGCTCGAATTTCAGGAACCAGTCCTGAAGGCTTCTTAGCTGCGACAAGTCCTGCCGGCCGGACTTGTCGACCAAGGCGTACTGATAGATCCAACCGACACCCGTGGCATCGGGCCCCAGGGCCGAGTTGGCACCGGGCGGCAGGCGTGATTGAGCTTGGTTGAGGTATTCAAGAACCCGGGATCGCGCCCAATAGAGGTCGATTCCGTCCTCGAACAACACGTAGACATAGCTGTCACCGAAGAAGGAATAGCCGCGCACCACCGCAGCGCCGGGCACCGAGAGCATCGTGGTCGTGAGAGGATAGGTGACTTGGTTCTCCACAAGCTGCGGCGCCTGGCCGGGCCACGTCGTCCGGATGATCACCTGGGTGTCGGACAGGTCCGGAAGCGCGTCCAGGGGCGTGCGGGTCAATGAAATGATCCCCCAGGCGGTAAGCAGCAGGGTGGCCAGCAAGACCAAAAAACGGTTGGCGATCGACCAGTAAATTAGACGGGCGATCATTTCGACTCTCCCGCGGAGGGTCCGTTCCGGGGCGTCAGGGAAACGATCATTGGCGCATCTCCCTCCTGCAACTGGAACCTGATCTCAATCTCGTCGCCGCTCCGCACGCCGGGCATCTTGATCTGGGGGGGCAACTTGAAATCCATGGTCATCGCCGGCCATTGCAAGGCCTGGATCTCGGGATGCACCAAGGTCAGGGCATCGGCCGACACTGCCTCGACACGCGCGGTCGTTTCATAGGTCCTGGCCGCATTGGACTCCGGCGTGCTCATTGGCGGCGGGGACATGCGTGCCTCGACTCCCTTCAGGCTGGCCTCGGAATCGATAAGAAACTGGCCGGATAGGACAACCTTCTGGCCTTTTAAGAGACCGCTTATGATCTCACTCCGGCCATTCTGCTCCCTACCAACCTCTACTTCGGTGGGACGGAACCCGTTATTGTCCTCGGCCACCATAACCAAGGTGCGTCGGCCTGTTCTGATCAGCGCTTCGGAAGGCACCAACAAAACCATTCTGCTTTGCTCATCCAGAAGACGCATCCGAACGAACATTCCGGGGACAAGAAGTTCCTCTGGATTTGCCAATTCCAAACGCGCCTTGCGCGTTCGGGTCGTGGGGTTCACCTCGGGCAGCAGGGCCTGTACCTTGCCCTCGAATATCTTCCCGGTCAGGCCGGGCGCCTGCGCCGAAACCGGACTTCCCGCGCGCAATTTCGCCGCCTGGCTTTCTGGCACTTCGGCATGCGCCCACACCGTCGAAAGGTCGTTTATCCGGGCCAGAAGCATTCCCGAATTGACCGTGCTGCCCTCGCGGGCCGTCAATTCGGTGACGACGCCGTCATGCGGTGCGACGATCGTGGTGCGCGCCTGCACCTTGCCCGTGCGTTCGACATTCTCGATCTGGCGATCATCCATGCCGGCTTGCCGCATGCGTTGCAGAGAGGCCTCGACAAGAGGTTGAAGATCGCGCCCTTGCATTCGACGGACGCTAAGGTAGTCCTCCTGTACGGCAACCCAGTCGGGTACATAAAGTTCGAACAACGGTTGACCCTTGGTGACGCGGTCCAACGTCGCGCGGACATGCAGCTTCTCGACAAACCCGGTCGCGCGGGCCTGGATGGCAGACTGACCGCGTTCGTTCCAGGCGATGGCGCCGACCGCCGAAACTTCCTGCGAGAGGACGCCGTCAACGACCTCTCCGACGCGAAGGCCGAGATTTTGCTGGATACGCGGGCTGACGGTCACGGTTCCCGGGTCCGATCCCTCGCCCCCCGAATACGCGGGGACGAGCATCATATCCATGAACGGCGACTTGGCCGGGGAATCGAACTTTTTCCCCGGCACCATGGGGTCGTGATAATAGAGAATCCGACGATCTGTCAGGGGGTCCGTATCACCGGCCTTGAGGCCGCTTTCCATGTGGCGGCGGGTCGCTCTTTCTCCTTCGGGAATTCCCCAACTGGAAGGGTCTTCTGGCGCCGCGACGGTCATCGCCTGTGCCTCCATCAAACCAACCGAAGGAGATTGGGGCGCCGCGTGCGACATGCCGAGGCGATAAAGCCCAAAGCCGGCCGCGGTGATCACGCTGATCGCGAGCAGGCTCATCGATATCTTTTTGCTGTTCATTGTCCCGGCTCCTTGTCGGATTTGGAATTGGTTGCATCGGCTGACGCATCGGGTTCAGGTATGAGAAACTCCAACCACGCCCAGATGGCTGCGGCCTGTTTTTCGATTCGCAATCTCTCCAACTGGGTGTTGAGCTCCATACGCCGGGCCTCCAGCACGGTCGCCAGTGTCTCCTTGCCGCCGCGGTATGCCGCAACGGATGCGTTGGTCCTCTCGGCAGCCAGGGGAATTAACGACTGGTCGTAGTCCCGCACCCTCATCAGGTTGGAGCGCCAAGTCGCCAACATGCGCTCGACTTCCGAATGATGCTCGCGGCGCATCTCTTCCCGCTCGGCCCGTATCTCGGCGACTTTTTCGAGGCGCGCGGCGAGTTCCCGGTCCTGGCGGTTTTTTTGGTTCCACTGAAGCGGGATAGACGCGCCGACGGAGACCATGTCGCTGAAGTTGTCACCTCGCCTGCTGAACATAAGGGAGAGGCTCCAGTCGGCGTTCTTGTCTTCCCTCGCGACCTTGACCTCGGCCAGCGCGACCTGCTCCTTTGAGTTCAGGGCTTGAATTTCAGGATGCAAATCGACTTGGTGCGCTGTGTCTAGTCCGTCCCAGCCGATATTGCTCAGGGCCGGTGCGGTGCCCAGCGGCAACCTCGCGCTCTCTCCAATCCATCGTGCCAAGAGAGTGGTGGAATTGCTGACATCCGCTCGCACCTCGTGAATTCGATTGTCGATGCGGGAAATCTCCTCTTGTGCCGCGATAACGTCTTTTTGCGGGCCTCGACCGCTTCGATAAGCCGTGGAAACAGCCTCTGCTGTAAGGACGGCTTCTTCACGCTGGCGTTCGAGCAGGTTCAATATGCGCTGTTGATAAAAGCGGTCGAACCAGGCACGCGCGGTTTCGGTTCGAAGACGCGCCAATTCCATGGACCGCATTGCCGACGCCAATTCTGCCTCGCGTTCAAACCGGTCGCGTCGGGCATCCCTTTTGTCACTTCCGATGAATGTCTGCGTAAGGCCGACCGAACGCATGGTCATGAAATCGTCGGTCAGGCTGTAGCGCATCGAACCAGTGACAGGCAGATTGTCGATCGAGAACCGGAGAACAGGGTCGGGCAGACTACCCGCCGACACCGCCCTTTCGCGGGATGACCGGCCCCTGGCGTCTTTAGCGTGCAAACTGAATGAACGTTCTTCCGCCAACCGAAGGGCGTGATCAATAGTCAATTCGGCTGATGGTTCAGGCGCCTGCGCGAGAGGCTCCTTGGGGAAAACGATCGTTAACGCGGCGACGGCAACAAGAAAAATTGAAAAGCCGCGGAAGGATTGAGCGAGAAAAGTGGGGGGCCCTTTGGCTTCCCGCGGGGACTCTTCACCCTTCGGCACTGGGACAGCGGCCAGGAGTTCGTGTTTCTCCGCGACACCATGAGATGGTGGCACAAGTGTGACGAGGGCAAGCCCGGGCATTCCCGGAGCCAACCTCTTGATGACGGACATATTGTTCGATCCTTCTTGGCGGACGGCCATCGGATGCCGCCGGAAACGGTGCACGCATACGCGAGACTAGCGGCCAGGCTCAGGCCCGGTCCAAGGCACGCGCAGAGGTCATCGAAGGATCAGGTTCGTGGGGGAGGGAATAACAGACCGATTGCCCACGAACGCAGGTGCTCGGCTTTAACGAGTCGAAGCGCGATGGTCTCCTGATCGGGAAATTCGTGCGTTGATGCACCAATGATCAAGGGAACAAGACAGGTTGAAACGCAGAACTCAGGCGGGCAGGACTGTTCCGTCGCGCAACAAGAACCTTCCGCTTCTCCGTGTCGGGCCGCATCGTTCTGACAGCTGATGACGTCCACTTGGCCAACGCTGGCGCCGCCTGATGTCGATAAGCTACCCGAGTCCGCCCACGCAGCGACCACAGGTGGAAGCAACAAGGCAGATACCAGTAAAATCGCTGAGATCAGACGAGGTAAAAATCGCATCAGGGTTACAGAGCCAACAATCTGAAGCAGGGAAGGCGATAAGGTACGATATCAAATTTTTTTTGCGGCGCACCATCTTTGTTTTCGCAGGGCATCATATTTTTGTGACCGTACGACAACCTCATCGCATCGGGCCGGAAAACCGACCAATCCATGGGGTCGAGCAAGAAATAGGCCGATCTCTTATGATATTCAAGGAGCCGAAGATCAAGTTCCAGAGGCCAATGACATATCCGCCATGCGGGGCTATGGTTGCCCTATTCCTGCGGTTCGAAGGGCGTCTTCGGTCACGCCTCGACCGGCACAACACGAGGCCAGAACGCCGTCAACCGCCACGGCGGGCAGCGTGCGCACGCCCAAGTCCTTGGCCCTGGCGATCACCTTGACCTCTTTCATATCGAGGATGGAAACCTCGCAGTTTGAACAGGCCATCTGGTTGACCAGCTCAATGGTTTCCTCACACAAACCACATCCGGCACTGAAAACCTCGATCTTGCGTTTCTGGGGCATCGTCAAAATCTCCTTCGTTGAGTCATGAGGTTACGTATTCGTCCTTAATGTTCGCACAGGCAGGACAGCCCGCTGTTTGGCCCGATTGGCTTTTGCTTCGCATCGGCCAGGTGTTCCACAGGGACGCGGCAACGAGAACGCCAAGGCCAGCCCACATGGCCGGGTCGCTGTCGAAGCCGAACTTGCCGATCAGCACGATCCCTGCGCCGACAGCACCCAGTCCAAACGGACCATACCCGCGCCGTGTCGTCGCCCGGTAAGCCAATGCAGAAACGGCAACGGCAAGAAAGGCACCGGTGAGCGGCAATAGAAACGGGGTATAGTCGATAAATCCGATGCCAAGACTGCTGAACAAACCGGCATAGGCCGGCCAACAGGCGGGGCAGGCCAGTTTCGGCAATAAAGCCGCCCCGATGGACGGCACCATGGCCGCATTCAAATGCAAGGTTCCGGAGGGCTTGCCGGGTTCATAACTTGGCGTCAACGCCGTCACGATCTGGTCAAGCGGCGGCACGCCACGCGCATCGCCTTCCAACGTGTATATGCGGCAACACGAACTGGCTTCTTCAAGGGGAAGTCCCGACACGTCCTTACCATCGACCAAGATCGTCGGAGAGCCATAGGAACGAATGTGGTCGGGCGTATCTGGGTCACCAACCTCCCATTCCGACCAAGCAGGAGCCACACCGGCAGCGCCAAACGCCGCGATCAACTGTTTTCGGGCCGCCGCGATATTCGGGCATGATTTTTCATAGACGAATTCAACGGTCGGCATTTGCGGGCCCTTTCCTGGCTTCCAGGGCATCAAGAATCGGACAGGCACTCACCGGCCCTGTGCTGGGGCACGCATTCGTCCATGTGCCGAGGACATCCCGCATTCGCGATAAAACATCGATCTTCTCCTCGATTTCGCTGAGTTTCCCCAGCGCCCGGTCCCGAACATCGCTGCACGATGCCCCGGGGTCGGCTTTAAGTGAGAGAAGGTCTCCGATATCCCGCAAGGTGAACCCAACATCCTGGGCGCGTTTGATGAACTGAATATGCCGAACGACCTCCGGCGCGTATTTCCGATAGCCGTTCGCGTCCCGATCAGGCGTTTCAATCAACCCTTGCTGTTCGTAGTAACGCAGGGTTTCGACGCTCACGCCGCCTTGCCGGGCGACATCTCCGATGTTCAACATTTCTCAGTATCTCCGTCGATTCCGGACAGCGTAAACCCTGTAGTATACTTTAGGGTCAAGGGCGAAATTTGCCTTGATCCGGCCATGATTGATGGCAACACTTCCGACCGATGAGACGACTGCTGCGATCCCGCCTTCTGATTGTCGCCCTGCTGCTTGCAGTGGGCGTGGGGTCCGTCGTCTCGGTGGTCCAGGCGGGACAAATGCGTGTCGACATGGCCATGACCGGCGATGTTCAAGGTCCCGATGGCGATAGCTGTACTGCGTGCGGCACCGGCGGTGATGGGGCAAAGGCATCGATAGATTGCGTGTCGGCCTGTCACCTTTCCGCAATCGATATGGTCGATGGCCGCGCGGCCGTCGGCATGGCCGATGACCGAACGTATCCCCTAGATCGCAGGCAATTCGCGCGGTCATCCGGGCCTCTGCTCGACCCCTCTCCCCCAAAATCCATTCTCGGTTAGTGCGCAGCCGGCGAAAGCCTTTGCTTTTGCCACGCGTCACGTCTTAGGCCCGCCTCCTCCATACGGGGCAGGTGAGGCTTTGTTGGTACAGGCTCGTCAGCCTGTCCGCCTCCATACCCGAGAATGGACATCATCTAATGAAAAACACGTTCAACAACGGCCTGTCGCGCCGTTCCTTCCTAGCTGCCGCCGGCGCCGCGGCAGGGGTGGCTGCCGTGCCCGCCTGGGCAGCACCTTCGCTTCCCCTGCGTCAATTCGATTTGGACGCCGGCCCCGGTGCGACCCACCTAGTGGACAGTGACGGGGCGAAAACCAAAGTCTGGTCGTACAATGGTCGCGTGCCCGGCCCGGAAATCCGGATACGCCAAGGCGAACGTCTGCGCGTCGCCGTGCGCAACGGACTGACCGAAGAGACGACGGTTCACTGGCACGGGCTTCGCGTGCCCCATGCGATGGACGGCGTGCCACATCTGACGCAAAAGCCCATCGCGCCCGGCGAAACCTTTGTCTACGAGTTCGATGCACCCGACGCCGGGACTTATTGGTATCACCCTCATCAGCGGAGCTTCGAGCAGGTCGGGCGTGGCCTTTACGGCCCCCTGATCATCGAGGAAACGAACCCGCCCCAAGTGGACCATGATGTGACCTGGGTATTGGACGACTGGCGCTTGCTGAAAGATGCGCAGATCAGCGAGGATTTCGGGAATCGCCATGATATGAGCCATGCCGGCCGCATCGGCAACACGGTTACGGTCAATGGCCGGATCACCGATATATTCGAAGCCAGGGCAGGCGAGCGTATCCGCCTGCGCCTGATCAATGCCGCCAACGCCCGTATCTTCGGCCTGGAATTCGAAGGTCATACACCCTGGGTCATCGCCTATGACGGCCAGCCGGTTGACCCGCACCAGGTGACGGGACGGTTGGACATCGGACCGGCCATGCGGATCGATCTGATCCTCGACCTGACCGGCGATCCGGGCGATGCCTTTGCCGTCAGGGATACCTTCTACAGTCGTCTGAAATACCGACTGTTGAATGTCGTCTACGGGCCCAAGCGGTTGCGGGAAAAGCCGATGCGCGAGGTCGCGGCGTTGCCCGACAACACCATGCCCGAACCTGACCTGGCTTCTGCCGAGCGTCATCACATCGCGTTCGGCGGCGGCATGATGGGCGGTATGTCCATGGCCAAGATGGGCGGACGTGAGGTCGGCATGATGGAAATGATGCGGAACGGCAAGGCCTGGACGGTCAACGGCGTCGCCGCCACGGGTCACGTCATGGACCCCATTCTGACGCTGGCGCGGAACCGCTCCTACATCCTGGCTCTGGACAACCAGACGGCTTGGCACCACCCCATCCATCTGCATGGACACTCCTTTCGCGTGATCAGCCGAAACGGCGAGCCGACCCGTCATAAGGAATGGCAGGACACGGTTCTGATGGCGCCGCGCGAACAGGTCGAAATCGCCTTCGTCGCCGACAACCCCGGCGGCTGGATGTTCCATTGCCACATCCTGGAACACCAGGCCGGCGGCATGATGGGTGTCATACAGGTGACATGAGGAGGGCCGGAAATGAGACGAAATCTATTCTCCACGGCCGGCGCGATTATCGCGGCCTTGTTCACCGGATTTATCGACACGGCGCGGGCGGACGGCGACCCTGACCGTGGTCGAAAAGCCTTTTTGCAATGTCTGTCCTGCCATTCGGCCCGTCCCGACCTCCACAAGACCGGCCCCAGTCTGGCGACGGTCGCCGGGCGGAAAGCCGCGACGGTTGAAGGATTCGGGCGATACAGCGATGCCCTTAAGGCTTCCGGCTTGGTCTGGAGCGATGAAAAACTGGACGCCTGGATGCTCGATCCCAGGGGGCTGGTTCCCGGAACGTCCATGAACATTCCGGGCATCAAGTCGACGTCCGACCGTCGGGATATCATCGCCTTTTTGAAGGCCGTGAAAGCTGAACAGTCAGCTGAAAGGTCACCGGCGCCTTCAAATGAATCCGGTGGCAGCATGATGATGGGGGATCGCCCTATGCCTGATCTGGAAGCACTGGGTCCGGAGCGTCAGGTCGCGTCGCTGACCTACTGCCGAGGCACCTATCATGTGCGTACGGTAGCCGGGCAGGTTCAGAAAATCTGGGAGTTCAATCTCCGGTTCAAATCGGACTCTAGTGATAAGGGGCCGATGGCGGGGAAGCCGGTGATCATCCCCAAGGGCATGAGGGGGGATCGATTCTTCGTCATCTTTGCCCAACCGTCCGAGATCAGCCCGTTCATCGAAAACCGATGCTGAATCAGTCCGGCGTAACTCAGTTAATCTAGTGTCAAAAAGGAAATGATCATGACCATTAGAAACCGAATTCAAGCGGCCATCTTTGCGGTCTTGCTCAGCGCTGTTACTGCCGTTTCTACTCTTGCGGCCGACCGGCCTGACGCCACCATCATCAAGAACCCGCAGTGCGGCTGTTGCGAAAGCTACGCCGACTACCTTCGCGAGAACGGCTTCAAGGTAACGGTCAAGGCATCCCACGACCTTACCTTGATGAAGCGTGAGATGGGCGTGCCTGATGACTTCGCGGGCTGCCACACCATGGTGCTCGACAAATACGTTGTCGAAGGCCACGTCCCGGTTTCCGCTATCGACAAGCTTCTGACCGAACGCCCGGACGTCAAGGGAATTTCCCTGCCGGGTATGCCGCAAGGGTCGCCCGGAATGTCGGGCACAAAGGCAGCCCCCTTCACCGTCTACCAATTCGGCCAAGGGCCGGCAAAGGTCTTCACGGTCGAATGATGGAGGATTTCAACCCAACCGCCTTCATGCTGGTTGCGGCAACCGTCGGGTCAATTTCCCTGCCGGTTGCCGCGCAATCACCCGAGACGGACAACCTTGCCCGGGGTCGCACGCT
Source organism: Rhodospirillaceae bacterium UBA1479 (assembly GCA_002325375.1). Lineage (GTDB taxonomy): Bacteria > Pseudomonadota > Alphaproteobacteria > Rhodospirillales > Casp-alpha2 > UBA1479. The sequence continues at coordinate 423,995 of DCRZ01000002.1, forward strand.
TTACCAAACCCACTGCGCCAGCTGTCACGGCAAGAACCTGAAAGGGCAGCCTGATTGGCAGATCCGCCGGCCGGACGGCCGTCTGCCGGCCCCGCCGCATGATCGGACGGGACATACCTGGCACCATCCGGATGCGCACCTGTTCCGGATGACCAAGCACGGTCTTGTTCCGCCGTTGGCACCGGCGGGATACGAAAGCGACATGCCGGCGTTCGGCGACATCCTTTCGGACGACGAGATCTGGTCCGTACTCGACTTCATCAAAAGCACCTGGCCGGACCGTTTTCGGCGCCGGCAGCAGGACGTCACCAAAAGGGCGAATGAGAAATGAGCAATATGATGGGAACCGATTGCGCGATGGGCTGGGGCATGATCCTGGCAGGCGCATTAGCCGCCGGACTGGCGTTGTTGGTCGCGGCCGCGTTGATCAAGTATCTGTTCAGCAACGGCGGGAGAAACCGCCATGAGTGAAATGCTTCTTGAAGCAGGACAAAGGCGTCGCACAGCGCTTTTGTTCTGGGGGCCCGTGGTGGTGTTCGCGGGCTTGGCCGTGGCGTTGGGCTGGGGATTGACGCGCGATCCGAAGGTGCTGCCCTCGGCCCTGATCGACAAGCCGGTGCCCGAGTTCAATCTGCCGCCGGTCAAGGGACGAACCTCGGGCCTCGCGTCGGCGGATCTCTCGGGTGAGGTGTCTATCGTCAACGTATTCGCTTCCTGGTGCCTACCATGCAAAGCGGAACATCCGATTTGGATGGATCTCAAGGCGCGGAACGTCGTGCCCATTCACGGGCTAAACTATAAAGACACGCCCGATGATGCCTCGGCTTGGCTCAACCGGCTTGGCGATCCCTACAAGCGGACAGGCGCCGATCTCGATGGCCGTGTCGCCATCGACTGGGGTGTCTATGGCGTGCCGGAAACGTTCATCGTCTCCGCCGACGGGCGTATCGCCTACAAGCACGTGGGGCCTGTGACACAGGAAATCGTGGACGGCACGCTCATGCCCATCGTCGATCGCCTGCTGCGGAAAGCTGATGGAGCAAAGTCATGACAGTCATGACGCGCCGCCGGGCCATGACGGTTATGGCCGCAGCATCCGTGGTGTTGCCGGCTGCCGTCGCAGGCGCCGCGGGAACGGCTAAGACCTTTAGCCTGCACGATGCACCATTGCCAATGTCGGAGGTCACATTTACCCACGAAGACTGTCGGCCCGGGGCACTCGCGGACTTCAGGGGCAAACATGTGCTCCTGAACATATGGGCGACATGGTGTCCACCCTGCCGCGAAGAGATGCCGACGCTAGACCGCCTGCAGGGCCTTCTGGGCGGCAACGACTTTCATGTGTTGCCGCTTTCGATCGATCGGGCAGGGGTGAAGGTCGTGCGGGATTTCTATGCAAAGACCGGCATCGAGAACCTGAAAATCTACATGGATCAGAATGCACGGGTCATGCGTGTCCTGAAGTTAGGCGGTTTGCCGACGACCTTCCTGATCGACCCAAGCGGGCAGCAGCTCGGCCGGTTGGTTGGTCCTGCGGAATGGGATGCGCCGGATTTGGTCACCCTGTTCCGGGACCGGATTGCGTCAGCAAAGAATCAAAGGTGATAGAGCGATGAAGAATGGTCAACAAGCAGTGCTCGCGGTTGCAACCGCTCAACGCGCCGTCAACAAGCTCTGGCCCTATGTCACCGGGCGCCGTGGTTGGATTCTGTTCGGGCTCGCCGCCATCGGTGGCGGCCTGGCGATGAACTGGGGCACGGTGGTGGCGCTGGGCTTGGCGCCGCTTCTTCTTGGTGTTCTGCCCTGTGTCGCCATGTGTGCGCTGGGCATGTGCATGAGCGGGGGGAGCGGAAAATGTTCGTCCAAGCCAGGGGAGAAGGAAAAGCCAGACGATGTCTGACAGCACTTCCAGCGCGCCGAAGGATAGCCCCCGTCTCCGGGGTGTGCGATGGGCGGCTTGGGGACTTGTCCTGATCACGGCCATGGCTGTGGCCGGTATCGTCGGCTGGAGTACCTTTAAGCCGGAACCGCCGTTGCCCACGGCACGGCAACTCGGCCAAGCCATGATCAAAAGCCAATTCACGCTGACAGATCACCACGGACGTAACGTCACAGAGCAGGACTTCCATGGACGATGGCAGCTGGTGTTTTTTGGCTTCACATTCTGTCCCGACGTCTGCCCGACAACGCTCGCGGTCATGGCCCAGGTTCTGGATATTCTGGGGGAGGACGCGAACAAGGTGGCACCGATGTTCATCACGGTTGATCCGGAGCGCGACACACCCGAGGTATTGGCTGAATATGTCGGGGCCTTCCACCCGGATATCGTCGGCCTTACCGGCACGCCTGAGCAGATCAAACAGGCTGCGAAGTCATTCCGGGTTTTTTACGGGAAAACCGAGAGAGCCGATGCGCCGGGCGGCTACGTCATGGGGCATTCGGGGTACATGTACCTGATGACGCCGGACGGCTCGTACGACGCGGTGTTCTCGGAAAACCTTCATCCGCCGGAGAAAATCGCGGCGGAGATCCAACGTCGCCTGAAGAACGAAAGAATTGAAAAATGAAATCACTGAAATTGAGTCTGTTCGCCTTCATTGCTGCCTTCACTCTGCTGATACAGGCACGCGGCGCGTCAGCAGGAGACGCTTCAATTGTCATTGAGAAACCTTGGGCGCGTGCGTCTATCCTACAATCGCGGCCGGGTGCCGCCTATTTGACGATCCGCAATACCGGCACGAAATCGGATCGACTTCTAAAAGTCACGTCACCAGCTGCGGGCATGGTGATGATCCATGAATCCAAAGTCGCAGACGGCGTCGCGTAAATGCAGGACCGCAATGAGGTGACTATCCTACTAGGAGCCGAAGTGGTCTTCCGCCTGGGCGGGCTGCATCTCATGCTCATAGAATTGCATGAGAAACCACGAAAGGGTGTAAATCTGACTTTGGCTTTGGAGTTCGAGCATGCCGATTCTCGAGCTTGGGGCGACCAGCCCGGAATAACCCGGCCACAAACCGCTTCGTATAGGTCCGTGCGATATAGGTCAATGCGATGGAATTGACTGTCGGGTTTTCTTGCAGAGTGTAAGACACTTGAATATAGAACGGCCAGACTTTGCGGCCAATCTGCCGGGCTGAAGGGAATGATTTGCTATGAATGATCGTCATGAGCATTGGAATGACGTGTATGGGGCCCGCGAAGAGACTGCGCTAACCTGGTTCGAGGCAATCCCCACCGTATCTCTCGAACTGATCCGTAAGTACGCCGATGCAAACGATCCTATCCTGGATGTCGGCGGTGGCGCTTCCCGGATCGTCGACAGCTTGATTGATCTCGGCTTCAGCCGCATCTCGATCTTGGACCTATCCGAAGCAGGAATGAATGTGTCACGCTGCCGACTGGGGTCGCGGGCAGACAAGGTAACGTGGATCACAGAAGACGTAACCAAATGGGTTCCCGATCAGCCCTACCGGCTCTGGCATGATCGAGCGGTGTTCCATTTCCTGACATCAAAAGACGACTGCAGGGCCTACGTTTCGAGGATGCTGTCAGCGCTCGAGCCCAGTGGAATTGCGATTATTATGACGTTTGCAGAGGACGGGCCGGAGATGTGCTCCGGGTTGCCTGTTATGCGTTATTCGCCCGAAGACCTGGTAGCCACCTTGGAAGAAATCGCACCGGGTGCTTTGAAAACGGTCGATATGCGGAAGCATGTGCACATGACACCCAAAGGGAACGAGCAGAGGTTTCAGGTTTCTGTCTTACGGAAGGCTGGTCAATAAGATTTAGTTTGATCGCAGGCGCTAGGTGAAGAAACCTCCCCACTCAGAACCTGCGATCCTGATTCTCCCCTCGTTTACCTCGAATTTCGCCCTGCCAATTGTGTTGCTCGCTAACTACCAGCTTGCCGAATAAGAGGCGTAGTTGAATTTGAACATGATCAATCTCAGTTCACCTAGGCAATGGAAAAGGTAAGTTAAATGCCGTCACCTATTGAACGATCTGCATCCAGCCGGTGTGCCGGTCGACCTTGAGCTTCTGGACGACCTTTCCGTCTTTGTCCGTGATTTCGACCTCGATCACATCACCCTCTTTCTCGCTGACATTGCCAAGTTTGACGTTCTGGTTTCCGCTCCAGGCCAAGCGGTGCTCCATCATATGCTTAACTTCATCGGCCGTCAGGTCGCGGCGCAGAACCTGCATCCCTCCCCAACCGCCCATCATGGGCATTTGGCTTCCCATCATGCCGGACCCCATCATCGGCATCTGGCCCATCATGCCGTACCCGCCCATCATGGGCATTTGGCCTCCCATCATGCCGGGCCCCATCATCGGCATTTGGCCCATCATGCCGTACCCGCCCATCATGGGCATTTGGCTTCCCATCATGCCTTGGCCCATCATCGGCATTTGGCCTTGGCTGGAATTCGAGTTTCCGGAGCCATGGGCGAACGCCGATGTGGTGATCGACATGGCCAAAACACAGGCCACGGCCAATCCGGCCAGCTTCGTTTTACGTGTCATGATCAATCTCCTCTCACACTTTTTCAAAAGACGCGCCGAAATAACGACATCTTGCTTAAGGCTAAACTATTCTCGGTGTCGGTACTTTGACCTGCGTCAACTCCAGTATTGTTTGTTCGTTGAGCATCGCACCGTCTGGCCATCTCAAAAATTCAAATAGATATCCCGGGGAGTCGCAACGCAGTTGGAAATTTCGGATGCCACGCGATCTGAAAGCCTCGAACGCCCCCGGATTCCTATGGTTTCCGCGATGGCGGTCTCATAAGCCATTAGGCTGCCCAAGACTTCTTGCGCTGCGCGGATGCGCCAAATCCGTTCCTTGGCGACAACAGCAAGCGCGCCTTGAACCTTTTCAGCAATCGCGGTGCGAGCGGTCGGGTTAGCACGCAAAACCCGGCGCGCTTGAGTTAGGGCATTTTCTATTTCCGTGGAATGGCGGACCAGGGCTGCCTGGCCATAGGCTGTTTTCAACCGATCTATCAGATCGTCCGCAGGCATCACCTCCACATTCGCCTTTAACTCTTGCAAAGCCTTTTGGAGGGAACCCACACGGTCTCCGTCATTGATCGCCTGGATCGCTTCGACCACGGGGCCATGAGCCGCATCAACGGTTCGCCGATAACGAATACGTGCGTCATGGTGAGCCTTCAGCTTAGCCGCCATGTCGGTCCGCACATCCGTCCAGCCTGCCGGAATTTGGGCCGTTAGTTCGGCGCGTTCGTTTGTTAGGGGCTTTATGCGCGCTTCTGCCCGCCGACCTTCCTCGGACGAGGCCGCCCTACCGGCCCAGGAAATGATAGCCCGGTTTTGCTCGATCTTCTTGTCGATCCGCCGAATATCGCGTTCGATCCGCCGCACCCTGTCGTGGACCGGCCGGTAGGTCTGCGCCGCCGTGTGTATCGCCGCAGCGGTTTCGGTGATTCGTTCCATCGTCGGAAACGCATTTTCCGCTTTCTCGAAGCTGCGTATTAGTTCGTTCTGAAGGTATGAAGGAAGTCCCTCTAGATTGATGTTCCGGGCTTTGCCGATGGCTTGCCTTATGGTCGTCCCGTTTATTTGAAACTCGTCCCTTATAAACTCTTCCATGCAGTACTGAAGCCGAGGATTGGTTGGCGGCGGTGAAGCCTCCGCCCCGAGCGAAACACGGGTCGGAAGATAGGTCACCAAGGTCGGATAGGCCGCAACCACACCAAGGACCAGCAACTGAATGGCGATGAAAGGCACAACGCCCTTGTAGATGTCGAGCGTACGGACGCCTTTCGGCGCGACCCCGCGCAAGTAGAAGAGTGCAAAACCGAAGGGCGGCGTTAGAAACGAAGTCTGAATGTTCAGCGCGATCATAACACCGAACCAGACAGCGGCGACGTTTGCTGCGGGGTCGGTCAGCAGAATCGGCGCGATGATCGGGACAACAACCACGGTGATTTCCAGAAAGTCGAGGAAAAATCCGAGGACGAAAATGATGATCATGGCGACTGCGAACTGACCCCAGAACCCGCCCGGCAGGCCACGCATGAAATCACGCACCAGGTCCTCGCCGCCGAACCCCCGGAATGCCGCTGTCAGCATGACCGCACCGATCAGGATGGCGAACACCAGGGAGGTCGTCTTGGTCGTGTCCTCCAACACACGCTTTAAGGTGCCGCCGGTTGCCCATGTGCGCCAGAGGCTCCAACCGAGGGCGATGGCGAGGGCGCTTGAGGCGACTGCGGCGAGCACGATGCCCGCGATGTCTGCTGTGCCTTCGATCTTTCGCAGATTGACGTGGAAAAGGGCATTGATGATGCCAAGAGCAACTAGGGCGGCGATGGCCAGTAGGGTCGGCCAGAAGGCATCACGCTGACCTTCACGCAGGCGGTATCCGGCCATCATGGCCGCCCCTGCGGCACCGACGGCGCCGGCCTGATTGACCGTGGCGATGCCGGCGATGATCGAACCAAGAACCAAAAGAATAAGGGTCAGGGGCGGGGCCAAGGCGATGAGCAGCGCCGTAACGGCATTCTTGCCAGAGATATCTGTATGCCTGTGCACCGGTGCCAGGTCTGGCCGCAGATAGGCCGTGACGAGGATATAGAGGACATAGAGGGCGATAAGGACCAATCCCGGCACGAGAGCGCCCATGAACATCTCGCCTGCGCTGACCGATGGCACATCGAACTGGCTCGGCATCAGCAGGTCATCTGTCACGGTCTTGTAAAGGGCCCGCCGGGCGGCGTTGGCTTCGTTGACGGCGGTGGTGAGTTGGTGGACCAGGATCAGCAAGACGATCGACGGCGGGACGATCTGGCCCAGCGTGCCCGTGGCTGCGACAATGCCCGTCGCCATGGGCTTGGAATAGCGGTTCCGTAACATGGTCGGTAGCGAAATCATGCCCATGGCGATCACCGTCGCGCCGATCACGCTGGTGGTTGCCGCCAGCAAGGCGCCGACCAGGACGACCGAGACGCCGAGCCCACCGCGCACCGTGCCAAACAGACGCGCCATGGCGACGAGAAGGTCTTCGGCGACGCGCGACTTCTCCAGCATCAGGCCCATGAAGATGAACAACGGCACGGCGATCAACACATCCGTCCCGTCATTGTTATAAATTCCCCGAATGTTCATCGCTCCAGCGGATAGCCATTCGCTAGGGCCTCCGCCGTGGATAAAGAATGCATCCGGGTTTCCAGTGACCACCAGACCGGCGAACGCGGCCAGGCTGACGGCGACGATCGCCGAACCCGGAATGGCGAATGCGACGGGAAAGCCCGAGCCGAGGGCGACGGCCAATATCACGACCAGTAGGACGAGGAAAAAGAGTTCCATCCTCAGCCCCCCTCAGCGCCGCCCGTTGGCGTGGGCTCGCCCAGCACGTCGGCCATTCCGCCGAACATCATGCTGACGAATTGAATGATGAGTGTGACCGCGAACACCCCGACCAGTACGGTCATCAGGTACAGGATGTACATGCCGTCGCCGACGCCTTCGATCTCGAAGGTCCGCAGGGCGCTGTTGAGGATGCCGGTGCGGCCTGCCGTGCCGACGCTCAGGATTAGCCAGCAGAACGGCATGCCGAGCACCAGGGCACCGATGGCGTTGACCAGCCCGCGACGGCGGGGATTTGATTCCACGTAAAGCAGATCAATCCGCACATGGCCATCCTCATAAAGGGTGTAGGCGCAGCCCAGCATGAATAGGGCCGCATACCAGAAGCGGACCAGATCGCCCATGTAGGTCTGTTCGTAGGAAAACTCGAAGCGGAACAGCACGATTAGTAGTTCGGCGACGACGATCATCAGGACCAGCCAAGGTAGCGCTAGGACCCGTGTGCGAAGCGCGATGGCGAGCCCGATTGCGACCAAGGGCATGTGCACATAGGCACCGCGCAATTCCGCGCGCCCCAGAGTATCTGCCAGCGGCGCGCCGACCAGGCCGATCAGGAGTTGCTCGCCCTTCAGAAAGGCAAGAGTGAAGTCGACCAGACCGATCAACAGAACAGCCCAGAACCCGGCGCGGATGAGCACGGCATTGAGCCCAAAGACCCGCTGGTGGTCCGTTCTAAGGCTGCGGTCCCTGGTGCGTGCGACATGGGCGGCGGCGGCCAGTACGGCGGCAGCGTAGATGGCCACCTGTAACCAGATGCGGGGATCGTGGCCGCCAGTGGACGGGTTGGCCAAAATCCTGACGCCAGGCCATCCAAGCCAATTGGTCAGGAAATTATTGAATAGAAAGGCGGCAAGTACGCCAATGATGGCCCAACCAAAAATTCTCGTCAGGGCTATGGGGAAGTTCGGTATGGAAGCAAAGCCAGCATTTCGTTTGTTCTGCTTAAGCTCCGGCATGATGCCCCCTTAACCCTTATTTTTCGTGCCGTTCAGGAACGTCGACGTCAAAATCAAAAACGCGCCGAGGAAAATGAAAACATCGGCAGCGTTGAAGGCCGGCCAGTGCAGTCCTTGCCAATGAAAATCGAGGAAATCGGTCACAGCACCTTGTCGCCAACGATCGATGATGTTTCCGAGTGCACCGCCCGCGACCAGAGCCAGTCCTCTGCGCTCTCCCGGTAAGCAGGATCTTAGTGCCCAGATCATCAGCAGGCTGGCGATCGCAAAAGAGAGAAGAGCCAGTGTTCCTGGTCGGGAAGCAAAAAAATCTTGAAACATGCCGAAACTCACGCCGGTGTTGAAGGTCAACATCAGGTTAAAAAAGGAGGTCACCTCGATCACTCTCGGCGGGTCCATCACTCTGGTAAGGATGATCCACTTAGTCACCTGATCGCCAGCCGTCGCCCCTGCCGCCAGGAACAACAGCGAAAGTGTATGCAATCCGGTCTGCCGGCAGCGATTGCCGAAGATTAGTCTGGGCAATATACCACCAATCCATTTCTCCATTCCTTGCTCCCCGGCCATCGTTGTCTATATTTACAATCGATATGGCCGACGCCCCCTGACACTTCTGGGGGGGCTGATCGAATCGTAAAAAAAAAGACGGCGCAGAACGCCTCCCCGAGGCTTTTTCATTTAAAGTGCCTCTGTTCAGCGCCTGCGCCGCCAACAGGAAAACTAACGGCTTCGATAAACACCTCGTCAATTCGAAATCCAACCGGCGCGCATATCGCAACTTCAAAGCTATACAGCCTCTTGTTTGATATCTGCCCTTTGGCACTCGTCGATATTCTTATTCCCATGTTTTCCACGTGCCGTTTGGCCGGCCTGCGTGCTGGTCCACTCTGATCTTGCCTGGAGGACAATCTGCGTTGCCGACCAAAGAAACAGCCCGGCCATGATGGCGGCAACGATAAGGTCGGGCCATGCAGTGCCGGTAAACCAGACACCTGCCGCTGCCAACATAACAGCCACGTTTCCGATGGCATCGTTTCGGCTGCAAAGCCAGACAGAGCGGACATTCGCATCCCCGTCTTTAAATCGCCTCAACAAAAGGACACTGATAATATTGGCGGCCAGCGCCATGAAACCGATTGCGCCCATGACTGTCGCCGAAGGCATACCCAGAATTAGGACCTGATACGCTGTTGAGCCGAACACCCAAAGCCCCATAGCACCGAGACTGAACCCTTTCGCGAGCGCGGCCATTGCCCGAATTCTGACAGACATGCCGATGACAAATAAGCTGATTGCATAGGTTGCGGTGTCACCAAGAAAGTCGAGCGCATCCGCTTGCAAGGCTTTCGACCCAGCAAAACCGCCTGCGGTCATTTCGACGAAGAACATTGAACCGTTAATCGCGATAACAGCCCATAGCGCACGTTTGAAATCCTTTGATGCCCCATCGAATTTGGCGGTATCTCCGCAACAATTGGCACTCATATGGATCGACTCCTTTAATCCGTGGCGGGCACGTTCATTGAAACTGTCCGCCGCTTTGCATTCGTCGATCCGCAGATGCTACAATCTATAATCGTTGTAGGAGCAATAGGAAAAACTGATGACCGTTGAAAGCACCTCCATCGGGGAATTGGCTGAGCGTGCCGGATGTACGGTCCAGATCATCCGCCATTACGAGAAAATCGGACTGTTGCCGGAGCCAAGACGGACCAGGGGTAACCGTCGCATCTACTCCGAAGCTCAGGCATCTCGGCTGGTTTTCATTCGTCATTGCCGACAACTGGGGTTCAGTTTAGACGATATCCGCCAATTGCTGTCGTTCTGCGGTCAGTCAAATCAGTCATGCGCGCAAGTAGACATGATCGCTCGTAAACACCTCGGTCACGTTCAGGAACGACTCGCGCGCCTTCGGTCTATGGAGCGGGAGCTCAAGCGAATGATCTGCGAATGTAATGGCGGGAAGGTGGCGGAATGCAAAATCATCGAGGTCTTGGCGGATCACTCGAAGTGTTTGAGCGATGACCATTCATCTGCCTGATTTTATCGCGCTTTCTGCTAGTATCGCCTTCGTGTGACATCTACGCCCAGCTACACGAAAGTGTCTTGTGATCGAAGGCTGGGAGCGTGTGTTCGTGTGCTTTAAAGCATCAAATAGCTGCACTAAGCCGCTGTTCTTGAGAAGACCATTTCAATCTGTAGGCGGATGGCAAGGTCAGACTAGGTTCGCTCCGGCTTACGCCATCCCGGTTCCACACAGGTCCGCCAGGACCAAAGTTTCGCCATGGCGATGTAAATGAATGATGCGGACCAAGCTATCAGCAACAGGCCGTTCAGGGTCTCGATGCCCGTGATGAAGCGCAAGTGATCCGATGGCACGATGTCGCCCATGCCGAGGGAGGTATAGGCGACGATGGAGAAATAAAAATAATCCAACGGCCCAACGATCTGAGGGCCTTCGAGGCTGCCGATCTCAAGTATTCGTTCCCCGAAGGCATAGGCAGCGGAATACAGTGCGACTTCAACGATATGGGCAGAGAGCGTCAGCAGCCAAATGATCAGGATCCGCCGCTCCGCCGTCATCGCGAAGTTCGACATCCCGCCGGACAGCCATCGGAAGACGGCGTAATGCAGGAGGAATGTCGTGATGACCAGGAAAACCGATATGCCCACTGCGGCGCCCATCTGAACCTCCTCTCATATTATGGTCATTGAGAACCCAATAGTTACTTTGAGCATGCTAGAGTTGAAGTCTCTCTAGGACTCTATCGGCTTCATGTCTTCTCTTGTTCCAAGAACCGTCATCGCCCGACCGGGGTCGATCATCGAAATGAAGACCGAACGCTCATAGGCGTCGGTGACAAGGGAGGCTTGCCGCAGGAGCTCTTCCTGGCGTTGCCGATAGCGGTCAAGGCCCTGAGTATCTTCCAATATTTGATTTACGGTTTCCGGGTCTCTGACGAACGTCGCGAACTGCGGCCGACGCTCTGCTCCCTTGATGCTCCTCGCCTCACTTTCCCGAAGATCAAGGCGATCCGCCTGATCTGCAGCCAGAGGCGCCGATGGGGCAATCGCAGCCTCTGTCCCGACCGTTGGGATGGGCGGAATAAGGCCAGAATAAAAATCTGTCTGAATGCCGATCATCGAAGTCACTCCATTCCATTGGTTCTCCGATGGTTGCCAACATAGGACCTCCAGTCGCCGGAGGGTCAAGGATAAGATTGAAGAGAATGACGTAAGACCAATCGATCAGGGCGACGTGACGAGCCGTACACTGGCGAAGTCTGCGTCTGCGAGCCGAAGGCATGGAGATGACGTGAAATTATAATTAGTCGGCAGGCGACGATGCGGCCCGATGTCTGTTGAGTGAAAGCGTATCACCTGACCGGCTTACCAACGTCACGCCGACGATCGTCAACGGTATGCCGATAAAATGTGCCCACCCGAACGTTTCGTCAAAGAAGGTCATGCCGAGAAGAATACCGAATATCGGCACGAGAAAGGCGAAGGCGTTCGCCCGGTTGAGCGGGGTGTGTTCGAGCGCCGAGAACCAGAGGTAATACGCAAGAGCCGTCCCGAAGATACTGAGACCGAGCAAAGAGGCAACGAAGGCAGGCGTCCATTGCACGCTTGCGGGATCTTCCAGGTACCAAGCAGCTGCCCCTAAAGGAATGCTCCCGATAAGCGTTTGCAGGCCCATCGCCATCAGCACGTCAACCTTGCCGGCGATTTTCTTGATCAAGACGTTGCTGATCGTGATTCCGACTGCCGCCAGCAAAATGTAGGCGATACCCAGGGCGTAGGTTTCCCCGCCAGTTAAAAAGAACTGCGGGACGGCGATCACCACGATCCCGACAAATCCCAAAAGCAATCCAAGCTTCCCCCGAACGGAAACGGTTTCGCCAAGCATGAGTGCGGCAAGGAACGCCGCCATGAGCGGCTGTGTATTGGCGACAACCGTTGCGACGCCAGGCGTCACGAATTCAGCGGCATGGAACATGCCGAGGAATCCGAGGCTCGTTGCGCCCAGGCCGATAAAGGTGATGATGGCCCAATCCCTTCCGGTGGCGGGAAGAGGGCGGCGAAGTGCGGCCGCAAGGATCATGAGCGCTGCGCCCGCGATAACCGCGCGCAAGGCTGCGAAGGTCAAATGCGGCGAGAACCCGATCCCGGCCGTGATGAGCGGAAAGCACGACGCCCAAAGCACCATCACCACGAGAATCTGCAGCGTCGAAATGCGCGAGACGGAAGATTTCGGTTGGTCGGAATCCATTTAATGCGCTACCTCGATTTTATCGTGTTCCAGGAGGTGTAGCAGAAGGAGGCATGTCATGCATGAGCTGGTGCCGGAAAAATTCGTGTGGTTTGTCTGGGCGTCCGCATTCCTTGTTCCGTGGATGGTGGCTTTTGGCGCGTTCCCGGCCCATCGCAGAGTAATTCTTTGGGCGAGCCTGTTTACGACACCGTTCGGTTTGACGGAGCCCTTGTTCGTGCCTGAGTATTGGAACCCACCCAGTCTCTTCGATCTCGCGCAACGGACGGGGTTCGATATCGAAAGCCTCATTTTCTGCTTTGGCATCGGCGGGGTCGGCGCGGTTTCGTACAACATCCTGACGGGAAAAAGTCACGGACGAATGAGTTCGATGGCGCGCCGGCTCGCAAGTCATCGGTTTCATTTTTGGGCCGTGGCGACGCCGTTCCTTGTGTTCCCTGTCCTCTATCTGATGGAGTGGAACCCCATCTATCCGGCGATCGTCGCCATGGCATTGGGCGCCGTTTCGACGATGCTCTGTCGACGCGACCTGATTTCCAAAACTTGGGTCGGAGGCGTGTTGTTCCTTGTCTATTACCTAGTCTTTCTTGCCGGACTGGAGTGGCTGTCACCTGGTTACATCGGCAAGGTTTGGAACCTTGAGTCACTGTCCGGAATATTGATTTACGGCATGCCCATTGAGGAGCTTCTTTTCGCCGTCATGTTCGGCGCCTATTGGTCCGGGGTCTATGAGCATTTCACATGGCGGCGCGTGACAGATATACATTGAGGACTGAACTTATGAGCATGATCTGAAATGGCCCGCGCGAGAGATGTGTTTTTCTGAAGCCGTGAGTTTCGCGACCGGCGGCGTGTTGATCGCCGGCGGCGGTTTCGCGACCTATAAGGCCGCGGCGTTGAACAGGCGTTACCTCCCCTTCGCGTTGATGCCCGCGATGGCTGGCGTCCAGCAGTTGTTCGAGGGGCATGTCTGGATGGGATTGAATGTCGGCGATCCGACAATGGTCTGGTGGGCGGCGCTCGGCTTCATGTTCTTTTCCTGGTTCATGTGGCCTGCCTGGGTTCCCTTCAGTGTCTATGTATTGGAGCCTCCGGAAAGTCGTCGTAAAAAAATGTTCCTGTTGTTTGCGGTCGCCGGTGTCGCGTTGGGCGGCGTACTCTTCGTGCCGCATCTTTTGAACGCGGATTGGATTGATGTCGGTATCAACAACCGGTCCTTGGCGTATGAAGACACCATGTTCCTCGACTATCTCATGCCGCGCTGGATGACATACTTGATCTATCTTTTCCTGATCGTCGCGCCGACGCTTTTGTCGACATACCTTCATGTCCGCTGGTTTGGGGTAACGCTGATCGTCACGCTTACCGTCGTCTATCTGTTCTTGAGCTACGCCTACATATCGTTTTTCTGTTTGTTGGCTGGACTTGGTACCCTCCATCTCATCTACATCATCCTGCGCAACAAATGCCGCAGGGAATGCCCGGTGTTGTTTTCATAGTAACCGCGCATTCCATTCTAGAAACGCGACCTAGAAACTCTTGACCCTCCGGTTGCAGGAGGGGGCATGTTCATTCTGTTCCCACCGAAGTCCGTAGGCGGGAAGGCGAACAAGGGAGTTCCGATAAAATGGAAGCTCTGGTCTACTTCGTCATCTGGGGCGTGTTTATCTTTCTCATGATGCGCATGGGATGCGGCAGCCATGTCATGGGGCATTCGCATCGACATGGCGGTGCCGGCGAGGAAAAAGGTCAAGATGCCGAAAGGCGGCAGGACTTGAAATGGTATCCGCCGGCAGAAGATATCGATCCCGTCTGCAAGAAGCAGGTCAGAACCGCCGACGCGAAGCCCAGCGTTTACGAAGGCTACGTCTATTACTTCTGCTCGCGCGAGTGCCGGGAGCTTTTCGAGACCAAACCGGACCTCTACGTCGGGCAGAGTGACGATGCTTCTAACCCGAGATTGGAGGCGCACAATGCCTAATCCGTCAGATACAAAGGTCTCTGAACCAGCCCGCCCCGGGACGCCACTGGCCGGCTCGAGCCGAGTTTCCCGCATGCCGGTCATGGCGCTTGGCAACAGCTTATGCGTCTTCTTGGCCATCACCTATCTGCTTTGTGTCGGCTTCGACCTGCTGTTCCCTGATTATGCCATGTACCGTGTCTGGCAGCCTCTGTTGCCGGGCTTTACCTGGCTGACATGGCCGAGCTTCTTCCTGGGTCTCGTCGAGAGCGCTGCGTACGGGTGGTACGTCGCGTTGGTGTTCGGGCCGCTATACAACTTCTTCGCCTCGCGGAAAGGTTAAAACCTCTCCAGAGCGATGCCTCTCATGTAAATACTCATTCGGAGTCAGTCATGACAGCGCAGCTCACGTTCCTTGGAGGTGTCGGCACCGTCACCGGATCAAAGTATCTGCTTACATTTGGTGGTCAGCGGGTGCTTGCCGATTGCGGCTTGTTTCAGGGTTTCAAGAAGCTGCGTCAGAAGAACTGGGCCCCGCTGCCAATCGAGCCGAGCGAGATTGACGCCGTGGTCCTGACGCATGCGCACCTTGACCATTCGGGATATCTTCCTCTCTTGGTCAGGAATGGGTTCAAGGGACCTGTCTACACCACCTCTGCGACGACTGAATTGTGTGGGATCCTGCTGCCGGACAGCGGTCATCTGCAGGAACGCGACGCGGAATTTGCCAATCGACACGGCTTCTCCAAACACCGGCCGGCCGCCCCCCTATATACTGAAGGGAATGCGTGGAATTGCCTTGGCCACTTCCGCGTCTGCCCATACGAGGTGGACACCGAAGTCACTGATGCACTTCAAATAAGATTCCTGCCGGCGGACCATCTAATCATGGAGTCAACCTACGGAAACCACCTTCATGATCCGGCGAACGTAGAGAATGCTTTGGCCGAGACGATCTCGAGGGTGGCGGCCAGAGTCGGAACCGTCCTGATTCCGGCTTTTGCCGTCGGCCGCGTCCAGTCGATCCTATTTCATCTGCAGCGGTTCAAGGTGTTCAAACGTATTCCTAACCTGCCGGTTCGATCGCAGCTGGAATTGGGGCTGAAAAAGGAGAACTTCTGGTGCGCCATTTCCCTGACGGCGAATCCTATTTCCGCTACGAGACGCCGGTCGATGGAAAAAATGTCATCCTCGTTGCCACGTTGGGTCGTCCGGATGCGAAAATCTTGCCGCTGATCTTCGCCGCCGGTACGGCCATGGAATTGGGGGCGTCACAGGTTGGTCTAGTCGCGCCCTATCTCGCCTACATGCGGCAGGACAAAAGCTTTAAGTCCGGCGAGAGCGTATCCTCTGTACACTTTGCTAAAACTCTCTCGCCCTGGATCGACTGGCTGGTCACGGTCGATCCCCATCTTCATCGACGCTGTACTCTAAATGAAATTTATTCAGTGCCGAGCTTGGTCGTCCACGCGGCCCCCTCATTTCGAACTGGATTAAGGAAGCGGTTCCACGACCGTTGCTGATCGGTCCAGACAGTGAGAGCGAACAGTGGGTTACCGCGGTTGCCGCAGATGCCGGCGCGCCTTTCGTCGTTTTGGAAAAGACGAGAAGGGGAGACAGAGACGTCGAGGTCTCTATTCCTGAGGTGGGAAAATGGCGTGACCGAACGCCGGTCCTGGTCGATGACATCATCTCGACCGCGCGTACGATGATCGAAATGGTTGGGCGTGTCCGGGCGGCCGGCCTGAAAGCGCCGGTTTGCATCGGCAACCACGCGGTATTTGCAGACAATGCTTACGTGGAATTGAAGCAAGCCGGCGCGGGTGAAATTGCGACCTGCAACACGATCGGCCACGACAGCAATCGGATCGATGTCTCAGGATTGATCGCTTCGGCCGTCCGCCGGGTTTTACCCATTTAGATTAGCCTTGACCCTCCGGTCGCTGGAGCCATTAAGGATAACGCGTTACGTTGATGGCCATAAATTCGGATGGCAAACCCCAAGTGACCAGCAAGGTTTTTCAGAGGTGTATTTCCGATGAATAAAGTAACGAAGCGAAGACATTCAGTCGAGGGGAGTGCGAGAAATCCGGCCTCTAAAATTAAAAAGGCTGGGCAATCTAATCAAACGAACCAGACCCAGCCAGAACTGTTAGGCGTTCCGGGAGAAAAGGTAGTCCAGGCTTCCGAATATGGACGAGATCTCTGGCAACGCTCAATTCTATTCATGGACACGCTTCGTGAACGTGCCGACAACATGTTGGGCCACGAACGTGCTGGTCTGCCGCCTTTGCTCGATTTCAAATACGAGATGATCCTTGATGGGCGCGATTTTGAGGCTCCTTCAAATTATGCGCTGTTGCGGATTACGGAAGTTGGCGATGATTGTTGGGACGATTGCGTCGATCCAGAAAAAACACCTGTCATCGTTATTGATCCACGCGCAGGGCACGGACCGGGTATCGGAGGATTCAAACACGACTCCGAAGTCGGCATGGCCCTGCACGAAGGTCACCCGGTTTACTTCGTAATGTTCTATCCCGAACCATCGCCTGGCCAGACGCTTGCGGACGTGTTGCATGCCCTCCGGCGTTTCGTCGATGAGGTTGCTCAGCGCCATCCCAAAACACCTCCCATATTGTATGGAAACTGCCAAGCCGGTTGGGCCGTGGCGCTTCTATCCGCGGATTGCGAGGGCTTGGTCGGCCCGGCTGTGCTTAACGGCTCGCCAATGTCCTATTGGGCGGGGGAAGCCGGCGTTAATCCGATGCGGATAACCGGCGGGCTTCTCGGTGGCGTTTGGTTGGCCCACCTTGCCGCCGATCTCGGTGACGGGCGTTTCGATGGCGCGTGGCTTGCGCAGAATTTTGAGAATCTGAAGCCGGAAAAGGCAATCTGGGAAAAGTACGCCGGACTGTTCGCCAAGGTCGATACGGAGCGCGAGCGGTTTCTTGAATTTGAACGATGGTGGAACGGGTTCTATTTCATGAGCCGCGAGGAAATCGTCGCGATCGTCGAAAACCTGTTCATCGGCAATAAACTTGAAAATGGCGAATTCCGAATTTGCAACGGCTGTACCGCTGACCTTCGGCGAATTCGAAACCCGCTCGTCATCTTCGCCTCCTACGGTGATAACATCACCCCGCCGCACCAGGCCTTGGGATGGATCCCGGCCGTGTACAAGGATACGGATGACCTGAAGCGCGCAGGGCAACGTATCGTCTATTTGACGAACCCGCATGTCGGGCATCTTGGGCTATTCGTCTCGGCCAAGGTCGCTCGGCTTGAACACCGCGCGATCCTTGAAAGCCTTGATGAGATCGAAGAGTTGAATCCCGGGCTCTATGAGATGCAAATCGACAACCCGAGCGGCGATCCGGACTGCCATAAACCGCAATTTTCCGTCCGGTTCATAGAGCGCAAAGTCGAGGACATCGACTTTGCGAAACAACCGGAATCTTTCGAACGGGTTCGAGCAGTGTCGGAGGCGAATGAAGCTTTCTATCGGACGTTTGTGAGCCCTTGGGTGCAAGCCGCGACAAATCCTTGGATCGCGGAAACCCTCAAATGGCAGCACCCCATGCGTGTCAGCCGCTATGTATTTTCGGAAGTTTTTAACCCTTGGATGAGGGTTGTCGCGGGTCTCGCCGACGTGGTGGCAAAAGAGCGGCGACCGATGTCCGACAACTACCCAATGATAAAGAATGAGCGGGAATTTTTCGGCCGTGTGTCCGAGGCAATGGAGATGGTCCGAGAGTTGCGCGATGCGGGCAACGAGCACGTGTTCCGCTTGCTCTACGGCCAGAACTTGTTTGAGCCCTCCCAAAAAAAGCCTGGCAAAGATGAGCCGTGATGATGGTTGAAGAGGCGATCATTGTTATCAACTGTGGGTCATCAAGCGTAAAATTTGCGCTTTTTTCTCCTGAGTTCGAGAGTTCTGTGCGGATTGCGCGTGGCGCGGTCGAGCGGATCGGCATAGGTGCCGGCCGGTTTTCAGTGTTGGATGGTTCCGGCGCGACCATTTTAGACGAGACACTCGAAGTTGAAAGTCACGCTGCCGCCATCGACGCGCTCCTCGACTGGCTTCAGGGCACCCAATACATGCCTGTGTCCGTCGGGCACCGTATCGTCCATGGCGGCGAAGAATGCGATTGCTCGCTCATCATCACTTCCGACTTGGAAGATCGCCTAAGCCGACTGATCCCTCTTGCCCCATTGCATCTCCCGCATAACCTGACGGGTATCAAGGCGATGAAATTGCGTTGTCCGGAACTTCCGCAGGTCGCCTGTTTCGACACGGCGTTTCACCATGGACTTCCACGCGTTGCACAGTTGACCGGACTGCCTCGCCGGTTCGATGACGACAGCATACGACGGTTCGGTTTTCATGGCTTGTCCTATGAGTACGTTGTCGAGCAAGTGCGTCGTTGGCATGGCGATGAGGCGGCGGACGGGAAGATCGTTGCCGCGCATTTGGGCAACGGCGCGTCCATGACGGCGATCAAGGGGGGACGGAGCATCGAAACCTCAATGGGGTTCAGCACCCTAGCGGGCCTTCCCATGGGGACGCGACCTGGAGATCTCGATCCCGGTGCCGTCCTTTACCTTCTGATGGAAAAGAACCTAACTCCCGCCGAACTGCAGCATATCCTTTATCGTGAATCCGGGTTGCTCGGCCGGTCCGGCCTAAGCCGAAACATGCGGGATCTTCTGGCGCAACAGGATCTACCCGAGGCGGCTGAGGCGATCGAGTTTTTCTGCCATCACGCTCGGAGGCATCTAGCCGCGCAGACGGCGTCTCTCGGCGGTCTCGACCGGCTCGTCTTCACCGGTGGAATTGGTGCGAATTCGCCTGAAATCCGCGCCCGAATTTGTGAGGGATTGTCCTATTTGGGTGTCGAAATCGACCCAGAGAGAAATGCCCAAAACCTTCCGGTCGTATCTACTGATCGGAGCCGCGTCCCCATTGATGCGTTCGACACGGATGAGGAATCAGTGATCGCTCGGCATGTCCGGACGGTTTTGGAAAGCGCCTCGG
Organism: Rhodospirillaceae bacterium UBA1479; assembly: GCA_002325375.1. Lineage (GTDB taxonomy): Bacteria > Pseudomonadota > Alphaproteobacteria > Rhodospirillales > Casp-alpha2 > UBA1479. The sequence continues at coordinate 443,614 of DCRZ01000002.1, forward strand.
GGAAAGGGGAACTAAATGCCTGTGCATAGTCATGCTGAGGGGCTCGAAGAACTGGTTGAGCGTGCAGAAAAGCTTCCGCCGATCCGAATGGCCGTAATCGCAGCAGACCAGGCACTAGTCCTTCAGTCTGTCGTACAAGCTCGGAAGGCCGGTCTTATTGTGCCGCTCCTCATCGGCGCGCCGGACGAGATTGTTGCATGCGCCGGTGAAATTGACGCCGATATCACCGGTGTTGAAATCATCACTGCAAAAGATGCGGAGGAAGCGGCTCGGGTTGGCGTTGACCTCGTTCGTGGTGGACGAGCAGATGCACTCATGAAAGGGCGAATTCACACAGACGCTTTGATGCGGGCGGTTCTCGATTCTGATCGCGGGCTCAGGCTGCCCGACCAGCGTGTCAGTCACGTATTTGTGGTCGATATCCCGACCTATCCGAAATTGTTGGCGATTACAGATGCGGCGATAAACATTTCTCCGGACCTAAACGCGAAGGCGCAAATTCTTCAGAACGCCATCTCGCTCTTTCATCTCCTTGGCGTCGCTAGACCCAAGGTCGCAGCGCTCTCGGCTGTTGAAACGGTGAATCCGGCGATTGTATCGACGGTGGACGCGGCTTGCCTCGCGTTGATGGCAAGACGGGGGCAAATCTCCGGCGCTGCCATTGATGGCCCCATGGCCTTTGATAATGCGATCTCGAGTGACGCTGCAAAGGTGAAGGGGATCGTGTCCGAGGTCGCGGGAGATGTCGATATTCTCCTCGTTCCCGATCTCATATCCGGCAACATCTTGGCCAAGAATCTAGAATATCTGGCAGGCGCCACGGCGGCGGGTATCGTATTGGGATTGTCCGCGCCGGTCGTCCTAAGTTCGCGTGCCGATCCGACTCAGGCGCGCTTGGCGGCAATGGCGCTTGCCGTCCTAATGCATCAGTCATCGGCGGCTCAACGACGACAAGGGCGCGAGGAGGAACTCGAGTCTGCGATTCACTGTGCAGCCCAACCTGAAAGCGCCTGTTGTCCTATTGGAGCGTGAACAAAATGAAGAATGGCCTGGAGTGTGAGGCGCCTGATCTCAAGTATGCCCCCAAAACCCAACCTTCGTTGGATCAACCGCTGAATGCTGCGCTTGGGCGGGTAACTGGTGGGATTAGCCCCACAGCTCTCTTTCAGGCGTACATCGATTGGGCTCAACATCTCCTTATGTCGCCGGACAAACAGATTGAACTTGCACTCAAGGCACAACGAAAGTTGTTGCGGTATATTGAATTCAGCCATAGTGCCTGTTGCGACCCTCAATGCGCACCATGCATCGACCCTTTGCCCCATGATAAGCGGTTTGTGGCTGAGGAATGGCAGGATTGGCCTTATCGGCTTGCCTACCAAGGGTTTCTTCTTACCCAGCAGTGGTGGCACAACGCCACGACCCAGGTTTCCGGCGTCTCTAAACATCATGAACAGATAGTTTCCTTTGTCGCCCGCCAACTACTTGACGTTGTTTCGCCGGCGAATTACCCGGCGACCAATCCGGAGTTCCGAAAGGCAACGCTGGAAAGCAGAGGTCATAACCTGGTTCAAGGGACGCTGAATTTTGTAGAGGATTGGAAACTGGCCCTTCAGGGTGAACGCCCGTCCGCAGTAAAGCAGTTCCAGGTCGGGCAAAATCTGGCCGTCACGCCAGGAAAGGTCGTTTTCCGCAACGAATTGATTGAACTTATCCAATACACGCCAGCATCCGGAAAGGTTTATCCAGAGCCGATCCTGATCACACCGGCTTGGATAATGAAGTACTACATCCTCGACCTCAGCCCTGGAAATTCACTGGTCAGGTTTCTTGTCGAGCAGGGACACACGGTTTTCATCATCTCCTGGAAAAACCCGTCGGTGGAGGACCGCGAACTCAGTCTGGAAGACTACCGTTTGCTTGGTGTGATGGCGGCGCTTGATGCGATCTCTGCGATCATGCCTGGGAGGGGCATCCACGGCGTCGGATATTGTCTCGGCGGCACTCTTATGGCTATCGCGGCCGCGTGGATGGCCCGTGAGGATGATCGTCGTTTGGTATCCTTGACATTGTTCGCTGCGCAAACCGACTTTACCGAGGCTGGCGAACTTATGCTGTTTATCGATGAGGCGCAGGTCAACTTCCTCGAGAATATCATGGCAGAGACAGGATACCTGGACACCAAGCAAATGGCTGGGGCTTTCCAGCTCCTGCGCTCCAACGACTTGATATGGTCAAGCATGGTGAACGCATACCTGTTCGGCGAACGACTGCCTATGATTGACCTGATAGCCTGGAACGCAGATGCAACACGGATGCCGTCGAAAATGCATTCAGAGTATCTCCGTAAGCTCTTCCTGAATAATGACCTTGCCGACGAGCGCTATGTCATCGGCGGTCGAGCAATCTCATTGCGGGACATCCGTATTCCGATATTCGCGGTCAGTACTTTGTCCGATCATATCGCTCCGTGGCGCTCCGTATATAAAATCCATGCTCAGACCAACGCCGATGTCACCTTTGTTCTATCTACTGGTGGTCACAATGCCGGCGTCGTTAATCCGCCAGGCAACGCGAAGCGATCCCACCAAATCGCCGCTCACGATGATCTCGAAGCCTATCTCGATCCTGATTCCTGGCAGTCACAGGCGGACAATCATGAAGGATCTTGGTGGCCCTGTTGGCGGAAGTGGCTTGCGACGAATTCGGGAGTACTGGTCGACCCGCCTCGAATGGGGGCTGCGCGGAAAGGCTATAAACCGCTCTGCGATGCCCCTGGGACATATGTCTATATGCAGTGAATTGATGGCGACGTGAGATTGGTTCACTCGCTCGAACTGCAGGAGGAGTATCAGAGAATGGAAGTCATAGATTTGAATGGCCGGAAAGGACTGGTCGTTGGTATTGCCAACGAGCACAGCCTTGCTTGGTCGGCGGCGCAGCGTTTCCGGAATGCTGGCGCCGAACTGGCGATTTCCTACCTGAACGACAAGGCGATGCCGTTTGTTGAGCCGCTTGCCCGCGAAATCGAAACCCCGGTTTTCCTTCCCTGTGACGTCTCCGTCCCCGGGCAATTGGAAAAGTTGTTTGACACGATAGCGGAAAAATGGGGTCGACTGGATTTTCTTCTGCATTCGATCGCTTGGGCCCGGAAAGAGGATCTGCATGGCAGGCTGACCGACTGTTCGAGCGATGGGTTCGCTGAATCAATGTTGATATCTTGTCATTCCTTTATCCGCATGGCCAAGCTTGCCGAGCCATTGATGCAAGAGGGCGGCAGCCTGATGACTCTAAGCTACTACGGTGCTGAGAAGGTGGTAGATCACTACAATGTCATGGGGCCTGTGAAGGCTGCTCTCGAAGCATCAGTTCGGTACTTGGCACATGAACTCGGACGCTCTTCCATTAGAGTGAACGCCATCTCGGCGGGCGCTGTGGCAACACGCGCTGCTTCCGGGATTGAGCATTTCGACGAACTCCTGAATGAAACGGTGCTAAAGGCGCCGCTTCGGAGAACCGTCGAATCCTGTGAAGTTGGGCGCGCCGCATTGATGTTGGCGAGCGATTATTCTTCCGCCATTACAGGTGAAACGCTCCACGTCGACGCCGGATTTCATATTGAGGGCATGGTTTTTCATTGAGATTTGGTCGCGGGGCTGTTTGCGACCGAGGCAGAAAATTTTGACTTGACCCTCCTGCTGCGGGAGCCCTCATACAAAGATTTATTCGGTTTTGAGCGAATGGAGAGGGTTATGTTTCAGCAATCGATCAGTCGAGTTTCGGAGGCCCGCGCAACAGGATTGGGCTTTCTTATCATGGCGGCCTATTTCGCGATGGCTGCGCTTTCCTCGGCCTCAGCCGGAGAACGGAATGTGGTTTTTGTCCCCATGGGCGGCAACAATGAAATCGCGGTTATCGATGTCGATACAAACAAGGTCGTCGAGCGCATCACCGGCGTACCGGCTGTCCACGGGCTTGCCAAGACGCCCGACGGGAAGCTCCTTATCGCCGGCAGCTTCACGGAGGTCGAGCCCGGCGCCACAATACCTGAACGGCCTGCGGGTGTGTCGGCGGAAGACCATGCCGCGCATCACGCGAAATCGGCAAGCCGACCAGTGGCGAAGAGCGCCGTCATAAGCCGCGTAACCTTCATCAAGGTCAAGGACCGTTCCGTGGTTCGTCGGGTCGATGTTCCGGGTGGAGTTCATCATGTTGCTGCGTCGCCCAATGGTTTCTTCGCCGCTGTGACCCATCCCAATCAGGATGCGGTATCCGTGATCGATATTCGGACGTTCACGGTCGTTGCGACCGTCAAGACCGGGGCCGTGCCCAACTATGCCGCCTTTTCTCAGGACGGAGCCCGCCTTTACATCAGCGATTCCGGTGACAACTCCGTCAGCATTGTGCGCACGGCCAACTGGCGGGTTTCCGACAGGGTGAAGGTTGGAGAAGCCCCGGAGCACCTCGTTGTTCGAGATGATCTCGGAAAGATGTTCGTCAACAACGTCGGCGACGGCACTGTGTCGGTCATTGACCTTAAGCACCTTGCCGTTGCCAAGGTTTTAAAGGGCGGTGAGGATCCGCACGGCATCGACGTGTCTGAGGACGGCCGGACGCTCTTTGTGAGCGCCAAGGGCGCGAACAAGCTCATTGCGATCGATCTGAGTTCCGGTGACCGGCGCGAACTAACGTTGGCACCGCAGCCCTACCATCTGGCGGTGATCAAGGGCCAAGGCGTGATCTATGTCTCGAGCGTCGAACTGCCGAAGCTATGGGTTGTCGATGCGAAGACCCTGAAACTGACCGGCACGATCGACGTCGGCGGCAAGGGACATCAGTTAGTTCAGTAATGGGCTTCAGTTGGAGGGCGATAAAATGGCTGAAAGACATTCCAACGGCATATTGAGCGGGTTGTTTTCGCGAAGCGGCTTGGTCCTTGCTGGGTTTCTCGGTGTTGCCGGATACTTTCTCTGGACCGAGCATCAGGCGCACGTGGCCAGTGCGTTACCGTATCTTCCATGGCTTCTTATTCTTCTGTGTCCCTTGATGCACCTCTTTATGCACCACGGGCACGGTGGCCATGGCGGCCACGAGGGGCACGAAGGCCACCAATCGGAAGGGAAGGCCGAGGGCGGTCGGGACGAAGGCAATAATCGTGGAGGACCAAGCGCATGAGCGAGACAACTAACGCCTACGGTCTTTGGTCCCTTGTGATCATTAACTCCGCGGTATTTATCATGTTTGCCTTCAGTTTCTTCAAGCCACAGACGGCAACGGACTGGCGGTCCTTCGGGGCGTTCAGCGCGTTCCTGGTCGCGTTGTTCACTGAGATGTATGGCTTTCCGCTAACCATCTACCTTCTATCCGGCTGGCTTCAGAGCAATTATCCGGGGATCGACTGGTTAGCTCATGATTCGGGCCACCTGCCCGAGATGATCTTCGGCTGGCAGGGCAACCCGCATTTCGGTCCATTCCATATTCTGAGCTTCGCATTCATCCTGGCGGGATTCGCGCTGATTTCGTCCGCTTGGCGCATTCTTTACCAGGCGCAGAAATCCGGCACGCTGGCGAGGACAGGCGCTTATGCGAAGGTCCGTCATCCGCAGTACGTTGGATTTATCGCCATTATGATCGGATTCCTTTTTCAGTGGCCGACGGTTCTGACGCTGGCGATGTTCCCGGTCCTCGTCTGGATGTACGTCCGGCTGGCATATGCGGAGGAACAGACGGCGCTAAAGGAGTTCGGCGCCGAATACGAAGACTACCGGTCCAGGGTTCCGGCGTTTATCCCTCGGTTTGGGAATTTGGTCGATACGACGACATAACCGCATCCGGGGTTAACGACCAAGCTAAGTGAGCAGGTTGTTTCACGATGATGAAATCAGAAGGACATATTGAAAGCCTCAGGATTGACGAGCGGTCGAGACGCGATTTTCTGATCGTCTCAACATCGACGCTCGCAGCTACCGGCGTGGCTTTGTCGGTTTGGCCGTTGATCGACAGCCTTAATCCGGCATCCGACACGCTCGCGCTCGCATCGACAGACTTGAACCTGCGGCCTATTGAGCGCGGCCAGCGGGTTACGGTCGTTTGGCAAGGCAAGCCGGTATTTGTGGATCGTCGTACTCCGGAGGCCGTTACAAAAGCGAAGGCAGATGATAGCGCGGCCTTGCCGGATCCGGAGAAGGATGCGGACCGGGTCCAAAGGGAAGAGTGGTTAATTGTCGTTGGGATTTGCACACATCTGGGCTGCATTCCCCTTGGTCAGCGAGAAGGGAGCCGGCGAGGTGATTTCGGCGGCTGGTTTTGCCCCTGTCATGGGTCTCACTACGACACCTCCGGCCGCATCAGGAAAGGGCCGGCGCCGCGCAATCTGGTCGTGCCGCCATATGCTTTCCCCAACCCTGAGAAATTGGTGATCGAATGACATTGGAAATGGAAGGATTTGTTATGAGAACAAAGTTGACCGGCGGGGCGCACGCTTTTCGTCGATATGGTCTCGCTTTCCGGTTCTTCGTCGTGGCGGCGGTGGCGATGGTCTCAGTTACGGCGGTATCTAGCGCGCGGGCTGAGATGAGTGCGGACGAAATTCGAAATAAAGTCGCCGCTGACTACGGTGTTACGGTTCTGAAAATAACACCTGTGGAGAGCGCGTCAGGCACTCGTTATGCCGTGACCGTGATGGCTCCTGGTGGCAACCGGAACCATGCGTTTCAAGTCAACACCATCGTGGTTGATAGTGAAACCGGCAAACCGGTGATTCTGTATGGCCATACCGGCGGGCAACAGCAATCGGCGGCGCCGTCGATTTCACACCGCACGCATCCACGCATGGCTGGGGATGAATAGAATGATCGGGCAGAGCTGTTGAACACCAGAGATGTCGTCGCCGTGGAGGGGAGTAGTGAAGATCATGGACAAGGTGCCCGCTATCTTTGTGAGTGCGTTTGTCATAGGCGGCATTGCCATCATCGGTTGGAAGATTTTCTCCTCGGAACGGGCAGACACGGTCGTTTCGGTGAAGGTGCCCACGCTGTCGCAGCCGGCGAAGGCCGGCAAGGCGGCGTTCGATGCGACCTGCGCTCAGTGCCACGGTGCTAACGCCGCCGGATCTGACAAGGGGCCGCCTCTGGTACATGACATCTACAATCCCGGCCATCATGCAGACTATGCGTTCGTACTTGCGGCCCAGCGGGGCGTGCGGCAACATCATTGGCCGTTCGGTGACATGCCGCCGCAGCCACAGGTGAGCGAGGCGGATATCGGGGCCATTGTCCGCTACATTCGCGAGTTGCAGGCCGCTAACGGAATTGGATACCGGCCACACAACATGTGAAGTGGCCGTGTGCATTCCTCCAACCTCTGTTTCTGAGAGAATAAATGAAAAGCCTGCTTCGCAGTGATCAAGGTGCCGGCATCGTCATGCTTGCATTCATGGCGCTTGCTTTGGTCGCTGCCAATTCACCCTTCGCAGCATTGTATCAGGCCGTCCATCACACGCCGGTCCACTTGCGTATCGGCGAACTCCTCATCGAAGGCCCAATGGTTTACTGGATTAATCAGGGACTCATGGTGATCTTTTTTGTCATCATCGGTTTCGAAATCAAACAGCAGGTCCTCGAAGGACAGCTCAACACCTTGCGGAGTGCGGCGCTACCGGCTTTCGCGGCGCTGGGAGGCATGGCGGTGCCCGCGATCGTCTATGCGTCTTTCAATCAGGGTGACGCTGTGGGCATACGGGGTTGGGCGGTGCCGACTGCGACCGACATTGTGCTCGCTCTGAGCATTCTCTCGCTGATGGGGCCGCGTGTGCCGATCGGACTGAAAGTCTTTCTGACGGCTCTCGCCGTGTTCGATGACATCGGGGCGGTCATCATCATCGGTGTATTTTATGGTGAGCATTTTTCCCTGGTACCGGCGGTGGTTGGGTTGGCTGCGGTTGTCGGGCTGTTCGCGCTTAATCGCTGGAAGGTTACTAACCCCGTTGCATACATCATCGTCGGAGCGGTTCTGTGGGTAGGCATGTTGAAAGCGGGTGTCGAGGCTGCTCTTGCAGGGGTTATAATTGCGGCTGCAGTTCCCATGCACGGAGACCGGACAAAGTCCAAATCCCCTCTGCGTTCCGCTGAAAACACCCTCCATTTGTGGAGTTCCCTGCTCGTCGTTCCCCTATTCGTGTTTTTCAATTCCGGCGTGGTTTTGGACGAGAAGGCATTTTCCAGCAGCAGCGAAGGGGTTTGGCTTGGGATCGTCCTGGGGTTGTTCCTTGGGAAACAGGTCGGCATATTCGGTGCAGTATTTCTCGCGGTTCGTTCTGGTCTTTGCCGTTTGCCGGAACGTGTCAACTGGATGCAGGTATTCGGTGTTTCGATTCTTGCGGGGATCGGATTCACCATGAGCTTGTTCATCGCCACACGGGCATTTCCGGATCCGGCGGTGTTGTCATCAGCGAAGCTTGCGGTTCTATCCGGGTCGCTGTTGTCTGCCGTGATTGGTGTTCTGGTTCTTCAGTATGCGACTATCGGGTCCGGAACGATCACGCACGATTGATATTTTTCGGGATACTTGGTGTTGACCCTCTTCCTACAGGATGCTTCAGGATTTTCATCAGTTTTTGGGAAGGAGATGTAAAATGACATCCAAGTTGGCGATCGCCTCCATCTTTGTTGCCGCACCTATCCTGGCGGCCTGCGCGAGCTTCAGGCCGGGGAAACTCTTTGAAAAGGCCGTTCTGGTACCTGCCGGCAACTCGTCCGTAGCGGAAGTCGACCAGTTGCAGGCGTGGCAGACGGAAGATGGCTACGTGCTGACTGGCAGGTTGATGCAGTTCGGAAGCGCAGGGCTTCGCCGAGGGCATATTCATGTCCGCGCCGCCGATAGCGGTGCCGAGCCCGACGCGGGGTGGGCGGCCTTCACGGATCGGGGAAGAAGGATCACGACGGCACTTAAGGTCTCGCGGTTCAGCGTAAATCTCGGGAAGTCAGTGCCGCCGGATAGCAAACTCGAAGTGCGCTACCATGGCGACGCCCATTCATGACGGCAAAAACAGGATAAAGCGATATGACCGATCCGCACGGCCACGAAGGGCATGGCAGTCACGATCGCTCGGCCAAATATCAAGAGAACAGCCTGTCGCTGACGGGTGCTGTTTCCTTGGGAACAGGCGTCATGATCGGTGCCGGGATTTTCGCGCTGACTGGCCAGGTCGCCGAACTCGCAGGCGAATGGTTCCCTTTCGCCTTTCTCGCGGCGGCGATCATCGTTGGATTTAGCGCCTATTCTTACGTCAAGATGTCGAATGCCTATCCATCGGCTGGTGGCATCGCCATGTTCCTGGAGAAAGCCTACGGCAAGACCATGATGACCGGCGCCTGCGGGCTCCTGATGTATTTCTCCATGGTCATCAACGAGAGCTTGGTTGCACGGACATTCGGCACCTACACGCTGCAACTGTTTGACGTCGATGCAGACAAAAATTGGTTGGTACCTGCAATGGGGATCGGACTGCTGACTTTTGCCTTCTTTGTGAACGTTCTCAGCAACCGCTTTATCCAGACATTCTCCTTCGTCATGGCATTTCTCAAGATCGGCGGGATTGCGGTGTTCGCCGTGGGCGGGCTTTGGCTCACCGGGTTCACGTTCAAGAGTGTTTCCGTTGATCCGGCGACGACCAGCGCTGGCGGCTTCCTCGGCGCCACCGCCCTGGCGATCCTTGCCTACAAGGGGTTCACAACGATCACAAATAGTGGCGGGGAGATTGTTGAGCCGAACAAGAACGTCGGCCGCGCCATCATCGTCTCCATTGTCATCTGCGTCGTCATCTATTTCCTGGTGGCACTTGCAGTTGGGGGGAATTTGACCATTGAGGAGATCGTTCGTGCGCGCGACTTCGCTTTGGCCGAGGCCGCGCGTCCTGCCTTCGGAAAAACGGGTCTATGGTTTACGGTCGCTTTCGCCATTATCGCGACGGTATCGGGCGTGATCGCCAGCGTTTTCGCAGTCTCGCGCATGCTCGCAATGCTGACCGATATGAAGCTGGTGCCACACAGCCATTTCGGCATGCCGGGGGATATCCAGAGGCACACCCTCGTCTACACCATCGTACTGGCGATGCTTTTGACCGCGTTCTTTGACCTCGGCCGCATCGCTGCGCTGGGCGCTATCTTCTATATCATCATGGATATCGTCGTTCATTGGGGCGTTCTTCGCCATTTGCGCAAGGAAGTGAACGCCTCGGCGACAGTGCTTATCATCGCCATTGTCATGGATGTCGTCGTGCTCGGTGCGCTGTTGGTGATCAAGGCGCAGTCCGACATGACGGTGATCTATTCCGCGGCGGTCGGTATTGCCCTCGTTTTCTTTGGGGAAAAGCTTTTCCTCCGCCGTACCGGCTGAATTCGGTACGCCTTGGTGCCAGGCGAGATGGCGCTTGAGAGTGAAAGTTTTTGCTTGACCCTCCTGTTGCTGGAGGCCTCAAAATTCCATCGTCAGTTCAACCGGGGCTCTTGAGCAACGTGAGAGGGATTTAGTGATGGATCAGCATTCCAAACAGGGTGAAGGCGAACGTAAGCAGGTAGAAACCGCTGCGGAGTCCCACAAACTCCAAGGCCACAATTGTTGCTCCGGCCATGGTTCGTGCGGCGGCCCTGGGCATCACGATGCGCCGGCTGTGGTGAAAGACCCTGTATGCGGCATGACGGTCGATCCGAACGCGGGAAAACCGCGGTTCGACCATAACGGGTCGACATATCATTTTTGTTCCGAGAAATGTCTCGGTAAGTTCAAGGCTGATCCCGACCATTATCTCTCTGGCGCTCAAGAAAAGGCTGCCGAGAATTCCCCCGTCGGCACCAAATACACCTGCCCCATGCATCCCGAAATTGTCCGAGACGCTCCCGGCGATTGTCCCATCTGCGGCATGGCATTGGAGCCCATAGGGGTGCCGACAGGCGAAGAAGGGCCTAATCTTGAACTGATCGACTTCACCCGGCGGTTTTGGGTGGGGGCTATTCTGACCGTGCCGTTGCTGGTCTTGACCATGGGGCCGTTCGTCGGGCTTGGGTTCATCCGTGAGGCGGTCGGCGAACGTGCGGCACTTTGGATCGAGTTGATCCTCGGAACGCCCGTGATTCTTTGGTCCGGCTGGCCATTTTTCGTGCGCGGCGTGAAGTCGGTCGTGAACCGCTCGCTTAACATGTTCACCCTCATCGGTATGGGCGTGGGGGCAGCCTACCTGTTCAGCCTCGTCGCCGTTCTGGCACCCGATATCTTCCCCGATGGTTTCAGGTCCGTGGACGGTCACGTCGGCGTTTATTTCGAGGCTGGTGCGGTTATCGTCGTTTTGGTTCTACTCGGGCAGATGATGGAACTTGGCGCACGTGACCGGACGGGGGCCGCGATCCGGGCGCTTTTGGATATGGCGGCGAAGACGGCCCGCGTTATCCGCGATGACGGCTCGGAAGAAGAAATCCCGCTCGAGGACGTCAAGGTCGGCGACAAGCTGCGCATCCGCCCCGGTGACAAGGTTCCGGTGGACGGCGTCGTCCTGGAAGGCCGCTCAAGCATCGATGAGTCCATGATTTCCGGGGAGCCGGTCCCGGTCGAGAAGACGGAGGGCGATGACCTGACTGGCGCCACCATCAATGGTACGGGCAGTCTGGTCATGGAGGCCAAGCGGGTCGGATCCGATACCATGCTGAGCCAGATCGTTGAGATGGTTGCGAATGCGCAGCGTTCCCGTGCTCCTATTCAAAAGGTCGCTGACTCTGTCGCCGGCATGTTCGTCCCGGTTGTGATCTTGGTCGCGATTGGTGCCTTCATTGCATGGTCCATCTGGGGGCCGGCACCGGCTATGGCGTATGGTTTGGTTTCGGCGGTTGCCGTGTTGATCATCGCCTGTCCTTGTGCGCTGGGCCTGGCCACACCCATGTCGATCATGACGGCAACCGGCCGAGGGGCCCAGGCGGGCGTGCTGATCAAGAACGCAGAAGCCTTGGAACGCTTCGCCAAGGTCGATACGCTGATCGTCGATAAGACCGGCACGTTGACGGTCGGCAAGCCCAAACTGGTCGCCGTTCTTCCCAACGACGGTCATGGTGAAGCGGAAGTCTTGCGGCTTGCGGCAAGTTTGGAGCGCGGTTCGGAACACCCGCTGGCCGAGGCCATCGTATCCGGTGCCGAGGAACGGGGCATCGAATTCGCCAAGGCAGAGAATTTCGAGGCCGTCACCGGCAAGGGTGTCAAGGGCATCATCGACGGCAAACAGGTCGCGCTGGGCAACGCCAAACTTGCTGCTGACCTTGGTTTGGATGGCGATGCACTCTCTGCCACCGCGGATAGCCGCAGGGATCAAGGCGAAACGGTGATGTTCGTCATTCTCGGGAATGAAATCGCGGGCCTGATCGCCGTCGCCGATCCCGTCAAAGAAACCACCGTCGGCGCGATCAAGGCCCTTCACGCCGAAGGATTCCGCATCGTTATGGCCACTGGCGACAATGAACGCACGGCGAAGGCCGTGGCCGGCAGACTGGGCATCGACGAGATTCGCGCGGATGTCCTGCCTGAGGATAAGGCGCGGATTATCAAGGATCTCCAAGATCAAGGCCGTAAGGTCGCCATGGCCGGAGACGGTGTCAACGACGCGCCTGCGCTGGCCCAGGCCGATGTCGGTATTGCAATGGGAACCGGCGCCGACGTCGCCATTGAAAGCGCTGGGTTCACCCTGGTTAAGGGAGACCTAAACGGCATTGTCCGTGCCCGCCGTTTGGCACGAGCAACCATGCGCAATATCAAACAGAACCTGTTCTTTGCCTTGGTCTACAACGCGGCCGGCGTGCCGGTGGCGGCGGGGGTTCTCTACCCGTTCTTCGGAATTTTGATCTCGCCGATCTTCGCCGCGGCAGCCATGAGCCTGAGCTCGCTCTCCGTCGTAGGGAACGCGTTGCGTCTTAGGACCGTCTCAATCGAGGAGAAGTGAGATGATGAACGTGGGTCAAGCCGCCGAGGCAAGCGGCATGTCGGTCAAGACCTTGCACTACTATGAGGAAATCGGCCTGGTTGTGCCGAAACGTCAGGAAAACGGCTATCGCGCCTATAGTGAGACGGATGTCCACAAACTGAACTTCATTCATCGGGCGCGCGGCTTGGGGTTCACGGTTGAAGCTTGCCGCGAACTGCTCTCGCTCTACGAGGACAGGAGCCGAGCGAGCGCCGATGTCAAGGCGATCGCGGGCCAGCACCTTGAAGAAGTCGAAACGAAGATCGAGGAATTGAAAGCCCTTCGGGAAACAATCAAGGACCTGCACGATAAGTGCCGGGGCGACCATCGGCCGGACTGTCCCATCATCAACGGCTTGGCCAGTACGACGCACTGATGAGAAGACTAAAGGTCGTCGTTACCGGCGCGGTATGTGTTGCGGTACTTGGAGCCGGCGTTTGGTTCTGGATGCCAGGTGCGGAGGCGGATATCCGATTGCGTCCGAATGACCCGGAGGTAGTGGCTCATGGTCAGAAGATTTACATGGCCCAATGCGCATCCTGCCACGGCCCGGGGTTGGGGGGGCAAGCCAACTGGCGCGAACGCCTGCCCAACGGACGCCTACCCGCACCTCCTCATGACAAGTCGGGGCATACTTGGCACCACCCGGACGCTCAATTGTTCGATTTGACGAAACGCGGCCCTGCAGCGGTCGTTGGCGGCAGTTACGAAAGCGACATGCCCGCCTATGCCGGCATCCTAAGCGACGAGGACATCGTTGCCGTTCTGTCTTTTATCAAAAGCACTTGGCCGGGAAAAACTCAACGGCGCCACGACGACATAAACATGCGAACCAAAAAGCCGGGTAATTAGTTAAATTAAGGTGTTGACCCTAACCTTAGGGGAGGCTTCAAACTCCGAACTTGTGCAAGATTGGATTGAGCTAACAATGTTTTGTCTGCACCTTGAAGGAAGCAAACAAAGGACATGGCCATGAAAGAAAAATTGGCGATTTTCGGATCGATTCCCGGAATATTCTGGGGCCTGCCTGCCCTTGCTGATGCAACCGATCGGGGGGGCTACTATTACGGTCATCCCATGTGGTCCGGTGGCTGGGGCGGCATGTTCATGGGCTGGGGCATGATGGCGATTTTTATGATCGCGGTGATCGTCGTCATCCTGTTTGTCGTCAAGGGGCTGACCGGCGGTGACCGTTCATCTTCCGCCCTTGATGTCCTGAACGAACGCTATGCCCGGGGCGAAATCGACGCTGCTGAATATAACGAGCGCAAAAAGAACATTTCAGGAAAGGGATGAGGGCAAATCATCCGAAATCGAAATTTCAACAACCCTCAAACTGATATAGTATTTGTGTGTTCAGAGGAATGATCCAGGCAGTGAACATGAGATGCGGTTTTCTCCGAATATGCAGTTTATTGCTGGCTGTTTCCGTTCTTTTCGCGGGGATGAGCGCCGGTCACGCTGCCGGTTTTCAGGGAGGAGGGCACGTTCATGTTGCGCATTTTGGTGCGGGTGCGAGTGACGGAACCCACCTGAACTCTTCTCCGCAGCACAAAGCTGATTGCGATAAGCCCTCTGAAGAAAAAGCCGGAGCCGGGAACAAGAGTTCTGGCGGAATGGATGGTTGCTGCCACGTTGCCTGTTTCCCATCCGTTGCCGCGCAAGACCTCTCGGACTTGTCCGCTCACGTGTTCGAGGCGGAGAGGCTCGTTCTGCCGCACGATGAAGCGGTTGTTTCCAATAATCCTCAAGAACAATTTAGACCTCCGCGCCCTCGCGGCTGACTTCCATGCGGTCATTCGGGCTGCCGACACGTCAGGCCATCAGGACCGCGTAGCAGGGTAGATGGCGACAGGCCGTCCGAAAATGAATCGAAACGCTGAAATATGCGTGATCGTGCGGCACGGAGTTCTGCCCCGTTCGCCTTCCAAACGCATGGATATAAATTTTCCAGTAAGGCTTGGGCCTTGCTGACCAACAATCAAGGAAACCCAAACTTTGGGACAAGGATATCGAAAATGTTGACCTTAACGACCAATGCGCCCCGTCTCGTGATCACTTCCCTTGCCTTCGCTACTTTCTTGACCTTGAGCGCTTCGGCCTGGGCCGGCGCGGGGCACGGTCCGGCGAAGGGCGAGCCGCAAAACCAAGGACACATGATGGGCGCTCAAGGGGGCGATAGTCACGGCCCCGCGGGGCATCACGGTATGGAGATCGGCGCGCCGGGCAAGGCTGCCGACGTGACGCGGACCATCGACGTGGCGATGCACGATAATTACTACAAACCGGAACAAATCACCGTTAAGGCGGGAGAGACAATCCGCTTCAAGATCACCAACAAAGGCGAGTTCTTACACGAATTCGGCCTCGGCACTGCGGTTATGCACAAAGCCCACCAGAAGGAAATGATGAAAATGTGGGAGCACGGCATGATCGAAGCTGATCGGATCAACCGCGATAAAATGATGATGGACCATGGCGATGGGCGCGGGATGAAGCATGATGACCCGAATAGCATCCTGCTGGAGCCGGGAAAATCCGGTGAGGTGATTTGGAAGTTCTCCAAGCCGGTGGATCTGGAATTTGCTTGCAACATTCCAGGGCATTACGAGTCCGGAATGATGGGCCCCATCAAATTCAAGTAAAGATCGAAGGACAGGAGAATCCGATGATAACTATTACACGCCAACATGTTGTCGGTGCCGTGATGGGCTTAGGGCTGGTAGCCGCTCTGGGGAGCGGCTCCGCCCAAGCCGGCGAGTACAACATTACTATCGATCCGGTAACCATCGACACAGGCGACTTTACGCGATCCGGGGTGGGGTTCAACGGCGCCTCGCCGGGGCCGGTGTTGCGGTTCAAGGAAGGTGAAAACGTTACCATTAACGTGACCAACAATCTGTCCGAGGATTCGTCGATCCACTGGCATGGATTAATACTGCCGTTCCAGCAGGACGGCGTGCCTAACATCAGCTATCCAGGGATCAAGTCAGGCGAGACTTTCACCTATAATTTCCCGATCAAGCAATCCGGCACCTATTGGTTCCACAGTCATTCTGGATTTCAGGAACCGGATGGCGCCTATGGCGCCATCGTCATCGAACCAAAAGAACGCGAGCCTTATCGCTACGACCGCGAATACGTGGTTCAACTCGCCGATGCCCATCCGCATTCGGGAAATCGCATCATGCGAAACCTGAAGATGATGGCGGATTACTACAACCGTAAACAGCAAACGGTGTTCGACTTCTTCAAGGACAGTGAAAAGATGGGTTTGGGTGCGGCGCTGTCGGATCGCATGGCCTGGGGCGACATGCGGATGATGGCCACGGACATCGAAGACCTTCAGGGGTTTACGCCGCTGATCAATGGCAAGGGTCCCGACCAGAATTGGACGGGCCTGTTTAAGCCAGGCGAACGCGTCCGCCTTCGCTTCATTAATTCATCGGCGATGACATATTTTGATATTCGCATCCCCGGCTTGAAGATGACCGTGGTGCAGGCCGACGGAAATAACGTACAACCTGTGTCTGTCGACGAATTCCGCATCGCCGTGGCCGAAACTTATGATGTCATCGTTCGGCCAGCGGAAGACAAAGCCTATACCATCTTCGCAGAGTCCATGGGGCGCACCGCCTATGCGCGTGGCACCCTTGCGCCTCGTGAGGGATTGACTGCCGAAGTGCCGGACCTGCGGAAGTCCCCACTTCTTACCATGGCGGACATGGGGATGTCGCACGGCATGGATCACGGAGCGATGGCCATGGGAAGCGCAACGCACAAAATGCCTGACGGCAGCTCGATGAGTGGTGCGGCCCATGATGCTCATAGCAGCACAACCCATAAAATGCCGGACGGAAGCGAAATGAAAGGAGCTGGCCACGCGATGCCCGACGGATCACAAATGCAAGGTGCTGAGCACCAAGGTATGGCGCAGGGTGGCAGGCATCAAATGTCCGACGACGCCATGATGAAGGGCATGGACCATTCAGCCCAGGGTGCCATGGCACAGAGCGGCATGGATAATTCCATGCACGGCGGCATGGCAAAAGGTGGCATGGCCAAGGAAGCCGATTCTTTCTACGCATCCAACAGCGGTTTGATGCCGAGCGCGGCGAACGGCGGAAAATTTCTTTCCTACAATGATTTGAAAGCGCAGAAACCGCTCTATAAACAGCGTCCGCCGACGCGCGAGATCGAACTGCGTCTGACCGGCAACATGGAGCGCTACATCTGGTCCATTAACGGCGTGAAGTTCAAGGACGCCGAGCCCATCCGCCTGAAGTACGGGGAGCGGGTTCGATTCAAGTTCGTCAATGAAACCATGATGACCCACCCCATGCACCTGCACGGCATGTGGTCGATTTTGGACAATGGCAACGGCAAATGGAACCCGATCAAGCACGTTGTCAGCGTGTCTCCGGGAACTACGGTCTATATGGAGACTGAGGTCGATGCGCCCGGCCAATGGGCGTTCCATTGCCATCTCTCCTATCACGCCGACGCGGGCATGTTCCGCAAAGTCGTGGTCGAGGGTGGTCCCAAAGAACAGGCCGACGCATCGGCCGTCCGGCACGAAGGGCATTGATCATGACGCTGCAGAAAATTCTCGCGGGGCTTGTCGCACCAGCCTTTGTGATCTCGGTCTTACCAGCCACACCCGTTCAAGCGGAGCCTCTGATTTGGGGCGTTCAGGCGGAACAAACTGAATTCCGGTATGGCAAGGATACGGACGTGTTCGCCTGGAACTTCGATGCCTTGGTCGGCAGTGATGAATTGAAACTCGTGTGGCGCTCCGAGGGTGAATTCGCGACCAAGAATGATAATTTTGAACGGTTGGAGAACCAGCTCCGGGCGCAGGTCCCGATCTCGACTTTCTTCGATGCGGTGGGCGGTATTCGCTTCTCAAGCCCATCCACCGGCAACCGTTTCGATGGAGTCATCGGACTACACGGATTGGCTCCGCAGTTCTTTGAAGTGGATGCCGATCTATTCGTTGGCGAGTATCCGTCAGCGAGGCTTGACGTGGATTACGAAGTTCTACTTACGAACCGCCTTATTGCGACACCAACCATCGAATTGAATCTACCGTTCACGGACGATACAAAATATGGCAAAGCGGCGTTTGGTCCCAGTTTGGAAGTTGGGTTGCGTCTTAGCTATGACGTCGTAGACCGTTTGTTGTCACCCTATATCGGGATTCATTACGAACGGTCGTTCGGCGGAACGGCGAATATCAAGCGTAGCGAAGGCGAAGATGCAGGTGCCGTATTTTTCTTGGTTGGGGCGAAGATGATATTCTAACCCCTTATCGTTTTCTCCCCAACCTGGCCCCTGGTGTCCTCGAGAGAGAGAGCATCAGGGGCCGCTTTTTATCATCAGCCAGAGTCTAGGGGGATGTTATAGAATTGGGAAAGATTCTCAGTTCGGTAAGGAAGGCGAAATTGGACATCAAATCCTTTCATGTTTCCCGTCGACACGTCCTGGGTGGGATTGCTGGTGCAGTTGCGGTTGGCGCTTTTCGGCAAAGCTTGGCGGCGATGCCGTCGCCCTCGTTGGTTCTACGTCCCAGCCCGGGTCGAAGCATGCTGACTGAGAACGGTGAACCTACGGCGGTCTGGAGCTATGGTGATACGGTTCCTGGACCGTTGCTCCGCGTCCGCCAGGGCGAGCGCGTAAACGTTCGCTTGGAAAACGGCCTGGATCAGCCGACGTCGGTTCACTGGCACGGCATCCGTATTGAAAATTCGATGGACGGCGTTGCCGGGATGACACAGGACCCTGTCCCACCGGGCGGCGAATTCGATTACTCCTTCGTTGTGCCGGACGCCGGCACCTATTGGTACCACCCTCATTTCCGATCTTGGGAGCAGTTGGCCAGAGGTCTATACGGCGTTTTGATCGTCGACGAAGCCGATCCCCCCAAGGTCGATCATGACCTTGTTTTCTGCGCCGACGACTGGCGAA
This sequence comes from Rhodospirillaceae bacterium UBA1479, assembly GCA_002325375.1. GTDB lineage: Bacteria > Pseudomonadota > Alphaproteobacteria > Rhodospirillales > Casp-alpha2 > UBA1479. Next base: position 462,578 of record DCRZ01000002.1, read on the forward strand.
TGACCAAGAATAATCAGATAGACGCGCAAAGCTTTGGGCAACTCCACGACTGGGCACATGCCGGCCGGTTGGGGAATTGGCTGACGGTGAACGGCCTGACGGGCATGGAGTACTCCGCCAGGCCAGGGGCAAGGGTACGGCTGCGGATGCTGAACGTTGCCAACGCGCGCATCCTTGCGTTCAATCTGGGCAGCCTGCCTGCCCGCGTCGTCGCAATCGACGGCCAGCCAATCGTCAGTCCAGCTGAGCCTGGGAATAGATTGATTTTGGCTCCGGGGCAGCGGGCCGATGTGATCCTCGATCTACCGGGCCCGGGGCCGGGCACCTACGTCATCCAGGAAGTGTCGGGCGCGGAGCCAATCGAGGCTGCTCGTATCGTTACGCAAGGCGTCGCGGTTGCGGCCCCTCGACCGGCCCTGGACGCTGTCGCCTTGCTGCCCAATCCGGTGCCGGGGGATTTTGAATTTGAGGACGCGGTTGTCGTGCCGTTGCGGATGGAGGGCGGCGCCATGGGGCGGATGGAAGGTGCAACCTACAAAGGCGCCTATTACGGCATCCGCGACCTTGTGGGAAAGAACCAGGCGTGGGCATTCAACGGCATTGCTGGGCTCCCTGAAAAGCCTTTGGCATCGGTCGCCAAAGGGCGAACGATTGTTGTCGATATGATCAACGATACTCGCTGGCCGCATGCCATGCACCTCCACGGCCATCATTTCCGCGTCATCGCCCGCAACGGCAAGGCCGTAACCGGCACCCCCTGGCGGGATACGGAACTGGTCGACGCTGGGGAACGCGTCCGCATTGCTTTCGTGGCGAACAATCCGGGAAAGTGGGTGTTCCATTGCCATATGCTTGAGCATCAGGCGGCGGGCATGATCACCTGGCTTGAAGTTGTTGATGGGTGAAGCTCAGCGGCAAATCCTTCACTCCTCTAAAGAGATGCGTTTAAAAGTCGGCTTATCATGTCATCTGACGACAATTCACATTCGGCACCTCCGGTTGAGGATCATCCCGCTCCGAAAAACGGGATGGCGGGCGATGGTCCCAGTGACCGCAAGCGCACCAAAATTCTTCTTACCGTTCTTATTCTTGTCGGCCTTGTCGCGGCTTATGGTGCGCTCTCGTGGAGTGGCGCGCTCGACGAAATGATGAACAGTGAGACGCTTCGGAAGCATGTCGAAAACCTCGGTCTCTTCGGTCCTCTTGGCGTCGTCATTTTGATGTCCTTGGCGATTGTGTTGAATCCAATCCCAAGCGCACCCATAGCGTTGGCCGCCGGAGCGGCCTATGGCCATTTCTGGGGAACAGTGTATGTAGCGATTGGCGCGGAGATAGGGGCTTTGATTGCGTTTGGCATTGCCCGCCTAGTTGGCTACGACGTCTTGCGTCGATGGTTGGGCCGCGGCCTTTCATTGGGCGTTTTCGGCTCCCAGAATGCGTTAATGGCTGTCGTCTTTCTAAGCCGTTTGTTACCCTTCATATCGTTTGATCTGGTTAGTTATGCGGCGGGCCTCTCGCCCCTCAAATGGTGGCGGTTCGCGGTCGCAACAATGGCCGGCATCATTCCGGCAAGTTTCCTGCTCGCCCATTTCGGTGGAGAAATGGCATCCCTCGATAGTGCGCGGGTTGTAGAAGCGGTCGTCGCTCTCGGTGCTCTTACAGCCCTTCCGATCGCGGGAAAATTGATTTGGGATCGTGTTCGGAAAAAATCCGTCCGAACAGAGGGCAACGAATGATTAGCGGGGAAGGGTGACGGTCACGGTCAACCCGGAGGTGGCTTCATTGTTCAGTTCGACAGTCCCGCCGTGATTCTCGATGACCGTTTTCGCCAAGCTGAGGCCGAGGCCCGTACCTTCGGTGTCTTCCGAACGGGATCTATCGCATCGATAAAACGGTTCGAACACGCGCTCGATCTCTTCATCGGGAATTCCTGGGCCGTCGTCCTTTATGCGGACAGATATCCTGTCTTCGGTACGTTCAAGAAAAGCCCGAACGCGATGTCCATAGCGAAGGCCGTTGTCGATCAGGTTGCTGAATGCCCGGCGCAAGGCCACGGGCTGGCCATGGATGATGATTTTCCCTGAAAGCGGCATGACGGTCACGTCATTCCCTATGTCTGAAGCATCGTCGCAAATGGCCTGTATCAAGGCTCCCAGGTCGATGTCCTGCCTATCTTCCAAATCAAACGCCTGCCGAGCCAGGCCCAAGGTTGCCGAAACGATGAATTCCATTTCCGAGATTGACGAAAGGAGTTTCGTCCTTTCGTCGGATGAGGGCAAAGCCTCGGTCCGGAGTTTGATTAAAGACAACGGGGTCCGCAGATCGTGGGACAGAGCACCCATCATTTCCGTCCGGCTTCGGATCATGCTTCTGACCTGATCCTGCATATCGTTGAAGACCGCAGCGACTTCTCGAACTTCCGCAGCGCCTCTGATCGGCATCGGCGGTGCATGAATGTCAGATGCAAATCTCCGGGCAGCGCGGGCAAATACATCCAAGGGAGAGAGCATGCGTCGTACAACCCAAATTGAAATTAGGATGATCGAAATGGTCATGACCCCGACGGTGGTTAATGATGGACTCCAGAGTTCTGCCGGAAACTCGGGGATCACATATGCGATGTTGAGCCAGCCTCCACTGTTCAAAGGTACGGACATTCTTACGTTCAGGTGAACAGGTAAGCGGTAAACAGTTCGAAGCACATGGAGGAACCATTCGCTGACCGTGTCCCTGTGGAGAGAGGTTGACATCGGTGGTCGTTCGACCATGCTGATTCGTACGTTTGCCATTTCGTTTGAATGGGATTCGCGTTTTATGTGCTCCCGAAAAACTTGATCGTAAGGAGAGCGATAAGGTTCATCTGAAAAAACCGGGTCGCCACTCAACGATGCGCGAAGATGAGGTTCATCCAGGGTATTCACAATATCAAACCGCCAAGCGGTATTTGATGCAGCGACCGTATGTGTGACATGCGCAAAGGTTTGCGCCGTTGTGCGCAAGCTTAGATGAATGAGTGCGTCGAGCCGGTCTCTCGAGTAATGGAACAGCCCGATAAGGTAGGCTGTTGTGAGGCCGAGGGTGACCATGATGATGGTCTGTGTTGTCAGGGACCGGATACGCATGGTTTTACTCTCGCGTCACGTCGGCTGAGAGAACGTATCCTCCTCCCCAGACTGTCTTGATAATTGTCGGATTTTTGGGATCGTGTTCGATCTTGCGTCTGAGCCGACTGACTTGTGTGTCGATGCTGCGGTCGAAAGCAACGGAATCGCGTCCACGCGCCAAGTCTAACAGTTGCTCACGGGAGAGTACCCGGTTTGGGCGTTGGACCAACACTTGGAGCAGGCTGAATTCACCGGTGCTCAGTGGTACGATGACGTTATCAACCGCAATCAGTTCGCGGCGCTCAACATCCAGATGCCAGCCGTTGAACCGATATGTTTTTCCTGGCTCAATCGGGGCTGCGGTTGGCTCTCGATCTATTCTTCTAAGGACGGCTTGTACGCGTGCGATGAGTTCGAGTGTGCTGAACGGCTTTGCCAAATAATCATCCGCGCCCATCTTGAGACCCAAAACGCGGTCCATCTCCTCTCCTTTTGCACTCACGATGATTACAGGAGTTGTGGCCTTGGCCCGGAGATTGCGGCAGAGCGTTAATCCGTCATCACCCGGCAGCATGAGATCGAGAATGATCAGGTCTACCCGTTCGTTCTCTATTGCCTGGTTCATCTCTTTGCCGTCTTCCGCAAGGGATACACGGTAGCCTTCTTTCCTCAACGCCCTGCTGACGAGCTCCCGCATTTCTCGATTGTCCTCGACGACGAGAATTTTCGGTGTGATTTCCATGTTTGTTCCTGGTGCCATCTGAATGCAGGAGAGTGTAACGCCGAAGGTTGCCGAGAAGGGGTTCTGAAGCATCCAGTAACTGGAAGGTCAATGGCTTAAAACTTGGGTGCGGGAATTTTGTTCTCTTGCCGACCGCCGGTCGATGAAAAGAGTGTGACAAAAAGTTTCAGAAGCCGGATTTTGAAACATACTGTCACAAAAAATCACAGATTCGAAAAACTTCAGTGGCATTTCCAGGGCGTACTTCACCTCTATTATTCAACATCTCGAATGAGGAGGCTTTTAAATTGAAGAACGTCATCAAAACTGCTCTGAAATCTTGCACGTCCCTTTCCCTTGCGGGTGCTGCGATGTTCGTACTTTCTTCTCCGGCAGAAGCGGGCTCAGTCAAGAATGGCAACGTGACTGACCTCACCGTTTATGGCCAAGTGAACCGCACCTTCATGGTTTACGATGACGGCGAGGAAATCGGCTATCGCAATATGGATGGCGATGCGGGTTCTACCCGTTTCGGCCTAAAGGCGTCAGGTAAGATCAATGAGTCGGTTTCTGTAGGGGCCCGTTTGGAAGCGGAGTTGCAATCCAACGACCCTGCCACAATCAGCCAGTCAACTGAAAGCGATAGCGCCAGTGGCTTCACTGAGCGCCTTGCCTTCATTTACATCAACCACAAACAGTTCGGCATATTAACCATGGGTCAGGCATCTGCCGTATCCGACGGAATGTCCGATGGGTTGGACCTTGGTTATGTGGCCGGAGCGTTTGACGGGGTGGAGACCGGACGACGAAGTGTCAATGCCGTCCTGTTCCGCGAAGATAATGCGGGTGCGGCGCTTAGCAGCAGAAAGATCGGCAATTTCTTCGGAACTTTTGACCGTGGCCGTCAAGATCAGATCAATTATGTCAGCCCGAATATCAACGGCTTCAAGCTTGAGGCTGGTTTGTATGACGCCGGAGATTGGGGCGCGGGTGTTCACTATGACAATAAGATCGGTGCGTTCAAAGTTCGTGGGCGTGCATTTTATGAAAGTTTGACGAATTCGAGCACAAGCGAAGGTGCATGGCAGGTCGGCGGCTCGGTGAAGCATGACAGCGGGATTTCTTTGACCGGTGTTTATGGACAGAGCCTTGCAGTGGAAGGTGCGGAGGATGATGCCCGTTGGGCGGCTACTGTTGGCTATACGGCCAATTTGAATGCCCTAGGCCCCACCGGAATCGGTGTCAACGTCTCTGGTAGCCAGGATCGTACGGTTGTAGGTAGCGAGGCGATCGCAGTCGGGCTCGGTTTCAACCAACAGATCAAGGGGGCCGGTACCAACATATACGGTAACGTTGCTTTTTGGGATGTTGACCTACCTTCGAGTCAGACCCAGCTTGATCAGGTCGTGACCATGCTGGTGGGTATGCAGGTCAAGTTTTAAGGGGGCGCCGGCAGGAGTGAGCTCTCCTGCTGTTCAAGTGACCTGACATTGGAAAGCGGCCGCCGTTGGGGCGGCCGTTTTTCTTTGGTCCGCTTTTCTCGCAAATTATGTGACGAAGTTTGTCAAATCGCAGATCAGAAAACTTCCGTCACAAGAATCCTCGTTTCCGGCAAAGTTGTGAAACACCTAGGTGGTTTGTTGAGGGCATCAACCAACCACAACAAGGAAACTTTGATATGAACAACATGACTGATACGATTCTTAAAACTCGCGCTCCGTTCTATGCTCTGGCGTTTGCAGCCCTGCTTGGCGTTGCTGGCGCAAACGGAGCACAAGCTGCCGAGTATCGGGAAGATTCCACAATCAATACGGAGGCAGCCCATTCCCACGGCAATGATCACATCCACGACAGCCAGTCGTTGAAGAAGGTGGGCGAGTACCGGGAAGACTCTTCGGTCGCTACCGAGATGGCGAGTTCCGATGGGCAAACCCACGAACACGACAGCCAGTCGCTGGACCAACGTGCAGGTGACTGAGCGATTATCAAAGACAATCGCGAGAGCGGGGGCCGATATCGGCCCCCGTTTCTACTGCCTCCGTTTCTACTGGAAGCGTGATTTGTGGAGACTATCGAGCACTTTCGGAGCACCCCATGCATCATGCCTGACCGCGTGATGTCTCAGGTTCTAAAGCCATAGCGTGCCGCTTGGATTAGGGTGTGCGTGTTCTAATGGAACCTTATGCGATAGGGCCGAAAGCATTTTGAATAACGACCGGTCTACTTTGTCATCGATTTGAGAAAAGCCTTGACCCGTCTTTGAGGCAGCGCCTTATATGCTTTTAATGATGCGCAAAATCTTTAATTTCCCGGCCAAGAAAGCGCTTTTGGCGTGCGTCCTGTTCAGCTTTGTCGTGCTGACGATGACAGCAGTGATCGCTGCGTCTGCAGACGAAGGCGTTGCCGGTGATTTGATTTCCGTCGCTCATTTGGATCATCCGACAACAAAAAACAATCTCGCCAACGAGCATGACGATGTATGTCATTATCTGACCCATCACCTTTCCTGGGTTGAACATAAAATCGAATATGTTTCATGGATGGATAGTGAGGAGCTTCCTCTTACTGTCTCAGAAAACCGAACGGGATTGGTTTTCTCCGGATTATATCGTCCCCCCAAAGTCTGAGTTTCCACGCATTGCACCTAACTGCGCGAGGCCCTGTGGCCACGTGATGTCGTTCATTTGTGCTCATTTGGAAACTCAAACATGCTCAATATCAATCGAGCCGCAGCAGCGCTTGCGCTAGCAGCGGTGTCTTTGGCGCCATTGTCATTGGCTGCTCAGCAGCCTCAGCGCCTAAGCGCTTTCATCGATCAGACGATCAATCTCCATCCGGCAATTCGAGCGGCGGAAAAAAACCTGTCCAAAGCCAAAGCGTCAGCGAGTGCGGCGGGGCAGTATCCATACAATCCAGAACTTGAGGCCGGTTACGAAGAGACAGCAGAAAAATCCAGAGAGTTCGGCCTATCACAGACAATCGATGTCTGGGGCCGGCGCGGAGCCGCTGAAGCACAGGCAACCGCGGAAATCGAAATCGCTCGCGCGGAATACAATCTTGTGCGAACGGATATGCTAGAAGCCCTGCTCCGAGCATTGGGCGCCAATCGGGAGCAGATCGCTCTCCGGCAGTTGGCTGAAAAACGCCTTAACTTAAGTGATCGCTTCCTTACTTTGACTCGCAAGTTTGCTGCTGCCGGTGACATTGGTAGCGCAGATGTGCTGACGGCCGAAGTCGGACGATCCAGCGCCGAACTTCAGGTCGGTGCTGCGAAAGCCGCAGTCGCGGATGCTCAGTCTGCGCTTATTGCCCTGGCGGGTGAGCAAAGAAAGGTATGGCCGGAGCCAGTCGAAATCGTCGGACGGGCCTTTGACGCCCTTACCGCTGATATCGAAAAAACACCCGAAATGATCATGACTCGCGCGACATTGAACGCGAGCAAGGCAAGTATCCAGGTCGCTGAAAAGTTATGGATGCCGGATCCGACAATCGGCGTGCGAGTTGGAAAGGATGGGGACTCCGATCTCTTTGGTGTTTCTCTTTCCGTGCCCCTTCCCGTCTGGAACCGTGGGTCGGCTGAAAAGCTCGCCGCATCCGAAGACGCGGCAAGCAAAGAGTTCTTGGTGGTGGAAACGCGTAGGCGGTTATACGCACGTCTCGCCACAGCGGAAGTGAATTTACGGTCCGCCAGCGAGGCTGTGACACATTGGCGGTCAATCGCGCGGCCGACGATCGCCCGTCAGGAAGCGCTTCTAGAACGGCTGTCCGAGGCACGTGAAATCGGTGCTCTGGAATACCTGCAGCAACTCGATCGCCTCTTGGAAACCGAGGCCTTGGGTATCGAACTGGAACAATCTCTATGGAGCGCATGGATCGATCGCCTGCGTGCCGGCGCAAATCTTCTGACCTGGGTGGAGGAATTGAAATGAAGAGCAAGAATTTAATGATTTCAGCCTGTGTTGCGGGGCTAATTTTTGTCACTCCCGTGATTGCCTTCGGCGCCGACTCTCACGGGCACGGTCCTGAAGAGATTAAAGGTCACGAAGAAAAATCTGATCATTCTGAGGCGTCTTCTAGCGCGCGAGATACGGAAAAAAAGGGCCATTCAGGTAAAGAAGCTGATGGAGATCATGCGGAAGGCGAAAAGCCGCATGGCAGAGAAGGGCATGAAGAAAAAAAGGCGGAAGGCATTTCGCTTTCAGAAGCCCAACTCCGAGAAGCCGGTGTGATTGTTCGCCCGCTGCAGCCTATGCAGGTGCCCTCTCGGCTGAATGTTCCGGGCGAGGTTCTTTTCAACCAGTACAAGACCCGTATTGTTACACCGCGGATCACGGCGATGGCCCTGAAACGCGAGGCCATCATGGGTCAGCAAGTCCGAAAGGGAGATGTCCTTGCGACCTTATTCAGTGTCGAAATGGCCCAGGCTCAAGGCGAATACATCGTCGCGTCCACTGAATGGAACCGAGTCCGAAATATCGGGGAAAAAATCGTCTCAGAAAAACGGGCGACCGAAGCACGGGTAAACCAGCAACAAGCGAAGGCACGTCTAATTGCATACGGCCTGACAAAAGATCAAATCGCGGCCCTGTCCGCCCAGGTCTCTCTGGAAGCGCCGGGCCAATTCGACATCCTCGCGGACCAGGACGGTCTTATCGTGGTCGATGACTTTCTGGTTGGGCAGGTCATCGAGCCGGGCACGCCGATCTATAAAATTACGGATCCGGAATCACGATGGATCGAAGCCAGGATCAGCCCCTCGGAAGCACGATTGGTCGAACCAGGTGGTCTGGTCAGGGTCGAAACAGAATCGACAGGTGCTCAAGCGTATGAGGGGCGAGTCCTCCAGATCGAACAACAAGTCGATGAGAAAACCCGGACCCTGGGCGTGCGGATCGAAGTGATCGACCCTCAGCAACAATTGCGCCCTGGACAGTTCGTCAAGGTTTCGTTGAACGGGGGCGGACACGAGAACGTGTTGGCCTTACCGAAAAAGGCCGTGCTTCGGGGGCCCGATGGTGATTGGACAGTGTTTCAACAGGTGTCGGCTGAGAGGTTCGAGCCTGTGGAAATTCGTGTCATTCGAGAAACCTCAGGGTTGGTGGTGTTCGAGGGAATCCCGGTCGGCGCAAAGGTGGTGACCGACGGTGCTTTCTTCGTGCAGTCGGAGCTCGCGAAAAGCGGGTTCAGCGTTCACAACCACTGATCGGCAGGAACTAGCACCATGTTGAATAAGATTATCGACCTTGGGATCCAGGGACGACTTCTCGTCGTCCTTGTCCTGTTTGGAATCATGGCAGGCGCAGCGATTCTGCTGCCCCGTCTTAACCTTGACGCTTTTCCGGATGTTACAAATGTTCAAGTCTCGATCAATACGGAAGCACGCGGTCTTGCCGCCGAGGAAGTTGAACAACTGATCACTTACCCGATCGAGGCAGTGATGTACTCGATGCCGGATGTATCGGAAGTCCGCTCAATATCGAAATCCGGCCTATCGGTTGTCACCGTCGTATTCGCCGAAGGGACAGACATCTACTTTGCACGCCAACTCACGTTTGAGCGTTTACAGGCGGCAAAAGAACAAATCCCGGAGGGTATCGGTTCTCCTGAAATGGGGCCGAACACGAGTGGTTTGGGGCAGGTGTTCCAATATGTCCTGCGTTCCGAGGCTACGGATGCCTTCGACGTCACGGCATTGCGTAGTCTGAATGATTGGGTCGTGAAGCTGTTGCTCATGCCCGTGGATGGCATTACCGAAGTTTTGTCCTTTGGGGGGGAAGTTCGCCAGTATCAAGTGTTGGTCAATCCGGAACGGTTGCTTTCCTACGGCCTGCATGTCCGCGAAATCCAAGAAGCGATTGAAAACAACAATCGCAATGCGGGCGGGTGGTTCATGGACCGAGGTCAGGAACAACTCGTCATCCGGGGCGTCGGCTGGGTCAGAAGTGAGCAAGATGGCTTGCGGGACATCGGTAACATACCGATCAAGGAAGAAGACGGTGTCGTTGTTCGGGTGAAGGACGTCGCGGAAGTCGCCTTCGGAAACGAGATTCGTCAAGGGGCCGTTTCGATGACCGCGCGCTCCCCCGACGGATCGCCAGTCCAGTATGGCGAGGTTGTTACGGGGATCATCCTGAAGCGGACGGGAGCGAATACCAAAGCAACCATCGATGGCGTGAAATCACGATTGCCGATCATCCAGAATGCCCTTCCCAAAGGGGTATTGCTCGAGCCCATCTATGACCAGGCTGATTTGATTACAAAAGCAGTGGAAACGGTGACACGCGCCTTGATCGAGGCGTTTGCATTGATCGTCGTGATTCTTCTTTTGTTTTTGATGAACCTGCGGGCGTCGCTCTTGGTTCTGGTCTCCGTGCCTGTGTCGATCGGTCTCGCCTTGATGGCCATGGCTTATTGGGGGGTATCGGCTAATCTTATGTCGCTCGGCGGATTGACGATTGCGATCGGCATGATGGTCGATGGTTCCGTCGTGATGATGGAGAACATCTTCAAGCACCTGACCTCCCATGGCGAGGGGAGTGAACCCCGAACATTGGGGCAGGAGCCTCATGCCTTACGCTTGAGGGTTCAGGAGGCCGCCAAAGAAGTCGGCCGGCCGGTTTTCTTCGCCGTCCTCATCATCATCGTGGTGTTTGCCCCGCTGTTCAGTCTTGAAGGGGTCGAAGGAAAACTCTTTCAGCCAATGGCGACTTCAATCGTTTTGGCCATGATGGCATCGCTTGTCGTCGCGCTGATCGTCATTCCCGCGTTGGCGACTTATGCTTTCAGTCGACCGGTCAAACATCGCGACAGTCCCATTTTCAAGCCGATTGAGGCAACTTACAGGTGGGGACTTGCCAGAGCACTGAACAATCGTATTGCCGTGACTTTGGTGGCGCTTGCGATCTTCCTTGGGTCTCTTGCCACGGTTCCATACTTGGGAACGGAGTTCGTGCCGGAACTGGAGGAGGGCACTCTCAATGTCCGGGTAACTCTCGGGCCCTCCGTGAGTCTCGATACCTCTCTCGAGGTCGCAAAAAAGCTTGAGCGGAAGCTGATCGACTTTCCAGAAGTTACCTACGTTTCCGCACGCGTCGGTCGGCCGGAACTTGGGGGTGATCCGGAACCCGTTTCCAACATCGAATTATTGGTCGGGCTTTTGCCCGTAGACCAATGGACGTCGGCCGAAGACCGCAAGGGATTGCAGGCTCTGATGGAAGACAAGATGTCTGTTCATCCGGGTCTATTGTTCTCCTTCTCCCAACCCATCGCGACGCGCGTCGACGAACTGCTTTCGGGTGTGAAAGCTCAATTGGCCGTTAAGCTATTCGGGCCGGACCTGGACACTCTTGCCAAGAAAGGACAAGAGATCGAGGCATTCATTAAGACTGTGGATGGTACGCGTGATGTCGCCATGGAACAGGTCGTGGGTGAGGCTCAACTGGTGATCAGCCCGGACCGTGACCGGTTGGCGCGCTACGGCATTCCTGTCAGCCAGGTAATGGACTTGGTGGCCGATGCCATTGGCGGTGTCTCCGCGGGGCAGGTAATCAGCGGAAACGAACGTTACGATATCTATATCCGCTTGGCTTCGGAGTTTCGTGACAGCACAGAAGCAATCTCAGGCCTTGTCCTCCAGGCGCCTAACGGCGGATGGGTCCGTCTTCGCGATGTTGCGTCCGTGGACATTATCAGCGGTCCGCCACAGATCCGAAGGGACGATGTGCAAAGGCGTGTCGTTATTCAGGCAAACGTCGAAGGACGCGACATGGGTGGACTTGTTGCGGAACTCGAGAAACGCATCCCTGAGGCCGTTGAGTTGCCCCCAGGTTACTCTGTGGTGTTTGGCGGTCAGTTCGAGAACCAACGCCGCGCACAAGAACGTCTGACCATCGTCGTTCCGCTTTCTCTGTGTTTGATATTTCTGTTGCTGTTCTTCGCCTTTGGGTCCGTTGGTCAGTCGTTCTTGATCATGGTGAATGTGCCACTGGCGCTGATCGGCGGAATCTTCTCGTTGTTCCTCACGGGACAGTTTCTGTCCGTTCCGGGATCGATCGGCTTTATCGCGTTGTTCGGCGTGGCTGTCTTGAACGGCGTGGTGATGGTCAATGCCATTAACCAGAACATTCTCGGCGGAATGGAGCCTGACGAGGCCGTGTATCAAGGCGCGTTGTCGCGTCTTCGGCCCGTTCTAATGACGGCGTTGATTGCCGCACTGGGCTTGATCCCGATGCTGCTTTCGACGGGTGTTGGATCTGAGGTTCAGCGGCCTTTGGCGACCGTGGTGGTCGGGGGGCTGCTCAGTTCGACATTGCTCACTCTACTTCTCTTGCCCGCGCTCTACACGTGGTTCTCGCGAGGCATGCTCCGCTATTGGCAGCGTACCCATCAGTCCAACTATCAAACTTCGGAGGTAATGTGATGCGTAAACTCTTTCCTGTAACAGCCGCCCTGTTTGGAGCCATTCTTTTAGCGGGCTGTGCCTCTAACAGCCAAGAAATCACAAAAATGGGTGGCCTTTCGATCAAAGTTGAAAATACGGCCAGGACCGAGATCGATATGGTCAAAATATGGAAAAGGGAAGATGGCGAGCTCATTCTTACCGGGCGAATTATGCAGCGTGGGTACGGGCGGCTGATCCGGGGGCATGTAGATGTTGAGTTCGTCGACAATGGTACGAATGCGCAGCGGCAATATGTCGGCGAAATTCAACGAGCGATACCGATCACGAAGCACTTCAAGCGAGCGAACTTCGATTCCAATTTAGGGAACTTGGAATTGGCCGCAGGGCAATTGAACCTGCGTTACCACGAAGAAGCTCACCAGCTTGAGCCGATGGAACTGAAGAAGAATACGTGATTGCTTATCACAGCTGGAATGTATGAAACATCGAGAGGCCCGCATTTTGCGGGCCTCTTTTTTTAGCGTACGTTATGCGAGCAGAAGTAACCAAAGGGGAACATTTAAAGTCGTTCTAAAACGTGAGAAGACAAACTCGGTTGGCCAATTCCGGCTATCCGCGAAGGCAAATATCAATTGGCGCAGATTTTCTTGGAAGGCGCCGGCATCCGTATCCCCAGAAAGTATGTACTTCAGTATCCTTGCCTCATCTTGACGATCTGATTGAACTTGCCGCTGAGAAGCAAGATGAAGCAGAATTTGCGCTGGGTAACGCGCATGATATTCCACTGGTTCGCCAACAAACCTGAGCATAGAGGGTTATGGCGGTCACTGAATCAGGGCGACAAATTCTCAAAGCACATATCGTGGCTTAGAGGGTTTCAGACCGTTTTACCCATATCCACCAATACTTGCACATGAAGTCGCCGTTCAAAATATGGTATAGGTTAAGTCATGCTGATTCCCGACCATGAAACGAGCGTCGATTTTCTTAACAACGAGGCAATCTCAAACACGGTTGTCGCGTTACTACGCGAAAGTCGAGAACGAGCCGTCACAGTTGGCATCCATGGCGATTGGGGTGCTGGCAAGTCGAGCGTCCTCCGGATGATTCAAGACGCCTTTTCGGAAGACGAGAACGTTGTTTGCCTGTGGTTCAACGGTTGGACATTTCAGGGATTCGAGGACGCGAAGACCGTCCTGATTGAGGCGACAATCACAGAGCTTTGCCGCCAGAAGTCTACCGTTGGGAAAGTTAAGGAAAAGGGAAAAGACCTCCTCAAAAGGGTCGACTTGCTGAAACTGCTCCGACACGGGGGCGGCTTGGCGTTCAATGTCATTACAGGCCTGCCATCACCCGATCAGGTTGAGCTGCTGACTGGGCAGCTCTCCAAACTGCGTGAAGATGCATCGAACCTAACAGGTGAGGATGTGCGTGGCGGGATCGACAAAGCCCTGACGTTTTTAAAGCCTGCTGAAGAAGAGCGGGTAACGCAACAGATACACCAGTTTCGTACCGAATTTGAGGCTTTGCTCGAAGAGGCGAAAGTGGATCATCTGGTCGTCCTGATCGATGACCTCGATAGGTGTCTTCCCGACACTGCCATCGCGACATTGGAGGCGATCCGGTTGTTTCTGTTCGTTCGACGGTCAGCCTTCGTGATCGGCGCGGATGAGGGGATGATAGAGTATGCGGTCCGTCAACATTTTCCCGATCTTCCGGCGATGTCGGGACCGGTTCCGTATGCGCGAAACTACCTTGAGAAGCTAATACAGGTACCGTTTAGGTTGCCTTCGTTGGGTTTCCAAGAGACACAAACTTACGTGACGTTGCTTCTCGCAGAGAACATCGTTGATGAGCACAACGAAGCGTTTTCAACATTGCTCGCGAAAGCGAAGGCGGCATTAAACCGACCGTGGGAAGGCGCCAAGGTTACTGAATCCGATGTTGTTGCTCTGTCTGAGCCTCACCGCTCCAGTCTCGCTCAAGCGTTTCTCCTCTCGCAGCAGATCAGTCCGGTCTTGGCCGAGGGAACGAAAGGAAATCCGAGGCAAATCAAGAGATTCCTTAATACGCTGCTTGTGCGCAAAGAGATCGCGAAGGCGCGCGGGTTTGGCGAGTCCATCAGCCAATCGGTGCTGGCGAAGCTCATGCTGGCTGAGCACTTCCAGCCTGACTTCTTCAACGTCATCGCTTCCCAAGCCATGGCGTCGGATTCCGGCAAGCCAGAGTTTATTCGGGAACTTGAGACTGCTCTTGCTTCGGATGATGAAGATCTCGGCACCGAGACTGAGGCCAAGAAGAAGGCAAGAGGAAAGTCACAAAAGAAAGACGAGGCCGAAGAGCCTGAAGCCTCAAAGTGGCTTGAGCGCGAATGGTTGAAACGGTGGCTCTCAATCAAACCCGTGCTCAGTGATACGGACCTTCGTTCATATATTTTCGTTGCCCGTGAAAAGCGGATTGTGGGGCAAGCCCGTGAGGAGCATTCGAACAGCGCCCTGATCGAACAGCTTTGCGGACCAAAGATGACAGTCCGTGGTCTGGAAACAACCGTATCCAGTCTCGAGCCGGCCGCCGCTGATGAAGTTTTCAACGGCCTACGTGAGAAGATCGCTCAGGTTCCTGATTTTTCAACTGAACCGTCTGGTTTTCAGGGGATGTGCATTGTTGCGAAGCATCATCCCCGCCATCAGGCGAGCATATTTTCGTTGCTCTCCGAGGTCGGCTCGAACCGGTTAGGTATATGGGTGGTGGCTGGGTGGAGTGATATCGTTTCGGACCCTGATGCGAAAGAGAGCCTACGGGCGCTATTAACCAAATGGGCGAATCAAAACGAAAACGGAACGCTAAAACGAGCGGCCGCAAAGGCACTGAGTAGTTTTGGAAGGGGACGTTGATATGGGGACATCCAGACCAACGAAAGGACCAAGTCCAAGCACTCCGATCGTTCCCACGTGGTCGGACGACTCAGACAAGGGGCCCATACCGGGCGGGGACGGCCCTCAACCGGACACGACGGAGGATGACCCTTCTGCCGATGACGGCCAACACCAACCCGAACCGGCGCCTCGCGCACCCATAAAGCCGCCGGTGCTCCCGGATCGTTTCCGAACAGCCAGGAGCAATTTCACCCGGTCAGCCGGTAGTGGCGGTCAAGACCGTGACGCGATGCGGCGCGGCATTCGAGACTACGTTCGCAATGGAACCGGTGGGAGCGGTGGAGCCACAAGGCGGATGGGAAGCGCACGCTCGGCAGCGGCCGGAGTACTCGGTGTCTTGCGTTCGATCCAGACAGACGGTGTAGAGGCCACTCTCAGTAAATTTAACCTGGGAGACCTGGCCGGCCAACCGATAGATCAGATTTTTGCTGGGCTCACAGATGTCATCTGTGAGCCGGGCGGAAACATCAATGACAGTATTGCGACGGATGCTTGGATTGAGACGATTACGGAGCTTGATCAGCTAGGGGTCGATGACCTCGACTCGCTCTCGTCGGAACAGATCGAAGGAATTTTCGTCTCTTTCATCGCGCACTCTATTGAGACGCGCCTCTATCAAGACATCGGCTCAAAAGGTATCCAGTCGGGCAAAGACACGGATGCCGTCAGAGCCTTCGAAGCGCAGCTCAAGGATTATATCTTCCGCGCCGTTAGCGATTCCGTTCCGTCTGATGTGAGCTCTGTGGGAAATCTAAATGATGCGGAGATCAGGTCTGTCGTGAACCAAACCTATCAAGATGCTTGGGAACTTCTCGAAATCTGGGGGGATGAAGAATGATGAAGCGCCATAGTCTCGTGGGCCGCTTCGGACCTGAGGACAGAGCCAGGGTAAAGGTTTTCGAAAAACGTTCCCAGATAACGAATATCGACCTGGCTCAAACCCCAACTAATCTCGGCTACGGCATCGGGAGCTTCTTAGATCGGCTGAACAAGCTATCCGTGTTCCCAAATGATACTACGCTCGATTTGATGATCGTGGCGGTCATGATTTCGGCTGCAGATTCCAGAATCTCACGGGCCACGCATTCACAAGATAGCTGGACGCGAGAGATCGACCTTTACGTGCCGGTGAACAATCCCGCGTTATGGGCACCGCAAAAGGCACTGTTGGAGAAAATGTTAGGGTTTCTCACGGGTGACATTTGGCGTGTATTTTTCAGAGAGACGCCCCAGAAATTCGGCAAATTCTTAAGACGAAGCGATAATTTCATTCCCGCCCCGTTCGATTGTGTGAGCCTTTTTTCTGGAGGCCTGGACAGTTTTATCGGTGCGATTGACCTTCTCGAAGAAGGGCGGAACCCGCTGTTCGTCAGTCATTATTCGGACGGGGGAACCAGCAACCAAGAATATTGTTTTAATCAACTCGCAAAGACTTACGGCAGTTTTGACTATCGGGTCGCGAGAACCCGCGTGAAGTTTCCAACAAACTTGGTCGAGTTCGAAGGGACAGAGAATACGTCGAGAGGCCGATCTTTCTTGTTCTTCGCGCTCGCCGTCCTTGCCGCTTCGGGATTGGAGAATGGGTCGAAAGTTTTTGTCCCGGAGAACGGACTCATATCGCTCAACATCCCGCTCGACCCCTTGCGGATCGGCGCGAACAGCACCCGAACGACTCATCCATTCTACATGGCGCGCTGGCAAGAACTCTTGGATGGGTTAGGTCTCGAACTCCAAATCGTCAATCCGTACCGGTTCCACACGAAGGGAGAGATGGCGAAGAGTTGTGCCAACAAGCCATTACTCAAGAAGTTGGCCAACGCGACGATTTCCTGTGCGGACATTGCCAAGCATAGATGGGAAGGGTTTGGGCTGATTCATTGCGGCCATTGCGTTCCCTGTATTATCAGGCGTTCGGCGATGAATGCGGGGCTTGGCCAGGACGCCACGAAGTATTATCTGGATGACATCACAGGCTCTCCGATCAATTCGAAGACAGCACTCGGTGAGAATTACCGGGCATTCCAATTGATGGCCGAACGCTTGCGAAAGAACCCGGATCAATCGCGTATCCTCGTCCACAAGACGGGACCGCTCTCAGACTATGACCTGTCGGAACAGGAGGCTTATGCTGATGTATTCCGACGGGGCATCAAGGAAGTCGCGAAGCTAGTAAAGCAAGCGACTGTGAAGCCTCTTTAAATACCCTAAGCCTGGCTTGAAGCTGGGGGATGCAACGGGGGTACGCAGCGACTGACCCGCCTCCAATATCCGGTCAGGTTCGAATATTGTTGCATGATCAGTATTTCTTCCATGGGGATGAAGCTTTCGGGTGCTGGCGGTTTGCATCCAAGGGCTGAGTGTGGTCGCTTCGTGTTGTAATACCGCCGTTATTGCTCAATGACGATCCGGGCTTATTTCAGGCTGTAGAAGATTCCCCATTCAGCAGCTCGTCCCGGAACCTGGCATTGAAGCTCTCGCAGTAGCCGTTCTCCCAAGGTGATCCTGGTTCGATGTAGGCGGTCGTTGACCCGACAGCCTTGATCCAGTTCCTGTCGAGTTGCAAATGGCCAGGTTGCGAAGCAATGGCACGGCGCATCGATGCGTGGCGAAGGTAATCCGCGTTGCCACGTCAGCCTCTATTGAAATCTGGAGTGCTGGTGAACTTTCACCATCCGTTTCTGATTTCGATGGCTGCTGCCGATCCGAGATGTCTAACCGGCATGCTTACAGCCAGGAGACAGTATTAAAAAATGAACCGCACCTGTATTGAAGCCCTGATCAAGCTAATCAGCGTCTTGCTACCAAGATGAAACGGGCATCTAGCGACGAAACCAGACCGACCAAATCCGGGACTTGAATTCACGAAATGGCGCGGTGGAATGGATGAACGTAGCTTGCTGGAAACAGTAGGTTGAGCGTACCGGAGGGTAGGCTTCAGGTAGGAATTTCTATTTTATTTGTTCTGGCTCAATTTCCTCTTGCTCGAGCACTGCGGCGTCGGGCGATGCCAGGAAAGTTGCCAATGGTTTTAGCGGTGATGATTCTGGATATTCGGAAAGCTTCGGATATCCGGGAGACGGCGCCCCATGTTTCCGGGCAATCTCAATTGACATTAAATGCGGCCTGAATGTTGTGCCGGCGATCGACCGGATTGTTTCGGCGATCCATAAACCATGAGGGTCAATGTCACCCCAATGGAAGGTGACGGCGTTCGGGGCCAGCTCGAGAATCCTTTTGAGACCCGATTGGACCGGGGTTGACGGGAACCCTCCTGTGTACAGAACGACCTCATCTTGCCTCTTCGCCTCTGCGACATGGCGTTGGAATGAAGACATGTTTTCGATGGTTAAGACTGAATTTATGGGAGAGGTGAGGGCGATGTCCGCAAAGGATTCTGCGGGAAGGCCAACAAAAGGCAGCTCGCCGGTGTTAACTCCTGCAACCGAAATAGGTCCGGCGATCAAAACCGGTGGTCTAAGTTTCTTGATCCCGAGATGATCCAGAGCTTCCATGGGCGTCAAACCGGCAGGAACCAGGCCAATTTCTCGTAGGCAGGAAGCTAGGCTCCCGGCAGACCTTTCGAGGTACTTACTATCGCCCAGGCCACGTCGGCTTAGGGTTCTCATGTCGTCTCCGTTTGGATTTCCCTCCAGTACGATGCAGATGGCTCGTAAAAAATTTTCTGCCGCGTTTGTGTCTTCGAGCTTCATCCCAAACGCGGATACGCCCCGGTTCCAAGCGTATTCAAACCGTTCTATCAGGCCGAGGGCCTCAAGGGCGTCCCGTTCCGGCATTTTGCGGAGACCTTGAATGGCCGAACCAACCTTTTTTGAGATGGCGGCGCGACCGAGGAACCCCCGAAGTTTGTTGATGTCAACGAGGCGAATTTTCTCCGGTAGGTGTGCCAGTTCACCCTTTCCCATGTAGATTTTGATCGCGCCAAGAGACTCGACAGCTTTCAAGGTATCGTGGAGGTCTTTGATATCTTCTGACAGCAATGGGCGCCCGGATCGGTCTGATCTTGGAACCTTACGAAAAGGTGGCCGGACCCGGCCTGGGTTTCGCTCATGAAGGTCGACCAATTGGTCAAGAAGATCACGGGCAAGTTGGCGCGCCATCTCTAGTCTGCGGCTGAATTCGCTTGGTTGCGTTCAAAACTCTCTTTGAACGCCTCGAACTCTTGTGTGGCTGGATTCGCATCGGTTAACGCGGACTTGGCCGCGGGTCCGATATGCTCGGTTTCTACATAGACGACGTCGGTTCCTTGCTGGCGATTGACGTTTACGATGGTATCGATCGATTCGAGAAAGGTCGGGCGCTGAGCTTCCGGCGCTGCAATGAGCAGTTGAAGGCCGCAACTTTCAAAGTACTTAATGATTTGTTGGGTATTCGCCACGTCGATTTTGTTGAAGGCTTCGTCAAATAAGGCGAGGCCCATCCCACTCGGAGAACTCCCCGGAGGGCTCCCCGGGAAATAGGCTGACCGGAGGGATGCGCCAATGGCGACGTAGAAAGGAACCTGCCCCTCTCCACCAGACGCTTTACCTACAGTTTCATCGAGAGTCGTTGTTCTTTGCTCGTCCAAGGCCATCACGAGATCAAAATCGTAATAATTGCGGTAATCGCCGAGAAGGTTGGTATCTTCATCGTTTGCCAGATAGGCTTCGAACTCAGTCATTGCCGCCCGCACGTCCTCATCCTCTCCTTCTCCGGCGATGATATCTGCCGATCTTTCCGGCGATTCAGCGACTTTCTCTGAAAGCCGACGTATTCCGGCAAAATTCGGATTCGCTTTCCAACTGAACCGGTAGGTTCTGCTGAGGAATTTGTGCTTGCCCATTGCCGTATTGAGGGTGTTGATCCTCTGCCGCATATGGGAGAGCTTCTCGTGCAGTCGTAGAAGCAAATCCTCCTTCAATGCGAGACGCATTTCTTCATAAGCCCGTTCCGCTTGATGTTCGTGATCTCGCAGCTCATTTGTTTCCAAGCGATGCAGGTCCCTGATTGCTATGGATAATATCTGCACCCACGATGTTTCGGACGTGACTGTGTCATCGGCACCGTAGTCTCGGCGGTATACAAAAAAGGCATTTTGTCCATTAAATACAGACTTCTGATATTGCTCGCTGGCCTCTCGCGATTGCGCCTGAGATTCGTTTCGAAGGTCCGCGAGAAACGGGATTCTTTTTTCTTCAGGCGTCATTCCGACTTGGTTCTCGACCTTCGAGCGCAAGGCATCGAGATCTAGACACCGGTCTTCCGGCCATTTGGCAAATTCGTCAACGTGTTTAATTGACAATTCGTACTCAATGCCGGTCATCTCCTCATCTTCGATCCGTGCCCGGCGGTCAGCCATATCATTCAACCGTTGTTCGGTCGCCTTTAACTGCTCTGAAACTGCTCCAAGGTTTTTGTCGATCTCTCGCTGGAGAATCCTTGTCTCCCGATTTTCGTCTTCCCGCGCCTTTATGTCTTCGTTGATAAACTCGATCTCTTTGAGGTGTTCGCTGGCGGCTTCCGACAGAAGGGAATGACGTAATTCATCTTGGTCCTTCAAAACCCTCCGAGCACTTTGGAGAATGGCTGCGGTGTCACTTGGAGAACGTGGCTCGCTCTCCTGGTAACTGATCGCGAAGGTGCACTGTTGGATGCCATCACGAAGTAACTTCAGCTTGTTGGCTTCATTGAGCCAACTTTCGCGGAGGTTGTCGCGCTCGGTTTGGGCCTGGATTAGCGCTTCTTGCGCAGCGGTTTTGCCAAGGATCGGTTGTATATCCAGATAGACCCGATAGGTAAGGCCAGCGCTGGTGCGGCAGTCCTCCATGATTCCGTATCGCAGCATCTCCAACTCATGAATATCGTTCGCGCGCACGAACCGTCCCACCGTGGCATCTATGAATGCGCGGGCGTACTTATTATCGGTCTTAAGAATATTTGTGATTGATCCCGGTGGTGGGGATTTTTCAGTGCTGCTGGCTTCGATCCGGTCAGTGCGGATCAAGCGGCAGACGCGACCAATTTCCTTTCGATGCTCCCGAAGTAGGCGCAACGCATCGCGTACACGTTCCGCTGGAACGATGATTGCTTCCCTGTTGTGTCCCAAAAGGCTTTCTAAGGCATAAGCCCAAGCGGGCTCCGAAATCTCGACCACATCTGGCAATGCTTGGTTCCGGATGCCGGCTTTCGTCAATAGATCCCTGAAGCGTCGCGTCTCATGCGATAAGACGGCGCCGTCTTCTGATGAGGCGGTTATGGTTGCGTCGAGCTTTTCAAGTTGAAGGCGTAGTTCGTTGACCTGTATCCCGAGCGCGTCACATTGTTGATGCAGGCTGTTTTGGATCAATTCGGTCTTCGCCAAATCACCACACAGGTCGCCAATCACTGCGATGTTGTTTAATACACCGTCTTCTTTTGTAGGAGATTGCCCGATGGACCTAACGACGGTGTTGGCGCGATCGATAAGCGCATGCGTGCTTAAGGGAACGCATTCTCTGATGCCCACAAGACTGGCAATACGATTTAGGACATCAACGATTTGCAGAATGTCTTTTTTCGCACGCTCAATGTCTTTTTCAGCGTTTGATCGTTGGGCACTCAAGATTTGCAGTTGGCCACCTTGATCAACCTGAGCAACCGCTGCTTTCAAGCTTTCTAGTTCAGACCGCTCCTCATCGATTGCTTTTTCATTGTAGCCGATGATGGCATTCAGACGCCTTTGCTCAGACTCTAGCCTCTCCAGCTTTTCCTGATCTTGTTGCTGAACACGTTCAAGGCGCAGATGTTCCGAATGAGCTTCCGTCCAGTCGCTCTGCACACGTTTGACGTGGTTTTTGGCGGCGTTCAGAAGAGGACCGAACACTGATGAGTGCAGCGCTCTAATTTGATCGTTAATGCGCTCAATCGTCTGCTTGACTGAATTCCAAACATCCAACGATTCACGTACACGCTCAATATCCAATGGCTGGTCATCCAACAGGTATCGGCGAACGAACTCAGTACAATCGGTGATGGGGCGAAAGGCCACCGCATTCATCAATGCACGCTGTACATGGCGGGGATCTGGGCGCTGGCTTGGCCCGCGCATGATCGTCAGATAATCTTGAATAAACTGACGGGACTTGCCGGTAGGGTATTCGTTGAAGCGTCCTCCAGTGTGCGCAGTCAATTTTTTGAGCGTGTCCCGCACGTCGTCCCAATGTTGAATGAAGTCGCCTTTTTCATCGACGCTTTGCGCTATGTCGATGGCGCTGAAAGCGACTCCCTCTGCGATAAATTGACAGAGAAGTTCCTCGCGGGGTTCGTCCCTATCCGCGCGTAAAGCGATTCCGATGGTCGTCGGTGCTTTGGAGTTCGTGTCTCGGAAGGTCAGCGCTAGGATTGTCTCGCATCGATCCCTTGCCACATCCTTGCCGCCGTCATCCAAGACGCCAAGGCAATACTCCTTGACCGTTCTGCCTCCCCTGACGTTTGCCGCCGAAGCGTTAAGTTTGAGAACATTTTTGTTCGTTCCGATGAGAGCGGTCTGCAGTGCGTCCAGTATTGCACTCTTTCCGGCTCCGGTTGGCCCGATCAGCGCGGTTGAGCCTTCGATTTCAATATCTTGGACGTCGAATAGATACCAGTTGGTGAGTGAAATGCGGGACAAAGAGTGCATGGGTCATTCTTCCTCGTCAGGGCCGGAAAGAAGATCCCCACTGGCACTAGATGAGGCTTCTGATTCTTGGGCAGGATTGTTGTCGCGCGAGTTCTCGTCGGTATGAAATTGCCCGGTCTCGGACCACAGTTTGACGTGCTCGGAGTATGCTAACGGGGCGAGAAGATCGATACCTGGTAAGATGTCGATCGGGGTGACTTGTTCTTCCTTGTCTCGATCATGAACCCTGACCGCCCCCTTGCGCCGTAGGAACGCCAGTATCTCCAGAAGGCGAGCCTCTTTTGGTGGCTCAGTTTCTGCAGCAATTTGAATTTTGTCGACTAAGTCGTCCGTCGTGATCGAGACGACGCCGTAGTCGTCGCAATTGGCCGCGCGAATTCCTTCTTCATAAGCAAGCCGCAAACATAGAAGGACGAGGGTTTGATCTTTTTTGAAGCGTGTTTGTTGCCAGCCGAAGGGAGTTTCAACGACTTTAAGGGCAACCATTCGTTCTCTCGGGCGGACTTCCAGGTCAAAACCTAAAGTGCCGAAAAACCGACGTACGAATGTCTCGTGGCGCTTGATCACTTCGAAATAACGCCGGCTTGCGCCGCTGCCGGTTGAGTATAGGCATTGTTGGAACAAAAGTGCTTGCAACGCCCCTCGTAAATCTTCCTCGCTCGTCTTTGCTGCCCCGCTCTCGGGATCGACAATGTCTGAAAATTCCTTGAGTTCGCTATGCATGTCATGCTCCCTTCGCGGTTCGCCGGACAATGAAATCGGAGCATACGATCCAGTCGTTGGCGACAACCTGATCGTTAATAGGTTCAACCTGGTACCAACGCATTAAATGGCCTGAGAAAAGAAAGTTCAGTTCTCGGAGCCTCTCAAAGACAATGAAATCGTCGAGTGTCCTAATTTGCATGTCGGAACCACTAATTTGAGTGGCCGTCCCCAACTGGCTTTCAAGGTATTGGCAGACGCCGTTGATCGTCGGCTGCAAGCGGTGGAAGAATTGCCGCTTGGCTTTCTCGAACGCCAATACAGCAGGATCCCGCGGTGGAATTCTCAAGGCTTGTCGGCCGATTTGCCTTCGCTCTTTTGGGCCTTGGTAGAGATGGGCCGGGCCACTAGGAAGTGAAAACCCCAAAACTTTCGTCGCGGCGTCCACAGGTGCCTCATCAGAACATTGGGCTGCACCTAGGGCTTTAAGCGCTTCGGATAAAAGGCCGACATTGTTATCGGAGATACGGTCCATATATCGAACGGTATTCCGAATTCGGCGTTCAAGGCGGGCCGTCGTCACGTCGATGATACGTAGGCTTTCATCCAGACTCTCAAACACGCGCAAAACCTGATCAACTTCCGCCAGGACGATAGTCTCACCGTGTTGAATCGAGGCGGCGCGCCCTTCCTTGAAATAGGCACTGGCTAACTGCTGGACTTTCAATGGTTCATCATGGAAGCGAAGGCACAGATCGATAATCTTCGAACGAAATCTAAACGGGTTGTTGTTTGTCCGAAGGCGCTTGTAATCCTCGATCAGGTGTCGTTCGACGAATTCTTCAAAAAATTGGCGCAACAATCCGGCTAGGCTGGTTTGGCTAAGAATCTCATTTTCTATTTTCCTCATTGCGCCGCTGACTGTTCTCAGGTGGCGCGCGAAGGACTCAGACGACTTCGCCGCGTTTCGCAACGTCTCGCTTCGATCTTCCGGGTTGTTCCATGCTGCTTCAAGAGAGCCAAGAACGCTCAAAACAGCGCCACCATAGGATCTGGCTTCGCCTCGAGAGAGCTCAAACAAAAACTGAAGAATGAGTCGTGCGTTGGGATCAAAATCGACAATTTTTCGATATCTGTCGCGATGTTCAATGAGCCACCCAGTTGAGACAAGCCGAGAGTAGGCAACGTATCGCCGCTGGTCAGAAGACGATGAGTCAGCTTTGGGAATAAGCAAGTCCTCTCCCTCGTCTTGGAAAGACAGGTCATCGTGTTGGCTGTCGATGAAATGAGCAATCGACGAAATTATCCGTTTGTAACTTGGCGTGTCTCCGAGGATCGAAAATTCGACCTCGTGCAGGTGGAAAAGTAGGTTGATGTAGAAACGTCGACCAGAACTTGCGAGAGGTCGAAACAACTCGCTCGGGACAAGGGAGAAGAATTCTTCTGTCACCATGGCCTTCAGCTTCCTCCACGGACTCGCATGCTCATCTCTAACTGCTAGCGTTGCATTCTTAAGAAGTATTTTGCGCCATAAATTCTAGCGCCAAGGTTGTTTCAAGAAAATCTTAGATGCATCTAACCCCTGTGGAATTTTATGTAGGATTGGTTGAACCGGGCAGGAAATTGGCGCCGAGAAATCATTTTGTTTTTGTTTATGTGATGGCGAAAGGACTTTTTCTGTGCACTTCCATTCTCTGCCGGTTTGAGCGAGACTCCGCCCTGGAGCCGCGACGCACGGCTCTGGGGCTTGGAAACCCCTCACAGAGCGGTCGTTACTGACCGTAACAGTGACCCTGACTTCTGGTCGGGGTGCCTGGGCTATGTCCAGGCCACCCGGCTAAAAACCCAGGGGCCGTCTCTGTGCGGTTTTTCCAACACCCCGATCACCAGTCTGGTTGAAGCCACCTTCCAGCGGGCGCGCTGGAGGCTCTGGCCTCGGACTTTGGGAGAGGGTTCTCATGCAACTTGGAAATAGATGGATCGCCGGCCTCTTGGCCGGTGGAATTGCTGCGGCCATGGTGGCGCATCAGCCTGCGGCAGCGCAAGACACCCAACTGGGTGTTTGGGAGTACGATGCGAACAACGACAGTTTAACCAAGACGCGATCACACGCTGCGTTCGTTTTCGACGGGTCGGCGGCAAAGCTTGGATTGTTGGTGGTGAAATGCGATCGGGAGGATCTGGCGCCCTACGTCAAATATACTCGCCACGGCGTTTTTTTCGGCACGGATGGCCCGACCTTGGCTCGATATCGTGTCGATGAAAATGACCTTCACGAAGAAGATTGGCGGCTATTCGAGAAAAGCGTTGTGAACTTCAATAAGGGGCAGGTCTACGGCATGGTCCAGCAGATGATCACTGGCTCCTCAGTCACCGTCGAGGTCTCGGACTTTCGTTATCGAAAGTATCGGACGGTGTTCGGTTTAAAGGGCTCGGCTAGCGCCTTGAACAAGGTTCTGGAGAACTGCGGCGACAAGTGAGATTGAGGCTGATTTCAATAACTTGTGCTGACTAAGGTATCAATCGCACAAAATATTGTTGCGCCGAGGTTTTCCCTCGCGTTACGATTCAGGCGTTATCTCCCTACCAAGGAGGGTGTGAAGGGGAGATGGCAGTGGTCTTAACCGCTGCTGTCTCGTCGTCCTTGGTGGGCCATCGGACAGCGGCACATTTGTGGAGCAAGTCCGATGGGAAAGCACCCTCTTCCCGAAAAGCATCATAACCAGCGCCTCTACGTCGACGAGATTCTCGTTGATCAGGTCGAGTACGTCCCGATTGAAGTTCTGTCCCCGTATCGGGGGCACGCCCGCAAACATCCGAAAAGACAACTGAAGGCACTGGAACGCGGGATTGCGGCGTTCGGGTTCATCGTCCCAGTCTTGGTGGGGGAGGATGGTGAGGTCGTCGCCGGCCATGCCCGCGTCCTGGTCGCCAAGCAGTTGGGGTATACGAAGGTTCCGGTGATCCGCCTACCACATCTGAGCCCAGCTCAGATCCGAGCCTTCCGGCTTGCCGACAACAAACTTGCTGAACTAAGTGAGTGGGACGGGGAGAAGCTGGCCCTCGAACTCCGGGACTTGATCGAGATCGACTTCGACGTCGACCTGACAGGGTTCGAGGCGGCAGAGGTGGACCTCATCATCGACAGCCAGTTCTCTCCGGTCGGCGCGACGCCGGCGGACGAGGTGCCAAGTGTAGCAGACGAGCCGGTGTCGTGCCTGGGCGACCTATGGATGCTCGACGAGCAGTGC
Source organism: Rhodospirillaceae bacterium UBA1479 (assembly GCA_002325375.1). Lineage (GTDB taxonomy): Bacteria > Pseudomonadota > Alphaproteobacteria > Rhodospirillales > Casp-alpha2 > UBA1479. The sequence continues at coordinate 489,347 of DCRZ01000002.1, forward strand.
GTCTTGTGCGGCGACGCCCGGGATCCAGACGCCTACGCCGCCGTCCTACAGGGCCGCCTCGGAGCCATGGTGATCACGGATTCTCCGTACAACGTTAAGGTCCAGGGCAACGTCTGCGGTTCGGGGGCCATCAAGCATGGCGAGTTCGTCATGGCCTCGGGTGAGATGTCGGAGGAGCAATTCCGGGGTTTCCTGGAAGCCAGCATCCGCAATCTCCTCATATCGACGGCGCCGGGATCGCTCCACTACCTGTTCATGGATTGGCGGCATCTCCGCGTGTTGCAGGAGGTCTGTGACAGGCTCTACGGCCCCCAGGTAAACCTGTGTGTCTGGGTCAAGACGAACGGCGGCATGGGATCGTTCTACCGGTCCCGGCACGAACTGGTGGTCATCTACAAGAACGGTTCGGCGCCCCACGTCAATAACGTCAAGCTTGGCCAGTATGGCCGCAACCGTACCAACGTTTGGGAGTACGAGGGGGCCAATAGCCTGTCCCCGAAGCGACGGGCAGACCTGGCGCTGCATCCGACTGTGAAACCCGTGGCGATGATCGCCGACGCCATCCGGGATGCCTCCAACCGCGGCGACTTGATCCTAGACCCATTCCTCGGATCCGGCACCACGGTGATCGCTTGCGAACAGACTGGGCGCACCTGTGCCGGGATGGAACTGGACCCCAAGTACGTGGATGTCATCGTCCGGCGGTGGGAATCCTTCACCGGCGGTGAGGCGCGCCATGCCGGCACCGGCCTGACCTTCAGGGAGATGGCGGACCACCGGAGCGGCAATGTCTTGATGCTGCCGGCGCCGTCACAGGGTGGGGAGGCGTGACATGGCGATCAAGAAGAAGCCGAAGAAGGGCTACGAGGTAGGCTACAAGAAGCCGCCCAAGCATAGCCAATTCAAACCTGGCCAGTCAGGCAATCCGAAGGGCCGGCCCAGTGGCGCCAAAAATCTCTCGACGGAGCTGTTGGAGGAGCTCCATGAGCGTGTACGTGTCACGGAAGACGGCAAACAGAAGACGATCTCCAAGCAGCGAGCAATGCTCAAGTCGTTGATGGCCAAAGCCGTCAAAGGCGACACCAAGGCCGCCAATACCCTTCTCAACATGTTCCTCAAACTGGTCCCTGCAGAGGAGAAGGACACGGAAGGCAGGGAATTCACCCGAACCGATGAGCAGGTCCTGGAGGACTTCAAGGCCGCTTTGCTGTCGCAGGCACTAAACAAGGAAAAAGGTCTATGAACGACCATCATGATGTAGACCGAGAGCTATTAAGAGCGATCTATCGGACCGACTTAAAAGCGTTTTACCGGAAGGCGGTCGAGGAACTCTTTCCGGGCCGGAGCTACCATCCCGCCGAATACATCGCAGCGGTCACCTATGCGCTGAGCCAGGTTCTGGATGGCGAGGTTACCCGACAGATCATCAATATGCCCCCGCGCCATTTCAAATCGACGATCGTTTCGATCGTGTTCCCGGCCTTTGTCCTGGGCCACGATCCGAGCCGAAAGATCATCTGCGTCTCTTACGGAAGCGATTTGGCCGCGGAACTGCACAATCTGACCCGCGAACTTATGAAATCGGATTTTTACCGGTGGGTGTTCACGGAAACGAAGATCAAGGCCGGCAAGGACACGGAGACGGAGATCAAAACCACCAAGAACGGTGGGCGGCGTGCAGTTTCCACAGGAGGGCCGATCACCGGGTTCGGCGCTGACTTGATCATCGGGGACGATCTCATGAAGCCGGAGGACGCCAACAGCGAGGTGAAGCGTGCGAAGGCCAACAGCTACCTACAAAGCACACTTCTATCGCGGCTGGAGGAGAAGAAGCATGGCGCCATGGTCTTGGTGCAACAGCGCCTCCACGTGGACGACACCACAGGCCATTTGCTCGATAGCGGAAACTGGGAACACCTAAGCCTGCCGGCGATCGCGGTAAAGAAGGAGAAGATCTACGTCGGAGACGAGCAGTGGTTCCTGCGGGAACCGGGAGAGGCATTGGATCCTGTCCGTGAGGACCTGGAGACCCTAGCAAAAATCAAAGCCGAAGTCGGCGAACAAGTGTTTTCATCCCAATGGCAGCAATTCCCCACCTTGCCCGGCGGGAACATGTTGAAGCTTGAGCAGTTCCGGCGGTACGAGGTCCTGCCGCCCAGGCATTGGTTGGAGTACTACGTGCAAAGCTGGGACACGGCCGTAACGGCATCGGATACCAGCGACTACTCCGTCTGTACGACCTGGGGGAAGCGCGGTAACCACCACTACCTGATCGACGTATGCCGGGTGAAGTTGGAATACCCGGATCTCCGGAAGGCTGTGGAGGAGCAATTTCTGAAGCATGGACCCAAGTTGGTGATCTTGGAGGGCTCGCACATCGGAAAAGCGCTGTACCGTGAATTCTACCGCTCCAAGTACTGCAGAGAAACCAACGATGGCCCGATCGTGTTCAAGTTTTACACGCCGAGGGTCAGCAAAGAGGAAAGGGCAGCCGTTCAGTCCGTGAAGATCGAACAAGGGTTCGTCTGGTTGCCAACAGTAGCGGATTGGCTGGAAGTCTTCGAAAAGGAAGTCAGGGAGTTTCCGGTCGGCAAAAACGATGACCAGGTGGACAGCATGGTCCAGTACTTGGCTGTCATTGCGCTCCGGATCCCAAGGGTTAATTGGTAGGCTGCCGAAATCGACCTTCATTTCTCTTTGGTGGGGGCGGCGAGAATGCTGCCCCCGATTTTGTCGATCAATTGACTGGACTTCCGCTGCGAACAGAGCGGTACTGATCCCACGCGGTGAGGGACGCCAGGGCCCCTGAAAAGCCTCCAACCACCGCCCGCCCGGACCGGTCCGACGACCGGCCGGGGTCTGGGCGGTGGAAGCCCCTGCATCCCGCGGGGCGCGATCACGGAGGTGAAATATGACCGCCCAGACCAAATCGAAAACCACCAAACCCCAGCCCACCAAATCTGCAACCATCCTGAAGTTCATCAGCCGGCCTTCGGGCGCCAGCCTAGGCGTCCTGGAGAAGGCCACAGGCTGGCAGCCTCACAGCGTCCGCGCGGCGCTCACCGGCCTGCGCAAGGCTGGCCATGCCATCGAGCGCGATAAGGACGCCAAGGGGGTCACCATCTACCGCGTCACCAAGGTGGCATCGGCGGCGGACGCATGCTGAGCCTGGACGACCTGGACGGCATGACGACGGTGGAACTGCGGGCGGCCTGGGAAGACGACCTGGGTCGTCCGCCGCCCTCCCGGGCGAGCGCCGACTGGATGCGCTCGGTGCTCGCCTACCGCATCCAGGAATGGGCGGGCCCGCGCCTGTCCAACGCCACCAAGCGGGAACTCGAGCGTATCGCCCGGGCGATCGAGAAGGACCGGGGCCACCAACCGAAGCCGACGAGGCAACTGAAGGCCGGGACCAAGCTGCTCCGCGAATGGAACGGCGTCGTCCATGAGGTGCAGGTGCTCGACGACGGCGCCGAATACCGGAGCACCCGGTTCCCCAGCCTCACGGCCGTCGCCAAGGAAATCACGGGGGCCCACTGGTCGGGCCCCCGGTTCTTCGGCCTGAAGACGCGGGGTAAAGCCGATGGCCGCTGATCGCAGGCTGAATTGCGCCGTCTACACGCGCAAGTCGTCCGAGGAGGGGCTGGAGCAGGAATTCAATTCGCTGGATGCCCAGCGCGAGGCCTGCGAGGCCTACGTCGCCAGCCAGAAGCACGAGGGATGGCGGCTCCTAAAGGATCGTTACGACGACGGCGGTATCTCCGGTGGCACCATGGAGCGGCCGGGGCTGCAGCGCCTCCTCGCCGACGTGGCGGCGGGCAAGGTGCAGATCGTCGTCGTCTACAAGGTGGACCGGCTGACCCGCGCGCTCGCCGACTTCGCCAAGATCATCGAGGTCTTCGACGCCCAGGGCGCCTCCTTCGTCTCCGTCACCCAGCAGTTCAACACGACCACCTCCATGGGCCGGCTCACCCTCAACGTGCTGCTCTCCTTCGCCCAGTTCGAACGCGAGGTCACGGGCGAGCGCATCCGCGACAAGATCGCGGCTTCGAAGCGCAAGGGCATGTGGATGGGCGGCAACCCGCCGCTCGGCTACGACTGCCGGGACCGCAAGCTGGAAGTGGTTGAGGCGGAGGCGGAAACCGTCCGCCACATCTTCAGGCGTTACGCCGCCCTTGGCAACGTGCGGACGCTGAAGGCCGACCTGGATGCCGCCGGCATCGTCAGCAAGCTATGGACCTCGGCCAGCGGCCGCCGTGTCGGCGGCAAACCCTTCGCCCGGGGCGCCCTCTACCACCTCCTGCAGAACCGCCTCTACCTGGGCGAGATCATCCACAAGGGTCAGACCCACCCGGGCCAGCACGCCGCCATCGTCGATCAATCGCTCTGGGACGAGGTGCAGGCAAAGCTCGCCGCCAACCGGATCAACCGCAAGCGCGGCACCAACACCAGGGACCCCAGCCTGCTTGCCGGCATCCTGTTCGACGAACACGGCCGCCGCCTGACGCCAAGTCACGCCAACAAGGGAGGCCGCCGCTACCGCTACTACGTCACCGACCCACGGGACGATGGCCGCATTCCGGCAATCCGCCTTCCGGCCAAGGAGGTGGAGAACGCAGTCCTTTCGGAGTTGAGGCGATATCTGGAAAGTGAATGTATTCGGCAAGGCCGCAGTCTGGTTGGAGATAGTGATTGCCTGAGCTTCTTGCGATCGGACGTAATCAAGGTCGTCCTTGGTGAGGCGGAGATCGAAGTATTGCTTAAGGCGCCGAACGACAGCGAGGAACATTCCTTATGTGTGCCTTACACGCTTCGGCGAAGAGGCGTTGAAACCAAGCTGGTTCTGGACCCCGATATACACCCGCGTCAATCCAACCCGGATCCGGCGTTGATCAGAGGAATTGCCAAGGCCTTCATGTGGAACAAACGACTAATGGCTGGCGACCCGTCGTCTCTACGCACGTTGGCGCGCGCTGAAGGCGTCAGTGTTCGCTACATCCAGAAGCTTCTGCCACTCGCATACCTAAGTCCAAGCATCGTAGGCGTAATCCTCGAGGGGCATCAGCCTCGCGATCTAACTTTGGAGGCGCTTGTCAATTCGGAAGTGCCTGTTGATTGGAAAAGTCAGGCCACAATGTTCCGGTTCCTCCATTGCTTTTGACCGCTCGGTTCAGTTTGGTGCGGGCGCCTTCCTAGCTTATAGTTGTAGTGTTGGAGGCGGGTTGATGTTCAATTGGTTTCGTCCGAAGAACAGCGCTGACCGCAATTTTTCAAAACGCTTCAAAGGCGATGATGCGGTAAAAGCCTTCGTTGCAGACTGTGCACACTGTGGGCATCACCTTGGGTCTAACGTCTCATCGATAATCTCAGAGTATTGCGACGGCGAGCAGGGACGCCCGACGCTTTCCGACATGCTTTCACGGCCCTTGATGTCGTTTGCTGGTGACGTTTTTGAAGCCGGGAGGCGTTCACTTTTTGAAGCCCATTGCTACGCGATCGTTCTCTCGGTAGCCCAGGACGTTCTCTATCGATCTAAAACCCCCTATGGGGAAGTCCGATTTATCGTCAGCGATATTTCGAGGGCGGTCGCTGAAGAAGAGGTTGGGCCGGGCAAGGTGGGGAATGCGCCTAGTCCACGCCCTGCCCCTGGTGTGCACGTATCCTGGAGACCGGGGACATTGGTGGGAGGCGTTGCGTCTCAACAGTTGACTTTGGTTCAACGCTACGCGCGGATGAAATCTGTCGAAGGGAAGTTGGCAATGTTCTGCCTTGCGTTGGGGCTTGTTCCGCCCGGAGAAGGCATCGGAATGAAAATTTTGGAGGAGGTGCCTGGTTCCAGGCATGGAAATATCGCCAGTTACGATCTGGTCGGTTATCGGACTCCGGATACTGAAGAGATCGATGAATGGTCGGATGACCTTGAAATCTTGGACCCAGAAGAAGTCCTCGCGGCTCTCCCTCCAGATATCCGTGACGCCATGTTGGCGGAAATTTCAAGCCTCGACCCGTTCACTAAACCATCCTCATGACGACCGGCAAACGGGCCGGGAGAGACACTCGGTGCAAATCCGCGGAAATCCGCGCGAACTTGGTCTCCCGGCGATCCTCGCGCGGGACAACCCAGCCATATCTATTTGAATTTTAGCGGTTTTTCGGAAGGTCGCCGACGACCGCCGTTTGACGGCGGACGGAATGGCGGAGAGGGTGGGATTCGAACCCACGGTAGGCTTGCGCCCACAACGGTTTTCGAGACCGCCCCGTTCGACCACTCCGGCACCTCTCCTAAAGCCCTGAAAAGTTGCGTCTTTTCAGAAGCCCGGCGGCGTCCGCCAAGACGCCGCCCGATATGTCGAAACCAAATATGGTCCGGGAACGCCCCTTTATAGCCGCGAATTTTTCCCTGTCCACTGGTTCGTCGCAGGGGATAAGTTGCGCGCCTCGTGGCGGGCGTCGCCGAGACGGCCGCCGGAGGCCGTCAGGGGCGCCGGAACGCCTGCGTTTCCGGGCGTTACGGCCATTGACTTATGGGATTTGGCGGCTATAGTGCCGCCCTTCTGCCGATCCATAACGGGCGGTGGAATTAAAATAACCAAACAAGATCAACAATTAATAGGGTTCTGAAACGATGTACGCGGTTATCAAAACCGGCGGTAAGCAGTATCGAGTGACGTCGGGTGACGTCATTATCGTGGAAAAGCTGCTTGGCGAGCCGGGCGAAACGATTGAAGTTGGCCAGGTGATGATGCTGGGCGAAGAGGGCAAGGCCCCCACGTTCGGCACCCCCGTGGTCGAGAAGGCTGCCGTGTTCGCCGAAGTGCTGGAACAGCAGAAGGGCGACAAGATTCTGATCTTCAAAAAGAAGCGGCGCCACAACTACCGCCGCCTCAAGGGTCATCGGCAGTTCGAGACGGTGCTGCGCATCGTCGATGTGAGCGCCACCGGCACCAAGCCGGCCGCGGCCAAGAAGGCGGCGCCGAAGAAGGCCGACGCCGAACCCGCCGCCGACGCCAAGCCGGCGAAAAAGGAATCCAAGGCGGCCGCCGACAAGGCTGACGCCAAACCGGCCGCGAAGAAGCCCGCGGCCAAGAAGGCCCCCGCCAAGAAAGCCGCCCCCAAAAAGGGCGAGGAATAAGGAGTAGTCACCGATGGCACATAAGAAATCCGGTGGTAGTTCGCGCAACGGCCGCGACTCAGAAGGCCGCCGCCTGGGCTTGAAGAAGTCCGGCGGTCAGGCTGTCGAGCCCGGCAACATCATCGTGCGTCAGCGCGGCACCAAGTATCACCCCGGCGAAAACGTCGGCATCGGCAAGGATCACACGATCTTCGCCATGGCCGAAGGCCGGGTGAAGTTCGCGACCAAGGCCAAGGGCCGTACCTACATTTCGGTGGAGCCGTCGGTCTGACGGACTGAACGGCCATTCGCGACTTGAAATGCGCGGGGGAATGGCCAGCCATTCCCCCGTTTTTCGTGTCGGATGCAAGGTGTAGGTTCTCGCAATGAAATTCCTCGACGAAGCGAAGGTGTTCGTGAAAAGCGGCGACGGCGGCAGCGGCTGCATGTCGTTCCGGCGCGAGAAGTACATCGAATTCGGCGGCCCCGACGGCGGCGACGGCGGGCGCGGCGGCGACGTCATCATCGAATGCGCCGACGGCCTGAACACGTTGATCGATTTCCGCTATCAGCAGCATTTCAAGGCCGGGCGCGGCAACCACGGCATGGGCAAGAACCGCACCGGCGGCGGCGGCAAGGACATTACCCTCAAGGTGCCCGTCGGCACGCAGATCCTGGACGACGACAAGGAAACCGTGCTGGCCGACATGACCCGCGTGGGCCAGCGCATCGTCCTGCTGAAGGGCGGCGACGGCGGGTTCGGCAACGCGCGGTTCAAGACATCGACCAACCAGGCTCCGCGCAAGACCATTCCCGGCTTTCCCGGCGAGGAACGCTGGATCTGGCTGCGCCTGAAGCTGATCGCCGACGCCGGCCTGGTCGGCCTGCCCAACGCGGGCAAGTCGACCTTCCTGGCGGCCTCATCGCGGGCCAAGCCGAAGATCGCCGATTATCCCTTCACCACCCTGCACCCCAACCTGGGCGTGGTCATGGTCGACCAATGGTCCTTCGTGCTGGCCGACATCCCGGGCCTGATCGAGGGCGCCAGCGAGGGGGCGGGCCTGGGCACGCGCTTTCTCGGCCATGTCGAACGCTGCCGCGTGCTGCTGCATCTGGTCGACGGCACTCAGGAAGATGTCGCGGCGGCCTACCGGCAGGTGCGCCATGAAATGAAGGCCTACGGCAGCGGTCTGGCCGACAAGACCGAAATCGTGGCCCTTAACAAATGCGACGCCCTGACCGACGACGAGATCAAGGAACAGCGCAAGAAGCTGGCCCGGGCGGCCAGGTGCAAGATGGCCGACGTGATGCTGGTGTCCGGCGTGTCCGGCAAGGGTGTGCCCGAGGTGCTGCGCGCCTTGGTTGCCGAGATCGGCGGCGCACAGGATGCCGAGAAAGCTGCCGAAGCGGGCCCGGCGGAGGAGGAGGCCTGGCGGCCATGACCGGGACTCCCGCCCTCGCGGACGGTACGCGGGTCATCGTCAAGATCGGCTCGGCCCTGCTGGTCGACAAGGAACGCGGCACCGTCAAGCGCGCCTGGCTGGAAACCCTGGGCGCCGACATCATGAGCCTGCGTGCACGCGGGCACGAGGTCGTCATCGTGTCCTCCGGCGCCATCGCCATCGGCCGCCGGCACTTGGGCCTGCCGGTGCGCGGCAAGCTGAAGCTGGAGGAAAGCCAGGCCGCCGCCGCCGCCGGCATGGTGCGTCTGGCCCATGCCTATCAGGAAGTTCTGGGCGTCTACGACGTGACGGTGGCGCAGGTTCTGCTGACCCTGGACGACAGCGAAAACCGCCGCCGCTACCTCAACGCCCGCAACACCATCGACCAGATCATCCGCCTGGGCGCCGTGCCCCTGATCAACGAGAACGACACCGTGGCGACGGACGAAATCCGCTTCGGCGACAACGACCGCCTGGCCGCGCGCGTGGCCGCCATGGTGTCGGCCGATACCCTGGTGCTGCTGTCGTCGTCGGATGGGCTGTATGAAAGCGACCCGAGCCAGGATCCCGACGCGGTTCACGTGCCCCTGGTGACAGGCGGCATCACACCCGAGATCGAGGCCATGGCCGGCATCAATAAGACCGACGACGGGTCGGGCGGCATGGTGACCAAGCTGGTCGCGGCCCGCATGGCCATGGCCGCCGGCTGCCGCATGGTGATCGCCAATGGGATGGAAGATCATCCGCTCGCCCGCATGGAAGCGGGGGGCCGGGTCACCTGGTTCCTGCCCGACGCCAATCCGTTGACCGCGCGCAAGCAGTGGATTTCAGGTTCGCTGAAACCCGGTGGCGCCGTGGTGGTCGACGACGGGGCGGGCCGGGCGCTGGCCCGTGGCAAGAGCCTGCTGCCGGCCGGCGTGGTCAAGGTCGAGGGCCGGTTCGAGCGCGGCGACGCGGTGACCGTGAAGACCCAGTCGGGAGACCACCTGGGGCGCGGTCTGGTGGCCTATTCGGCGGCCGATGCGCGGCGCATCGCGGGCGCGAAATCGAAGGAAATCGAGGCCATCCTGGGCTATCGTGGCCGCGACGAGATGATCCACCGCGACGATCTGGTGTTGGACTGATGTCCGCCGGCCCCCATATGGTTGCCGGCGAGGAGAGGACGATGACGAGCGATACAGACGATATTCCCCGGATGATGGCCGAGATCGGCCGCCGTGCCCGCGCCGCCCAGGCGAAGCTGGCCGTGGCGCCGCGCGCCGCCAAGGACAAGGCCTTGACCGAGGCCGCCGCCAGCCTGCGCCGCCGCCAGAACCACATCCTGTCGGAGAACGCCAAGGACATGGCGGGGGGCGAGGCCAAGGGGCTGACCAGGGCCCTGCTCGACCGTCTGCTGCTGAACGAAGACCGGGTCGAGGCCATGGCCCGCGGCCTGGAGGACATCGCCAAGCTCGACGATCCCGTGGGCACGACGCTGGCCGAATGGGACCGGCCCAACGGCCTGCATATCGAACGCAGGCGCGTGCCGCTGGGCGTGATCGGCGTAATCTACGAATCCCGGCCCAACGTGACGGCGGACGCCGGCGGACTCTGCCTGAAGGCGGGCAACGCCTCGATCCTGCGCGGTGGCTCGGAAAGCTTCCATTCATCCTCGGCGATCCTGGACAGCCTGCGCGAAGGGCTGAAGGCCGCCGACCTGCCCGAGGACGCGATCCAGACCGTGCCGACCCGCGACCGCGCCGCCGTCGGCGAAATGCTGCGCATGACCGACTTCATCGACGTCATCGTGCCGCGCGGCGGCAAGTCCCTGATCGAACGCGTCATCCAGGAAAGCAAGGTGCCCCTGTTCCAGCATCTGGAAGGGCTCTGCCATTCCTACGTCAACAAGGCCGCCGACCCGGCCATGGCCCGCGACGTGGTGGTCAACGCCAAGATGCGCCGCACGGGCATCTGCGGGGCGACGGAAAACATCCTGGTCGACCGCGACGCGGCGGCGGCGCTTCTGCCCGGTATTCTCGACGGCCTGGTGCAGGCCGGCTGTGAAGTGCGCGGCGACGCCGAGGTGCAGAAGATGGATGCCCGCGTGGTCCCGGCGACGGACGCGGACTGGGACACGGAATACCTGGACAGCATCGTCGCCGTGAAACTGGTCGACGACATCGACGATGCCATTCGTTTCATCGGAACCCATGGCTCCGACCACACCGACGCCATCATCACCGGCGACGCGGCGGCGGCGGAAAAATTCATCAACGAGGTCGACAGCGCCATCGTGCTGGTCAATGCCTCGACCCAGTTCGCCGACGGCGGCGAATTCGGCATGGGGGCGGAGATCGGCATTTCCACCGGCAAGCTGCATGCTCGCGGGCCGGTCGGGGTCGAACAGTTGACCAGCTTCAAATACATCGTCCGCGGCGCCGGTCAGGTCCGGCCGTAGCGCCTTCGGGCATCCTCATCACCCCTGACCCCCAGGCGGGCCCCCCTTGAAACGGCATCTTCGGCGCATCGGCATTCTGGGCGGGTCCTTCAACCCCGCCCACCAGGGCCACCGGCACATCAGCCTGCAGGCGCTGAAGCGTTTGCGGCTGGACGAGGTGTGGTGGCTGGTGTCGCCGCAGAACCCGTTGAAGCCCCAGGCCGGCATGGCGCCCTTCGAGGCGCGAATCGAAAGTGCGCAAAAAGTCGCCGACCACCCCCGCATCCGGGTCACCGACGTGGAAAAGGGCCTGGGCACGACCTATACGGCGGAAACCCTGGCCAGACTGGTCCGGCGATTCCCAAATCACCGGTTTGTCTGGCTTATGGGGGCCGACAACCTGGCGCAGATTTCCCGCTGGAACCATTGGACACGAATCTTTCAAACCGTGCCCGTTGCGGTTTTCGACCGTCCTACCTATTCTTTAGGGGCGTTGTCGGGCAGGGCAGCGCGCCGGTTCCACCGGGAACGGATCAAGGAATCCCGGGCGGGTCGGCTGGCCGACATGCGTCCTCCGGCGTGGGTCTTCCTTCATACGCCCTTGAACGCGACCTCGGCCACGGCGCTCCGGGCGCGGGGCCTGTTCCGGCGTCCAGGCGGTTAACAAGACCGCCGGCAAGGTTGCCGACGGTTCGTGCAACGAACGAAAAGGAAAAAGGCCATACCAAAAGCGAAACCGATGCCCCTCACCGGCGATGACGTCTTGAAGCTGGTGACCGCATCCCTGGATGACGACAAGGCACTGGACCTTTCCGTCATCGACCTTCACGGCAAGACCGATATCGCGGACCACATGGTCATTGCCAGCGGCACATCCGAGCGCCAGGTGGGCGCCATGGCCGACCACCTTCGGGAAAAACTCAAACAGAACGGGTTGAAGGGCATCAATGTCGAGGGCCTGACGCAGTGCGACTGGGTCCTGATCGACGCCGGTGATGTCATCGTGCACCTGTTCCGCCCCGAAGTGCGGCAGTTCTACGGCCTGGAAAAGCTGTGGTCCGGCGCACCGGTCCAGGAAGCCACCGCCGCGCCGGCCTGATGTAAGGTCAGCCGCCAAGACCCGGTTCCCCGGCATAACGCCGGCGGGACTTAGGGAACGACGTATATCCGACGGCAGCCCCGCTTTCGTCACAGGAAAGCGGGCTGTATCAGACGGCCTTGTTCGCTCTGCCGTCAAATCACGCTAATCTCTCGCCATGCGCATCACCATCATCGCCGTGGGCCGCCGCAGGAAAGGCCCCGAACAGGACCTGTTCGACCAGTACAAGGCGCGCCTGCCCTGGCCGCTGGACCTCAAGCTGGTCGAGGAGAAAAAGCCGCTGTCCGGCGACGCCTTGAAGGCGCGGGAGGCGGAATTGCTGCTGGCGGCCTGCCCCGACGGCGCCACGCTGGTGGCGCTGGACGAACGCGGCACCTCGGATATCAGCCCGAAATTCGCCGAACGCCTGAATGTCTGGCGTGACGGCGGCGTGCGCGATCTGGTGTTCCTGATCGGCGGCGCCGACGGCCTGGCTGCTGACCTGCGCAAACGGGCCGATTTCGTGATGTCGCTTGGCAAGCAGACCTGGCCGCATCAATTGGTCCCGGCCTTGTTGGCCGAACAGCTTTACCGGGGGCATGCGATCCTCACCGGGCATCCCTATCACCGGGTGTGAGGGCCGGTTCCCCCGTGGGGCGGGCCGCGCGCCAAGGCTACCATCCGGCGCGATCCTCTGGTAAAAGACGGCCTGAGGGTCGGCGCCGTTGACGGCAGGCCGAGAACACCCCATTTCAGCACCCCAATGCCTGTTTATCGTTAAGAAGAGCGCCATGTCCGAAGCGACCAAACACCCCCGACCCGTCGTCCTGTGCATCCTGGACGGATGGGGCGACCGCGAAGCGGCCCCCGACAACGCCATTTCCCTGGCCAAGACACCGACCTGGGACCGTCTGGTCGCCGCGTGTCCGCGCGCGCGCCTGGATGCCTCTGCCCAGGAAGTGGGCCTGCCCCAGGGCCAGATGGGCAATTCCGAGGTCGGGCACATGAACCTGGGCGCCGGGCGTGTCGTCATGCAGGATCTGCCGCGCATCGACGCGGCGGTGGCCGACGGCTCGCTGGCCGAGAATCCGGCGCTGGGCGCCTTCATCGACAACCTCAAGAAATCCGGCGGCGTCTGCCATCTGATCGGCCTGCTCAGCCCCGGCGGCGTGCACAGCCATCAGGACCATATGGTGGCCCTGGCCAAGGCCGTGGCCAAGGCGGGCGTGCCCGTGGTCGTCCATGCCTTCCTGGACGGCCGGGACACCCAACCCAAGGGGGCCAAGGGCTATATGGGTCGGTTCCTGACCGACCTCGACGCCTGCGAGGGCGTGACCGTCGGCACGGTGACCGGGCGTTACTTCGCCATGGACCGGGACAAGCGCTGGGACCGGGTTTCCAAGGCCTACGACGTGATGGTCCGTGCCGAAGGCGTGGACACGTCCGACGATCCCGTGCGGGCGATCGAGGAAGCCTATAACGTCGGCAAGACCGATGAATTCATGGAACCCTGCGTGATCGGTGATTATGCGGGGATGTCCGACGGCGACGGCCTGCTGTGTGCCAATTTCCGCGCCGACCGGGCGCGGGAGATTTTGTCGGCCCTGGTCGATCCCGGCTTCGACGGGTTCACGCGGGCCAAGACCGTGGATTTCGCGGCGCGCCTGGGCATGGTGGAATATTCCAGCGATCTCAATGCCTTCCTTACGGCCATGTTCCCTTCGGAAACCCTCTCGGGCATCCTGGGCGAGGTCGTCTCCAAGGCCAAAAAGACCCAGTTACGCATCGCCGAGACGGAAAAATACGCCCATGTGACCTTCTTCCTGAACGGTGGGCGTGAGGACGTGTTCGACGGCGAGGAACGCATCCTGGTGCCGTCGCCCAAGGTCGCGACCTATGACCTGCAGCCCGAAATGTCGGCGCCCAAGGTGACGGACGAACTGGTCCGGGTGATCGGTGAGGGCAGGTTCGATCTGATCGTGGTCAACTTCGCCAACGGCGACATGGTCGGCCATACGGGTATCCTCGAAGCCGCCATGAAGGCGGCGGAAACCATCGACGCCGCGCTGACCCGCCTGGAAAAGGCCGTGATCGACGCCGGCGGCGTCATGCTGGTCACCGCCGACCACGGCAATTGCGAGCAGATGGCCGACCCCAAGAACCGCGGCCCCCACACGGCCCATACCCTGAACCTGGTGCCGGCGCTGCTGGTCAACGCGCCCGGCTGGGTCAACGGCCTGCACGACGGCAGGCTCGCCGATGTGGCGCCGACGCTGCTGCAACTGATGGGTCTGGAACAGCCGGCGGAAATGACCGGCCGGTCGCTGATCGACGGCAGCGCGGCCGCGGCCCGCGCGGCGGCGGAGTAGGCGGGGCCCTTGGCCCGGCGCCGCCGGTCACCCTTTGGAATTGTGCTGGCGGCGGCCCTGGCTGCCCAGATGTCGGCTTCCGCCGTTCTGGCCGACGACAAGCCCGCGGCCGGATCCCTCGACAAGGTCCAGCAGGAAATCAAGAAGGGCCGGGCGGAAAGCGAACGCCTGAAGGGGGCCGCCCAGGCGCTGGAGGCCGACCTCAAGAACTTGCAACACCGGCTGGTCTCAGCCGCCAAGGTCGTGCAGGACCGGGAACTGCGGGTCATTACCCTGGAGGCCAAGATCGCCGACCTGGTGCGCCAGGAAAAGGAAAAGCTGGCCCAGTTGAGCGCCAACCGCTCACAGCTGGCCGGCGTTCTGGTGGCGTTGCAGAAGATGGTGCAATTCCCGCCCGAAGCCTTGCTGGCGATGCCGTCCAGCCCCGACGACCTGGTCCGCAGCGCCATTCTGCTGCGCGCCGTGGTGCCGGAAATCGACCGCCGGGCGACGCGCATCCGCCTGGACCTGCAATCCCTGGCCGATACCCGGGAAAAGACCGCTGATGAGCGCCTGAACCTGAATTCGGCGGCCCAGGACCTGGACCGCCAACGCGCCGAGATCCGCCAGTTGATGGCCGACCGGCGCCGCCTGCTGGACAAGACCCTGGCCGAGGAACGCCGCGCCGCCGAGCGCGTCGCCCGTCTGGCCGCCAAGGCGGAGAACCTGAAGGACCTGATGGCCCGGCTGGAGGAACAGCGCGCCGCCGACGAGCGCCAGGCCGCCCGCGCCGAAGAGGCAGCCAAAAGCGAGGCGAACGCCAAGGAACAAGCCGCCCGCGTGCGTGCCGAAGCCCAGCGCCAAGCCCGCGTCGCCGCCACAGTTTCGCCATCTGTGTCGATCACAAGTCGTCGTGGCCGGTTGCCGTTGCCCGTGATCGGCGACCTGATCGGCCGTTACGGCGAGAACCTGCCGACGGGGCTTTCGCGCAAGGGCATCGACATCGCGGCCCGCGGCGGCGCCCAGGTGATCGCCACCTATAACGGGAAAATCGCGTTCGCGGGAAAATTCAGAGGTTATGGGCAATTATTGATTATCGATCACGGCGACGGATATCATACCCTGCTGGCCGGGATGGCCCGCATCGACATGGCCGTGGGCCAGCACGTTTCCACCGGTGAGCCCGTGGGCCTGATGGGGTCCGAGGGGGGCGACCGGCCCGTTCTCTACGTCGAACTGCGCCGCAAGGGACAACCGATCAATCCCTTGCCGTGGTTGGCGTCACGCAATGACAAGGTAAGCGGATGACACATAGAATGATGAAGGTTGCGGGCATGCGGGCTTTGGCCGGTGCGGCGGTGCTGGGCGGGTTGGCGTTTCTCGGCCATCCGGCGGTAGCACAGGAGCCGGCGGCAGCCGCGGCGGTGGACGCCAAGAACTCGGAAGAGACCTACCGCCTGCTCAACCTGTTCGGCGACGTGTTCGAACGTATCCGCTCGCAATACGTGGATCAGCCCACGGACGAGCAGATGATCGAGGCGGCGATCACCGGCATGCTGCAGTCCCTGGACCCCCATTCCAGCTACATGAACGCCCGCACCTTCAAGGAAATGCAGGTCAACACGCGCGGCCAGTTCGGCGGCCTGGGCATCCAGGTGACCATGGAAAACGGCGTGGTGAAGGTGATTTCGCCCATCGACGATACGCCGGCGGCCCGCGCCGGGGTCAAGCCGGGTGACCTGATCACCCATCTCGACAGTGAATCAATTCAGGGCCTGACCCTGTCGCAGGCGGTTGAAAAGATGCGCGGCAAGGTCGGCAGCGACATCAAGCTGACCATCTTCCGTGCCGGTCAGGACCCCTTCGACGTCACGCTGACCCGGGCGATCATCAAGATCACTTCCGTGCGCTCGCGGATGGAAGGTGACGACATCGGCTATATCCGCATCACCTCGTTCAGCGAACAGACCAAGCAGGGTCTGGACAAGGCCATCGAGAAGATCAAGAAGGACACCGGCGACAAGCTGAAGGGATACGTCCTTGACCTGCGCAACAACCCGGGCGGGCTGTTGGATCAGGCGATTGCCGTGTCCGATACGTTCCTGGACAAGGGCGAGATCGTCTCGACCCGGTCACGCGACCCCAACGACACGCAACGCTTCAACGCGACCAAGGGTGACCTGACGGAAGGCAAGCCGGTCGTGGTGCTGATCAACGGCGGCTCGGCCTCGGCCTCGGAAATCGTCGCCGGCGCGCTGCAGGATCAC
The DNA here is from genome assembly GCA_002325375.1 of Rhodospirillaceae bacterium UBA1479. Taxonomy (GTDB): domain Bacteria; phylum Pseudomonadota; class Alphaproteobacteria; order Rhodospirillales; family Casp-alpha2; genus UBA1479. Next base: position 506,009 of record DCRZ01000002.1, read on the forward strand.
CGCCGCGCCGTGCTCATGGGCACGCGCTCGTTCGGCAAGGGATCGGTGCAGACCATCGTGCCGTTGCAGGGCCATCGGGCCATGCGGCTGACCACGGCGCGCTACTACACGCCGTCGGGCGACAGCATCCAGGCCAAGGGCATCCACCCGGATATCGAGGTCAAGCCGTCGCGAATCGAAGAGATCGATAGCCGCCCCGGCCGCCGCGAGGAGAACCTGCGCGGTGCCCTCGACAACGGCGAGCATGAAAAGGATGCCAAGGACACCGTTCCCCAGGCGAAGTCGGACGCCAAGCCGGAAGCCGGGGAAACGGCGGAAAAAGAGGGAGAAAAGAAGGCCGAGCCGGTTGATTACCAGCTTTTGCGGGCGATCGACCTGTTGCGCGGCGTGGCCCTGTTCTCCGGTGCGTTGACCTCGTCAACCAATTGAGTACCCTGGATTTATTGGGGTGGACTTAAAAACGGCGGCCAAGCCATGCCGATCATGGCGGCCGGTCGCGTCTGCCGGACTGATCCACGGAGGACATCCCGTGGCCCAAGCCGGCCTTGAGTGAACGGGTGATCCGTTGAAATTGCCGTCGATCAAACTGCCGTCGATCAAGATGCCGTCGCTGAAACGCAAAAAGCGTGGCGACGATGATGAGGATGACGAAGAGGAATTCGATCTCGACGAAGGCGAGGACGAGGAAGACGACGACGACGCCTACGACGATGATGATGATGAGGAAGAGGGAAGTGCCTGGGAGCGCATGGACCCTCAGCGCAAGATTCTCATTATCTCGGCCCTCGCCGGCGGCCTTCTTCTGACCTCTATCTTCGGCGGGGCTGCCTGGTTCCTGCTGGGGTCGTCCGAACCGAAGCCTGTCGCCGAGCAGCGGCGCCCCGACGGCTCCATTGCCATTCCGACCGCACAGGTGTCCGGCGGCGGCCTCACGCCCCCCGCTGAAACCGGCGCCTCCCCGGCCGGCGAAGGCGCCCCTGCTGCGCCCGGCGCCACAGGTGCCGCCGCGCCGGGCGCGACACCGACGCCTGACCAGGTGGTCGGCGGCATTACCGCATCGCAGCTCGCCCTGCAGAACGAAGGGACGGGCGGGCTGAGCGTCGCCACCGCGCCCAGCGGCATCGCCCAGGATCCGGATCATGGGCGGGTCATCCCCTTCACCACCGCCGAGGCCTATAAGGGCATCGCCTGGATCGAGGGCGTCGAGGCCCTGGCCCGGGTGCCGGACCTGGCCCTGGTGGAAAAGGGTCCTGATGGCCGCGACATGCCCATCGTCGCGCGCAACGGCACCCGCCCCATGGACGCCTATGCCCGGCCGGTGGCCGATGCGGATGCCAGCATCCCCCAGGTCGCGATCCTGATCCGCGGCATCGGTCTGTCGCGGTCTGCGTCCATTACCGCCATTAAATCCTTGCCGCCCGAAGTCAGCATGGTGATTTCGCCCTATGCCCGCGACCCCGGCGATTGGGTGATCCGTGCGCGGTTGGCCGGGCACGAGGTGTTCATGGGCCTGCCCATGGAAAGCGCCAACTTCCCCTTCGAGGACGCCGGCCCGCTTGCGCTGAACACGACCAAGCAGGTCGAGGAGAACATGCGGACGCTCAGGACGCTCATGGGGATGGTGCCCGGATACGTCGGGTTTTTGGCGCGCTTCGGGTCCAAGTTCGGCGTCGCCGAGGGGCAGCTCAAGCCCGTGTTCGAGGAGATCAAGGGGCGCGGTCTGATGTTCGTTGATTCCGGTGAAAGCGGCAGCGGCGCGATGACGCGGATCGCCGCCGAAATGGCCCTGCCCAAGGCAGTTGTCAATATTCACCTGGACCGGACGCCGACCGAAGGCGAGATCGCATCCAAGCTGCTGCGCCTGGGCGCCCTGGCGCGCAGCCAGTCCGTCGCCGTGGGGATGGGCGATCCCTATCCCCATACGATCCGCGAGGTGAAGAACTGGCTGGCGGCCCAATCACCGACGAAGTTGCGCCTGGTGCCCGTCAGCGCCGTCGCCGACCGTCAGATCATCCAATAGCCTGAAACCCCTGGGGCCCCTATTCAACCGGTGACGATATCCCATGACCGATCCTAATGACGACCCGCGCCCGTATCGGCTTGGTGTCGGTGTCCTGTTGCTGAACGGCGCCAGCCGTGTCTGGCTCGGCGAGCGCATCCGCCGCACCGGTCAGCAGATGGATTATCCCTGGCAACTGCCCCAAGGCGGCCTGGACGAAGGCGAGGACCCACGCGATGCCGTGTTCCGCGAACTGGAAGAGGAAACCGGCACGGCCAAGGCGGAGATCATCGCCGAAACGCCGGACTGGCTGACCTACGACCTGCCTTTGGACGTCCGCGACCGGGTCTGGAAGGGTCGGTTTCGCGGTCAACGTCAGAAATGGTATGCGCTGCGTTTTTTGGGGGAGGATCGGGATTTCGACCTGAACACCCACCACAAACCGGAATTTTCCCAGTGGCGCTGGGCGCCCATGTCCGACCTGCCGGCCCTGGTGGTGCCGTTCAAGCGCAGTCTCTACCACGATCTGTTGGATGCCTTCGGGCATCTCGACGGTGACGTTGGACCCAACCGCCGATGATGTACGTGGAACTTCTGGGCGGGCTCATCATCCTGATGGTTGCGGCCGAGGTCATGATCCGGGGAGCCGTCGGCCTGGCCCGCCTGTTCGGCCTGTCGCCGCTCCTGATCGGGATGACCGTGGTGGCGCTGGGAACCTCGGCGCCGGAATTGGTGGTCTCGCTGGATGCGGCGCTGACCGGTAATGCGGGGATCGCCACGGGCAACATCGTCGGCTCCAACATCGCCAACGTGCTTCTGATCGTCGGCGCGGCGGCGGTGATTTCCCCCATGGCGCGGCGCGGCGATCGGCTTTACCGCGACGGTGCGTTGCTGGTTCTGTGTACGGCGCTGTTCATCATGCTGTGCTGGGGCGAAACGCTGGATGTGGCTCATGGAGTTCTGCTGCTGATTATCTTCCTGGGTTTCATGGGCAGCGCCTATTGGCGCGACATCAACAATCCCAAGGCATCGGCCGAGCGCGTCGGCGAGGTCGAGGAGATCGGCGCCGTTCCCCGCAAATCCTGGATCGCCTGGGCAGCGACCCTGGGTGGTCTGGCCGGGATCGCCGTCGGTGCCGACCTGATGGTCGGCGGCGGGGTTGCGATCGCGCGCTCCTTCGGCCTGGGTGAAGAGGTCATCGGCCTGACCCTGATCGCCATCGGCACCTCTCTGCCGGAACTGGCGGCATCGGCGGTCGCGGCCCGGCGCGGCCATGCCGATGTGGCCATCGGCAACGTCGTCGGATCCAACATGTTCAACATGCTGGGCATCGCGGGCGTCGTCTCCATGGCCGCCCCCCTGCCGGTGCCGTCGTCGATGCTTGCCTTTGATTTGTGGGTCATGCTGGGGGCGGCGGTCCTGATCGTGCCGGCGATGATCGGCTGGACCGGTGTGTCCAGGGCGGGCGGCGTGGCGCTTCTCGTGCTCTACGGCGGCTACTTGGCGGCCCAAGTCGTGGGCCTGCCGACAACCGTCGCCGGCATGCTATTCTGAGGCGGCGATGACCGAGAACGATCCCGCCGCCCTTCCTGAAACCGCCCTGATCACCGGGGCGGCGCACCGCATCGGCCGCGCCATGGCGCTGGACCTGGCCGATGCCGGTTGGCGCGTTGCCGTGCATTACAACGGCTCGCGTACCGCGGCAGAGGCCCTTGTCGCCGAGATCACAGCCAAGGGCGGGCGCGCGGCGGCGGTTCGGGCCGATCTTGCGGACGAGGATGCCACGGGCAACCTGATCCCCGCCGCCATCGCCGCCCTGGGGCCGGTGACCCTGCTGGTCAATAACGCGTCCCTGTTCGAACTGGACATGCCGGACACGGTGACCCGGGATAGCTGGGACGCCCATATGGAGATCAACCTGCGCGCGCCCTTCGTGCTGACCCAGGCCTTCGCCGGGCACCTGCCGGACGGGGCCGTGGGCAACGTGGTCAACATTGTCGATCAGCGGGTCATGAACCTGCGCGGTGATTTCACGTCCTATACGCTGTCCAAATACGGGCTGTGGGGCCTGACCCAGATGCTGGCGCGGGCCCTTTCCCCGCAGATCCGGGTCAACGCCATCGGCCCTGGCCCGACCCTGCCGAGCCCCCGTCAGACCGACGATCAGTTCGCCGCGCAATGGCAGGCGACGCCGCTTGGGCGACCGGTCGATCTGCGGGATATTTGCCGCGCCCTGCGCTTCATCCTTGACGCGCCGGCCTTTACAGGCCAAATCATCGCCCTGGACAGCGGTCAGCACATGGGGGCCGCCTGGGACAATGCGCCCGCGCCCGAATAGGGCGGGCCGGCCAAACCAACCGGGGAACGGATGACCGTCGACCAATACAAGGTTTCGGACACGGCCAAGATCGCCGATGCGCGGTCGCTGATCCGCCATGTCTTCGTGCGTAATTTGGTGCTGATGGCCAACGTCGGCATCCACTCCTTCGAGAAGACGGGGACCCAGCGCATCCGCCTGAATGTCGACCTGGCCGTGCGCGAGACGGAACAACCGCCCGCCGACGAGATCAACCAGGTGGTCTGCTACGAAGAGATCACGGACGGTATCAAGGGCATCGTCGGGCGCGGTCACGTCAATCTGGTCGAGACCCTGGCCGAAGACATCGCGGCCATGTGCCTGGAAGATCCCCGGGTCCGCTCGGCCCGGGTGCGTGTCGAGAAACTGGACATTTTCGAAAACGCGGAGAGCGTCGGCGTCGAGATCGAGCGCTTCAACTCCCGGGCCTGACAGCTATCTGAAAGCCTTCCTCTAAGTGCTTGAAATCGCGGCTTTGTGACAGACTCCCATGGGAGTTGTGCACAGGCGCTCCCGCCGTTTCATATTTGTGTCCAGCCTGTTTCCGAAAATTTTCAATACCTTGGCCGCCCCTATTGGGGTGATGTTTTCCATTATATTTCAATAACTTACAGTCATGCCCAAATATTAGGCAAAGCGGAGGAATCCCGGGATTTTCCGGCTCCGGGCCTGTGCGGGCGGGTTTTTCAACAGGTTTATCCACAAGAGTCGTGGATAGTTGTCCGTCGCGAATTTGATCGGTCGGATATATCTTTCGACATAGTATTGATTCACTTCAGGTTTCTTGCCTGAAGGGCGGTTCAAACGAGGATCCTCGGTGACGGTGGGCAAACAAAATCACGACGACGGAACGGCGGACACGGACATGCCGGCGGCTTCGATCACCCGGGGGGCGGAGGTCATCGCCCGCCATCTGAAGACCCTGCCCAATACGCCCGGGGTCTATCGCATGATCGCCGTCGACGGCACCGTGCTCTACGTCGGCAAGGCGAAGGATTTGAAAAAGCGGGTCGCGGCCTATACGGCGCCGGAACGCCAGCCGACCCGCATCCGCCGCATGATCGCGTTGACCACGGACATGGAGTTCGTGACCACGGCGACCGAGGCGGAGGCCCTGCTGCTTGAATCCAACCTGATCAAGCGCTACGCGCCGCGCTACAACATCCTTTTGCGCGACGACAAATCCTTCCCCTACATCCTGGTCACCGGCGACCACGACTATCCCCAGGTGGTGAAATACCGGGGGGCGAAATCACGGCCGGGCGACTACTTCGGGCCATTCGCTTCCGTTTGGGCGGTCAATGATGCGCTCAACGTGCTGCAACGGGCGTTCCTGCTGCGCTCGTGCTCGGACAACGTCTTTTCCGGACGCACCAGGCCCTGCCTGCTGTATCAGATCAAGCGTTGTTCGGCGCCCTGCGTCGGGCGCATTTCCAAGGACGACTACGCCGATCTTGTCGGTCAGGCGCGGGATTTCCTGACCGGCGGATCCAGGGCCGTGCAGGCCAACCTGTCCAAGCGCATGCAGGCGGCGTCGGACGCGCTGGAATTCGAATTGGCGGCCCAGTACCGCGACCGCATCCAGGCCATGACCCGCATTCAGGCCCATCAGGATATCAATCTTCGTACCGTCGGCGACGCCGACGTGATCGCCGCCCACCGCCAGAGCGGGCAGACCTGCGTGCAGGTGTTCTTCTTCCGCACGGGCGCCAATTTCGGCAATCGGGCCTATTTCCCCAGCCACGGCCCCGACGACGACATGGGTGAGGTGCTGGAAGCCTTCCTGGGTCAGTTCTATGCCCGCGCACAACCGCCGAAGACGGTGATCCTCAGCCATGCCCTGCCCAACCGGACCCTGGTCGAGGACGCGCTTTCCGTGCGCGCCGAGCGGCGGGTGCAGATCACGGTCCCGACCCGGGGTGACAAACGCAAGGTGGTCGACCATGCGCAGAACAACGCGAAAGAGGCATTGTCGCGCCGCCAGTCGGAAAGTGCCACGCAGCGCAAGCTTTTGGACGGGCTGGCCGATGTCCTGGGGCTGGAGGCCGCGCCTGATCGCATCGAAGTCTATGACAACAGCCATGTCGGCGGCACCAAGGCCGTGGGCGGCATGATCGTGGCCGGCCCGGACGGGTTCGAAAAGGGCGCCTACCGCAAGTTCAACATCAAGGGGGCGGCCAATGTGCCGGACGCCGACGGCAAGACGGGTGAAGGGTTCGCCCCCGGCGACGATTACGCGATGATGCGCGAGGTCCTGACCCGGCGGTTTTCCCGGGCGCTCAAGGAAGACCCCGAACGCGCCGAGGGCCAATGGCCCGACCTGATCCTGATCGACGGCGGCAAGGGGCAGCTTGGCATCGCCATGGAGGTTTTTCAGGATCTGGGAATCGAGGACGTGGCCCTGGCGGCCATTGCCAAGGGCCCGGACCGCAATGCCGGGCGCGAGCACATCTTCATGCCCGACGGGCGCGAACTGTTGCTGAAACCCCAGGACCCGGTGCTGTATTTCCTGCAGCGCCTGCGGGACGAGGCCCACCGCTTCGCCATCGGTGCCCACCGCGGCCGCCGGGCCAAGGCGATCCAAACCTCACGCCTGGATGATGTGCCGGGTATCGGTGCGCAGCGCAAACGCGCGCTGTTGCATCATTTCGGCCATGCCAAGGCGGTGGAGGAGGCGCGGCCCGAGGATATCGCCGCCGTCGATGGCATTTCCAAGTCGATGGCGCGTAAAATCTATGACTGGTTTCATCCCGACGACTGATGTGGTTGAATGCGCCTCGCCGGTCGTCGTCCGCATTGGGGTGGGATGATCGGTGCGGGGGCGGTGGCGCCGTATGGAATTCAGCGCCTCGCGATGGAGACGTTCTTGCTGACCCAATTACCCAATCTGTTGACCTTGTCACGCATCGCCGCCATTCCGGTGGTGGTTTGTCTGATGCTGTTTATCGAGGCCCCCTTGGGCAATTGGCTGGCCTTTTCCGTCTATTGCTATGCCTCCATCACCGATTTCTTCGACGGCTATCTGGCCCGCGCCTGGGACTTGCAGTCGTCCCTGGGCCGGTTTCTCGATCCCATCGCCGATAAGCTGCTGATTTCTGCGCTTCTGTTGGCGCTGGTCGGGGTCGATCGCTTCGATGGCATCCATATCCTGCCGGCGGCGGTCATCCTGTGCCGTGAAATCCTGGTTTCGGGCCTGCGCGAATTTCTGGCCTCGGCCCGGGTCGGCCTGCCTGTCTCGACCCTGGCGAAATGGAAAACCACGGTGCAGATCCTGGCCCTGGGGTTCCTCATCGTCGGTCCGGCGGGCCCCGATTTCGGGCCGCTTTCGACGACCGAGGTGGGCGTTTACGGCCTGTGGATCGCAGCCCTTTTGACGCTGGTTACCGGGTTCGACTATCTGATCGCGGGACTGCGCCATATCCGCCGCGCCGATAGTGCCCCGCCAGCCGCGTCGGGCGGCACGCAAGGCGCTGAAAACCGTTGAATTTTGTGTCATTCTAACCAATATCAACGGCCTTCCGGTGGCGCTCGGCCCGGCAGGCAGGAAACATCCAAGGGGAAATGGCGGCATGAAGGTATTCGGCCTGGTCGGATGGAGCGGCAGTGGTAAAACGACCCTGCTGGTGCGTCTGATCCCGGAACTGACGTCGCGGGGGCTCACGGTTTCGACCATGAAGCACACCCACCACAATTTCGACATCGACCAGAAGGGCAAGGATTCCTATGAGCACCGCGCGGCGGGGGCCACGGAAGTCATGCTGACCTCGGGCAAGCGCTGGGTCCTGCAACGGGAACTGCGCGACGAGGGTGAGCCCGATATGGATAGCCTGATCCGGCGCATGGCACCGGTCGACCTGGTCCTGATCGAAGGCTTCAAGCGTCATCGCCACGACAAGATGGAGGTGTTCCGCGCCGAAGTGGGGAAGGATCTGATCGCCGCCGATGACGGCACCATCGTCGCCGTGGCCTCGGACGGGGCGGTCGCGGGCGTGACCTGCCCGGTCCTCGACATCAACGACGTTAGCGCAATCGCCGATTTCATCGTCGCCCATTGCGGCCTGACGGCCTCGGCCGTGCAGGGGCAGCCCGGCAAGGTCAGCCATGGCGCAGCTTAAGGACGACTGCTTCGCCTTCGACGGCGGCCTGATGCCGGTGGACGATGCGCTGGCGATCCTGGCCGGGCGCATCGCCTGCGTCGTCGGCACGGAACAGGTCCCACTGCGCCAGGCGCTCGGCCGGATTTTGGCCGAGGACGTGGCCGCCCCCCGCAACGTGCCGCCCCACGACAATTCCGCCGTCGACGGCTACGCGGTCTATCATGCGGATCTGAACCCCGACGCTGAAACGCGCCTGCCCGTGGCCGGGCGCATCGCCGCGGGTCATCCCCTGGACGGACCCGCCGAACGCGGCAAGGCGTACCAGATCTTCACCGGCGCCCCCATGCCGGCGGGGGCCGACGGCGGCCCGGACACGGTCTTCATGGCGGAAGACGCAGAGATCGCAGGTGATGTCGTGGTCCTGCCCAAGGGCCTGAAGAAGGGGTCGAACCGCAGGTTCGCGGGCGAGGACGTGAAACGGGGCGACGTGATCCTGCGCGCCGGGCAGCGCCTGCGCGCCCAGGAAATCGGCCTGGCGGCCTCGGTCGGGCGCGGCGACCTGACCGTGCGGCAAAGGCTGCGCGCGGCCGTGTTTTCGACCGGGGACGAGGTTCGTGACCCGGCCGAGGGAGCCCCCGAGGGCTGCATCTTCGACGCCAACCGCTACACGGTCATGAGCCTGCTGGACGGGCTCGGCTGCGCCGTCACCGATCTGGGCATTCTGCCCGACAACCCGGACGCCATCGCCCAGGCCCTGGCGGGAGCCGAGGCGGGCCATGATCTGTTGATCACCTCGGGCGGCGTGTCGGCCGGCGAGGAAGACCATGTGAAGGCCGCCGTGGAACGTCGGGGCAGCATTCATTTCTGGCGTCTGGCGATCAAGCCGGGGCGGCCCGTGGCCCTGGGGCAAGTCGGCGACACCGCCTTCGTCGGCCTGCCGGGCAACCCGGTCGCGGCCATGGTCACCTTCATGCTGATCGCGCGGCCCTTGATCATGATGCTGTCAGGCGCGGCGGAGACGGACGCCCCGCGCTTTGCGGTCAAGGCCGGTTTCCCCTACAAGAAAAAGACCGGGCGGCGCGAATGGGCGCGGGCCAAGCTGGTGCGAAACGGCGGCGGCATGCTTGTCGCGGAAAAACGCCATTCGTCGGGGGCGGGTATCCTGACCTCCATGGTCGATGCCGACGGCCTGGTCGAACTGCCGGAAGAATTGACCGAATTGAAAGAGGGTGCGACCGTGGATTTCCTGCCGTTCCGTGAGGTGACCTGAATGACTGCGCCCGTAAAACTGCTGTATTTCGCCTGGCTGCGTGAAAAGGCTGGGGTCGGCGAGGAAGACGTCCAGCCGCCGACCACGGTCGCGACCGTGGCCCAGCTCATCGACTGGCTGGAAGCACAGGGCGGCGGCCGCGCCGAGGCCTTCGCCGACCGTAAGGTCGTGCGTGTCGCCGTGAACCAGGAATATGTTAGTCTGAACCATCCCGTGACGGCGGGCGACGAGGTCGCGTTCTTTCCGCCGGTGACGGGCGGCTGACAGGGCAAGGAGCATCCATGATCCGGGTGCAGACAGAGGATTTCGATCTGGGCGCCGAACTGAAGGCGTTGACCGCCGGCAATCACGGCATCGGCGGCCTGTGTTCCTTCGTCGGCCTGGTCCGTGACATGGCGGGCGGCGAGGCGATCGGCGCCATGACCCTGGAACACTACCCCGGGATGACGGAAAAGGAGTTGGCGCGCATCGAGGCCGAGGCCCAGGCGCGCTGGCCGCTCGACGCGACCCTGATTATCCATCGTTACGGGCGGCTGGAGCCGGGCGACCAGATCGTTCTGGTCGCCGCCGCGTCGGCCCACCGCGAGGCGGCGTTTGAAGCCTGCCACTTCCTGATCGATTTCCTCAAGACCAAGGCGCCGTTCTGGAAGCTGGAAGGCACGCCCGGCGGCGGCCAATGGGTCGACGCCCGCGATTCCGACGACGCGGCGACGGCGCGCTGGACGCAGGCTCCCGGAAAGGCCGCCGAGTGACGGCCGCCTCCGTCACGCCCCGCGACATCGACGCGGTGTTTTTCGATTTCGACGGCGTGCTGGTCGAATCCAACGAGGTCAAGATCGACGCCTTCCGCCGCCTTTACGAACCTTTCGGAACCGACGTGGTCGATCAGGTGATCGCCGAACATGTCCGTCATGAAGGCGTGTCGCGGGTGGTCAAGCTGGAACGCTTTCACCGGGAATTTCTCGGCATCGTCTTGGACGAAGACGGTCTTGCCGATCTTGCGCAAACCTATTCCGAGATGGTCGAGGACGTCGTGGTCGCCTGCGACGCCGTGCCGGGCGCGGTCGAGGCATTGGATGTCTGGGCCAAACATTGCCCGCTTTACGTGGTGTCCGGAACACCCCAGGACGAACTGCGCCGCATCGCCCAGCGCCGGGGTCTGGATGGATACTTCGCAACCGTGTTCGGATCCCCCCGCGTCAAACCGGACATTGTCGGGGACGAACTTTCGCGGATCGGGGTTCAGGCGGATCGTGTTCTGTTCGTCGGCGATTCCCTGACTGATTATGACTGTGCGGTGGCCGTCGGCACCCGCTTTCTCGGCCGTGTGCCGCCCTGGCGGCAAAGCCGGTTCCCGGATGATACCGAAGTCGCCCCGGATATGTGGTCCCTGGCTTTGGCCGGGGGGGCGCCGACCCGACCGCAGGCGGAGTCCAGGGCATGAGCGCCGGCGACGACCTGGACCGGGTCTACCATCCGTCCAAAGCTTATAAGAACGAGCAGTTCCTGAACTCCCGGAGCGCCAGGAGTGTGCGCATCCTGTCGGAATATGTCGAGCCGGCGGCACGCTTCAGCGCCCTCGACGTGGCCGATACGGTGGTGTTTTTCGGCTCGGCCCGTATTCTGCCCCGGGACGAAGCCGAACACCGCCTGCAGGCGGCCCGCGAACACGGCGGCGATGTCGCCCGTGCCGAAATGGCGCTGGAAATGTCGCGGTATTACGAGGATGCTCGCGAACTGGCCCGGCGTCTGACCGAATGGTCGAAGGGATTGGAAGAAAAGCACAAGCGATTCATCGTGTGTTCCGGCGGCGGGCCGGGGATCATGGAAGCCGCCAACCGGGGCGCATCGGAAGCCAAGGGCATCAATATCGGGCTGGGCATTTCACTGCCCCATGAACAGCACGCCAATCCTTATATCACCCGCGAACTGGCCTTTGAATTCCATTACTTCTTCATGCGCAAGCTGTGGTTCATGTATCTCGCCAAGGCGCTGATCGTATTTCCCGGCGGCTTCGGGTCTCTGGACGAAATGTTCGAAACCCTGACCCTGATCCAGACCGGCAAGATCAAGAAGCATATGCCGGTCATCCTTTACGGCCGAGATTTCTGGAACGACGTGCTGAACCTGGATGCGCTGGTGAAGTACGGCACGATCAATGCCGAGGATGTCGACCTGTTGCATGTGGTCGATACGGTCGATGATGCCTTCACCTATATTACCGGTGAATTGTCCAAGAGCCTGGAAACCCCGAAAGGGCCGGAACTCTAGTATTGAACTGTTGCGCCGCACCCTATAACCATCGGCTATATATTAATTTTCAGCCCGTCTCTCTAAGTTAGCCCATTAATTGGCCGCATCGCCGGGGCCGACGCGCAGATAAACGGCGCTCCAGGGGAATTAGACAGAATGTCGGGTGCCAGCCTTTCACGGCTTAGCATTGTATGGAAGATGTTGGCGCCGACACCGCTTGTCGTGTTGATCAGTCTGGTCGTCGTGCTGTTGATCGTGCCGCCCATGGTGCGCACCAATGTCGAGGCCGCCGCTCGCGACGCCGCCCTTGAAACCATCCATCAGTACAAAACCGTACGCGGTATCTACAGCCGCAACGTCGTCAGAAAAGTGCTCGCCCATCCGGAGTTTTCCGCGACCGTGGAGCACAGCGACAACATCAACGAAATTCCGCCGCCTGCGACGTTCATCCTCGATATCAGCGAGGCTCTGTCCAAGGAAGGCATCTCGCTGAAATTTTACAGCCCCTTTCCCTTCGCCAACCGCGCCGACCGGAAAATGGATGCCTTCGGCGCCAAGGCTTGGGAGTTGTTGTCAGCCAATCCCGAAGCGGTGATTAGCGAAGAAACGAGCATCGACGGCCATCGTGCCTACCGTGTTGCCGTGGGCGATGTCTTTCGCCAGCAAACCTGTGTGGATTGCCACAACTACCATCCCCTATCGATCAAGAAGGGATGGAAGTTGGGTGACCTGCGCGGCGTGTTCGAGGTGGTCGTCGATGTCGAGCGTCTGTTGGATACGGGCGACAGGGTCAGTCGCTTCGTCATTCTGGCCTTCGTCGCAAGCGGTTTGTTGATTGTCCTGGTCGGCGTGATGATCGGCCGCCCCATCGCCCACCGCCTGAGCGAGATGCGGGGAGCCGTGCAAGCGGTTGCAGATGGGCGATGGGATGTGGATATTCCGGCCTCCAAGTCCAACGACGAGATCGGTGCGTTGGGCGGGGCCTTGGAGGTGTTTCGCGAGAACGCCAAGCGGCGCGTCGAGTTGGAAGAAGAGCAGCTTGATTTGTACAATCAGATCAAATCGCAGATCGTTCTGTTGACGGATACAAACAAATCCATCGAACGGTTCGTGCCGAACACCTTCCTCAAATTGTTGAATAAAGAAAACGTCATTGACGTCGAACTGGGCGATTACGCGCTGCGTGACATGTCGGTTCTGTTCACGGATATCCGTGATTTCACGACGCTGTCCGAAACGATGACGCCCAACGACAATTTCAGCTTCATCAACAATTACCTCGGCCGCATGGGGCCGATCATCCGCGACCACAAGGGGTTCATCGATAAGTACATCGGTGATGCGATCATGGCGTTGTTCGACGAACCGGACAACGCCTTGGCGGCGGCCGTGGACATGTTGCAGCGCCTGGAGCGTTACAATCAGGAAGAACGTATCCGCTATGGTCGCGATGCCATCCGTATCGGCATCGGCATCAATACGGGCTCTTTGATGCTCGGCACCATCGGCGAAAAGGACCGCATGGACGGCACCGTGATCAGCGATGCAGTCAATCTGGCGGCCCGGGTCGAGGGGCTGACGAAAGCCTATGGCGTGCCGCTGATGATCACCGACAATACGCTGAACGCCCTAGCGGACCCCGGAAAATACTCGATCCGGCCGCTCGATTCCGTGACGGTCAAAGGCAAGAGCAACCAGGTGGCCGTGTTCGAAGTTCTGGATGGTCTTTCCGATCACGATCGTGCGGCCAAGGAAGCAACCCTAGAAACCTATCTGGCAGCGATCGCGGCGCTAAAGTCGGGCCATCCGGTTCGCGCCCGGAGGTTGTTCGAGGAATGCCTCGCCGCCAATCCGAACGATACGCCCGTGCGCCTTCATCTGAGCCGGCTGGCGGTCGAGGTCGAGGCCTAGGCGCGCTTACTTGCACGATACCGGGGGCGTGCTTAACGCCGTGGCCGCCGCTTTGGTCGTGCGCCGCCGCCCATCCATCCTTTCCGCTTGAAGTAATAGACCAAGCCCAGGGCGATCGCGGCCATGATGGCGAGGGCGGCCGGATAGCCGTAGCGCCATCCCAGTTCGGGCATGTTGAACGGGGAGGCGGCCCTGTCGAAGTTCATGCCCCAAAGGCCGGCGAAAAAACCCAGCGGAATGAAGATCGTGGCAATGATGGTCAAAACCTTCATGATCTCGTTCATGCGTGCGCTCAGGCTCGACAGATAAACCTCAAGCAAAGAGGAAACCGTCTCCCGGTCGGTTTCCACGATATCCATCAATTGCACCAGATGGTCGTAACAGTCGCGCAGGTAGATACGGGTGTCCTTTGTGATCAGCGGGTTTTCATCGCGGATCAGCGCGTTGGCCATGTCACGCATGGGCCAGATGCATCGGCGCAGATGAATCAGGCGCCGTTTAAGGTCGTGAATGTCTTCCACCTGCCAAGGTTCGGGGCGGGCAATGACAAGGTCTTCAAGGTCGTCCAGGGTCTCGCCGGCGGCTTCAAGCACGGGAAAGTAGGCGTCGATCAATGTATCGATGATGGAATAGGCGAGATAGTCGGCGGATAATTGGCGAATGCGCCCCTTGCCATCTCGGATGCGCTCGCGCAGCGGATCAAGGCAGTCCGTGTGGCTTTCGTGGAAGCTGATGACGTATCCGTCGCCGAGGATCAGGGAAACCTGTTCGGTGTCTTCGCTGCCATTTACAGTGATGGCGCGGCAAACGACAAATACCTTGTCCTTGAACGTTTCCGCTTTCGGGCGCTGGTGGACGTTGACGATGTCTTCCTGGGCCAGGCTGTGGATGCCAAATTGGGCGCCGATTTTTTCGATCAATCGGACATCGGCAAGGCCCGAAATCTGAATCCAGGTGACGGGAAGCTGCCGGCTGTGGGCGGTGATGTCGGCGTCGGGGGCCGGACGATCCTCGCGAATACCTTCGGGGCCATAGGCAAGGATGCGGACGCGGGTTTCCTTGGCGCCGGAATGGACGATCAACGTTCCGGGGGGCGAGCCTGGCTTGGCGCGACGTACGGCAATGCCGCGCCGCCGCCGGGGAGGATGATCGGAAGGCCTCTTTGCCGTGTCTTCCGCCATCCCGATGGCCTATTCCGCCGCCGCGCTTTCCGTCTTCTTGCCGACGGCCTTTTCGTAGTCCTCGATCAGCCAATGGGTGATCTGGCCCGGCGTGAAGGTCATGTCGTCGATCTGGCCGACAGGCGTCACTTCGGCAGCGGATCCGGTAAGGAAGATTTCCGTCGCTTTTTTCAGCTCGTCCGGGAAGATCGCCCGTTCGATGACCTCGATCCCCCGGGCCTTGGCCAGGGCGATGACGGTCTGACGGGTGATGCCGTTGAGGAAGCAATCCGGCGTCGGCGTGTGCAGTTTGCCGTCGCCGAAGGAAATGAAGATGTTCGCCCCCGTGGCCTCGGCCACCTGGCCGCGGTAGTCCAGCATCAGGGCATCCTGGCAGCCGTGCGATTCCGCCGTGTGCTTGGATAGGGTGCAGATCATGTAAAGACCCGCGGCCTTGGCGTGGACCGGTGCACATTCGGGTGCCGGGCGGCGCCAGGTCGAGGTTTCCAGCTTGATGCCCTTTTCGCGCAATTCCGGCGAAAAGTAGCTGGGCCAGTCCCAGGCGGCGATGGCGACGTTGATGCGGTTCTGCTGGGCCGACACGCCCATCATTTCCGATCCGCGCCAGGCGACCGGGCGGATGTAGCCGTCGACGATGCCGTTTTTGGTGCAGGCGTCGATGCAGGCCTGGTCGATCTCTTCCACCGTGTAAGGGATTTTGAAGCCCAGGGTTTGCGCGGAATAGAACAATCGTTCCGTATGTTCGCGCAGCTTGAAGATTTGCCCCGAGTACATGCGTTCGCCTTCGAACACACAAGAGCCGTAATGCAGACCGTGGGTCAGGACATGGACGCGGGCGTCCCGCCAATCGACCCATTCCCCATTGAACCAGATCAGACCGTCGCGGTCGTCGAAGGTAGCAGCTGCCATTGTAATATTCTTTCGTCCATCCGTTTTTCCCAAGAACGATGTTGCGTTTATTATCATTCTCAGGCATATAAGTCAATAACACTGACTTATTTTTGCGGGGTCTTCGACCATATTTTCCGGCGGCCCCGGTGAAGGAAACCGTCATGGATGAACAGGTCCCCTGGGTCCAGCAGCAGGCCGATCCCCTGGCGCCGCGCGATGACGACCTGCGCCACGCCATGGAACTGCTGTTCTTCGCCTACCGTGACTTCACGGGCGAAGCCGACGCCGTCCTGGCCGATTACGACATGGGCCGCGCCCATCACCGGGCGCTCTATTTCATCGGCGCCAACACGGGCATCAGCGTGTCGGAATTGCTGGCGATCCTGAAGATCACCAAGCAGTCCCTCAACCGTGTGCTGTCGACCCTGATCGATGAAGGCTATGTCGTGCAGGAAACCGATGACGGCGACCGCCGCCGGAGGCTTATGCATCTGACGCCCAAGGGCCGCGACCTGGAGCAGCTTTTGACCCGCCGCCAGTCGGCGCATATCGCGCGTGCCTACCGCGACGCGGGCCCCGACGCGGTCGAAGGATTCCGCCGCGTGCTGTTCGGCCTGATCAACGAGGCGGACCGTCATCGCGTGCCCCCCCCTGGCCCCGCGGCGCACGGCTGACGGGCTGCCGCACCCGGCCCGATCATGATAGGATTTGCACCGGCCCTGTGGCCGCTTGAACGCTTGACCGCATGGCACGGGGGAGTGATGTCGTGAACGCCGACCTGCCGCATCTTCTTGTCGTGGATGACGACGGCCGCTTGCGCGACCTGCTGAGCCGTTTTCTGACCGAGAACGGCTTCGTCGTGGTCACGGCCGCCGATGCGGCCCAGGCGCGCAGCCGGCTCAGCCATTTCGATTTCGACGCGGTGATCCTGGACCTCATGATGCCGGGGGAAACGGGTCTGGAATTCGCGCGCGACCTGCGCACCCGGTCGGCGATTCCCATCCTGATGCTGACCGCCATGGCGGAGACCGAGGACCGTATCTCGGGCCTGGAGGGCGGCGCCGACGATTATGTGGTCAAGCCGTTCGAGCCGCGCGAGCTGCTGTTGCGCATTCGCAACATCATGAAGCGCACCCCTCAGGCCCAGACCCCGGGGGACGACCTTCATCTCGGCGATTTTCTGTTCCGCCGTGACCGGGGCGAACTGTTGCGGGATGGTCGCCCGGTGCGTTTGACCGATCTGGAGGCCGGATTGCTGAGCGCGCTTGCCGCGCGTCCGGGCGACGTGTTGACCCGTGATGACCTGATCGCCCGCACGGGGGCGGCCGGTGGCGGGCGTGCCGTCGATGTACAGGTCACCCGTCTTCGCCGTAAGATCGAGCCCGATCCCCGCGATCCCCGCTATCTGCAGACCGTGCGGGGTAAGGGCTACGTTCTACGTCCTGATTGAAGACCCGGCCATGCCCCTTCAGACAACCATCAAGAACGCCCTGCCGAAAAGCCTGCTCGGCCGCGCCCTGCTGATCATCGTCACGCCGCTGATCCTGTTGCAGGTGGTGTCGGGGCTGATTTTCTATGAAACCCATTGGGACAAGGTGTCCTACCGTTTGGCGCGCAGCGTCGCGGGCGACGTGGCGGCCATCGTGCAACTGGTCACCGACGATCCCAGCGAGGAAGGCCGCGAGCGCGCCGCCGCCCTGGCCGGCCGTAACATGGACATGTTCGTGACCTTTCTGCCGGGCGCGATCCTGTCCAACAAGGCGGCGCCGCCGACCAACGACCTGGAAGAGGTGCTCGACCGCTCCATGCAGAGCTTCATCGTCAAGCCCTACCGCCTGGATTCGGAAAGTTCCGACCGCAATGTGAGCATCGACGTACAACTTGCCGACGGCGTGCTGCGCATCACCACCACGCGCAAGCGGCTGTTTTCGACCACAGTCTACGTCTTCGTCATCTGGATGATCGGCACGTCGCTGATTCTGTTCGGGGTCGCCACCATCTTCATGCGCAATCAGGTGAAACCGATCCGCCGTCTGGCCCGCGCCGCCGATAATTTCGGCAAGGGCCGCGACGTATCGAATTTCAAGCCCGAAGGCGCGACCGAGGTCCGCCAAGCGGCCCAGGCCTTCATGGCCATGCGCGAACGGATCCAGCGCCAGATCACCCAGCGCACGGACATGCTGTCCGGTGTGTCCCACGACCTGCGCACGCCGCTGACGCGGATGAAACTGCAATTAGCGATGTTCAAGAACGTCGATGGGGTGGACGACCTGTCCGCCGATGTTTCGGAAATGGAACACATGCTGGAAGGCTATCTTGCCTTCGCCCGCGGCGAGGGCACGGAAAAACCGGCGCCGACGGATCTGGGCATGCTGCTGGAAGACGTGGTCGGTCAGGTCCGGCGCCGTGGCCGGCCCATCGACCTGCACCTGGAAGATCAGTTGAACCTGCCGTTGCGGCCCAACGCCTTCAAGCGCTGCGTCACCAATCTGGTGGAGAACGCCGCGCGCTATGGCCAGCATGTGTCGGTGCGGGCAGGGCACCGGGGCGATGCCATCGAGATCACCGTGGACGACGACGGGCCCGGCATTCCCGAAGACAAACGTGCCGAGGTGTTTCGGCCGTTTTTTCGGCTCGACGATTCCCGCAACCCGGAAACGGGTGGGGTCGGGCTGGGCCTGACCATCGCCCGCGACGTGGTGCGCAGCCACGGCGGCGAAATCCTGTTGTCGGAATCGCCGGCCGGTGGCCTGCGCGGCCGTATCCGCCTTCCCCTATAGGCATACCGGGCGGGACGTCCCCAGCGGATTTCATGGCAATTCCGCCGATGACATCTATAATGGAAAAAGATCACGTAATGGTCCGATAATCGAGGCACCGCGGCCCTGGGAGGGTTCGGCTTGGTGTCTGGGGGGTGTAGGTGACTGATTCCCTTCCGTCGAAAGTTCTGATTGCCGACGATCATGCCCTGTTCCGCAAGGGGCTGGGCTCGTTGTTGGAAATCATCGATCCCGACATCACGGTGGTCGAGGCCGCGAGTTATCCGGAAGCCCTGCGCACGGCCAATGAAACCGACGACCTGGACCTCGCGCTTGTCGATTTGGGCATGCCGGGGATGGAACGGTTCGCCGGACTGAACGCCCTGATCCGTTCCCTGGACGGCGTGCCGGTGGTGGTCGTGTCCGCCGCCGAAACGTCCGAGGAAATGAGTCTGGCGATGGACTGTGGCGCCCATGGCTACATCCCCAAAACCCTGGACAGTTCCGTGGTGGTCAATGCCGTGCGTCAGGTGATCGCCGGGGAAATCTATCTGCCGCCGACACTGCTCGACTGGGCTCCCGGTGGGGCCAAGACCGAAGGTCCGGGCGGATTGCACCTGACGCCGCGTCAACGCGACGTGCTCAACCTCATGGCCGGCGGCAAATCGAACAAAGAGATCGCTCGCATCCTGGGGCTCGCCGAAGGCACCATCAAGCTGCATGTCACGGGCTTGCTGAAGGTGCTCGACGCGAACAACCGGACCCAGGCGGTTATCAAGGCGGCATCGCTGGGACTGACACAGGGCCTGGAACAGGACTGACCGCGCCGACAAGGAGGGCGCCATGACGTCCCGCTGTCCCCATACGGGCCTTGGCACCAGAGGCCGGGAAAACAAAAATTCTCCGTTGAATGTCCGCCGCCAATCAGGCGCGGCGGCCGCTGCCGTCCCGGTATTGATTTCGGCGGCGCCGGCATGGGCGCAATCCGGGGAGGCGATGGCCCATCCGGGACCGGCGGTCATGGCCGGGCTGGCGGTCGCAGCAGCGGCGTTCCTTGTCGGGTTGTGGTGGGGGCGTCGACGGCGCGATCCGGCGGCCGTGGAAAATCCCGCGGCACGGGTGGAGGAAGCCCCCCGCCGGCGCGCGATGACGGCCGCCGAACGCGATGCCGAAACGGACGCCCATTACCGCATCATTTCGGAACTGACCTCGGACGTCGTCTATGCCTATGACGTCGCCCCCGATGGCCGCGTGACGTCGAAATGGCAGGTCGGCGGGATTGACGGCTTGGCCGGACAATCCGGGCAAAGCGACGCGCCCCTTGCCTGGCTGACCCAGATTCATCCCGACGATGTGCCGATCCTGGAATCCCGCGATCAGCGCCTGCGCCTTGGCATTCCGTCGACCGACGAATTCCGCCTGCTGTCCGCCGACGGCAGGGTGCGTTGGCTGCGCGTTTATTCGCGCCCGGAACGGGGGACCAGCGGCGAGGTCGTGCGCGTGGTCGGCGCCGCCAAGGAGATCACCCAGGACAAGCGCTGGGAAGAGGCGCTGGCCGATTCCGAAAGCAAGCTGCAGGCGACGTCGCGCACGGCCCGCGTTGGCTATTGGGAACATTTCCCGGATGACAACCGCACCGTTTGCTCGCCCGTCCTGTGGCGGATCTGGGGCCTGCGTCCCGGTCGCGCGGGGCCCACGGGCAAGGTCTTCCTGGACATGATCCATCCCGACGACCGGCCGCGCATCGCCGCCGCCTATGAAGATCCCGTGCCCAATTGCCGGCATGAGTATCGGGTTCTCAGGCCCGACGGATCGGTGCGCTACGTCTTTGAGGATCTTAGCGCCGATTTCGACGAACACGGCCGCGCGCGCCGGCTGTTCGGGGTGACTCAGGATATTACCGAGCGCAAGCGGGCCGAACAGGCGCTGCGCGATTCCGAGCTGCGCTACCACGCCATCGTCGAGGACCAGACGGAGTTGATCCGGCGCTGCACCCCTGACGGGGTCCGGACCTTCGTCAACGAAGCCTATTGCCAATATTACGGCGTGCCCCGCGAACAGCTGATCGGCCGGCCCGTCGGCTCGGAACTGAGCGATAGCGAAGCCGCCTTGCGCCAGGCCATCATCCGCCGGATCGGTCCGAAAAATCCGATCGAGGAGAATCTCCACCGGGTGATCGGGCACGACGGCAAGGTCAGCTGGCAGCAATGGACCGAACGCGCGGTGTTCGACGACGACGGGCGCATGGTGGAAATCCAGGGCGTCGGCCGCGACGTCACGGCCACGAAAGAGGCCGAGGAAATGCTGGCCGAGGCAAAGGACGCCGCCGAACTGGCAAGCGCCGCCAAGTCGCGCTTTCTGGCGGCTGCCAGCCATGACCTGCGTCAGCCCCTGCAGGCGCTGGCGATGTTCGTCAACGTGTTGTCGGAACGGGACCTGGACGACAAGGCGAAGCAGCTTATCAACCGCATCAGCGACTGTTCGGACGCCCTGGAACGCCTGCTTGGCTCGTTGCTCGACATTTCCAAACTGGATGCCGGGCTGTTCGTGCCGCAACGGCGCGATTTCAACCTCGGCGCGGTGCTGGAACGCCTGTGTTCGGAAATCCGCCCGCTGGCCGAGGAAAAGGGCCTGCGGCTCAACATGGTGCCCTGCGCGCTTCTGGTCGACAGCGATCCGGGCTTGCTCGACCGTCTGCTGCGCAATCTTTTGACCAATGCGGTGCGCCATACGGAAACCGGCAAGATTCTCGTCGGCTGCCGGCGTGCCGGGGCCAATGTGCGTGTCGAAATCTGGGATACGGGTGTCGGCATTCCGAACGATCAACTGGACATGATCTTCGAGGAGTTCCATCAGGTCGGCAACCCGGCGCGCGACCGGCGCGAAGGGCTGGGCCTGGGGCTCGCCATCGTGCAGCGGTTGTCCAATCTGCTCGACCATCCCGTGGATGTGCGGTCATGGGTGGGGCGGGGGTCGGGGTTCTCCGTCAGCCTGCCCTTGGCGGGCGACCATGCGCCCGCGGAAATGACCCTGCCGGCGGATGAGCATCCCGATGTGGCGGGGGCCGTGGTGGTCGGCATCGACGACGAGGCCGATATTCGCGACGCCCTGGGGTTGCTGTTGACGGGCTGGGGCTATGACGCCGTGGTCGCCGGATCGGCGGTCGAGGCGATCGCCAAGCTGGAGCAGGAACGCAAGCAGCCGGAACTGGTCGTCGCCGATTATCGACTCAAGCTTGGCCATACGGGGGCCGACGCGATTTTGGCCATCCGCCACGTTTGGGGCGGGGATGTGCCGGGGTTCCTTTTGACCGGCGACACGGGCCCGGACCGCCTGCGGGAGGCGGCGGCCAGCGGATTCGAGGTCATGCACAAGCCGATTCAGCCCGAGAAACTGCGCCTGATGGTCGCGGAATCGATCGCCTATGCCCGCCGGATGGCCGCGATCGAGGCGCGTACCCGGGCGCAGGAAAAAGACGAGATGGAACGCCAGGTCTGACGGGCAGCGGGGAAGATCAGAAAAGCCGTCCGCCGTTAGGAACCTTCAGGTCCGGGTGGATCAACACGACCTCGCCGTCCGCGTCGGGAAAGCCCAGGACCAACACCTCCGACATGAACTTGCCGATCTGCTTTGACGGAAAATTGACGACGCCCGCGACCTGACGCCCGACCAGGCTGTCCGGCGTGTAGTGGCGGGTGATCTGGGCCGAGGTCTTGCGCTCGCCGATATCCGGGCCGAAATCGACCCACAGTTTGATGGCGGGGCGGCGGGCTTCGGGAAAGGGTTCAGCGCGGACGATCGTCCCGACGCGGATATCCACGGCCAGGAAGTCGTCGAAAGTGATCTGCGGGGTCGGGCTTTCGGGCATGGAGTGTCTCCTTCGGCCCGGAAATTTATCGCGCCCACCCCGCCATGCAATCAAAAAGGCACGCAACAAAAAAGGCCGCCCTCGGCGGGCGGCCTTCTTCGAAAGACGGAAAAGCCGATTACTTGGCTTTGCTCATCTGACCCTTCATTTCGTCGAAGGCTTCGGCGATGCGGGTGTTGATCACCTTAACGGCGGCGTCGTTGGCTTTGGTGACGACGTCCGTAACCTTCTTGGAATTGGCCAGGGAGGATTCGAAAGCGGCCTTGCACAGGTCCAGTTCCTTGGTCACCAGATCCTGCGGGGAAGAAACCTTGCCCAGGGATTCGGCGGCGGTGCTGGCCTGATCGAACGCGGCCTTGAACAGTTCGGCCTGCTTCTGGGCAGCGGCCTGGACGCCTTCGAAGGCGGCCTGGCTGGCCTTGTTCAGGGCTTCAAGGTTCTTGCGCTGGATGTCCATCACGGCGTTGACGTCGATGGTTTCCATGGAGCCGCCCTTCATCGCCTTCATGACCTGGTCGGACATCTTGGCGGGGTCGAAATCGGCATAGATCTTGGTGAAGTCGGTAGCCCAGGCAGGGAAGCCATTTTTGTCGAGCTTGAACATATCGGTGTACATTTGGTCGGTCCTCCATTGGAGCGCGAAAGGGAATGTGCTTTGTGCATGTGCGAGAGTTATGCTGCACTGCAACAGTGACGCCTATATGCGGTCGAATGGGGATGTAAGTCAAGCCTTATATTGCAGTGCAATAAAATAAAACTTAGGCCGGGGCGGCCTCGGGCCCGTCCTGGCGGGGGGACCGTTTCGGGCGGACCCGGCCGAGAAACCGCATCGCGGCCTCGGCCCGGCGCAGCCCCTTGTCGAGCGCCGCCATGGTCTTCGCTTGATCGGCGCCGTCATCGCCAAGCCACACCCGAAAGGCATCGGCATAGACCAGGGCGAGGCCCTTGGCATGCAGCAGTCCGCAGGGGCCCGAGGCGTCAATCCCCGCGGCCGCAAGCACCCGGGTCATGGTCCTGGCCATGCGCGGTAGAAACCGCAGTGCCACCGGATCGCAGAGCGAATCCTTGGCGATCTCGGCCATGGCGGCCTGGTGCGGAGTCAGGGCGTCGAATCGTTCCATCAACAGGTCGAACAGGCGGTCGCGGATGCCGACGCCCGCGTCGCCCGAGGCTGCATGCGTGTCGGCGGCGGCCAGCATCTGCGCGTCGATGCGGTCCTGGAATGCGTTGACGATGTCGTATTTGGTGGGAAAGGGGATCAGGACGTCGGCCAGCGGCACCCCGGCGTCGGCGGCGACATCGGCCAATGACAGGCGCCGCCAACCATCGCGCGCGATCCGGGCCATGGCGGCGTCGATCACGGCGTCCCGTGGATCGCCCGGGGCGGCGGTCTTCGCCTTTCCTTTGCCGCTTGTCTTGCCTGGGGTCGTGCCTTGGGGCCGCTTGGCCATGGCGGTGCCTCCTTACCTGCGCTTTTCATTATGTAGGAAGGATCGGCGGAAATGCCAGTCGGATCGCGGAAGCTACTCCGCCAATTCGCGGGACCGCTTGGCGGCGGCGGCGACGCAACCTGTCACCAGATCGCCCAGGGGTCCATGGGCCGGATCGTCCTTGTTGGGATCGCCGCCCATCAGAACCGTCAATCCGGCCGCCGTGGTGCCACCGGGGCTGGTCACGTTGCGGCGCAGGGTATCGGGCGTGTCCGTGGCCGATCGGTGCAGCAGTTCGCCCGCCCCCTCGACCGTTGCCCGGGCCAGGGAATTCGCAAGGTCTTCCGGCAGGCCGGCCTCACGGCCCGCCCGGGCCAGGCATTCGACCAAGTGGAAGACATAGGCCGGGCCGCTGCCGGACAGGCCGGTGACGGCATGCAACAGGTCCTCGTCCTCGACCCAATGAACCTGGCCGACGGCGGTCAGCAGATCATGGCATAGCTTCTGCTGGGCGTCGGTGACGCGGGCATTGGCGCAGGCGACGCTGGCGCCCCGGCCCACGGCGGCCGGCGTATTGGGCATGACGCGGACGATCGCCGCGACCTCGCCCAGGCAATCCTCGAATAAGGCGATCGGCGTGCCGGCGGCGATGGACAGGAACACGGTCGCCGGCCCGGCGAACGGAAGATAGGCCGGGACGACGTCGGCCATGACCTGCGGCTTGACGGCGAACATCACCAGTTCGGGAAGAAAATCCGGGGGCAGGTCGTCCGCCGCGGCGGCGACGGTGACGCCGAGATCGCGGGCCAGGGCCGAGGCGTTGTCGGGGTTAGGCTCGACGACGAAGATGTCCGCCGCCGGAATGCCCCGGCTGATCCAGCCGGCCATCAGGGCGCCACCCATCTTGCCGCCGCCGACAACCAACAAGGGACGGGCGGCCGTCATGGCAGGGTTCCTTCGATCCTGCGGGGCGGGATCAGGCTTCGCCGACCGTGTCCACCATGGCGGCGGCCACGGCGTCGTCGGCGGTCCGCCCACCCCAGATCACGTATTGGAAGGCGGGGTAAAAGCGTTCGCATTCGTACAGCGCCGTTTCGACGATGTCTTCCATCTGGCTCATGGTCGGGCCGTTGGCCGCGCGCATGGGCAGGACATGGCGGAACATGGGCAGGCCTTCGTCGTCCCACATGCCGAAATGGCCGAGCCAGAGCTTTTCGTTGACCCGGGCCAGAAGCTCGTAGACCGGCGTGCGCCGCTCCTGGGGCACGCGCATGTCGAAGGCACAGGTGAAGTGCATGGCCTCGATCTCGTCGTTCCAGGCGAAATAGAGGCTGTAGTCGCACCAGGTTCCCGGCACTTGAACGGCCAGTTCCTGGTCGCTTCGGCGGTCGAAGGTCCAGTCGTTTCCTTCCACGATCTGTTCGATCAGGTCCAAAGGATTGTGTTTATGGGTATCTACGGCGAATTCGAGTGCAGGCATGGCCGCTGCTCCTTCGTGGCTGGACCGGCGGCGCCCGGGCGGGCGCCTCCAGGCTTGTCGCCAAAGGGATCGCCCACAACATCTCGGAGGTTACCGAAATATGGTATCTGTGGCCCCCTTGGATACAAGAGGTAGCCTGCCTTAAGGGCGAAAGCCGTGCAAGGGCGGATTGGGACGGTTCTGTGAATATTTGTGGAAGAATCGGGAATCAGAACGGCTTAGACGCAAATGGGCGAAAAAGCGGGTGGCCGCAAGACCCTGAAACGACTCCATATATGGACGGTGCGTCAGGCCTTGGGTTTGCCGGCCGGGGTCTTGCGCGGGGCGGGCTTGGCCGCCGTTTTTTTCGCGGCTGTCCGCGGTTTGGCGGCCGCCTGGCCGGCCATCTGGGCCTCCAGTTTGGCGACTCGGGCTTCCAATTTTTCCTGCGCCGCGCGGGCGTTCTTCGCGACTTCGGCCATGGCATCGAACTCGTCGCGGGGAACCAGGTTGCCGTCGGCCAGGTATCGTTCGACCTGCTGGCGGATCATGGCTTCCACCTCGTCCTTCACGCCGGCGAGCGTCGCCACGGCGCCGTTGGCCACCTTGGCCAGGTCGTCGAGGATTCGGTTGGACGTCTGCATGGCGGAACTCCTTGGCTTATGGCGCGTAATTCATAGGTGATATATGGCCCTGTTGGGGGGCTTTCGCAAGCGTGGGCCCGGCTGCGCGCCCGGTTGCTCCCCGGCCCGGCCCGGCCTATAAGCAGCCCATGTATGTGGTCACCGGCGGCGCCGGGTTCATCGGATCGAATATCGTTCACGGGCTGGAGGCCAGGGGCCTGGGCCCGGTGGCGGTCGTCGACCATGTCGATTCGGACGAAAAAGCCCGCAACATCGCCAAGCGCCGGGAGGTGGAGACGGTCACGCCTGAGGATCTGTCCCGATTCCTCGATGCCAACGCAGGCCGGATTCGCGGCATCATCCACATGGGCGCCATCTCGGCGACCACGGAAACGCGGCTGGTCCGCATCATCAAGAACAACATCATCCTGTCCCGTCGCCTGTGGCATTGGTGCGCGGACCGGGGCATTCCTTATATCTACGCGTCCTCGGCGGCGACCTACGGCGACGGCAGCCAAGGGTTCGACGACGACGGTGCCATCGAGGCGCTGAAGGCGCTGCAGCCGCTCAACATGTACGGCTGGTCGAAGAATCAGTTCGACATTTGGGTCGCGGAACAGGTCGCGGCGGGCCGGCCCAAGCCGCCGGGCTGGGCCGGGCTTAAGTTCTTCAACGTGTTCGGGCCCAACGAATACCACAAGGGCCGCATGCAATCCGTCGCCCGCCAGGTTTACGAGAAGGCGGCCCGGGACGAGGCCTGCACCCTGTTCAAATCCCATAACCCGGATTACCCCGACGGCGGCCAGTTGCGCGATTTCGTCTGGGTCGGCGATTGCGTCGATATGGTGCTGTGGCTGCTGGATCATCCCGAGGCCTCAGGCCTGTTCAACTGCGGGGCGGGCAAGGCGCGCAGCTTCGCCGACCTGGCGGCGGCCGTGTACCGGGCGCTCGGCAAAGAGCCGATGATCAATTTCGTGCCGACGCCCGAGGATATCCGCGACAAGTATCAATATTTCACGGAAGCCCGCATGGACCGCATCCGCGCCGCCGGCTACGCCCACCCGCAAACGCCGCTGGAGGAAGGGGTGCGCCGCTACGTGCAGGACTTCCTCGCCGCCGGCGACCCCTATCTATGACGGGCCGGATGCCATGACCTTCGCGCTTACTCTCCCCGTGCTGGCTTTTCCCGCCATCGACCCGATCATCGTCGAGATCGGCCCCTTCGCCATCCGCTGGTACGCCCTGGCCTATATCAGCGGGCTGATCCTGGGCTGGCGCTACATGCTGCGCCTGACCGGGGACCTGCCCCTGCGCGAAGTTCAGGTCATGGGCGAGGACGGCAAGGCAACGACCGTGCGGGAGCCCATCGTCAGCCGCCTCGCCGTCGACGATTTCCTGGTCTGGGCGACCATCGGCGTGGTTCTGGGCGGGCGGCTCGGCTACGTGCTGTTCTACAAGCCCGGGTTCTATTTCGATAACCCTCTGAACATCCTGACCGTATGGCAGGGCGGCATGTCGTTCCACGGCGGCCTGCTGGGGGTCTGTGTCGCGACCCTTCTTTTCTGCCGCAAACGGGACATTCCGCTGTTCACCTTCGCCGACATGCTGGGCTGTACCGCCCCCATCGGCCTGTTCTTCGGGCGGATCGCCAATTTCATCAATGGGGAGCTGTTCGGCCGCGCCGCCGACGTGCCCTGGGCCATGGTATTCCCCCATGGCGGCCCCCTGGCGCGGCATCCCAGCCAGATCTACGAAGCCCTGCTAGAAGGTCTTGTGTTGTTCGTCGTGATGGCGGTGCTGTGGCGGCGGCCGGGCCTGCGTGCCAAGCCCGGCTTCCTCGCCGGCGTGTTCTTCATCGGCTACGGTGCCGCGCGGATCACCGCCGAATTCTTCCGCGAACCGGATGCCTACCTTGGTTTCTTGTTCCAGGGGGCGACCATGGGCCAGCTTTTGTCCCTGCCCATGATCGCCTTCGGCCTGTGGCTGATCTGGCGTGCCAACCAGGCCGGCAAAGCGGACGCATGACGGGGCTGCTGGCGCATCTCCGCCGCCGCATCGCCCTGGAAGGGCCGCTGACCGTCGCCCGCTATATGGAGGAATGCCTGGGTAACCCGGCCCATGGATATTACATGACCCGCGACCCTCTGGGGGCGGCCGGCGATTTCACGACGGCACCTGAAATCTCCCAGATGTTCGGCGAACTGATCGGCCTGTGGGCCGCCGTGCAATGGCAGGCCATGGGGGCGCCCGATTCCGTGCATCTGGTCGAACTGGGCCCCGGGCGCGGTACCCTGATGGCGGATGCGCTGCGTGCGGTGGCGACCGTCGCACCTTTCCGGGCCGCCGTGCAGGTGCACTTGGTCGAAACCAGCCCAGTGTTGCGTGACCGGCAGCGGGAAACCCTGGCCGCCGCCCATCCCGGCGTGACGCCGCAATGGTGGAACGACCTTTCCCAAGTGCCGGCGGGCCCGGCCCTCGTGATCGCCAACGAATTTTTCGATGCCCTGCCGATCCGTCAGTTCCTGCGCGGGCCCGACGGCTGGCGCGAACGTCTGGTTGCCTGGGATGCGGACGCGGCGGCCCTAGCCTTTGTCCTGTCGGGGGCGCAGGCGACAAGCCCGCTGATTCCACCGCCCCTCAATCAAGCGCCCGAGGGCAGTCTGATCGAAATCTGCCCCGTCGGTTTGCGCAAGGCGCATACACTTGCGGCGCGGCTGGCGGCCCAGGGCGGGGCGGCGCTGATCGTCGATTACGGCCACGACCGCAGTGCCCCCGGCGACACCCTGCAGGCGGTGAAGGATCATCAATATGCGGATGTATTGATTGATCCGGGCGCGGCGGACCTGACCGCCCACGTGGATTTTCAACAACTGGCCCAGACCTGTATCCAGGCAGGCTCCGTGACTTTCGGCCCCATCGGGCAGGGGGATTTCCTCATTGCCCTCGGCATCGGCGCGCGGGTGCAGGCCTTGACCGCCCAGGCCGACGACCGTCAGAAGGCGGCGATCGACGCGGCCTTCACCCGCTTGACCGGTGCCGGCCAAATGGGCCGCCTGTTCCGGGTCCTGGCCGTGCAGCATCCGGGCCTGCCGGCGCCGCCCGGATTTGAATAGGTCGGGTCGCAATCCGTGATTTGAACTGGCCCGTGCGAACAAGGTAAAAGTCTTCATGACCGATTCCCTCGACATCGTCCACGCGCCCAACCTGGCCGAACAGGCCGGGGTCGCGCATGGCTTCTTCACCCGCCGGGGCGGGGTCTCGGGCGGCATTTACGCCGGGCTGAATTGCGGGCAGGGGTCGAAGGATACCCCGGAGCATGTCCGGGAAAACAAACGCCGGGTGATGGCGGCGATGGGCCTGAGGGCGGATGATCTGGCCTTGGTCCATCAGGTGCATTCGCCGGATGTGTGGACCGCCGATGCCCCCCGTGACCGCGCCGCCATGGAAAAGGCCGATGCCTTGGTCAGCCGCCGCAAGGGCTTGGCGCTCGGCATCCTGACCGCCGATTGCGCGCCGGTGCTGTTCGCCGACGGTGCCTCGGGCGTGGTCGCCGCCGCCCATGCGGGCTGGCGCGGGGCGATGTTCGGGGTGCTGGAAAACACGGTCGCGCGGATGGAGGCAGAGGGCGCGCAGCGGGCCGGCATCCATGCCGCCCTCGGCCCCTGCATCCGTCAGGAATCGTATGAGGTCGGCCAGGACATGAAGGACGCCTTCGCCGAACGGCACGCCGACCACAGCAAGTATTTCGCCGGCGGCGACCGGCCCGGCCATTACCAGTTCGATCTGGCGGGTTTCATCATGGACCGGCTGGCCGCCCTGAACCTGGCCAGCACCCATGACGTGGGTCTCGACACCTATGTCGATGCCGACCGATTCTTCAGTTACCGCCGCGCCACCCACCAGGGCGAGGCCGACTACGGGCGCGAACTCGCCGTGGTCGCGCTGGCCGCGGGCTGAGGGCCGGGGCCATGCCTTATCTGGCGGTCTTGACCTTGGCGACGCTCGCGGTGATTCTCGTCACCTGCGTTATTGTTTAGAGGCGCCATCGCCTGATGGCGCGTGAAGCCGAAGGACGGACGGCCTTGCGGGCAACGGTCCAATTCGCAATCTGGGTTCTTGCGGCGGTGGCGCTGTCCGTGGCCGCCTGCGCGCCCGTGCCGCGCGCCTTCGCCCCGGGCGAGGTCGACAGCGTCGGTGCCGCCATCGTGCACGGCACCTTCACCAAGGGCATTCAGGTCAATCCGATCGAAGGCACGGCGCCGATCATGTCCAAGATATTGGCGAGGACCACGGTCGATTCGTTCGAACCCTACGGCCTGCCTGCCGGGGTCGCCCCTTTTGATGCCTCGGAATACATCCTTCACGGCCGTGCCCATCACGACAAAAACCCCAACGCCATTCCCTACGTCACCATTCATTGGCAGTTGTCCAACAAGGACGGCCTGCTGCTAGCCGACCTGGAACAACCCGTCGACGCCACCAGCGGGGAATGGGAATTCGGCACGCCCGAGGTCATCATCCGCGTTGCCGAGGACGTCGCCCATCGGGTCGCCGCCATCCTGGCCGGGATCGCCCCGGCGCAGCCGGAACCGGCCCCGGACAAGGGTATTTTCGTGATGCCGGTCGAAGGGGCCCCCGGTGACGGCGATTTTTCCCTGACCCGTGCCATTGCCGAAGCCCTGAAGGCGCGGGGCACGCGCCTGACCCGGTACCGTGAGCAGGCGAAATACGTGCTGACCGGATTGATGGAGGTCTCCCCCTCGGTCCAGGGCCGTCAGGGGGTGCGAATCACTTGGCGGCTGTCCCGTCCCGACGGCAAGGAAGTCGGCAAGGCGGAGCAGGACAACACCGTGCCGTCGGGTACCTTCGATACGCAATGGATGCCGACCGCGCGGCTGATCGCCGCCGCCGCCGTCGACGGTATTCACGAGGTCATCGGCGGCTGGGAAGAGCGCGAACGCACCTTGGCCGAGGGCCGCGGCCTGGGCGTGCCGGACAATCTCGACAACCCCGACCTGCCCACACCGGGCGGGCCTAAGCGGGTGATCGCCAAGTTGCAGGACCATCTGGTGCCGCCCGATGCCCCCGTCACCCAGGCCGTGCCCCCCGAGATGACCGCCCAGGAAGAGTTGGAGGCCTCCCGCGCCAGGGTGGCGGCCGAAGACACCCCGCCGGCCCCCGAGGAAAAAAGCGTTCTCGGCCCCGAGGATGCGGCCGGCGAACAGGTCGTCGAGGACACGTTCACGCCGCCGACCCTGCGGGCCCATGACCAGGACGCGGCCAATTCCTTCCTGATCGCCGAGGTCGCGGGAGCCCCCGGCAACGGCAACCGCCTGCTGAGCGAGGCGCTGAAGCGGGTATTGCGCGCGCGCGATCAGAACGTCACCGACGACCCGCGCCAGGCGCGATTCCTGGTACGCGGACTGGTCGTCATGTCCGAGCCCAAGGACGGTAAGCAGAACGCCCGCATCGTGTGGTCGGTCGAGACCACGGAGGGCAAGGCGCTTGGCAGTGCCGAGCAGAACAACACGGTTTCGGCGGGTATGCTTGACGAGAACTGGGGGGACACGGCGCTTAACGTCGCCATGGGGGCGGTCGTGGGCATTCAGCGGGTTCTTGGGGATAAGGCCCGCCCGTTCGCCCGTCGATTACCCGCCGATGCAGTGCCGCCGCCCGCACCAAGCGGAGAGACTCTTCCATGGGACCCCGGCGAAGCCATCCCGCCACCCCGGCGATAATGCGATAAATGTCTGAAATAAAAGGGTTATGAAAGATCGTTTACAGGCAGGGCCGGCGTTGTTAGAGTCCGCGCGCCGAACAGGGGAATAGGCCCTATCGGCGCTCGGCACCGGGCATCTCCAGGGGTGGTTTTGCTCCGCCTTCGGACGCAAAACGAAAGTGCGCAGCCATGAAAATCATTGCCTGCAATTCCAATCGGCCGCTTGCAGAGGCGATTTCCGCCTATCTCAATCTGCCGCTGACCAAGGCCTCGATCCGGCGATTCTCCGACATGGAGGTGTTCGTCGAGATCCAGGAAAACGTGCGTGGCGAGGATGTCTTCGTCATCCAGTCGACCTCGTTCCCGGCCAACGATAACCTGATGGAGCTGCTGGTCACGCTGGACGCGCTCCGCCGCGGTTCCGCCCGCCGGGTCACCGCCGTCATTCCCTACTTCGGCTACGCCCGCCAGGATCGCAAGTCCGGCCCGCGCACGCCGATCTCGGCCAAGCTGGTCGCCAACCTGATTACCGAAGCCGGTGCGGACCGGGTCCTGACCATGGACCTGCACGCCGGGCAGATTCAGGGCTTCTTCGACATCCCGACGGATAACCTTTACGCCGAACCGGTATTGGCCAAGGACATCCAGGACCGTGAGGACGGGGCCGATCTGGTCATCGTGTCGCCGGACGTGGGCGGCGTGGTGCGCGCCCGCGCCCTGGCCAAACGCCTGGACGGCGACCTTGCGATCATCGACAAGCGCCGCGAACGGGCCGGTGTCAGCGAAGTCATGAACATCATCGGCGACGTCAAGGGCCGCCGCTGCATCCTGGTCGACGATATCGTCGACAGCGCCGGGACGCTCTGCAACGCCGCCGTGGCGCTGATGGAAGAGGGGGCCGAGGCCGTTTCCGCCTATGTCACCCACGGGGTTCTGTCGGGCGGCGCCGTGGCGCGGGTGTCGTCGTCACCCATGGACCGCTTGTGCGTGACAGACAGCATCATGGCGACCGAGGCCGTGCGTGTTGCCCATAACATCGAGCAGCTGACCGTGGCCCCCCTGATCGCCGAGGCCATGCGCCGCATTTCCGAGGAAAGCTCGGTGTCGTCGCTGTTCAATTGAGAAAGGCCCGCAGGGGCCTTTTCCCGGTTTCCATCCTTTGATCTAATGGGCGTGCCGCCCCGGACCCGGGGTGGCTTACCTGCCTGTCACGTACAGCACGCAAGGACGACCGGATCATGGATCTGCCGAACACCCCCTCGTTTCGTCTTGATGGCCGCAAGGCCCTGGTGACCGGGGCCGGCCGGGGCATCGGCCTAGCCGCCGCCGCGGCATTGGCCGAGGCAGGGGCCCATGTGACCCTCTGCGCGCGCACGGGAAACGAGGTCGAGGCCGCGGCGGAAGCGATCCGCGCCCGTGGCCAACAGGCCGAGGCCCTGACCCTGGACGTCACCGACACAGGGCGCATGCAGGCCGAAATCGCGGCGCGGGGGCCGTTCCAGGTTTTGTTCAACAACGCCGGCGGCAACCGCCCGCAGGAGTTGTTGGAGATCACGGAAGAAGATTACGACGCGGTCACGAACCTGAACGTGCGGGCGGCCATCTTCGTCGCCCAGGCGGTGGTGAAGGGGCTGGTTGATGCCGGTCTGCCCGGCTCCGTCATCAACGTGTCGTCGCAGATGGGTCTGGTCGGCGGGCCCAAGCGCACGGTCTATTGCGCGACCAAGCATGCCATCGAAGGGGCGACCAAGGCCATGGCCTGGGAACTGGGCGGCCAGGGTATTCGGGTCAACACGATCTGCCCGACCTTCATCGAAACGCCGATGACGGAAGGCTTTCTGGCCGATGCCGACTTTGTCACCTTCGTGAAATCCAAGATCGCCCTGGGCCGCCTGGGCCAGGTCGAGGATTTGATGGGCGCCGTGGTGTTCCTGGCTTCCGACGCGTCCAGTCTGATGACCGGGGCGTCCCTGGTCGTCGACGGCGGCTGGACGGCGCAGTAAGCCCGGATAAAACCATGTCTTTTCTTGCCGTCATGACCATCGCCTTCGGGCTGTCGGCCGATGCCTTTGCCGTGTCGCTCGGCCGGGGGGCGTCCGGGCGCTTCCGCACCTTCATCCCGGCCGCGCGTATGGGCCTGATGTTCGGCGCCAGCGAGGCGGCGATGACCTTGCTGGGCTTCCTGCTGGCGGCCCGCTTCGCCGATTACGTGACCGAGGCCGATCATTGGATCGCCCTGATCCTGCTGGGCGGAGTCGGCGGGCATATGCTCTACGAAGGCCTGTTCGGGGATGGTGAGGGCGACGATGGGGGCGAGGCACCGTCCCCGCGCGGCAAGCGTGGCATCCTGGGCAATATCGCCACCGTGATCGGCACTAGCATCGACGCCGCCGCCGTTGGGGTCGCGCTGTCGGTTATCGCCGTCGACATCTGGCGCACGGTCGCGGTGATCGGTGTCGTGTCCTTCGCCATGAGTACCCTGGGCCTGCTGATCGGGCCTCGCGTCGGTCACCTGCTGGGGCGTCGGGCGGAGATCGTAGGGGGGGCTGTTCTGATCAGTATCGGGGGTTATATCTTCTACTCCCACACCATGGGCACCTGAGGACGGTCGGCCCGCGCCCACAAACCCAGGATTTCCGCCCCTTTACCGCCGGTATTGACCCACGGGACCCGTGGGGCTATGTATGCGCGCCCTCGCGAGAGGGAATTTCGCCGCCGGCACCCCTGGAGGCCGGGGCTTTTCAAGACTGATACGGAGTTATGCCATGTCTGGTAACACCACCATGACGGCGGAACCCCGCGATCGGGCAGGCAAGGGGGCAGCCCGCGCAACCCGCCGGTCCGGCCGCGTTCCGGCCGTGATCTACGGGGATCACAAGGATCCGATCCTGGTTTCCGTCGAACCCGTCGAACTTATGCGTCATCTGCATAAGCCCGGCTTCTTTTCCATGCTTATGGATCTCAACGTCGCAGGCGATCACCATCGCGTGCTGCCGCGTGACGTGCAGTTCCATCCCGTGACCGACGCCCCGCTGCATGTCGACTTCATGCGCATCGGCAAGGGCACCCGCATTACCGTCATGATCCCGATCCAAGTCGAAGACGAGGACAAGTGCAAGGGCATCAAGCGCGGCGGCGTGCTGAACCAGGTGCGTCACGAAGTGGAAGTGCGCTGCGATCCGGAAAACATTCCGGACATGATCGTCCTGTCCCTCGAAGGTCTGGATATCGGCGATGCGCTGCGCATTTCGGATGCGGGCCTGCCCGACGACGTCAAGCCGACCATCACCGACCGTGACTTCGTGCTGGTCACCATCGCCGCGCCGACGGTGGTCAAGGACGAAGCCGCCGAAGCCCAGGCCGAGGCCGAAGCCGAAGCCGAAGAGGGCGAGGAAGGCGAAGACGAGGAGGGCGGCGAGGAGTAATCCTCTCGTCCGGATCGGTTCCGGGGAGGGCGTTCCATGCTGCTTCTGGTGGGGCTCGGCAACCCGGGCCCATCCTACCGCGACAACCGGCACAACGTCGGTTTCATGGCCGTGGATGCAATCCATGGCCGCTGGCGGCTGGGCCCATACCGGTCCAAGTTTCACGGAGACCTTGCCGAAGGCACGATTGCCGGCGGCAAGGTCCTCGTCCTCAAGCCA
This sequence comes from Rhodospirillaceae bacterium UBA1479, assembly GCA_002325375.1. Taxonomy (GTDB): domain Bacteria; phylum Pseudomonadota; class Alphaproteobacteria; order Rhodospirillales; family Casp-alpha2; genus UBA1479. The sequence continues at coordinate 541,469 of DCRZ01000002.1, forward strand.
CAGACTTATATGAACGAGTCCGGCCGCGCCGTTCAGGCGGTCATGACCTTCTACAAGCTGAAACCCGCTGACCTGGTCGTGTTCCACGACGAACTCGACCTGGCCGCGGGCAAGTTGCGGGTCAAGACCGGCGGCGGCCATGCCGGGCATAACGGCCTGCGCAACATCCAGGCCCATATCGGCCCCGATTTCCGCCGCGTGCGTATCGGCGTGGGCCATCCCGGCGACAAGGACAAGGTCGTCGGCCATGTGCTGAAGGATTTCTCGAAAGAGGATCAGGCTTGGCGGGACACGCTGTTGGACGCCGTCGCCGACAATGCGGACCTGTTGATGTCCGGCGACGATGCCGGGTTCCAGAACCGGGTCGCGCTGGCCCTCAAGCCGCCGCGCCCGAAAGCACCCCGGCAACAGGACGGCGCCGGCCAAGACAAGGAAAAGAAGGACTAACATGGGTTTCAATTGCGGCATCGTCGGCCTGCCCAACGTCGGCAAGTCGACCCTTTTCAATGCCCTGACGGCGACGGCCAAGGCCGAGGCCGCCAATTTCCCGTTCTGCACCATCGAGCCCAATACGGGTCGGGTCGCCGTGCCCGATGCGCGCCTGGACAAGATTGCCGCCATCGGCAAGTCGGCCCAGATCGTGCCGACGCAGCTTGAATTCGTCGACATCGCGGGCCTGGTCCGCGGCGCTTCCAAGGGCGAAGGCCTGGGCAACCAGTTCCTCGCCAACATCCGCGAGGTCGAGGCCATCTGCCATGTCCTGCGCTGTTTCGAGGACGGCAACGTGGTGCATGTGGAAGCCACCGTCGATCCCGTGCGCGACGCCGAGACCGTGGAAACGGAACTGATGCTGGCCGACCTGGAGAGCCTGGAAAAGCGGGTCGACCCCCTGACCAAAAAGGCCCGCGGCCAGGACAAGGAAGCGGCCAAGCAGCTTGAGATCGTCAACCGCTGCCTGGACCTGCTGCGTGACGGTCAGCCGGCGCGCAAGATCGAACTCAAGGACGGCGAGGGCAAGGCCTTCCGCATGCTGCAACTGCTGACCGCCAAGCCGGTGCTTTACGTGTGCAACGTCGACGAAGGTTCGGCCGCCACGGGCAATGCGCTGTCGGACCGTGTCGCCGAAATGGCGGCGGCACAGGGGGCGGGCAGCGTGGTGATCTCCGCCGCAATCGAGGCCGAGGTCGCGATGCTCGACGATCCGGCGGACAAGAAGGAATTCCTGGAAAGCCTGGGCTTGGAGGAAACGGGCCTGGCCCGGGTGATCCGCGCCGGCTACGAGCTTTTGGGCCTTCTCACCTATTTCACCGTCGGCCCGAAAGAAGCCCGCGCCTGGACCATCCATAAGGGCACCAAGGCGCCCCAGGCAGCGGCGGTGATCCACAAGGATTTCGAACGCGGCTTCATCGCCGCCGAAACCATCGCCTATGACGATTTTGTCGCGCTGGGCGGGGAGCAGGCCGCCAAGGACGCCGGCAAGATGCGCCAGGAAGGCCGCGACTACGTCGTCAAGGACGGCGACATCATGCTGTTCCGGTTCAACGTGTGATTGTTGTTGATGGCATTCTGCACTATTAAAGTGTTGAAAATTTAGCCTCGCCCTTTCATTCTGGTCATATCTTGAGGATATGCCGGAGGAGGAAAGGGTATGGTTCCGGAAGCGCCATCGAAATGTTCCAAGCGTCGCATTCTGGTATGGGCGGCGATGCTTTTGGCGTTGAGCACGACGGCTTGCGTGCCGGCCCAAAAGAAGGTCGCTCCCGTGCTGTCCGCGATCGATGTGCCGCAGGGTGTGCAGACGAAGCCGGTCGCCTTTACCCGGCTGGTTCTCAAGGTTCCCAGGAATGAAGAGATTGGCCGCGTCGGCGTAGGCATGTTCTGCCTTCCCAGTGCGAAGGTCCGTGCGCGGCGGGGTCGATATAGCGTCGATTCAGATATGTTTACGGACGTTTTCCGCGATGAATTAGAAGCGGCGAACTATAAGGTTGTCGGTGATCCGGATGCGTTGTTTGCGGACCCGTCACTCGATCAGGCGGAGTATTTCATTGCGGGTTTGATCACGGAGATTGAGGCCAATGCCTGCTTCCCGCTGGCTGGGTTCGGCGATTATGAAAAAGGGACGGCCAGTTCCTACCTGAAGGTCGAATGGCAGCTTTATGAAACCTTGGGGCGCCGGGTTATCTTCAAGACGGAGACCGAGGGGTCCCATGCCCAGGAAGACAGTATCGATGATGCGATGACTGTCTCTCTGGAGGAATCGTTTGCCGCCGCCCTGCAAAACCTGCTCGCCAACAAGGAATTCCATGGATTGGTCGCCGGAGTGGGGGGCGACAAGGAGCGGGAAGGCGTAACGCGGTTTTCAGAATTGGATATCAAGGCGGTACGCATCGGTGAAGAGAAGGCGTTCGATGCTGTCAACATTCGTCCCGGCGTGGTCACGGTCAGAACGCCGACCGGACATGGCAGCGGCTTTTTCATCAGCTCTGATGGATATCTTCTAACCAATCAACACGTCGTCGGCAGCGCGAAGACTGTTCGTGTGATCTTGCACAGTGGGCGCCATGTCCCGGCGGAGGTTTTGCGCACCGATGCGGAGCGTGACATCGCCCTGCTCAAGGTTGGCGAAAAGGGGTTCAGAAGCCTGTCTCTCAGTTTTGTCGAGCCGCCTGTCGGGACGGACGTCCTGGTTTACGGGACGCCCCTTTCCGAAAATCTGGAGGGAACTTTGACCAAGGGCATCCTCAGTGCCTACCGCCAGAAAGAGGACGGGCGGTTCATCCAGAGCGACGTAACCATCCAGCCGGGGAATTCCGGCGGCCCGATGATGGACGGTAAAGGAAACGTCATCGCCATTACGGTTCAGGCGCGCATTCGCGGCCGTGACGGGCTGCCCACGGGGCATAATTTCTTCATTCCGGTCCGCGAAGCTTTTGAAAAGTTGCGGATCAAGGTGCCGGCGCGGCCTGATGCATAGTTTCTGAAAGACATCCTCTCTTCCTCCGTGGATTTCCCTACGCTAGGTTACCCGCCAAACCTGCAGACCATTCCCCGGGAGGACCATCATGGGACAAGACATCACGCTGACCGCCGGCGACGGCTTCCAATTGCACGGCTACCGCGCCGATCCGGAAGGCACGCCCCGTGGCGGCATCGTCGTCATCATGGAAATTTTCGGCGTTAACGAACATATCCGCGACCTCTGCGACCGCTTTGCCGAGGTCGGTTATCTGGCTGTCGCACCGGCGCTCTACGACCGTTTCGAAAAAGGCTTCGAGGTCGGCTACACGCCGGACGACATCGCCCGTGGCCGGGTCATGAAGGACAACGGCAACGCCAACTTCGACAACGTGCTTCTGGACGTCGAGGCCGCCCGCAAAGTCGCGGCCGAGGCCGGCAAGGTCGGCATCACCGGCTATTGCTGGGGCGGCGTCGTCACCTGGGCCGCGGCCTGCCGGCTCGATTTCCAGGCCGCCAGCGCCTATTACGGCGGCGGCATCCTGCCCTATGTGGGCGAGCAGCCCAACGGCCCGACCATCCTGCACTTCGGCAAGCTGGACCAGGGCATTCCGCTGACCGACGTCGACCAGATCGCCAAGGCCCATCCCGAATGCCCGGTCTATCTCTATGACGCCGACCACGGCTTCCATTGCGACATGCGGGGCTCGTTCAACCCGCACGCGGCCCAGGTCGCCAGCATCCGCACCTTCCGCCTGTTCGATGAACACCTGGCGGGGTAGGGGCAGATGACGGCACCCGGCACGCCACCGGTCATCGGGGTCATCGGCGGCAGCGGCATCTACGACATCGACGGGCTGGAAAACACCCGCTGGGAGGCCGTCGCCTCGCCCTTCGGCGCGCCGTCGGACGAGCTTCTGTTCGGCGACCTGGCGGGGCAGAAAATGGTGTTCCTGCCCCGTCACGGGCGCGGCCACCGCATTCCGCCCAGCGAGGTCAACTACCGCGCCAATATCGACGCCCTCAAACGCGCCGGGGTGACGGAAATTCTTTCCGTCTCCGCCTGCGGCTCGCTCAAGGAAGATCTGCCGCCGGGCACCTTCGTGATCGCCGATCAGTTCATCGACCGCACCTTCGCGCGGGAGAAATCGTTCTTCGGCACGGGCCTGGTCGCCCATGTGGCCTTGGGCCATCCCGTGTGCGGGCGGCTGGGCGACGCGGTCGAGGCGGCGTGCAAGGAAGTGGGGATCGACGCCGTGCGTGGCGGCACCTACCTGGCCATGGAAGGCCCGCAGTTCTCGACCCTGGCGGAAAGCAACCTCTATCGTAGTTGGGGTTGTGACGTGATCGGAATGACCAACATGCCGGAGGCCAAATTGGCCCGTGAGGCGGAGATCTGTTACGCCACCGTGGCCATGGTCACGGATTTCGACTGCTGGCATCCGGACCACGACCACGTGACGGTCGAGGCCATCATCAAGGTGCTGCTGGAAAACGCGGAAAAGGGCCGCACCCTGGTAAAGCAGGTCGCGCCCAAGCTTTCGGGCCGGACGGATACCTGCGCCCACGGCTGCCACACGGCCCTGGAACATGCCCTGATCACCGCCCCCGAGGCGCGCGATCCCGACATGATCCAGAAACTGTCGGCCGTCGCCGGGCGGGTTCTTTAAAAAATATCGAGGAGGAGACGACCCATGGCCAAGGCCTATTGGATGAGCCTGCGGATTCAGATTCACGACGCCGACAAGATGAAGGCCTATGCGGAAAAGGCCGGGCCGGCCATCGCCGCCGGGGGCGGCAAGTTCCTGGCCCGGGGCGGCAAGGTCAAGTCCCTGGAAGGGTACGATCAGGGCCGCGTGGTCATCATCGAATTCCCCGATTTCGATACCGCGCTCAAGACCTATCATTCCCCGGCCTATGAGGACGCCCATTCCCATATCCTGAACGGTGCGGTGGAGCGGGACACCTTCATCGTCGAAGGCATCGAGGATCCGGCCCCCCGGGGTGAGACCGCCGGTCCCGTGGCCTATTGGATCGGCGCCCATATGACCGTCCACGACGCCGACAAGATGGCGGCCTATGTGGCCAAGGCGACCCCGGCGATCCAGGCCGTTGGCGCGCGCGGCCTGGTGCGCGGCGGCCGGGTTCAGACCATGGAAGGCTTTCCGCAGACCCGCATCGCCCTGATCGAACATCTGAACTGGGACGTTGCCGCCGGTTACTACGATTCGCCGCTGTATGCCGAGGCCCGCAAGGCGCTGGACGGCGGCTGCACCCGCGATATCTGTATCACCGAGGCATTGGCGTAAGGCAGGCGCGGCATGAACGTCGACGGCACCCCCTACCGCACGATCTGGCCCGCCGACGACGGCTGGGCGGTCGAAATCATCGACCAGACCCGCCTGCCGTTCGATTTCGTCACCCGGCGGCTGGAAAACGTTTCGGACGCGGCGCAATCCATCGCCGACATGTGGGTGCGGGGGGCCCCCCTGATCGGGGCCACGGCGGCCTACGGCATGGCGCTGGCCATGCACGCCGACCCGTCGGACGCGGGCCTCGCCACGGCCTACGACACCCTGCTGGCGACCCGGCCGACGGCGGTCAATCTGCGCTGGGCTCTGGACGAAATGCGGGCTCTGCTGGTCCCGCTGTCCGCCAACCAGCGGGCCGAGGCGGCGTATAAACGCGCCGCCGACATCGCCGACGAAGATGTCGCCATCTGTTCCGCCATCGGCGACCACGGCAAGCCGTTGATCGACGAGGTTTGGGCTCGCCATGGCAAGGCCCGGCCGGTCAACGTGCTGACCCATTGCAACGCGGGCTGGCTCGCCACCGTCGACTGGGGCACGGCCCTGGCCCCCATCTACAAGGCCCATGACGCGGGCATCGATGTGCATGTCTGGGTCGACGAGACACGGCCCCGCAACCAGGGGGCCAGCCTGACGGCCTGGGAATTGGGCCAGCACGGGGTGCCCCATACGGTGATCGCCGACAACGTGGGCGGCCATCTGATGCAGCACGGCCAGGTGGATCTCTGCATCACCGGCACGGACCGCACCACGGCGTCGGGCGACGTGTGCAACAAGATCGGCACCTATCTGAAGGCCCTGGCGGCGCACGACAACAACGTGCCGTTCTATGTCGCCTTGCCGGGCCCGACCATCGACTGGACACTCCACGACGGCGTGCACGAAATTCCCATCGAACAACGCTCGCCCGACGAGGTCACCCGCATGACCGGGCGCACCGATGGCGGCGAGATCGCCACCGTGACCATCACCCCCGACGGCTCGCCCGCCGCCAATTACGCCTTCGACGTGACGCCCCGGCGCCTCGTCACGGGCTTGATTACCGAACGCGGCGTGGCCCGCGCCACGCCCGAGGGGCTGCGGGGCCTTTATCCGGAAAAGGCGTGATCGTGTCTGTCCGCCCCATCGCGCCGGTGATTGCCGCGTGGCTGGTCATTACGGCCGCCGCTGGTGAGGCCAGGGCCGATGCGGGGACCTTGGCCGGCGATGCCTATCGATTGCTGCGGTACTGGTACGGGACGATCTGGGCCCAGGATTTCACGAACGGAACCGAGATCACGGCGGACCTGACCTGCGACGGGGTGGCCGACGAGATTTACGCCTGGCGCGACGGCGTCAATCCGGAAGGGAATTACTTCCATGTTGCCGTGGTGTCTCAGCCGGGCGGGTCCGCAGACAATGGCTGGGAACGGCTGCCTGATGTCGAAGGGGGGCTTTTCCCCTTGCGCCTGACTATCGGCAGCGACGACCAGTTCGCTCTCTGCGACAGCACCGTCACGCCCTATGGGTCAGGCTACAAGACGACCGTCGTGCCGATCCCCGCGGATGCCCGCACCCGATTTGCCCTGCCTGCGTCCTGTCGCAATTGGTTGCGCATCGACGACGGCATGTGCGACGCGCTTTGGGTGGGTTATGATCCCGCCCAACAAAAATTCATTCTCGACCGCAACTAACCGCATCAAGGAAACATCATGAAGCTCTACTACCGCCCCGGCGCCTGTTCCATGGCCGTTCATCTCCTGCTCGAGGATCTGGGCGTCGACTACGAAGCCATCGCCGTGTCCGACGAGGTTCTGGCGTCCGAGGAATACAAAAAGACCAATCCGCGCAACCAGGTGCCGTCGCTGGCGACGGAGGACGGCCTGCTGACGGAAAGCGTCGCCATCATGCTGTATTTGTCCGACAAGTTCGGCGGCAACCTGACCCCGGCGCGCGGCACCTGGGAGCACGGCCAGATGATGATGATGCTGATGTTCATGGCGTCGCAGGAACACCCGGCCTTCGCCATCAACATGCGGCCCTTCCGCTGGACCGACGATGAAAGCGCCCATGCCGGCATCAAGGCCAAGGCGGAACAGAACTGGCTGGCTTGCCTGACCCGCACCAACGGCTGGGCCGAGGGCCGCGAGTGGCTGGTCGGCGACAAGATGACGCTGGCCGATGCCCTGGCCTGGGTGCATGCCCGCTGGGGCCTGCGCTGCACGCCCAAAACGCCGGACGGCTTCCCGGCCCTCTGGGCGCTGGCCAACCGGGTCGATGCCCATCCCGCCGCCCAGCGGGTGATGGAACAGGAAGGCATCAAGCCGCTCGCTTAACGCGGGCCGGCGGGGAGGAGACCGACATGAAAGTCGTCATTACCGGGGGCTGCGGCTTCCTCGGCCAGATGATCGCCAAGGCGATCTTGAAACGCGGTGAACTGCGCGGCCCCGACGGCAAACCGGCCGAGGTCGATGAAATACAGCTGTTCGATCAGTTGGCCCCCGTGACGCCCTTTTCCTGGGCTGACAAACGGGTGACGACCGTCGCCGGGGACATTTCCGACAAGGCCACGGTCGCGTCCCTGGTCGACCGCGACGACGTCTCCGTGTTCCACCTCGCCTCCGTCGTCTCGGCGGGCGGCGAGAAGGATTTCGACATGGCCATGCGGGTCAACCTCATGGGCGGGCTGAACATCCTGGATGCGGCCCGGGCGCGGGGTTCCGTCCCCCGCCTGGTGTTCTCCTCGTCGCTTGCCGTGTTCGGCGGCCCGGACCTGCCGAAAGAGGTCGACGACTGGACCCGCCACACCCCCGAAACCACCTACGGCATGACCAAGGCGTTCGGCGAACTGGCGATCAACGACTATACCCGGAAGGGCTTCATCGACGGCCGGACCGTGCGCCTGCCGACCATCGTGATCCGCCCGGGCGTGCCCAATGCGGCGGCAAGCGGCTGGGCGTCCGGCATCTTCCGCGAACCCCTGCAGGGGAAAGAGCACGTCCTGCCCGTGCACGACGGCTTCTACATGATGCTGCTGGGCTACCGCAGCGCGGTCGAGGGCTTCCTGGCCGTGCACGAGGCCGAGGGCGCCGCCATCGGCCCCGACCGCACCGTCTGCCTGCCCAACAAGGCCTATGCCGTGGCGCAGATGGTCGAGGCGCTGGAACGCGTGGCGGCGGAAGAACGCCTCAAGCTCGGCCCCATTACCCGTGAGCGCGACCCATCAGTTGAAGCCATCTGCGGCTCCTGGCCCTTGAAGATGGACAGCACCAAGGCCCGGGCGCTCGGCTGCCCCGAGGACGCGGACCTGGACAGCGTGATCCGGGGGTTCATCGAGGATTTTCTCTAGCCGTAAATCCCGAGTGGTCCGAACCAAGGCTCGCGACGACGATTTGCGCAAATAAGACAAGAAAACCACAGAGACGGTGAGGCGGTGAGAAGGGGGAGTTCTTCTTATCCGTCATGGCCGGGCTTGACCCGGCCATCCATGTCTTTCTTGGGGGTGTTCGTGGATGCCCGGATCAAGTCCGGGCATGACGATTCTTTCGGCTCGCTTCTCACGGCCTCATCGCCTCAGGGGGTCAAAAGAAAAAGGCCCCGGATTTCTCCGGGGCCTTTCTTATTCGGTTCAGAGCCGGTCGGGCTTAGTGGACGTCCGACCAGATCTTGCGCTTGAGGGCGAACAGCATGCCCGTGAGCACCAGCAGGAACAGCATCACCTTGATGCCGAGGCGCTTGCGCTCCTCCAGCTCCGGTTCCGCCGCCCAGGCCAGGAAGGTGGTCACGTCATGGGCTTGCTGGGCCACCGTGGCCTTGGTGCCGTCGGAGAATTCGACGCCGTCCTCGACCAGCGGGTTGGCCATGGCGATCACGCCGCCCGGGAAGTACTTGTTGTAGCTTCCGCCATCCGGCAGTTCGAAGCCCGCAGGAGGCTCGCCGTAGCCGGTCAGCAGCGCATAGACGTAGTCGGCGCCGATGGTGAAGCCGTCCGGGTGCTTCATGGACACCTTGATCACCGAATCGCCGCCCTGGGCGCGCGCCTTGGTGATCAGCGACAGGTCCGGCGGTGCCTTGCCGTTATTGGCGGCGGCGGCGGCCTTGTCGTTGGCGAACGGCGACGGCAGCGGATCGGACGGTGTGCGCTTGCGGGCGAACATGTCCCCGTCGTCATTGGGGCCGTCCTGGATCTCATACTCGGCGGCAAGGGCTTTGGTCTGCGCTTCCGAGAACCCGATGTCCTGCAGATTGCGGAACTTGATCAGGTTCATGGAATGACAGGCCGAGCAGACTTCCTTGTACACCTTGTAGCCGCGCTGGGCCGACGCCCGGTCGTAGGTTCCGAACAGGCCCTTGAAGGTCCAGTCCTGAACCGCCGGCTTGTGGGCGGCGCCGGCCGCCTGGGCCGGAGCGGAGGTCAGGGACAGCGCCGCGACGGCACCGGCGGTGAGAACGGCCGCGAAGGCGGTCTTGATGGTTGGTTTCATCATTTTCCTTACTCCGCGGGCTGCGTGACCGAGGCGGAAATGCTTTCCGGCAGGGCCTTGGGCCGTTCGATGACGCCGAGGATGGGCAGGATCACCAGAAGGTGCGCGAAGTAGTAGATCGTCGAGATCTGGCCGAGCAGAACCCAGATGCCTTCCGGCGGGTGGGCGCCGACCATGCCGAGCACGATCCAGTCGAGCACGAAGATCCAGAAGAACCACTTGTAGATCGGCCGGAACCGGGCCGAACGCACCTTGGAGGTATCCAGCCAAGGCACCAGCGCCAGCAGGATGATCGAGCCGAACATGGCGATGACGCCCGCCAACTTCGCCGTCATCAGCCAGGAAACCGGCCAATACAGGATGAAGTCGTTGGTGAAGGCGCGGAGGATCGCGTAGGACGGCAGGAAGTACCATTCGGGCACGATGTGCGGCGGGGTCGCCAGCGCGTTGGCCGGGATGTAGTTGTCCGCTTCGCCGAAGTAGTTGGGCGCGAAGAACACGAAGAAGCTGAAGATCAGCAGGAACACGCCCATCCCGAACAGGTCTTTGATGGTGAAGTAGGGATGGAAGGGAATGGTGTCCTGCGGGCCCTTCACGTCAACGCCGGTCGGGTTGTTCGACCCGAAGGTATGCAGCGCCCAGATGTGCACGACCACCAGGCCCAGGATCACGAAGGGCAGCAGGTAGTGCAGCGAGAAGAAGCGGTTGAGGGTCGGGTTATCGACCACGAAGCCGCCCCACAGCAGGGTCACGATGCTGTCGCCGACCACCGGAATGGCCGAGAACAGGTTGGTGATGACCGTGGCACCCCAATAGGACATCTGGCCCCAGGGCAGAACGTAGCCCATGAACGCCGTCGCCATCATGGCAAGCAGGATCAGCACGCCGATGATCCACAGCAGTTCGCGGGGGTTCTTGTAGGACCCGAAGTAGAGGCCGCGGAAGATGTGGATGTAGACGGCGATGAAGAAGAAACTGGCGCCGTTCATATGCAGATAACGGATCAGCCAACCGCCGTTGACGTCGCGCATGACGCGCTCGACGGAATTGAAGGCCAGCGTGGTGTGCGGCGTGTAATGCATGGCCAGCACGATGCCCGACACGATCATGATGATCAGCGCCAGACCGGCCAGGGAGCCGAAGTTCCACCAGTAGCTGAGGTTCTTCGGCGCCGGATAGCCGGAGCCCACGGAATGGTCGATGAAGCTGAAGATCGGCATGCGATGCTCGATCCACTTCACGACGCCGTTCTGCATGAATTTGCTTGTCGATTGTTGTTCGCTCATGACGTCCCCCGTTACCCGATCACGACCTGGGTGTCCGACGCGAACGTATAGTTCGGGACAAGCAGGTTTTGCGGCGCCGGGCCCTTGCGGATCCGACCCGAGGTGTCGTAGTGCGAGCCGTGGCAGGGGCAGAACCAGCCGCCGAAGTCACCCTTCGGCTCGCCTTCTTTCTGACCCAGCGGAATGCAGCCCAGGTGGGTGCACACGCCGACCATGATCAGCCAGTCGTCCTTTTGGACGCGGTCGGCGTCCTTGGCCGGGTCCGGCAGGGCCGCGGCGTCGTCTTTTTTCGCCTGTTCGATCTCGGCCGCGGTGCGGTTGCGGATGAACACCGGCTTGCCCTGCCAGACGACCGTGATGCTCTGGCCGTCCTTGATGGGCTCCAGATTCACTTCGGTGGTCGCCAGGGCCAGGGTATCGGCCGCCGGGTTGAGGCTGTTAACAAACGGCCACAGGGTCAACGCGGTACCCACCGCGCCGACAGTAGCCGTGGAAACCAGTAGGAAATCGCGGCGCGTTTGCGCGTCGATTTCGGCGGTTGGCGGGGTGCTCGCCGTGTCGCTCATAAGCACTTCCCCTTAAAAGGTGTTTTGATCTTGTGTTCGCCGCCCCGGCTTGATGGGTGTCAAACCCGGACGGCCCCCGAACTCACCGCCAAATCTAAGGGACCGGCGGAAAAGAGGCAACGGCGGGCTGTATATTACCCAACCGTCATGGAATGTGCGGACGCAGGACGCCCGCACGAACCGGCGAGACCTTATGTCCTGAGGGGCCTTCAGGCAAGCGCTAACTGTTGAGAATAGCTTGCAAACCGGGCCTTTCGGGGCCTTCATGGGGCCGTCATGCCCGCACCGGTCGAAATTGCCCTGTATCAGCCCGATATCCCGCAGAACACGGGCGCCGTGATGCGCACGGCCGCCTGCCTGGGCACGGCCCTGCACATTATCGAACCCTGCGGCTTTGTGCTGTCGGATGCCCGCATGCGGCGCTCGGGCATGGATTACCTGGATCGCCTGGAAATGCGCCGTCATGCCTCCTGGGCCGCGTTCCGGGAGGCATTGGAAGGCCGCCGCTTGGTGCTGCTGACCACCGCGGCGGCCACGCGTTTGCCGGATTTCCGCTTCCAGCCCGGCGATATGCTGTTGTTCGGGCGCGAAAGCGCCGGGGTGCCGGACGATGTGCATGCCGCCGCCGATGCGCGGGTGCGGATTCCCCTGGCTCCCGGCACACGGTCCTTGAACCTGGCGGCCAGTGCGGCCATGGTTCTGGCGACGGCGCTGGGCCAACTCGGCGCCTATCCCGGAGACCCAGACACCCCATGAACGACGCAACGCCCTCCGCCGCCGATTACTCGGACGCCCATAAATCCCGCGCCAAGGCCTGGTTCGAGCGCCTGCGCGACGATTTCTGCACGGCGCTGGAGGATATCGAGGACGCGGTCACCGGCCCCAACGGCACCAGCGCCCGTCAGCCGGGCCGATTCGCGCGCAAATCCTGGGAACGTCCCGGCGACGTGGCCGGCAAAATGGGCGGCGGCGGCGTCATGGCCGTGATGCGGGGCGGGCGGGTGTTTGAGAAGGCGGGGGTCAACGTGTCCACCGTCATGGGCGAATTTTCCGAGGAATTCCGGGCGCGAATCCCGGGGGCGGCCGAAGACCCCCGATTCTGGGCGTCCGGCATTTCCACCGTCATCCACCCCAATTCGCCGCTGGTGCCGGCGGCGCATATGAATACGCGCATGATCGTCACCACCCAGGGCTGGTTCGGCGGCGGCGGCGACCTGACGCCCGTGTTCCCCGACGACGCCGACACGGATCAGTTCCACGGCGCCTTCAAGACAGCCTGCGATGCCCATGATCCGGCCTACTATCCCAAGTTCAAGGAATGGTGCGACCGCTACTTCTTCCTGCCGCACCGGAACGAGGCACGGGGCGTCGGTGGTATTTTCTACGATCAGCACAACACGGGCGACTGGGACGCCGATTTCGCCTTTACCCAGGACGTCGGCCGGGCCTTCGCCACCGTCTATCCCGAGATCGTGCGCAAGCACATGAACAAGACCTGGACCACGGACGACCGCGAGGCCCAGCGCGTGAAGCGCGGGCGCTACGTGGAATTCAACCTACTGTACGACCGGGGCACCATCTTCGGCCTGCAGACGGGCGGCAATACCGAGGCGATCCTGATGTCCCTGCCACCGGACGTCGCCTGGCCGTAAATTGGGTCCGCGTTTCGTTTCTGGTCATCACGTCTTGTTCCGGAGGCCCTTATGCCGACTTTCTCCCTCGCGGCGCTATCGCCGATCCTTTTGCTCTGCGTGTCCAACATCTTCATGACCGTCGCCTGGTACGGGCATCTCAAGTTCAAGTCGGAGGCGTTGTGGCTGGTGATCCTGATCAGCTGGGGCATCGCCTTCGTCGAATACTGTTTCGCCGTGCCGGCCAACCGTTATGGCCACGGGATTTATTCGGCGGCGGAGTTGAAGACCATCCAGGAGGTCGTCAGCCTGACCGTGTTCGCGGGGTTTTCCGTGCTTTATCTGGGGGAAAGCTTTTCCTGGATGCACGCGGCGGGGTTCGCCTGCATCGCCTTCGGCGCGTTCCTGGTGTTCCAGGCGAGCTAGGCCGTTGCAAAACAAATGACGGCGGGAACCCGCATTCTGGGATTCCCGCCGCCGTTTGGATCGTTCGAAACGAAGCGTTTCGTATATCGGTTTTTTAGGGCCGCCCGAACGGCCTTGTTCTGGTTCCGCGATCTCTGTGCCGCGGTGGTCGTCCGGCAGAGTATGCCGGGGGATGGTTTACCGAAGATTAACGCCCTGGCCGGGATTAGCCGGTCTTGGTCGACATCATCTGGTCGGCGGTCTGAATGACCTTGGAGCTCAGCTCATAAGCCCGCATGGCCTTGACCATGTTGGCGATCTCTTCCACCGGGTTGACGTTCGACGATTCCAGGAAGCCCTGCAGGATGGAGCCGAACCCGGCGGTGCCGGGCGTGCCCACCAGAGGAGCGCCCGAGGCCGTGGTTTCCTGGAACATGCTGTCGCCGATGGCGTACAGGCCGCCTTCGTTGGGGAAGCGGACCAGGTTGATCTGACCCAGGTTCTGCGGCTGCGGCTGTCCTTCGAAGGAGGCGTAGACTTCGCCGGAATTGTTGATTGTGACCTCGATGGCGCCCGGCGGGATGGCGATGCCGGCACCGACCGTGAGTCCGTCATGGGTGACGATCTGCCCGTTCTGGTTCAACTGAAAGGCCCCGGCGCGGGTATAGGCGGTTTCGCCGTTGGCCAGGGTGACCGGCATGTAGCCGGAGCCCTGAATGGCCACGTCGAAAGGGTTGCCCGTCTGCGCCAGGTTGCCCTGTTCGACGACCCGGTAGAAGGACGCCGTATGCACGCCCAGGCCGGCCTTGACGCCGCCCGGCACGATGCCGCTGGCGCGCGAATGCTTGGAATTGGGCCGCTTGTTGTCTTCATAGAGAAGATCGTTGAACGACGCCCGGCGGCGCTGATAGCCGGTGGTGTTCATGTTCGCCAGGTTGTTGGCGATCACGTCCACGCGTTCCTGCTGCGCCACCATTCCGGTGGCTGCGATATAGAGTGGATTCATTTTTCCCGTTCCTTGTACGTTCGCCTTCGCCGGGGTTGACCCCGATCCAGGTGCTGCTGGGGGTGTTTCAATCCCCGTGCCACAAGCAGAATTGTTTATTTTCAATCGATTAAATGAATTTTCCGGGGTCCGGGACGGCAGAAACCGCCCGCAAAGGGGAAAATCTTGCCGGGTCGGGCGGCACTTCAGGGGCGGGAGGGCCGCCGATCGGGCTTGTCATCGCGCGCCCGGCGCGTCACCTTCCGGTCATCCCTTCCGGTGCCGCGAAGGCTCGGACAATCGATGAGAATTCCCAAGGAGGAGATACCCATGCGCGCCTATTGGTATGACCGCGCCGGTCCGGCGGCGGACGTCCTGCAATTCGGAGACCTTCCCGACCCGGAACCGGGCCCCGGCGAGGTCCGCGTCCGCGTCGCCTATTCCGCCATCAACCCGACGGACGTGAAGCGCCGGTCCTCGGGCCGTGAACTGGCTCAGTTCTCGCCGATTATTCCCAACAACGACGGTTCCGGCGTCATCGACAAGGTCGGCGAAGGGGTCAACAACGCCCGCATCGGCCAGAAGGTCTGGATCTTCGGCGCCCAGCATGGCCGCCCCCAGGGCACGGCGGCGGAATACGTGGTTCTGCCGACGCGCCAGGCGGTGTCGCTCGCGGGGGACGTGTCCTTGAGCCAGGGGGCCTGCGCCGGGGTGCCGGTGGTGACGGCCTATCACGCGCTGTTCAGCGACGGCGACATCTCGCGCAAGACCGTACTGGTGACCGGCGGCACGGGGCGTGTCGGCGCCTATGCGGTGCAGTTGGGCGTATGGGGCGGGGCCCGGGTGATCGCGACCTGCGGGTCCGATGCCCATTGCGCCGAGGCGCGGGAACTGGGTGCGGCCGTGGCTCTCAATTACAAGGAACCGGGTCTGAAGGAACGCATTCTCGACGCCGCCGGCGGTCCCGTCGACCGCATCGTCGAGGTCGCTTTCGGGTCCAACACGGACCTGCTGCCGGATATTCTGAAACCCAACGGCACCGTCGCGACCTATGCGTCCGACGCCGTGCCGGAGCCTTCGTTCCCCTTCAACAAATGGATGGGCGGCAACGTCAACATCCGCATGTTCACGATCTATCAGCTCGACCGCTTGACCCAGGATGAAGTGCTGCAGACGGTCAGCCCGCTGATGTCGCCGGACACCCTGGTCCACCGCATCGGCGAACGTTTCCAGTTCGAGGACATGGTCAAGGCCCATGAAGCGGTCGAAGCGGGCGAGGTCCACGGCGTCGCCCAAGTCGTCGTGGGGAAGGCTTTGGAACACCAGTAACGCGCGTGCGGCGGCCCGGTTGTCCGGGCCGCCGCATCAGATTGTTTCGGGCAGCGTTGCCTACGGCACGTCGACGACGACCACTTCGGCGTCGGTATCGGCGTGGATGGTGATGGTCGCCACGTCCGTCACCGCCGTGCCCGAGCGTTCGGGGGCCGCCACGCCGTTGATGGTGAGGTCGCCCACGGCGGGCACGATATAGGCGCTGCGCCCCGGGGCCAGGGTCAGGGTGGTTTCCTCGCCGGCCTTGAGCGTGCCGCCCAGCACGGCGGCGTCCTGGTGGATCACCAGCGCGTCCGTGTCTTTATCCGCCGCGCGGCCCGAGGCCAGAACCTCCAACCTGCCGCCGCGGCTGTCCTTGGGGAACTTGCGGGCGTCCCAGCGGGGTTGGATGCCCGTCTTATTGGGCTCGATCCAGATCTGGAACAGGGTCGTCGGCTCGTCCTCGCGATTGTGCTCCGCATGGCGGATGCCGGTGCCCGCCGACATCACCTGGACGTCGCCCGCTTCCGTGCGGCCCGTGTTGCCCAGGTTGTCCTGATGGGTGATGGCGCCCTTCCTGACATAGGTGATGATTTCCATGTCGCGATGGCCGTGCGGGTCGAACCCGCGGCCCGGCTGGACCGTGTCGTCGTTCCACACCAGCAGCGGGCCCAGGCCCGTGCGCTCGGGGTCGTAATAGTTGGCGAAGGAGAAATGATAGCGCGCGTTCAGCCAATCGTTGGCGAAGCGGCCCAGGTTTTCCAGGGGGGTCGTGGTGATCATGACGGTATTCCTTTCATCCTTTGGGCGGCGGTTGCGGGGTCGGATCACGATTTGGCGCAAACGGCGGCCAGCCGTGCGTCCAGATCGTCCAGACCCGCCAGGTTGAGATTGAAGGTGCCTTCAAGCACATCGCGAAGGGCGGCGGGGGTATCCAGGCGGTGGCGTTCGGACGGCCCGACCGTGTGATGAATGCTCAGTTCCGTATTGCGCAAAGCATAGCGTCTGCCCGCATCCGTCCGGGCGCAGATCAGCGTCGTGACGAAGAGGGAGGCCGGATGCGTCGCGACGTACCAGTTGCCGACTTCATAGTCGGTGCTGGTCTGCTCGACCTGATCGAAAACATAAAGCGGATGCCACTGGTCCCCGATCCGGGCTTCCAGGCGGTGGGAGTCTTCCGTCGGCACCAGGCGGTAGGGGCCATGGGGCGTTTCCTGTGCCGTGCCGGCGGTCAGACGCATCGGCGCGGTCATGGTCATGCCGCCGAACCCCACGTCGGCGATGTAGGCATCGCCATCCAGGTCGACCCGCAGCACCATATGGCTGCGGGGCGGGGTCGGGCCTGCGGGGGTATTCCACAGAACCCGGGCGCCCAGGCCCGAGACGCGGAACCCGATGGCGTCGAGCACGTGGCGCAACAGCAGGTTCTGCTCAAAGCAGTAGCCGCCGCGCCCCTCGGTCACCAATTTCCGCTGCACGTCCGCGAGGGTCAGGCTGGGGACGCGGCCGGTCAGGGAATCCAGATTCTCGAAGGTGATTGCCGCGGGGTGACGGGCCTGAATTTCGGTCAGTGTATCCAGGGTCGGCGCGACCGCGCCGCGATATCCGATCCGCCCCAGATAGGCATCGAGATCGAACGAATGGATGGACGTCATGACGCTTTTCCCATTTCCGTGCATTGGGACAGATGTCCACGCCCGTGGGGGGCGTCCAGGTCCTGATCGGGGCCGGCGGGGATGATCCCCGTTGGGTTGAGGGACTTGTGACTGCCGTAGTAGTGGGCCTTGATCGCCGTCATATCGACGGTCCGCTTGATGCCCGGCCATTGGTAAAGCTCGCGCAGGAAGCCGGACAGGTTGGGGTAATCGGCGATGCGGCGGATGTTGCACTTGAAGTGGCCGACATAGACCGGATCGAACCTCAGCAACGTGGTGAACAGCCGCCAGTCGGCTTCCGTGATGCGGTCGCCCGTCAGGTAGCGGCTTTCACCCAGCAGGTCCTCAAGCCAGTCCAGGCTGTCGAACAGGTCCGTGACGGCTTCGCCGTAAGCGGCTTGCGTGGTCGCGAAACCCGCCCGGTACACGCCGTTGTTCACCGTCCGGTAGACGCGGTCGTTGACCAGATCGATCTCGTGGCGCAGGTCATGGGGATAGAAATCCCCCCGCTTGGCGCCGACGCCGTCGAAGGCCGAATTGAACATGCGGATGATCTCGGCCGATTCGTTGCTGACGATCGCCCCTGTCTGCTTGTCCCAAAGCACGGGTACGGTGACCCGGCCCGTATAGTCCGGCTTGGCCGCGGCATAGATCTGGTGCAGGAAGCGGGCCCCCAGGACCGGGTCCGCGCCGGCGGCGATTTCCCAGCCGTTTTCCAGCATCAGCGGTTCGACCACGGTCACCGGGATCATGTCCTCCAGACCCTTGAGGGCGCGAAAGATCAGGGTCCGATGGGCCCAGGGGCAAGCGGCGGCGACATACAGGTGATATCGCCCGGCCGCCGCCTTGAAGCCGCCGTGGCCGGTCGGCCCGGGGCTGCCGTCCGCGGTGACCCAGTTGCGGAAGGCCGCGTCCTCGCGCTGGAACCGGCCGCCGGTCGCCTTGGTGTCGTACCATTGGTCGCGCCATTCGCCGTTCACAAGCAATCCCATTGTCTTAACTCCTTGTCCTGCGGCCGCCGGGGCTCAGGCCGCCTGGGCGACCTGGGCGATTTCCGCCTGGGCGGCCTTGATGCCGTCGTCGCCCTTGGTGGTGCCTTCGGCATAGATGAACGAGATGTCTTCAAGCCCGATGAAGTTCAAGGCGCGGCGCAGATAGGGTTCCAGATGGTCCAGGTGGTTGAACGGCGTACCCGGGCCGTAAACCCCGCCCCGCGTGGTCACCACATAGACCGGGCGGTCGGTCACCAGGCCCTTGGGGCCCTGGCCCGTGGGCTCGAATGTGCGGCCGACGCGGGCGACCTGGTCGATCCAGGCCTTCAGCGATGACGTGATGCCGAAGTTGTGCATGGGGGCCGCGATGACGATGGCGTCGGCGGCGAACACTTCGTCGATCAGCGCGTCCGACAGGGCAAGCTTCTGGTTCTGTTCGGCCGTGCGGTCGGCTTCCGGCGTATAGAACGCGCCGATGGTTTCCTGGTCCAGATGCGGCGGCGGGTTCGCGCCCAGGTCGCGGACGACGATGTGGGCGTCACCGGCCAGGCTGTCGGCCAGGGTTTGCGCCAGGGCGCGGGAAGCGGAGCCTTCGAGATTGGGGCTGGAGCTGATGAGAAGAATGCTCATGGTCGGGTCCTTTCGATTGTCTAATGGGGCCGGCGGGCCCGGAAATTTCCGGGGGCGGGCTGTTGACGGGGACCCTAATCCTGAGTGTATTTGTAGACAATTGGCCTAAATGGAATATAATTGTTTCTTTAAATAAACAATTGAGCAGCATATGGATCACCTGACCGGCATGGCCGTTTTCGCCAAGGTGGTGGAAACCGGGACCTTCACGGGTGCTGCGCAGGCCATGGGCCTATCCAAGGGCGCGGTCAGCAAGCAGATCGCCAAGCTGGAGGACCGCCTGGGCGCGCGCTTGTTGAACCGCACCACCCGGCGGTCCAGCCTGACCGAGGTCGGGGCCGCGTTCTATGAACGTTGCCGGCGCATCGTCGCCGAGGCGGAGGAGGCGGAATTGGCCGTCACCCGCCTGCATGCGGAACCCCGGGGCACCCTGCGCGTCAACCTGCCCATGTCCTTCGGCATGATCCACATGGCCGATGCCCTGCCGGACTTCATGGCGGCCTATCCGGAAATCAGCCTGGACGTGACCCTCGACGACCGGGTCGTCAACGTGGTCGACGAAGGCTACGACGTGGTCATCCGCATCACCGATCTGCCGGACTCCTCCCTGATCGCCCGGCGGATCGCGCCGTTCCGCATCGCGACCTGCGCGTCTTCGGCCTATTGGGATGCGCATGGGCGGCCCAAGCATCCGGACGACCTGCGCAACCACGCCTGCCTGCTCTACAGCTATTTGTCCAACCTGAACGAATGGCGCTACCGCGGGCCCGACGGCCCCTTCGCCGTGCGGGTCGACGGCCCCATGCGCGGCAACAACGGCGACCTGCTGCGCGCCGCCGCTGTGGCCGGGTTGGGGGTCGTGCGCTCGCCGACCTTCATCGTTGGCTGCCATCTGGTCGAAGGGCGGCTGGAACAGGTGCTGGCGGAGTATGAGGACGACGACCGCGGCATCTACGCCGTCTATCCCCACAACCGGCATCTGTCGGCCAAGGTCCGCGCCTTCGTCGATTTCATGGCCAAACGCTTCGCCGACCCGCAATGGGTGTGCATGAACGTCACCTGAATGGTCCCCCGCTTGGGGGGCGTGTCAGTGCGACGGGCCGCTGGGGGCCGGCAGGCCTTCCAGTTCCACGTTGACGCAGGCGACCTTGCCGCTGGCCACGGCGCGGTCCAGCGCCGCGTCCAATTCCGCCGGGTCGGTCACGTATTCACCATGTCCGCCAAGTCCGGCCACCGCCAGGTCATAACGGGCATCCGACAGTTCGCAGCCGATCAGGCGGTTGGAGCCGTATTCGCGCAGCTGAATCTGATGTTCCGCGTTCCAACGATGATCGTTGCCGATCACCACCACATAAGGGGTGCCGGCGCGGGCCGCCGTTTCGAACTCGGCGAAATGAAAGCCCACGGTGCCGTCGCCCATCAGCGCGAACACGGTGGCGTCCGGCACGGCCTTCTTGGCCCCGACGCCATAGCCGAGACAGCCGCCGATAACGCCGGAAATGCCGTTGATGATGCGCTTGTCGGTCAGCGTCGCGGCCTGAGCCCATTGCCCGAATTCACCGCCGTCGATGATCAGCACGGCGTCCTTGGCCTTGTCGATCTGGCGCTGCACGGCGGCGCAGACCTGGGCCGGGGAAATACCGCCGTTGGCCGCGGGGGCGTCGGGCGCGAAGCTGCGCTGGGCGATCTGGTCCCGGGCCTTGGCGCGCCAGGCTTGATGGGCGGTGCCACCGGCCCCTTGGGCGATCAGGGTCTCGGCCGCGTCGCGGGGATCGGCGGCCAGGGCCGTCACGATGCGGTCTTCCAGATTGCGATGGGCGCGGTCGCGCTCATCGGCGTCGGCATTGATGCAGATCCACTTGCAGGCGGGGTTGAAGATATTGGTGCCGGCGAAACCCAGGGTGAAATCCACCCGCTTGCCCAGGGTGACGATCAGGTCGGCCTCGGCCATCACGCCCGCGATGCTGCCGAGGGACGGATCCTTCAGGCCGCGCGGGCTTTCCATGACGACAACGGGCGCGTCCAGGGCATCCGCCAGTTTGTCGCGGACACCCGGGCCGCGCGCCGTGTTCAGCACCGGCCCGCACAGGATGATCGGATGCTTGGCGGCGGCGACCGCATCGGCCACGCGCTTGGCGTCTTCAAGCGACAGCGCCATGGTCTCGCGGGCGAAGGCGTCGGCCGGGGGAACATTGCCGCCCGTGGCATCGGCCTCGACCACGTCGAAGGCAAGGGACATATGGACCGGTCCGGGCCGCCCCGATTTGGCGGTGCGGATCGCCCGCGCGGCGGCGGTGCCCAGGTCGGAGGCCCGCACGGGGCGGATCGACAGCTTGGTCAGGGGGGCGGTCATCGGCACCTGGCGCATTTCCTGAAAGGCGCCCCGGCCGTCCTGGCTGACCGGGGAATCGCCGGTCAGCAGCAACACCGGCGTGTCCGATTCCCAAGCCGTGTATAGCCCGCCCATGGCGTTCGCGGCCCCGCCGCCCGCCGTCACCATGGCGACGCCGACGTTACCGGTCAGTTGGGCATAGGCCTCGGCCATGTACACGGCGGCGGCTTCGTGGCGGGTGTGGATGATCTCGATGCCAGCGTCGAAGCAGGCGTCATAGACCGGCATGATCTGGTTGCCGGACAGTGAGAAAATGCGTGTCACGCCGGCGGCCGCCAGCGATTTGACCAGAAGGTCGGCACCGCGCATGGGTTCTGTTCCTTGTGTTTTCTGTTGCCGGTCAGGGACGGCGTGCCGCCCGCCGGGGATATTAGCGCCAAAACGCCGCACGGAAACCGTCTCGCCGGAAAGATCGGCGAGAGACCTCCCGCGCGGCGCGGGGAAGGGGAAAATTAGAAGGGAACGTCGCCCTCCAGGATCACCCGATGCATGATGCGGCCCTCGGCGGCGTCATAGTCCCGGTGCGCGATGTGCAGGGTCGCCCGGTTGTCCCACAGCACCAGGTCGCCCGGCTGCCAGGTATGGCGGTAGGTCATGTCGGGCTGGATGGCGCGGGCCAAGAGGTCCTGGACGAAAGCGCGGCTTTCCTCGGGTTCCATGCCGTCGATGCGTTCCGTCTTGCCGGGATGGACATAGATCGCCTTTTTCCCCGTTTCCGGATGGGTGCGGATCAGGGGATGGCGCTGCGGCGCCTTGGTCAGGGCCTGGCGGGCGTCGTCGCCGACGTTGCCCGTATCCTGTTCGATCACGTTGACGGTGATCAGGGGGTTGAGCTTTTCCTGCTCCGCCGGCGGCAGGCCTGCATAGGCGGCCTGCATGTTGGCGAAGCTGGTGTCGCCGCCCTTGGACGGCAGCTTGACCGCATACAGCATGGTGATCTTGGGCGGGCGCGCGTGGTTGGTATGGTCCGTGTGCCAGTTGCGCGACCCGGTGGGGATAGCCTTGCCTGCGGTGTCCTTGTCGGACTGGCGGCTGTCCAGCACGGCGATTTCCGGATGCTCGGGCATCAGGATTTTCGTCAGGTGCTGGGGCATCAGGTCGCCGAACAGGCGGGCGGCGTCCAGGTATTGTTCGGGCGTCAGGTTTTGCTTGCGCACGACCATGACCAGACGGTCGGTCAGGGCCGCCTGCAGGGCGGACAGATCTTCCGCGGCCACGGGGCCGGCAAGATCGACGCCGGTTGCCTCGACCCCGAAGGTCGAGGACAAGGGATTGAGAGATACAGACATGGGTGTTTCCTCCGATACCGCCCGGCTTTTCCCGCCGGGTCGGATCAAATGCGCCCCCCTGGGGATCATGATAATCATGCCGGCCCGTCCGAGGCAATGGCCGGAATTGGTTGATCAGCGTCCTTCGCGCCACCAGGCGGCCATCAGGGAGCCGAGCGCCAGCACGGCCAGCAGCAACCCGGACAGCAGCGGAATATCCTTCAGCCCCGTCACCACATAAGCCTTGTGGGCGACCAGCCCGACCCAGCCGCGCCCGGCCAGATCGCGCCCCGGGTCGACGCGGCGCACGTCGGGCACGCCGTCCGCGAGCCAGCGCACGGAGCCGCCGGTGATGTCCGTGACCGGTGTCAGGAGCGCATCCGTGGCGCGCAGGTCCGACAGTTCCAGCGGGTTCAATTCGCCCGACGCGACCAGGGCCTGATGCTCGCCGTCGCTCAGTCGGTAGAGCCCGATTTCCGCCGCTGCCAACTCCCCCCGCCACAGGCCGGGTTGGGCGTTCTTCAATTCCAGTTCCTGAACCTCGCCCGAGGGCGCGGTGACGGTCACCTTGCTGACGGCGTCCTTCAGGCTGCGCCGCTCCACGGTCAGCTTGCCGGCGCGCACGCGGGCGTGCAGGGCTTCTTCCTCCAGATCGGGTTCACGCATCAGCCAATGGGACAGACGGCGCAGCAGTTCGCCCTGCGGCCCGCCGCCGTCGTATCCCCGCGCCCACAACCAGATGTGGTCGGACATGACCTGGGCCACACGGCCCTTGCCGACGCGGTCGAGCAACAGGATCGGCTTGTCCTGCAGGCCGGTCATCAGCGACACGCCCGCCGAGGCGTCGCCCGGAATCTGGCGGAACCAGCGGCCCCAAATGGGGTCGGCCTTGGGGTCGATGCCGGGCCGCATCAGGGCCGCCGTCACCGGATGGCGCAGGCCCGTGTCGGACACCCGGGGCCGGTACCCGGATTCCAGCACCTCGCCCGTGGGGGCGGCCGGCAGGATTTCCCGCAGCGGCGTGTGATACAGGCTGGCGCGGCCCGCGAATTCCGGCCCCACGGCCATCAACAGGGCGCCGCCCTGGCGCACCCTGTCGGCGATGTTGGCCAGATGCTGGGGTTGCAGCACGCCGCGCTTGAGATAGCGGTCGAACACGATCAGATCGAACTCGTCAAGGCGCTCGACAAACAACTCATGGGTCGGAAAGGCGATCAGCGCCAGTTCGTTCAAGGGCGTGAAGTCGTCCTTGTCGGGCGGGCGCAGGATGGTGAAATGGACCAGATCGACGGACGGATCGGATTTCAGCAGATTGCGCCAGGTCCGTTCCGCCGCATGGGGCTGGCCCGAAATCAGCAGCACGCGCAGGCGGTCGCGCACGCCGTTGACGGACACCAGGGCCCGGTTGTTGACCGTGGACAGTTCGCCATCGGCCGCCTCCACCGACAGTTCGGCCAGCGATGGTCCCGCGTGTTCCAACTTGAAGGTGAAGGTCTGGTCCTCGCCCACGGGCACCAGGGCGGTCGTGCCCTCGGTCCCGTCGATCTTGAATTCGACCCGGGCCGACGGGCGGGCCGTGGTGCCGTCGTTTTTGGCGTGCTTGTCCTCGATCCGGTAGGTCAGGGTGACTTCCTTGCCGACGATGCCGTAGCCGGGGGCGTTCTTAATGACCAGGCGGCGGTCGATCTCATCGCGCTTGCCGGTCAGCAGCACATGCAGCGGCCCCCGCACGCCGGGCACCTTGCCCTCGGCGATGTCCTTGGGCAGGTCGTGAACCTGGCCGTCGGTGATGATCACGGCGCCGGCGAAGCGGTTCGGCGAAATATCGGCCGAGGCCGTGGCCAGGGCTTCCATCAGGCGGGTCCCCGGGCGGTCGTCGGTCGCGGAATCGGTGATCTCGACAATGCGGTATTCCAGGTTTTCCTGGCGGTCCAGGGCGGCGACCAGGGCTTCCTCGGCGTCGGACATCTGCTTGCGCCGGTCGCCGGTCTTCTGGCTCGACGTGCGGTCGATGACGATCAGCGCCTCGTCGGGCTGTGCTTCGCGCTTTTCGTTGACGATGCGTGGATCGGCCAGCGCCAGCAGCATCATGCAGAGGAACAGGAAGCGGAACAGCGATCCCGCCGCCCGCCGGTAGAGCCCGACGGCGAGCAGGGCCAGCCCGGCGATGCCCAACAGCAGCAGCACGGGCGCCGGCACCAGGGGGGAGAACTGTACGGCGGCGGTGGACATCATTGCCCGAGCCTCCGGATGATCGCCGGCAGGTGCACCTGATCGGCTTTGTAGTTGCCGGTCAGCACGTACATCACAAGGTTGATGCCGAAACGAAAGGCCAATTCACGCTGCCGCTCGCCGCCCGGCACGGCGGGGAAAAGGGCCTGCTGCGTGTCTTCGTCCAAGGCCCAGGCGGCGGCCCAATCGTTGCCGCCGGCCAGCACCGGCGACACGCCGTCGTTGATCCGCGCCCCCGCCCGCTCGACCCACAGGGCACTGCCGGTCCAGCGTCCGGGGAAATCCTGCAACAGATAGAACGACCGGGTCAGGACATGGTTGGCCGGGGCAACCACCAGGGGCGGGATGTCGAGCTTGCGCGCCAGGGCCCGCAGTTCGCCCAGGTCGGCACCCCCGGCGCGGTCGCGGGTGTCGAACAGGATGGTACCGCCGTTCTGCATGTAGGCGTTGACCTTGATCCGCGCGGTTTCGGTCATGTCGGCGGCGCCTGCCGTCACGGGCCAGTACATCAGCGGGAAGAACGACAGGTCGTCACGGTCGGGGTCGACCCCTTGCGGGTCCGACAGTTCCGCCGCCGTGCGCCGGCGCACGATGAGGCTGAGCCCCGTCAGGCCGAGGCGGCTGATCCGGTCCGTTTCCGCGTCGCCGGTCAGGACATAGGCGAGGCGGGTCTGGGTGCTGTTCTCCAAGGCATAGGCGTCGCTGCCGGAAAGCGGGGCCGGCGTGGTGGCGCGCGGCGCCACGGTGATTTCCTGCGCCGCTGCCGTGCTTGCGGCGCCCCCGGCCAGCGCCAGGGCCAGCAGCGGGGCCGCCAGGCGCGGCACCCGCAACAGGCCGCGCAGCCACAGGCTGATGGCGAAATCGGCCAGCGACAGCAGGGCGGCCAGAATGAACAGCCAGGGTCGGATGTCGATGGCCGGGCTGCCGCCGTAGGTCGTGCGCTGCGCCGCCACCGAGAGCTCGCCGAGCGGCATCGGCACCGCCGCGTCGCGCCCCAGGTTAAGGGCCCGGCGGTCGTTGCCGCGGCCGTACAGGCCCGGCGGGTGCAACGGCGACACGGGCGTTTCGGCAAAGGCGTCCTGGGCGATCGAGCCTGTGTCGGGCGGGGCGTCGCCCAGGGCACCATAGGCATCCAGCGTCTGGATCGGTTCCAGCGGCGGTCCGTGGCCCGTATCGACCACACCCTGGCTGAGGCCGACCAGACGTTGCAGCATTTCGACCAGGAGGCCCGACAGCGCCAGGTTGGACCACTGCGTGTTGGCCGTAGTGTGGAACAGCACCAGCCAGCCCTTGCCCTGGCGTTCGGCGGTGACCAGGGGGGTACCGTCGGACAGCCGCGCCCAGGTCTTGCGTTCCAGGTCCAGCGACGGTTGCGCCAGGACCTGGCGGGTCACCGTGACGTCGGGGGGCACGGCCAGGCCGTTGAATGGGCTTTCCGCACCGAAGGGGGCCAGGCTGGCCGGCTGGGTCCAGGACATGGCGCCGCCGATGACCCGATCGCCCCGGCGCAGGGGCACGGGAACCAGGGGCGTGTCGCCGCCCTGGACGGCCTGGCCGCTGGTCGCCTGGGCCAGCAGCGGCCCGGCGAAGCGCAGCGCGACGCCGCCGTCCTCCATCCAGGTCTTGATCGCCACGCGGTCGGGACCGGCGATGGTGCCGGGGTCGGGCAGGATCATCAGGGCAAGCTGGCGGCGCAACAGGCCGCCGATGGTGCCCTGGCGGACTTCGCTGAACGGCTCCAGCGCCCGGGTCAGGTAAAACACGGAGGACAGCAGCGGCAGTTCGGCCCCGCCGTCGCCGGTCACGATGCCGACCGGCCGCCGCCGCCAGCGCTCGTCCAGCAGGATCACGGCGGCCGCCGATCCGGCGTCCTCCAGGTCCAAACGGACCAGCTTGTTGGCCATTTCCGCCGGCAGGTCGAGGCGCACCTCGGCGGCGGCGTCGCCGGCGTTGAACAGAATTTCTTCCCGCGCGATCAGCCGCCCGTCGAGGGCGAAGGCGCGCAGGAACTGGGTTTCCTCGGCCCGCGCGTCGGCCCGTTCCACCCGCAGGGTGATGGCGCCGCCGTCCAGCACGGGCGGGCGCAGAACCTTGGGCATCACCGTGCCGGGGCCGTCGGTGACGACGGTCAGCGCCCCGAACCTGGCCAAGCCTTGGGCGAAGGCGTCGGCGGCGCCGTGGTCGAGCCCGTCGGACAACCAGACGACCTGCCCGCCGCGGTCCTGGGCAAGGGGACTTTGGTCCATCGCTTCAAGTGTTGTCACGTGGTCGGACGGCCAGGGACGCGGCTGCAGGGTCTGGGCGAATTCCTGGGCTTGGCGCGGGGTGAAGACATGGACCCGCTCCGTGCCGGCGCCGGCCGGCGGGGCGGCGGTGGTGACGATGGTCACCGGGCGGCCGTCGCGCGCCGCCTGATCGGTCAACTGGATCAGCAGGCGCTGACGTGTCGGCCAGCCCTTGGCGGCGGACCAGCCGTTGTCGACGGCCAGAACGAGCGGGCCGGAACCCTGCCACTGGGCGGCCTGATTGATCAGCGGGCCGGCGGCGGCCAGGACCAAAAGGGCCGCGATGGCGAGGCGCAGGATGATCAGCCAGGGGGGTGTCTTGGACGAGCTTTCCTCGCGCGTGACCAGGCCCAGCAGCAGGCGGAACGGCGGGAAGGTGACCCGCGTCGGCGCCGGCGGGGTCAGGCGCAGCAGCCACCAGATGATCGGCAGGGCCAGCAGGCCGAGCAGCGCCCAGGGGGCCAGAAATGCGAAGGAGCCGAAGGCGAGCATGAGGTCAGATATCTCCCCCGCCTAGTGCCGGATGACCTGAGACAGCAGCTGATAAAGCGTCATCAGCACGGTCTCGGGCGGGCGGTGGGTCATGTGGCGGGTCAGGCTCCATCCGAAGGACCGTGCCACGGCGTCGAGGCCCGCTTGATGATGGGCGAGTTCCTCGCGGTAGGCCTGGCGCACGCTTTCGACGCGCCCGATCATGATGCGGCCCTCGCCCTCCGGCCCTTCGAATTCGACCCGTCCGTCGAACGGCAGGGTTTCCTCGGCCGGGTCCAGAATCTGCACCAGATGGCCCTCGACCCCATGGTCCGACAACCGCGCGATGGCTTTGCGGGTCTCGCCGAGCGGGGCCAGGAAATCGCCGAACAGGACGACACGCCCGTGGCGCGGCACGAATTCCGGGCCGGGCAGGCTGCCGGTGGCGCCCGTCTCGGCGCGTTCCAGGGCGGTCGCGATGCGCAGCAAGGTGTTGCGGCCCGTGGCCGGGATCATGCCGGTCCCCATCAGGGCGATGCGCTCGCCCGCGCGGACCAGAAGCGACGTCAATGCCACGGCCAGAACCTTGGCCCGCCAGCCCTTGGATAAAGGCCCGCCGTCGGACGCGTAATCCATGGACGGCGATCCGTCGGCCCACAGCCACACGCTTTGCGCCGCTTCCCATTCCATTTCACGGACATAGACCGGATCGGATTTCGCAGATTGCCGCCAATCGATCAGCTGCGTCGAATCGCCGAATTCATAGCGCCGGAACTGCCAGAAGGTCTCGCCCTGGCCGACCCGCCGGCGGCCATGCACGCCCTGGCTGACCGTGGACGCCACGCGCTCCGCCGCCACCAGAAGCGGCGGCAGGCCCGAGGCCGCGGTTTCGGCTTGGTGGTGAAGGTCGGGTGTGTCCAGCGGGTTCGCCATGCGTTGTTCGCCCTTGGGCCGTTGCTCGGGTCGCCTCCTATTCGATGATCTGGCAGAGACGGTCGATGATCTGGCCGACGGTCACGCCCTCGGCGCGGGCGCCGAAGGTCAGCGCCATGCGGTGGCGCAGGATCGGATGGGCCAGGGCGTAGACGTCTTCGACCGAGGGCGACAGGCGGCCCTGGATCATGGCCCGGGCGCGAACCCCAAGCATCAGGGCCTGGCTGGCGCGCGGCCCCGGCCCCCAGGACACGTAATTGCGGATTTCCGGCAGGTCCGAGGCATCGGGCCGCCCGGCCCGGACGACCTTCAGGATCGCCTCGGCGACGCTTTCGCCCACCGGTACGTGGCGGACCAGCGACTGCGCGCGCATCAGGGCCTTGGGGTCCATGACCCGCTTGGCGTCCTGGGTGTCGGCGCCCGTTGTCTTGATGAGGATCTCCCGTTCCGTTTCCAGGTCCGGATGGGTCACGTCGACCTGCATGAAGAAACGGTCGAGCTGCGCTTCGGGCAGGGGGTAGGTGCCTTCCTGTTCCAGCGGGTTCTGGGTGGCCAGCACGTGGAACGGCTTCGGCAGGTCGTGGTACTGCCCGGCGACGGACACCCGATGTTCCTGCATGGCCTGCAGCAGGGCCGATTGGGTGCGCGGGCTGGCGCGGTTGATTTCGTCGGCCATCAGCAGTTGGCAGAACACGGGCCCCTTGACGAAGCGGAAGCCGCGCTTGCCGCTTTCGCTTTCCTCCAGAACCTCGGAACCCAGGATATCGCCGGGCATCAGGTCGGGCGTGAACTGGACGCGCTTTTCGTCCATCCCGAATACCTTACCCAACGTTTCCACCAGCCGGGTCTTGCCCAGGCCGGGCACCCCGACCAGCAGGCAATGGCCCCCGGCCAGCAGCGTGATCAGGGTTTCCTCGATAACCGTTTCCTGGCCGAAGATGACCCGGCCCACGCCGTCGCGGACCTTGGCGATGTCGTCGACCAGGCCGTCGATGGCGTCAACCAGGTCGTCGGTGTTGCCACCGTCCCCGGTTGCCTTATTCTTGGTGTTGGTCGTCACGGAAGACGCCTCCGTTCAATGATATAAGAGAACAGGACGGGGTCGACCCCATCCACCAGAGATCGCGTAGCTGCGGATAGCGTATCATCGAAACCATGTCTGAAAATACACCAGATCTTCGTTCCTTTATCGGCGCCGTGCCGCCCGCCGGAGACCTCGCGGGGCCCGTGGGCATTCCTCTCGGCCCGCGCCAGTCCCTGTGCGGCGACATCGACATGCGCATTGGCCTGGACGGTACTTGGTATTATCTCGGCTCTCCCATCGGGCGGAAAGAACTGGTCAAACTGTTTTCCACGGTTCTGCACCGCGACGATGCGGGCGACCACTGGCTGCTGACCCCCGCCGAGGCCTGCCGCATCCGGGTCGAGGACGCGCCGTTTCTGGCCGTCGCGGCCGAGGTCAGCGGCGGCGATCAAGTCCAGAACATCACTTTCCGGACAAATATTGACCAAACCGTGGCGCTTGGCGCCGATCATCCGTTGCGGGTCGATATCGATCCGGAAACCCAGGAACCCCGGCCCTATGTGGGCCTGGATCGGGGGCTTGAGGCCCGCCTGACGCGGTCGGTCTATTATCAACTGGTCGATCTCGCCGTTGAAGAAATTGCCGATGGAGCGCACATGTACGGTATATGGAGTGGTGGCCGGTTCTTTTCCATCGGCCGCGTGGAGGAATGATGGCAGGCATGAGGACCGGCGGCACATGACACCCGATTGGCTGATCGACCGGTTTGATGCGCTGGACTGCGATCCCGAGGTCTTGCGCGGCGACCACGACCTGAATCCCGGCATGGGCATTCTGCCGGACCTGACCCCGGCCGCCGTGCTGATCCCGTTGGTCGAGCGCGAAACCGAGCTCACCACCTTGTTTACCCAGCGCACGTCGCATCTGAAGCATCACGCCGGGCAGATCAGCTTTCCCGGCGGCCATTCCGACCCGGAAGATACCTCGGCCGAGGACACGGCGCTGCGCGAGACGGAGGAAGAGGTCGGCCTGCACCGCAGCCGTATCCGCGTCATCGGGCGGCTTGCCCCCTACATCACGCGCACGGGCTTTTCCGTCATTCCCGTGGTCGGGCTGGTCACGCCGCCGTTCGACATCGAACCTGACCCGCACGAGGTCGAGGATGTATTCGAGGTGCCGCTCAATTTCCTCATGGATCCGGCCAACCATCAGCGCCACAAGCGCGAGGTCAACGGCACGCGCCGTGATTTCTACGCCATGCCCTATCAGGAGCGCTTCATCTGGGGGGCCACGGCGGGCATGGTCAAGAATCTCTATGATGTGCTGGTCGGTGACGGCCCGGACCCCAATTTCCGCCGTGATTTCCAGGGCGCGAGGCCGGCGCCATGATCCGGCTATTGCTCAATTACGTGATCCCTCTGGTGCTGCCCACGGCGGCCTATCTCGCCTGGGTCTGGTATTACCGCAAGCGGGCGGAGGCGCTCGGCGGCCAGCCGCCGGAGATCACCCGGGGCGGGCTGTTCTGGTGCCTGGTCGTGGGCCTGGGCCTGATGATCGTGACGCTTCTGGTGCTTGCCGCGGTCACCGGCGCCGATCCCGGCGAGGGCGGGTATCAGTCGCCACGCCTTGAGGACGGCCGTATTATTCCCCCCAAATTCAACTGAGGCCCGCCGGGCCTTTTCGGGAAACAGGTGGACGCGGTGGGAGACGATTACGTCGAAATCCGGGGCATCAGCCGCGAGCCGCTGGGCAAGCTGGCGATCGACGGCTGGTTGGCCTGGCCGGAAACCCGCCAGCTTGCCGACGTGCTGGGCCGGGATCAGTTGCGCTTCGTCGGCGGCTGCGTGCGCGACGCCATTGCCCACCGCCCGGTGACCGATGTCGACGCGGCGACGCCGTTGCCGCCCGAAGACGTCATGGCGCGGCTTGACGCCGCCGGGGTCAAGGTGATTGCCACGGGCCTCAAGCACGGCACGGTGACCGCCGTGATCGGGAAGCGTAAATTCGAGATTACGACGCTGCGCCGCGATGCCGAAACGGACGGCCGCCACGCACGGGTTGAATTCACCGACGATTGGATCGAGGACGCCAAACGCCGCGACTTCACCATCAACGCCATGTCCTGCACGCCCGACGGCGACGTCTACGATCCGTTCGAAGGCATGCCCGATCTGGCCCATGGGGTGGTCCGCTTCGTCGGTCGCGCCGGCGACCGGGTGGCGGAGGACTACCTGCGCATCCTTCGCTTTTTCCGGTTCTGGGGCGGTTACGGCCGCCCACCTGCCGACCGCAGCGCGCTGACCGCCTGCCGCACCAACGCGGCCAAGTTGAAGGAATTATCCGGCGAGCGGCTGCGCGACGAACTGTTGAAGATTCTCACGGTGCCGCAGCCGGCCGAGGTCGTGCGATTGATGCAGGGATACGGCGTGCTCGACCATATCCTGCCCGAGGCGGGGGAGGTCACGCGCCTGCGCCTGACCCACTGGCTGACCACGCGGGGCGTGCTGATGGACGGCGTCGGTCCCGACCCCCTGCGCAATCTGGCGGCCTTGCTGGACACGGATGCCGATGGGGCGTCGGCCGTCGCCCAGCGCCTGCGCCTGTCCAACGCCCAGGCGGACCGTCTGCTGTCCCTGGCGGCACCCAACGTGGTGCCGACGCCGGACCAGGGCGCTCTCGACCACGAAAAGCTGTTGCGCCGCATCGGGCCGGAAACCTTCCGTGACTTGGTGATTCTCGGCTGGGCCGCCGAGATCGGCGCGGCCACGCGTCTGCCCGCCGCGCGCTCTGCGGCCTGGCGCGACCTTCTGGCGGCGGCGGTCGGCTGGCGGGGGCGGGAGTTCCCCCTCAAAGGCCGTGACCTTGTCGACTTGGGACTTGCTCCGGGACCCCGTGTCGGCGAGGTTCTCGGCCGGGTCGAAACCTGGTGGGAAGACGGTGGCTTCAAAGCCGACCGCAGCACCTGCCTGGCCAAGGCCAAGGACCTGATCGGGAGAGAAGAATGACCCAACTGCGCATCTGCTTCGTCGGCGACAGCCTGACCAACGGCACCGGCGACCATGCCTTCCTGGGTTGGCCCGGTCGGATATGCCGGCGCGAAGTCCAGGCCGGCCATAACATCACCTGCTACAACCTGGGCATCCGTGCCGAGACGACGGAGATGATCCGCGCGCGCTGGCGGGCCGAATGCACGCCGCGTCTGCTCGACAGCTTTCCGGGAGCCTTGGTGTTTTCCTTCGGCACCAACGACACGGCGGAAGAAGCGGGACAGACCCGCGTCGCCGCCGGGCGGTCGATCGAGAACGCGCGGGCGATGATTGCCGAGGCCATGGACTGGAAGCCGACCCTGTGGATCGGCCCGCCGCCGATAGATGAGAGCCAGCAGCCGTTCCAGGCCGGGCCCGGATCGCCCGTGCGGATGTTCAGCAATGCCCGCATCGCGGCTTTATCCGCTGCCTTCGCCGACGCCGCCGCCGATATGGGGGTGCCCTACCTGGACCTGTTCACGCCCCTGTCTGCGGATGGGGCTTGGCAGCGGGCCGTGGGCGACGGCGTGCATCCGCCGGACGACGGATACACGGTCATCGCCGACCGGGTCGCCGAATGGGATGCTTGGCGGCGGTGGTTCGCTGCATGAGGCATCGTGGCGTGGGCGCGGGTTGTCTAGACCATTGTGGCTATGACCTCCGGCTATGTTGACACTCAAGGGCGTCCGCGCGAGCATTCGATGGTCGTTTCCCCTTGGGATCGTCATATTTACTTAAGTCGGGCAAATAATAGATTCGGCCCGAACAATATCGGGTGGAAACAACGGGCATGATTGAAATTACGAATGCCTGTATTGCTGTTGAAAACTTGACAACACCCGAACTGCGCGAGCTTTTTTCTTATTGGGAAGGTTTGCGCGGCACCAAGTTTGCGCCGTCCTGGACCGATGTCGAACTGATCGATATGCCGGCCAAACTGCTGCCGTATCTGACGGTGGTTGAGGTCCGCCCCGCCCCCCTGGATTTCGTTTACGCCTTTTACGGCACCGGCTACATGGCGTTGAAGGCGCGGGACCTGACGGGCCGCTCCATTATGGAAACACGTCCCAATGAGAACGCGCAGATAATTTTCGAGCAATACCGGCGCACCCTGGAAGCCCGCAAGCCGCTGGCGTTCCGCCGCACGGTCGTGGGCACCATCGCGGGAAAGAACGGTAATCCGACGCAGACCACCTTGCGGTTGCCGCTGTCAGCCGACGGCGAAGGGGTTCAACGCATCATGTCGCTGAGCGACTTGCGGGATAATCCGGCCATGCGTGATTTTTACGAAACCTATGGCCGCGATCGTCCCCACCGCCCGGCCGCCATGGTAAGCGGCGCCCACGCCGGCTAAACAATATCCGACCGTTAGAAGCGCGCCAGCCAGCCTAGGACGATGGCCTGTTCCGCCCGTTCCGCCGCGTCGATCCAGGTAAGGGCATCGGCCTGGGTCGTCGATCCGTCGCGGGCGGCATCATCCAACGCGTCATAACTGCGGCGCGCCGCCGGATCGGCGATATAGAGGGCGAAGACCTTCGTCCGCCCGTCCGCCCCCATGAGATAGCCCACCAGTCCCTTGGCGTAATGAAGTGTGCCGGTCTTGGCCCAGATGCGCCCGGCGGCGGCCTCGGTCAGGAAGCGGTCGCGGAATGCCTTGCGGAATCCGGCCGTGGGCAACAGGCTTTCGAACGGCCAGCCGCCATATCGCCGTCCGTGGGCAAAGCGCAGCACCGCCGCCATCTGGTTGGCCGTGACCCGGGCATGGCGCGACAGGCCTGAATGGTTGGGCAGGTCCCAGCCCCGCCAATCGACATCCGTGACGGTGCCGCCGACGGCCTTTCGCAGCCAGCCGGACAGCGCGGCGGCCGAGGCGTCCAGGGTATCCGGGCGCCCACCCAGCAGGCGGGCCGCGGTCAGGCCAACCAGTTCCGAGACGAGATTGTTGGAATGCTCCAAGCCCAGTCGCGCGACCTCGGCCAGCGGCAGGCCGGCGATTGCGGTGGCGACGCGGCCCCCTTCGGATGCCTGTCCCGGCTGTGGAACCGGCAGATCGATCCCGGCCTGCGCCGCCAACCGGCGGAACAGTTCCGCCGTGGCCCTTCCCGGCGCCTTCACGGGTAGGAAGCGGTCACCGTCCCGGCCGGCATCGGCGCCCAGCGTCCAGGCGCGGCCGTTCCATTGAACCTCGCGGCCCGGGCCCTGGGGGCGGTCGTCGGGGCGCGCGCGGTGGCTGTCCAAGGGCGGCAGGCGGGTCAGTGTGGGGGCCGATCCGTCCCCGTTCCGATGCCATTTTAGGCGCCAGCGGTTGAAGTCGACGGAAAGCGCGCTGACGCCCGGGTTATAACGCGCCTCGGCCGGCTGGTCCGGGTTGATGGCGGGCAGGGCGGGCAGCAGACTTTCGTCATAGAGGAAGCGGCCCGTGACGCGTTTCAGGCCCAGGTCGCGAAGCCGTACCGCCAGGCCGTACAGGTCCTGCGGCGTCAGCAAGGGGTCACCGCCGCCGGCCAGCACGAGATCGCCTGCAAGCGTTCCGGCGGCATCCGGCGCTCCGGTCGCCAGCACACGGGTCTGGAATCGGAAATCGGGGCCCAGCAGTTCCAGGGCCGAAACCATGGTCGCGATCTTGGCGGTGGAGGCAGGGGGCATCGGCCGGTCCGCCGCCTGGGCCGCCGTGACGGCGCCCGTTTCGGCGTCGATGACGACGAAGGAGATCTCGGCCGTCGGCCCCAAGGCGGTGACGGGATCGGTCTCGACCGCTGCCGGCGGCCCGGCGCAGGCCGTCAGCGCCAGCGCGCAGATCGCCGCCAAGGCCAGGCCCCCCGTCTTTCGGGGGCTGCCAAGGGATTGAAATGCTTTAACTTGCGATGAACTGTCCATTACACTAGGGGCCAACAATAACCGGCGAAATGGAGGGATGCATGCCCTATGTGGTGCGTGACGGTGAGGGCAATGTCCGCGCGGTCTTCGATTCACCGGTCGACGGCGCGGAAGAGGTCGCGCCTGACGATCCCGATCTTGGCGCGTTCATCAACCAGAACGCCCAAACCGGCATGGTCCTCGACGAATGGGTCCAGTCGGATTTGGAACTCGTCCGCGTCGTGGAAGATTTGGTCGAGGTTCTGATCGACAAGGGCGTGTTCATGTTCAACGAACTGCCGGGCGGTGCGCAGCGCAAATTGAACACCCGCCGTGGACGCCGTAAGGAAATGGACCTGATGGAAAGCCTATTCGGCGAAATGGCCCTGCCCGAAGGCGAACAAGGCGGCACCATCGCCGACATTCCCGAAGACAGCGACGATAATTCGATCCTTTAGACGCGGCTTCTAAGCGTCCTCCCGACCCGTCTCGGTTTTCCCTTGGGTGACCAGGTAATAACCGCTGCCCGCGAAATGGGGCAGGGGGCTGAGCTTGGCCAGCAGACCCTTGCGCCGGAGATCAAGCAACAGACGGCCGATGGGCTGGAATAGGGTTTCCCCCGTGTCCGGCCCGGCCGGGTCCAGGCGCACGATGACCGAACGCGCCGCGCGGAACCGCGACCGTTCGATCATGCGGTTCACGGATTCCGTGGCATGGGCAAGGTCGAGCCCGCAGAGGTCGAGCTCGTACTCCGCCGTGTCGTCATAGCCGACCAGGCGTTTCAGGCCGACGTCGTCTATTTCGGGAGGGTCAGTGGCCAAGCCGGAATCCTTTCATCTCAGCACCCCAGGGCGATGGCCAGATCCTCGACACTATCGACGATTACGTCGTAGTCGCTGGTCGCTTCGAAATCCTTGACCTGGTCGACGCCGTATTCCGTTGGCCGGTTGATATAGGCCGTGCGCAAGCCTTCCTTGCGGGCGGCCTCCAGGTCGTCGTTATGGGCGGCCCCCATCATCACTTCTTCCGGTTTGACGCCCAGCAGGCGCACGGCGTTGCGGTAGACCTCGGGGTCGCGCTTGTAGGCCATGTGCATGTCCGACGAATAGATGAAGTCCCAGGGCAGGCCCGCGTGCTTGGCCATGTTGGCCAGCAGCATCAACGAGCCGTTGGACAGCGGCGCGATCAGGAACTTGGTTTTCAGGCGCAGCAGGCCGGGGATGCTGTCCGGCCAGGGCGACAGGCGGTGCCAGAACATGTTGAGGTCGGCCTTTTCATCCTCCGTGAAATGGCCGGCGATCCCGAATTCGACCAGGATCTCGTCCAGGCGTTCGCGGTGGATGACGTCCAACGGCGTCCAGGCCCGCTGGCCCGAAATCACCCGGTGCAGACCCGGCCGATAACCGGCCCGCCAGGCCCGGGCGAAGGCTTCCCAATCGACGCCCTCGATGCCCTTTTTCTTGGCAAGGGCCTCGCCCATGCGGGTGACCGACCCGCGCCAATCGGTGATCGTCCCGAAGGTGTCGAACACGACGGCCTTCACGTTGTTGAAATCTTTCTGGTCCGCCATGCTGCGACCTCCGTCTTGGTATGCCCACCCCGGCAATTCACATAGCGGGTTCCGGGACGGGATGCCAGCGTTGCCGTTGGGCGGCGCGGTCACGCAGATGTGCGGACTGTCCCCTGCGGGAATCGCTTTACGCCGTTCCTGCGGCGGTGTTTCATAGGTTCATGGGCACACGTGGATGGGCGGCGTGCGTGGCGGCGATGCTGGCGATGGCGGCGCCGGCCGAGGCCAAAGAGGCCAAGGACGTTGACCTTGAACTGGTGCTGGCCGTGGACGTTTCCGGCAGCATCGATGAGGACGAAGCGCGTTTGCAGCGCGAAGGTTTCGCCACGGCCATCACCAACCCGCATATCCTGCGCGCCATCCGCTCCGGTCCTCTTGGCCGGGTCGCCGTGATGTATGTGGAATGGTCGGGCCTGGACCGCCACCATATTGTCGCCGACTGGACCGTGATCGCCGACGAGGGCGACGCCCGCGATTTCGCCGAAACCATATCCGACGGGTCGCCGTTCCGCGGCCAGTGGACCTCGATCTCCAGCGTCATTGATCAGAGCATGAAGTATCTGGAGAGCAGCCCCTACCGGGGTGCCCGCCGGGTCATCGACATTTCCGGCGACGGCGAAAACAACAACGGCGATCCCATCATGGGGGCCCGCGACCGCGCCATCGCCGCCGGTGTGACCATCAACGGTCTGCCCATCATCAACGGACGCACCGGCCCCAACGGCATGGCGCCGCCGGAAGACCTGGACGGTTATTACCGGGATTGCGTGATCGGCGGTCCGGGGGCATTCCTGGTGGTCGCCCGCGGATTTTCCGACTTCGCCCGCGCCATCCGGCGCAAGCTGTTTCTGGAACTGTCGGGATGGCAGCCCGCCCCCCGGCGGGTGCGGGCAGCACTGCGGCCGAAGGTTGACTGCCTGACCGGCGAGAAACGCACGCTCCGCGCATTGCAGGAACTGAATGACATCCAGAAGGACCGATACAAGGGCGGGCCCTCGAAGGCGCATTGAGGTAGGATAACGGCCATGTGGATTGTGCGTCTGTTACCGATGATCTTGGCGGCGCTCGTGGCCGGGATGCCCGGCGCGGCCCGCGCCCTCGAGGTTGACCTGGAACTGGTGCTGGCCGTGGACGTTTCCGGCAGCATCGAAAAGGACGAGGCCGAACTGCAACGTGAGGGCTTCGTGCAGGCATTCCGCAACGAGGCCGTGATCCGCGCCGTCACCAGCGGCGAGCACAAGCGCATCGCCGTTACCTACATTGAATGGGCGGGCGTCAGCCATCAACGCATGGGCATTGACTGGCGCCTCATCGACAGCGCCGAGGCGGCCCATGGCTTCGCCGCTGAATTGTCCAATCTGCCCTTCGCCTCGGCGCTTTGGACCTCCATATCCGGGGCCATCGATTTCGGCATGGACCGCCTTGGCGCCAGCCCCTATCGATCCAAGCGCCGGGTCATCGACATTTCCGGCGACGGCGCCAACAACCACGGCGAGGCGGTCCTGCCGGCCCGCGACCGCGCCGTGCGCCAGGGCGTGACCATCAACGGGCTGCCCATCGTCAATGGCCGTCCCAGTCCCTACGGCATGCCGCAGTTGCCGAACCTGGACTGGTACTTCGAGGACTGCGTGATCGGCGGTCCCGGCGCCTTCATCGTCGTCGCCGACGGTTTTGCCGACTTCGGCCGGGCCATCAAACGCAAGCTGATCCGCGAGATCGCGGGCCTGGCTGGGCCGAAGACGACGCGGGGTCTTTACCATCCGGCGCGCATGGAACGCCGCCCGCCCTGCGACGCGGGCGAACAGCGGCTTCTGGAAATGGACGATACCTAGATCTCGATCTCGCCGCGCATCACCGCCGCGCAGGCCCCGCCGACGCGGATCGCCGTGACCGTGCCGCCGGCGACATCGGCCGCGGTTTCGATCAGCGACGGACGGCCCATCTCGACCCCCTGGATGATCCGGTAATCATAACTGCCGTCGCCCGCCGCCAATGTGCCGAACAGGCCCGTCAACGCCGCCGCCGCCCCGCCCGTGGCCGGGTCCTCGGCAATGCCCAGCCCCGGGGCGAACATGCGCGCACGGAAGGTGCCTGGGACATCGGGGTCGGGAACGTAGACAAAGATATGGCCGCCCATGGCGGGATGCCGGGCCATGGCGTCGGCGTTGCCCCGGGCCCGGCCGAGGGCGTCGACCCCGCTCAGCCGGGCGATGGGAAAAGTCATGCCGGCGGACCCCAGCAGCGGCGGGTGGGCCGAGGTATCGATATCGGCGGGGGCCAAATTCACGCAGGCGGCGAAATCCGCGGGTGAAAATTCATCCGTGCGGGAAAATTCCTGGGGCGTCGTCAGGCGTGCCCCCGCCGGGCCGTCCGGTCCCGTTCGGATGTCGACAAGGACCAGACCGGCCGCTTCCTCGAACCGCAGGATTGATCTTATGGGTTTGCCGAACAGGCTGCCCTCGCGGGCCAGCACGAAGGCCGTGCCGACGTTGGGATGTCCGGCGAAGGGCAGTTCGCGGCCCGGGGTGAAGATGCGCACGCGGGCCGTGTTGGCCGGATCGGCGGGCGGCAGCACGAAGGTGGTTTCCGACAGGTTGAATTCGCGGGCGACGGCCTGCATGGCGTCGTCGGAAAGGCCCTCGGCGTCCAGCACCACGGCCAGAGGATTGCCGCCGAAGGCGCGGTCGGTGAACACATCGACGGTGACGAAGCGGCGTTTCATCGTGGGGCCTGCATACAACTGACGGGCGACTTGAAAATTGACCAAGGTCAACATCCGGTCAAGAAACACATTGTATGGGTACAGGGAAAAATCCCGTATTTGCGCGGCCTAGACCCATTATTGAGAGGAGCCAGATGACAAAATCACCATATGTAACCGGCAAGGAGGCCTTCTTCGGAGACAACGAGATCATCGTGTCGAAGACGGACCTGAAGGGGCACATCACCTATGCCAACGACGTGTTCCTGAAAATCGCCGGCTATACCGAGGCTGAGGTGCTCGGCCGGCCGCATAACCTTATCCGTCATCCCGACATGCCGCGCTGCGTCTACAAGCTGCTTTGGGATACGATTTCATCGGGCGCGGAAATCTTCGCCTACGTGCAGAACCGCTGCAAGAACGGTGACCACTATTGGGTGTTGGCGCATGTCACGCCATCGTTCGACGCGAATAAGACCATCGTCGGTTATCACTCGAACCGCCGCGTGCCCGACCGCCAGACGTTGGAGCGCGTGATCATCCCGCTGTACAGGGACTTGAAGAAAAGGGAAGACGCCTTCGACAACCGCAAGGACGGCATGAACGCCGCCTTCGATGACATCACCGCCCTGTTGCAGGGCAAAGGCGTCGCCTACGACGAATTCATCGCCACGATCTAAGTTTTCCCAATCTGTCTTTGCACAACCGCGCGGCGCAGTACCGCGTTGGCCTGGCCTCTTGGCCGGGCATACCAAGCCGAAGGAACGTCAGTCCGTGTTTATGTTCACCAACCACAAGAAGTCAAAAATCGCCGAGGCCTTGAGGGTCTGCAACGCCGTCGCCGACGGCGATTTCGAGGCCCGCATCATCGGCATCAACGACCGTGACGGCGAGATATCCGAGCTTTGCCATGCCATCAACCGTTTGATCGACCGCACCGACGCCTATGTGCGTGAATCCACCGCCAGCCTGGAATATGTCAGCCAGAACAAATACTTCCGACGCATTCAGGAACGCGGCATGGTGGGCGCCTTCCGCACGGCGTCCCGGGCCATCAACACGGCGACGCAGTCGATGCAGGACCGCATCAATGCCTTCCGCGAGGTGACCGGCGATTTCGAAACCCGCATGGGCGGGGTGACCGAGGCCGTATCCGCCGCCGCGACGGAACTTGAATCCTCCGCCGGCGCCATGAGCGCCACGGCCTCGGCGACCAGCGAGCAGGCGGCGACCGCCGCCAGCGCCGCCGACCAGGCGATCGCCAATGCGCAGACGGTCGCCTCGGCGGCGGAAGAACTGTCGAGTTCGATCTCTGAAATCGGCCGCCAGGTTTCGCATTCCACGTCGATTTCCCAATCGGCGGTGGCCCATGCCCGCGAGGCCGACACCCGCATCGAAAACCTGTCCCAGGGGTCGGAACGCATCGGCGAGGTGCTGAAACTGATCGCCGACATCGCGGACCAGACCAATCTTCTGGCGCTTAACGCGACCATCGAGGCGGCCCGCGCCGGGGAGGCCGGCAAGGGTTTCGCCGTGGTCGCATCCGAGGTCAAGAACCTGGCCAATCAGACGGCCAAGGCCACCGATGACATCGCGGTGCAGGTCGAGAATATTCAGGCGGTGACCGCGGAGACGGTGACGTCGATCGCGGAGATCAGCACGACCATCGACCGCATGGAGGAGGCCGCCGCCAATATTTCCGCCGCCGTCGAGGAACAGGATGCGGCGACGCGCGATATCGCGGTCAATGTAGAACAGGCCGCCGCCGGCACGGCGGAGGTCACCCGCAACGTTTCGTTGGTGACCGAAGGGGCGCAGGAAACCGGCACCGCCGCCCAGCAGGTGCTGGCCGCATCGGGTGAACTGGCGCGGCAGTCAACCGTCCTGGAAAGCGAAGTTCGCGGCTTCCTGGAGCGTTTGCGCGCGGTTCTTTAACAGCGGTCAGTCGGCGGCGTCCTCGTAGGCCTCCAGCGGCGGGCAGGTGCAGACCACGTGGCGGTCGCCGTAGACGTTGTCGACGCGCCCCACGGGCGACCAGTACTTGTCCTGCAACAGTCCCGGCACGGGAAACGCCGCCTGCTGGCGGCTGTAGGCATGGGCCCAGGCGTCGGACGTCACCGTGTCGACCGTATGGGGCGCATTGACCAGGGGGTTGTCGTCGGCGGGCCAATCACCAGCACCGACCTTTTTCGCTTCCTCGGCGATGGCGATCATGGCCTCGACGAAGCGGTCCAGTTCCTCCTTGGGTTCGGACTCGGTCGGCTCCACCATCAACGTTCCGGCCACGGGCCAGGACATGGTCGGTGCGTGAAAGCCGTAATCGATCAACCGCTTGGCGATATCGTCCACGGTGATCCCAAAGTCGTCCTTCAAGGGCCGGGTGTCGATGATGCACTCATGGGCGACCAGGCCGTGTTTGCCGGTATAGAGGCAGTCGTAATATCCGGCCAGACGCTTGGCCACGTAGTTGGCGTTGAGGATCGCGATCTGGGTCGCCCGCATCAGTCCCTCGCCGCCCATCATGGCGATATAGGCCCAGGAAATCGGCAGGATCGAGGCGGATCCCCAGGGCGCGGCCGAGACCGCGCCAACGGTTTCAGCACCTCCGGCCGACGGCACCACGGGGCTTCCCGGCAGGTAGGGGGCGAGGTGCTTCTTGATGCCGATGGGGCCGACGCCGGGACCGCCGCCGCCGTGAGGAATGCAGAAGGTCTTGTGCAGGTTCATATGCGCCACGTCGGGGCCGAAGGTTCCCGGCCGGCACAGGCCGACCATGGCCTGCAGGTTGGCGCCGTCCATGTAGACCTGGCCGCCGGCGGCGTGGATGACGTCGCAGATTTCCTCGATCGCTTCCTCGAACACGCCGTGGGTCGAGGGATAGGTGACCATCAGCGCCGCCAGGGCGTCCTTATGCGCTTCGGCTTTGGCCTTCAGGTCGGCGACGTCGACATTGCCGTGATCGTCGCAGGCCACGACCACCACCTTCATACCCGCCATGACGGCGGAGGCCGGATTGGTGCCGTGTGCACTTGACGGGATCAGGCAGACGTCGCGCCCCGTGTCGCCGCGCGCCTGGTGATAGGCGCGGATGACCAGCAAGCCCGCGTATTCCCCCTGGCTGCCCGCGTTGGGTTGCAGGGACACGGCGTCGAAGCCCGTGATCTCGCACAGCATGCGTTCCAGGTCGTCGATCATTTCCTTGTAGCCCTGGACCTGATCGGCGGGGGCGAAGGGATGAATCTGGCCGAACTCTGGCCAGGTGATGGGAATCATCTCGGCCGCGGCGTTGAGCTTCATGGTGCAGGACCCCAGTGGAATCATGGCCCGGTTGAGCGCCAGGTCCTTGCCTTCCAGCTTGCGCAGATAGCGCATCATCCCCGTTTCCGAGCGGTGGCCGTGGAACACGGGGTGATCCAGGAAGCCGGATGTGCGGGCGAGGGCCTTTGGAATGCCGCCGGGAGCATTCAGGTCGATTTGGGCATCCGACACCCCGAAGGCGGCGAGCACGTCCTGAACGTCTGCCTCATCCGTCGTCTCGTCCAGCGCCATGCCGACCCGGCCGTCGCCGAAGTCGCGCAGGTTGATGGCCTTGGCCCGGGCCGCCGCGATCACCATGTCGGCCTTGCCCTTGTCGCCCAGGTCGGCGGTCACGGTGTCGAAGAAGGTCTCGTTGGCGAGGGTCACGCCGGCGGATTTGAGGCCCGCCGCCAGGGCCGCCGTCAGGCGCTGCACGTTCGTGGCGATGCGCTTGAGGCCTTCGGGCCCGTGGTAGACCGCGTACATACCCGCGATATTGGCGAGCAGGACCTGCGCCGTGCAGATGTTGGAGGTCGCCTTTTCGCGGCGGATGTGCTGTTCGCGGGTTTGCAGCGCCATGCGGTAGGCGGGCTTGCCCCGGCTGTCGATGGACACGCCGATCAGGCGTCCGGGCAGGGTGCGCTTGAAGGCATCCTTGGCCGCCATGAAGGCCGCGTGCGGACCGCCGAACCCCATGGGCACGCCGAACCGTTGGGCCGAGCCGACGACGATGTCCGCCCCCCATTCGCCCGGTGGGGTCAGCAGCACGAGCGACAAAAGGTCCGCCGCCACGGTGACCAGGGCGCCCGCGTCATGGGCCTTGGCCGTCAGGGCGCGGAAGTCGCGGATCGCGCCGTCCGTCGCCGGGTATTGCAGGATCAAGCCGTAGATGTCGTCGCCCAGGCCGCTCAGGTCCGCGAACGGATCGCCGACCGTGACGGGAATGCCCAAGGGGGCGGCCCGGGTTTCGATCACCGCGATGGTCTGCGGATGGCAGGCGGCGTCGACGAACAGGGTCTCGCCCTTGGCCTTGCCGACACGGCGCATCAGGGTCATGGCTTCGGCCGCCGCCGTGCCTTCATCCAGCAGCGACGCGTTGGCCAGTTCCATCCCCGTCAGGTCGATGATTGTCTGCTGATAGTTCATCAGGGCTTCCATGCGGCCCTGGCTGATTTCCGCCTGGTAGGGGGTATAGGCCGTGTACCAGCCCGGGTTTTCCAGCACGTTGCGCAGGATCACCGGCGGCGTGATGCAGCCGGAATAACCCATGCCGATCATGGTCTTGGCAATCACGTTGCGGTCGGCCATGGCGCGCAGGCGGGCCAACGCCTGGGCCTCGGACATGGGGGGTGCCTCATAGCCGCCCGGCTTCAGGATCGACGGCGGCACCGTTTTTACGGTCAGGTCGTCCAGGGTGGCGAGCCCCAGGGTCTTGAGCATGTCGTCGATCTCGCCCGGGCGGGGCCCGATGTGACGGTCGGCGAAGCTGTCGCCCGATTGCGATGCGGCCATGAGTGCGGTTC
Source organism: Rhodospirillaceae bacterium UBA1479 (assembly GCA_002325375.1). Taxonomy (GTDB): domain Bacteria; phylum Pseudomonadota; class Alphaproteobacteria; order Rhodospirillales; family Casp-alpha2; genus UBA1479. Next base: position 586,235 of record DCRZ01000002.1, read on the forward strand.
CTTACCTCGGTTCGGGGATCAGTCCAGGTCGACCAGCAAAGTGCGGTAGGCCACGTCGTCCAGCATGTCGTCCATCTGCGACAGGTCGTCGGGCTTCATCTTGAAGAACCAGCCGGCCCCTTCCGGATCGGAATTGACCAGGGACGGGTCGTCGGCCAGGGCTTGGTTGCCCTCGACGATCTCGCCGGTCAGGGGGGCGTAGACCTCGCTCGCCGCCTTGACGGATTCGACCACGGCGGCCTCGGCCCCGGCATCGAAACGGGCGCCCGCCTCGGGCACTTCGACGAACACGACGTCGCCCAACTGTTCCTGGGCGTAATTGGTGATGCCGATGGTGGCGACGTCGCCGTCCAGACGGATCCATTCGTGGTCCTTGGTGTACTTCACGGTCATGCCGGTCTCCCTGCCTAGAGTGTTCGGTTGTTGGTTACTGTGGTGTTGGGGGTCAGTCCTTGACGTAGTTCTGTTTGACGAAGGGCGGTTTGACGACCTCCGCCGGTTGCGCCTTGCCGCGCACCATCAGATTGACCCGGGTGCCGGGCACGGCCAGTTCCGTGCGCAGGTATCCCATGGCGATGGGGCCGTCGACGGTGGGCCCGAACCCGCCCGAGGTCACGATACCGGCGGCGGCGCCGTCCATGTCCTGGATTTCCGTGCCGGCGCGGGCCGGGGCCCGGCCCTCCGGCATCAGGCCGACGCGCTTGCGCGCCGTGCCGTCCTTGATCTGGCCCAGGATTACGTCGGCCCCGGGAAAGCCGCCTTCGGCCCGCCGGCGCTTGCCGATGGTCCAGTTGAGGGCCGCCTCGATGGGCGTGGTGGTCGTGTCGATGTCGTTGCCGTACAGGCACAGCCCGGCCTCCAGCCGCAGCGAATCCCGCGCCCCCAGGCCGATCGGCATGACTTCATGTTCCGACAGCAGCAGACGGGCGAAGGCGTCGGCATCCTTGTTGGGGATCGATATTTCGTATCCGTCCTCGCCGGTATAGCCCGACCGGGTGATGAAGCAGGGGATGTCGTTGATGCGGACGGCCTGCCCCGTCAGGAACACCATGTGGCGCACGGCCGGCGCATAGCGGGCCAGGACCTCGGCCGCCTTGGGCCCCTGCAGGGCGAGCAGCGCGTGGTCCTCGATGATCTCGAGCTTGGCATCCGTCAGTTTGGCCCGCATATGGGCGAAATCGGCGTCCTTGCAGGCGGCGTTGACCACGATATAGAGCGAATCGCCGCAATGGGTGACCATCAGGTCGTCCAGGATGCCGCCCGCGTCGTTGGTCAAAAGGGTGTAGCGCATATTGCCGGCACCCAGCCCGACGATATCGCCCGGCACCAGGGTTTCCATGGCTTCCGCCGCCTTTGATCCCAGCAGGCGCGCCTGACCCATGTGGGAGACGTCGAACAGGCCTGCCTGGGAGCGTGTATGCAGGTGTTCCTGCAACACGCCGGCCTTGTACTGAACAGGCATGGAATAGCCCGCGAAGGGCACCATCTTGGCACCGTATTCGCGGTGAAGCGCATCCAGCGGCGTGGTCTTCAGGGTTTTCGTATCGTCGGCCAATGGAGCCTCCCCGGGCTTGGTCCTAAGGCGCCGCCCGAAAAGACGAGACGGCAGGGTTCAACGGCGTTCCTACGGCAAAACCACCGTCTGAACGCCCCCTCTGTCTCGGAACCTGAAAGATTGATCGGCGAAATCGCTGCCGCCGACTTACATCTTCGGTGGGGCACGGCCCTATCAATCGGCCAGCCTGCCCACTTTCCAGAGCCTCATCCTGCTGCGGTCCGGGTGCCTGAGAGTTTCCGGGGCGGTTGCTCCTTCGGCGCCGGCCATACGTGGACCGGACTCTCCCACAGCGATCAACTGAGGTTGTGGCTCCATTGTATCGACGGATGGGCCAAGGTCAACCGCGACCGCCGAACAACCGGCGGAAACGGGCATGGGGATGGGATGAAAATCGGCGTCTACAGGCGCGGGCGGCGGTCCCGGCGGTTCATTTCCAGTTGCTCGCGGGTGATCACCAGACCGACCAGAATGCGGTAGTTCTTGCCCGTCTGGCCAGCCTGGATCGGCAGAATCAGGGGCACGGGGGCGCTTGCGACCTCACGCCGGCTTTCGTTTTCGGCGAAGGCCAGCTTGATGGTGAAGGCCTCGCGGTACAGCACCTTGTTGGCGCGGTCGGTGACGGAGACGAAGAATTCGATGTCGGTCTTGCGGTCCTTGTTGGCGGGTCCGCGCACCGCCTCCATATGGGTGGTGACGGCGACCTTCATGGTGCCCGCGTGGGTGCTGCGGTCAACGCTCGAATCGCAGACCAGCGAGACTCTGTTGACGATGATCTCGTTGTCGATGTCGATCAGATCGCGGCCCGGGCCCGGTTGGTAGGTCAGGCGGCGTGAGGCGTCCGCCACGATGTTTTGGGGCGGGCAGGCGAGCTGAACCTTGCCGGCAACGGTGTTCATCACGCTGTCGGTCAGGCTGCTGCAGGCGCCCAGGGCGAAGACGCTCAACAGGGCCGCGACGGCACGGACGGAGGCGCGGGGGAACATCACGGGCTAGGGCCTGCCGCTTATGCCGCGGGCGGCGCGGGAACGGGTAGGGGCGCAATGAAGCTCGGGCATCGGGGGCTCCGTCTTTGGCGTGGCCGGCGTCCGGCGGGTCGCCGGGGTGCGGGGGAATCTAATGGACCGGCGTCCGGGCGGCAAGCCCGCCCGGCCGGGCCATGCGGGTTGTCGCTATCAGCGCGAGTCCTTGGACATTTCATCGGCGGTCGCCGCCGTTTTCGGGGTCACCAGATCGATCAGCGTTTGCGCCATCTTGGCCATGGCGCGGGCGCGGGCCCAGGAATTGTCGATCCTGCGGGCTTCGGCCATGGCGCGGTGGAAGGCGGCCCAGGCCAGATCGCTTTCGTCGGCCCGCGCGTGCAGGGTGGCGACGTCGCCGTGGATCCACACGCGGCTGATCACGCTGGGAATGGCGTCGGCGGCGGCGATGGCGCGGGCTTCGCTGGCCTGGGCGTCTTCAGGCGCCATGCCGGCCCGCCGCTGTTGGGCGGAAATTTCGAACAGAACCTGGCCGCGTAGGCGCGGATCGTTGATGCCCTCGGCGGCGTCGCGGGCGCGGACGAAGCGTTCGGCCAGAATGTCGGACGGCTGGTCCTTGATCCGCGCCATATCGCTGAGAGCCAGGACCAGGCGGCTGACGGCGTAAGACCGGGCGAACGGCAGGCCGATGGCTTCGGCATCGGCGAAGGCTTCGTCGATCACGGCGTTGGCGCCGGGGCGGTCGCCCGTCCGCGCCATGGCCACCGCGATTTCGCCCAGGACCAGCACCCGGTAGCGTTCGGCGTCGATACCGTGTGCCAGGTCCATGGCCTTGTCCAGCCGCGCCGCGCGGATCGCCGATTGCGCCGCGGCGATCATCACCGTCTCCTTGTCGGAACGCTGATTGACCACATCGGCCACGACAAGGGCATCGTCCAACCTGTCCAGATCGGCGAGCGCCCCTGCGACCTGGCGCCAAGCCGCAACCTGTTGGGGCGGCGGCACTTTGTCGGTGACGGTAACCCGCGCCAAATACAGGGCCGCGTTGGCGGTGTCCCGGTCGCCGGCCCGGTAGAGCGTCACCGCGGCACGGGTGGCGAAGGTCACCTGATCGGATGGCGTCTTGAGGTGGCGGGCCATGCTGTAAAGCAGCCCTGCCGTGTCCTGGGCGGCCTTGAAATATCCGTGCCGGGCCTGGGTATCGGCGATCACCGCCAGAGCTTCGATCTGGGTTCGTGATTCGGGGATGATCTCGGCGGCGGCCAGGGCCTCTTCCCCGCGACCGGCGCGGGCTTGGGCCTGGGCGATGTCGCGCAGCGCGACCATGATCAGGCGCGGGTCCTGGATGCGCCGGGTGGTTTCCATGGCCTGCGTCATCAGCCCGGCGCGGGCCTGGGCCGCGAGAATTTCGCCGAGCGCCCAATCGCGCAGGTCGCGCTTGGTCACGGCCTTGGCACTTTCGAAGGCTTCGGCCAACAGGCAGCGTACGGTCGGCTGGTCGAAGCAGGGGGTGGGGTCGCGGGCCGCATCGGCGGACGGGACGGCATCGTCTTCGACCAGGTCGCGGGTCGCCGGATGGGCCATCAGGGCCCTGCGGGCATCGTCCATGGCCTTGCGCCGAGTGTCGTCCAGATTCCGCAGCAGGCGGCTGACGCGCAGGCTGCGGTCGAGATGGTCGCGCAGCGCATCGGTGATGCGGCCGGTAACCTTCAGGCCGGCCTGCTGCTGGTACAGGCGAATGGCGGACGTCAGATTCTGGTTCAGCTTGCCGTCGATGAACCCGGCATAGAGGCCAAGGCTGGCCAGCGCCGTCTGAACCTGGCGCACGGCGGCGATGTCCGGGGCTTCCGTCTCGCCGCCCAGGCTGGGCCGGTCGGGGGCTTCGCGGGCGGCCTGTGCAGGCAAGGAAGTGGCGGCCAGGGTCAGGCCTGCCAGAATCGCCGCTCCAATGATTGGCCGTGTTCGATACATGGCGGTCCGTCTAACCGTTGCGGTTGGCGCGATGCCAGCGGGTTGCTGGCGCCCCCTCGGGAATTGCTGTTTTATGGGCCCGCACCCAACAGACCGAACGCGTCGGCGTTCGCGGCCCGAAGTTCAAAGATATTACCGCCATGGCTGTCTACACGGAAGTCTCTGACGAGGAATTGGTCGAATTTATGACCGCCTACGACCTGGGCGAGGTCATCGCCTTCAAGGGCATCGCCGAAGGCATCGAGAATTCCAACTTTCTTCTGACCATGTCGTCGGGGGCTTACATCCTGACACTCTATGAAAAACGGGTCGATCCCCGTGACCTGCCGTTCTTCGTCGGTCTGCTTGATCATCTGGCCGCCGGCGGCGTGGCCTGTCCGCTGCCCGTGCGGGCGCGGGACGGCGAGGCGCTTCGCACCCTCTGCGGCCGGCCGGCGGCGATCGTCACCTTCCTGCCGGGCCTGTGGCCACGGCGGGTGACGCCCGATCATTGCGCGGGCATTGGCCGCGCCCTGGCGCAGATGCATCTGGCGGGCGCGGATTTCCCGGGTGGGCGGGAAAACGCGCTCAGCGTCGGGGCCTGGCGGCCGCTTCTGAAAAGCGCCGGGGATGGGATCGACACCGTGCAGGTGGGCCTGGGGGACAAGCTGAACCGCGACCTTGACGCGATCGAGGCGGCCTGGCCCAGGGACCTGCCGCGGGGAATCATCCATGCCGACCTGTTTCCCGATAACGTGTTCTTTCGCGGGACGGAGTTGACCGGCCTGATCGATTTCTATTTCGCCTGCCGGGATTTCCTGGTCTACGACCTCGCGATCTGCCTCAACGCCTGGTGCTTCGAGGCCGATTACAGCTTCAACGTGACCAAGGCGCGGCGCTTGGTCATGGAATACGCGCGCACCCGGCCGCTGGGCGCCGACGAGGTTCAGGCCCTGCCGCTGCTCGCCCGGGGGGCGGCCATGCGGTTCCTGGTGACCCGCCTGTACGACTGGCTGAACACCCCGCCGGGGGCCCTGGTGACGCCCAAGGACCCGCTGGAATACGTGGCCAAGCTGCGCTTTCACGAACGGGTGGCAAGCGCCGCCGAATATGGATTGGACGTGGACTGAATTGATGACGGAACAGAACGAACGGATCGAAATCTTCACCGACGGGGCCTGCTCGGGCAATCCGGGGCCCGGTGGTTGGGGTGTGTTGCTGCGCTGGCGCGACCATGAAAAGGAGCTTTGCGGCGGCGAGGCGCAAAGCACCAACAACCGCATGGAGCTGATGGCGGCGATCCAGGGGCTGGAATCCCTGACGCGGCCGTCCAAGGTCCGTCTGGTCACCGACAGCACCTATGTGAAGGACGGTATCACCAAGTGGATCCACGGCTGGAAACGCAACGGCTGGAAGACCGCGGCCAAGAAACCGGTGAAGAACGAGGATCTGTGGCGCCGCCTGGAGGCCGCCCTCGGCCCTCACGATGTCGAGTGGCATTGGGTCAAGGGCCACGACGGCCATGCGGAGAACGAACGGGCGGACGAACTGGCCCGCCGGGGCATAAGCGGGCTCTAGGGTCGGGTTACATGAGCGTCGAGCGGGTCCGTATTGTGTACAGGTACTGTTTGATATTTAGCCTGCCGTCGATAGTATCAGTCGCATGAATGAGGTCATCCAAGGCAGCCTGTTTTCCTACGACTTTCTGCAAGAGACGATCCGGGAACTTGAGGGCTGGGACGGCCTCGATGACGGAGCGGTTGCGGTCCTTGAATCGCGTCTGATCGATATTTTCAACGGGTTCCCGTCCGCGCAATCGCCCAGTGAGAGCCGGACGGAAGACGACCTTATCTGGCCTGTCCTTGCCACCCTGGGTTGGGAATCGAGCGTTCGCCAACAGAATCTTTCCATACGTGGGCGCGATGACGTGCCCGACGGCCTGTTGTTCGCGGATGAGGCGACAAAGGCACGCGCCAGCGAACATCCCGAGCAATGGCGCGCCTACCAACATGGACTGGTCGTCGTCGAATCGAAGCGATGGCAAAGACCGCTTGATCGCCGATCCGGTCGTCGGGGCGAGGAAACGGCACCTTCCACGCAAATGCTCCGGTATCTTCGCCGCGTGGATGATCTTACGGGCGGGACGCTGCGTTGGGGCATGCTGACCAATGGGGCGCGTTGGCGGTTGTATTTTCAGGGTGCGCGCTCCGTCTCCGAACAGTTCTTCGAAATCAACCTTGCGGCCATTCTCAACCTGCCCGGTCATAATGAAGGCCTGTTCGCGCTTTCACCGGAAGACCGCCGTCATTGGCTGAAGGTGTTTGTCTTTCTGTTCGTGCGAGATGCCTTTCTGCCAGGGGAAATCGACCCCCGGACCGTTCATCAGCGTGCATTGGACGAAGGCCGCTATCACGAGGAACGGGTCGCCGCGAGCCTGTCTGATTTGGTCTTTGGGCAGGTTTTCCCCCAACTGGTCCGGGGCATTGCCGCCGAAGCGCCGGATGCGCCGTTGCAGGATGTGCGCGAGGCGGCGCTGGTCCTGCTGTACCGCCTGTTGTTCATTCTTTACGCTGAAGACCGCAGTCTGCTGCCCGTCCGTGATGCGCGTTATGACGATTACGGGCTGCGTGAAAAGGTGCGGGGTGACGTCAGGCAACGCAAAGACCGTGGCGACGTATTCTCCGATCAGGCCGCCCGCTACTGGTCGACCATTGACGATCTTTGCCGCGCGATAGACGGCGGTGATTCATCAATCGGTTTACCGCCTTATAACGGCGGCCTGTTTGACCGCGAGCGGACGCCGCTTCTGGCCGATATCCGCCTGCGTGACGACCTGATGGCGGATGTTATTGATGCCCTGTCCTTTGAACAGGGGCCGGGGGGACGCCGCTACATCAATTTTCGGGACCTCAGCGTTCAACAACTCGGCTCGATCTACGAACGGCTTTTGGAACACGAAGTGGTGGATCAAGAGGGCGTTATCGCCGTGCGCCCGAACCTCTTCGCGCGCAAGGGATCGGGCAGCTACTACACGCCGGACGATCTGGTCGGCCTCATCATCCGTGAAACCCTTGACCCCCTGGTGCAACGGCGCATGGGTGCCTTTGCGGACATGGTCGCGGAACTTGAAGCGGGTGCCGGCATGGAAGACCGGCGTGTCGCCCGGTTGCGGCTGGCCGACCCGGCGGAGCGGCTGTTGGAACTGAAAATCTGTGACCCGGCCATGGGCTCGGGGCACTTTCTGGTCAGCCTCGTGGATTATCTCGCCGATCAGGTCATCAACGCCATGGCGGAGGCCGAAGCCGCGATAGAGGGATACGTTTCGCCCCTGTCCGAGCGGATCGAAATCATCCGCACGACGATCCTGGCCAATGCGGAAGAGCGCGGATGGACCGTCAACGAAGACCAATTGGACGACCGCCACATCATCCGCCGCATGGTGTTGAAGCGTTGCGTTTACGGGGTGGATAAAAACCCCATGGCCGTGGAGCTGGCCAAGGTCGCGTTGTGGCTGCATACCTTTACCGTCGGCGCGCCGCTGTCGTTTATCGACCATCACCTGCGTTGTGGCGACAGCCTCTTCGGTTCCTGGGTGCGCTCGGGAATCGACAAGGCATCGGCGCAGGGCAGCCCCTTGCTGCTGCACGGCCCCATCACCCGCGCGACCAGCGCCGCCGCCTCCATGCAGGCGATCGAGGGCCTGACCGACGCCGAAATCGCCGAGGCCCATCGCTCGGCCGACATTTTCGAGGGCGTCAAGGATATGACGTCGGCGCTTGATGCCTTTCTCTCGCTCGTTCATGCCTTCGATTGGCTGGATATCCGCGGGCGCGAGGACCGGGCCGCCCTGCACGCCTTTTTCGACGGCCAGTTCGGTGACCCCATCAATCTTGCGCTGGGCCGGGGGGAAATCGTTAATGGCCGCCCGGAGGCGCGCCGGTTCGCGGAATTTCTGGAACAGGCCCGGATGCTCGTGGCCGAGGAACGGTTTCTGAACTGGCAGGTCGTGTTTCCCGGCGTGTGGTCCGATTGGCAAAGCAACCGGCTTCAGGGCGGGTTTGATGCCGTGATCGGCAACCCGCCCTGGGACCGCATGAAACTGCAACAAGTGGAATGGTTCGCCCTGCGCCGCCGCGATATCGCCATGGCGCAACGGGCATCGGACCGGACCAGGATGATCGCCGACCTGCGGGCGGCGGGGGACCCCTTGGCCGAAGATTTCGAAAAAGCGAGCGACCGCGCCGAGGCGTCTGTCCGCGTGGCCCGCGCGTCCGGCGATTATCCGCTGCTGTCGGGGGGCGACGTGAACCTGTATTCCCTGTTCGTGGAGCGGGCGATGGCGATCGTCAAGTCCGATGGCATGATCGGGCTGCTGACGCCGTCGGGCATCGCGTCCGACAAAACCGCCGCCCGGTTCTTCCAGGGGGTCGCCACAGAAGGGCGGCTGAAGGCGCTGTATGATTTTGAAAATCGGCGTACCAGGTTCGACGCCCAACCCTTCTTTCCCGACGTGGACAGCCGGTTCAAGTTCTGCGCCTTTGTTGCGAGCCCGGCACCGACGCCAGAAGCGGCCCGATGTGCTTTTTTTCTTCAAGATATCTCCGAGATTGAAAATCCCGACCGTTGTTTCCCTCTGAGCGCCGAGGATTTTGCCCGCGTCAACCCGAACACGGGCACGGCGCCGATCTTCCGCACCCGCCGGGACGCCGACCTGACCACGGCCATTTATGGCCGCCTGCCGGTATTGGTCGACCGATCCGGCGGTGGCGAGGTCAAGGCCTGGCCGGTGAAGTACGCGACCATGTTCCATATGACCAACGATTCCGGATTGTTCCGCACGCGGCGGGAATTGGAAGACGACGAAGGCGCCTATCCCACCGGCGGCAACCGGTTCGGCAGCCCCTCGGGCGACTGGGTGCCGTTGTATGAAGGCAAGATGGTACAGGCGTATGACCACCGGGCGGCCAGTGTGGTCGTCAACGCGGAGAACCAGCACCGGCCTGCGCAACCGATGCCCGCCACGGCCGAACAGCATGGCAACCCGGACTGGCTACCTGATCCGCAGTTTTGGGTGGCGGAACGTGAAACAACCTTCCCTGAAGCCTCATTTCTGTTGGCCTTCAAGGATGTGACCGCGACGACAAACATCCGATCAATGATCGCGGCATTTATTCCCCAGGCAGGTGTCGGAAATACTTTGCCGATTATACTCAATGAGGCGATGGAAACATTGGATGCATCTACAGCATCTGTGATGTTGGCCAATCTGAATGCAATGTCATTTGATTTCGTTGCAAGGCAGAAAATTCAAGGCCAGCACCTTAACTGGTTCATCGTCGAACAACTTCCCGTGGTGCCGCCGGATCGATACGATGCCGTGTCCTTTGGGCAAAAGACGGCGGGGGAGATTGTCCGCGAGGCGGTGTTGGAACTGACCTATACCGCCCATGACATGGCCCCCTTCGCGCGGGACATGGGACATGTCGATGATGCGGGCGAAGTGCGGCCGCCCTTCGTTTGGGACGACGAGCGCCGCCTGCGCCTGCGGGCCAAGCTGGACGCGCTTTATTTTCATCTGTACGGCGTCACGGACCGTGACGACGTGCGCTACGTGTATTCCACCTTTCCCATCGTCGAACGCCAGGAAACGGCGGAATACGGATCATACCGCTCTCGCGATTTGTGCCTGGCGTATATGAACGCTCTGGCCGCCGGCAATCCGGACGCGGTTATCGATCTCTGAACGTCGCAATGCGGCCCGGTTCCGCCGCATCGCACCATCCCTTTTCCCTTATATCCGACGGCTTATTGCGGTCGGCTATGTTGCAGTGCATTATACGGCTGCCGGACGCGCCTTCTGCGCGCGGGAAAGGACACCATTCATGCTTTACTACATGCACGAAATGCAGCGTCTCGCGATGGCCCCGTCACGGGCCGTGGCGGATGCGCTTAAGTTCGCCGCCAACAATCCCATGAACGCCTTCAGCCACACCCCCGTCGGCAAGGCCATGGGGTCCGCCGCTGAAATCTATTCGCGGATGACCAACAAATACGGCAAGCCCGAATGGGGCATCGACCATACGATGATCGACGGCAAGAAAGTGCCGGTCGAGATCGAGGTGACGATCCACCGCACCTATTGCGATCTGGTCCATTTCAAGCGCAAGACCGACCGCAACGATCCCAAGGTTCTGATCGCGGCCCCCCTGTCGGGGCATTTCGCGACCCTGTTGCGCGGCACGGTCGAGGCCATGCTGCCGGACCATGACGTCTACATCACCGACTGGATCGACTGTCGCAACGTGCCGGTCATGGCCGACATGTTCAATCTGAACGACTACATCGACTACATCATCGATTTCCTGCATTTTCTGGGCCCCAACACCCACGTCATCGCCGTGTGTCAGCCCAGCGTGCCGGTGATGGCGGCGGTCTCCGTCATGTCCGGCTGGCAGGATATCTGCGCGCCCGCGACCATGACCCTGATGGGCGGGCCGGTGGACACGCGCGTCGGCAAGACCGCGGTCAACAAGCTGGCCAAGGAAAACGACAAGAAGTGGTTTGAGAAGAACGTCATCACCACCGTGCCGCCGCCCTATCCGGGGGCCTTCCGCCGCGTGCTGCCGGGCTTCGTGCAGTTGTCGAACTTCATTTCCATGAACCTTGAACGGCACATGCTGTCCATGAACGAACTGTTCGACCATCTGGTCGAAGGCGACGACGAGGCGGCGGACAAGAAATCGGCGTTCTACGAAGAATACCTGGCGGTCATGGACCTGCCGGCGGAATACTTCCTGCAGACGCTGGAGGTCGTGTTCCAGGAGCACTCCCTGCCGAAGGGCGAAATGATGTTCCGCTGGCAGAATGTCGATCCGGGCAAGATCACGGAAACGGCGATTCTCTGCGTCGAGGGCGAACTGGACGACATTTCCGGCGTCGGCCAGACCAAGGCCGCGCTCGACATCACGCCGAACCTCGCCGACAAAAAGAAGAAGTACCACCTGGAAAAAGGCGTCGGCCATTACGGCGTGTTCAACGGCCGTAAATGGCGTGAGAACATCGCGCCCACGGTGAAGGACTTCATGCGGACCCACGCCAAGCCGGCGGCCAAGGCTTAAGCACCCCGGCGGGCCAATACCTCGGCGACTAGGGCGACCGGACCTTCCAGGGGCCGCCCGGGGGTGTGGACAAGGACCATGCGGCGAAAGGCCTCGGGCTCTGACAGTCGCCGGGTGACCAGCACCCGGTCCGCGGCCGTCGGCGCCGCCAGTTCCGGCAGCACGGCGATTCCCATGCCAGCGGCGACCAGAGCGCAGACCGCTTCGGGCCGCGACATTTCCTGCACGGGACGCACGCGCACCCCCTGATCGCGCAGCACGCCGTCGATCAGCGCCCGGCTGCCCGTGCGGGCATCCAGCATCACCATGTCCTGGCCGTCCAGATCCCGCCATGTCGGGGTTCGCTTGCGCGCCAGGGGATGGCCCTGGGGGCAGACCAGACAGAAAATATCATTGCCGAGCGGGGTCGCGGTGAGGGGCGCAAGGTCCTGCGGTCCTTCGTTGAGCACGCCCAAGTCGGCATGGCCGCCCAGCACCACCGCCGCCACATCCTCGGCGGCCATTTCCGCGATCCGCAAATCGATTTCCGGATAACGGCCCCGGCATTCGGCACAGCACGGCGGCAGCAGCCGGGTGACCGCCGTCGGCACGGCGGCGATGCGCACGCGCCCCCGCCGGCGCAAGGCGGTGCTGCGGGCGTTTTCCAGCACATTGTCCAGGTCGTCCAGCAGTCCGCCGACCCGGGCCGCCAGATCGCGTCCGGTCTCCGTCGCGCGGACGTTGCGGGTGTCGCGGTCGAACAGGGGCAGGCCCAGCTCGGCCTCCAGATGGCGCACACTGGTGCTGACGGCGGATTGGGTCATGCCCAGGTCTTGGGCGGCGCGGGTGAAGCTGCCGTGGCGGGCGACGGCGGTCAGGACCTGCAATTGGCGGAGCGTAAAATTCATAAATTAAATAGATGAATAATTATAATTTATGAATTTGATTTAAGCAACGGCGCGGGAGACCATGGGCGTCAAATCAACCAACACCCCCCCCCAGATGGAGGACTTCCAATGTCGGCCCAATCAGCACCCGTCCGTATCCTCGGCCGTTCCAATTCGTTCAACGTGCGCAAGATCCTTTGGGTCTGCGACGAGATGGACATGCCCTATGAGCGCGAGGATTACGGCCGCGGCTTCCGTGCCTGCACGGAGCCCGAATTCCTCGCCCTTAACCCGGTCGCCCAGGTGCCGGTGGTGCTCGACGGCGGGGCGGTGATGCGCGAATCCAATGCCATCATCCGCTATCTGGCGGCCAAGGCGGGGCGGGAAGACCTGTATCCTTCGGACCTAGTCAAGCGCCAGCAGATCGAACAATGGATGGACTGGATCGCCTACGACCTGACCCATGCCCTGCGCGGCGCCTTCCTGGGCGGGGTGCTGAAGGAAGAGCCCTGGAACAACGACTGGTTCGTCAATCAGGGCCGCAAGGACCTGATCCACGACATGCAGATCGTCGAGGCTCATCTGAAGGCGGGCGGCCCCTACATCACGGGCGAGACCTTCACCCTGGCCGACATTCCCATGGGCCTGGTGGTCAACCGCTGGTTCAAGGTCGAAGGGTTCGAGAAGCCGGACACGCCGGCCCTTGCGGCCTACTACGAGCTTCTCAGCCAACGTCCGGCCTATCTTGCCCATGGCCGTAACGGCCTGCCCTGACGGCGGCCGGCCCGGGGGTGCGGGGCACCCCCGGGGCTTGCTACGTAACTTACAGGCTGCCGAGGACGCTTTCGGCGCTGGTCTTCTCGAAGGCGCCGGCGGCGTCGATTTCGATCGACTTCACCGTGCCGTTGTCGACGACCATGGCGAAGCGCTGGCAGCGCAGGCCCAGGCCGCGGGCGGTCAGGTCAAGTTCCAGGCCGGCGGCCTTGGTGAATTCGGCCGAGCCGTCACCGACCAGCAGAACCTTGTCGTCGGCGCCCTGGTCCTTGGCCCAGGCACCCATGACGAAGGCGTCGTTCACGGACATGCAGACGATCTGGTCGATGCCCTTGGCTTTGAGTTCATCCGCCTTGGCGACGAAGCCGGGCAGATGCTTGGCCGAGCAGGTCGGCGTGAAGGCGCCGGGCACGCCGAAGATGGCGACCTTTTTGCCGTTGAAGATGTCGTCCGTCGAAATGGCGGCCGGGCCTTCGCCGGTCATGTGGTAAAGCGTCGCCGCCGGAATTTTGTCACCAACACCAAGCGTCATTGGATTTCCCCTGAATCTGATTATTCAAACATGGCTTCGGGCGGCGCTAAGGACGCGCCGCACGGGCCGTTCATGCCAGCATGAAATAGTGCATTCCGGCGAAGAGTCCATGAAAAACCGCCCCATGGCGGGGGGCGGCCTAGTTTTTCGCGATCACCACGTTGCCTGCCCGGGCGACGGCCTCGGTCACCGCGTTTTCCGTCAGCAGTTCCGGCAGGGGGATGCCGTTCTGGGCCTGCGGCCCATAGACCGCATTGAACGGAATGCCGTAGCGCCCGAATTTGGCCAGATAGGCGGCGATCACCGGATCAGGGCGGGTCCAGTCGGCGACCATGGCGACGATACGCCCGTCGGCGATGGCTGTGTGTACGGCCCCCTGGTTGAGGACCAGGCGCTTGTTGACCTGACAAGTGATGCACCAGTCGGCGGTGACGTCGACCAGCACGGTCTTGCCATCGGCGACCAGTTGGGCGATCCGTGCCTCGTCGAACGGCTGCCAATGGCGGCGTGCGTCCACATTCTTGGCGCCACGCTGGTTGGTCTCGCCGGCGGCCCGGGGCGGTGTCTCGCCTACAGTCGGCAGCACGGCAGTGGCCAGCACCATGGCGACGCCGAGCGCGATGGGAACCCCCGGCACCAGGGCGCAGGCCGGCTTTACGCCGCGTCCGGACAGCCACAGGACAAGGCCCAGGACGGCCAGCCCGGCGGTCAGCCCTGCCGCAGCCGTGGTCCCCAGGATGCCCATGACGACCCACAGCAGCCAGCCCGCCGTGGCCAGCAGGGCGAGGCCCATGATCTGGCGCAGGCGGATCATCCAGGGCCCCGGGCGGGGCAGGCGGGTGGCGGCGGCGGGCACGGCCGCGATGGCCAGATACGGCAGGGCCAGGCCGAGCGCCAAGCCTGAGAAGATGGCATAGATTTCCACCGGCCCCCGGGCCAAGGCAAAGCCTACGGCGGTGCCCAGGAAGGGGGCGGAGCAAGGCGTCGCCAGCAGGGTCGCCAAGGCACCCTGCAGGAAATGGCCCATCGGGCCGGTGTGGTGGCTGGGGGCGGCGGCATGGGCGCCCAGGTCGCCGATGGCCTGGGGCAGGGCGATTTCGAACAACCCGAACAGGTTGCAGGCGAACACGAAGACGATCACCGCCATGGCGGCCAGGAACCAGGGTTGTTGGAACTGAATGCCCCAGCCGATGGTCATGCCGGCGGCTTTCAGCGCCACCAGACCGGAGGCCAGCACCATGAAGGCCGCGAAAATCCCCAACGCCGAGGCGATGAAGCCGCGCCGGACCTGCCCCTTGTCGCCGCCGCCATGGCCCACGACGCCCAAAACCTTGATCGACAGCACGGGCAGCACGCAGGGCATCAGGTTAAGGATCAGACCGCCCAGCACGGCCAGGGCGATGAACAGCAACAGATTGGGCTGCGGTGCCGGGGTCGTTTCCGCGATGCTGAGGACCGGCGCGTCGGCGGGCGGCGCCAATTCGCCGGGTGTGAGCATCAGTTGCCGTTCGGCGCTACGGCCCCCATCGACCAGGGTCGCGGTCAGGGTTTCCTTGGCCAGTTGCTGCGGCCCCCCGTTCAGGTCCTTGACCCCGTAGACGGTGACATCCAGGCGCGCCTCGCGCCCGTTGTCGGAAAAGGTCACATGGGGTTTGGAATAGGCCAGGACCTCGGGCCCTTCCAGAAAGATGTCCGGGGCCGAGAACGGGGTTTCCGATTTCGCCCGCACGCTGATCTGCATTTCGCCCTTGGCGGTGTCGCCGGGGCTTAGTGCCGCCGCGTCAGCCAGCATCAGCCCGTGTCGGGCGCCATCGCCGGGTACGGTGGCGACGTAGCGGCTGATCAGGTGGGCGAATTCACTGGGCGCGGCCGCACCCGCCGGCAGGGTCAGGTTCAGGTTCGCCGTATAGGGAATGCAGATATCGTCGCAGGTGAGATAGGGGATCACCGCCTTGACCATGACGGGCTTGCCCGGTTCCATCGGCACGGCGTCGACCGGGAACACGACCTCTTTCTTGTAGCCGAGGGTTTCCAGACCGAGCACGCTGAACCGTTCCGGCACCGGCCACAGAACCTTGGCGGATTTCAGGTTGTCCGAGCCGTCCCAGTTGGGCCGGGGCGGGATGCCGGCGTCGCCGGGCGAGCGCCAATAGATCTTCCATCCCGGCTGCATGTGGAATTCCAGGCCCAGGCGCAGCATCGCCGCCGATCCGGTGCCGGTCACGGCGGCGATCAGGCGGGCCTTGGTCTGTTCCGTTTCATGCCAGGCGGATTGCGCCGTGCCCGCGGCCTGCGCGATGGTCGCGGAGAGCAGCAGCAAGAGGGCCGCGATCAGGGCGGTCGGGCGGACGGCGCGAAAAAGGGATGCAGCGGTCATGGAGAGATTCTTGTTTTCCGGCGGGCTGGTTGTGGTGACTGCGATGCCCATATTATGGCACGGTGTCGGCGGACACAGCCAATAAATGGCGCGTGATTGCGGCGGTTTCCGGGCAGTGTGTGATGCTTTTTCACGGGCGCGCGCTTGCGGGGGTGCCGTCACGACGCCATAATTATCGGGCGCGGTTGTGCTATAAATTGGTGAAACTGGACGGATATTCGAGGCTCATCCCATGCCCCGGACCCTAGACGACGAAGCCTATCTGGCCGGGCATTTGCTGATCGCCATGCCCAACATGCCGGATGAGCGGTTTTCCAAAACGGTGATCTACATGTGCGCCCATAATGCCGAGGGCGCGATGGGCTTGGTCGTAAACAAGCCGTTGGAAACGCTCAAGTTCCCCGACCTTCTGGAGCAGTTGGATATCGTGCCGTCCGGGCTCAGCGAGCCTATTAACGTACATTTCGGCGGCCCGGTCGAATCGGGCCGAGGCTTCGTCCTGCACACCCCCGACTATGTCCAGGAAGCGACCATGGTCGTCGACGATCAGATCGCCCTGACCGCCACGGTCGATATCCTGCAGGCCATCGCCGACGGCATCGGCCCCCGGCAATCGCTGTTGGCGCTCGGCTATGCCGGATGGGGGCCGGGGCAACTGGATTCCGAGATCAAGGCCAACGGCTGGCTACATGTCGCGGCCGATCCCGCCCTTGTGTTCGGCGGCGGCATGGACGACAAGTGGGAACAGGCGATGCTCAAGATCGGTGTCGATCCGCGCATGCTGTCGGACGAAGCCGGCCACGCCTGAACGCCGCCAACCACGCCGGAACCGTTAATATGAGCCGCCCCCCCCAACGCAAGCCCGCGAACGACCTGCGCAAGCTTCTTCTGGAACGCATGGAAGCCTGCCAGACCGCTGAGGCCCTGAACGACCGGGTCATCCTGCCGTTCATCCAGGCGCTGGAGGATGTGTGCGGAGCCCGGGGTTATGTCCTGAACATCTATGGCGAGCAGGCCAACCTCACGTTCACCGGCGACGAGGACGCGGCCGAGGAAATCTACGCCCTGATCGAAAGCTATCTGGACAGCCGCACCGAGGCTTGATGCCGCCGGTCAGGCTCATACGTCCGTAGTCCGAATTCTGTTGAAAACAGCGGCTTGAGGCCGCACCGTGGGGGTATTCTCTCCGATAAAGGGGGAATCCGAACGACGAGGGGGCCTGCGAAAAGCGGGCCGGGCGTTTGGGGGGGACTTAAAATCAAGGGAAGGACCCGGAGTCATGCTGATCCCGCATGACGACTTCAAGGTCTCCCGGATCGTCAAATCCGATTTTATGGATATTGGGGATTTGGATGTTCCCGGCTTGCGCAAGGCCCACGGATATTGGGACAAGGTGCGGGCCGACCGTGTCGGTCCGCCGCGCCGTGAGTTTCGCCTGGAAGCCCTGCCGGCGGAAATTATTCCCTGCATGGCGGTGGTCGATTTCATCGGCCCGCCGCTCGATTTCTATTACCGCTTTTTTGGCACCCGCATGGT
The DNA here is from genome assembly GCA_002325375.1 of Rhodospirillaceae bacterium UBA1479. Taxonomy (GTDB): domain Bacteria; phylum Pseudomonadota; class Alphaproteobacteria; order Rhodospirillales; family Casp-alpha2; genus UBA1479. Next base: position 603,923 of record DCRZ01000002.1, read on the forward strand.
CGAGATCGCCGGTCAGGAACTAACCGGTCGGCGCTACCACGCGGACAAGATCACGGGCTACGGTTTCGTCAACGCCGAGATTTTTCCGATAATGATCGAAAGCCGCAGGCCCGTCTGTTCACGGACACGGTGGGTCTCCGTCCGCGGGTTCGACATTACCACGACCACGGTACGCCTGCCGCTGTCGGAAGACGGCGAAACCATCACAGGCGGGGTCACGGCGAACAGTTTTCAGACGGGCCACGTATAGGCCGGGCAGCCATCCCGCAGCGGAAACACGTTGAATTTCCGGACCAAGCGTCCCACGATACGGGGGACGGGGCAACGGGGCCTGCGGTAGGTGACATAACTCTAGGTCTCCCCAAGCATGTTCGAATCCATCCGGGATCAACGCGTTGCCTATATCGTCGATAAGGAAATCCTGGACCTGGACGGCATTGATGATCCCGGACATGTCGCCGTCTTTGAATATTGGGACCGGGTGCGCCGTGCCCGCGTCGGTCCGCCGGTTGGTGAATTTCGCCTGGAAGCCCTGCCGCCGGCGATCATCCCAAGTACCGCCGTCATCGATTTTCTCGGTCCGCCCATGGATTTCCGCTACCGCTTTTTCGGAACCCACATGGTCCAGGTTGCCGGCCAGGAACTGACCGGAAAGCGCTATTTCGCCGACAACATCGAGGGGTTCGGGTTCGTCAATGCGGAAGTGTTGCCGATGATGATCGAGCGGCGCGAGCCGGTCTATTCGCGCACGCGCTGGATATCGGTGAAGGACCTGAAGTTCACCACGGCATCCATCCGCCTGCCCCTGTCAGAGGACGGTGAAACCATTACCGGCGGCGTGGTGGTCGATCGCTTCACCCCCGGTCACGAGGCATGAGCGGGGCGCATCGGATCAGGCGCTGAGTCGGGCCGCGAAAGTGTCGTCGGCCTCCAGGTTGGCAAGCGGCCCGATCGCCGACAGGGTCGGCTTGGTGCTGAACAGGCGTTCGGCCACGCGCACGACGTCACCCGCCGTGACGGCATCGACCTTGGCGACGATTTCCTCGGCCGGAACGGGGCGGCCGTAGATCAGCATCTGGCGCGCCAGTTGTTCGCAGCGCGACGAGGTGCTTTCCAGGGACATCAGGATCGACGCCTTCAACTGGGCGCGGGCGCGGGCGACCTCGTCCTCGTCGACGGACAAGCGCACCTTGTTCAACTCGTCCGCGATCAGCGGCATCAGTTCGGTCACTTCGCCCGAACCGGTGCCCGCATAGACGCCGAACAGGCCGCCGTCGGCATAGGCGGATTGGTAGCTGTAGATGGAATAGACCAGGCCGCGTTTTTCGCGGACTTCCTGGAACAGGCGCGACGACATGCCGCCGCCCAACAGCGCCGACAGGACCGATGCCGCGTAATAATCGTCGTCGTCGTAGGCCAGGCCTTCGAATCCCAGGGTGATATGGACCTGTTCCAGGTCGCGGTCGACGCGCACGTCGCCGCCGCCGTAGCGCGCGGCCTCGCGGGCTGCCGGGGCACCCGCGGGCAGGTCCGCGAAGGTATGCCGTACCATGTCGACCACGCGGTCGTGCTCAAGGGCCCCCGCCGCCGAAACGACGCTGACCGGGGCCGCGTAATGGGTGGTCATGTAGTCCAGGACCGCGTCGCGGGACATGCCTTCGATCAGGGCTTCCGAACCCAGGACAGAGCGTCCCAGGGCCTGATCGGGAAAGGCGACGGCCTGGAAATTCTCGAACACGATGTCGTCGGGTGTGTCGTGAAGCTGATGGATTTCCTGGATCACGACATGACGTTCGCGCTCCAGTTCGTCCGCGTCCAGGGTCGCGTGCTGGACCAGGTCGCCGATGACGTCCATGGCCAGACCCAGGTCTTCCTTCAGCATCTTGGCGTAATAGGCCGTGTGCTCGCGCGCGGTATAGGCGTTCATATGCCCGCCGACGGCTTCGATCTCCTCGGCGATGGCACGGGCACTGCGTTTTTTCGTGCCCTTGAACACCATGTGCTCCAACAAGTGGGACACGCCGTTGACGGCTTCCGGCTCGTGCCGGGCGCCGACGCCGACCCAGGCGCCGACGGACACGGTTTCGACCCGGTCCATGCGTTCGGTGATGACGCGAAGGCCGTTATCTAGCGTGGTAATCTGTACGGACACTCAGGATTCCCTTAGGCGAGGGTTGATTCGATGGTGCGTTTCAACTGGTCTAGATCGTTGGCCAAGGTTTGGCAACGCTTGGGCCGGTCCAATAAATCCGCCAGGCGCGCGGGCAGGGACGGGCGTTGGCCCGTGGCGTCCTCGACCGCGTCGGGGAATTTCGCCGGGTGGGCCGTTGCCAGGATCACCATGGGCGTGCCGTCCGGTGCGGGGTTTTCCCGCGCCGCGCCCACGCCGATCGCCGAATGAGGGTCGATCAATTCGCCCGTCGCGTCATGGACCTGTTTGATGATTTCCTTGGTGCCGGCGTCGTTGAACCGGGCGCCTGCGAACACCTTGCGGGCGCGGGCCAACTGGTCGGCGGATACTTCGAACCGGCCGGTCTTGCGGAAATCGGTCAGCACCCGGGCGCAGGCCGCGCCGTCGCGGTCGACCAGGTCGAACAGCAGACGTTCGAAATTGCTGGAGACCTGAATGTCCATGGACGGGCTGGTGGTCGGCACCACGCCGGCCATTTCCATGGCGCCGGAGGCGAAGAAGCGGGCCAGGATGTCATTGGCGTTGGAGCCGACGACCAGCTTGGCGATGGGCAGGCCCATCTGCATGGCGCCGTAGCCCGCGAACACGTTGCCGAAATTGCCCGTGGGCACGGAAAACGCGACCGGCTTGTCGGGGGCGCCCAGCTTCACCGCCGCCCAGAAATAATAGACGATCTGCGCCATCACCCGCGCCCAGTTGATGGAATTCACGGCCGACAGGTTGAAGCGGTCGCGGAAATCCCCGTCGTTGAACAGGTCCTTCACCCGGTCCTGGCAGTCGTCGAAGGTGCCTTCGATCGCGATGTTGTGCACGTTGGCGGCCTGCACCGACGTCATCTGCGCTTCCTGCACCGGGCTGACCCGACCGTGGGGATGCAGCATGAAGATGTCGATGGCGGCCTTGTCGCGGCAGGCTTCGATGGCGGCCGATCCCGTATCGCCCGAGGTCGCGCCCACGATGGTGATGCGCTGGCCGCGTTTCTTCAGCACGTAATCGAAAAATCGCCCCAGCACCTGCATGGCCACGTCCTTGAAGGCCAGGGTCGGCCCGTGGAACAGTTCCAGCAGGTATTCGCCATCACCAATTTTCTTCAAGGGCAGGACGTCGGGCGCATCGAAGGTCGCATAGGCATCCTCGACCAAGGTCTTCAGATCCGCCGCCGGAATGGCGTCGCCGATGAAGGGCGCCATGATCTTCTGCGCCAGGGCCGGATAGGACAGATTCTTCATGGCGCGGATGTCGTCGGCGGAAAACTGCGGCCAGGTTTCGGGCACGTAAAGGCCGCCGTCGCGCGCGAGGCCGGCCAGCAGGACGTCCTCGAAACCAAGCGCGGGGGCTTCACCCCGCGTGGAGATGTATCTGGGGTTTGTCATGTCAGGGCGCTAGATAGCGCGTTCTGAGGTGCATCTCAAACACCTTCGGGTCGAGCGGCTTGCCCGTGGCGCTGATCAAAAGCTCTTTCGCGCTGACGAGCGATCCCTTGCCGTGCACGTTGGCGCGCAGCCAGGCCATCAGCGGCGCGAAGTCACCGCGGCCGATGGCGGGCTCGATTTCCGGGTTCTGGTCGCGGGCGGCGGCGTAAAGCTGCGCCGCCGTCATGGCGCCCAGCGTATAGGTCGGGAAATAGCCCCAGGCCCCGTCGTACCAGTGGATGTCCTGCAGGCATCCCTGGGTATCCGTCGGCGGGCGAATGCCCAGCAGCCGTTCCATGCCGTCGTTCCACGCCCCCGGCAGGTCGGGGATTTCCATGTCGCCCTCGATCAGCGCCTTTTCCAGGCGGTAGCGCAGGATCACATGGGCCGGGTAGGTGACTTCGTCGGCGTCGACACGGATGAACGACCGTTCGACCTGGGTGTACAGGCGGAACAGGTTGTCCGCGTCCCAGGCGGGCCCCGTGCCGCCGAAGGTATCGACCATGATCGGGGCCGCGAAATCCAGGAAGGTCTTGGACCGGCAGACCTGCATTTCGATCAGCAGGGACTGGCTTTCGTGGACCGACATGCCGAGCGCATGGCCCACGGGCTGGCCGCGCCAATCCTTGGGCAGGCCGCGTTCGTACATGGCATGGCCGGTTTCATGCAGCACGCCCATGAGGGCCGAGGTGAAATCGTTTTCGTCATAGCGCGTGGTGATGCGCACGTCGTCCGGCGTGCCGCCGCAGAAGGGGTGCAGGCTGACGTCGAGCCGCCCGTGATGGAAGTCGAAGCCCAGCATCTCCATGAACCGCTGGCCCAGCGCCTTTTGCTTTTCCTCGGGAAACGGGCCGTCGGGCAGGATGACCTTGGGCGCCTTGGCCTGATGGTCCAGAACCTCGCCCAGGAACCCGGGCAGGAAGGCTTCCAGTTCGTCGAACACGGTGTCGATCTCGGCGGAACTGCCGCCCGGCTCGTAATCGGCCAGAAGCGCGTCGTACAGGCCAACACCCAAAACCTCGGCCTTGGCGGCGGCCTTTTCGCGGACCAGGGCCAGAAGCTCGGTCACCAGGGGCTGCACGGCCTTGAAGTCGTTGTCGGCGCGGGCGTCGCGCCATACGGCCTCGCAGGCCGAGGAGGCGCGGCTCAACCGCGTCACCAGGTCTTCCGACAAGGCCGTGGCCTTGACGTAATTGCGTTTGATCTCGCGCAGGTTGGCCTGCTGCCAGTCGGTCAGATCGGCCGCATCGGCCTCGGCGGCGGCGATCAGATCGCCCGTTTCGCTGTCCGTCAGCATGCCGTGATAGACGGCGGCCAGTTCGGCCAGCTGTTCGGCCCGGGATTCGTGGCCGCCCCTCGGCATCACCGTGGACATGTCCCAATGCAGGACTTCCTGGGCCTCGCCCAGGGCGTTCAGGCGCCGGAAACGGCTTTCCAGGCGGGCGTAGGCGGGGGTGTCAGGGGATTGGCTGTCCGGCATGTCGCCTATATGGGGTCAAAAGACCGCGACGAACAGGGTGCGGTCGGCCAGCAGGGCCAGAAAAATCCCGAACAGGTAGAGGATCGTATAGAAAAACATCGGCCGGCAGGGGCCCTGTTTGGCGTCGGCGACGTTTTCCGCCCGCCACACCCGCGCCATATGCACGACCAACCCGACGTTCAGGCCGGCGACGGCGACGGTGTACAGCCAGCCCGACAGGCCGAGCAGCATGGGCGCGAAGGTCGCCGGGATCAGCAGCGCCGTGTAGACGGCCATTTGGATCTTGGTGCGGTGTTCGCCGACCACCACGGGCAGCATGGGCACGCCCACGGTCTGATAGTCCTGGCGGCGGAACAGGGCCAGCGCCCAGGTATGGGGCGGCGTCCACAGGAAGATGATCATGAACAACGCGATGGCGCCCCAGGGGTCGGCCAGGAACCCGGCGTTCCCGGTCACGGCGGCCCAGCCGATGACCGGCGGCAAAGCGCCCGAGGCGCCGCCGATGACGATGTTCTGCGGCGTGCGGCGCTTCAGCCAGACCGTGTAGATGAACACGTAATAGAGGATCGTGAAGGCCAGCAGCCCGGCGGAAATCAGGTTGACCCAGACGCCCATGGCGATGACCGAGGCGATCGCCAGGACCGTGCCGAACACCAGCGCGTTGCCGGGGTCCATGCGGCCCGCCGGGATCGGCCGGTTCATGGTGCGCTGCATGTGCAGGTCGATGTCGCGGTCGTACCACATGTTGATGGCGCCCGAGGCCCCGGCGCCGATGGAAATGCACAGGATCGCGACGAAGGCTTCGAGCGTGCCGATGGCGCCCGGCGCCATGACCAGGCCGACCATGGCCGTGAACACCACCAGGGACATCACCCGGGGCTTCAGCAACAGGGCATAGTCGGCCAGCCGGAACTGGGGTTCCGGGCGGGGCGCGGTCTCGGCCGATGCGCTGATATGCGGGGCGACGGTGTCGCTCACGGGTGTCCTCATGGCGTTGGTCGGTGTGCGTTGCCTGGGCGCTTTATATTTTAAGTTCGCGCCGAGGGCCAGTGTCCGTTGGTCCAGGTCGGCGTAAAAGTGCCCGCCCGACGATCCAGATGAACATGACGCCGCCGGCCACGGCGATCACCGCGCCAACCCCCATGCCGTACAGGCCGACCTGGGCGCCAAATGCTTCCAAGCCCGCGATGTCGCCCGCCACCTTGCGCGGCGCACCGTATCCGCCGGCCAGGAACAGGCCCGCCGAATGCAGCGCCTGGCCCAGGCCGTAAAGCCAGAACAGGGCGAACACGGCGCGGCCCAGCTTGGCTGCGCGATCCAGCGACGGCAGCAGGGCGCAAAACACCAAGCCCATCAGGGCCAGGTTCACGCCGCCGATGACGCCGTGGTAATGGGCCGGCGTGCGGGTATCGGCGCCGTCGACGAACAGGCCGAGCAGCCCGCCCAGGAAAAACACCGCCATGGACAGACAGAGGGCGGACCGCGCCAGTCGCGCGCGGTCGTCGGCGGGCGGCGTGCCGCTGCCGGTGAACAGGAAGGCGGCGGCCAACACAACCGGGGCCGGGGCCAACAGGTATTGCAGGTCGGTGAAGGCCTGGGTCTGTTCGGCGCTGAACGCGGGGAATATCCAATAAAGCGCCGGGCCGATCAGCGCGAACAGGGCGAGTGCGGCCACGGCCCAGAAGAACAGACTGCCCGAAAACGGCCGGCCGGCGGCCCCGGCCAGCGCCCACCAGGCGCAGAGCATCAGGCCGGTGTTGACGAACTGCAGAACATGCCCGCCGCCCCAGAACAGGCGTTCGTTCAGTTCCACGGATGTCGGTTCGCCCGAGGCGGCATGGAACGTCACGGCGAAGCAGGCAAAGGCGGCGATATAGATCAGGCCCGTCAACAGAACGCCCACGCCCCCCGGGCCCGGTTCGTTGACGCGGCGCAGGAACGCCGCCGCAAGGCGCAGGACGACGAACAGCACGCCCATGAACATGAACACCAGACCCAGGTAGTACAGCGGGTCGATCACCGTCGGCACGTAATTGTTGAGGGACGGCTGGGTGTCGTGTTTGAGGGCCGGGATCATCAGCAGGATTTCCCCCGCCGTGACCAACCACACGGCAGAACGCCCCGTCGCGC
>DCRZ01000002.1:611197-1035088 GCA_002325375.1 Rhodospirillaceae bacterium UBA1479
CCGCGCGACCGGCCGCCGTCCAGGTGATAGGTGGTTGCCGCCACCAGGGCGCCGAGCAGGCATAGGAACCACACGACGAAGGAATAGACGACGTGGATCACCAGGCCTTTTTCAAAGAAATGAAGCGGCCAGGGGATCAATCGCTCCGCACCCGGCACGCGGGATACGGCCAGCATCAGGGCGAACACGCCGGCGATGGCCAGCGCCGCCAGACCCAGCAGCAGCCAGGCGCGGATTTCCCAGCGCGCGTCTTCGCTGTTGGCGGCGGTGCCCAAGGTTCCGTCAGGGGTTTTATCGTTGTCTGTCATTGGCCTGTATAAGGATAAAGGTGGACGGCCATGACATAAACCACGACACCGGAAATCCCGACATACATCCACAGCGGCCAGACCCAGCGCGCCAGCGCCTTGTGGCGCGCGAACTGGCCGGTCAGGGCCCGCCAGAAGGTCATGGGCACCAGGGGCGTAATGGCGATGGCGCCGATCACGTGGACGATCAGGATGGTGAAATAGACGGGCCGGATCATGCCTTCGCCGCCGAATTTGGCGAACCCGGAATTGAATTTGTAGATCACGTAGACCACCAGGAACAAGGCCGAGGCGGCGGCCGCGCAGAGCATCATGGCGCGGTGTTTGTCCTTCGCACCCTGCCGGATGAAGACATAACCGACGGTCATGAACACCACGGACAAGGCGTTGAAGCCGGCGATCAGGTGGGGCAGGTCTTGAATGGTCATGACGGCGGGGGGCTAGCGGGTCGTCATGTTAAGCCAGAAAAGCAGGTACATCGTCACCGCCACGACGCCCAGGATGGCGCCCAACTGCCAGTTCTTCATCATCTTGCATTCCTTACTCAATTCGCGCCGCCGACCTGATAGGGCGGGGTGCCGCCATGTCGCGGGGGGCAAGGCGCCGCCCGCCCCAGATTGGACCTTGATGGCGGAAAATCAAGGCTATTAGGCCGATTGTCCAGGGTAAAAAAGCCTTTGCAATGCCGCCGGGGAATGCTAGCTAAGACCTCTCGTCTCCCCGGTGGCGAGGCGCCATCGCGCGCGGCCGGGCGTAGGCAGAATGGGTTAAGAAACAAGGGCCTAACGGATTAACTTCTTTTGAGTGTAAATCCCAATGCCCGGTAATTTCGGATGAGGACCATGACCTTGAGATTGCACGCCCTGATCACAGGTGCCGCACTTTTCCTTCTTTCCTTCGGCGGCAGCGCCTTGGCGGACGGCATCGCGACGCCCTGGCAGATGAATTTCCAGGAAGCCGCATCCCCGGTCATGGAGCGGATCGAGGATTTCCATAATTTGCTGTTCTGGATCATCACGATCATCACGCTGTTCGTGTTGATTCTGCTGATCTACGTAATCGTCAAATTCAACGAAAAGGCCAACCCGGTCCCGTCGAAGACGACGCATAACACCTTCATCGAGGTGGTGTGGACCGTGGTGCCGATCATCATTCTGGTGGTGATCGCCGTGCCGTCGTTCAAGTTGCTGTTCTTCCAGGACAAATACGAAAACCCGGACATGACCCTGAAGGTCGTGGGGCACCAGTGGTACTGGTCTTATAAGTATCCCGACCAGGGCGACTTCGGATTCGACAGCCAGATGGTCCAGACGGAGGACTTGAAGCCTGGCCAGCCGCGCCTTCTGACCGTGGATAACACGGTGGTCCTGCCGATCGACACGAACATCCGTGTGCTGCAGACCGCCGATGACGTGATCCACAACTGGGCCATGCCGGCGTTCGGTCTGAAACTGGACGCCGTGCCCGGACGGACCAACGAAAACTGGGTGCGCATCACCAAGCCGGGCGATTATTACGGCCAGTGTTCGGAACTCTGCGGTGTCGGTCATGCCTATATGCCGATCCACGTGAAGGCGGTCTCGAAGGAAGAATTCGCGGCTTGGGTGGCGACGGCGAAGGCGAAATATGCCGACTCCATGCCCGCTCCGGCGGCCGGAGAGACCCTGGTTAAGGTCGCCCAGGCCAAAGACTGACCGGGCGGTTTGGTTCGGTATTTCTAAAGATTCACGGCACGCCGCGGCGGCCGCAATATAACGGAACGAGAAGAGGTTGACCCATGGCCAGTGAAGTGAGCGCCCACGACGGACACGGCGGGCACGACGATCACAACCACGCTCCCAAGGGCATTGGGCGGTGGCTTTATTCCACCAACCACAAGGACATCGGGACCCTGTACATGGTGGTCGCGATTTTCGCCGCCATCCTGGGCGGGGCGGCATCCTGGCTGATCCGCCTGGAACTGGCCGAGCCGGGCATCCAGTTCATCACCGACGCGCACTTCTATAACGTCCTGGTCACGGCGCACGGCTTCCTCATGGTGTTCTTCGTGGTCATGCCGGCGCTGATCGGCGGATTCGGCAACTGGTTCGTGCCGATGATGATCGGCGCGCCCGACATGGCCTTCCCGCGCATGAACAACATTTCGTTCTGGCTGTTGGTCGCGTCCACGGTGCTGCTGATCTTCTCGGGCATCATCGGCGGCGGCGCCGGCACGGGCTGGACGGTTTATCCGCCTCTGTCGAGCATCGATTTCCATCCGACCATGGCCGTCGACTTCGCCATCCTGTCGCTGCACGTGGCGGGCGCGTCGTCGATCCTGGGCGCCATTAACTTCATCGTCACGATCCTCAACATGCGGGCCCCGGGCATGACGCTCCACCGCATGCCGCTGTTCGTGTGGTCGATCCTGATCACGGCCTTCCTGCTGCTGCTGGCCCTGCCGGTTCTGGCGGGCTGCCTGACCATGCTGCTGACGGACCGTAACTTCGGCACCACCTTCTTCGTGCCGTCCGGCGGCGGCGACCCGATCCTGTGGCAGCACCTGTTCTGGTTCTTCGGCCATCCCGAGGTCTACATCATGATCGTGCCGGCCTTTGGCATCGTCTCGCAGATCGTTTCGACCTTCTCCAAGAAGCCGGTGTTCGGCTATCTCGGCATGGCCTACGCCATGGTTTCCATCGGTTTCATCGGCTTTGTCGTGTGGGCCCACCACATGTACACGGTCGGCCTGAACGTGGAAACGCGGGCCTATTTCGTGGCCGCCACGATGGTCATTGCCGTGCCCACGGGGGTTAAGATCTTCTCGTGGATCGCGACCATGTGGGGCGGGTCGATCCGCTTCGACACGCCCATGTTGTGGGCCATCGGCTTCATCTTCCTGTTCGTGGTCGGCGGCGTGACCGGCGTGGTTCTCGCCAACTCGGGCGTCGATCTGGCCTTCCACGACACCTATTACGTGGTTGCCCACTTCCACTACGTGCTGTCGCTCGGTGCTGTGTTCGCCATCTTCGCCGGATGGTACTACTGGATCGGCAAAATGTCCGGGCGTCAGTATCCGGAAGGCCTGGGCCGCCTGCACTTCTGGGTGACCTTCATCGGCGTCAACATCCTGTTCTTCCCGCAGCACTTCCTGGGCATGGCCGGCATGCCGCGCCGTATCCAGGATTATCCCGACGTCTATTCGGGCTGGAACATGGTGTCGTCCATCGGCGCCCTGGTGACCATCGCCGGCACGCTGCTGTTCTTCATCGTCGTGTGGCGGACGTTGTCTGCGGGCAAGCCCGCGGAAGCCAATCCCTGGGGCGTCGGCGCCACGACCCTCGAATGGACCGTCGCCAGCCCGGCACCGTTCCATACCTTCGAGGACGTGCCCGACATGACCGGCAAGGCCGAGGCCCACTAAGGCCCGGACCCGGAACTGGCAACGAGGACCCCGCCCGTGTCACGGCAACCCCGCAATTCCAACAACCGGCGGACGGCGCTTGCGCTGTTCGCCGTTGTCGGCGGCATGGTCGGCCTGTCCTATGCGTCGGTCCCGTTGTATCAGCTGTTCTGCCAGGTTACCGGCTACGGCGGCACGACCCAGGTGTCTGACGCCACGGCCAAGGCCGTTCCGGCGGCCATGCAGGGCAAGACGGTCACCATCGCCTTCGACGCCAATGTGGCGCGCGATCTGAACTGGAACTTCCGTCCGGAACAGCGCCGGGTGACGCTCCATGCCGGGGAACAGGCGCTTGCCTTTTATTCCGCCAAGAATGAGGAAAGCACGCCGGTCACCGGCACGGCCAGCTTCAACGTGACGCCCCACAAGGCCGGCATCTATTTCACCAAGATCGACTGTTTCTGCTTTACCGAACAGACCCTGCAACCCGGCCAGCAGGTCGACATGCCGGTGCAGTTCTATGTCGATCCGGAGTTCTTCACGGACCCGAACACCAAGGACGTGCGCGAAATCGTTCTGTCCTACACGTTTCACCGGGCGGCCGACGCCGCCCCCGCGGTTCAAAAGACCAGCGCCGTCGCCACGGGTGACGCGCGTCCGGGCGGTTGACCGGTTTCATCTGATAGGTTTACGGGAACCCCGGTTCCCCATACGAACGACCAAAGGGAGTAAAAAGAATGGCGAGTGGCGGTAATCATCCCTTCCACATGGTGGAGCCCTCGAAGTGGCCCCTCGTGGGATCGGTGGCGGCCCTGATAACGGCCTGCGGCAGCATCTGGTTCATGCACGGCGGCCCCTGGTACCTGATGGCGGCCGGTTTCGTGATCATGTTCTATACCTTCTTCGGTTGGTGGAAGGACGTGATCGCCGAAAGCCTGGCCCGCAAGTACCACACGGACGTGGTCTCGCACGGGCTGCGGGTCGGCATGCTGCTGTTCATTGCTTCCGAGGTCATGTTCTTCTTCGCCTTCTTCTGGGCCTTCTTCCACGCTTCGGTGCCGTTCCTGTCGAACGTCGCGACCGTGCCTTGGCCGCCGAAGGACATCCTGCCCTTCAATCCCTGGAACATCCCCTTCCTGAACACCCTGATCCTGCTGACCTCGGGCGCGACGGTGACCGTCGCCCACCATGCGATCCGTCACGGCGACAACAAGATGTGCGCGCGCTGGCTGGTTTACACGGTCATCCTGGGCATGATCTTCACGGGCTTCCAGGCCTACGAATATCACCACGCGGCCTTCGGCCTGAAGGACGGCATCTATCCGTCGACCTTCTATCTGGCCACCGGCTTCCACGGCTTCCACGTCATCGTCGGGACGACCTTCCTGCTGGTCTGCCTGATCCGCGCGTCGAAAGGTCATTTCACGGCGGAAAAGCACATCGGCTTCGAAGCCGCAGCTTGGTACTGGCACTTCGTCGACGTGGTGTGGCTGTTCCTGTTCGTCGCCATCTACTGGTGGGGCAAGGGGTCCGCGACCCAGCTTCTCTAAGCCGGCGACATTCCTTTGGTTTCGGAAACGCTCCCCCTCGGGGGAGCGTTTTCTTTTGTGGGTTTTCATCAGCGGCTGCTGGTAATCGGCGCCTCGACGCCGTATCTTTAATTCACGACTGGGGGATGTAGAATTTTCAGGAGCCTGCCATGAACGACCTTGCGAGCACCCCATCCCCCGTTACGGACGGCGACGGCGCCTCGCCGGTGGTGCGTGGCATCAAGGGCCGTTGCCCGCGCTGTGGCGAGGGGCGGCTGTTCAAGGGCTACCTCAAGGTCGCCGATACCTGCGACGTCTGCGGCATGAGCTTTCATGGCCATGACACGGGCGATGGGCCTGTGGTGCCGGTGCTGCTGATCATCGGCGGGGTCATCGTCGGGTTGGCATTGGCGCTTGAGGTCGTCTACGAGCCCCCTGTCTGGGTCCATCTGTTGCTGTGGATTCCCCTCGGTACACTGCTGACCCTCGGCATCATGGTGCCCCTGAAGGGGATGGCCGTGGGCCTGCAGTACAAGTATCGCTCGACCGAGGAAGACACGCGCTTGGGCGGTATTTAAATCCAGGCTTGGCGATTCAGGCCCCGCAAGGTGGGCCGTTGAACGGCTGTTCTTGCTATCGGCTGCGAAGTGCCAGGAAACTCGCGGTTCCGCGAATGCGCGGATCGGCCGATTCCTCGAAAATATATTCGATGCGCGAGAACCCAAGGCTGCGAAGCATCAGTTCGTAGGGATTGGCGAACAGGTAGTGGGTATGTCCGGGCACCAGTTCGAACATGACCGGCCGCTTGCGGGAGATTTCGCCGCCTTTGTTCGCCAGGTAATCGCGGCAAACAATCATATCGGAAATCTCGCTGGCCTTGCGCAGGACCATGAAGGCGAGTTCGGGAAGCAGCATGCACAACACACCCGAGGCGAGAAACATATCGAACCGCTCCCGCCCCAGGTCTTCGGTGGTCAATTCAACGAAGTCTTCCGCGGTCCCGGCCTGAAAGCGGTGCTGCGGGTACTTCTTTGCCCCATCCTCAGCCAGCAAAGGAAGGGCTTCCATGCCGTAGAACCCAAGGTCGACTTCCGGGTTGAACTTCTCGAAATGGCGCACCGTGCCACCGTTGGCGGCTCCGATTTCGACGATTGAAAGCCCTGTTTGGCCCCGGTCTTGAGTGAGTTGAACCGCGCGGTCGAGAATCGGTTTGGTGGTTTCGAAGCCTGGGCCGCTGTATTCCGAAAGCTGATCCGCAATGATCTCAGCCTCCATTTCGGCTGAAATTTTACCGTCGCCGCCCTGGTTGCGGGTGACCCAAAATGCCTTCTGATGCTCGTAGAGCTGCGTCGCCTGCATCGGGTTGCTGAGTTCCATATAGGTACGACCTAATCCGTCGTCCCAACGGGCGCCTATTTGAAAAGCCATGTTCATTGCTCCAAGGCTTGAAATGCTGAAACACTGATTTTTCAAGTTGAATCAAGGCAAGCTGCATCAAATGTCGGATTTAAACGATGACTGTCGAAGCCGTCAATTAGCTACGTTAGAAGGATTGTGAATGACCGCATATCCCGAATTAAAGTCTCGGTAATCGCTTGAGGCTAGGGTCGTGACATCGTTCGCAACAAGATGATCTGGAGAAGCGGTTGTCCCGGGAATTCTATTTACACGTCGGGCTGCAGAGATGTGCTTCAACCTTGATTGAAAACACGTTCCTGGCGCCTGGGCACGATGTCTCCGCCGCGCTTAGGGGGGGCGGAATACTCCCGTTGCTCGACCTTCATCTGCACCTCAGGGATCATCGGGAAGACGTCCATTGGACCGGCGAATTCGTCGACCAGTTAAGACATAGGCATTTAATGCCGCAAACCCGTGACGCTGCCTGGCGAGGCTTTTTCCTGACAGAGGAAGGTCTTTCCGCTTCTTGGCTGGCCGGCGGCCCCGGAATCGATATAAAGGCACGGGCAGGGCACCTTGCCGCCCTGCTTGAGGATTTCGAGGTGCGGATCCTGCTGTTGGTCAGGGATCAGGCGTCGTTTGTCCGCTCGCTCTATGCCTTGCATCTTCAGAACGGCGGGACGCTAGGGTTCGCGGAATTTGTCGGCGGCATCCCGCTTTCCGCGCTCGATTGGCTGGACATCGCCCGTACGTACCAAGGTTCATTCGGGCAAGGGAATGTCCACGTCATTCCCTATAACGCCGAATGCTATCAGTTGGGCACGCCGCCCTATCCTGGATTCCTCAGCGCCATTCAAGGGGCGATGGGCATTTCTGATCCTGTCGAAGTGCCGAGAAATCATCTGTTCAATCCAAGCATCAAGACCAACCTTCTGCCCCTGCAACTTGCGGCAAATAAGGTCCTCGCGCCGCCGCTGGCACGCGATGTCAGCAGCCTTCTGCGATCCGGGGTGACGGAGCCTGTCCGTGTCATTCAATCCGTGCGGCAGAACCGCGGGCGCGAAGACGCCGCGGCGGTTCGGGCGGCGCTTGCCGTTGAGGCGGTAAAACAGGCCACCGAGGAAGCGACGCCGTTCAGCGCCGAGGAACAGCGGGCTTATCTGGCTAATTTCAACGCCGGAAACAGAGATATGTTTGCGCAATTCATGGCGGACTACGACGCCTCGGCATTTCTGGCGGCCTAGGGAACGCGGCCGGGGACGTCGCCCGAGCCGGCGGGATTTAAGGGCGGCCGGACCGGGCCTGTGCCGGTGGGCAGGGCACGCTTGCGTAGGAACAAAATACGCAGCAGTCGCCCGGTTCGGGCGTCAACAGGCTACCGCATTCCATGCATTGGTAATAATAGATGCATTGATCCGTCGGCATGATTTCCGTCGCCGTATGCTCACACATGGGGCAGGTCAGGGTCGTGATCTGGGAAATGGGGCCGTCGATGCTCATGCCCGTGATCCTACGGCAGATAGCCCAGGAAGCGCCACCACAGGAAGCTCAGCGGCAGCAGAAAGAGGATGGTCAGGGCCGCCAGCAGCAGCGTGAACCGTCCGGCCTGGCGCAGACTGACGCCGCCCAGTTGTATCGCCACCACCAGGGGCGGGACCTGGTAGGGCAGAAACATGGTGGAATAGCCCAGCACGAAGGTCATCAGCACGGTCACCAGGGGAAAGCCCGTGGCGGCCGCCAGATCCTGGGCGAACGGCGGCAGCACGGCGGGCACGCTGGGCGCCGTGGCCAGAATGCCGGTGACCGAGCCCAGCCCGATCAGGGTCGCGAAGTTGGTCGCCGGCGTCGCGGGGTCGAGCGGCAACAGCGGCAGGATGCGGGCCGCCAGTTCCCGCCCCACCCCGGAATCGACGATGATCGCGGCCACGGACAGCACGGCGGCGATATAGATGACCGAAGCCGTATTGAAGCGGGTCATGAAATCGTCCTTGCTGACCAGATCGATGCCGGGCAGAAGGCAGACGACGCCCGCCGACAGGGCAACCCAGGCCGGCGAAATGCCGTGCCAGAAATCGAGCGCCCAAAGGGCCAGGGTGATCACCAGCACATAGGACAAAACCTTTTCGTCCCGGGTCATGGGCGTGGCTGGTGTTGTCTGCGCGACGGAGGCGTCGGCGCGGTCGGGAAACAGCATCAGGACGGCGAAATAGATGGCGATGGCCTTGAACACCCCAATGATCGGAAAGTGCAGCAGCAGATAGGCGCCGTATGTGAAATGCAGGCCGTAGAGCGTTTCCGCCGTGCCGGCCAGGACCATGTTGGGCACGTTGGCGGGCAGGATGGCGACGGCGGGCATCCAGGTGCCGCAAGCCACCGCCATGACCAGCCCGTAGCGCCCATTGCGGCCCTCGGCAAAGCCCAGGCGGTCGGCCAGGGCCAGGGCGATCGGCACCAACAAAATCACCCGCCCCATGGTCGACGGCATGACGAACGACAGCGCCACGCCGACCAGGATCATGGCCGCGACCTGGGCCTTGTAGGTTTCGCCGAACAGGCCCGTCAGACGCGCCGCCAGACGGCCGCCCAGACCCGTTCGGGTCACCGCGATGCCGACGATCAGGCCGCCGAAGGTCAGCCACAGGGCGGTTGACGACCAGCCGGCGAAGATGACGTCCGCCGGCGCGACGGCGATCAGCGAGGCCACGGCGAAGAAGGCAAGTCCGGTCACGAATTCCGGGATGACGCCGGTGGCGAAGAACCCCATGGCGAACAGGATGAGCGCGGCCCCCCGCAAAACTTTAGGCTCCCAGCCTTCGGGGGTAGGTGCCAACAGAAGGATGACGGCAATGGCGAGCACGGCAAGCGCCGTCCACCGGGGCAGGGTCATTATTCGGCTTGATGCTGGCATGGGTCCTCCGCTGCTCCGAATGGGCGCCCCCGTCATGCTTTTAACGGTCAGGCCGGTGCGGGAAAAGCGCTCAATGCCCGGCAATTGACAGAGCCAGCCCGTGGCGCGGGTCGACAAAGAGCGATACACTTGTTTCAGACGTCGCCGTCCATTGCTGGAAGCTGACCGCATGACCAAGACACCCCAGAAATCACCGCCCCGTATCGAGGCCAAGGAAGGTGATCAGGCTTCGCCGTTCCCTGACGCGGAAGAGGCGCAGCGCGCGGCCCAGGCGTTGAACGAACGCTGCCAACGCATCATGCAGCGGTTCTGGGACCGTCAGGCGGAACAGCATGGATTTCAGATTCCGGACCCGCTGGTGGTCGGCAAGGCGTTTTTCGAACTGGGTGCCGCCATGCTGCAGGACCCGGCCAAGCTGGCCGAAGCGCAATCGAAATTGTGGCAGGGCTATGCCGACCTGTTCGATTCCGCGTCCAAGCGCCTGAATGGGGAGGACGCCGCCCCGGTGGCCGTGCCCGCCCCGGACGACAAGCGGTTCAAGGATGAGGCCTGGTCGGAAAACGTCCTGTTCGACACCCTGAAGCAATCCTACCTGTTGACGTCGAACTGGATCCGCGACGCGGTCAGCGATGTCGACGGCCTGGACCCCAAGACGCGGGAAAAGGTCACCTTCTATACCCGGCAGTGGGTCAACGCCCTGGCGCCGACGAATTTCGCCGCCACCAACCCCAAGGTTCTTCAACGCACCCTCGACACCAAGGGTGAGAACCTGGTCAAGGGCCTGGACCATTTGTTGACGGATCTGGAGCGCGGCGAGGGCCAGCTGCGCATTTCCATGACCGACGAAACGGCCTTCACCCTGGGGCAGAACATCGCGGTCAGCCCGGGCAAGGTGGTGTTCCAAAACGACCTGATGCAGCTGATCCAATATGCGCCGTCGACGGACAAGGTGTTCAAACGGCCGCTTCTGATCGTGCCGCCCTGGATCAACAAATTCTATATCCTGGATTTACAGCCCAAGAATTCGTTCATCAAATGGGCCGTCGACCAGGGCCATACGGTGTTCGTCGTGTCCTGGGTCAATCCGGATGAAAGCCTGGCCGATAAATCCTTCGAGGATTACATGCTCGAAGGGCCCCTGGCTGCTTTGGACGCGATCCAGGACGCCACCGGTGAGGACAGCGTCAACATCATCGGCTATTGCATCGGCGGCACCCTGACGGCGTCGACCCTGGCTTATCTGGCGGCGCAGCCGGAAGGCGCCAAGTACTCCGCCGACCGGGTCGCTTCCGCGACCTTCTTCACGACCATGACGGATTTTTCGGAACCTGGCGAACTGGGCGTCTTCATCGACGAGGAGCAGTTGGATCTGCTTGAGGAACACATGGCGGAAAAGGGCTACCTGGAAGGCAGCTACATGAGCCAGGTGTTCAACATGATGCGGGACAACGACCTGATCTGGTCCTTTGTCGTCAACAATTACCTGCTGGGCCGCGAACCCATGGCCTTCGACCTGCTGTACTGGAATTCCGACAACACGCGCATGCCCGCCATGATGCACGGCATGTACCTGCGCAAGATGTATCTGGAAAACCGGTTGGTGAAGCCGGGCGGGATCGAACTTGCCGGAACGCCGATCGACCTGACGAAGATCAAGACGCCGGTCTACATGCTGTCGACCTCCGACGATCATATCGCGCCGTGGAAATCGACCTATGCGGCGACCCAGCTTTATGCCGGGCCGGTGCGCTTCGTGCTGTCCGCTTCGGGCCATATCGCGGGTGTGATCAATCCGCCGGCGGCGAACAAGTACTGCTACTGGACCAACGCCAAGACGCCCAAGGATCCGGACGTCTGGTTCAACGCGGCGACCCGCCACGAGGGCTCGTGGTGGCCCGATTGGCAGAAGTGGATCGCGAAAAAATCCGGCGGCCAGGTCGCCGCGCGCAGGCCGGGCGACGGCAAGCTGACGGCCATCGAAGATGCGCCCGGTACTTACGCGGCGGTGCGCCTGGGCTAAGGCGGATCAACCGACGATGCCGATGGAAATCCCGTCATCGGCACGTTTCGATTCCTTCTTCGTGACTGCGATCTGCTGTGCCAGGTCATCGGGCGTGATGCCGCCGCGACCCGGTTTCAGGTGCATGACGGCGATGGACACGGATAGCAGGGGGAAGGTCCGCTCAACGCCGCTGCGGTCTTTGGCGACGATGCCGCCGGCATCGCGGGCGTCCTTGTCGTAGAAGGTCTCGACCTGATGGCGGAACGACTCGCGCAGGTCCGCAAGGCGTTCCCGCGCCTGGTCCAGGCCGATGCCGCGCCAGCCGGCGAAGAAATCGTCGCCACCGATATGGCCCAGGAACGCCCCGTCGGCGATGAAGGATTTCTTCAATAACTCCGCGAACAATAGGATCGCCCGGTCGCCCTGGCGGAACCCGTAGGTGTCGTTGAACGGCTTGAAGTTGTCGAAATCGAAATAGGCGATGACCGCTTCCGTTTCGTCATCGCCGACCAGATCGGTCACGTATTCGACGACCATGTGGTTGCCCGGAAGCTTGCTCAAAGGGTTGGCGTCCCGCGCCATGGCCAGGTGCTTTTCGTTGACGACCTGAAGCAGCGACGCGGCGGTCAGGAACCCGACGTAACGCAGGTTCTCGACCACGATGATCCCCTCCTGCGTGCCGGACAGGGAATATTTCTCCAGCACCCGTTCCGCATTGTCATGGATGTCGGCCACGGGGCAGGGGCGGATGAATTCGTTGAGGTGGCGCTTGTAAGACACGTTGGCCAACAGGTCCTTGCCATAGCGCGAATAGGTGAAATCCTTCAGGTCTTCCTCGCGGATGATGCCCAGCGGTTCATCCATGTCGTCGACCACGGGAAAGAAGGTCATGTTCTTGTTTTCTCGAAAATGTTCGAAGGTCGCCATGATGTCGCTGCTGTTTCGGATGGGGGCTGGCATGGACAGTTCCTGGTCGATGAAGCGGCGATCCGTCTCGCCCTTGCGCAGGTCGCGCACGCGTGGGTAGGCGCCCCGCAGGTCGGCGCCCATGATCAGGGGCCGTTCGATGAAATAACCCTGGATCAGGTTGCAGCCCATTTCCTTGCAGGTCAGCAGTTCCTTTTCCGTCTCCACGCCCTCGGCGATCACCGTGATGCCCAGGGTCTGGGCCAGACTGACGATCTGCGACACGAACAGCTTTTTCATGCGGTCGGTCTCGATCCCGGAAATGAAGAAACGGTCGATCTTGATGTAATCGGGGTTTTGGTCGTACAGCAGCTTCAGCCCCGCGAAGCCGGTCCCGAAATCGTCGATGGCGATGCGGAACTGCCGGCGCCGGTAGATCTGTGCCAGGGTTTCTGTGTTGGAGACGTCGCGGTCGATCTGATGACGTTCGGACACCTCCAACGTCACGCGCGAGGGGGCCAGGTTCGCGGCCCGGGCGGCCTCGACCGTATCGATGGCGCGGTGGTCGTCGGTCAGCAGCACGCGGTTGTCGATGTTCAGGAACAGGCGAACGGACGGCCCCAAGTCGAGGGCCGAAAACTGTTTCATGGCGCGTCCGCGCAGCAGGACCTCGACCTCCTGCAGAATGCCCATACGGAAGGAGAAATCGAAAAAGGCGTGGATCGACGTGAAGTCCAGATCCTCCTGCCCACGCATCAAGGCCTCGACGCCGTAGAGATGCCCCGTATAGGGATTGATGATCGGCTGAAAGGCGAACCGGACTTCCTCCCGCGCCCAGGTCAGAAACCGGGCGGTGGGATCTCTGGAGAGGCGGTGGGGTTCGGCAGTGAGGGCGTCGATGGTGGGGTCGGCGGGGTTCATGGTGCTTCCGGCTGGTTGACGGCCCATGATGGTCGGGCAGGGTGTGGTTGAATATGTCCCGATTTGTCGATGATTTTCGGCATAGGTTGGGAAATGTCCATGGCAATCACCACCTGAAATCAAAACTTCATACTCCGTTCATGGAGTGAGGGCGACTTGTGCCTCGACGGTGTCGGTGGCGAAAATGGGCTGAAATGCGACCGGACTATTTACCGATGTGATTGAATACGGGCATAGTTCCGGCATGTCTAATGCGCCCGCCCTGAACATCCGCGATGCCGCCGCGGAGGATGCCCGCCGGTTCCAGGCCAACCTGGAACTGTTGGCCGAAATGTCGCAGGATTTCGCCGCCTCGCGGGATCTGGATGCGGCCTTGCTCAAGGCTGTCGGTCATATCACGGATTCGGTCAATGCCGAGGGCGGGGCCCTGTTCCTGCTCGACGAGCAGGGAGAAAATCTGCGCTGCCATGCCTGCGTCGGAGCGACGGAAATCACCGGCCTGGTGATCGCCGCCGACAAGGGCATCGTCGGGCGTTCCGTGCAGAACAACCTGGGCGAGATCGTGCGCGACGTGTCGAAGGACCCGAACTTCTTCGGCGGGGTCGACGAAAAGACCGGCTATACGACCAAATCCATCCTCTGCGCGCCGCTCACGGTAAAGGGCGAACGGATCGGCGCCATCGAGCTGATCAACAAGCGGGGCGGCGATGGGCTGTTCAGCCCCGACGACCTGCATTTTCTCGAAGCCTTGGCCGCATCGGCGGCGTTGGCCATTCTCAATGCCCGCCAGGCGGACGCGCTGCTGGAACAGGAGCGCATCAAGCGCGAACTGGAACTGGCCCGTGAAATTCAAAGCTCCCTGCTGCCCCGGCAGCCCGGCGATGACGCGCCCATCGGGGGCGTCAATCAGCCCGCGCGCGAGGTTTCCGGCGACTTTTTCGATCATTTCCCGCTTGAAGACGGGCGCATCTGCTTTTGCCTGGGCGACGTCTCGGGCAAGGGGGTGAACGCGGCCCTGCTGATGGCCAAGACCGCCAGTCTCTACCGCTGTCTGGGCAAGGCCATCCTGTCGCCGGGCCGTCTGTTGGCCCTGGTCAACCGCGAGATTTGTGAAACTGCGGCGCGCGGGATGTTCGTGACCATGGTCGGCGGCATCTACGATCCGCGCACGGGTGTGGTGACATTGTCCAATGCCGGGCACGAGCCGGCCCTGCTGCTGACGCCGGAAGGCGATTTTCAGGCTTTCGAGGCCGAGGGCCCGCCGCTCGGCATTCTCGCCGATCCGCCGACCAAGGACGGCTACCCGGAAACGGCGGTCGACCTGAAGGGCGGTAGCCTGTGGGTGTTCACCGACGGGGTGACGGAAGGCTATGTCGATGACGCCGGCACGGAACTGGGCGTCGAGGGCGTGAAAAGGATTCTTTTGGAAACCAGGGGTGAGACGCTGCGCGCCCGGCTGGATGCCGTGGTCGGGGTTATCCAGCCGGGCGACGGCGGCATGCGCGACGACGTCACTCTGTTGGGTGTCAGCGACACGGCGGTCGAGCGGCCGGCGGCTCTGGCCGCCGCCGAGCGGGTGGCCGGCGGGTCGGAATTGATCATGTCGATGCGCTTGCCGGCGCGGGCCGACCGGCTGCGGGTGATCCGTCATGCCGTGCGCGCGGCCTTGGATTTCCTGACCTGTGAGGATGAAATGACCGAACAGGTCATCCTGGCCGTGGACGAAGCCTGCCAGAACGTGGTGCGTCATGCCTATGGCGGGCGCGCCGACGGCGAGATCGCGGTGGAACTGCGCCGCGACGGCGAAGACTTCGTGGTCGAACTGCAGGATTTCGCGGCCCCCGTCGATACGGGCCGGGTCAAGGGCCGCGATCTCGATGATATCAAGCCGGGCGGGCTCGGCGTTCATTTGATCCGTGAGATCATGGACGACGTTCAGTTCGTGACGCCTCCCGCCGGGGTGGGTAATCTGTTACAACTGCGAAAGCGGCTTCAAACAAAAGCCGGCGCATCTTGAGGGGACTGGACATGAAGCACGAAGTCAAAAACGTGGGCGAATCCGTCGTGATCGCCTTCGAAGGTGACGTCGATCTGCAAACGTCGCCGAAGGCGCGCGAAGCCCTGCTGGCCACCGTCGGCCAAGGCAAGCCCGTGGTCGTCGATCTTGCCAAGGTCGGCTATATCGATTCGTCGGGCGTGGCCTCGCTGGTGGAAGCCTTGCAGACCGCCAAGAAGGGCGGCCAAACCTTGGCCCTGGCAGCGGTCAGCGAAGGAGCGCTTCGGGTGCTCAAGCTGGCGCGCCTCGACGCCGTGTTCGCCATCCATGAGAACGTCGACGACGCCGTATAGAGCCTGCCCTAGCCCAGCCGACCGGAGAACCTGCGCGTGACGCCAACCGATGCCCGAAACCCGATCGTTGTAACGACCGAAAAGGTCGGCCGCGCCGCCGTCGCCGGGGTCGAGGAAATCGGCCTGGGCGCCATGATGGTGGTGGAAAGTTTCTATTGGTTGATCTTCGGGCGGCGCGAAAAGCAGGCCGTGCGCCTGGGCGCCATCGCCGAGCAATGCATGGCCATCGGTATCCAGGCGGTGCCGATCATTGCCCTTCTGGCGGCGACCATCGGCATGATGCTGGCGATCCAGGGTATCCATACGCTGCGTATTTTCGGGGCGGAAAGCCGGGTCACCGTCGGTATTTCGTTTTCCGTTGTGCGTGAATTCGCGCCCCTGATCACCGGCATCGTCATCGCCGGGCGGTCGGGATCGGCGCTGGCCGCGCGCATCGGCACGATGAAGATCAACCAGGAAGTCGACGCGCTCTATGTCATGGGCATCAACCCGGTGCGCTTCCTGGTCGTGCCGGCCATGGTGGCCATGGTGATCATGGTTCCGGCGCTGACGCTGTTTTCCGATTTCGTCGGCCTGTTCTTCGCCGGGGTCTACGTCAATCTGGACCTCGGCATCTCGCTTGCCGCCTATATGGATCAGACGATCGAGCTTCTCAGCGTCGACGACCTGATGCATGGGCTCGGCAAAAGCGTCATCTTCTCGATCCTTATCGCCGTGATCGGCGTGGTCAACGGGGCTTCGGTCCAGGGCGGGGCCGAGGGCGTGGGCAAGGCGACGACACGTGCCGTGGTGCAATCCATTTCGGCGATCATCGTGACGGACATGCTGTTCGCCTTCGTGGTAACGCGGTAGGGACGGGGCCATGACCGACAGCACCGCATCGACGCCCCATAACGTGATCGAGGTCCGTGATCTGGTCACCCATTACGGCGACCGCATGATCCTCAAGGGCATTTCGATGGATGTCCATGCCGATGAGGTCATGGTCATCATGGGCGGGTCCGGGTCCGGGAAAAGCACGCTTTTGCGCCATCTGATGGCGTTGGAACATCATACCTCCGGAACCATGCGCATCCTGGGCGAGGACATCGACAAGCTGTCGGGGGTCGAACTGGTCGAACTGCGCCAGAAGCTTGGCGTGGCGTTTCAGGGCGGGGCCCTGTTCTCGTCCATGACCGTGGGCGAAAACGTCATGTTGCCGCTGTTCGAACATACGGGGCTGGACCGTAAGACCATGGAAATCATGGCCCGCATGAAATTGGAAGTGGTCAGCCTGGGCGGGTTCGAAAACCTGATGCCGTCGGAACTGTCCGGCGGCATGATCAAGCGCGCGGCCTTTGCCCGCGCCATCGTCATGGATCCCAAAATCCTGTTCTGCGACGAACCGTCGGCGGGGCTGGATCCGGTCGTCGCCTCGGCGCTGGACGATCTGATCCTGCTGCTGCGTGACGCCCTGGGCATGACCGTGGTCGTGGTTACCCACGAACTGGAAAGTGCGTTCAAGATCGCCGATCGCATCACCATTCTGGATCGCGGCGAAATTCTGTTCATCGGCACGCCGGACGAGCTGCGCGCCGACCCGTCGCAACGCATCCAGAACCTGTTGAACCGGGTGGCCGAGGACGACACCATGGACGCGGATGCCTACCTGAACCGGCTGACGGGCGAACAGCCCGCCTACCGCCCCCTTTGAAAACCGACACGGTGAGAGCGAAGACGTGAGAAGCAACAAGATAAACTATCTGCTGGTCGGCACTTTCGTTCTGGCCATGATCGCCGGGCTGATCGTGGCATTGTCCGTGTTGACGGGCCGTACGGGGGCGACGGATGCCTACCACGCCTATTATTCGAACGTCACCGGCGTGAAATTCGGAACCCAGGTCGTCTACGAAGGCTATCCCATCGGTCAGGTCGAGACGGTGACGCCGGAGCCGTCCAAGGGCGGCATGCGATTCCGCGTCGATTTCGAGATCAACGAAGGCTGGAAAATCCCCAAGGACAGCAAGGTGGCGATTGCAGCACCCGGCCTGCTCGCGGCGGTGACGCTGAGCATTTCCGCCGGTGCCAGCCCCGATGCCTTGACGCCGGGTTCGGAAGTCGCGGCGGTTGAGGGCGGCGACCTGTTCGCGGTCGTATCCGGCGTCGCGGAAAAGCTGGGCGGGCTCAGCGACAACAGCATCGAACCCCTTCTGGCCAGTGTGCAGCTAGCCGTGAACAGCGCCAACAGGCTGTTGAACGATCATGGCGAGAGCCTGGCCGGCGATCTGAAGCAAATGATCAAGGAGGCGTCCCTCCTGGTCGCCGACGTCAGCCGCCGCATTCCCGTGGTCATCGACGATATGGAGCTCATCGCGTCCGACGTGCAGTCGTTCAGCGGCGAACTGAAGGCCGCCGCCACCCCGGCGAACCGCAAGCTGATCGAAGCAACGATCGCCAACCTGAACGGTGCGACCAAGGACGCCCGCGCCGCCATGGCCAACGGCGACAAGCTGATGACGACCCTGACCGACATGGTCGGCAAGAACGACGGCGACCTGCGGCGCGCCATCAAGGACGCCCGCTATGTGGTCGAAAGCGTTGCCCGTCGCATTGACGCCATCAACGAAAACCTGGAAGGCATGTCGCGCAATATGTTGGAATTCTCACGCCAGATCAGGCAAAGCCCCGGTCTGCTGCTGAACAGCAAGCCGGTCACCGATGAGGCACAGGCGAAATGAGGATGACCATGATCCGACGATTATCCGCGCTGGCACTGGTTGCCGTCCTGACGGCTTGCGGCGGCAACGCCACGGTGCCGGAAAACCATTTCTACCGGCTTGAGGTCACGCCGCCGGAAACACCGGGCAAGCGATTGATGGCGGGCGTGCTTGAGGTCGACCGTCTGCTTGCCGCCGGCGAATTGACGCAGCGTTCCATCGTCTACCGCCGCGCCGACAACCCGCATCAGCTTCAGGCCTATCACTATCATTTCTGGAACGAAGCGCCGGGGGTTCTGCTGCAGGCCGAACTGGTCAGCTACCTGCGCGCCGCCGGCATCGCCGGCACGGTGGTGACGCCGGAAATGCGGGCCCGGCCCGACTTCGCGGTCACCGGCCGGGTGGAGAAGCTGGAGCGGGTGATCGGCGGATCGAACGCCGGCGTCATCGAAATGAACCTGGTGTTGCGCCGGGTCAACGACGGCACGGTCCTGGTCGCCAAGACCTATACCCGTGATTTCACACCCAAGGACGACGGCCTGACGGCCCTGGTCAAGGGATTCAGCGCGGCCGCCCGCGACATCTTCAAGGCCTTCGTGAACGACATTGCCGCGCAAATCTGACGCCCATCGGACCCGCCGGGGACGCGCCGGCGGGCGTTCCGGCAGCCGCCGCGGCCATGCCCGCGCGGTTCAGTTCAAGGAACCGGCCCGTGTGACCATCACCGCCCTGGCGGCACAGGGCGACGGCGTGGCGGACACGGCCGACGGACGCCGCCTGTTCATTCCCTTCACCGTTCCGGGTGACGAGATCGACGTCGAGATCGGACCGCCTCGCGGCGATGGGTTCGAGGCCCGCGTGCGGTCCTTCGTCACCAAGGCCCCCCGGGGTGAGGCATTCTGCCGCCATTTCGAAATCTGCGGCGGCTGCGCGGTGCAGCACCTGACGGAAGCGCATTACATTGAATGGAAACGCGGCATCCTGATTCAGGCCTTGTCCCGGCGCGGCCTGATGCTTGACGTTCTGGACCTTGCGTCCGTGCCCAGGGACGCCCGCCGCCGTGTCACGTTCCAGGCGGAACGCACGGACAAGGGCGTGGTTCTCGGCTTCGCCGAACGGCGGGGGCACCGGATCGTCGATATCGACGCCTGTCCTCTGCTGTTGCCGGATATCAACGCTCTGCTGCCCCTGCTGCGTGATCTGACGGTGGCGATGCTGCAAACGGGAGAGCGGGCGCGTCTGGCCGTTGCCCGCATGGAAGGCCCCGAGGGTGGGGCGCTTGATCTGGTGGTCGAACGCGACCGCGAACCCGACCTGGCGGCGCGCGAGGCCCTGGCCGATTTCGCGCGCCGGTCGAACGCGGCACGTATTTCCTGGCGCGACGGAGCGGGGATCGTCGAGCCGGTCGCCCATATCACGCCGGTCGCTGCCGAATTCGGTCCCGCGGTGGTGGAACTGCCGCCGGGCGGGTTCATGCAGCCGACGACGGCCGGCGAGGAAATCCTGCGCAATGCGATTCTGGCCGGGGTCGAAGGGGCCGCGCGCATCGCCGAGCTATATGCCGGCGCGGGCACGTTCACCTTCGTGCTTGCCAAGATGTGCCGGGTTCATGCAGTTGATGGTGACGCCGCGCTGATGCGCGCGCTCAGCACCGGCGCGGGCCGGTCCGGCCTGGGCGGGCGGGTGACCACGGAAACGCGGGACCTGGCGGCGCGGCCATTGTTACCCGGTGAATTGAAGGATATCGATACGGTGATCCTGGACCCGCCCCGGGCGGGGGCCTTGCGCCAGGTCGAACAGATCGTCCTGGCGCCGGGCGTGCGCCGCGTGGTCATGGTGTCCTGCAACCCGCAGACCTTCGCGCGGGATGTCCGGGTGCTGGTTGACGGCGGGTTCGACCCGGGGCCGGTTCTGCCCGTGGATCAATTCCCCTATTCCCACCACCTGGAATGCGTGGCGGTGCTGACGCGGGGTGCCTGACAGCCCGGTTCCTACATGCCCACGGCGCGCATGTAGATGGTCAGGACTTCTTCCATTTCGTTGCGGTCGCTTTCATCCATTTTGCGCAGGCGGATGAGCTGACGCATCACCTTGACGTCGAACCCGGCGGACTTGGCTTCGGAATAGACTTCCTTGATGTCTTCCGCGAGGGCTTTCTTTTCCTCTTCCAGACGCTCGATCCGGTCGATAAGGGCTTTCAGGCGCTCGCTGGCGGCGCCGCCGATTTCGCTTTCGCTCATGCTTGGGTGTCCTTGGGCTGTCCTTGGGATTTGAGGATCATGGGATGTGCGCGCACCATAAGTATCCGGCTCTGTCCGGGCAAGCGGTTGAAAAGCGGGGATAACGGGGTGACGCTTTTTTAACACCAGATATGTTCAGATTTTCCTTTATGCATGTATGATTAAGGGAACATCCTAGTAAGGGGTCAAAAAAAGTGGCGGTTTATAAATTCGACCGCGTATCCGTGATGGTGTGTGAGGACAATGCTTTTGTCCGGCGCACCCTGGAGGATGTGCTGCGGCAATTCGGATTCGAGCGCATCACGCTCCTCAAAAACGGTCAGGAAGCCATCGAAAGCCTGAAGTTGCTGAAGCAGGCGAAGAACCCGGGACCGGACCTGATCATCGCCGATCTGGTGATGGCGCCGATCAATGGGTTGCTGTTGTGCCGCTGGTGCCGCTCGGCCAAGGAAACGCCGAACCGCATGGTGCCCTTCATCATGCTGTCGGGGGCGGCCGATCAGGATTATGTGGGGTCGGCCCGTGATCTGGGGGCAACGGAATTCCTCGCCAAGCCGTTTTCCGGCGAAACCATCTACAAGAAACTTCTGGAGGTCATCGACTTCCCGCGCCAGTTCGTGATGACCCAGAATTATTTCGGGCCCGACCGTCGGCGCAAGAAGGATCCGCCGCCGGACGATAATGAACGGCGCGAAAAGACGGAAGAGGATTGC
The DNA here is from genome assembly GCA_002325375.1 of Rhodospirillaceae bacterium UBA1479. Lineage (GTDB taxonomy): Bacteria > Pseudomonadota > Alphaproteobacteria > Rhodospirillales > Casp-alpha2 > UBA1479. Next base: position 632,550 of record DCRZ01000002.1, read on the forward strand.
ACGGTCGTCTATTCGGCGGAAAAAATGACCAAGCCGAAGTCCGACAGCGACGTCTTCCTGTTCAAGCCGACCAATTACCTGCGCGAAAAATGCGCCGGCGGTAAGATCAACCCGATGGAGCGTGGTGAGATGCCGACGGCGCTCATCGAAGAGGCGGAAAAGAAGCTGGAGCGCGCTACCCTCGACTTTACCAAGTGGGCGCAGGATTACCTGGGCCGCCTGTCGGACTTGTGTACTCAGGCGTTGCTGGAACCGGGCCGGCGCACCCAGCAGTTCGTGGAAATCAACCAGGTCGCGTTGGAACTGCGTGGACAGGGCGGAACCTTCGGCTATCCGCTGATTTCAGTGTTCGGCAAGATGCTGTTCGATTCGACCCGTGACGGCTGCCGCGAGGACGATGCCCAGGTGGAAATCGTCAAGGCCCATGTCGACGCCATGCGGGCGGTGCTGCGTGAAAAGATCGCGGGCGATGGTGGTGAGATCGGCAAGGAGCTGATCAAGGCCCTGCGCGAAGGCATCGAAAAGCAGGAAAAGGCCCGCAAGGCGGCCATCGAGGAAATGAAGCAGCAGGCCGGCGGCTGACGCCCGGCCTGCCGCGCATTACTGTGGATTGTCGGTCCGAGGGCTTGTTTCCGCCAAATGGCGGATGGCGTCCTGTACCGCCGTTTCCGTAATCCGGGACAGGGCGTCCTTCGGGCCGACCCATTCGCGCTTGCGGAAGTGCTTTTCATCCCAGTGATCAAGCTGCTCGGTGACGAAGAAGGGAAAGATTTCGACCCGGTAGATCCGCCCGAACTTGGAATAGAAATATTCACCCAAGGGCTGGTCGTCCGTTTTCCCCAAGAGTCCCGCTTCCTCAAGCGCTTCCTTGGCCGCCGAGGCGGCGGCGGTCATGTTCGGCTCGACCGTGCCCTTGGGCACGATCCAGCGTCCCGTGTTTCGCGATGTGATGAGGGCGAATTCGATCCTGATTCCAATCGTCCGATAGGGGACGACGCAGGATTGTTCGACGGGGCGGGGCGTCAGCATGGGTCAGGCTTCCGGCACTTGGGTGGTCTCGAGGATCAGACGGTCGACTACGGCGGCCAGGGCCGCGTCAGGGGTTGCGCCGGCGGCGAGGGCCTCGGCATGGGCGGCAAGCTGGCGATGGGCGCCGGTGCCGCGCTCACGGATGGTTTTCAGATGCGTTATCTGGGCGGTGCAACCCAGGGCCTCCGCATCCTCGGCGATCAGACCCGTGATCTCGTCAAGCAGCAGGCCGAAGGGTATGACGGCGCCCTTGCCGAAATCGACCAGGCCTTCGTCCAGCCCGTAACGCTGGGCGCGCCAGCGGTTTTCCTCCAGCAGCATGGGCGAATAGATGCGCCAGCGCTGGTTCTGCAATTTCAGGCGGTACAGCATGCGCAGGATGCAGGTGAACAGGGCCGCGATGGCCAAGGCGTCCTCCATCAAGGGGCAGACGTCGGCGATGCGCATTTCCAGGGTCGGAAACCGGCCGCTCGGCCGCACGTCCCACCACAGCTTGGTCGCATCCTCGATCAGGCCGGCATCGATCAAAACCTGGACGTGACGCTGATATTCGCTGAACGACTGGAACTGGTTGGGCAGGCCCGTGCGCGGCAATTCATCGAAGATGCTGAGCCGATAGGATTTCAGCCCCGTATCCTGCCCCCGCCAGAACGGCGACGAGGTCGACAGCGCCAACAGATGCGGCAGGAAATAGCTGATCTGATTTAAAAGGTCGATGCGCAGTTCGTCGTCATCGCCCAGCCCGACATGGACATGCATGCCGCAGATCATCAGCCGGTGCGCCGGGGCCTGGATATCGCGGGCGATCTCGTTGTAGCGCGCGCGGTCCGTATGATGCTGGGATTCCCATAGCGAGAACGGGTGGGTCGATGCCGCGATCGGCGCCAGGCCGTAACCGTCCGCGACATCGGCGACGGTCGTGCGCAGTTCCGTCAATTCCGCACGCGCCTGGGTGATGTCGGTGCAGACGCTGGTGTTGACCTCGATTTGGGATGACAGGAATTCGTGGGCGACGCGGCCCTTCAGGCGTTTTTCACATTCCTCGAACAGGCTTTCGGGGGCTTTGTCCGTGACCGCCCGCGTTTCCTTATCGACGAGAAGGTATTCCTCCTCGATCCCCAGGGTGAAGGGTGGGGCGGCAGTCGCCACCTTAGAAGTACTCCACCTTGAACAGGTTGTCGTCGCGCAGGATATCGGCCAAGACGTCGGTGAGAATGCCGGCCCAGCGCTGGACCCCGGCGTCATCCGCGACCTGATCCTGATTGATTTCAAGGACGCAATTGGCGAGGCCGCAAGCCCCGGCATGGGCATCGATGGTATAGGCCACATCCTTGCCCGAATAGGGCAGGTTGTCGCCGACATCCAGGCCGCGGTCGTGCAGGGCCTTGATCAGCGGCCGGGCGAGACGCTGGTCGTGGTTCCACAGCACGCCCACGTCCCAGGGCCGGGGGCTGCCGCCGAAGCGGGGCGAAAAACTGTGCACGGCAAACAGCACCGGCGGCCGGTGATGCAGCCAGACATCGGTCATCGTGCGCCGTAAAAGTTGATGATAGGGCTCGAACAAGGCCTCCAGGCGGGCCGTTACCTGGGCCGGGGTCAGTGCTTGGTTGGCGGGAATCAGGGTTTCGTCCGAAACCTCGGGCATGCTGGTGGGATGACCCGGTGGGCGATTGAGGTCGACCACCAGGCGCGAATAGCCCGCCAGCACGGCGGTCGCGTCCAGGGATTCGGCCAGCAGGCGGGTCACGCCTTCGGCGCCGATGTCATAGGCGATGTGGCGGTCGAAATGTTCCGGGTTGAGGCCCAGGTCACCCAGCGCGCGGGGCACCCGCCGGCTGGCATGGTCACAGGACAGGACAAGGGCGCCGCTTGCCCCGGCATTGATCCGTTCCGCGGCGGGGGCTTCGTCGGCGGCCAGCAGGGGTTGGCCCGCTTCGATGGGGTCGGGTGCATCCATGCCCCCAATATAGCGTTCTGCCCCGGTTGGGGGAGTCCCTTGTGCGGGCCGCGCGGCATCCCTGGACAGACCGCGCCGTCACGGCAATAGTGCCGGCACCCTACCCGCGACCGCGAAGGAAAATCCTGCGTGACCGATTCCCGGCAAACCATGAAAGTCCCTGCTGGTTGGATCCTGGCGGCGCTGGTCGTCGGTGCCCTGTTCGCCGGATCGTCGACCCTGTTCGTGCGCCTGAACGAACTTGGCCCCATAACCTCGGCCTTCTACCGGGTGTTTCTGGCTTTGCCGGTGTTGTGGTTCGCCATGGGCTGGGAAACCCGCGCCGCCGCCACGGTGCCGCCGCGCGCCCTGGCGCCGCGCGATTACGGGATGCTTGCCCTGGCCGGTCTGTTTTTTGCCGGTGATCTGTTTTTTTGGCACCTCGCGATCATGAACACGGCGGTCGCCAACGCGACCCTGCTGGCGACCCTGGCACCGGTCTATGTCACGGCGATCCTGTTCGTGCTGTTTCGTGAACGGGTGCGGCCCCTGTTCCTGGGCGGCACGGCCCTGGCGGTGGCGGGGGCGGCGCTGTTGATGGGCGACAGTTTCGCGTTCCGGCCCGACCGCCTGTTGGGTGACGTCTACGGCCTGATCACCGGCCTGTTCCTGGCGGGTTACATGGTGACGGTGGGGCGGCTGCGGCGCACGGTCGGGGTCGGCACCGGCTCCCTGATGTTCTGGTCGACCCTGGCCACGGCGGCGGCGCTGCTGCCGCTGGCCCTGGTGCTGGAAGACCGCATGCTGGCGGCGACGGTGTTCGGCTGGACCATGTTGGCGGCCCTGGCAGTGATCAGCCATGTTGCGGGCCAAGGTCTGGTCGCCATGGCCATGGCCCATCTGCCGACGGCCTTCGCCTCGGTCGGCCTGATCATGGAGGTCGTCGCCGCCGCAGTTCTCGGCTGGGCGTTCCTGAATGAGCCCCTTGCCCCCCTGCAATGGTTGGGGGCGGCGGTGGTGGTGGCCGGGGTCGTCGTCGCCCGGAGCGGCAGCCGCAATTGACGGTGCCCTTGACGGTCCCCGGGGGCGATGTGCGAGAAAGGGGACGCAGGAGACAAAACCGTGACCGAAGCCCCCGTCGATAAAGCCCTATTGGAACAGTTGATCTGTTCCCCCTGCATCAGTGTGTGCGTGGTGGATGAACCCACGGGCTTCTGCAAGGGCTGCTGGCGCACGGTCGACGAGATCGCGCAATGGCCCCGGATGATGCGTCATCAACGCCTGGAAATCCTCGGCCGCCTGGCCGAGCGCCGCGGCGCCACATCCCTGACCGACCGCGGCCGAGGGCCGATGCTGGCGGCGGACTAAACCGCCGGTCCGGCGTATCGGCCAATAATTACCAGCTTCCCGTATTCTCCATGGACGCCCAGGGTTCCGCCGGGGCCAGGGCCTCGCCGTCCTGCAGCAGTTCGATGGAGATGCCGTCCGGTGAGCGGACGAAGGCCATGCGCCCGTCGCGCGGCGGGCGGTTGATGGTCACGCCGCCGTCCTGCAGGCGTTGGCAGGTCGCGTAGATGTCTTTCACGTTGAAGGCGAGGTGGCCGAAATTGCGCCCGCCCGTATATTCCTCGGGATCGTAGTTGTAGGTCAGCTCGATCTGCGAGTCGGGGTTTTCATCGGCGGCGACGAAGATCAGCATATAGCCATGTTCCGGCCGGTCCGACCGGCGCACTTCCTTGAGGCCGAGCAGATCGCAGTAAAAGCGCAAGCTGGCGTCCACGTCGGATATCCGCACCATTGTATGCAGGTATCTCATTTGCCTGTTTCTCCCTGAATGTCCTGGCGGTGTAGAGTTGGTCTAACAGATTCCAACACGCAAATCCAAGAGCCCCAGCCGTGACCCCGACGGATTCCGATCCCCCCCATCCGCTGCATCGTCTTCTGCCCTGGTTGATCTGGGGCCTGGGCACGTTCCTGTTCAGCTTCGTGCATTTCCAGCGGGTGGCGCCCGGCGTCATGGTCGATACCCTGATGCGGGAATTCGCCGTGGGGGGTGCTCTGTTGGGCAACTTGTCGGCGGTCTATTTCTATTCCTATGCCATTTTCCAGGTGCCGGCGGGATTGATCGTCGATGCCTATGGTTCGCGCCGGATCATGGTGCTGTCGGCCCTGCTGATCGCCGTCGGATGTTTTGTGTTCGCCCTGGCGGAGACGGTACCCGGCGCCTTCGCCGGCCGGCTGCTGATCGGCATCGGCGGCGGGGCGACCTTTGTCGTTGCGCTCAATCTGGCGGCCGTGTGGTTTCCGCCGGCGCGGTTCGCCTTGCTCAGCGGGCTGACGGTGGGGGCAGGGGTCGCCGGCGCCGTCGTTGGTCAAGTACCCCTGGCCTGGGCGGTCGAAACCGTCGGCTGGCGGTCCGCCATGCTGGTGACCGGGGCGGTGGCGCTGGTGGCGGGTATCGGCGCCATTCTGGCCTTGCGTCTGCCCCGGCCGAGTGCCCAGGGATTGCGGCCGGTCAGCCCCGGCCGGGGCGGCCTGCTTGTCGGGTTTCGCGCGGTTCTGGCGCAGCGCGATCTTTGGATACTGACCGGGGCGGGGTCGGGCAACATGTCGGTGATGCTGGCGTTCGGCGGCCTGTGGGCTGTGCCCTGGCTGGTCCAGGTCCACGGCATGACCCGCGGGCAGGCGGCGGTGGCGGTGTCCCTCAACGCCGTCGGCTGGGTCGTCGGGTCGCCGCTTTTAGGCTGGATCGGACAGCGCCTGGGCGGACGAAAAACGCCCTTCGTCTGCGCCAATCTGGTCTCGCTCGCCTGTTTTGCGGCCCTGATCCTGGTGCCCGGCCACGGCACGGTCGCGCTGCACGGGCTGTTGTTCTTGCAAGGGCTTGCCACCGGGGCCGTGGTGCTGGTGTTCACCACCACCCATGAACGGTTCGCCGGCCAGGAAAGCGTGACCCTCGGGATCGTCAACACGGGCATCATGTTCGCCACCGCCCTGTTCCAGCCCCTGGTCGGCTGGGCCCTGGACCTCAACTGGCACGGTGACATGGTGGAAGGCGCCCGGGTCTATGACGCCGCCGCCTATCAAAGCGGGCTCAGCCTGTTGTTGATCGGGGGCGTCGTCGCCGTGTTGTCGGGATTGATGCTGCCGGAGACGGCGAAGGTACGGGCATCCGGCGGTTCGGATTAGGCCGCCTATTCGGCGGGCACGATCTTGGGTGCGCGACCGCCGACGATGCGGGTCTTCACATGGTGTCCGACGGCGCCGCCGGTGACGATGGACGCCAGGGCGATCAGGCTGCCGAGGGACAGGGTGCTCATCCCCGACAACCCGGCGCCGATGGTGCAGCCGAGCGCCAGCACGCCGCCGAAGCCCATCATGGCCGCGCCCAGCACATAACGCCCCATATGGCCCGGAGAATCGAAGCCCTCGGCCTTGAGAGACCGGGTCGCCGCCGCCCAGGCGAAGGCCCCGGCCAAGGTGCCCGCAATGGCGGTGATGCCGAAATCGGCGGCGGTACCCGTATAGGTCATGAGAAACTGCAGGGCATCGCCCATGGGGGCGGTGAAGGTCAGGCTGACCGGGCGTGTCGGCTCAAACTCGTCGAAGCCGAGGACACCGGAGACATACCAGGACGCCGGGATCAGCAGACCGACGACGAGGCCGGCGGCAATTCCACCAAAAGCACCCGGTTGATGGCGCAGGCGGAACGCGGCGAAGGCGCCGATAACCATTAGGCCTGCGGCGATCATCAGGGCCGTGGTGCCGGCACCCTCCGTGCCGGCGATCAGCAGCGGCAGGGACTGAGGTGTCTCGCCCAGGCTGAGCGTGCCCGCCTCTTCGATCCAGGTGCGGGGCAGGGCCAGAATGCCGCGCAACGTCGCATAGGCGGTCAGGCCGAGGATCGTGATGACGACCCAGGCCCGCAGATTGCCGCCTGCGGCCAGAACCAGATGACGACCGCCGCAGCCGCGGGTGATGACCATGCCGAACCCGAACAGCAGGCCGCCGATAATCAGCGCCAGCCACATCACGGAATTGCCGAGGTAGATGCTGTCCTTCAGGTCGATGACGCCGAGATGGGAAAGGACTTGCGTGCCCAGAATGGCCAACGGCAGGGCAATGGCCCAGGCGGCGGCCTGGCGCGCCGGGCGACGATCAATGACCTCGATCACGGCGGAACGCAGACAGAATCCGGAGGCCCGCGCCACGGTGCCGTAGATGAATCCGACGGCGAGGGCGCCGGCGAGAAGAAGAAATCGGGGTTCGAGCGAGTCCATGTCGTGCCGTTCCTGAGTGTGCCCAGGCCTGCATGGTCCCGGGAATACGGCCCCTTGGGCCATGTGGTCCCTGTATTTAAACAGCGTTTATGGGGGAATCAATAATTATATTCACAAAATTATATGTGATTTAATTATATTTCACATAATTTGTGTACAATTGACGGATGCTGCGGTTCCTGGGAATCCGGGCTTTTCCCTTTGGCGCATCGTGGTACAACCGCCGTTCGCCGGATTTCAGGTTCGGCAGGCCGATCCAGGGGACGCCCATGACCGCTTTCGCCTTCACCGCCGCCGTGTTCCTGACTGCCGCCGGGGCCCTGGTCCTGGAGATCGTCGCCGCGCGCCTGATCGCCCCCTACGTGGGCATGTCGCTATATACCTGGACCGCGATCATCGCCATCGTTCTGGCCGGTCTTTCGATCGGGCATTGGTTGGGCGGGCGTCTGGCCGGGCCTGCCATCGGCCGCGCCGAAGGCGTGCGCCGCACGGCCCTGGCCCTGGCCGCCGCCGCCGTCGCCACCTTGGCGTCGTTGCCGCTGCTGCGTCTCGTCTCCGGGCCGTTGCTGTCGGGCGGGCTGGGCGCCGTCACGGCGGTGGTGGTGCTGACGGCGGTTCTATTCCTGTTGCCGTCCCTGTTCGTCGGCATCGTCTCACCGCTGGTCACCAAGCTGGCCATCGATGCGGAACCGGATCAGGCCGGGCGGGTGCTGGGGCGTATGTTCGCGGCCGGTGCCGGCGGCAGCATCTTCGGCACCCTGGCCGCCGGATACCTGTTCATTTCCTGGGTCGGGGCGACGGGGACGGTGATCGCCGTCGCCGTGCTGTATGCCGCCCTGGCCATCGGCTTCGCCCTGTGGTCGCGGCGTTGGGCGACGGTCTTGGCGCTGCTTGTCCTGCCGGGGGCGGGGCTGGCGGTTTGGGGTAACACGGTGGCCGCCTATCGTTCGCCCTGTCAGGTGGAAAGCGATTATTTCTGCATCCGCTTCGACGACTTCTCCGCCATGAGCGGCCGGCCCAGCCGCCTGATGGTGCTCGACCACTTGGTTCATTCCATCAACGACCGCGACGACCCGGCGTTGTTGTATAGCCCCTATGTCCACTTCGTGGACGAGATCGCGGACCTGCGCCTGGCCGGGCACCGCGCAACACAAGCCTATTTCATCGGCGGCGGCGGCTATACCCTGCCGCGCGCCTGGGCGCGCCTGCACCCGGACATGAAGATGACGGTGGCCGAATTGGACCCGGCGGTGACACAGGCGGCGGTGGAACAAATGTGGCTCGACCCAAAGGCGGCCAACCTGCGGATCCTGCATCAGGATGCGCGCCGGGCGCTTTCGGCCCTGGACCGGTCGGAGCGTTTCGACGTGGTGTTCGGCGACGCCTTTCACGATATCGCGGTGCCGGCCCATCTGGTGACCCGGGAATTCCATGGTGAATTGGCGGCACGCCTGAGCGAAGGCGGGTTCTATGCGGTCAACGTGGTCGATTTGGGCAGCGATCCGCGCTTTCTGTTCGCCCTGGTCAAGACCCTGCGCTTGGACTTTCCCGCTGTCGAGGTTTGGAAAACCTTGGACGAAATGGACGAGACCGGGCGCGTCACATTCATCGTTCTGGCCTCGGCGCGGCCGACCCGGGAAACGCGGATCGCCTCCCTGCGCGGCTTGGCGCGGGCCTGGGCGCGTTGGCCTGAAAACGACCTGGACCGCCGGCTTGCGGCGGTCGACCCGCCTGTGCTGACCGACGACCACGCGCCGGTTGAACGGTTGTTGTCACGGCTGTTGCGCGCGCCCGACATCTGACCTTCCCAAGAGGCCTAAAAAAGGGGGCCGCAGTATTTCTGCGGCCCCCGTTCAGGTCTTGGGGGAGGGAGAGTCTTCAAAGAACGATGCCGGTTACGGCTTGATATAGGTGTAGCCCATCTGCTGCAGATGGGAGAGTTCTGCCACGCCCGACGGCACGATGTCTTCCGGGAAGACCTCGAGAAGGTCTTTCTCGTAGTTGATCTTGCGGCCTTTCAGCGTGTTGTTGCAGACGTTGAATTTAACGTTCTGCGACTTCAGGCTGACGACCTGCCCCTTCAACTTGTCGTTGGACTTGGCGTTCTTCAGCACGCCCAAACCGTTGCCGTGCAGGACGACCTTGATGTCCATGTTTTCCGCGCCGACGGCGTTGATATGGTTCTGAATGTTGCGCAGGGCGCCGCGGTATTTCTTGTCTGCTTCGCCGCCTTCATAGTTGATGTGATAGACGACCTTCTGCTTGCCGTAAGGGTCGGCGGCTTCAGCCTTGGTGAATCCGACGAGAACGACCCCAAAGACGGCGAGCGCCGTCAACATGCTGGTAAATACCTTCATTATTTCCTCCGTGTTTTTGTAGTTTAAGGCGCAACCCTATTCTGGGCACCGACAATGATAGGATTCCACACCTTTCAAACATATTCAATAAATCTTATGTGTTTTTCCGGGTTCGGGGTCAGCCCCAAACTTGACCCATGATGCCGCGCAACCAAAGTTCCGCCTTGTCGGCGGCGGCCTGCAGATCCACGGCCGAGGCGCCCTCGGGCGTGCGCCGCATGGTCGCTTCGTCGACGACGACCTGGCCGTTCGCGAGATGGAAATCGGTGCTGGCCTCGAACCCGTGGCCGGGCGCGGCCAGGGAATAACAGCCCGCATGCCACTGGGGCCCGGCCACGTCGGTCTGGGTCAGGTCGCGAACGATTGCCTGCGCGCAGGTTTCCGCGACGCTGACCGCTGCGGCGGCGGCCTTTGGCAAGGGGGGGGCGAAGGCGGCGTCGCCGATGACATGGACATGGGGAACACGGGTTGAGGCGAAAGTCGCCGGATCGACCGGGCACCAACCCGTTTCATCAGCCGTGCCGGCGGCCAAGGCGATGTCGCCGGCACGTTGGCGGGGGATGAAGTTGACCACGTTGGCGGCCACGTCGTCGAAATCCGTGGCCACGGTGCGCGTTTCCGGATCTATGGCGCGGACGATGCCGTCGCTTTCCGCCAGCCGGTAGTCGATCATGCCGGGATAAAGCGCCGCCCAAGCTTCCTCGAACAGAGGCTGCAGGGCGAACTTGGATTTGGCGTCGAATACGATGATCTTGGATTTCGGTTTGGCGGTCTTGAAGTAATGGGCGATCAGGCTGACCCGTTCGCCGACCGCGGGCGGGCAGCGCAACGGCCCGACGGGGGCGACCAGGGCGAACGTGCCGCCGTCGGGCATGGCCTCAAGCTGGCGGCGCAATAGGACCGTCTGCTCCCCGGCCTGCCAGGCATGAGGAATCCGGCCCGCCGTGGCGGCGGAAACGCCCTCGACCTCGTCCCAAAAAAACCCGATGCCGGGCGACAGCACCAGTTTGTCGTATGGCAGAACCGATCCGTCGGCAAGGCGCAGGGTTCGTGCGTCCGTATCCACGGCCTCGGCCCGGCCGGTGATGATTGTCACGCCGTCCTTGGCCAGGGCGTCATAGCCGACTGTCTGATCTTCAATGCGGCCGAACCCGCCGATCACCGTGTTGCTGCCGGGACAGCAGACGAAGGACGTGTCCCGCGCGATCAGCGTGACCTCGATCCCGGGCGCCAGCCGCTTGATCGTTCGGGCGGCGGCGCTGCCGCCGAAGCCGCCGCCAACGACCACGACGCGCCCGCCCTTGGCCCGCGCAATCCCGGGTAGCGCCAACGTTGGGGCGGTGGCGATCAGACCGAGGACGGTGCGCCGGGACCAGCCGGAAGTCATGGAGAATGTCCTTTCAATGCTCACCTCGGCTTGACGCCGGGCCCTGCATCATGGCTCTAATCCCGGCCCATGAAAAGCACCTCACCCGAAGGCGCGCGCGCCCCGACCGTCAAATCCGTCGTCTTGGGCGTCCTGGTGACGTTGCTGCTGACGGGTCTGTTCGCGGGCTCGAAGGCCGCGGCGGCGGAACTGGTGTTGTTCGAAAGCGATACCTGCGAGTGGTGCGAACGCTTCCACAAAGAGGTCGGGCCCGCTTATCCAAACACGGCCGAGTCGAAATGCGCGCCGCTGCGCCGCATCGACATCGACGATCCGCGGCCGGATGATCTCGCCCATATCAAGGGCATCGTTTTCACGCCGACCTTCGTATTGATTGAGGACGGCGAGGAAGTCAGCCGCTTGACCGGCTATCCGGGCGAGGATTTTTTCTGGAGCCTGCTCGACCGCGACCTGAAAAAGCTGCGTCATCCCTGTCCTGGTTGAGGGTCGGGTTGGAAATCGCAGATTCCCGCCATCGCTCAGGTGAAGCGTGACCGCCGGTCGATTTTTGGTATTTATAGGGCTCCGGCGGCATTCAAACTTGATACATATATTTTTTTATGAATATGATTGCCGATGGAAGAAGGCGGAAACGCCCATAGAAAGCTAACAGCCGTGATCGGGGCGGCGCAGAACCGCCCCCTGAACCGGCGACAACGTTGGGGAACAGGTATGTCCAAGAAATATACGACACCATTCGTGGCGGCGGTGGTCGGTGGCGCGGTTCTGTCACTGGCGGCGGTCTGTGCCCAGCCGGTATCCGCGGGCACGGTCGAAGTCGCGGCCATGACCGAAATGAAAGACCCGCTGACCAAACAGCCCGGCGACGCGGCCAAAGGCAAGGGGGTCTTCGCCAACCGCAAACTCGGCAACTGTTTGGCCTGTCACAAGCTCGAAGCCATGAAGGAACAGTCGTTCCACGGCGAAGTCGGCCCGCCGCTTGACGGCGTCGCCTCACGCTATTCCGTGGCTGAACTGCGCCTGCGCGTGGTCGATCCCAAGGCCTTGAACCCGGACACCATCATGCCGTCCTTCTACAAGTCGGAAGGCCTTCACCGGGTGCTCAAGAAATTCGCCGGCAAGCCGATCCTGGACGCACAGCAGGTCGAAGACCTGCTTGCCTATCTGGCGACCTTGAAGGAATAGGCCGCCTTGGCGGACGGCGCCGATATCTAGGTTTTCTGTAACAAGGACTGAAGAGAAATGACTGAAACTCAACTCACCCTCTCGCGGCGTCAGGCTCTCAAGGGCGTGTCCGCCTTTGCGCTGACCCTGGTGGCTGCGGGGCTTCTGGCGCCGGGTGCGCATGCCGACGCAGCGGCGGTCGACGCCGCCATCAAGAAACTGGTCAAGGGCACGCCGGAGGACGGCAAGATCAAGCTCGACCTGCCGCAGATCGCCGAGAACGGCAACACCGTTCCCGTCGCCTTCGAGGTCGACAGCCCGATGTCCAAGGACGACTACGTGAAAACCGTCCACCTGTTTGCCGAAGGCAATCCGTCTCCGGAAGTCGCCAGTTTCCACTTCACGCCGCAGTCCGGCATGGCGCGGGCATCCACCCGCATGCGCATGGCGGGCACGCAGAACGTGGTCGTCGTCGCGGAAATGAGCAACGGCAAGGTCTATATGGCCAAGCAGCAGGTCAAGGTCACCATCGGCGGCTGCGGCGGCTGATCAGAGCATCGGAGAAAGAAAATGTCAGACGTTAAACCGCGCGTGCGAATCCCGAAATCGGCCAAAAAGGGCGAGGTCGTGGAGATCAAGTCTCTGATCGAGCACAAGATGGAAACCGGCCAGCGCAAAGGCAAGGACGGCAACAAGATTCCGCGCAAGATCATCAATCGTTTCGAATGCAAGTTCAACGGCGGGCTGGTGTTCGCTTCGGACTGGCATCCGGCGGTTTCGGCCAACCCCTACCTGGCGTTCCATTTCCGCGCCGAGGAAAGCGGTGAGTTCGAATTCAAGTGGATTGAAGACGGCGGCGCCGAATACACGAAGAAGGCAAAGATCACGGTCTCCTGACGCATCAATAACAACAATGTCAGGAGCGCGGAGAAAGGGATCCGAGTAATGGGAATCAATCTAAGCAGATACGCGCTCTTCGGTCTGGCTCTTGCCTTGACCGCCGGCGTGGCGGCGAATGCCGTTGCCGACGAGAAGAAGAACTGGGGGGCCTATCAGGTCGAGGACCGGCGGTCCGGCTATACCTACGCGGCGCCGGAAACGCGCGCCATGCAGGACGACAACTTCCAGAACCCCGGTATGCTCTGGGCCGAAATCGGCGAGGAGCTGTGGAACAAGGCGGACGGCGAGGCGGGCAAGTCCTGCGCGTCCTGCCACAAGGGCCCGGAAAGCATGAAGGGTGTTGCCGTCAGCTATCCGAAGTACGTGGCCGAGAAGAAAAACCTGGAAAACCTGGAGCAGCGCATCAACCGCTGCCGCACGGACAACATGAAGGCCAAGGAGTGGAAATACGAATCCAAGGAACTCCTGGGCATGACCGTGTTCGTGCGTCATCAGTCCCTGGGCATGCCCATGAATGTCAAGGTCGATGGCGAGGCGGCGCCCTTCTTCAAGAAGGGTGAGGAGTTCTACAACCAGCGCCGCGGTCAGCTCGACATGGCCTGCAAGCACTGCCACGAGGACTTCCCCGGTGCCCAGCTGCGCGCCAACGTCCTCAGTGAAGGGCAGGGCAACGGTTTCCCCGTGTATCGCCTGAAATGGAACGGCGTCGGCTCTCTGCATCGCCGTTTCCGCGGCTGCAACAAGCAGGTGCGCTCGTCTGCCTACGGTTATGGCAGCGACGAGTATCTGGCGCTTGAACTTTACGTCATGTGGCGGGGCCGGGGTTTGCCGGTCGAAACGCCCGCCGTGCGTAACTGATACCACGCAGGTTCAACGTCCGGAGGAACGGTGTCCCCCGATCCTCCGGACGTTTTTTTCTTTAATCGATTTTCTTCGACCCCTATCTGAACATCAGTAAGCGGAGACGAACGTGTTAAGTCGGCGTGAATTCTTTCATCTGGCCGCCGCGACGGCGGCCCTGCCCGCAACGGCGCTGAACTTCCGGTCGGCCATGGCCAAGCAGAAGGTCATGCAGCAGGACCTGTTGCAGTTCGACAGCCTGGGCCAAGTTACCCTGCTGCACTTCACCGACATGCACGCGCAGCTCGTCCCTATCTATTTTCGGGAGCCGACCGTCAACCTGGGCGTCGGCGAGGTCCGTGGCCTGCCGCCGCACATCACGGGCAAGGATTTCCTGCACAAGTACGGCATCGGGCCCGGCACGCCGGAAGCTTATGCCCTGACCGATCAGGATTTCACGTCGATGGCCAAGTCCTACGGCAAGGTCGGCGGCGTCGACCGCATGGCGACTTTGGTCAAGGCGATCCGCGCCGAACGCCCCGACAACACCCTGCTGCTGGACGGCGGCGATACCTGGCAGGGCTCATATACGTCGTTGAAGACCGGTGGCGCCGACATGGTCGACGTGCAAAACGCGCTGGGCATTGATGCGATGACCGCGCATTGGGAATTCACCTATGGCGTGGACCGGGTGAAGGAACTGCAGGACAGCCTGAATTTCCCGTTCCTGGCGTCCAACGTGCGCGACACGGAATGGCAGGAAGACGTGTTCGAGGCGATCAAGTATTTCGACAAGGGCGGGGTTAAGATCGCCGTGATCGGCCAGGCCTTTCCCTATACGCCGATCGCCAACCCGCGCTATCTGATGCCGAACTGGTCGTTCGGCATCAACGAAGACAACATGAAAAAACGGGTCGCCGACGCCCAGGCGGCGGGGGCGGACCTGATCGTTCTGCTGTCGCACAACGGTTTCGACGTGGACCGCAAGCTGGCGGCCCGTGTGCCCGGCATCGACGTGATCCTGACCGGTCATACCCACGATGCCCTGCCGGCGCCGGTCAAGGTCGGCAATACCCTGCTGATCGCCTCCGGCAGCCACGGCAAGTTCCTGTCGCGCCTGGACCTCAAGGTCGAGGGCAAGAAGGTGACGGATTATAATTTCCGTCTGATCCCCGTGTTCTCCGACGTCATCGAACCGGATAAGGATATGGCGGCCTTGGTGCAGAAGGTCCGCGAACCCCACATGGCGGAAATCAGCCGCGAACTGGGCCATACGGAAGACCTGCTGTACCGCCGCGGTAACTTCAACGGCACCTTCGACGACGTCATCTGTCAGGCCTTGCTGGCCGAACGGGACGCGGAAATCGCGTTGTCCCCGGGCTTCCGCTGGGGGGCGTCGCTGCTGCCGGGGCAGGCGATCACGGTCGACGACGTGCACCACCATACCGCCATCACCTATCCCAACGTCTACCGCACGGAAATGACCGGCGAATTCCTGAAGACGATCCTGGAAGACGTGGCCGACAACCTGTTCAACACCGACCCCTATTATCAGCAGGGCGGCGACATGGTGCGGGTGGGCGGCATGTCCTACACCATCGACATCAACAAGAAGATCGGTTCGCGCATTTCCAACATGACCTCGCTGAAGACCGGCGCGGCCATCGACCCGTCGAAGAAGTACGTGGTCGCCGGCTGGGCCTCGGTCAACGAAGGCACGGAAGGCCCGCCGGCCTACGATCTGGTGTCGGGCTATATCCAGAACCAGAAGGTCGTGAAGGTGCCCGACAACCAGACGGTCAAGGTCGTCGGCGCCTGACCAAGGGCAGACGGATCACCAATAAGGACTGAACGACGACCATGGACGTTTCCTACGGTGGCGCCTTTCTGGCGGGATTGCTGAGTTTCCTGTCGCCCTGCGTGTTGCCGCTGGTGCCGCCTTATCTGTGCTTCCTGGCCGGCACCACATTCCAGGCCCTGGAGGCCCAGGGGGCGGGGGCCGACCGGGCGGCGCTGGTCCGCGTGCGCTGGACCGCGCTGGCTTTCGTTCTCGGGTTCTCGACCGTGTTCGTCGGCATGGGGGCGACGGCGTCCGCCGTCGGCCAGCTGATCGCCGAGTACCATGCGATCTTTTCCAAGATCGCGGGCGGGATCATCATCCTTTTGGGGTTGCAGTTCCTGGGGGTGTTCCGCCTCGGCTTCTTGCAGCGCGACGCCAGGTTCGAAGGCCCGAAGAAGCCCATGGGCGTGCTCGGCGCCTATCTGGTGGGGCTTGCCTTCGCCTTCGGCTGGACGCCCTGTGTCGGGCCCGTGCTGGCGGCGATTTTGATGGTTGCCGCGGGCGGCGACGGGCCGTGGTCGGGGGCATCGCTGCTGGCCGTCTATTCGGCGGGCATCGGCCTGCCGTTCCTGGCGGCCGCCTTTGCGGTCGGCCCGTTCCTGGGTTTCATGAAACGCTTCCGCCGCCATATGGGCATGGTGGAGAAGGCGATGGGCCTGTTCCTGGTGGTGACCGGCGTTCTGTTCCTGACGGGCAGCGTGCCGGACATCGCCAACTGGCTGCTCAACACCTTCCCCAGCCTGGGCAAGATCGGCTGAGCCCGTTTATCCCAGCTTGAAGAACAGAATACGGTCGAAGGACCTCAGTTCGCGCAGGATGTTGACGACGCCAAGGGCATCCTTGCGTTCGACCGCCTGCGGCATCGACGAGATCGAGGCGTCGGCGCCGTCGTAAATGCGTTTGAAGTCGGCGGCCTTTTGATAGTGGGCGGGGGCCATGGCGCGGCAGGCGCGCAGGATGTCGCGGTATTTCAGGGCGGCCTGCATGACGGTGTCGGCGGTTCCGGGGGCCGTGAAGTCCGGCCGGTCGTGGCGCCATTTAAACAGAAAATCCATGTGCCGGTTCAGGTCGGTGACGCATTCGGAATACCCCTTGCGTCCGGCCCGGTCCCGCAGCCCATAGATCAGGTCGCGCACGGGGGCCAGTTCCCGGCGGGCTTCCTTGCCCTTTTCCTCATCCAGCAGATCGGCGCCTTTGGAAATGCGGGCTGTGATGGCCTTCAGGTCGGCCGCGAACCGGCTGTCCTTGGCATAGGGCGGGGGTGGGGTGGTGCTGTATGCGGCAAGAATCTCGTCCCACACGGCTTGGGCCTGGCGCAGTTCGATCCCGGCCAGGGCCGCGTTGCCCGTGCGGGCATAGAACAGGGCGGCGCGGTAGCCGCCCTGGGCTTCGTCGACCAGGGAATCGAAGTCCCCGGCATCCGCCGCCAGGGCCGGTCTGGGCGCGGCCAGCAACAGGCAGAACGCCGCGGCGATAAAACTTATTCTTGAAATCACGGTTATGGTTTCCTTCCTATAGCGTCTTGCCAGACCACGGCCCATGCGGTCAATATGCATTCAACAAAACGAATGTGAGGTGCCGCCTTGGCATCGAGACAAGAGGACATCCGAACAGTGATACCCCGGCGACGTTTCAATGGATGGGCCACGGGCGCGCTTGCCGCGGCGGCCCTGGCCAGCCTGATCCTTGGCGGTGTGCGCCCGGCCGCCGCCGCGACCATCGGCGCCGACGGCTTGATGACCGAGCCCTGGTTCCTCAATTCGTTCATGATCCTGAAGGAAGACCTGGAGGAAGCCGCCCAGGCGGGCAAGCGGTTCGCCGTCATTTTCTCTCTCGAAGGCTGTCCCTATTGCCGGGAAATGCACGAGGTCAATTTCGCGCGTCAGGACATAACGGACTTCGTGCGCGCCAACTTCAACATCCTGCAGATCAACATCATCGGGTCGCGCATGGTGACCGATTTCGACGGTGAGGAATTGTCGGAAAAGAAGCTGGCGGAAAAATGGGGTGTGCGTTTCACGCCGACCACGATCTTTTTCCCCACGCTCGACAAACTGCCGGCGGGGGTGTCGGGCAAGAAGGCCGAGATCGCCCGCATGCCCGGCTACATGAAGCCGTTCCACTTCATGTCCATGTACCAGTTCGTTCAGGAACAGGCCTATCTGAACGGTAAGTTCGGGCCTTATGTGCGGAAAAAGATCAATGCCCTGAAAAGTGCCGGGAAATCGCCGGAAAATTGGTGATTTTCCCAAAGTTTTTCAGTGCCTCGCCCTGGACAACATATTCATAAAATATATAATGTGAATTCCATCATTGAGCAGGTGACGCCGCCATTCGGGCGGGGCCGCCCCATAATTCTTGGAGCGCGCATTAATGAACAAGACCAAACCGCCGGCAAAGCCGGGAAACATCCAAATCCCATCCATCGATCAGCCGACGGATAGCGGCCGCCGCAAGGCGCTTCTGGCCGGGCTTGGGGCCGCCGGCGGGGCCGCCGCCGCGGGCCTGATGACGCCCAGCCGCGCGTTGGCCGATCCGGCCAACCTGCCGCCGAATGTGGCCGACTGGTCGAAGGTTCTGGGGCCGGGCGTCGACGTCGCGCCCTACGGCATGCCGTCCAAGTTTGAGAAGACCGTCATTCGCCGTTATGTCGACTGGCTGACCGCGACCCCGGAAAGCTCCATCAACTTCACGCCGCTTTACGCCCTCGACGGCATGGTCACCCCCAATGGATTGTGTTTCGAACGCCACCACGGCGGCGTTGCCGAGGTTATCCCCGACGACTACCGCTTGATGATCCACGGCATGGTCGATCGGCCCCTGGTCTTTACCTATCAGGATCTCAAGCGCTTCCCGCCGCAAAGCCGGTTCTATTTCCTGGAGTGCGCCGCCAACGGCGGCATGGAATGGCGCGGCGCGCAGCTGAACGGCGTGCAATTCACCCATGGCATGGTTCATTGCGTGCAATACACGGGCGTGCCGCTGCGCACCCTTCTGGAAGAAGCCGGCGTCAAGCCCAAGGCCAAATGGCTGCTGGTCGAAGGCGGCGACAGTGCGGGCATGAACCGCTCCCTGCCGCTGGACAAGGCATTGGACGACTGCATGGTCGTCTATTCCATGAATGGTGAGCGCCTGCGCGCCGAACAGGGCTATCCCATCCGCCTTGTGGTGCCCGGGTTTGAAGGCAACATGTGGGTGAAATGGTTGCGCCGCATCGAAGTCGGCGACGGCGCCTGGATGGCCCGCGAGGAGACGTCGAAGTACACCGACCTCATGCCTGACGGCCGGGCGCGGCGGTTTACCTGGGAAATGGACGCCAAGTCGGTGATTACCAGCCCCTGTCCCGAACTGCCGTGCAAGCAGAAGGGCCCGCAGGTCATCAAGGGCATCGCCTGGTCGGGACGCGGCAAGATCGCCCGTGTCGACGTCACCGTGGACGGCGGGCGCAACTGGCATCAGGCGCGCCTGGAAGATCCGGTCCTGCCGAAATGCCTGACCCGCTTCTACCTCGACGGTTGGTCGTGGGACGGGAACCCGGCCTATCTGCAAAGCCGCGCCATCGACGAAACCGGTTATGTGCAGCCGGAAATGGCGGCGCTTCAGGCCGTGCGCGGGGTCAATTCCATCTACCACAACAACGCCATCCAGACCTGGCGCATCAATCCGACCGGGGAGGTGGAAAATGTCCGCTTGGCGTAACCTGACCCTCACCACCGTCGCAACGGCCGGGCTTCTCGCCCTGTCGACAGCCTCGGGCCATGCGGCCGACCGCAAGTTTCCCCAATTAGGCGCCCCCGCGACCCCGGAACAGATTCAGGCCTGGGACATCGACGTTCGTCCCGACGGGCTGGGCGCCCCTCCGGGATCGGGCACGGCGCCCCAGGGCGAAAAGGTCTACATCGAAAAATGCGCCGCCTGTCACGGCGATTTCGGCGAAGCGCGGGGCCGCTACCCGGTGCTGGTCGGCGGCCACGGCACCATGAAGGACGACCGTCCGGAAAAGACCCTGGGCAGCTACTGGCCCTATGCCTCGACCATCTTCGACTACATCAAGCGGGCCATGCCGTTCGGCGAGGCCCAGACCCTGACCAATGACGAGGTCTATGCCCTGACCGCGTTCCTGCTCAACATGAACGACGTGGTTGATTCATCCTTCGTGCTCGATGCCTCCAACATCGGCAAGATCGAGATGCCCAACGCCAAGAACTTCTTCGACGACCCGCGCCCCGACGGCCAGACCGCCAAGGTGGCGGCCCTGTGCATGAAGGACTGCAAGCCCGAGGTGAAAGTCATCGGCCGCGCCAAGGTCATCGACGTGACGCCGGACAAGGGCGGGGTGGCGGCCAAGGCCGCTGCCGAAGCGGCAGTGAAGGCGGAACCGACGCAGGTCGCGGCATCGGCCGCGCCGGCGGGTGATCCCGAAGCCGGTAAGAAGGTGTTCCGCAAATGCGCCGCCTGCCATGTCATCGACAGTGCGGCCAACAAGATGGGCCCGTCGCTGAAGGGCATTCTGGGCCGCACGGCGGGTTCCGTCGACGGGTTCCGTTATTCCAAGGCGTTTCAGGCAGCCAACGACAAGGGCCTGAAATGGACCGACGACGCGCTCAAGGCTTTCGTCGTGGATCCCAAGGACTTCGTGAAGGATCGGATCGGTGCCGACAAGGGCCGCACCCGCATGGCCTTCCCGGGCCTGCGCAAGGAACAGGATGTCGAAGACCTGCTGGCCTTCATGAAGGCCGCCGGCGGCGAATAATCCGCATGGAAAACCCCCGGGCGGTCCGCCGCTCGGGGGCTTCGATCTTAATCAGGAATGGTTCGTCAGGCGGCGGAGCGGGATGCAGCCTTGATCAGGCGGCGGCGCTCCATGGCTTCTTCCGAACAGAACAGACCGTACATCAGTTCCAGCGTCTTGCCCGCTTCGTTGCTGGCCAGGCTGTAATAGATCGTCTTGCCCTCGCGCCGGGTCGCGACAAGGTCGTCAGCACGCAGCCGCGCCAACTGCTGTGACAAGGTCGGCTGACGCAGATCAAGCGCCTGTTCCAGTTCGGTGACCGATTTTTCGCCGTCGCCCAGCATGCAGAGGATGAGCAGGCGGTTTTCGTTGGCAAGGGCCTTCAGAAACTGTGCCGCTTCCTTGGCGCCTTCAAGTACGTCTTCTTCTTTCATGCGAGTCCGATCTCTCCAGGTTTGCCGCCGCGACACGGCGGGCGTTCCTCCCTGGACCTTTTTCGGCTCCGGCCTTCCGGCCAGGCCTTGAATTCTATAACGCTGCCGATCTCCCCACCGACGATTGGCCAAGTTTACGCCAACTGACAACGGTTCTCAACAATCCTGCCCGTGGTCAGTGAAAGATGACCTACGGCGTCAATTTGGAAATACGGACTAAACTACACCTTACGAAAACAATTTAATTTAATCGAATATATCGCACAACGGCAAAGTGGCGGCCACCGATACGGGGCCGGCACGGTCGCAATGGAATTATTTGGGGAATCTGAGAAATGGTGCCGCCGGAGTGAATTGAACACTCGACCTCTCCCTTACCAAGGGAGTGCTCTACCCCTGAGCTACGGCGGCATCCGGGAGGTGAAGAGGGGCGGACAATAGTATAGGGTTTCCCCAATGACAAGTGTCCCTGAGCCCTTTATTTCATGGGCGGCAAAGACCCTGTTCAAGGCCGAATCGGAGGCACCATGACCCCGTCTGACGATGCGAAGAAACGCCCGGGCCAAAGCGGCGCCGGGGCCGAGGCGGAAGCGGCGCGCAAGGCGCGGCAGGCTGAGCAACTGCGCGCCAACCTGGCCAAACGCAAGGCCCAGCAACGCAAACGGGACACGCCCCCCTCCGGCAAAGAGGGCGCCTAGGGGGGCTGGCATGGTCAGGGCCGGCCGGGCCCGGAAATAATCCCATTCCCGCCATGACACGGCCCCATTCCTTCTGTTAATCAACGTTCATGGACAGTATTCGCATCCGGGGCGGCCGCCCCTTGAACGGCACCATCGCCATCGGGGGGGCAAAGAACGCGGCCCTGCCCTTGATGGCTGTCTCCCTGTTGACCGAGGACCCGATCGAGTTCACCAACATGCCCACCCTCGCCGATCTGGCGACCATGGGCAGCCTGTTGGGGGAACTGGGCGTCGAATTGACGCGCACGGTCGATGACACCAGCAACGAGCCCGTGGTGCGCCTGCAGGCGCGCAAGATCACCGCGACGGAAGCCCCCTACGACCTGGTGCGCAAGATGCGGGCCTCGGTCGTCGTCATGGGCCCGCTGCTGGCCCGCGCCGGCAAGGCCCGCGTGTCCATGCCGGGCGGCTGCGCCATCGGCACCCGGCCCGTGGACCTGCACCTGAAGGCGCTGGAAGCCCTGGGTGCGGAGATCGAGCTGAAGGAAGGCTACATCCAAGCCACCGCGCCGAACGGTCTGAGCGGCGGGCATATCCTGTTTCCCAAGGTTTCCGTCGGGGCGACGGAAAATGCCCTGATGGCCGCAACCCTGGCCCATGGCGATACGGTCATCGCCAACGCGGCGCGCGAGCCCGAAATCACGGACCTTGCCAACTGCCTGACGGAAATGGGGGCCAAGATCACCGGTATCGGTACGGACACCTTGCGGATCACCGGCGTGGACCAGCTGTCCGGCACCCGTCACAGGGTCCTGCCCGACCGCATCGAAACCGGCACCTATGCCGCCGCCGCCGCCATCACCGGGGGTGAGTTGACCCTGACCAACACCCGCGCCGAGCTGATCGAAAGCGTGATCGACCTTCTGGAGCGCGCCGGGGTCGAGGTGACGGAGACCAAGGACGGGCTCAAGGTCAACCGCGCCAATTGCGAACTGCGCGGCGTCGACAGCATGACCGAACCCTATCCCGGCTTTCCCACCGACATGCAGGCCCAGATCATGGCCATGATGACCGTGGCCACCGGGGCCGCCATGATCACCGAAACCATTTTCGAAAACCGCTTCATGCATGTGCCCGAACTGTGCCGCATGGGCGCCGACATCAACGTGCACGGGGCCTCGGCCATCGTGCGCGGCGTCAAGAAGCTGTCCGGGGCGCCGGTCATGGCGACGGACCTGCGGGCGTCGGTGTCGCTGGTCCTGGCGGGCCTGGCGGCGGAGGGCGAAACGCAGGTCAACCGGGTCTATCACCTGGATCGCGGGTATGAGCGGCTGGAGGAAAAGCTGGCCGCCTGCGGCGCCGACATCGCCCGGGTGGCGGGGGTCTAAGGCTTTTAGTATCCTTGCCGGAAAACCGGGAGGATACGTCATGGCGAAGATTCTTAGCCCAGAAGCCCTGCGGCAATTCAAGGAAGACGGCTATTACACCCCCGTCGACGTGCTGTCGGCGGCGGAGGCCCGTGATCTGCGCGCGAAGATCGAGGCCTTCGAGGCGTCCCAGGGCGCGCCCCTCAACGGTCTGCAGCGCAACAAGACACATCTTCTGTTCAAATGGCTGGACGATCTGGTCCATGACGACCGTATCGTCGACATGATGGAGGACATCCTGGGGCCCGATATCCTGTGCTGGAACACCCTCAGCTGGACCAAGGAAGCCGGTTCCGGGCAATACGTTTCCTGGCATCAGGATTCCAATTATTGGGGCCTGGCGGGTGGCGAGGTGGTGACGGCCTGGCTGGCGCTGTCGGAAGCGAGCGAGCAAGCGGGCTGCATGCGCGTCCTGCCGGGCACCCATAAGGGGCCGCCCCTCAAGCACGAAGATCTCTACCACGAGAACAACATGCTGACCCGGGGT
Source organism: Rhodospirillaceae bacterium UBA1479 (assembly GCA_002325375.1). GTDB lineage: Bacteria > Pseudomonadota > Alphaproteobacteria > Rhodospirillales > Casp-alpha2 > UBA1479. The sequence continues at coordinate 656,043 of DCRZ01000002.1, forward strand.
CAGGAAATCACCCAGGGCATCGACGAAAGCAAGGCGGTGGCCATGCCGCTCAGGCCCGGGCAGATGTCGCTGCACAATATCCGCTTGGCCCATGCCTCGGGCCCGAACCTGTCCGGGGATCGGCGGATCGGCATTTCGTTCCATTACATGCCGGCCAAGGCCATGCAGAGCGTCGGCCAATGGGATTCCGCCGCCCTGGTGCGCGGCCGGGACCGCTTCAACCATTTCGAACACACCCCCCGGGTCAAGGCGGACATGGCCCCGGAAACCGTCGCCTATCACGCCCGCGCGGCCGAAGCCGTGCGCCAGGTGCTGTACCACGGCGCCGACCAGATGACGGGCAAGTTGTAGGGCAATCTGTCGGAATAAGAGGGGCGGTCGGGGCTCAGCCGTCGTTGGGCGACAGGTCCTGCAACACCCAGGTGCCGGCCGCCGTGCGCGCCGCAGCCAGTTCGTACACCGGAATGGTGATCAGGAAAGTAACACCCGCGCGCGGCAGGTTCTCGAAGCTGATCTTGCCCTTGTGACGTTCCAGGATCGATTGCGCCGCCTGCAGGGTGATGGCGGCACCCTCGCGGTCCGGGTCGATGGCCGATGGGTCGATACCGTAGGCATCGAACAGCCGTTTACCGATGCGCGACGAGATATGCGGCCCGGCATCGGTGATGCGCACGATCAGGCTGAGGCGGTCGCCCATGACCTCGACCAGGATGCGCCCACCTTTGGGGCTGCGTGAAACGGCGTTCAGCAGAACTTCGACCAGGGCCTTGATCAGGCGGTCGGACTGTCCCTTGACGATGCGCCGGGCGACCATGCCAGGGGCGAAGTGGATGCGGATGCCGCGCGCGGCGCCAAGGGGGGCGATGCTTTCGATCACCGTTTCCAGCATGTCGATCAGGTTGATCGGCTCCCAATTGGTGATCAGCGCATTGCGCTGCATGGCGTTGGCCCGCTCCAGGTCCGCGATCAGGGTATAAACGCCGTTCACGCTGCGGACCGCATCGTCGATCAGAAGCCGCGCCTCATTGTCGTTCAGGTTGGCGATCTGCGAACGCAGGATGCCGAGCTTGTCCCGCATGTTGCCGGCGGTTTCCGTCAGATCCTGAATGGTGCGCTGATACAACTCGGTCTTGGCATCGTTCGCCAGTTCGGCGTTCTCCCGCGCCAGGGCGGCTTCGTCGCGGGCGATCTCCATGGCATGGGCGTGGGCGCGCAAAACCCGCCGCGTGACCGTGCGTTGGCTGCGTAGGACCGTCTGCAATATCCATAAGGCATAAGCCATGCCGGCAAGGGCACAGACCACGGTGGCGGCCAGGATGTTGCCCAGGTTCCATTCTTCGAACCGGTGCACGAAGGCGTGAATGCCGCCGAACAGGTCATAATGGATCGTGGCGCCTGCCAGGACGGCGGCCGCACAGCCGGTCAGTACCGCGTTCCCCACGCGGCGGCGGATGGGCGTTCGCATTGCTTTCCATCCATGTCCTCAAGGTTCCCGCGCTGGGCGCGGGAACCGTTTCCCCATGCTCAGAGTGTGCGGGGGTGGGCTGCCTGTAAGTGATATCCATCACAGGAAACCTGGCGACTGCGGTAGCCTGTTGAAATTCCATCGCGAATTTCTGGAATGCCTGGAATACCTGGGTTAGGCTGGCGGCCCGACCGCGATGCAGGCTGTCTCCGGTGACCGATAAAATCCGATATCTCGACGCCGCCGGCCGGCATCTGGAATATGCATGGTGGGGCAGACCGCCGGCATCTGGGGGCAGGGCGCTCGTGTTCCTGCACGAAGGTCTCGGCTGCGTCGACATGTGGCGCGATGTGCCCGAAACCCTTGCCGACCTGACCGGGTTGCCCGCCTTGGCCTATTCCCGGGCGGGTTACGGGCGGTCTGAGGGCATCACCTTGCCGCGGACCGTCGATTATCATGCGCCGGAGGCGTATGACGTTCTTCCCGCCGTGCTGGACGCCGCGGGGATTGGGTCGGCGGTGCTGGTCGGCCATTCCGACGGCGGCACAATCGCCTTGATGGCGGCGGGACGTGATGCGCGCATCCGCGGCGTGGTCACCATGGCGGCCCATGTGTTCAACGAGGATGTGACGATCCGGGGCATTCAGGACGCGCGCGCGTCCTGGCAGGAAACTGATCTGCGGGATCGGCTTCGGCGCTATCACGGTGACAACGTGGACGGGGCCTTTTTCGGTTGGAACGATACCTGGCTGACCGACGGTTTCCGCGCCTGGAACGTGGCGGACTGTTTGCCGGCGGTAACCTGTCCAGTGTTGGTGGTTCAGGGCGCAGATGATCAATACGGCACGGAAGCACAGGTTTCCGCCATCGCCGATGGCGTTTCCGGACCGGCCAAGCGTCTGGTCATCACCGGCTGCGGCCACAGTCCGCACTTGGAAGCGCCGGACATTCTGTTTCCTGAGATCGCCCGTTTCATCGTCAATTTGACGTGAAACGGGCGACCGGCCCGGTTCCGTGCATGGTCAAACGGAACGCTCCAAAATCAAGGTGACGCCGTTGGCGGGAGGTCACCCCGCTTTCGGTTCTCGCGCCTGTTCCAATACTTGCCGGGTGGTGTCGGTCAGGCGAGCGAAAGGCGAAATGCCTGCTTTGGCCATTGCCTGGCGCGTGCGGCAATTGAAGGCGTGCCAGATGATTTTGGCGGCCACCGCGCAAACGACTGGCGCGGTCAAGACCGCCAATTCGTTGTTCAGTCCGATCCGTATCAGACTGTCGATCTCCAAGCCGATGGCGACGAGGATGGCTGTCCCGACGATAGCGGACAGCAAGGTGTCGATGTGATCGCGCTTCAACCAGGCGGCACGGTTGGCGTATTGCATAAGAAGGACAAGGGCTTGAACCAGAGCCAGCGATGCGATCATGGCGATGGTTTCCAGTGAAAATGAAAAGATGGGGGACATTACAACTCTCTTATCGTGATCGCATGACGATGGGCGGACCGGCCGCTGTTTGGGCGCGGCGCCCCGGCTGAGCGTGGGCCGTTTCCGCATGATTGCACCAGGTCAGCGCCACAGGCGACGCCCATGACACGGTCGCTTCTCGTCATGCTGAGGGCGGCCCAAGCGGCCGCCGGCTGTAAGGGGGGTGATACGCGGCCTTCGCCGCAGGAAGGTCAGACGCCCTGCGGCGGCGCGCGCGACTGAAACCCGTCTGTCGGCGAACGCCGGTGTGTTTGCCGGCTGATGGCCACTACGACAGGGGCGCGGCTGTCCGTCCGCGCGATGGCGGGCACCGTGGCGGGAAGCGCCTGGGGGCCATCCAGATCGGCCAGAGATTGCAGGGTCTGGGCGGTTGTTGCGACGTTACCCAGCGAACGGCGAAGCAGGGCTTCGCGTTTGTCCCTGACATTCAGGTCCGGGGATCCCGGCAGGGACAGCGGGGCGCTGGCCTGGATGATCCCGCCGTTCCAAGGCGCGGCATTCGCAATCGCCGACAGCCATAACAGAACCGCCGCGAAGCAAAGACCCGCGACCAGGAAGTCCTGGGTGGCCCGGAATGTCGATGACCTGGACATGACGGTAATCTACCATGCCTTTGTTCCCGCGGGGAACGGCGCTTTTCGGGCCGGTGGCGGCGGAGGGTGATTGTCGGTCCTGATGGGTTCGAACAAGCGAGAACCGGGGATTTCCGGGGTTTGTTTCCTGGCATCCTGGCGCGAATGGCATTATGTATGCGCCGCAACAACCCGATTGACCGCGACGGAAAACGATCATGAACGCCAATGAAAAGCTCGTCCTGGCCCTGCCCAAAGGGCGCATCCTCGAAGAAGTGATGCCGCTGGTCCGTCATGCGGGGATCGAGCCGGAACCGGCCTTTGATGACAGCAAAAGCCGCCAACTCCGTTTCACCACCAATGTGCCGGAATTGGACATCATCCGGGTGCGCTCGTTCGACGTCGCGACCTTCGTCGCCTTTGGCGCCGCCCATCTGGGTGTCGCCGGCAACGACGTGCTGATGGAATTCGACTATTCGGAAATCTACGCGCCCGTGGACCTGGGCATCGGCTATTGCCGCCTGGCCGTGGCGGAACCGGCGGAAATGGTCAAAAGCGATGATCCTCAGCAATGGTCGTCGATCCGTGTCGCCACCAAGTATCCCGCCCTGACGCGCCGCCACTTCGCCCGGCGCGGCGTCCATGCCGAATGCATCAAATTGAACGGCGCCATGGAACTGGCGCCGACCCTGGGGCTGTGTCGGCGCATCGTCGACCTGGTTTCGACCGGGGCGACGATGAAGGCGAACGGCCTGGTCGAAGTTGAAACCATCGCCGAAATCACCTCGCGGCTGGCGGTCAATCGTGCCGCCTGGAAAACCCGGCCCAAGGAAATCGGCGGCTGGGTCACCAAGTTCAAGGAGGCCGTCGATGCCCTTGCGGCTTGATTCCCGAGATCCCGGTTTCGAAGACGCGTTCAAGGACCTTCTGGGCGCCAAGCGCGAGAGCGAAGCCGATGTGAACGACGTCGTCACGGCCATCCTGGCCGACGTGCGGGCGCGCGGCGATGCGGCTGTTCTGGACTATACCAAGCGGTTCGACCGCTTCGATCTGACCGCCGGAACCATGGCGATCACGCCCGAAGAAGTGGACGCCGCGCGCGGTCAGTGCACTCCGGAAACGCTGTCGGCCCTGGCCACGGCGGCCGGGCGCATCCGAGCGTTCCATGAAAAGCAATTGCCCGAAGACCTGGACTTCACGGATGCCGCGGGCCTGCGCCTGGGCTATCGCTGGCAGGCGGTCGAAGCGGCCGGGCTTTACGTGCCCGGCGGCACCGCAGCCTATCCGTCGTCCGTGCTGATGAACGCCATCCCGGCCAAGGTCGCGGGCGTGGACCGGCTGGTCATGGTCGTGCCGACGCCGGACGGCGTGCTCAACCCCCTGGTCCTGGCGGCGGCGGCCATCGCCGGGGTCGATGAAATTTACCGTATCGGCGGCGCCCAGGCCGTGGGCGCCCTGGCCTACGGCACCGAGACGATCCGCCCGGTCGACAAGATCGTCGGCCCCGGTAACGCCTATGTGGCGGCGGCCAAGCGCCTGGTGTTCGGAACCGTCGGCATCGACATGATCGCGGGTCCGTCGGAAATTTTGGTGTTGGCCGACGGGGCCAACGATCCTGCCTGGATCGCCGCCGATTTGTTGAGCCAGGCCGAACACGACACCGCCGCCCAGGCCATCCTGATCACCGATGACGCGGCCTTCGCCGACGCGGTCGAGCGCGCCGTCGAAGGACACCTGAAAACCCTGCCGCGCACGGGCACGGCGGGGGAAAGTTGGGCGACCTATGGCGCGGTCATCACCGTACCGGACCTGGCCGGCGCCATTCCCCTGGTCGACCGTATCGCGCCCGAGCATCTGGAAATCGCCACCGATAACGCGGACACGCTGGGCCGCAAGGTGCGCAACGCGGGGGCCATCTTCATGGGCCGCTACGTGCCCGAAGCCATCGGTGATTACATCGCCGGGCCCAACCATGTGCTGCCGACGGCGCGCAGCGCGCGGTTCTCGTCGGGCCTGGGCGTGCTCGATTTCATGAAGCGCTCGTCCTTGATCGAATGCGATGCCGAGGGCCTGCGCGCCATCGGTCCCGAAGCCGTGGCCTTGGCCCGGGCCGAAGGCCTGGACGCGCACGCGCTTTCCATTTCCATCCGCCTGAACACGCCGGCGGGGGACTAGGCCGGAGCAGCCGATCATGAGTGGCGACACGCATCGCATTGTCCACATCGAACTGGATGAAAAAAGTGTCGTCAGCCGCAGTCCGCAGGTCGACCACGAACGCAAGGTCGCGATCTACGACCTGCTTGAGGAAAACAATTTCCACCCGCTAGAGATCGATCACGACGGACCCTATGCCCTGCGCCTGTCGATCCAGGACAACCGCCTTGTCTTCGATGTGGATGATGAGGGCGGCACCCATCTGGTCAAGATCACCCTGCCGATCAGCGTCATGAAGCGCATCGTGCGTGACTATTTCATGATCTGCGACAGCTATTTCAAGGCGATCAAAACCATGTCGCCGAACCAGATCGAAGCCATCGACATGGGCCGCCGCGGCCTGCACAACGAAGGGGCTGAAATTCTGCGCATGCGGCTTGAAGACCGAGTCGAAATGAACCTGCGCACGGCCCGTCGGCTGTTCACGCTGGTCTGCGTGCTTCATATCAAGGCTTAGGGGGACGGCGAATTTGGCTGACCTTCCCTCTGCGGTCCTGTTCTCCTGCACCATGAATTCCATCCGCTCGCCCATGGCGGAGGGCATTTTGAAGTTTCTGCACGGTCATCGGATCTATGTCGACAGCGCGGGGGCCCGCGAGGGACAGATCGACGGCTTCACCATCGCGGTGATGGACGAGATCGGCATCGACATGTCGAAACACAGGTCGAAGACCTTCGACGACCTGGAAGACGACTTCTTCGATCTGGTCATCACCCTGTCGCCCGAAGCCCAACACAAAGCCATGGAACTGACCCGAATCATGGCTTGTGACGTCGAATTCTGGAACACCTTCGATCCGTCGATTATCGAGACCGACAACCGCGAGGAAAAGTTGCAGGCCTACCGCATGGTGCGCGACCAACTGATGGACCGTATCAAGGCACGGTTTCCCGTGCATGCGGTTGTCGATACGTAAGGGATCAAGTCGGAAAGGGCGGGTTTCAGACGGCCCCAAGGCCCGTCGCCGGGTCGGACAGGGTGTCGAACATTTCCGTCCAATGCCCGGCGTTGGAGCGCCAGTCGGCGAAGGAAATGACGCCCGATACGGTCCGTCCGTCGTTGGCAAGCGGTAAGCGCAGGGTTTCCTGAAACTTGGCAGCCTGGGCAAAGCCCGGGCGGATATCATGCACGAAGGCCTTGGGTTTGGCGGTGTCGGCGACGGTCCGGTATTCGTCGTTGATCATGCGCCCGTAATCGGCCGGCGCGTGATCGCGGGGGGAGCGGCCCGTGTAGTCATAACCCTTCACATCGACATGGCCGGTGCCCCAATAGCGGTAACGGAATTCCCCATCCTTGGTCAGATCGACGACGCTGATGAACGGGATGGCTGCGTGCGGGTAGCGCAGCATGTCGGCAACCCGCCAAGGCGGCCCCATGGCGTCGCCGCGCAGCGCGTCCCATACGGCGAGGACGTCCGCGAACAAGGGGTTGCTCAGATCCTCAATGGTGACCTCGCGCTGAAAAAAGCGGTATGCCGACTCGGACGCGGTATTCATGATCCCTTCCCCAAGGCACCCCAAAAAAACACACAAATTCACCTCGGCGCGTGTCGATAATCACCGCGTCGATCCATGAATCAGCATGCACTTCAACGTCTAAAAGTGGTTTGATTGTATGCACTGCTGGCGCAGGGGAATGTGACGGCTGTCACGAATGGCGCGAAATATGGACTGCGGGCTCGCTCTGGCGGGTGGCTTCGGTAGAATGGTCGAAAGGGGACTGATCGGCACTTGAACAATGAAATAAGGAGACTGAATGTCGCGTTCATACCGGACCTTTCGGTCCAAAACCGTGCTCACGGCGAGCGTGTTCCTGGCCCTTGCCGCCGGAGGGACGCCGATGGCGGCCCTGGCGCAGGCCGGGGACCTGTTCGACGGCTTGGCGGCGCAGCCGGTGACGCTGATGGACGCCGGGATCAAGCGCGTGCGCGCCGGGGCACAGACGGCGGCGGCCCGCCTGACGACGGCGGTCGGGCCGCCGGCTCAGTACCGGGTCACTTTCGATAACGCCTTGCGCCGCCTCAATGTCCGGTTCGACGTCACGGTCGCGCCGGACAAGGTCAATGAAGGGTTCTGCTGGGCGCGTCGCGGGATCGCGATCCGCGAGATGTTCGGCGTTGGCGCAATCCGCTATTCCCTGAAACTGTCCGACGAAGAACGGGTCAAGCGCCGCCTGGGCGTGATGTTCTCGCGCGAGCCGGAAACCACGGAGCGCGAGATCGTGGCCCTGGGGCAACGCCTGGCGGAATCCACTTACGTCGAGTTGAACCTGCTGACGCCGGCCAGCGATGCGTCCACGGCCTGCCGCGCCGTCGTCCACCGCCTGGAATGGCGGTAGCCGGCGGACGCGTCAAACCCAGGCCGAAGCGGCAGCTTCCGGGATTAGCGGAACAGCAGTGCGTAAAGATACAGGGCGAACGGTGACACGACGCCACCGACGACGATGACCATGAACAGGGCAAACCCCGTGATGTCATCGGCGCGTTGCCAGAACGACCTGGTGTCGGGGGTAGGGACGTTTTGCGGCATGCCGGAAGGGGCCGGAGATGGGATGGAGGGCTGCGTCAACATGGCGATTGCCTTTCTGAAAAGGGGCCATTCGTGGGAGGGCGGTTTGGCCGATTGATTGCGATAGAACGAATTCGGTAGACCTAGGCGCAGGCTGGAAAGTTCAAGAAACGCTACTTGGAGAGGCGTGCCGCAGATGGGTGCGGCGCTCGGGAACGGGGGGTGCGTCAGTGCCGGCCTTATGCGAGGGGCAGGGCTTTTAAGCCTGTCGTCGACCGCTCCCGTTCCCGATGACGCCCTCCCAGGCGCGTTCCTGCAGGGGCGGGCAGACACCCGTCCCCGCATTCCTCGATCAGTTGGTGCGGATGGAAATCTTGCCGCCGCGGATCACGGCGACCTGGTCGCCCTGCACGCTGACGGCTTCGTCACCCAGCACGAGTTTGCATTTTTCGCAGAGGTTCGGGATGGTTTCGCCGGCGGCGATGTTCACCATTTCGGAGCCTTCGGAATCGGAAACCGTGAGCTGAATTTCGGTTTCCTGTTCATTGGTCACGTCCACGGCCTTGGCCGGTGCCGCAAGAGCAAGCGCGATCGCGGCGGCGCCAATGAAGGGCAGAACTTTCATGTATTCCTCCAAAAAGGGATATCTGTCCATGATTGGACGGGGCAACTTTCGGAGAAAATCAGCCATTTCTCAAACGAAATAAAATTATGGTTTATATCAAAATTATCGATGTATAATTCGCGCAGGATCACCCCCGGATTTCCTTCGGAAACGCCCCATGGACATCAATCTTGCGCGAACCTTTCTTGCCATTTGCGAGGTCGGAAATTTCGTCAAGGCGTCGGAACGTCTCTACGTCACGCAGTCGACCGTAAGTACCCGGGTCAAGCTGCTGGAAGACCTGTTGGGGCAGCCACTGTTCGTGCGCACCAAGGCGGGGGCGTCGTTGACGGCGGCGGGGGCGCAGTTCCGCCCGTTCGCGGAAAAGCTGCTGCAGACCTGGGAACAGGCACGCCACAATGTCGGTCTGCCGACGGAATATTCCGCCCTTCTGACCGTCGGTGCCGAATTCACCTTGTGGGAACGCATGATGGTGAGTTGGATGTCCTGGGTCCGCCAGGCCCTGCCCGAGGTCGCCCTGCGCGCTGAGGTCGGGACCTCCGACACCTTGATGAGCCAGGTCGTCGAAGGTTTCATCGATCTTGCGGTCAGCTATACGCCGCAGCATCGTTCGGGCCTGGTGGTCGAGAAACTGGCCCAGGACAGCCTGGTTCTGGTGTCGACGGAGCCGACAACCCGCGGTCCCTGGGACGCCAGTTACGTGTTCGTCGACTGGGGGGCGGAATTCCGCATGGAACACTTGGATGCTTTCCCCGATCTGGCGGCCCCGGCGCTTGCGGTCAGCTACGGGCCGCTTGCCCAGCAGCACATCCTGCGCGCCGGCGGGTCGGCCTATTTGCCGCTGCGCGCCGTGCGTCCGCGCCTGGAGGAAGGTGTGTTGCACCTGGTCGAAGGCGCCCCCGTATTCCGCCGGCCGATCTTCATCGTGCATCTGGAAGGGGTCGATAATCCGCTGTTTCAGACGGCCGTCGAGGGTCTGCGCAGCGCCGCCCGCGACGAGGCCGGCGACGATGGCGACACCTGATCAGGGGCCCGGATTGGGGTGATATCGGCAAATCCCCGCAATCCCTTGATTTTTACCCGGCTAGACGTCATGTTCTGGGGCGTTTCGGCCGAATTATTGGAGTGCTAATGGCGAAAGAAGACGTTTTGGAGTTTACGGGCACGGTGACGGAACTGCTGCCCAACGCCATGTTCCGGGTCAAACTGGACAACGAACACGAAATCCTCGCCCATACGGCGGGCAAAATGCGCAAGCACCGGATCCGGGTGCTTGCTGGCGATCGCGTCAATGTTGAGATGACGCCGTACGATCTGACCAAGGGCCGGATCACCTTTCGTTTCAAATAAAGCTTGGCGGACATGCCCATGGCTGGCCGCTTGATTCTCGCCTCGGCGTCGCCCAGGCGGCTGGATCTGCTGACCCAGGTCGGGATCGTGCCGGCCGCCGTGGTGCCCGCCGATATCGACGAGACACCGCGGCCGGGCGAACAGCCGCGCGCGTTGGCGCGGCGCCTGGCCTCGGAAAAGGCCGCCGCCGTGGCGCGGGCCCATCCGGACGCCTTCGTTCTGGGCGCGGATACGGTCGTCGCCTGCGGACGCCGCTCGCTGCCCAAGCCCGCCGACGCGGCCGAAGCACGGGGCTGCCTGGATCTGTTGTCCGGGCGTCGGCACCGGGTCATCGGCGGCGTCGCCCTGGTTTGCCCGGGCGGGCGGGTTCTGGTCCGCGATTCGGTAACGGCGGTACAGTTCAAGCGTCTCAGCCGGGCCGAGGTTGATATGTACCTCGCCTCCGGCGAATGGCGGGACAAGGCCGGCGGCTACGCCATTCAGGGGCTTGCCGCGCTGTTCGTCACGGCGATCAACGGCGATTACAACAATGTGGTCGGCTTGCCGCTCGCCCTCACGGCGGGACTGCTGACCGGCGCCGGGGCATGGTCCCCGGCGGGGAAAGGATAACCATGCGCGCCGATACGATCCTGATCAATGCCGGGCCGGGCGAGATGCGCGTGGCGCTGCTCGCCAAGGGCACGGTGGTCCAGGTTCTGTTCGAACGGGACAGCGATGAAGGTGTCGAGGGCGCGGTGTTCGCCGGCCGCGTGACCGCCATCAATCGCGACCTCAACGCCGCCTTCGTCGATATCGACGGCGACGACCCGGGGTTTCTCGCCGCCGGCGACGCCCGCCGGTCCGGCGATCAGCGCATCAAGTCGATCACCGAAGTGCTCAGCGAGGGCGACAAGGTTCTGGTCCAGGCCGACCGCGAAGCCATGGACGGCAAGGGCCCGCGCCTGACCTGCCGCCTCGCGCTGACCGGCCGCTTCGTGACCCTGCACCTGGGCGGCGAGGGCATGAAGTTCTCGCGCTTTCTCGCCCCGGCCGAACGCAAGGAACTTGAGGTGCTGGAGGAAATCCTGCCCGGCGATTGCGGGCTGACCTTCACCCCTGCCGCCGGCGGGGCCGAAATTTCCCAAATCTCCGCCGACCTGGACCGTCTGCTGGCCCTGCGTGACGACGTCGACGCCGCCTTCGATGACACGGTCAAGGCGCCGGAGGCCTTGTTGGCGCCGCCCGACGCCATCGAGCGCGCCCTGACCCTGTCCGGGCCGCGCTGCCGCGTCATTTCCGACGATCCGGAGGCCCTGCGCCTGGTCCGGGAACTGGCCCCCGGCGTAAAAGTCGAGGCCTGGTCCGGCACAGCGCCGTTGTTCGAGGAATTCGGCGTCGAGGAAGCCCTCGACGGTGTGCTGTCGCCCGTGGTGCCCCTGCCGTCGGGCGGCCGGGTGATCATCAGCGAAACCCCGGCGCTCACGGCCATCGACGTCGACACCGGCCAGACCAAGGGCGGGCCGCTGGGTTCCGGCTCGCCACAGCGCTTGGCGGCCAAGGCCAACCGCGAGGCCGTGACCGCCATCGCCCGCGAACTGCGCCTGCGCAACCTGGCGGGGCAGATCGTCATCGATTTCCTGGCCATGAAGGGCAAGAAGGAACGCCTGGAAGTGCTCGCTCAATTGCGCAGCGCGCTGGCCGGCGATCCGGTCGAATGCCACGTCCTGGGTTACACGGGGCTGGGCCTGGTCGAATTGACGCGCCGCCGCCGCGGCCCGTCCCTGACCCGCCTGCTGGCCCGCCCGGGCGGGCTGATGCCCGATCCCACGGCGGCCGCCCTGTCGGCGCTTCGCCGCGCCCTTGCGGTTCGGGGGGCGGTGATCCGCATCGCTTGCGCCGCCGACGTGGCCGATGCGCTGGCCGGGCCGCTCAAGGACGCGCTGGACGATGCCAATGCCCGCACCGGCGGGGCGATCCGGGTGGAACGCGACGGCGCCCTCGGCCCCGGCCGGTTCGAGGTTACGGAGGGTTAACGCCATGAGCGAGAAGACGGGCGCCAAGGTCGTGCCCCTGAAGCGCAAACCCTGCCCGATCTGCAAGAAGCCGCCGGTCACCGAATTCCTGCCGTTCTGCTCCAAACGCTGTGCCGATATCGACCTCGGCCAATGGCTCGGCGGCGGCTACCGCATTCCGACCAACGAAGGGCCCGAGGATCTGGACCCCGAGGGCGGGTATTCCGAGGATTAACCCCCACGTCCGGCTGCCCAACGGCGGGGAAGGACGTCCGGAAACACTGGGAAATCCGCGTGAAAATTCCCCGCGCACCCGCGCTGGACAGGGCCTCTGATTTCTTCTATAAGCCACGTCTTGCCAACGGGCGGTGGCCTTTCAGGCCGTCGCCGACGCACGGTTTGCCCAGGTAGCTCAGTTGGTAGAGCATCGCACTGAAAATGCGGGTGTCGGTGGTTCAAATCCGCCCCTGGGCACCATTCCCTCCCCAACATATTGATTTATCACTGCGTTTCCGGCACAGGGCCTCTTCGTGCGCCGCCCGTTATGGGCGCGGGGCACGGATGGAACGCCACCCCTGCGCGACCCGCTAAGGCCAGCGGGTCACGCGGGGCGTCATCGTCGGAAAGGTTGTGAGGCTCAGGCGGCCGGCAGCGTCGCGCGCACGGTCGCCGAACGGTCCCAAAGGTTCGGCACGCTGGTCGCGGAATAGCCCGAGACGAAGGGTTTGATTTCGTCCGTTTCCGGCTTGAACACATGACGCGAGACCGCGCCGATATTGGCGCCGTAGACGTGGATGCTGATCGACGGCTTGTCGGCGAAGGAATTTTCGACGACATGGATATCGCCGATGGTCGGCGACACGGCTTCGACCTGGCCGGGTGTCAATTCGGCCCAGTCCCCCACCTGATGCAGTTTACCCTGGGCGTCCTGTTCGAAGCGGATTTCCTTTTCCGCCCCCCGCAGCATGCCGATCAGGCCCCAGACCATATGGTCGTGGACGGGCGTCTTCTGGCCCGGGCCCCAGACGAAGCTGACGACCGAAAAGCGTTCCAGCGGGTCGGCATGCAAAAGGTACTGCTGATAAAACTCGGGATGAGGCTGGGCGAATGCCTCGGGCAGCCAGTCGTCGCGGGACACCAGCGTGCCCAGCAGCTTGCGGCCTTCGGCAAGCAGGGTCTCTTCGGCGTCGGTCTTGGACACAAGGTTGGTCATGGCGATGACGAAATCGCGCAGCGGCGCGATGGTATCGGTGGAAGCGGTCATTCGGATGCCTTCCGTTTTTCTTTCTCTTGGAGGATGGGGCGGCCGGGGGCCAGGGGAATGGATGCGGCGGTGGCGCCGATGGCGCAGGGATCGATCGGTGCCGGCGGCGTCGCATCACCGGCCAGGGCGCGTTCGACGGCGTCCGCGGCCTTGGTGACCTCGGCCCCCAACGCCTTGAAGCGGCCGGGGCGCAGGCGTTCCGCCGGGCCCGAAACGCCGATGGCGGCGATCACGCCGCCGGCCGGGTCGTGGATCGGGGCGGCCACGCCGCAGACCGTTTCCTGCCATTCGCCGGCGTTGACGGCATAGCCGCGCGTGCGGATGCCCGCCATTTCCTGAAGGAAGGCCTCGGCGTCGGTGATGCTTTTGGGTGTGTGGGCGTGCAGGTTTTCGGCCAGCGCGCCAAGCGTCGCCTCGCCCAAGGCGGCCAACATGGCCTTGCCCGTGGCGACGCAGCGCGCGGGGGCGCGACCGCCGATCGCGGAATAGGCGCGCACCGGCTCGGGGCTTTCCAGCTTGTGCAGATAGACCACCTCGTCCCCGTCGAGGACCGAAAGATGAACGCTTTCACGGGTCCGCGCGAGCAGTGCCTCCATGGCCGGCAGGGCCAGTTGGCGGAGGTCCAGATGAGTGAGCATGGCCGTGCCCAGTTCCCACAGGCGGATCGCCGCCGCATAGGTGCCGGTGGCGGCGTCGCGCCGGACGTAGCCCAGTTCCGTCAGGGTCTGCAGCAGGCGGTGGGCGTTGCTTTTGCCCAGGTCGACCCTGGCCGCCAGTTCCGACACGCCGAGCGCGCGGTCGCTATGGGCCAGAACCTCCAAAAGCGCCATGCCGTTGACCAGGGTGTTGTTCATGCGACCACTCCGCCGGCCCGCCATTCGGCGATGTCTTCGGCGCTGAACCCGGCTTCGGCCAGGATTTCGTCACTATGTTCGCCGACATGGGGCGGCGCGCGATCAACGGCGCCGGTGCCGTGGGCCAGCTTGAACCCCGGCCCGACCAGGCGCAGGGGGCCGTAGGGCGAGTCCACTTCCTGCAGAAGGCCGCGTTCCACGACCTGGGGATGGTCGGCGATTTCGTCGATGCCTTTCACCGTGGCGCAGGGCACGTCGGCCGCGGTCAGGCGCTGTTCCCAGCTGTCTGGGTCGCCTTCGCGCATGGCGCCCTCGATCACGTCGCGCAGCGCGCCCGCGTTTTCCGTCCGCGCCGCCCAATCGGCGAAGCGCGGATCGGTGAGGGCGTCTTCCCGGCCCAGCGCCTTCATCAGGTTGACGAACTGCTTTTCCAACAGGATCGCCAGGATGATGTAGCCGTTGCCGCAGCGGAAGCGGTCGGCGGTCACCTTGCGGGTGACCGACAGGTTGCCGTACTGGCGCTGCACGAAACCGGCGACGGTGTATTCGGTGACGTGCTGGGCCAGGAAATTGAGGGTCGAATCCAGCATCGCGACGTCGACGAACTGGCCCTTTCCGGTCTGCGTGCGCTGGTGCAGGGCCGCGGAAACGGCGAAGGCGCCGGTCATCCCGCCGATCAGGTCACAGGCGGCGAAGCCCGCGCGCATGGGACCGCCTTCGGCCTCGCCGGTGATCGACATGATGCCGGACATCGCCTGAATCTTGCCGTCGAACGCCGCCTTGGCGCTTTCCGGCCCGCTATGGCCGAACCCGGAAACCGCGCAATAGATCAGTTTCGGATTGATCGCCTTGAGCGTTTCATAGCCCAGACCGAAGCGGTCCATCACGCCGGGGCGGAAGTTTTCCCAGACGATGTCGGCGTCCCGGACCAGGCGTTTGACGATCGCTTGCGCCTCCGGCTTTTTCAGGTCGAGGGTCAGGCTGCGTTTGTTGGCGTTGATCGCCATGAAGGCCGGGGCCATGTTGCGGTCGACCCATTCCTGGCTGAGCTGGGCGCGCCGGTTGTCCTCGCCGCCGATGGGTTCGATCTTGACCACGTCGGCGCCCAGCAGCGCGAACTGATAGGTCCCGAAGGGCCCGGCGAAGAACCGGGTGAAGTCGAGAACCTTGATCCCCTCGAAGGGGCGGGGGGCCGGCGCGGTCATGCCGTCCCCCCGGCCGCCGCCTTCTTCAATTCCTTTTCGCGCAGTTCCTTGGCGACGATGCGGGCGTTTTCCGCCTCGGCGCGCAGCGCCGCGACCTCTTCGGGCGAGCGGCGGGCGATGTTGCAATAGTCGCCCTTCCAATCCGGATCATCGGACCAGCGCTGCGGCGATTGCACCGTGGTGCGCGGGCCGATGGCGCTTTCCAACACGCGCAGGCCCAGTTCCAGCGTCTCCGCCTGGGATTTCGGGTCGTGCGGCCGGCCGGCGGCGTTGCCCAGGGGAAAGTCGCTGAACAGAAAGCGCGGCACGCCGCAGTATTCGACGATGTCCTTGGCGCAGCCCATGAGGACCGTGGGAATGCCGTTGGCTTCCAGATGGCGGGCGATCAGGCAGAGCGTCTGGTGACAGATCGGGCAGTTGGGGATCAGGATCGCCACGTCCGCGCCGTCTTCCCGACACCGGTTGAGGATGTCCGGACAATCGATATTGAGGGTGTGTTGCTGGCTGCGGTTGGTCGGCGCGCCGTGGAAGCGTTTCGTCAGGCCGCCGATCCGCCCGGCCGCCACGGCGTCCCGCAGGGCGGCCAAGGGAAACCAGGCGCGGGCGTCTTCCATGCTGGTATGGATCCGGTCGATGCCGACATGGGAAATGCGCAGGTCGTGCTCTTCCGCCGTGTCGCCGGAATAGACCTGATAGAACTTGGCGGCCGAGTTATAGGGCGCCCCCGGTCCCTGCGGGCCCCTGTCCGGCTGATAGGGGGCGGCCGTGGTGATGAAGGTCACCTTCGATTGCGCCAAGGGTTTGGCCAGCGGCGTGAACGGCACGTCGATGTAATGGGCCCAGACATAGGGGTTGTCATAGCCCAGCGCGAGATACCATTCCCGCGTCCGCCGCATATAGGGGACGGGTTGATCCAGTTCCGGTGCGAAGGCCAATCCGCTGTCGCTCTTCGGCGCGGTCTTACTCGATGTCATCCTCATGCCTCGTGTCTTGGTCTCACGGGTCGGTCGGATCGCATGATCCATTGTTCTATTATATAGAACATGAATTCTATTAAATGGAAAATATTTTATCTTCGCCGCAGCACGCTTGCCCCGGCGTATCCCCGATATGCCCTAGGGCGACCTGGCCGACACCCGGCACATGTAGCCCTTGAGGTTGGCGTGATCCGACAGCGGGTCGCGCTGGGTCTCGTCCGTCAGATGATTGACCGACGGCCAGGGGTGGAACGGCTGGGCCCGGTCCCAGCCGATGGGGATGAACACCGTGTCCAGGCGGATGCCGGCATGCAGCCAGGCCCGCGCCCGGATTTGGCCGTGGTCGGTTTCGACCGTGACTTCCCGGCCGTCCTCGATGCCGAGCGCCGCCGCCTTGGCCGGGTGGATTTGCACATACAGGTCCGGCCACATTTCCTGGGCCTGCCAGGCGTAATGGGTCCAGGAATGGAAATGCGGCGCCGCCGGGCGGCCGGTGATCAGTTGCATGTCGAAGCCGCGGGCCTTCAGCGCGCGGGCAGGGGAATTTGCGTCCGGTTGCACGATGCGGGATGTCACCGTGTCGGCCGGGGTTTTCGCGAAGGGGCTACGCACCGCGGTACCGTCTGCCGTCCGCACCGCATAGGGCAGGTCGATCAGCTGTTCCCGGTCCGTATAGAACTCGGGCAGGGCGGAAAAGCCGAGAGCCTGGAACTTGGCTTCCTGGGCCGGGCTCCAGAATTCCAGCTTGCCGCTTTTGGTCGGGAAGCGGTGGCCTTCGGGGGAGCCGAGCGCGGTCGTGCCTTCCAGGTGCAGGGTCTCGATTTCCGGGGCGTCTTCGTCGGTAACGGGGACCCGGACCCAACGCCAGGGCACGGAATGCAGGCGCTTCTGCGTGCAGCCCTTCATCCAGGGATCGTTGATGCACATCTCGTCCCAGAACAGGGCACTGTCCTTGTACTTGTCCTGCAGCACGTCATCGAAGCCGAACCGCTTGCCCAACTCGATCCAGATCCAGCCGTCGGCCTTGGCCTGGCCCGGCGGCTCGATAACCTTGTCGATCCAGACCACCCGGCGATCTTCGCTGGCGCGGCTGATCTCGCCTTTCTCCACGCCCGTGGCGGCGGGCAGGACGTAATCCGCATAGGCGCTGGTTTCGTTGGCGAACAGTTCGATATGGACCAGCAGGTCGAGGGATTTGAAGGCCTCGCGCACCCGGTCCTGATGGGGCCAGGCCGACAGCGGATTGTTGCAGGTGATGAAGGCGCGGATCGGATAGGGATCGGCGGTCTGCATGGCGTCGAGCCAGCGCGCCGGGTTGACCCCGGCCATGGGTTTCTCCGGATGGCGGATGCGGTCCGCCGGCGCGTTGGCGACCACCGGCGACGGCGTGCCGAAGTTGAAGAAGGCCCCGCCCTTTCGCCCGATATTGCCGGTGATGGCGGCCAGGAACATAAGCGCCCGGTTGGTCTGGGTGCCGTTGGCGTGCTGGTTGACGCCGCGCGCCGCGAACATCACGCAGCCGTCGGCCCGGGCGATGTCTTCCGCCAAGGCCCGGATCTGCGCCGCTTCGATGCCGGTGATCCCGGCGGCCCAGTCCGGCGAATAACCCTTGGCCATCAGGTAATCGCGCCAGGCGTCCCAGCCTTCGACCCAATTGTCGCAGAACCGCTGGTCCTGCAGATCATGTTCGAACACGTGATGGGCGAGGGCCAGGGCAAGCGCCAAGTCCGTGCCGGGGCGGATGCCGAACCATTGGTCGGCCTTGCTCGCCGTCACCGTCAGGCGCGGATCGACCACCACCATCTTGGCCCCGTTCTTCAGCCGCCAGTCGTTGATCATGCCGAAGTGGACGGGCCGGGATTCCGCCTGATTGTCGCCGAAATAAACGTAGAGCGCGGCGCTGCCCAGATCGCCCGGGGTGTAACTGTTGCCGCTGCCGAGCATGCCGATGGTCTGATCGTAGGCGACGGCCTTGGCCTCGGAGCAGAACGGCTCCGTATCGGTGAAGTTGGGCGTGCCCCACATCTGGGTGAACAGGCGGATATAGCCCTTGCGGGTCAGCGTGCCCGTGCGGGTGCCGGCGAACAGGGCGAGCGCTTCCGGGCCGTGTTCGGCGCGCACGGCCTCCAGCTTGGCCGCGATCTCGTCCAGGGCCTGATCCCAACTGATGGGCTCGAATTTTCCTTCACCCCGTTCGCCGACGCGTTTCAGCGGCTGGGTCAAGCGGTCGGGGCTGTTGTGAAGCTGCAGTAGGAACTGGGACTTGGGGCAGACCTTGCCCTTCCACTGCGGGTCGTCCTCGTTGCCGGTCACGCGGATCACCTTGCCGTCCTTCAAGTGATACTGCGTCGGGCAGCAGTTGAAGCAGATGGTGCAGCCGCCGGAGATGATCTTGTCCGGGGCGCGTTGTTCGCGGGTCGAACGATAAGGAAAGACCACGTCGTCCGGGCTCAGCGCCTGACGCCGCTTCGGGTCGTCGATCACGGCCGGGCGGTGGCGGCCCGCCATGGTAAATCCCTCGGCGGTGGGGGCGCTGGCCTTGATGCGCTCCAGAAAGATGTTGGACGGGTTCAACAGGAAGGCGTCGTGGTCGACGGCGCGGCGGCCCTCGGCCCGGATCGTTTCCAGATGATCGTCGCGATCGCCGAAGGTGATGGCCTCGCCGGGGCAGACCGTGGCGCAGGCGGGCTTGCGTCCGACCGCGCGGCGGTCGTGGCACAGGTCGCATTTCACCGCATGATGGTCGATGGCGTCATAGCCCATGGCGCCGTAAGGGCAGGCGATGACGCATTCGCCGCAGCCGGTGCAGCGGTCTTCGTTGATGCGCACGACGCCGGTGTCCGGGTCCTTGAAAATCGCCTTAGGCGCCACGGGGCAGGCCCGCAGGCAGGCAGGCCGCTCGCAGTGCTGGCAGGACAGGGTCAGGAAATCCAGGGCCGGCTGCGTGGTGTCGCCGAGCCAGACCACGCGGTTGCGGTTTTCGCCTGGGCCCAGGCCGTGTTCCGCCTTGCACGCGGCCTCGCAGCTTTTGCAGCCGATGCAGCGTTCCATGTCGATCATCAGGGACAGGCGGGACATCTCTGCGTTCTCCTACCAGGCGGCCAGGTGCCACCAGTAAATGTCGCGCCCGTCGGCGACATATCCGGCGAACAGGGTGACCAGCACGACGTGCAGGATCAGGCCCGCAAGGAACAGCCAGGCGAGCGCCATGTGGAGCGGCCGCCACCAGGCCTGCAGCCAGCTGACGGACCGCCGCGCCCCCATCAGCCGCGATTCCTTGCGCGCGAGGCGCGCATAGGCCAGGGATTTCAGGGGGGCGGTCAGGAAATGTTTGAGCGTCGGCGAAAACAGGGCCTCGCTGGCCTGGGGGTCGAGCCGCGCGAGCAACGCCGTCTTGGCGTCGATGAGGGCCCGGAGTTTGGCCTTCAGGGCCGGATCACCGGCCTGAAAGGGGGCTGACTTGCGCCCGAAGGTCGCCGCCATGCGGGATGACACATACACCCGCGCGACCACACCGGTCAGGACCAGCAGAACCAGGCACGCGACCAGAACGAGCGGCGGACCGGAAAATGCCGCGGCGGCGTGCAGAGAGATCAGGAACATGCCGGCAAGGCTGGCCCCCACGTGCAGGATGAACAGGCGGTTGGGGATCTGGCTGTGACCGCCGCGCTTGCCGAGGGAAAACAGGAAGGGGGCCAGCAGCAGGACCGCGCCGAGGGCCGCCAGGGGCTGCAGGACCTCCGTGCCCGGGCGCTGCCACAGGGCCGGTAGGAACGGCTTGGCGATGAGATAGCCGATAATCGCCAGCACCAGGCCGGCGACCCAGATCAGCAGGCGCCGGTTCGCGAGGTCGGGGCGCTTGGGCGTTTTCACCGGCGCGGTTCCGGCGGGGCTGGTGTGGAGATCCTGCGTGTTCGTGGTCATGTCCCCCAGGGTAGGGCATCGTCCGTTATTGGGGAACATCCCCGGCGACGCTGCAACGGATCATATGGCGATTTTCCGACATGTCATAATCGGCGACGGCGCGGTGGCAGGTCGACCGATTGTCCCAGATCACCAGGTCGCCGGTGCCCCACATGTGGCGGTAGATGTATTGCGGCTGATAGCAATGCTCGAACAGAAAATCGAGAACGCGGCGGCTTTCGGTGAAGGACAACTCGTTGATCCGGCGGGTGAAGCCGGGGTTGACGTAGACCGTCTTCTTGCCCGTTTCCGGATGGGTGCGGATCACCGGATGGGTCACCGGCGGCACCTTGGCCCGTTCTTCCGCCGTCAAGGGGGGGCGGTCGGGCATATGGGCGAAGAAGGTATCGTAGGCGTTGGTGTAGTCATGGGTCGCGGTCAGGCCGCCGAGGAATGCCCGCATGGGCTCCGACAGGTCGTCATAGGCCTGCGTCATGCTGCAGAACATGGTGTCGCCGCCGTAGCTGGGAATTTCCTTGGAATGCAGGAATGATCCCTGGGTCGGGCGCGGCATGTAGGACAGGTCCGAATGCCAGTACTGCCCGGCATAGATGGCGCCGATCGGCTTGCCGGCCTTCTTGACGTTGGAGATCAGAAGGACTTCGGGATTTTCCTCCATGTTGAACTGCGTCAGCACATGGGCTTCCAACTGCCCGAATTTCTTCGATAGGTCGACAAGCTGGTCCGGCGACAGGTTCTGGCCACGCAGCACGATCACCTGATGGTCGAGGAAGGCCTGATACAGCGCCGGGAACAGGTTGTCGTAATTACCCTCGGCAAGGTCCAGGCCCGTGATCTCGGCCCCCAGGGCACCGGCCAGGCGTTTTATCCCGAGGCCGGATTGCGTCGTGGTCATGGTTCCTTCCGGCATTGTTTGCTCCTCCGGCTCGTGCGTGTGTTTGAATTGCGGGGGAGTGTAGGGGCACCGGACTATGCCCGAGAAATACCTTTGATCGACCAAGATATGCTTGAATGATATATCAAGGCCTTCGATCATCGCCGGAGCGCATGTCTTGAATCTGAAGGCCCTGCAATACTTCCATGCCGCTGCCCGCTACGGCAGCATCGCCCAGGCGGCGGCCCATCTGCATGTGGCGCAGCCGGCCGTCAGCCGCCTGATCCGCAAATTGGAACAGGACCTGGGCGTGCGCCTGTTGACGCGCACGGCGCAGGGCGTGTCCCTGACGGGGGAGGGCGATCATCTTCTCGCCCGCACGGCCCCGATCCTGAAGCTGTTGGAGCAGACGCGGGACGAGGTCCGTAATTGGGATCAGGAGCCGGCCGGCCCGGTGGCGTTGGCGCTGATGCCTGCCGTCGCCCCGCTGGTCGCGCCCTTATTGGTCCGCCGCGTGCGGGATCAGTATCCCAAGGTTCTGCTCAGCCTGTCGGAAGGGCTAGGTACGGTCATTTCCGATGGCGTTCTGACCGGACAATTCGACCTGGGCCTGTTCCATGCGGACCGGGAGGTGCCGTCGCTCGCGATCACTCATCTGTTGGATGAGCCCATGTTCCTGATCGGCCCGGAGGACGGAGCCGGCGACGGTCGAGAAGCGATCGATCTGGCCGAACTTCCGAACTTCCCCTTGCTGCTGCCCGAGGCCCCCAACCCCATGCGCCGGATGATCGACAGGCTGACGGCGGACAGGGGGCTTGCCCTCGACATCCGCGAGACCGTTAATTCGACAGCCATGATCAAGGCCATGGTGGCGGCGGGGCTGGGGTGCACGATCCAGAGTTACAGCTTTTTCCACGAGGAAACGCAGCACGGCAGTCCCCGGTTTCGGGTCCGGAAGATCAAGGGGATGTCGCGCAACTGGTCGTTGGCCCGGCTTGAAGGCCGGCCCGCGGGCGGTGCCGTGCTGGCCGTCGCCGGGGTTCTGGCCGACATTGCCCGGGATTTCGCCGATGCCCATTACCGGCAGGTGCCGGTGGGGTGACGTTCAGGACTTGATGCGCGTGCCCAGGTCCAGAATGTAGGGCGAAGGCGGGATAAAGAAATCCTGATAATAAATTGGCCGGGTGTCGACGGAATAGGCCGTGACGTTGACCGTCGAGGCAAGGGCGCCGTCGGGCCAGGCACAGCCTTCGGTGACATAGGCCGGCGGCATTTCCACGCGCAGCCGCTGGCGGATGTGGTGCACCGGCATGTGATGGTGTTCGGCCATGACTTCGTGGAAATTCGCGCCGTCGAGAGCGGAAAGCGGCGGGTCGATCAGTTCGGGATGACGGTCGGCCAGGGCGTAGAACACGGCGTAGATTTCCATTGCCGTGTCGATGGTGACGATGCGGTCGAGGCGCACGACCTTGTCCCGGCCCTGTTCGAGGGCGGCGGACCAGGGACCCTTGTCGCGGCTGACGCGGCGGTCGATCACGCGGGTATAGACGGGCAGCAGGTCATCGGGCCCGCCGTCCGCGGTGCGGAACAGGAAATGCCAGGGTTCGGCGACCTGGGTATGCGGGGAAGCAACGGTGGTGCCGCTGCCGCGCCGGCGGTGGATCAGGCCGTCGTCGACCAGGCTGCGCAGCGCCCGTTGCACGGTGCCGAGGGAACAGGGGGTTACCGCCGCCCATTCGCTTTCCGTCGGCAGGCGCGCCCCCGGGCTCCAGAAACCGTCGGCGATGGAGGCGGTGATCGCCTGGCGCAGGCGTTCGTGCTTCGGCATGTCGTCCTGCGCCGGCCAATACCGCCGGAGAAATTCTCCATATCCACCGGGCACGTCGGTCAGCATTCGTGCGAAATCTCCGAAATCATAATGGGATGTGATCGTGTCACATTTCTACGACGAGACGACCATCATGACCATCCCGCTTGACAATGCAATTAACTATATAGTTATTCGATTATCTCATCTCCAGCGCGCTTGCGCCAAGAAACCGGCTGGCTGATCGGATATCGGCCGCCAACACAGGAAACACTGCTTAGATGGAACCCAAAAATCTCATCATCCTGATGTCGGACGAGCATACCAAGGCCGTCACCGGCTGTTACGGGCATCCGTTCATTTCGACGCCTAATATCGACGCCCTGGCGGCCGGCGGCACGCGATTCGACGCGGCCTATACGGTCTGTCCGGTCTGTGTCCCGGCGCGGGCCAGTTTCGCCACGGGCAAATACGTTCATCAGATCGGCGCCTGGGACAATGCGACGCCCTTCGACGGCACGCAGGCCAACTGGCATGCGTTGTTGCGCGATCGAGGCCATCAGACCGTTTCCATCGGCAAATTGCATTTCCGGTCGGGCGAGGACGACAACGGCTTCGCCGACGAGGAACTGGCCATGCACGTTATCGACGGCAAAGGCGACCTTTTGGGCCTGATCCGCGACGAGGACACGCCCAAGCGGGGGGCTTCGTGGAAAATGGCCAAGCTGGCCGGGCCGGGCGAAAGCATGTACACGCGCTATGACCGCGACATCACGTCCCGGGCGCAATCCTGGCTGTACGAGGAAGCGCCCAAGTACAAGGACAAGCCCTGGGTGCTGTTCGTGTCCTTCGTGGCGCCGCATTTCCCGCTGACGGCGCCGTCGGAACATTTCTATCGCTACTACAACCAGGACCTGGCGCCGCCCAAGCTTTATGACAAGCGCAATGCGCCGATCCACCCCTATATCGACGACTATCGGTCGATCTTCACCTATGACGACCATTTCACCACCATGGACATGGTGAAGCGCGCGCAGGCGGGCTATCTCGGCCTGATTTCCTTCATGGATGAACAGATCGGCCTGATCCTGGGCGCCATGGCGGATGCGGGCCTGTCGTCGGACACGCGGGTGCTCTACACCACCGACCACGGCGACAACATGGGCAACCGGGGGGCCTGGGGCAAATCGGTGATGTACGAGGAAGCCGCCGCCGTGCCGCTGATCCTCTCGGGCCCGGACATCCCCAAGGGCAAGGTCGTCAAGACGCCGGCCACCCATTGCGACATCTATCCCTTCATCATGGATTGCGTCGGCGCCGCCGATGGCGACACGCTGCCCGCCGATCTGCCGGGCACCAACCTGATGGACCTGGCGGCAGGCGCCGAGCCGGACCGCATCGCCTTTTCCGAATACCACGGCATGGGGTCCAAAACGGCGGCCTTCCTGGTTCGTAAGGGCGACTGGAAGCTGGTCCATTACGAGGACTATCCGGACCAGTTGTTCAATTTGGCCGACGATCCCGAGGAGCTTTCCGACCTGGCGGGCGATCCCGCTCATGCGGCGGTGATGGCGGACCTTGCGGCCGAACTGCGGAAAATCTGCGATCCCGCCGCCGTGGACAGGGCCGCGCGCAAGACCCAGGCCCGCATGATCGTGGAAAACGGTGGCAAGGAAGCCATCATCAAGCGGGGCGATTTGGGCTTTTCCGTGCCGCCCGGCGTCCAGCCGATGTTCGATTGACCCAGTGTGACGCATGGAATGGTCCCCCCTCACCCAACTTCGGCTAGGCCCGGCTTCGCCACGCCAAGCCTTTGTAACCCTCTCCCCCTCGAGGGGGAGAGGGCAGGGTGAGGGGGTATTTTATCCCACAGGGAAACCGCCCGGGCATTGACGCCTAAGAGGCATGTAAGGAGAGACAACAATGAGCAACGTACCCTTCGCCATGGTGCCCCTGCCCGGCGTGCGATCCCAGAAACCGCGCAAGACCGGTCTGACCATGATGATGGACTGGGGCCTGCCCATGAACCGGGTGGCCGATTACATGGACCTGCTGGCCCCTTATGTGGACCTGGCGAAGATCGTGGTCGGCACGGCGCGGCTTTATCCCGAGGACTACCTGGTCAAGAAGCTCGCCCTTTATAAATCCTACGACGTGACGCCGTTCCTGGGCGGGCAGTTTTCCGAATACGTCTTCGCGACCCAAGGCTGGTCGGCCATGCAGGGATTCTTCGCAGAGGCCAAGCGCCTGGGCTTCGACGCGCTTGAGATTTCCGACAACTGCGTGCCGCTGGACGACGCGGAGCGCGCCAAGATGATCAAGATGGCCATCGCCGAGGGCCTGGAAGTCCATGGCGAAGTCGGCTCCAAGGTCGTCAACCAGACGCCCCAGGACCTGATCGATCAGACCAACGTTTGTTTCGACGCGGGCTGCGAGATCGTCCTGGTCGAAGGGGCCGAACTGGTCACCGATGGCAAGGTCAACGAGGCCATGATGTCGGCCCTGAAGGACGGCCTGGACCTGGAGCGCACGCTGCTGGAACTGACGGGCCCCTGGATCAAGGGCGTGACCCTTAACGACGTGTTCGAGTTGAAGAAGTTCCTGTTGGGCGAATTCGGGCCGGAAGTGAACCTAGCCAACGTCCAGCCCGACGACGTGATGGAGACCGAGGCCCAGCGCTGCGGCCTGTCCGTGGTCGGGCCCAAGACGCGGGCCGAAGCGGCGGAATAACCGCCTTTTGATTGTATACAATTTACAGGCGGGGCATCTGCGCGGTATCGTCCTGTCCCTAGCACGAGACCACGGACGATCTCCCATGTACAAGACCCACGGTTCCCACTGGGGAGCGTTCGAAGCCCGCGCCCAAGATAATCGCGTCGTGGATATCCGGCCCCTTGCCGGAGATCCCGATCCGTCGCCGATCCTGGGCGGCATGGCCGAAGGCGTGCACCACGACTGCCGCGTCAAGGCACCGGCCATCCGCGAAGGCTGGCTGAAGCATCGCGACCGGGCGCGGGGCGGCGGCCGCTTCGTCGAGGTGCCTTGGGACGAAGCGCTCGATATCGTCGCCGAAGAACTGCGGCGGGTGAAGGACGCCCATGGCAACGAAGCGATCTTCGCCGGGTCCTATGGCTGGTCCAGCGCCGGGCGCTTCCACCACGCCAAGACCCAGATGCAGCGCTTTCTCAACTGCTTCGGCGGTTATACGGCGCAGAAGCACAGCTATTCCCTGGCTGCCGGGCTGGCCATTCTGCCGCATATCGTGGGCGATCTGGCGCCGCTTCGCGGGTTGACCTCCTGGGCCTCGATCGCCGAGGCCACGGACACCCTGGTCGCCTTCGGCGGCATCCCCATCCGCAACACTCAGGTGGAGCCGGGCGGCACCGCATCCCATACCACCGTGCCCTGGCTGAAGAAACTCGCCGCGCGCGGCACCCATGTCGTCAGCATCACGCCCCTTCGCAACGACACCCCCGATTTTCTGAACCCTGAATGGATCGCCCCCCGGCCCAACACGGACGTGGCCCTGATGCTGGGCCTGGCCCATACCCTGGTGTCGGAAGACCTTCACAATCCCCATTTCCTGGCGGCCCATGCCGTCGGGGGCGAGCAATTCCTGGCCTATGTGATGGGCGGGGCGGACGGCCAGGCGAAATCCGCCGATTGGGCGGCGGACATCTGCGACGTGCCGGCGGACACGATCCGCACCCTCGCCCGCCGCATGGCGGCGGGGCGCACCATGATCGCCACCAGCTATTCCCTACAGCGCGGCGATCATGGCGAGCAGACGTTCTGGATGACCATGGCCCTGGCCTGTCTGCTGGGCCAGATCGGCCTGCCCGGCGGCGGTTTCGGCTTCGGCTACGGCAGCATGCACGGCCAGGGCAATCCGGTGCCCAAAATGCCGTCGCTGACCCATTCCGCCGGCACCAACCCGACCGGCAGTTTCATTCCCGTGGCGCGGGTCACGGACCTGCTGCTCAACCCGGGCGGCGAATACGATTTCGACGGCGAACGGCGGACCTATCCGGATACCAAGCTGATCTACTGGTGCGGCGGCAATCCGTTCCACCATCACCAGGACCTGAACCGCCTGCTGGACGGCTGGCGGCGGCCGGACACGGTGATCGTGAACGAGCCCTGGTGGACGCCCACGGCCAAGCTCGCCGATATCGTGCTACCGGCCACGACCACCCTGGAACGCAACGACATCGGCCATTCGTCCCGCGACCGTTTCCTGGTCGCCATGAAGCAGATCGTCACGCCGCAGTTTCAATCCAAGAACGATTTCGACATCTTCCGGGGCCTGGCACAGCGCCTGGACATCGAAGCCGCCTTCACCGAAGGCCGCGACGAAGACGCCTGGCTGCGCCATCTGTACGATCAGGCGCGCGAGGGCGCCGGGCCGCTGGCCAACCGCATGCCCGATTTCGACGCCTTCTGGGAACAGGGCATTCTGGAACTGGACGCACCCGAAAAACCGCATGTGGTTTACGAAGGCTTCCGCGCCGACCCTGCCGCCAATCCCCTGCCGACGCCGTCGGGCAGGTTCGAAATCTTTTCAGAGACCATTGCCGGGTTCGGCTATGACGACTGCCCGGGCCATCCGGTGTGGCGGGAACCGGCGGAATGGCTGGGCGGGCAAACCGCCAAGACCTGGCCGCTGCACCTAATTTCCAACCAGCCCAAGCACAAGCTGCATTCCCAGCTTGATTTCGTCGGGCCCAGCCGCGCCGCCAAGCAGGACGGGCGGGAGCCCGTGTTCCTGTCGCCCGGCGATGCCCGGGCCCGCAGCATTCAGGATGGCGATTTGGTGCGGCTTTTCAACGGCCGGGGCGAAACCCTGGCCGTGGCCGTGATCAGCGACGACGTGCGCGACGGCGTGGCGCAATTGCCGACGGGGGCTTGGTTCGACCCGGCCGACTGGGCGGGATCGTCGAGCCTGGAACGCCACGGAAATCCCAACGTCCTGACCTTGGACAAGGGCACGTCCAAACTGGGCCAGGGGCCGATTTCCCATACCACGCTGGTCGAGGTTGAGAAATTCAACGGTCAGGCGGAATCTCCGGAGCCCTTCCGGGTCCCGGAGGTGGTGGTCCTGCCCGCCGCCGAATAAACCACCCTAGAGCAGCTTCAGAACGCCCTTGAGGTCCTTGCCCTGGAAGGTCGGGCCCAGGGCCGGGTCCATGGGCAGGTCGCCGGTGCGGTTGGACCAGTAGCAGGTCATGCCGTAGGCGATGGCACCCACCACGTCGCCGGCACCGCCCGCGACATGCAGGATGTCCTTCGATCCGATGCCGAGCACGCGGGTCGGCAGCTCGTAGACCGAGGGATGGGGCTTGTAGAAGCCCGCCGTTTCCGACGACAGCACATGGTCGAAGGCGCCTGGGCCGAACACGCCGGCGACGCTGTCCAACTGGTCCTGGTCGCCGTTGGACAGGATCGCCGTGGCGTAGCCCTTTTTCTTGATCGCCTGCATCACCGCCGGGGCCTCGGGCCAGGGCGTCAGGGTGCCCCAGCCGGCAACCAGTTTCCGCTTCGTCGCCGCATCCACCTTCTTGCCGGACTTGCCGAGCGCATAGTCGAGGCCGATGGCCGTGCAGTCCTTGAACGGCATGCGGCCCTTGCCGAGGGAATTGCTGGCCGCGGCGCGGCTCATCTGCACCTGGCGCCAGGTGCGGGAGAAGGCGGCGGCCTTGTCCTTCCGCATGCCCAGGGTCTGCTGCACGATGGCGGTCAGGCTCGACTGGATGTCGAGCAGGGCCGAAAAGACGTCGAAGGTGACGAGTTTGTAGGGCTGGGTCATGGGGGCTCCTTGGTGTTTCTGCGGTGGCGTTCCGCGCAAAAAGATACCCTCTCCTCGGGCGGAGGAGAGGGTTTAGATGTTCACATATTCGCTATCGGACTTAGTTGTTTTTAAACCGGGCGCGTGCCGCGGACGGTGGTCCGGTGCATGGAACGTTCCTGGCTGAGGTCGTAGTCCGTGGCCCGGTGCATGGTGCAGCGGTTGTCCCACATCACCACGTCGCCCTGCTGCCATTTGTGGCGGTAGACGAACTGGTCCTGGGTCGAATGCTCGAACAGATGCTCCAGCAGGTCGCGGCTTTCGTTGTCGCCCATGCCTTCGACGCGCGAGGTGAAACCCTCGTTGACGAAGATGGCCTTCTTGCCCGTTTCCGGATGGGTGCGGGCGATCGGGTGGATGACATCCACCCACTGGGACAGTTCTTCCTCGGTCTTCACAGGGCGCACGCCGGCGTTCATCATGGCTTCGTACCGGGTGCGGTAGGTATGAACGGCCTTGAGGCCCTCGAGCTTCGCCTTGGTGGCGTCGTCGAGGGCGTCATAGGCGGCCGTCATGTCCGCGTAGAGGGTATCACCACCCTCCGGCGGGGTGATCAGGCCATGCAGGATCGAGCCCATGGGCGGGACGTCTTCGTAGGTGATGTCCGAATGCCAATAGGCGCCGCCGTTGTTGATGGGCTGCGCCCCGCCCCGGCCCCGGTTCGAGAGAACCAGGATCTCGGGGAACTCGGGATGCAGGATTTCCTTCACCGTGTGGCGCTGCAGGTCCCCGAAGCGGCGGGAATACTCCAGGTGCCGCTCCATGGTCAGGTTTTCCTGACCCCGGACCACGAGAACCGGATAGGCCATCCACGCCTTGTGCAGGTCGGCGATGGTCTGGTCGTCCAGGTCCATGTTGAGGTCGAGGCCCACAACTTCCGCCGCCAAGGGATTGTCGAGCGGCTTCACTGGGATTTGGATGGTGATGGTCACGGGATGGTCTCCGGTCTTGTTACCGCTGCATACCCCAGCGGTTGATGGTCTTCAGCTCGATGTTGCGGAAGATCAGGTTCTCCACGGTGATCCCGATAAGGATGACCATGAACAAGCCGGCGAACACGCCTTCGGTCTCGATATTTTGCGAGGATTCGAAGATGTACCAGCCCAGCCCGCCGCCGCCCGACGAGGCGCCGAACACAAGTTCGGCACCGATCAGGGTGCGCCAGGCGAATGCCCAGCCGACCTTCATCCCGGTCATGATCGCCGGCAAGGCGGCCGGAACCAGAATCTTGACCACGAAGGGCACGCCCTTGAGGCCATAGTTCTCGCCGATCATGCGCAGGGTCGAAGACACGTTCTTGAACCCGGAATGAGTGTTGAGCGCCACGGCCCAAAGCACGGCGTGAACCAACACGAAGACCAGGCTGGCCGTGCCGAGCCCGAACCACAGCATGGCCAAGGGAAGCATGGCGATGGAGGGCAGCGGGTTGAACATGGCGGTGGCCATGGAGATGAAATCACCACCGAGCCGGCTTGATGTGCCCCACAGGACAAGGATCGCGGCAATGGCCATGCCGGTGGCATAGCCGATTACCAGAACCTTGACGGAGAACCACACTTTCGCCAACAGCTCGCCATCAACAAGATCGCTGACAAGCCGGTCCAGAGCGGACAGGAAGGTCGGGAACATCAGGGGTTCGACGTCCAGGAGGACCGTATAAGCCTGCCAGATCGCAACCAGGCTCAGCAGAATGAAGGCCTTACGGACGCCGTTGATGTTCCAGATCTTTTCAAACACCGATAGTTTGACGGCAACGTCGCCCGTATGGGCAAGGGCGATGTTCTCGTTGATGAACTCGGGCCGGATGATCGGTTCGGGAAGCGTTTTTTGCGTGCTCATGATGATTGCATCCCCCAGCGCCGAACGGTGCGTGATTCGATTGTGGAGAAGATCAGGCTCTCGACCAGGACACCGACCAGGATGACGGTGAACAGGCCCGCGAAGACGTAAGGAATACGCAGGTCCATCTGGTTCGCGAACACGAACCAGCCGAGTCCGCCGGACTGGGTGCCCGAGGTATCGGCAATCGCCCCGCCGAACACCAGTTCAGCCGCGATCAGCGTGCGCCAGGCATAGGCCCAGCCGACCTTCAGGCCCATCAGGATGGATGGGAAAGCCGCCGGGATCAGCAGTTTGGTCACATAGCTTACGCCCTTGAGGCCGTAATTGCGGCCGACCATGCGTTGGGTTTCGGAAACACCCATGAAGCCCGTATGGGCGTTCAGCGCGACCGGCCAGATGACCGAATGCAACAGCGTGAACACCACTGAACTGGACCCCAGCCCGAACCACAGCAACGCCAGCGGCAACAGCGCAATGGCGGGCAGCGGATTGAGCATGGCCGTCAGCGTCGACAGAACGTCGCTGCCGAACCGGGTCATGATGGCGGCCGTTGTCAGCAGCGTCGCGATGACCAAGCCGATGGCGTAGCCGGTGAGCAGCACCGTCATCGAGTTCTTGATCATGATCAGCAGCTGATCGTTGAGCACGGCATCGTACAGGGCGACGGCCGTGTCCGAGAATTTGGGCAGGATGTATTCGGAAACACCCGAAAGCCGCGTGTAGATTTCCCAGGCCATCATGAGGGCGATGAGGATGGTCAGCTTGCGCACACCATCCATGTCGACAAGCTTTTCCCAAAGCGACAGCTTGCGGGCAACGTCGCCGTGGGAAGCTTCGGACAGGTCGCCGGCGTCGAATTCTGGCCGCACGACCGTTTGCGGAAGGGTACTCATCAACCTTCGGCCTCCGCCGCCGCGGCCGCCAGTTCGTCTTCGAGAATGCGATCGGCGAACAGCATGTTGTGGATTTTGGTCTTCAGTTCCCCGAATTCAGGGTCACCGGTGCTGGCATGGGTCAGGTGGTGGGCGTTCAATTCCGCCTTAACCTGGCCCGGATGCGGCGACAGCACCAGAATCCGCGAGCCGACGATCAACGCTTCTTCGATGGAGTGGGTGACGAACAGCACGGTGAAGTGGGTGTCCTCCCACAGCTGAAGCAATTCTTCCTGCATCTGCAGACGCGTCAGTGCGTCAAGCGCGGCGAAGGGCTCATCCATCAACAGGATGTCCGGTTCCATGGCCATGCCGCGGGCAATGGACACGCGCTGCTTCATGCCGCCGGACAGCATGTGCGGATAGGTGTCCTCGAACCGGTCGAGCTTCACCTTCTTGATGTATTCCATGGCGATGTCATTCGCCTCGGATTGTGTCTTGCAACGGCCGCCGTTCATAAGCGCGAAGGTGATGTTTTCCTTGACTGTCTTCCAGGGCAGAAGCTGATCGAATTCCTGGAACACCATGACCCGGTCAGGGCCCGGTTCCTTGATGTCGACCCCCTTCAGCCGCATGTTGCCTTCGACCGGCTTGAGATAGCCGGCGACCCCTTTCAGCAGGGTCGACTTGCCGCAGCCCGAAGGGCCGAGCAGGACAAAACGGTCAGCGGGATAAACCTTGAAGCCGACCCGGTAGGTCGCCGTGATCAAGTGTTCCTTGGTTTTATACTGAAGGGTGACACCGTCGACATCCAAAAGGGGGTCAACGGCGGCCGCGGCGGGGGTGTTCCCCGCCGCGGTGTGGGCGCCTTGAGTCATGTTCTAGCTACCGCTCAGATCGTAGTTGTTTTCCCAGAAGTATTCTTTCCAGTCGGCAGGCATGTTCTTGATCGAGCCGATGGAATGCATGAACTTGGCAAACTCCATGGTCCGGCTGGGCGAGATGGAATAGTGCATTTCGCTCTTGTCTTTGATCATCGCCTTGACGTCTTCCAGCGGCAGCTTGGATTTGGTGAACTTGTGGAACAGCGCGGCTGCGCGGTCAGTGTCTTCGTTGATCCACTTGGCAGCCTTGCGGTAGGAGTCGCTGACGCATTTGAACAGCTTGGGATTCTCGTTCTTCCACTTCTCGGTGTTGTAAAGCAGGACCGTGGAATGCTCACCGCCCAAAACGTCATAAGAGGTCATGACCGTGCGGACCTTGCCGCTTTTCACTTCCTGGTAGGACGTCGGCAGGGTGGCGAAATGGCTTTTCACAGCCTGTCCGCCGGCCATCAGCGCCGCCGCAGCGGACGGGTGCTTCATGGAGACGGTGATATCGTCCAGTTTGAACGCTTCTTCCGGGCCCCACTTCTTGGCCGCGGCCATCTGCAGGACCACCGCCTGGATTGAGACCTTCACCGAAGGCGTGGCGATCTTGTGATCGGTCAGGCCGACATAGTCTTCGAGCTTGTTGACCTTGGGGTCGTTGGTGTTCAGCTTCAGCGGCATGGCCGACAAGGTCGCGATGGCCTTGACGTTGATGCGGCCTTTGGTCTTGTCCCACAGTTTGAGCAGCGGGCCGACGCCGCCGGCGGCGAAGTCGACGTTGTTGGACAGCAGCGCCTGGTTGACGGCGGCACCGCCCGAGAAGCGGTTCATGGTGACTTTGACATCGCCGAGACCGGCATCCTTGGCGCAGGTTTCGATCATCTTGTGATCAAATACCACGTGCTGGGGCAGATACAGCAGGCCGAACTGCTGTGCGAAACGGACGGTGTCCGTTTCGGCCTTGGCCGGGGTGGCGCTGCCGGCTGTATAGGCCAATGCGACGGCGCCGCAAACGGCCGCTGCTGCGACCTTACGTGTAAAACTTCTGTTGGTCATGGTTTTCGTCCTCCCTGATGACGATAATTGAACTGTCACGGAACGGGTTTCGATGCCGTGTTGTGTCCGCCGGGCTTCTTTGCCCAATCGGATGGGACGTTCACTGTTGTGCCAAACTCCGCATCCCAACCCCCTGGGACCAGTGCTGCGGATGGGCTGAGTGTCGTGTTCGACCGTTCGTCCCTGGCATCACAGCTTTCAAGACTATCGGGAAAATTTCGATATTCCTATATAGTTTTTCTAATTTCCCCCCGATATAGTGCCTCGCCGAATTACGATATAGTTTTCATGGGTAGGTTGGCAATCACTTGCCGTAGCTCGTTTCACCAAACGACGCTAATTAAGACAAAACAATGGGACATAGGTCCAGGAGAGGACAAAATGCTCGACCAGCAGGATGACGGCGGACAGGGTGCGCTCAATTCAAGTTCAACCATCGAGGCGCCGATCGCGCCCGATGAACTCGGCCACGCGGAGTTAACGCCGTCTGGCGCGTTCGAGGCGGGATCCTGGCAAACCTTCACGCTGGTTTATACCTGCGGCAAGTACGGGATGGACGATAGTGCGTCCATGCGCGTCTGTTTCCGCTTTGCCTCGGACCAGAGCCGCCCGCAGTTCGACGATCCCAAATGGCGCAACTACACCACGGTCGTGGCTTCCAACAACGCGGTCCTGGAAACCCGCTACGATCCTAAGGGCAACGTGCGTCCATGGGACCGGGCACTTTATATTAAGGTGGTGAAGGGCTTCATGAAGGAAGGCGACACCATCACCATCACCTTCGGCGAAACCTCGGGCGGATCGCAGGGCATGCGCATGCAGACCTTCTGCGAGGACAGCCTTGAATTCCGCGTCCTGGTCGACCCCATCGCCACCGCCAACTATCAGGCGCTGCCGGTTCAGCCGGTCATCCGCATCGTTCCGGGCAAGCCGGTGACCTTTGCCGCCGTGGTGCCGACCGCGCGCTGCCCCGGCGAAACCTTTGACCTGAAGATCAAGGGCGAGGACACTTGGGGCAATCCGTCGGATCAGTGCGACGTGACCTATAAAGTCAAGAGTTCGCGCCCGGTCAACGGCCTGCCCGACAGCGTGACCCTGGCGCCCGGCGCCTTCGCCACCATCGTCGAGGGATTGAGCGTCGATGCCCCGGGTCTGGTGGATATCTGGTTCGAGGATGCCTCGGGCACGGAAGTTTTCCGCGCCAATCCGCTGTGCATTCAAAAGGACCTGGAGCTCAAACCCTACTGGGTCGATCTGCACGGTCAGTCCGAGGAAACCATCGGTACCGGCTCGGCCCGGGCCTTCTTCGAATTCGCCCGTGACCGCGCCTTCGTCGACGCCGCCGGCCACCAAGGCAACGATTTTCAGATCACCAAGGGTTTCTGGTCCCATCTGGACAACCTGTGCGAGGAATTCGATGAGCCCGGCAAGTTCCTGACGCCGCTTGGGTATGAGTGGTCGGGCAACACGGCCTTGGGCGGTGACCGCAACATGTTCTACCCCTCCAAGGACCGGGTCATTCGCCGCTCGTCCCACGCCCTGATCGAGGACAAGTCGGACCTGTCCACGGATTGCAACACGGCGGGCGAACTCTACGAAGCCTTGGCCCGTGATGAGGAATGGGACGTCGTATCCTATGCCCATTGCGGCGGGCGCTATGCCGACGTGAAGATGGCCCATGACGGCCGGTTCGAGAAATCCATGGAGATCCATTCCTCCTGGGGCACGTTTGAGTGGCTGGTCGAGGATGCCCTCGACATGGGCTATCGCACGGGCATTGTCGCCAATTCCGACGGCCACAAGGGCCGGCCGGGCGCCAGTTATCCCGGCGCGTCGCTGTTCGGCGCCGTCGGTGGCCTGACCTGCATGCTGATGCCTGACCTTTCGCGGGATTCCCTGTTCGATTGCATCCGCAAACGTCATCATTACGCCACCACCGGCGGCCACGGCGGCCGCATGGTGATCGACGTGAAGGCGCGGTTCGATGCGCCCGGTACGCTTTATCACGACGATCCGGCGCTTGATTATCCGACGCCGCCCAAGGGTCATGAAGCCAGCGAGGCCATGATGGGCGACATCGTCCATCTGCCGGACGGTGGTGTACGGCTGGATGTCGATATCCAGGGCGCCAGCCCGATTGAGCGGGTCGATATCTTCAACGGCCGAGAATTGATCGAAACCGTCCGGCC
The DNA here is from genome assembly GCA_002325375.1 of Rhodospirillaceae bacterium UBA1479. GTDB lineage: Bacteria > Pseudomonadota > Alphaproteobacteria > Rhodospirillales > Casp-alpha2 > UBA1479. The sequence continues at coordinate 691,827 of DCRZ01000002.1, forward strand.
ATACGGCCAGGAAGACCTGGGCGGGCGCATCCGCGTCCATTGGGAAGGGGCCGAATACCGCGGCCGCTTCCGCCAGGTCATCTGGGACGGCACGGCCCATGTGCAGGATAACGAGATCGTCCGCGCCCAGGCCTTCAACTTCTTCAATCCGGAAAAGGTGCTGGAGCAGACGTCGGAGACGGCGCTCAAATGGATGTCCCTGACCACGGGCAACTTCGCCGGCTTTGATGTTTGGCTGAAGGACGCCTGGGGCGGCACACTCCAGATCGAGACGCCGCTGGTGCAATGCGGCGTGCCGCTGGAGGAAATCGGCCTGGAGGACGAGATGTTCGACAAGTCCGGCATCCTGCCCCGGTTCCTCAAGATCTTCCGCCTGCCGGAGGAAAACCCGCATCGCAAGATGTCGTTCTCGCGCAACATCGACCTGAAGGATGACCGGGACAACGCCATCTTTATCCGCCTCACGCAGGAAGACGGCACGCGGGCCTGGACTTCGCCGGTCTACGTCTGTCGCAAGCTGTAAATTCGGCGCAAGGTCTTGTAGCCTAGAGCCGCGGGCGGGAAGCCGTCCGCGGCGGGGCATGTTTGTGCCCCGCCGATCCATCCAAGACCATCAATCAGAAATTTGAGGACCAATCTTGAAACCTTATAAATGGGATAGGGAAACGGACGTCATTGTCCTGGGCTTCGGCGGCGCCGGCGTGGCGGCGGCGGTGACGGCGCATGATCTGGGGGCAGAAGTCCTGATCCTGGAAAAGGCGCCCGAAGGACTTCATGGCGGTAATACGCGCATCGCGGCCCAGGGTTATCTGAACACGTCGGATGCGGACAAGGCGGCGACCTATTTGGAAGCCCTATGCGGGCCTTATCCGGTGCCGGATGAAATGATCCGCACCTGGGCGCGGGAAATGTGCCTGAACAACGATTGGGTCCGAGACCTGGGCGGCGACCCCCAGGAACACCAGCATCAGCCGGAAGGCATCGAATACCCGGAACTGCCGGGTGCGACCTGCGTCCACAAGTTCCACGATGGCCCGACCTACGGCTATTCCTTCACCTGGAAACGGTTCGAAAGCTTCGTTGCGGAACGGAACATCCCGGTTCTTTACGAAACGCCGGGCCGGGAATTGATCCAGGACGGCGATACCCGGGAAATTCTGGGCGTGCGCGCGGAGAAGGACGGCAAGTCCGTGCTCATCAAGGCGCGGCGCGGCGTGGTTCTGACCTGCGGCGGGTTCGAGAACAATCAGGAAATGATCCGCAACTACCTGCCGGGCGTGTCCCATTGCTACCCATCGGGGACCCCCTACAACGAAGGCGACGGCATCTCCATGGCGCTCTCGGTCGGCGCCGACCTGTGGCATATGAACAACTTCGCGGGTCCGTCCATGGCCCTCAAGGTGCCGGAGTATCCCGCCACCTTCTCGATCCAGGCCCTGCATTTCGCCAAGGAATATCCCGGCGGCATGATCATCGTCGGCCCGGACGGCCGGCGGTTCTACGACGAGAAATTCAAGCATCGCCACGGCAAGGTGCCGATCAACGGCGTGTGGTCGCCGATGCATGTGCCGACCCCCATGTTCATGGTGTTCGACCAGGACATGATGTCGGCGGCGCCGCTCTACAACAAGAACCCCAACCGGGGCTGGACGCCGATCATTTCCCGCTATGACTGGAGCGACGACAATTCCGCTGAACTGGCAAAGGGCTGGATCAAGAAGGGCGAGACCATCGACGAGCTTGCCCGGATAATCGGTTTGGACACAGAAACGCTCTCCGCCACGGTGGCGCGCTGGAACACGCAGGTGGCGGCCGGGGAGGACGCGGATTTCGGGCGCAAGCTGATGTTGTCACCGCTGGCCAAGGGACCGTTTTACGCGATGGAACTGTCGCCTTCGATGATCAACACCCAGGGCGGCCCCCGGCGCAACGAGGAAGCCAAGATCCTGCGCCCGGACGGCACGCCCATTCCCCGGCTCTACAGCGCGGGCGAACTGGGATCGATCTTCAGCTATCTTTATCAGGGCACGGGTAACATCGGCGAATGCCTGGCTTTCGGGCGGATCGCGGGGCGCAACGTCGCCGCCGAAACGCCCCGGCCGTAAGGCGGCTCAGGCCTCCGCCGGCTCGCTGACCGGCGCCACGTCCACGGCGACCGCGACCTTGTGCTCGCCACCGCCCAGCACCATGCCGTTGATCGGGCTGACGTCGCCGTAATCGCGGCCCCAGGCGACGGTGATGTGCTCGTCCGACGATGCTATTCGAATAGCGGTGGGGTGGTGGTCTTAATATTAAAAGTGATTGATTAGAGATAAAGCTGACGGACTAAAATCATAAGATGTGGTGATCCCATTTGGGTGCCGCTTGGTTTTGGCGAAGTCCATGCGGGTTTCCCATATCTTGCGTCCTTTTGCTGCTTCGTCTTCAATTATTGTCATCAAATTTTGGTGTAATGGGAACTCCATGACATTCGCTCGTGTTACATGAAATCCGTCTCCAGTCGTGCGCCAATAATCCAAGAACACGTCAGATGATAAGATCAGCAAGGATACATAGAAATCCCTCTTAGTAGAGAAATGGAGATTGTGGACACTCGAAGAGTGGTCTTCCCGGAATCCAATAAAATTTCTGGCAACAGTCGCGACGAAAAGATTGTGTTGGCCATCGTTAGATGTAATGTCGCGGAATCGCGGGCAATTTTTTGCACCTCTCAAGTACCGTAGAATTGCCGCATTTTCAGGGCGTGGGAATTGCTCGTCTAGGCAGTAGTCCGTGACGTCGTGATACTGCGGCGGAGATGAAAGGAGGCGATTCCGGTCTTCTTTTCTCCAACGGTGCATTTTTGTCGATAAAATCCGAGGTGTCTTACTTGGGAAGATGCTGAGAATTGAGCAGCGCTGACTGTTCGCTTTATTGGTATTGTTGTGTTCGGGTTTGCCGCTTGGGAAGAGAGTGTCCGGGATGTTATCGAAGCTACAAAGTGCGATACTTTTGCCCGTTGCCCTGATCTGACTGCGCAGTCGGGCATAGTCACGGCTAAAGGCAACGGAGAGCGGTAGAATAAAGTGACATCGTCCTTCTGGGCCGCATAGTCCGAGGGCGCGGCTCAAAAAATCTGCAAAAAGATTTCTCCACTCGCCGCCCTTAGAATTGGTCACGAACGGCGGGTTTCCAAAAAAAAGAGGTGTGCGCTGGGAAAGCGGTAGCCGACATTCTAGAAAATTACAGCAAATGTATTGAATATTGCAAAATGCCAATCCCCATTTTCTTTCCAACCAGGACAATTGGTTCCGAACAAAGTTCAAGGCTGCTTGGTTTACATCAATTATTGTGAGTTCTATCAACGCCAACTGATGTAAGGAAAGACCCAATTCCGCTCCTTTTTTGAATAGGGCAAGAACGAGCGCTCCTGCCCCCACTGAAGGTTCAATGAAGTGGTGATTAGCCCAAAAGTCTGCGATCTCCCCTCTATCGTTGACGCCATTCAATGCCAGAAACTCTGTCCAGAAGAACAAAGAAGCATCGGATGGTGTGTAGTATGATCCGGTCTTCTTGCGGGAAGCTTCAGAGCGGCAGGAAGAGCAATATGAGAAAGTTTGTTCAGAGTCTTCAGCTTTCTGCATCAGGACGGTGAGGTCAGATGCCCATTCTGATCTCCAGTCCTCTTCGTAGGTAATTATCCGAGGGACGGCAATTGGCCTGCGCAGGGATGTGGAACTTTCGACCATGGTTCTCTGCAATTTCATTGAGGCCTCTTCCTTGTCCGGTTTGGCGTAAATATTCTGCCCGTTCATCATTGAATACTAGTTCATAACCGGGGCCAGGCAGGAGAAGAGCATCGTCATAGAGGCGGTGATGCTCGATGCATAAGGCTAGTCCATTACTCACAGTGTTGGGGCAATCCGGTTCCGAATGAGGAATGATATGAGCGGCCTGAACTATTGCCAATTGACGGTTGCAGATGCAGCAAGCGCGATTATATGCAGCCAGTACATATTTTTTGAAACGTGGGTCACGTGGGTAAGCTTTACGAGTGAATGTAAAGCGCTCTCGTTCTTCCCCTTGCCCCACTTCTAAATCGCCACTAATGCCGCGTGTATTGTCCTCCAGAATTTCGCTGTGACCACGAATTAGGGATTGAATGTGATTTTCCGATCTAATGCGGTGGAAATGAGCGATGTTCTCTAAGTAAAAACCTAACGCATTCGATGGAAGAGCGATCGCGAAGCTGGTCTCCCTTAAAAGTCTAGCGTTGAATTGGTGAACTGCGGCGAACTGAGTTTCAACCCGCTCTTCTTGGGACTGTCTCGCATATACAGACACCACAGTTCTCGCTTGAAGTGAGAAGACATGCCGTGGGTCCCACGCCACGAATGATTTCCCACCCTCAAAAAAACCAATGAATGCTATACGCTGTCCGGCATTGTAGCGTTCGCGTTGTTGATCGATTAATCCTCGAGAAATTTGGATACGAACTTCATCCTCATTGTCGCGATGATTTCCAGAATCATGTACATAAGAGATGTGAACAGAATACAGGTGACTATTAAGGCTGATGACAGCCGGATTTCTCTTGTCACTAACTGTAAAATCTTCTGAATAAGGCCTTAAAGAATCTCTGAGAAAGTAATACAGGAGATTGTTATCGAGTGTCATATAGCGTGCTCCATCAAATGTTTGACCATTTTCTCCGCCAAAAGACATGGAACGGCATTTCCGATCTGTTTTTGGATCGAGCGCCGGTTACCTGCGAATTTATAATTTTCCGGAAAGGTCTGGATTGCCGCGATCTCCGGCACGCGTAAGCGACGATCGGTCCAATGGAATGGGCCCACCCAAGGGCCGGGCTGAGCTGCGATGGTAATCGAAGGAAGATCTGGATGTAATTTGTAGAGAAAGTTCCAAAACCTTCCTCCAGGTCGAAAAATTCGTCCCGCGTAGTTAGGGGTTTTGGTAAGGGCGATATAATTTTTACCTGGGGGAACATGGGTCAGTTCGTGAAAATAAGTTCCCCGGCTAGCATCTTCCTGTGGTTCTGAATAACGTAAGGTATCATATTTTTCGATAAATGGCCCGACTCCGAGATAATCAGGAAGGCTGGAATCAGAATTTTTACTACTATGGTCCGAATGCGTGGCATTTGGAGACGGTATCGCCGTTTTTGCGCTGAGGACTCCGAAGACGAAAACTCTCTTTCGTTTCTGGGGAACCCCAAAATCGGCCGCATTTGTTTTGAACGAGGTGCAACGATATCCCAACGTTTCTGCGTTGGCCACGAAACGGAAAAATTCATCCTTGTTGGTAGGGTGCAAGATGCTTTCTACGTTTTCAAAAAGAAAACCTTTAGGCCGCATTTCCGCGAGTGCGCGAAGGAACTGCCCCAGCAAATTACGCGGGTCGTCCTGGATGAGGCGATTGTCGTTGCGAATCCAGTAGCCGTTTTTTGAAAAGGGCTGGCAGGGAGGACCGCCAATTAATATTGAATCTGTGATCCCTTTCCATTGTTCAAAATCCACATCCTGAATATCCTTTTCAATAACATCTGCCTTTAGGTGCCCGTGGTTAATACGTAGCGTCTCGGCTGCGTCCGAATCGTGTTCAACGCAGGCAATTATTTGTGCTCCTGCGGCAAGGGCTCCAACGTCTAAACCACCCGCTCCAGAAAAAATGCTGACGCACTGAACCATACCTTGTCCTTCAAGCCGCTGATGTCTCGTTTGGTGGGTAATGCACCCTCAGAAGAGTTTTGGAAGCTTACTCAATAAGAACATAAAGTGAACAATTTTTTCAAGAAAATGCCAAAAATGTGCACTTACTCAATCACGTTTGAAATTTGCGATTCTTATACACACCCAATCAGGTTCAGCACACGATTGATTGACGGCATACCCAAGCCTGATATCAGGCTTCCGCCGGCTCGCTGACCGGGGCCACGTCCACGGCGACCGCGACCTTGTGCTCGCCACCGCCCAGCACCATGCCGTTGATCGGGCTGACGTCGCCGTAATCGCGGCCCCAGGCGACGGTGATGTGCTCGTCCCCCGGCATCAGGTTGTTGGTCGGGTCCAGGTCGACCCAGCCGTGGTCCGGCACCCAGACGGCCAGCCAGGCGTGTGACGCATCGGCGCCGATCTTGCGTTCCTGGCCTTCCGGCGGATGGGTGCGCAGGTACCCCGAGACATAGCGCGCCGGCAGGCCCATGGCGCGTAGGCAGGCGATCTGCAGATGGGCGAAGTCCTGGCACACGCCGCGCTTGTCGGCGAGCACCCGGTCGATTGGGGTCGAGATGTCGGTCACGCCGCCTTCGTACTTGAAGCCCGTAAAGATACGCGCCATCAGGTCCAGTGCTCCTTCCAGCACCGGGCGCCCCGGCGGGAACGACGCCTGGGCGAATGCTTCGGCCTGGGCCGACACGGTGAACGGGCTTTCGAACACGTATTGGCTGGCGTCCAGGCACTCCGGGTCCGACTGTTTGACCAAATATCCCGCAACATCTTCCCAGGGTGGGGTGTTGGCCGGGGTGGGGGCGGGCAGGGCATGGATTTCGACCTGGCAGGTCGACGTGACCGAAAGCTTGCGATGGGGCTCTTCGATCGTCAGATAAGTCGTGGGATTGCCGAAAAAATCCACGTCGTTCTTGGACAAGGTCGGTGCCGGCTCGATGATCAGGGCGTGATGGCGTGTGACCTGATGGGGGCAGGGGCGTGGCGCCAGATGAAGAAGGTGCTGAGACAGCGCCACATCGAAGGCGTAGGTGATCGTCGTCTGATGGCTGATGTCGTAGATCACGGCCTGACACTCATGGAACCATGCCGCCCGCGGACGTGCTGCGCGTCGGCAGCACGTGGCTGAAGTACTTGCGCGCAAGCGCGTTTGACATTTCCAGGGTCTGATTGGCGATCTGATCGAGGAACTGGGCCAGTTCAGTGCGCTGGCCGCGCTTGTTGCGCTGATTGCAAAGCGCCATCACGTCGGCCAGGCGAATCTGGCTGTACATGGACTGGACCAGATATTCCTCGCGCGGCAGGGTGGCGCTTTCCTCGTCATGGGGGAAATGGCGGATGTGTTCGCCCAGGGTCGCGACCTGGAAGGCGAGGGACCGGGGATTGGTATCGTCGGCCAACAGCAGGTCGACCACCGCGGGCAACTGCACAGTCGAAAGATAGCGCGTACGGTAGGTCATGGAGCTGTCGCCGAGTTCCAGCAGCAGATCCAGGCGGCCTTCCTCGGCCGGGTTGCCGTCGACCACCAGTTCGCGGATCAGCTTGGCCGTATGGGTCGTGCGGTCGACCCGTCGCCCCGTGTCCAGCAGCCGCCAGCCGAGCGAGCGCGTCATGTTTTCCATCTGCATGCCGCTGAAGGCCGACAGTTCTTCCAGGATGTGGTTGAGCAGCTCCAGCGCCGCCGACACGTCGAGCCGGATCATCGCCGCCTGGCCCACGGCGCGCTGGTGCAGGCCGTTCAGCACACGCCAGGAATCCGTGGACAGCCGCTCGCGCACCAGGGACGCGGTGCGTTGCAGGTTGCCCAGCAGGTTCAACAGGCCGTTGGCCCGCCCCCGGTCGAACAGGATCATGGCCATCTCACGCTCGACCGCGCGGATGCCGCCGGCGGCCGCTTTTTGCGCCGTGCGCCGGTTCAGATAATCCAAATCGACCAGGATGTTGGTCAGGCGCGTCAGGGTTTGCGGATCGTCACCGGCGCCGGCTTCACCGGCGAAGCGCAGGATTAAGGCCCGCATCAGGCGGACCGAGCTTTCCGTGCGTTCCGCATAACGGCCGAGCCAGAACAGATTGTCGGCCACCCGGGACGGCAGGTCCGAGCCCGAACGCCGGAGCGTCACCGCCTGGTCGGGCGCGGTGAGCCGCGTGAAGGTCGAGACCGGGCCGTCGGACAGCACCCAGGTATCCTTGGACGCGTCGCCCTGCTGCATGGTGATGGCCTGGGCGGCGACGCTGTCGGCGGTCCGCGTCAGCCCGCCGGGCATGACCCGGTAACTGTCGCCGTCGGCGCAGACGTAGACACGCAGCACCACCGGCCGGGGCTCGATCCCGGCATCGGACCAGCCGGGGGTGGTCGACAGCGTCAGGGTTTCCTGGCCGAAGTACTGGTAACCGCGCCGGCCCAACAAGTCGATGACCTCCTGCCGTCGCTCGCCCGAGGCCTGACCGGGCAGCAACGCGCCGTTGCGGTTGTTGAGGATCGAGGAATTGGAGAACGTCGGGCGCAACACCAGATCGTCCAGGTGCTGGCTGACGTATTCGCGTTCCTGTTCCTGGCCGCACCACCAGGTGGCCAGGGACGGGACCTTCAATTCCTCGCCCAGGAGTTCACGGCAGAGGCCCGGATAGAAGCTCATCAAGGCTTCGCATTCGACGACGCCCGACCCCAGCGAGTTGGCGACGACCACGTTGCCCGCGCGCACGGCGGCGACCAGCCCGGCCACGCCGAGAAGGGAATCGTTGCGCAGTTCCAGCGGGTCGCAGAAATCACTGTCGACGCGGCGCAGGATCAGGTCGACCCGCTTCAGGCCGTTCAGGGTCTTCAGAAAGACATGGTTGTCGCGCACGGTCAGATCGGCGCCCTCGACCAGGGGAAAGCCCAGGTAGCGCGCCAGATAGGCGTGTTCGAAATAGGTTTCGTTGTGCGGCCCCGGCGTCAGCAGCACGGCCAGCGGATCGTCCCGGCCAGACAGGCTGATCAGGTTGTCGCTGAGCGCCTGGAAGAACCCGGCCAGGCGATGGACCTGGGCCGAGCGGAAGATATCGGGCAGCGTGCGCGCCAGCACGATGCGGTTTTCGAGCGTATAGCCGGCCCCCGACGGCGCCTGGGTGCGGTCGCTTAAGACCCACCAGCGCTGATCGGCGGCGCGCGCCAGGTCGAAGGCCATGAAATGCAGATGCACGCCGCCCGGCGGATTGATGCCGCGCATGGGGCGCATGAACGCCGGATTGCCGTAGACCAGCGACGACGGCAACAAATTACGTTGCAACAGGGTTTGGTCGCCGTAGATGTCGTGGACGATGGCGTTCAGCAGCTTGGCACGCTGGATCAGACCGGCTTCCAGGGATTTCCATTCCTCGGCCCCGATCAGGAAGGGGATCGGGTCCATGCGCCAGGGGCGGGTCGATTCTCCGGTATCGTCGTAAATGTTGTAGGTGGTGCCGTTTTCCCGGACTAGGCGCTGCGCCGTGTCCCAGCGATCCTGCAGTTCCTGATCGCTAAACCGCCCCAGGCTTTCCAGGAAATTGTGCCAGTGCGGGCGCACACCGGTGTGGGCATCCATCATCTCGTCATAGACGCCGGGGAAGGGGGCATAGTCGTCGGCCAGGAAAACGCCTGGCGAGGTGCCGTTCTTTGCCGGATTGCTGCCGCTCACGCGATGCTCCACGCCCGACCGGGCCCATACCCATATTGGAGGGGGGAGGATAGGAGATCGCCGCGCCCACCGCTAGTGCGTTGTTTGATCAAGATGAATCCAGTCTGAAAGGGAGGGTTCCCGGCCTAGTGCACCGTTTTCGCGCGGCGCAGGTCGAGGGTCATGGGAAATTCGTCATTGTCGCGGCGTTTCGGCGCATCGGACGGACCGGTGGTATGGCCGATGTCCTCGAACCGGGCGAGGCGCCGGCTTTCCGCCTCGTAGGCATTGACGGGGAAATGTTCGAAGTTGCGCCCGCCGGGGTGCGCCACGTGATAGGTGCAGCCGGCCACCGCCCGCCCGGTCCAGGTGTCGTAAAGGTCGAACACCAATGGTGCGTCGACATCGACGCCCGGATGCAGGGCCGATGCGGGCTTCCAGGCGCGGAACCGCACGCCGGCGAAGAACTCGCCGGCCTTGCCGGTCGCCGTCAGGGGCACCTCGTAACCGTTGCAGGCGATGCGATAGCGCCCGCCGGTCATGCCGGTGATCCGCACCTGCAGGCGTTCGACGGAGGAATCGACGAAGCGCACGGTGCCGCCGGCGGCCCCTTCCTCGCCCATCACGTGCCAGGGTTCCAGCGCCTGGCGCAGCTCGATCTCCATCTGCTCGTACTGCACGGCGCCGTAGCGCGGGAAGCGGAATTCGAAATGCGGCGCGAACCAATCCGCTTCGAAGGCATAGCCCTGGGTGTTCATGTCGGCGATGACGTTCTCGAAATCGGCCCAGACGGAATGGGGCAGCATGAAGCGGTCGTGCAACTGCGTGCCCCAGCGCACCAGGGGGCCCGAATAAGGCGTGTCCCAGAACCGCGCGATTAGGGCGCGCAGCAACAGTTGCTGGGTCAGGCTCATGCGCGCGTGGGGCGGCATTTCGAAGGCGCGGAATTCGACCAGGCCCAGGCGGCCCGTGGGGCCGTCCGGCGAATACAGCTTGTCGATGCAGATTTCCGTGCGGTGGGTGTTGCCGGACACGTCGATCAAAAGGTTGCGCAGGATGCGGTCGATCAGCCAGGGCGCACATTCCGTACCCTTTTCCGGAATCTGGGCAAGCGCGATTTCCAACTCATACAGGCTGTCGTGGCGGGCCTCGTCGATGCGCGGCGCCTGGCTGGTCGGGCCGACGAACATGCCTGAAAACAGGTAACTGAGGCTGGGATGGTGCTGCCAGTAGGTGACCAGGCTTTTCAACAGGTCGGGGCGGCGCAGGAACGGGCTGTCTTCCGCCGTCGGCCCGCCGGCGACCACGTGGTTGCCGCCGCCGGTGCCCGTGTGGCGGCCGTCGAGCATGAATTTTTCCGTGCCCAGGCGGCTGAGGCGCGCTTCCTCGTAGAGGGTTTCCGTGCTCTCGACCATTTCGCGCCAGCTTTCGGCCGGCTTGATGTTGATTTCCAGCACCCCCGGGTCCGGCGTCACCTTGATGACGTTGAGGCGCGGATCGTTCGGCGGGGCGTAGCCTTCGATATGCACGGGCATGCCGGTTTCCGCCGTCGCGTCCTCGATGGCGGCGATCAGGTCCAGGTAATCCTCCAGGGTTTCCGTCGGCGGCATGAACACGCAAATGCGGCCGTCACGGGGCTCGATGGTCATGGCCGCGCGGACCCGGCCCTTGGCGCCGGTCACGGACTGTTCGGAAATGACCTGGCGGCCGCCGCCCGGATGTTCCGATCCTTGCAGGTAGGGCTGGCGCGCGGCGTCCGGTTCGGGCAATTCGCCGCGTTCGTCGAACGGGTCGGCGGGCACGATATAGGGGTAATCCACGGACCGGACATGGGGCAGGGAATCCAGCGGCAGGCGGTAGCCCACGGGGGAATCGCCGGGGATCAGCACCAGGCGGTCCGTGCGCGTCGACCAGGGCTCGCTGTACCAGCGCCGGTTGCTGGCCCGCGCGTTCCAGCGCTGCACGGGCAGGACATAGCCCGTGGGCTTCGACAGCCCGCGCGAGAACACCTTGCTCAGGCGGTCCCGCTCCAACGGATCGTCGAGCTTGGAATCCTCCAGGGTCACGTTTTCCGGCAGGCGGCGTTCCTGCTCCATGAAATGCCAGGGGTCCTCAAAGGCGGGGATGGTCGCGTCGGGCGACACGTCCAGGCGTTCGGCGATGCCGCGGGCGAAGGTCTCGGCGGTCTTGATGTCGGGCTTGTGGTCGTCGACCTCCCGGGCGAAGGCGGCCTGGTCGCGCCAGATCGGCACCCCGTCGCGCCGCCAGTAGAGGGCGAAGGCCCAGCGCGGCAGCGGCTCCCCCGGATACCATTTGCCCTGGCCGAAATGCAAAAGGCCGTCCGGCGCGTATTTGTCGCGCAGGCGGCGGATCAGGTCGTCGCCCAGGGGCCGCTTGGTTTTGCCCGTGGCGGCGGTGTTCCATTCATCGGCGTCGACATGATCGATGGATACGAAGGTCGGCTCCCCACCCAAGGTCAGGCGCACGTCGCGCTGGATCAGCTGCTTGTCGATCTCGTCGCCGAGCGCGTCGATCGTTTGCCACTGTTCCTCCGTATAGGGCTTGGTTACCCGGGGGCTTTCCGCGATGCGGGTGATCAGCATGTCGAAATCGAAGTCGACCTTGCTGGGCCCCACGGCGCCCGAGATGGGGGCGGCGCTTCTGGGGCGCGGCGTCGCGGCCAGCGGGATATGCCCCTCGCCGGTCAGCAGGCCCGAGGTGGGATCGAAGCCGATCCAGCCCGCGCCCGGCAGATAGACCTCGGTCCAGGCGTGCAGGTCGGTGAAATCCGTTTCCGCCCCCGACGGCCCGTCGAGGGACTTCACGTCCGGCTTCAGCTGGATCAGGTAGCCCGACACGAAGCGCGCGGCATAACCCAGGTGGCGCAGGATTTCGACCAGCAGCCAGCCCGTGTCGCGGCACGACCCGCGGCCGCTGGACAGGGTTTCCTCGCAGGTCTGCACCCCCGGCTCCATGCGGATCAGGTATTCGATTTCCGTTTGCAGGCGCTGGTTCAGGGCGACCAGATATTCGACCGTGCGGCCTTCCTGTTTGGGCAGCTTGTCGAGCCAGGCCCGCAGCAATGGCCCCGCCGGCTCGGGCTTCAGATAGGGTTCCAGCTCAAGCTTCAGGTCCGGGTCGTAGGTAAAGGGCAGGTCCTCCGCGTCCGGTTCCAGAAAGAAGTCAAAGGGGTTCTGCACCGACATGTCGGCGACCAGATCGACCGTGACCTCGAACTTCTCGACCGGGTCCGGATAGACGACGCGGGCCTGGTAGTTGCCGTGGGGGTCCTGCTGCCAGTTGATGAAATAGCCCTCGGGCTCGATCTTGAGCGCATAGCTGAGGATCGGCGTGCGGGCGTGCGGGGCCGGGCGCAGGCGGATCACCTGCGGGCCCATCTCGACCTTGCGGTCGTAAATGTAGGAGGTCCGGTGGTGCAGGGCGATATGAATGCTCATGGCCGGGATCGCACCTAGTCATCTGGAGGTTAAGGGTCCGCGCCGCCGCGGCACCTGTCGGATGCTACACCAACACATGCCCCTGTGCCCGTCAATCGTTCGCAGGCGCACAAAAAAAGCCCGCCGGCCCCAGGGGGACCGGCGGGAAGTAGCAACAGGGAAGTTGATCTAGTTGCCTTTGGTCAAATTTAAGACCGGAGTCTAATAGGACCTGGGCAACCCCAGCACATGCTGCGCGAGATAGCTGAGGATCAGGTTCGGCGAAATAGGCGCCGTTCGGGCGAGTCGCGCCTCGCGCCATTTACGTTCGATGTGGTATTCGCGGGCAAAGGCGAACCCGCCGTGGGTGGTGAAGCAGGCTTCGCCGGCATCCCAGGCCGATTGCGCCGACAGCAGCCGCGCCATGTTGGCTTCGGAGCCGCAGGGCAGGCCGGCGTCGAACATGGCCGTCGCCTTGCGCACCATCAGGTCGGCGGCTTCGATGTCCGCATAGGCTTTGGCGATGGGGAACTGGATGCCCTGGTTCTGGCCGATGGGCCGCTTGAACACGATGCGTTCGTTGGCGTAGTCGACGGCCTTTTCGATGAAATAGCGGCCGTTGCCGATGGCTTCCGACGCGGTCAGGCAGCGTTCGGCGTTCATGCCGTCGAGGATGTAGCGGAACCCCTTGCCTTCCTCGCCGATCAGGGAATCGCCCGGGATCGGCACGTTGTCGAAGAACACCTCGCAGGTGTTGTGATTGACCATGGCGTCGATGGGGCGGATTTCACAGCCGTGCTTCTGTGCTTCCTTGAGGTCGATGAGGAAGGTCGAAATGCCGTCCGTGCGCTTTTCCACCTTGTCGGCGGGCGTGGTGCGGGCCAGCAGCAGCATCAGGTCGGAATGGGCGGCGCGCGACGTCCAGACCTTCTGGCCGTTGATGACATAGCCGTTGCCCTGCTTGTCGGCGCGGGTCTTCAACTGCGTGGTGTCGGAGCCGGTGGTGGGTTCCGTCACGCCGAAGGCCTGCAGACGCAGTTCGCCGGTCGCGATCTTGGGCAGGAAGTGCTCTTTTTGCTCTTTCGATCCATGCCTGAGGATCGTGCCCATGGTGTACATCTGGGCATGGCCCGGCGAGGCACTGCAACCCGATGCGTTGATGGTCTCCAGGATCACCGCACCGCCGCGCACGGGCAGGCCGGCGCCGCCGTATTCCTCGGGGATCAATGCTGCGAGGTAGCCGGACGCGGTCAGCGCCTCGATGAATTCGGTCGGATAGCTGCCCGACGGCGGCTGGTCTTCCAGCTTGTGCCAGTATTCACCGGGAAAGTCGGCGCAGACCTTGGCGACCTGCTCGCGGATTTCCGGATAGTCGACCTCTAACGGGATGCTCAGTTCGGCGGTCATGTGTTCGTCCTTGAATGCAGAGTCAGGCGGCGTGCGTGGCGGGCGTGAAGCCCTTGGGCGGGCCGGCGTTGATGTAGGTGCCGTGCACGGGCTCGCCCTTCAGTTGGCGTTCCATGATCTCGCGGGCCTGCAACAGGCCGTCCAGATCGACGCCGGTCTTCATGCCCTGGGCTTCCAGCATGAACACAAGGTCCTCGGTCACGATGTTGCCGCTGGCACCCGGGGCATAGGGACAGCCGCCCAGGCCACCCAGGCAGGAATCGAATTCCCGCACCCCGGCGTCGAGCGCCGCGAACACGTTGGCCAGACCCAGGCCCCGGGTGTCGTGGAAGTGCGCACCCACGGGCACGTCCTTACCGACCGTGCGGTACAGTTCCGTGAACAGGTCACGGACCTGCTTGGGATTGGCGTAGCCGACCGTGTCGGCGACGTTGAGGCGCTGGGCGCCGCGTTCCATCAGGCCTTCGGCGACCTTCATGACGTCCTTGACCGGCACCGGACCGGAGATCGTGCAGCCGAAGCAGGTTGCCATGCCGCCGGAGATGATCTGGTCCTTGTATTCCGGATGTTCGTTCCGATAGGCGACGATCTCGGCGAAGCCGTCGAGGGATTCCTGGACCGAGCGGCGGATGTTGGCCTGGTTGTGTTCTTCCGAGACTGACATGACGACGCCGATCTGATGGGCGCCGGCGGCCAGGCCGTTCACGGCCCCCTTCATGTTCGGCACCAGGGCCGAGACGGTCAGGCCGTCGATCAGGATCGATTGGGCGACGATTTCAGCGGAATCCGCCATCTGCGGTAAAAGCTTCGGGTTGACGAAGGACCCGACCTGCATCTGCGGCACGCCGGCGGCGGCCTCGCTGCGGATCCATTCCATCTTGCCGTCGGTGGTGAAAACCGTCTGGATGCTCTGCAGACCGTCGCGGGGGCCGACTTCGCTGACCAGGACGTCGATATCGCGTTTCATGGTGGTCTCCTTAATTTACGTACGTTGACTGTTTCAGGAGCCCTTGAACTGGGCCTTGCGTTTTTCGTTGAAGGCACGGACGCCTTCCATGCGGTCGTCGGTGCCGACCAGGCGGTTGTAGGCCTGAAGCTCGAACTGATAACCCGACATGCGGTCGACCTGGGTGGCGATCGAGGTCGAGCGCTTGGCGGCACGGATCGACAGCGGCGCATTCGAGGCGATGCGTTCCGCCGTCGCGATGGTTTCCTCCATCAGCTTTTCCGGTTCGCACACCTTGTTGACCAGGCCCCAGTCGCAGGCTTGTTGGGCCGTGAACGGCAGGCCGGTCATGACGATTTCCTTGGCCCGCCGCTCGCCGACCGCGTTGGGCAGGTTAATCGTGCCCATGGCCCCCGGCATGATGCCCAGGGTCACCTCGGTCAGGGCGAATTTGGCGTGGCTGGCGGCATAGACGAAATCGCAGGTCAGCGCCGTCTCGCAGCCGCCGCCGTAGGCGGCCCCGTTGACCGCGCCGATCACCGGCACCGGGCAGCTGCGCATGGCCATCACCCCCTGTTCGAAGATGCGGTGCTGGACCTGCCATTCATGGTTGGTCATGCCGTTGCGTTCCTTGAGGTCGCCGCCGGCGCAGAACGCCTTGTCGCCGCGCCCGGTATAGATCACGGCGCGAATGTCCTCGGCGTCACGGTACAGGCCTTCGAAGATTTCGATCTGCTCCAGACCCATCTTGGTGTTCTTGGCGTTGCGTACCTCGGGGCGGTCCATCATGACGATCAGGATGTGTCCGTTCTCGCCGACGCGCTCCAGGTTGTAGGTTTCGTAATCCATCCGCATCACTGGTTCTTCCCTTTTATGGCGTCGTTGTGTTGGCCGACGGTGGGCGCCGATTTCCGGATCGGCGGGCGCGTGCCGTCAAAGCTGAGGGGCAGGCCGACCAGCCGGGGGCCGCCGCCCATGGCCGTCTGCAGAATGCCGAGGGCTTCCGTCTGCGGGTCAGCCATCATTTCCAGGGTCTGCTGCACGGGCGCGCTGGGGATGCCCGCGTCATCCAGGGCCTGTTGCCAGTCGGCGCGGGTCCGGGTCAGGACCACGGGCTCGATCAGGGCGTTCAGTTCGGCCAGGTTGGCATAGCGGTTCTGATTGGTGTCGAAGCGCGGGTCTTCCGGCCATTCGGGATGGCCCAGGACCTTGGACAGGCGTTCGAACAGGCGGTCGTTGGGGGCCGCGATGATCAGGTAGCCGTCGGAACATTCGTAAGCCTGATAGGGCGCCATGCCGCGGGCCCCGGATCCTTCGCGGGCCGGGTTCTTGGGATCGACGGCGGCCGAGGCGACGGCGTTGTTCATCCAGCCGACGGCGGTTTCATACAGGGAGGCGTCGACCGTGCAGCCGGTGCCCGTGTCGTCGCGGCGCTTCAAGGCGCCCAGGATGCCGATGGCGCACCACATGCCGGTACCCATGTCGATGATGGATGTGCCGACGCGGATGGGCGGCCGGCCTTCCTCGCCGGTGATGGTCATCAGGCCGCCGTAGGCCTGCATCAGGGGGTCGTAGCCGGGCTTGTCCTTCAGGGGGCCTTCGTTGCCGAACGCACCCAGGTTGCAATAGATCAGGTTGGGATTGCCGGCGCGCAGGGTCTCGGCGTCCAGGCCGTGCTTCTTGACCGTGCCCGGGCGCATGTTCTGGATCACCACATCGGCTTCGGTGATGCAGTAGTTGCGCAACCAGTCGCGCTCCTCGGCGCTGCTCATATCCACGGTGATGGATTGCTTTTCCCGGTTCAGGGCGTGGAAGTAGGAGCCGATGCCGTCGGGGAACATCTTGCCCCATTGGCGGGCGTCGTCCCCGGGGCCGGGGCGTTCGATCTTCACGACCTCGGCGCCCATGGAGCCCAGAATCCAGGCGGCGTAGGGGGCGGCCACACTGGACCCCAGTTCGACGACGCGAATGCCGGCCAAGCACTGCCAGGCCCCGACGTTGGGTTCGCTCACGATGTTCTCCCGGAATGCATGCCGGCGGCTGAAAGGGCGCCGGCGCATCCTGTTTGCGTTTTGATTGGCTGCATCACACGTTGATGAAAGTATCGCATTGTGATACATAGTTTCTGATTGTAAGATTACAACGCAATGCCTTGAGACTGTCAAGGGAGTCCAGATGCTTGATCTTGCCGACGACGTCCTTCCCTATCCTCCTTCCGAGGCGGACCCCGACCGGCGCGGCAAGCCCTTCGTGGCTTCCGTCGGCAAGTGTTTTCAGGTGCTGAAGGCGTTTCGCCGGGGCCAGACGGAACTGCGCCAGCGCGACCTGGGCCTGAGCGAAATCTGCAAGCTGTCGGGGCTGGATAAAAGTGCGGCGCAGCGGTTTTCCGAAACTCTGGTGACCCTGGGCTACTTGGAAAAGGACCCGGGCACCCGGCGCTACCGCCCGGGCATCGCGCTGATCGATTTCTATTACACCTTCATGGTGTCGCATCGTCTGGCGCAGATCGCCATGCCGATTTTGATCGAGGCGTCCAAGGTCTACGACACCACCGTCAACCTGTGTGAGATGGAAGGCACCGACGCCATCTACACGGTGCGCATCCCCCAGGCCAAGGCCAGTTACGGCACCATGTTGGCCGGGCGCCGGGTGCCGGCGTTCTGCGCCTCGCCGGGCACGGTGATGCTGGCCCATATGCCGGAGGACGAGGCCGATGCCGTGCTCGCCGCTTCGGACCTGCGCAAGATCACCGAATACACCCTGACCGACATTCCCGCCCTGAAGGCCCAGATGGCCGAGGCGCGGCGTCTCGGCTATCACGTGTCCGACCAGCAGTCGCAGATCCACAACGTGTCGACCGCCGCCCCGGTGTTGCTGATGGACGGGCGCGCCGTGGCCGCCGTGCACATTCCCGGCTATGCGCCGCAATGGAACCTTGAAAGCGTCCACGAAAAACTGGTGCCGCTGGCCGTGGACACGGCGCGGCGCATTTCCGATTCCCTGACAGATGCCATGTAACGGGGCCATGTAACGGCCCGGCCGAACGATAAAAGACAAACCACCCGCAGGAGGAACAAGCCATGCCCGATACCCATCACACCGCCCGACAGGGCAGCGCCACGGAAACCCCGACTCGCGACCTTGCCCAATGGGTCGCCGAGGTCCCGTCCACCGACTTCACCGACCGCCCGCGCCGCTGGGCCAAGCACGCGATTCTCGACTGGTTCGGCGTGACCCTGGCCGGGGCGACGGACCCCCTGGTCGGCATCCTGGCCGGTGACGCCCTGGACGCCGGCGAGGGCGGCAACGCGCGCCTGGTCGGGCGCAAGGAAAAGGTCACGCCCACCATCGCCGCGATGATCAACGGGGCGGCGTCCCACGCCCTCGATTACGACGACGTCAACAAGCGCCTGCACGGCCATCCGACGGTGCCGGTGGTGCCGGCGATCCTGGCCCTGGCCGAACAGAAGGGACTTGCGGGCCGCGCCGTGGTCGACGCCTTCATCGTCGGTTACGAAACCGAATGCCTGATCGGCGAAATGATGGGCATGAACCATTACGATCACGGCTGGCACGCCACGGCGACGGTCGGCACCTTCGGCGCGGCGGCGGGCTGTGCCCGTCTGCTGGGCCTGGACGCGGGCAAGTCGGCCATGGCGCTCGGCATCGCCGCGACCCAGGCGGCGGGCCTGAAATCCATGTTCGGCACCATGTGCAAGCCGCTCCATGCGGGCAAGTCGGCCATGAACGGCCTGATGGCGGCGCGCTGGGCGGCGCGGGGCTTCACCAGCCGCTCGGACGCCCTGGAATGTGCCCAGGGCTTCGGCACCACCCAATCGACGGAATTCCACGGCCTGCCCGTGCGGCCCGATAGCGCCGCCCCCTTCGCGGTCGAGGAGAATTTGTTCAAGTACCACGCGGCCTGCTACCTGACCCATTCGTCGATCGAGGCGATCCGCGAATTGAAGCAGCACCATGAGTTCACCGCCGACCAGGTGACCCGCGTGCGCACCCTGGTCGACGCCGGCCACCGCAAGGTCTGCGATATTCCCGAACCGGAAACAGGCCTGCAGGTGAAGTTCTCGATCCGCCACTGCATCGCCATGGCGCTTTCGGGGATCGATACGGGCGACCGGGAAATCTATACGGACGCCACGGCGGCCCGGCCCGACCTGATGGCCCTGCGCCGCAAGGTCGAGGTCGAGGACAAGGTCCACGACAGCCGCCACGCGGCGGAAATCGTCATCGACCTGGCCGACGGCCGGTCCCTGGTGCAGTTCTTCGACGTGGGCGTGCCCGCCGATGATTTGGACGCCCAGGAACAGCGCCTGATCGCCAAGTTTCATCGCCTGGCCGACCCGATCCTGGGGGCGGACAAGGCCAAGCGGATCAAGGACCTGGTGTTGGGGCTGGACGACGCCAAGGATGTCGGCGACCTGATGGCGACTGCCGGCTGAGGGTTTAGGCGGGTTCGCCCTGGCGCAGTTTGCGGGTTTCGGCGGCGACGTCGAAGAACGCACTGACCAGGCGCGAATCCCGCCGTTCCATCAGGCAGTTCACATGCGCCGTGGTGTGGATGTCGGCGTTTTCGATCTCGATCGTGCGCAGGTCGGGATGCTTGATGAATTCGATGTCGGACACCACGCCGATGCCGATGCCGCGGGCGACGGCCAGCCACACGGCCTCGCGGCTGCCGATCTCCATGACCGGGTTGACGGTCACGCCATGGCGGCTGAGGGCGGCCTCCAGCGCCCGGCGGGTGGTCGATCCGCTTTCGCGCAACACCATGCGCGCACCCTCCAATTCCTCGATGCGGATGCTCTTACGCTTGGCCAGCGGGTGCGACTTGTGGGCGAACACGATCACCTTATGGCGGCTGTAGGGCATGGCGAAGATACGGGGGTCGTCCTCGACATGGGCCAGCACGGCGACGTCGGCGGAATAGTCCAGCAGGCGGCCGACCATCTCGCTTGAGTTGCCGACGGTGACGGCCAGCCGGATGCCCGGATAGGCCTCGCTGAAGGCGCTGAGCATTTCCGTCGCGTGGTAGGGGCCGACGGCGCCGACGTGCAGCGTGCCCGTATGGAACCCGCCGAAGGCGTTCAGCAGGTCCTGGGCTTGGCCTTCCAAATCCATGATGCGCCGGGTCACGGCGAGAAGGGCCTGCCCTGTCTCGGTCAATTCGATTCCGCGCCCGCGGCGGAGGAACAGTTCGACCTTGAACATGTCCTCCAGCGCCTTGACCTGGCTGGTCAAGGTCGGTTGACCCACGTTCAGCACCTTCGAAGCGGCGGTGAATCCGTTCTCGGTGGCGACGGCGTGGAAGGATCTGAGCTGTGTAAATATCATCGGTTTTCCAAATAGATTATATACGATATTTGAATTTGCCCAATAGGTTTGAATTGCCGATTATGCATGTGACCGGTCGCCAAAAGACCGGCAACCCAGGCAAGGGGGGCTCGATGCAGGATCGGAATTCACATCATCCGTTCAACGAACGGTCGACCTGTTCGAGTGCGTTTCCCTTCCTTGCCGATTTAGGGGCCGCTTTCGACCCCGCCATCCAAAATAGAATCCATACCGCCATCGAAGCGGGGATCCCCGGCGCGGCGCCGTTGCGGCACGCCGGACACGGGAGTGCAACACGTCATGAGGAGACATCCAATGAACTTCGACCACAGGACACAACTGTCCGGTAAACGCCGCGCCGGCAATTTGCTCTCGGCCCTGGCCCTGAGCGCGGCCGTCACGGTCACCGGCGTTTCCGCCGCCAAGGCCGCGGAATGCGAAAATCCCGATGCCTTGACCTTCGCCATCATTCCGACCGAGGAAACGGTGGCCGAACTGCAGCTCTACAAGCCGGTGACCGACCGCATGGCCAAGATGACGGGCAAGAAGATCCAATTCTTCATGCCCACGTCTTATGCCTCGGTGGTCGAAGGCCTGCTCAGCAAGTTCGTCGATGTTGCCGTGCTCGGCCCCTATACCTACGTGATCGCCAATTCCAAGGATCCCAACGTCGAGGTGTTCGCGACTTACGCCAAGAAGAAGGGGCACATGCAGGAAGAAGGGCCGGGTTACAAGGCCGCCCTGATTTCCAAGAAGGGCTCCAAGTTCACTTCTATCGACAGCCTCAAAGGCTCGACCCTGGCATTGGCCGATCCGGGCAGCACGTCGGGCAACCTGATGCCGCGCGTCGTGTTTTCCAAGGTCGTCAACATGGACATCGACAAGTTCTTCGGCAAGGTCATCTATTCGGGCAGCCATGAGCTGTCGGCCGTCGCCGTCAACAAGGGCAAGGTCGATGCCGCCTTCGTCGCGACCCACCGCTTCGACAACGTGGTCAACAAGGGCGAAATCAAGCTGGAAGACGTCAACATCCTGTGGGAATCCAAGCCGATCCCGCAGGACCCCTTCGTCTACCGCAAGCCGCTGTGCGAAGACATCAAGAAGAACATCCGCGAGACCTTCCTGGGCTTGGATAAGGAACCCGGCGCTCAGAAGTTCCTTGCCAACGTGAAGTCCAACAAGTTCGTCGCCATGACGTCGGAAGACTACGACATCATCCGCGATCTGAAGGCCGCCAAGGACGCGCGCAAGAAGAAGTAAGGGTACACTGTACCCCGGCGGCGGCCGGGTTCCGCCGGTTACTCCCTGTCGGGGGCCGGCCGCCGCATACTCTTCCCGCAGAACCGGGCAAAAGAACCGGAATGCCTTTTCTATCAACGACCAGACCTGGATGACACATCATGGCCGTCTTGGAAGTAAGAGACCTGCGCGCGCGTTACAGCGCCCGTGGTCCGGAAATCCTCAAGGGAATATCCTTCGACGTCGAAGGCGATGATTTCTTCGCCATCATCGGCCCCAGCGGGGCCGGGAAATCGACCTTGATCCGCTGTATCAATCGGTTGGTCAATCCGACGTCCGGGTCCATCGTGTTCAACGGACACGACGTGACCAAGATGTCGAGCAAGGACCTGCGCTTGGTGCGCCGCGACATCGGCATGATTTTTCAGGAATTCAACCTGATCGACCGCATGAGCGTGATGGACAACGTGCTGGCCGGGCGTCTGGGCTACACCGGCAATCTGCGCACCCTGTTTCGCATGTTCCCGCGCAAGGACATCGACCACGCCCTGCATCTGCTTGATCGGGTCGGCCTGTCCGATCATGTGGACAAGCGCGCGGATGAACTTTCCGGCGGCCAGCGCCAACGCGTCGGCATCGCCCGGGCCCTGATGCAGGACCCCAAGCTGATGCTGCTGGACGAGCCGACCTCGGCGCTCGACCCCAAGATTTCGCGCGAGATCATGGCCCTGATCAAGGAAATGGCGCAGGAACTGAACGTGCCCTGCCTGTGCAACATCCACGACGTCAAGCTGGCCATGGAATTCTGCAACAAGATGATCGGCCTGCAGGACGGCATGACCATGTTCGCCGGCCCGACGGAACAGATGAACGAGGCGAAGCTCGACGAGATCTACGCCATGGAAGTTCTGTGAGGCGCGGGGAATGGACAACGCCACAGGATACCGTGTCATGGACATGAGAACCGAGGACATCCTGGCCCGCCGCACCCGGCGCCAGCGCAAGGCGGCTATCGTCGCGGCGGCGCTGTTCGGACTGGTCGTCTGGAGCGTCGACGTCACCGTGGTCCAGGATACGGACTGGGAACGCATCGGCAGCCTGGGCGAGGTCATGGAGGCCGCGGGACAGTTTGCCGGGATCGATTTCTCCCTGTTCCCGAGCCTGCTTGGTCCGACCCTGGAAACCCTGTTGATCGCCTGTCTTGGCACGGCGATGGGCGCGGTCCTCTGCGTGCCGGCGACCTGGTTTGGGGCAATGAACATCACGCCCTTCGCGCCGATTACATATCCCATCGCGCGCCTGATGATGACCCTCAGCCGCTCGGTCCATGAAATCGTCTGGGCGCTGTTCTTCGTCGCGGTGTTCGGTCTGGGGGCTATGGCCGGGGTGTTCGCCATCGCCATGCGCTCTATCGGCTTCATCGCCAAATTGTCGGCCGAAGCCATCGAAGACATCGATCCAGGCCCCGTCGAGGCCATGCGCGCGACCGGTGCCAACACGTTCCAGGTCATGCTTTACGCCATCATGCCGCAGGTCCTGCCGCAGGTCATCGGCACCGTGATTTTCGAATGGGAAATCAATATCCGCCGCTCGGCCGTGCTCGGCCTGGTTGGCGCCGGGGGCCTTGGGCTGGTGTTCTTCCGCCAGATGAACACTTTCAACTTCCACGGCGTGACCTCGGTGATCATCGCCATTCTGGCCATCATTTTCCTGGGCGAGGCGATCTCTCACGCGATCCGCCGGCGCATGATTTAGGAGGCCGCAATGTCAGCCAACATGTCCAGCAACGCCGCCCCCACGCCCCAGGCGCCCGCCATTCCAAAACGGTGGTCCCGCTACAAACATCCGGAATCGCTCTATAGCTATGCGGGTTGGCTCATCGCCTTTTCCGTGGTGGTGTTCAGTATCGAATATCTGAACATTCCCCTGGACCGCCTGCTCGGTATGTTCGGGCGCATGGGCGAGGTCATTGCCCAACGCTACTACCCCGCCGACATCGACTACATCATGGACCGGGACTATCTGGGCTATGTCGTCGAAACCATTCAGATGGCCTATCTGGGCGCTCTGTTCGGTCTTCTCATTACCATCCCGCTGGCTTGGTTCGCGGCCTACAACATGACGCCGTCCAAGTTGTTCGTGTACCCGGGCGCACGCGTGTTCTCCATGTCCTGCCGGGCCGTGCACGAAACCATCTGGGCCATCCTGTTCGTCTCGATCTTGGGATACGGCATGCTGCCCGGCGTGCTGGCCCTGACCCTGTTCAGCGCCGGGTTCGCCGCCAAGTTGTTCGCCGAAGAGATCGAGGCCATCGACATGGGCCAGGTCGAGGCCATGCGGGCGACCGGCGCCAACCTGTTCCAGGTCATGGTGTTCGGTGTGTTCCCGCAGGTCCGCGTCGCCTTCACCGGCATCGCCATCTACACCTGGGACGTGGCGTTCCGGGCGGCGACGGTGGTCGGCTTCTTCGGGGCCGGCGGCATGGGCTGGTACCTCAAGCGCAGCGTGCTGCAAATCGAGACGGAACGGGTTGCGGCGATCATCCTGTCGATCATCGTCCTGGTCCTGATTTCCGAGCTTTTGTCCGCCTGGGCGCGCAACACCGTCATGAAGATGAAGTGACGGGCGCCGACATTTTGCCAATACCACCCGGCGCTCCAAGCGGCGCCATCCGATGAAACGGAGATAACAGAATGCAGAAGAATGGCCGGGCCGTCGTCTACGATGCGCCGAACGCGCCCTTTGTCGTCCGCGAATTTCCCGTGCGCGACGTCCACCCGGACGAGGTCCTGGTGCGCATCACCATGTCGACCATCTGCCGGTCCGACATCCATTCCTATCAGGGCCATCGGCCCAATCCGTGCCCCGGCATCCTGGGCCACGAAATCGTCGGCGTGATCGAACAGCTGGGGGCCGAGCGCGAGGTCGATCTGCGCGGCGACAAGCTGGCCGTGGGCGACCGGGTGACCTGGACAGAGTTCTTCCACGACGGCGATTCCTATTACGCCGATGTCCACGACATGCCGCAGAAGGCCCATGGCCTGCGCAAGTACGGCCATGATCTGGCCGAGGAAGACCCGCACTTCCTGGGCGGTTTCGCCGATTATTGCTACATCATGCCGGGCACGGGCATCCTCAAGCTGCCCGACGAAATCACCGATGAAGAGGCGACGCCGCTCAACTGCGGGGCCGCGACCATGGTTTCCGTGACCGAGGCCGGCGAGATCGACGTCGGCGACACGGTCGTCGTCCAGGGGCTGGGCCTGTTGGGGCTGTACGGCTGCGCCATCGCCAAGGCACGCGGTGCGCGCAAGGTGATCGGCCTGGATGCTGTCCCCGACCGCCTGGAACTGGCCGCCAAGTTCGGCTGTGATGTGACTTTCGATGTGTCCAAGCTGAGCGACGAACAACTGGTCGCCGCCGTGCGCGCCGAATGCCCGCCCGACGGGGCCGACGTCGGTATCGAAGTCTGCGGCCTGCCCAGTGTCATCCCGGCGGGACTGAAGATGCTTCGGGTCGGCGGGCGCTACGTGCTGGGCGGGCTGGTCAATCCCAACGCCATGTTCACCGTCGACGGCAACGAAATTCTGCGCCGCTGGATCACCATCCGCGGGGTGCACAACTATCACCCCCGGCATCTGGTGCAGGCGCTTGATTTCGTCATGGCCAACCGCGACCGGTTCCCGTTCAAGGATCTGGTCGATTCCAAGTTCACCTTGGATCAGTTGGACGAAGCCTTTGCCCGCGCCGCCGACCGTTCGGTCCTGCGCGCGGCGATCGTGCCCTGACCTGAACGGACGGCCTGTTCGGGGCGATCAGCCCTCGAACAGGCTGCCCGTGGGCAGCGGGACCAGAAGCACCTCGCGGAACAGATAGAAAAAGCCCAGCACGATCGCGGTGCCGATCAGCGGGTAGACCAGGATGCGAAAGCGGGTCCAGGGATCGTACATGGCGATCAGGGTCAGGGCCGCGAACACGGGCAGGGCAGAACCGATGAAGCCGACCACGGGCATGGCGATGGTGCCGCCCAGCATGACGGCGACCAGCAGCATGCGCCGTGCTGAGGACCCGCCTTCCGGCGCCGCGCCGGACTTGGCCCGGCCCAGAAGCCACATCACGATATAGGCCAGGGAGGCGGCGATCAGGACGCCCGCGAAGGTGCGCGGGAACACGGCGGAATCCGCGTCCATGTAGCTTAGGGAATCCCAGATCACCAGGCAGGCGATGCCGATCATGACCGCCGAGATAACGGCGCCGCCGGTGTCTTTGCGATCGTCAGTCTGCATGGGCCTGGTCCTTGATCTTCTTCAGCCGGGCCAGCACGAAGGGGCTCAGCAGGGTGAACAGGGTGAATACGATGATGGCGATGGAGATCGGCCGCCCGAAGAACATGCCCATCTGGTTGTCCGTGGCGCGGCCAATGGTCCAGGCCTGCACGAAGCCCGATTCCGCGATCGGGCCCAGGATCAGGCCGAGCACGATGGGTGACGCGGTGAAGCCGAACCGCCCGATGACCCAGCCGAACCCGCCAAGCACGATCATGATGATGACGTCGCTGATGTTGTTGCGGATGGCGTAGCTGCCGATGATCGTCATGAAGGCGATGGCCGGCACCAGCAGGGCCTTGGGCAGGGTGATGATGGTGCGATAGGCGTAGCGCCCGATGAACAGTCCCGTGGGCAGCATCAAAATGGTCGCCAGGATCAGGCCCCAGATGAAGGTGTAGACGATCTCGCCCTGGTTGGCGAACAGACTGGGCCCGGTGCGCACGCCCTGAACCAGAAGCGCGCCGAGGATCACCGCGTCCGGCGGGGTGCCGGGGATGCCCAGCACCAGGGTCGGGATGAAGCCGCCGCCGACGGTGGCGTTGTTAGCCGATTCCGAGGCGATGATGCCGCCCGGCTCGCCCTTGCCGTACTGCTGGCCCGGTTTCGCCGTGCGCTGGGCCTCGGAATAGGACACCAGGCTGGCGATGGAGCCGCCCGCGCCCGGCAAAATGCCGACCACGGTGCCGATCACGGCCGAACGGACGGCGTTGATCTTGTCGCCCCACAGGTAGCGCACGGCCTCGCCCAGGCGGAACCCGCGCGAGCCGCTGTCGACCTTCAGGTGATGGCCCGGCTGCGCGACCAGGTCGATCAGCACGGGAATGCAGAACAGGCCGATCAGGGCGGCGACGATCTGGATACCGCTGAGCATGGTCTGCGAGCCGAAGGTCAGGCGTACGTCGCCGGCAACCTCGGCGACCCCGATGCAGGACAAAAGCAGGCCGAGCGCGCCGCCGGCGACACCCTTGATCAGGCTGCCTTCGGACAAGGCGGCGATCAGGGAAAGACCGAAGATGGCGAGCCAGAAGTATTCAACGGGGCCGAAGGCGAGCGCCACCTCGGACAGTGGCGGGGCCAGGGTCATCAAGGCCACGGCGCCGATCAGGCCGCCGATGACGCTGGCCAGGCAGGCGATGGTGATGGCGTAGTCGCCGTCGCCTTTTTTGGCGAGCGGATAGCCGTCGAAAGTGGTCGCGATGGCGGACGGTGTGCCCGGTGTGTTGAGAAGGATCGCCGAATAGGCGCCGCCGTAGATGGCGCCCGTGTAGATCGCGCCCATGAGGATCAAGGCCGACGAGGTCGGCATGGCGAAGGTGAGAGGCACCAACACAGCCACCGACATGGTTGCGGTCAGGCCCGGAATGGCGCCGATCACCGTGCCGGCGACAACGCCGAACAGGGCGAAAGCCAGATTGAGCGGCGTCAGCGCGGTGAGCAGATGCTCAAACCCTGCCATGAAACGTCTCCGTGGAAATTGAATTGGGCCGATGAACCGGCCCGGGGGAGGTAAGCAGTCACGGGCCAACCTGATCGGCCGGCCCGTGACGATTTCGGCTGCTTACTTCAGCATGCCCGCTTCCTTGGCGGCGGCGGTCACGTCCTTGGCGAACTTGGCGAGGAAGTCGTCCGCCGATTTGCCGTAGGCGTAATCGACGGGGGCGAAGCCGCCTTCTTCCATCTTCTTGAGGAAGGCGGGGTCTTCGTTGACCGCCTTGATCATGGCCGTCAGCTTCTGGCGGATCGGTTCCGGGGTCGATTTCGGAACGGCGATGCCGCGATAGGCGCCGGACACGATGTCGATGCCCAGTTCCTTGAAGGTCGGCACGTCAGGAAAGCGGGGATGACGCTTTTCCATGGCGACGGCCAAAAGGCGCGTCTTTTCATAGTTGGCGGCCACGGTGGTGAAGGCCATGGCGGCGGTCACCTGCTTGCCCATCAGGGCGGCGACGCTGGCACCCGTGCCCTTGAACGGAACATAGGTGGTTTTCACGCCCGCCAGCTTGTCGAAGCGGACCTGTGCCAGATGCGGCGCCGTGCCCTTGCCCGAGCCGGAGAAGATCAGCTTGCCCGGGTTTTCCTTGGCGAACTTGATCAGGTCCTGCAGCGTCTTGAAGGGGCTGTCGTCGGTGACCACGATCGCGTCGGGCGTGTAGTGGAACCAGTACAGCATGGTGATTTCGTCGGTCTTGTAGCCGACGTCTTTCTGCTGCGGCTGCAGGACGATGTGCGGCAGGTTGACGCCCATCATGGTGTAGCCGTCGCCCTTCAGGGAATTCAGGCCGGACCAGCCCACGGCGCCGCCGGCACCCGGCTTGTAGGAAATGACCAGGTCCTGGTTGAACTTGTCCTTGAAGAAGGGCTGCTGCATGCGGGCGGTGATGTCGGATTCGCCGCCGGGGCCGAAGGGAATGATGTAGCTGATGGGCTTTTCCGGGTATTCGGCCTGGGCCGGCGCGGATTGGGCGGTCATGCCGATTCCTGCGGCAAGCGCCAAGGCTGCCCCCGTCAATACGAGAGAGCGTCGGGTGGTCTTCATCGTTGTTTCCTCCTGGTGGGGTTGGTAATCGAAGTTTGGTTTTTGCTCTTGTTGTTCTTGTCGTGTCGTCGTCGGCCGGGGTCGCCGGGGCGTTGAACCCGCCGGCCGATTTGCCCGCGCCGGGCGTCTATCCCATATCCCCGACCGGGGTCGGGGACAAGTCGATTTCAAGGCTGACCACGTCGCCGCGATAAGTGATCTCGGCGACGTATATACAGGTGCCGGCACGGTCGCCGATCGTCCGGCGCACATTGGCGACAGGGGCGCCCAAGGGAAGGTCCAGGCGTTCCGCCGCTTCCTGTCCGGCGCCATCGACGGTCAGGGTCTGGTGGACCTTGCCGATGGCGATGTCAGGCATGGCGGCCAACATGGGCACCACGATATTGGTGCGGAACTGATCGGGCGCGCGCAGGTAGATGTCGGCGGCCAGGTAGATGTCGATCAGGCAGAACGGCTGGTCATCTCGGTAATGCACGCGTTTGATGTGCTGATAGGCGGTTGCCGGTTTGCCCTCGCCGTCCTGAATACGGGGTTGGCGCTCGGCGCTTTCGACCAGGATCAGTTTCGGCTGCAGGGGTTCGACCATGCGCACGAAGGAATTCCAGTCCGACGCCAGGGGCAGCCAGCGCTGCTCCCGCGGTTCGCACTCGACAAAGGTGCCGAGCCCATGGCGGCGTTTGACAAGGCCTTCGGATTCGATAATCCCGATGGCTTGGCGCATGGTCGCGCGGGCAACGTTGAAGCGGGTGGCAAGGTCGTCGATGGCGGGAAGCTGCTGGCCCAGGGACCAAATTCCAGCCTCGATCTCGCCGCGCAGGGTGTTGGCGACCTGGGCGTAGAGCGGCATGGTGTGGCGGCGGGCGCGGGGCGGCAGCATCATTGTCGATCCGGCGTTGCGGTTACGTTGTGCTGCTAATATAGTCGTATGGACTTATGGATGTCTATCACTGAAGGAAAATTCATGGCACTGAACGGTTCTCCCGCGCCATCGGCGGCGCGGCCTTTTCCCGCCGGCGCGTTGCGTCTTCGCCGCATCGACGTCTGGGCGCTGCGTGTCGCGATCCAGCGCCCCGTGGAAACCTCGTTCGGCATCATGCGTGATCGCCCGGCCGTGTTCCTGCGGGTTGAAGGCGCCGACGGCGCCTTTGGATTCGGGGAAATCTGGTGCAATTTCCCCAGCTGCGGCGCGGAACACCGGGTGCGCATGGCCGTGGATGAACTGGCGCCGTTGCTGTCCGGGCGTGACCTGGCCTCGCCCGCCGAGACCTATGCCCTGATGTGGGAGAAAACCCGCGTGCGGGTGCTGCAAACCGGGGAACCGGGGCCCTATTCCCAGGCCATCGCCGGGATCGATATGGCGCTGTGGGATTTGGCGGCGCGCGCCGCCGGTCGGCCCCTGCGCCACTTCATCGCCGACGACGCGGTGGATAGCGTGCCGGCCTATGCCAGCGGCATCCATATCGGCATCGCCGCCGACGTGGTGCCCGAATTCCGCGCCGCCGGGTTCCGCAATTTCAAGGTCAAGGTCGGCTTCGACACGGCGCGAGACATCGCCGGCATCAAGGCCCTGAAGGCAACCCTGAAGCCGGGCGAGCGCCTGTTTTCCGACGCCAACCAGGCCTGGGACCTGGAGACGGCCCTGGAATTTGCCCAGGGGGCGCGGGATCTGGGCCTCGACTGGCTGGAAGAACCCTTGCGCGCCGACGCGCCGGCGGGCGACTGGGCGCGGCTGGCGGCGGAGGGCGGCGTTCCGCTCGCGGCCGGGGAAAACTTTATGGGTGTGGAGGATTTCGACGCCGCCGTGGCGGCGGGATCACTCGCCTACATCCAGCCTGACATGGCGAAATGGGGCGGCGTCACCGGCTGCCTGCCCGTGGCCCGGGCCATTCTGGCGGGCGGGCGGACGTATTGCCCCCATTACCTGGGCGGCGGCATCGGGCTGCTGGCCTCGGCCAACCTGCTGGCCGCCGTCGGCGGCCCGGGGCTGCTTGAGGTCGACGCCAATCCGAACCCCCTGCGGTCCGACATCCCCGGTATGACCATGACGGACGGTCGGATCGTGCTGGGGACAGCGCCGGGCCTGGGGATCGAAGTCTTGCCCGAAACCCTGCTGCCGCAGGTCACCCTGCACCAGACCTGGGCGGCCTAGCCGCCCGGAGTTGCGGCCGGGGTTTCCTCCCACCCAAGAAAACTGATAAATACACTGGAAGATTGGAAAATAACCGGGCAGGAAATCCAGGGTCCATGACGCGCAACCCCAAGGTCATTTCGTTCTTCGACGACCGCACCTTCACCATCACCCACATCGTCATGTGCCCGGAAACGGGCGCGACCGCCGTGATCGATCCGGTGCTGGATTACGACGCGGCGGCGGGGCGGACCTACCGGGAAAGCGCCGAGGTCGTGGTCAACCAGATCGGCCAGGACGACCTGACCGTGGAATGGGTGCTGGAAACCCATGTCCATGCCGATCACCTGACCGCCGCCCCCTTCGTGAAGGACAGCCTGGGGGGGCGCCTGGGCATCGGCGGCAAGGTCGGCCTGGTGCAATCGGCCTTCAAGAAGATCTTCAACGCCGAGGACAGCTTCGCCACCGACGGATCACAGTTCGATCACCTGTTCGCCGACGGCGAGGAATTCAAGATCGGCAACCTGACGGCGCGGGTCATGCACACGCCGGGCCATACGCCGGCCTGCGTCACCTACGTGATCGGCGACGCGGCCTTTGTCGGCGACACCCTGTTCGCGCCCGATTACGGCACGGCGCGCTGCGATTTTCCCGGCGGCGACGCGCACCAGCTCTATAACTCGATCCAGAAGATCCTCGCCTTGCCCGACGATACCCGGATCTTCCTGTGCCATGACTACATGCCGGGCGGGCGCGACGTGATCATGCATACGACCGTCGCCGCGCAGAAGGCGGGCAACGTGCATCTGAAGGACTGCAAGGACGCCGATGCCTTCGCCGCCATGCGCAACGGCCGTGATGCGAAGCTCAACATGCCGGCGCTGATCATTCCCTCCGTGCAGGTCAACATGCGCGGCGGCGCCCTGCCGCCGGCGGAAAGCAACGGCGTTTCGTATCTAAAGACGCCGGTTAACTTGCTGTAAAAAAACAATAAACTGAAACTCACATAAATAAGACCTTATTCATCCGTGACTTTGCTGTTGCTGCGCGCAATCATCAAACCCGCCTAACAATAAAAACAAATCGTGCTTTTGGCGGGAAGGGGGATTTCGGCTGCGGTAAAGGGGATAGGTGAATAATGAGGTTTCTAAACAACGTCAGAATCCTGACGAAAGTTTCGCTCGGCTTCGGTGTGGTCCTGGCGCTTCTTGTGGTGACCGGCATGACCGGTGGAGTGAACCTGAAAAACGGCGACGCCAATTTCGCGCGTTACCGAGGCATCGCCACCGAGACCAACCAGGCGGCCCGGGTTCAGACCAGTCTTCTGGAAACCCAGTTGGAAATCCGCAAGTTCCTGAAAAGCGCGACCGAAGAGACCCTGGAAACCGTAAAAGATCGGGCTCAGCTGACTATCCAATTGAATGACCAGCTGACCAAGATGATCAAGGAACCGCAGGAAAACGCCCTGGCCCAGGAGGTCGGGCGCAATCTTTCCAACTATATCTCCGCGTTTGATGAGGTGGCGGCTCGTCAGGCACGCATTGACGATCTGGTGCAGAACAGGATCGATGTGCTCAGCCGGGAAATGCGGGCGCTTATCGCGGGCATCAAGAAAAAGACCCAGGACGCGATCGACGTTACGGGTGCCTATAACGCGTCGACGGTGCAACGCGATCTTTTGCTGATGCTTCTGAACACGGCCACATTCCTTGTTTCCAATGATCAGGAATCTTTCGATAACGCGCTCAAGGAATCGGCCGCGATGAAGGCGAACCAATCCATCATGGTCGCCGACTTCCTGGAAGAAGACTGGCTCAAGATGACGGATGAACTGGCGACCAAGCACGAGGCGTTCATCGCCGCCCTGCAGGACGTTTATGAGCATGTGAACGCCCGCAATGCGGCGATCGAAACGCAGCTGGATACCATCGGCCCGGACGTATCCGCCCAGATGGACGAACTGAAGTTGGGCTTCAAGACGGATCAGGACCTGTTGGGGGCGGACACCAGTGCGGCCATGCGCAAGGGGTTGATCACCATGGTCAGTGCCGCCGGTATTGCCCTGGTTTTGGGGATCGCGGCCGCGTGGTTGATCGGCACGGGCATTTCCCGCCCGATCGGCGCCATCACGCGGGCCATGACGGCCCTGGCCCATGGCGACAAGACTGTTGAGATTCCGGGACGTGATCAGAAGGACGAAGTCGGCGATATGGCGCAGGCGGTCCTGGTCTTCAAGGAGAACATGATCAAGGCCGATGAACTGGCGGCCCGCGAGCAGGAAGAGGCGGCGCAGCGCGAGGAGCGGTCGCGCCGTCTGGTCGAGTTGACCGGCAGTTTCGATTCCGACGTGACCGAATTGTTGCGCGCCCTTGGGGCCTCGGCGACGGAAATGGAGGCAACGGCCGCCACCATGTCGGAGATCGCCGGTAACACCAATACCCGTGCCGCAACGGTTGCAGGGGCCGCGGAACAGGCATCGGGCAACGTGCAGACCGTGGCGACGGCGACCGAGGAGTTGTCCAGTTCGATCCAGGAGATCGGCCGGCAGGTCAGCCAGTCGACCGAAATCGCGGGCCGTGCGGTGAATCAGGCGGCGCAGACCGACCAGCAGGTTCAGGGCCTGGCCGATGCGGCGCAGAAGATCGGCGATGTCATCAGCCTGATCGCCGATATTGCCGAGCAGACCAACCTGTTGGCCCTCAACGCGACCATCGAAGCCGCCCGCGCCGGTGACGCGGGCAAGGGCTTCGCCGTGGTCGCCAGCGAGGTCAAGAATCTGGCCAATCAGACCGCCAAGGCGACCGGTGATATCGAGCAGCAGATCGGCGCGATCCAAACCGAGACGCTGGAAGCCGTCACGGCCATCCGGTCCATCACCGATACCATCAAGTCGATGGATGAAATTGCCGCGGCCATCGCCGCCGCGGTCGAACAACAGGGAGCCGCGACGGGTGAAATCGCGCGCAATGTCGAGCAGGCCGCCGTCGGCACGCAGGAAGTCACCTCGAACATCATTCAGGTGACCGCCGCCGCCGAGGAAACGGGAACATCCGCAGCCGAGGTAAAGCATGTGGCGGCCGAACTGAATCAAAAGGCAGAACTTCTGCGCAAGCAAGTGGAACGGTTTCTCACAGACGTCCGCGCTGCCTGATCGCTGATCGCACGGAATTGGGCGGAAACCGTTCCCTGGGAACGGCGCGACGGGCCCTGTTCCCGCTATCACGATGGCGATACGACTTCGGTCTGATTTGTGTTACGGTTCGCGGGCGTAACACGTATTTCGGGTGAGGTTCCATGGCCGAGTTCAAGCCTCACGGCACACGGCTTCTGTCACTGCCTCTCAACGAACTTAAATCTGACGATCTGCGGTCCGCCCTTGATCTGTGGCGGGGCTGGTGTGGTGATCGGGACGCGCCGGTTTGGGCCGATGTCTCCCTTTCCGCCTTTCCGCCCAAACTTTTGCCCATGGCGACGGTGGTCGATGTCATCGACGGCGGCAAGGATTTCAAATACCGCTATTGGGGGTCGGAACTGTCACGCCTGTTCAAGCGGGAGGAAACGGGCGTGTTGTTGTCCGAACATGTGGTCAATCAGTCGGGCCATATCCGCTTCAGCCAGTTCTGGGAAGTGGTTGTCCAGGCCCGCCCGTTACTGTTCATGACGATCTTCGAGCGGGTCGAAGGCGTGATGGCGGAAAAGCTCAACCTGCGCCTGCCCGTCATCGATGACGCGGGCGCTGTGGACAAGATCATCTCGCTCAGTGTCTTGGACCGGGTTGGGATTCAGGATTTCGAGGACCTGAGCGACCACTGGCAGGCCGAGATCGCCGGCTGAGGATCGTCAGCCGCCCTTGATGGCCGGGAACACGGTGACCTCGTCGCCTTCCGACAACGGTACGTCCGCGCGCCCGGCAATGGGCACGGCATCCTCGTTCAGCATGGTCATATAGGCCTCGCCGATGCCGTCGGGCAGCTTCAACTGCGTGATCAGGTCTTCCAGGCTGGCGCCGTCGGCCAGGGTGAAGGCACCCACGCCGTTGCCGTCGAACCCCGGTGGGGCGAACGGGTCCATGGCGATCAGCTTGACCGTGACCTTCATCATCCGGTCGCTCAGGCCAGGCCCAGGCGGCTGAGTGTCTGGGTTGTCGGCTCGCCATCGGGGGTCCAGCCGCGCAGCTCGTAATATTCCGGCAGCATCTTGGCCAATTCGGCGACATGGCCCTTGCCGGCCCCGCCCTTGGCCGGTTCGGTCAGCACCCGTTTCGGCAGGGTGTCGTCCTTGGCCGTGAAGCCGGCGGCGTTGTTGAACAGGCGTTCCAGGTTGTAGATGCGCTCCCCCAGTTCCAACAGGCGCTCGACCGTCCAATCGCCCTCGCAGGCGGCGTCGATCTGGTCGGCGTAGTCGGGGGCCTGCCAGGCCGCCTTGGTGAAAGTGCAGAGCCCCGAGGAATCGATGGCGGCGATGTAATCCTGGCTGTCCTTGACGATCTTGGCCTTGCCGTCCGGCGTCACGCGCTGGAAGTCGTCCTGGAACGGGGCCGCCTTCAGGTGACAGGCCCCGCGGTTGGACGTGGCGTAGCCGAGCGCCATACCCTGCATGGCGCGGGGATCGTAGCCCGGGAATTCCTGGCCTTTTACGACCATGGCGAATTCGGGATGGCCGTATTTTTCGCACAGCCGCTTGGCGCCCAAGCCCAGGTCCTTGCCGAAGCCCTGGGCCGTGCCCGTGACCTCAGCGGCCCAACAAAGCGCCTCCGCATTGCCGAAGGAAAAGTCGCGGCCCTCGGTCTGCTCCGTGGTGATGGCCCCCTCCATGAACAGTTCCATGGCGGCGGCGACGGTAGCGCCGAAGGAAATGGGGTCCATGCCGTGTTCGTTGCACAGGGCCGAGGCGTAGGTCGCGGCCTCCACATCCTGCACGCCGCACATGGGACCGACGGCATAGGCGGATTCGTATTCCAGGCCGCCGGTCACGCCGGAATAGCGCGCCTTGCCCTTGATGGAGAAATGGTCCGGGTCGATCTTGGCCATGCGCCCGCAGCCGATGGAGCAGGCGAAGCAGGCCTTGTTGCCCTGATAGGGGGCTTCGCCGTCGGATTTCCGCACCGTGTGTTGCTTCTTCACGTTGACGTCGGCAATGTGCTCGAACTGGACCTCGCGGCAATTGAGGGTCGGCAGGGACCCATGGGCCTGGGTCACGTCCATCATGGCCATGGTGCCGAGCCCGGAATAGCGGGCGCGGGCCGGGCTGGGGTCCAAAATCTTCCGCTTCTCCCGCGTCACGTCGAGGAACCGCTTGGGGTCGTTGACGGCGACGCCGGTGGTGCCGCGCACGGCCACCGCCTTCAGCAGCTTCGATCCCATGACCGCGCCGACGCCGGAACGCCCGGCCGCGCGGTCGCGGTCGTTCATGATGCAGGCATAGCGCGACAGGCCTTCGCCCGCCCCGCCGATGGAAGCGATGCGGATCAAGGGATCCTGATGGCGCTTCTTGATGGCGTCTTCCGTGTCCCACACGGTTTCGCCCCAGATGAAGCCCTCGGCGTCGAGCAGTTCGGCCTTGTCGTCGACCAGCATCAGGTAGACCGGCTTGGCCGACTTGCCTTCGATGATGACCATGTCCCAGCCGGCCTGCTTCAATTCACCGCCGAACTGCCCGCCCGAGTTGGAGCAGGCGACGGTGCCGGTCAGCGGTCCCTTGGTGACCACGGAATAGCGCCCGCCCGTGGAGGCGCAGGTGCCGGTCAGCGGCCCGGTGACGAAGATCAGCTTGTTGTCGGGGCTCAGGGGATCGACCTTGGGGTCGATTTCCTCATACAGATATTTGGTGCCCAGGCCGCGCTGGCCCAGGTACAGCTTGACCCACTCCATGTTGAGCGGTTCCGGGGTGCAGGTGCCCTTGGTCAGGTTCACCCGAAGCAGTTTGCCATGCCAAGCCACGGTCGGTCTCCGTCGTCGATGTCAGGTGCGTTGTCTTTAGGTGTAGGCAATCCGGGCACTTGTTTCCAGTGGCAAAAGCACCGCAATCGCGGGGTCGTTGCTTCAACCGCGGTAAACCGGGTGCGTCATGGTGCCGTGGGCCACCATGGACCAATAGGCTACATGTTGTATATGGCGAAAGTCCGGTTGTTGATCTTCCGTTATCATTGTCACATGTTGCGATGATGTTGAGGTTTGATTTCCAGGAAATCCGCCATTATTCAGACGTTCCTTGCGGCTTGAGCGCTTCACGACATCTTGCGGCTGGTCGTCAATGACGTGCGACTTAATGGGCTGCTTAAACGAACGAATTCCGGTCGACCTGCGATGCACAGGGAGCATGCATCAAGCAATTAGGGTATCTGCTGCTCAATCATGACATCCCAGACAATCAAGGTTCTGACCTGGATCGCCAATTTGGTCGGCGCCTGCATGATCGCGGCGTTGATTGTGTTCGGTATTGTCGCGGTTGAAAAATTCCGCGTCGTCAATGATTACTGGCGCGAATTCAACGAGAAGTCGACGGTTACCAGTCAGTTTCTGCTGAAGTTGAAATCCGAATTCGGGTACGGCGGGTTCATCCACAATTTCAAGAACTACATCCTGCGGGGAGACGATCGATACGCCTTCCTGGTGGCCGACGATATTGTCATGGTGCGGGCAACGCTGGCCCAGCTGAGGCCGTTGCTGGTGACCAAGGAGGAAAAGGCGGCCTTGGCCAAGGTCGAGGTGGTTTTCCGTGCGTACGCCGACAATCTGGAAGCCGCGGAACGGCTTATTCAGGCCGACCGCACCCCGACGGATGTTGATGCCGTCGTCAGGGTCGACGACAGGCCGGCGATCGAGGGGTTTGACGAAATCGCGGCATCCTTGCGCGCACGCAGCCGCAAGATTGCGGCCAAGACGGAAGTCGAATTGAATGCCGCCATTGATTTCCTGGCCTTGGGCGGCGTGCTGATCGGGTTCATTATCCTGATTACCATCATGGTCAACCTGTTCCTGCGCCGGATCGTTTCCGACAACGCGAAAATTCAGGCCGCCGACCGGGCAAAATCCGAATTCCTCGCCAATATGAGCCACGAAATCCGCACCCCCCTGAACGCCATCGTCGGGCTGTCAGGTTTGGCACTGCGCACGGATCTCACGGAACAGCAGCGCGACTACTTGGACAAAGTGCAGACCTCGTCCCACTCCCTGTTGGGGATCATCAACGACATCCTCGATTTTTCCAAGATCGAGGCGGGCAAGCTTGATGTAGAGGAAATAGATTTTCAGCTCGACCGGGTGTTCGAGGATTTGTCCGATATCATGATCGCCCGGGCGTCGGACAAGCCGCTTGAAATGGCGTTCCGCATCGACCCCGACACGCCGCTCGACCTGCGTGGTGACCCATTGCGCCTGGGGCAGATCCTGATCAACCTGACCAGCAACGCGATCAAGTTTACCGAGCACGGCGAGATTCTCGTCGAGGTCAAATTCCGGGGCCTGGAAGACGACAAGGTGCGGCTACGGTTCGAAGTATCCGATACCGGCATCGGCATGAATGAGGAACAGGTCGCCGGCCTGTTCCAGGCATTCAGCCAAGCCGATGAATCGACGACCCGGCGGTTCGGCGGCACGGGTCTTGGGCTTGCCATCAGCAAGACCCTGGTCACGCTGATGGGGGGCGAGATCGGCGTGCACAGCACGCCTGGGCAGGGCAGCACGTTCTGGTTCACGGTCTCGGCCAAGCGCGCGGTCGACCCCGTTGCGCGACGCCAGCCTTCGCCCGATCTGCGCGGACTGCGGGTTTTGGTCGTCGATGACAACCAGACGGCGCGGACGATTCTGACCGAAGCCCTGCAAGCCATGTCGTTCGACGCGACGGCCGTTCATTCCGGCGAGGCGGCCTTGGCGGAACTGAGCCGATCCGTGACCGACGGCGACCCGGCACCTTATCGGCTGGTGCTTATGGACTGGTCGATGCCCGGGTTCGACGGCATTGAGACGATGCGGGAGATCAAGAAAATCAAGGGGCTGGCAGCCCTGCCGACCGTCATCGTCGTCACCGCGTTTGGCCGGGAGAAAGTTCGGAATTCAGCTCAAGAGGTTGGGGCCGAGGCGTTCCTTGTCAAGCCGGTCAACCAATCGACACTGTTCGATACGATCATGACCATTTTCGGAAAAGAGCAGGCCGCGCCTGTAGCGGCGTTGGGCGGGCGTCGGACAGGGGCACAGGTCAGCTTAACGGGCAAACGAATCCTGCTGGCCGAGGACAACGAAATTAACCAGCTGGTTGCGATCGAAATCCTTCAGGCTGAGGGCATGATCGTTGACGTCGCCGGGAACGGCCGCGAGGCGTTGCAAATGGTCAAGGGGCGGCACTATGACGCTGTTCTGATGGATATTCAGATGCCGGAGATGGACGGCTTCGAAGCGACCCAATTGATCCGCGAGGACCGGCGATTTCAACGGCTTCCGATCATCGCCATGACGGCCCATGCCATGGTCGAGGAACGGGCGAAATGTCTGGCGTCGGGAATGAACGACCATGTCGCCAAGCCGATCGACCCTGATCTTCTGTTCGCGGCCCTGGCGAAATGGATCAGGCCTCCTGAATCGTTGCCGACGGTTGCCGATGAAGGGCAGAAGGTCAAACACCGACGCGTGGAAGATACCCCGGTCATTGCGCTGCCGGATCAGGTCGCCGGGTTTGACATGGCGGCGGCGCGCACGGCGCTTGGCAATAACGAAGC
The DNA here is from genome assembly GCA_002325375.1 of Rhodospirillaceae bacterium UBA1479. Lineage (GTDB taxonomy): Bacteria > Pseudomonadota > Alphaproteobacteria > Rhodospirillales > Casp-alpha2 > UBA1479. Next base: position 731,268 of record DCRZ01000002.1, read on the forward strand.
CCTGTTGGCGCGTTTGTTCGCGGATTTCCTGGACAAGTACACGAGCTACGGAGACAAGATCGCCGAAGCCCTGGCCGCCGGTGACGGGGAGACCGCGGAACGCACCGCCCATTCCCTGAAGGGGGTTAGCGGCACCCTTTGCGCCACGCGGGTATATGCGGCCGCGACCGCCGTGGACGCCGCCTTGCGCGACGATCCGGCGGGCGATGAAGCGCAGGATCTGCTGCGCGAATTGTCCGAAGCCCTTGACGAGGTCCGTCAATCGCTGACCGCAGCGATCGGCACGAATTGATCGCCGCTTTGCGGCGGCCTCACCAGATCAGATCAGGCGGCGGCGGATTTGGGCGTCGACCACGGCCAGGGCCGCCATGTTGACGATACCGCGCGCCGTCACGGCGCTGGTCAGCACATGGGCCGGCATGTCCGTTCCGATCAGGATGGGGCCGATGGGCAGGCCGTTGTCCAGCGACTTCAAAAGGTTGAAGGCGCTGTTGGCGGCTTCGCGGTCGGGAAACACCAGAAGATTGGCCATGCCCTTGAGCCGCGAATTGGGGAACACGCGGTTGCGTACGTCCTCGTCAATGGCGGCGTCGGCCTGCATTTCGCCCTCGACCTCCAGGTCGGGGGCCTGTTCACGAACCATGCGAAGCGCGTCCCGCATCTTGCGGGCGCAGGGCGAGTCGTCGGCGCCGAAGTTGGAATGGGACAACAGCGCGATCTTGGGCGTTTCGCCGAAGCTTTGTACGAATTCCGCCGACAGCAGGGTCATTTCCGCCAATTCCTCGGCCGAGGGATCAGGGGTCACCTGGGTATCGACCAGGAAGAAGGTGCCCTTGGGCAGCAGCAGCACGCTGAGTGCCGAGACGTCGCGCACACCCGGGGCCTTGCCGACCACGTCCATCATGTAGCGCAGGTGATAGTCGTAGCGCCCGATGACGCCACACAGCATGGCGTCGGCTTCGCCGCGTTTCAGCATGGTCGCCGCGATCACCGTGTTGTTGGTGCGCACGATCTGGCGCGCGGCCCCCGGCGACACGCCCTTGCGTTCCATCAGCGCGTGATAGCTGCGCCAATAGGCCTCGTAGCGGGGGTCGTTCTCCGGATTGCAGATTTCGAAATCCTTCTCCGGCTGAATGCGCAATCCCAGGCGCTCGATGCGCATTTCGATCACGTCGGGCCGGCCGATCAGGATCGGCTTGGCGATGCCTTCGTCGACCAGAACCTGGGTCGCGCGCAGCACACGATGGCTTTCGCCCTCGGCCAGGACCAGGCGTTTGGGGTCCTGCTTGGCCCGCTCGAAGATCGGCTTCATCAACATGCCGGAGCGGAACACGAACTGTTCCAGCTTGTCGCGGTAGGCTTCGAAATCCTCGATCGGGTGCTTGGCGACGCCCGAGTCCATGGCCGCCTTGGCGACGGCGGTGGCGACCTCGACGATCAGGCGCATGTCGAAAGGTTTGGGCAGCAGATATTCGGGACCGAACCTGAGGTCCTCGCCCGAATAGGTGCGGGCCACGGTTTCCGAGCTTTCGGCCATGGTCAGGTCGGCAATGGCCTTGACCGCCGCCAGCTTCATTTCCTCGTTGATGGTCGTCGCCCCGCAATCTAGGGCGCCGCGGAAGATGAAGGGAAAGCAGAGCACGTTGTTGACCTGGTTGGGATAATCCGATCGGCCTGTGCAGATGATGGCCTGCGGGTTTGCGGCGCGCGCATCTTCGGGCAGGATTTCCGGATCCGGATTGGCCAGCGCCATGATGAACGGCCGTTCGGCCATGGTCTCGACCATTTCCTTCTTCAGGATGCCGGGGGCCGACAATCCCAGGAACACGTCGGCGCCGCGCACGGCCTCGGCCAGGGTGCGGGCATTGGTTTTGGCCGCGTATTCGGCCTTTTGGTCGGTCATCTCCTCGGTGCGGCCTTCGAACACCACGCCGACATGGTCGACCAGGGTGATGTTTTCGCGCTTCAAGCCCATGGAGACCATAAGGTTCAGGCAGGCGATCCCGGCAGCGCCGCCGCCCGTGGACACCACCTTGACCTTCGAAATGTCCTTTCCGACCACGCGCAGGCCGTTGGTCAGCGCGGCGCAGACGACGATCGCGGTGCCGTGCTGGTCATCGTGGAACACGGGAATCCCCATGCGTGCCTTCAGTTTCTGTTCCAGGATGAAACAGTCGGGCGACTTGAAATCTTCCAGATTGATGGCGCCGAAGGTCGGTTCCATGGCGGCGATGATGTCGACCAGCTTTTCCGGATCGGTTTCGTTCAACTCGATATCGAACACGTTGATCCCGGCGAACTTCTTGAACAGGACGGCCTTGCCCTCCATCACCGGCTTGGACGCCAGGCCGCCGATGTTGCCCAGGCCCAGAACGGCGGTGCCGTTGGAGATCACGGCAACCAGGTTTTGGCGGCCGGTCAGCTTGGCGACCTGTTCGGGATCTTCCTTGATGGCCAGGCAGGCAAAGGCGACGCCGGGCGAATAGGCCAGAGCCAGATCGCTCTGTGTCGCCAAGGGTTTTGTGGGGGTGATTTCCAGTTTTCCGGGCACGGGTTCCGCGTGAAAACGAAGCGCCCGTTCCTTCAGGGTGTCATCCATCCCAAACCTCTTTTCTTATTCATTACGTGTTGATTGCGAGAAAGCTCTTGTAAGACTGCTCGCTGATCGGCAGAAAGACAACGAATTTCATGTTAGGGGTCCTCCCTTGAACGCCGACCACCACCTTGAGCCCAACGCCGTGCTGCCAAAGGTCATCGGTCACCGTGGTGCCGCCGGCCATGCGCCGGAAAACACCCTGTCCAGCCTGCGCAAGGCCCATGAACTGGGCGCGACCTGGGTTGAATTCGACGTCATGCTGACGGCCGAAGGCACGCCCGTCCTGATCCACGACGAAACCCTGGGGCGCACGACCGATGGTAAGGGGCGCCTGACCGATCACCGCTGGGAAGACCTGCGCGGACTCGACGCCGGGGCCTGGTTCGGTTCGGCGTTTCGGGGGGAACGCGTGCCGTCCCTGCATCAGGCCCTGGCCGTACTTGGGCACCTGGGGCTTGGCGCCAACGTGGAAATCAAGCCGGCCAACGATCAGGACGCGACCACGGGTGTCATCGTTGCAAAGACCCTGCAGGAAAGCTGGCCGGCGAATCTTCCGGCCCCCCTGTTGTCGAGTTTTTCCGAAAAGGCCCTGGCCGCCGCCGCCGATCAGGCGCCGGAATTTCCCCGCGCCCTTTTGGTGGGCAAGGTTTCCGACGATTGGCAGGCACGCTGCGATTCGCTGGGGGCCACGGGGCTGCACGCCGGCGCCCGGCATCTGACCGAGAAACAGGCGCGGCGCGTCATCGACGCGGGTTACGCGCTCCGCGTCTATACGGTCAATGACCAGGCCGTGGCGGACCGTCTTTTCACCTGGGGTGCGGAAAGCGTGTTCAGCGATTATCCGGACAGGATAACGCCACCATGACGGTCGGCGGCTGGGTGTCGGCGGGGGTCTGCTGATGGCGATCATGTCGGCCATGCAGGGTTCCACGGCGCCGGGCCGCGCCATCGCGCTGGCGGTCGCCGGCGGCGCGCTTCTGACCATTTCCGATGCGGGCCTGAAGTATCTGGCCGGTGACCTGCCGCCGGGCCAGATCATGTTCATCCGCGGCGTCATCGCCGGGTTTGCTCTGGTCATGGCGACCTTGGGAACGCGCGGGGCGGCGGCGCTCAAACCTCAGAAATGGGGGCTGCATGCGGCGCGGGGCCTGATGGCGGCCGTGGCGACCTTCACCTATCTGGTCGGAATCGGCAGCCTGCCGCTGGCCACCGCGACCTCGATCCTGTTCGCCAGCCCGATCCTGCTGACGGCCATGGCGCCGGTGTTCATCGGCGAAAGTGTCGGCTGGCGGCGCTGGTTGGCGGTCATCGTCGGGTTCATCGGCGTGCTGATCATCGTGCGGCCGGCGGGCGACGCCTTCCAATGGGCCGCGGTGATGATCCTGCTGGCGGCGTTCGGCGAATCGGTCCGCGACCTGATCACCCGGGGGGCTTCCGGGCGCGAGACGACGCATTCCATGCTGTTCTCGATGATGGTGGTGGTCGGCCTGGCGGGCCTGTTCGTGCCGCCCTACGACTGGCCGCCGCTGTCGGGCGAACACTGGCTGATGATCATCATGGCCAGTCTGATCTGGACCTCGGCCCATTTCCTTCTGATCGAGGCGTTCCAGTTCGGCGAGGCGGCCTTGCTCGCCCCGTTCCGTTACTGCAACCTGTTCTTCGCGGCGATTCTGGGCTTCCTCATCTGGGGCGACCTGCCCGACTGGCTGACCTGGGCGGGCAGCGCGGTGATTATTTCCTCGGGCCTGTACATTCTGCACCGCGAGGTTCTGCGCAAGGCCCCGGTCATGGCTGCCGATCCGGTCCACGACACAGCGGCGGATGACGACGGGGCGGCGCCGCGATGAACCTCATCTTCCTTGCCATCGTCGCCGTTGCTTTCGCCATGGGGGCCGTGCGTCAGGCTGTCTGGGACGGCATCGGCGAAGCGCCCATGGCGCTGCTCGGCAAGGCCATGATCGACGCCGCCGGCGGCGCGGTGACCCTTGCCATCGGTCTGGTCGGCGTGATGGCCCTGTTCCTAGGTTTGATGAAGGTGGCGGAGGAGGGCGGCCTGCTGCGCATCATCGCCAAGGTCCTGCGCCCGTTGATGGTGCGCCTATTCCCCGAGGTGCCGGCCGACCATCCGGCCATGGGCTCGATGATCCTCAACATGTCGGCCAACGCGCTTGGCCTCGGCAATGCGGCGACGCCGTTCGGCATCCGGGCGATGCAGCAATTGGATGAACTCAATCCCCACAAGGGCACGGCGACCAACGCCATGGCCCTGTTCCTGGCGATCAATACGTCGTCGGTCACGTTGCTGCCGACGGGAGTCATCGCGTTGCGCGCCGCTGCCGGGTCCACGGACCCGGCCGGGATCGTGCCGACCACCCTGTTCGCGACCATCTGTTCGACCGCCATCGCGATCATCACGGCCAAGTTGCTGGCCCCCCGTTTCGCGGTGCCGGCGGGATCCGCCGAGGGCGGGGGGGATGTTTCCCCGCCGACCGAGGAGGCGGTGCTGGAAGCGACCGAGGACATGGACGGCGCGGGGTCGGACGCTTATCCCCTGTGGGTGTCGGTCACAGCGCTGATGACGGTCGGCGCCCTGGTGCCGCTGACCGTTGCCTATGGGCGCGAGATCGCGCCCTGGATCATCCCCGGCCTGATGGTGGCCTTGTTGGGCTTCGGCGCTGCCAAGCGGGTCGCGGTCTATGAATGCTTCGTCGAGGGGGCCAAGGACGGCTTCAATGTGGCGCTGCGCATTATTCCCTACCTGGTGGCGATCCTGACCGCCGTCGCCATGTTCCGGGCATCCGGCGCCATGGACGCGGTCGTGGGGCCGCTCGGTGGCCTGACCGAAATGATCGGGCTGCCGGCGGAAGCCCTGCCCATGGCCCTGTTGCGCCCGCTGTCGGGGTCGGGCGCCTACGGCGTGCTGGCCTCGATCATCCAGGATCCGGCCCATGGTCCGGACAGTCTTGTCGGTTATTTGGTGTCGACCTTCCAGGGGTCGACGGAAACCACCTTCTACGTTCTTGCCGTCTATTTCGGCGCGGTCGGCATCCGCCGCATTCGTCATGCCCTGTTCGCGGCCCTTCTGGCCGACGTTGCGGGCATCGCCGCCGCCGTATTCATCGTCAATCAGCTCTACGGTCCGTAAACCGCGTCCAGCCCAACGAAGGGTTTTCCCATGCCACTCATGACCGCCGTCCAAGGTTCCAGCGCGCCCGGCCGCGCCATCGCCCTGATGATGGCGGGCGGCATGTTGTTGACCATCAACGACGCGGTCATGAAATGGCTGACATCGGGATATCCCGTCGGGCAGTTGCTGTTCACCCGCGCCATGTTCTCGTTCATCGCCATCGCGTTTTTCGTGCGCTTCTACGGCGGCCTAAACAGCCTGCGCATTCACAACCCGCGGCTTCACGCGATCCGCGGCTTCGTCGTGGTCTGCGGCACCTTCAGCTTCGTCACCGGTTTGCAGTACCTGACTTTGGCCGAGGCGATTTCCGTCGTGTTCGCCGGGCCGCTGTTCGTCACGGCCCTGGCGCCGCTGCTGATCGGCGAGCCCGTGGGCTGGCGGCGCTGGGCCGCCGTGCTGGTGGGGTTTTCCGGGGTCATGATCATGGTGCGGCCGGGCACGGAAGCGATGCAATGGGCCGCCATTTTCCCGCTGGCCTCGGCTCTGTTCGGCGCGGTGCGCGATCTGGTCACGCGGGGGGCGACCTCGACCGAACATTCCAATGCTCTGCTGACGACCAGCACCGCCGCCGCCGCGATCGGCGGACTGTGCACGCTGCCGTTCGGCTGGTCCGCCGTGACCCTGGAAGACCTGGGACTGATGGCCCTGTCCGGATTCCTGATGGCCGGCGCCTATTTCCTGATCATCGAAAGTTTCCGTTTCGGCGAGGCCGGGCTGGTCGTGCCCTTCAAGTATTTCAACATGGTGTTCGCCGTCGCCTTCGGCTTCCTGCTGTGGGGCGACCTGCCGGATGTTTGGACATGGACCGGTTCCGCCGTGCTGGTTGGCAGCGGCCTCTACATCCTGCACCGCGAACGGCTGCGTCATCTGGCGCCGTCGTTGCCGTCGGACCCGCAGGGAGCGGTCGGGCCGGCGGGGCGGCCCGACTGAGGTTCTGATTACTTCGCCGGCGCGACGGGAGAGGCGTCAACCGGAGAGCCCGCGGGCAGACCCCCCGGGAAAGTCGGCGCTGCCGGCTTGGTGACGTCCGCCGGCAGGGCCTGCTTCAGGGCGTCGCGGGCGACGATCGCCTTCTGGTCGCCGTTTTCAGCCGCCGCGCTGATCCATTTGTAGGCCAGCCTGTCGTCCTTGGGCACGCCCTGGCCGTTGTAATACAGGATGCCCAGGTTGTACTGGGCGGCGGCGTTGTTTTTCTCGGCCGAGCGGCCAAACCATTCGGCGGCCTTGGCATAGTCCTTGGCGACGCCGGTGCCGTTGTAGTGCATCACCCCGATGGAATACTGCGCCCCCGGGTGGCCGCCGATGGCGGCCTGGGCGAACAGCTTGGCGGCCTCGGCCTTCTGGTCCTGGGTCTTGGCGTCGGCGAACAGGGACAGGGCGCGCTTATAGGTCAAATCGGCGGTGGCTTCGCGTTCTTCGGCCGATGCCGGCGGGGTCTCGACCGGTGCAGCGGGCTCGGGCGCGGCGGCGATCTCCGTGGCCGGGGGGGCCGGTTCCGGCTTGGCTTCTTCGGCGGGCGGATTGGTCAGCGCCATGGGCTTGTCCGTCGCGGCGGGCGGCGGCGGTGCGGGCGGCTCCATGGGTTTCTCGGGCTGGGGGGGCTCGGCCATGGGGGTATCCGCCGGGGCGGCGTCGGCCATGGGTTTTTCCTCGGCCGGCGGCGCCATGGATGGTTCCTGGGATAACGTCTCGGCGGATTTGTCGGTCATCGCAGGGGTGTCCGACGGGGCTGCGGCCTGTTCACCGCCCTCGCGCTGCAGGTCCGGCGGCAACTTGTCTTCGGCCATTTTGGCCTCGCCGGCCGGTTCTTTCGGGTCGTCGGGACGGGCCATGGGCTCCATCTGGGTGACGTGGCGGACCGGCGGCAGGTTCTGCGTGTACTGGGCGGTCAGGTCCAGGTCGAAGCGGTCGCGCAGGTCCCACCAGATCGACCGCGCGGTGAAAGCCAGATCGTCGCCGCTGAAATCGGCCTTGTCCTTGATGGCGCCCTTCAACTCCATGACCTTGGCGACCTGCGCATCCGGCACGCCGATGCTGCGCAGCTGCGCGGCAAAGGCATCATCTTCGTAGGCCACGGCAAGCCCAATCCCCGCGCCGGCCGCGACGATCAACAGCAGAATGAAACCTGTAAACAGTTGCCCTAAGGGGCCTCTGCGCTTCGCCATGCGGCGAGCCCTCCTTCGCCGAAGCACCTAATCAATTTAATCTAATGTGTTTTTCCGCTTCGTGGAACCCGCCAATAGGCATAGTCCGGTCGTGCCACATGGCGATACGCAACGGCCGGGCTTGTGCATCAGGGATTTCCTTTCTCCCGCGCCTCGGCCTGGGCCCGCAGACCCGATAGGGTTGCGGACGGCGTAATCGCTTCCGGATCGGTGCGCAGTTCGATCAAAGCGGGCGAATCGGCGGCTTTGGCGCGGGCAAAGGCGTCGGCGAACTGGGCCGTTTCCGTGACCACTTCGCCGGTGGCACCGTAGGCCTTGGCCAGGGCCGCGAAATCCGGATTGACCAACTGCGTGCCCGACACCCGGCTGGGATACTCCCGCTCCTGATGCATACGGATGGTGCCGTACATGCCGTTGTTGACGACGATGAAGATGACGTTGGCGCCGTACTGTTTGGCGGTCGCCATCTCCTGGCCGGTCATCAGGAAGCAGCCGTCGCCGGCGAAGCAGACCACGTCGCGTTCCGGATGGCGCAGCTTGGCCGCGACCGCCGCCGGCACGCCATAGCCCATGGACCCCGACGTCGGCGCCAGTTGCGTGGCATAGCCCCGGTAGCGGTAGAAGCGATGGACCCAGGCCGTGTAGTTGCCGGCCCCGTTGCAGATCATGGCGTCGGCGGGCAGCTCGTCCCGCAGCCAGGCGATCACTTCGCCCATCTGCACGTCGCCCGGTGTTTCCGGCGGCTCGGTCCAGGCCAGGTATTCGTCGTGCGCCGTGCCGGCCCAGTTGTCCCAGCGCCCGGTGACCGGCGCCATCGCCTTGGCGGCGGCGGCGAAGCCGGGCATGCCCGAATTCATGGCGAGCGCCGGGCGATAGACGCGGCCCAGTTCCTCGGCCCCCGGATGGATGTGGACCAGGCGTTGCTTCGGCACCGGGATGTCGAACAGGTCATAGCCGCCCGTGGTCATCTCGCCCAGGCGGGGGCCGACGGCCAGGATCAGGTCCGATGTCCGGACCCGTTCGGCCAGCTTGGGGTTGATGCCGATGCCGACATCGCCGGCGTACAGCGGGTGGTCGTTGGGCAGCAGGTCCTGGCGGCGGAACGACACGCTGGTGGGCAAGTTGTTGGCTTCGGCGAAGGCGCGAATGTCCTGGGACGCCTGTTCGGTCCAACTGCCGCCGCCCAGGATCATCAGCGGGCGTTCGGCCGTTTCCATCATGGCGCGCAGGTCGGCCATGGCGTCCGGCCCCGGATGGGCCTGCACCACATGGGCCGGGCCGGGGATGGCGACCTGTTCCATCACTTCCTCGGTCAGCATGTCTTCCGGCAGGGCCAGCACGACCGGGCCCGGGCGGCCGGACATGGCCGTGTGGAAGGCGTGGCTGACATATTCGGGAACGCGGGCCGGGTCCTCGATCTGGGCGACCCATTTGGCCATCTCACCGAACATGCGGCGGTAGTCGATTTCCTGGAACGCCTCGCGCTCGACCTGATGGCGGGCGACCTGGCCGATGAACAGGATCATCGGCGTCGAATCCTGAAACGCGATATGCACCCCGGCGGACGCGTTGGTCGCCCCCGGGCCGCGGGTCACGAAACAAATGCCCGGCTTGCCGGTCATCTTGCCGTCGGCATCGGCCATGATGGCGGCGCCGCCTTCCTGGCGGCAGATCACCAGATCGATGCCCGGCGCGTCGACCATGGCGTCAAGCACGGCGAGGTAGCTTTCCCCCGGCACGCAGAAGGCACGGTCGACCCCGTTGGCAACCAGCGTTTCGACCAGGAGCCGCGCCCCCGTTTGACCCTGTGACATGGTGATGTTCCTCTTGTTCGGCGGTGGTCTTTTGGTTACGCCGCCGGGCCGGCGGCCCTCTGTCTTAGCGAAAGATCGGGGCCGGGGGAAGCCGCGTCGACACCGCAGGCGGTCTCGCCGGAACAGCAGGGATCGACGTTCTGCCCGCAGGTCCGGCATTGCACATGGCCGTGCACGGACACGGGTTCGGACGGCTGGTGGCACAGCGGGCAGCGCCAGGGGGCGGACGAGGGAGACATGGCGGGCTCCGGCAGTCTGGGGTGAAAATTGTGTACAATCGTCGCCCCAAGCGGTGACAGAGGCCAGCCCGGAATTTAAGATGCCCGCACGCGGGGGGCTTCGGTCCACCGGCCTGCGCCCGAGGGGCGTGGAAATTTTACGAATCGATCAGGGAGGCACGCAGAACATGAGCGGCAAGGACATCACCATTCAGGCCAAGGACGGCGGCAACTTCACGGGCTATCTTGCCCTGCCTGAAGGCGGCACGGGCCCCGGCGTCGTGGTCATTCAGGAAATTTTCGGCGTCAACGCGGTGATGCGCGAAATCACCGACGGCATGGCGGCGGCGGGCTATGTGGCGCTGTGCCCCGACCTGTTCTGGCGCCAGGAACCGGGCATCCAGATCACCGACCAGACCGAGGCCGAATGGGCCCGCGCGTTCGAACTGTTCAACGGCTTTGACCTGGACAAGGGCGTCGACGATCTGGAATCGACGATCCAGGCCTTGCGTGCCGTGGACGGCTGCACCGGCAAGATCGGCACCATGGGTTTCTGCTTAGGGGGCCGGCTGGCCTTCCTGACCGCGACCCGGACCAGCGCCGACGCCGCCGTCAGCTACTATGGCGTGATGCTGACCGACCATACGGACGAGACCCTGAAAGCCCCCTGCATGCTGCATATCGCGACCGAGGACGAATTCGTGCCCAAGGATCAGCAGGCCGCCGTCCACGCGGCGCTCAAAGGCAACGCGAAGGCGGTGCTGCACGACTACGAAGGCCAGAACCACGCCTTCGCGCGGGTCGGCGGCAAGCATTACGACAAGGCCTCGGCCGATCTGGCGCGGCAAAGGACGCTCGATTTCTTCAAAAACCACCTAGCCTAATAAATTGATTCTCCTGGTGTTTTGCCGCCTGGGACTCGTTTTATTAGAAAAATCAGACCGGAGTGACTCTCATCACATCATTTGAGGCCGCCTTTTCCTATAAAGGGCACAGATGAGATCCACTCTTACTTGATCCACACCGGGCCGGTTTCGCCGCCCGGTGTTTTTTTGTCCGCAGCCGATTGGCCGGCCCGGTGTCTATGAATTAGATCGTGGGGGCCGGTTTCGCCGCGCGGTGTTTTTTTGTCCGCGCGCCGACCGGCGGGCGTGATTAAATGGCCCGTCTCGACGGAGGGGCCTCCCATGAAAAACCTCGTTATCGCAGTCTGTCTTCTCGCCCTTGGTGGGGTTCTCGGTGCGGCGGTTGCCGCGCCGCGCGGGCCGCTTTGGACGTATCACAACGGCAACACCTTGCAGGGGCAAACTGCCCAATACCGGCAGGGCTTCATGATCGGCGTGATCGACGGCTATCTGCAGGGCCAGCGCGCCCGGGCGGAAACGGGCGACGACGGCCTGTGGTTGGACAACTGCCTGACCACCGGTTGGACCCTGAAGCGTGCCGACCAGGAACTGGCCGACCGGTTCGAGGCATCGGTTCCCCTTTATGCCAATCCCGCCGCCGCCATCGTGCTGGATAACCTGAAGGATGCCTGTGCGAGGAAATAGCCGTTAAACCGGACTATCGCAGGGATGTCCGTGCGCGTAGACTGTTACCATTCGTTAAGCATAATCATCACGAGGCACCGCATGCGCCCGCCGTCCCCCGCGCTTTTCGAGAGCGAGCCGGATTTCACGCCGACCATCCACATCCGGCCGCGTGTCGACCGGGTGGACCCGCGGTTGAGCGCGCATATCCATCACTTGGTTGAAACCTATCCGCAGGACTCCGTGCGGGTGATCCGCGAATGGATGGCCGAAGGGCCCGCCCGGCATTTCCGTCATTGAACGTTTGCGGGCGAACGAAAACCTTCTACAAATCCCCATCGAATCACCATGACCACCCGCCTGACCAGGAGCCTATCCCCTTGCCCGACATCGACCTGAAAGACGCCGCCAGTTTCGATTGGTGGACCGACGTCTCGATCCGCTTTTCCGACCAGGACCCCAACCTTCACGTCAACAACACGGCCTTTGCCCAATATGCCGAGGCTGGGCGGGTGGATTATTTGAACGCCATGCGCCGGCATCTGGGGATCGAGCCGCGCTCGGCCCTGGCCAGCGTGCAGATCAGCTATGTGAACCAGCTCCACTATCCGGGCAACGTGCGGGTCGGCACACGGCTTCTGCGCCTCGGCAACAAGTCCTACACCCTGGGCCAGGGGCTGTTCGCCGGGGATACGGTGGTCGCGACCTCGGAAGCGGTCCTGGTGTTCTTCGACTACGCCAAGAACGCCAGCCGAGAGGTGCCCGCCGAGTTGCGCCAAGCCTTTGAAAACGGCGCGCGGCTGGTATCCGACTGATCCGCCTGTTGCGGCGGGAATGCTGGTGAAGGATGCATCGCAACATATTTGCAATGAGTCTGTCACAAAAACTTAAATCCAAATAATACCTATTAAAAACAATGTATTAAATAAAATCACAGGCCATCTTCAGGTGGCCTGATCAAAAGACATATTGTGCAGTTGCGAAGGTGGCGGCAATTTTCAGCAACGATGAATTTTGCCAAAGGTCGAAGTGAACCTGCGGCTAAACTGAATAAGGGTTGAGCCATGCTGATCGGCCGCACATCCATCCGGTTCCGCACATTTCTGGGTTTTACGTCGGTGATTGCTCTGATGGCGATGCTGACAGGGTTGTCCGTATACCGGTTCGGCAATTTTGCCGGCACGGGCGAAACCCTGATTGGTGGCGTCGAACAGGTCGGGATCGCCAACAACTTCGCCTTTCGGCTTTATGAACTGTCGGCTGCGGTGAATGCCTTCCGTGATTCGAAAAGCGAGGACGATATTCCGGCGATTACCCAGGCTCTTGAGATGTCCCAGCAGGCCGGCGCCGCGGTTGCGGGTGTGCTGGCCGAGTGGGGGGATGAAGAGAGCCTCGCGATGCTTGAGATGGAGCAGGCACGCTACAAGGATCAACTTGCCGACGTCATCCGGCGCATCAGCGGAGACAAGGAAGGAAGCGACGTGATCCTGCTGGCCGCGGAAAAACTGCCGGCCTCCGCGGACCGGCTGGTTGCGTGGTTGAAGAGTTACGAGGACGGGCGCGCCGCGGATCTGGCCCGGGAGGTTGAGATCGGCGCGCAGCAGGCCTTGAAGGCCAGCCTGAACCTTGCGGTGTCTCGTGACCTGTCCATGGCGCAAACGGCTGCTGCTGCCGTTTCGTCCCTTGACGGCATTGTTGTCGCCGTCCGCGCGATGATGAAGGAGGCCGGCGTGCCACGGAGCGATCAGCGGCTCGCCAAGTTCGCGGGACGCGATGTGGATACCCTGCGCCAAGGCGTCGCGTCGTTCACGGGGGCCATCCAGGGGACGGCGGATTCCTGGAATTTGTTCCGAACCACGATGGATACCCTGCAGGCCAGAATCGAAAATCTGCGGGGTGAAGCGATCGCGCGGCAGTCCGTCGACCTGGCCAGCTTGTCGGACGATTCGCGCCTGGCCGTGCAGCAGGGGGTTCTGTTCGGCGCCGCCGGTGTTCTGTTGGCGGCCATCCTCGCCTGGTTATTGGGGCGCAGCATCGTGCGACCCCTGAATCGCCTGCGCGACGACGTGTCGGCCATGATCCCCGCGCATGCTGCGGAAACATCGGTTCGGTCCCGCGACGAAGTGGCGCAGCTGGCCCAGGCCTTCGACATCTTCCGCCGCGAACACGAGGAGGCCGAACGCCTGCGCCTGGAACGCGACGCGGAACAGCATCGCCAGTCGCAGCGCGCGTCCGCCATCGCCGGCATGACCACGGAATTCGACAACCAGGTGAAACAGGTGTTTGACGCCTTCGGTATTTGTATCCAGCGCATGGGCAATACGGCCCATAGCATGAACGAAAACGCCGAACGCACGACGGAACAGGCGGTCACCGTATCGTCGGCGACGGAACAGGCGGCCACGAACTTCCAGTCGGTCGCGGCGGCGGCAGAACAGATGTCCATGTCCTTCGCCGAAATCGACCAACAGATCCGCCTGTCTTCGGAAAAGGTCAACGCGGCCGTCGCCGACAGCCGCGAGGCGGGGGGGCGCATTTCCGAACTGGCGCGCTCCGCCGACCGCATCGGCGACGTGGTCAGCCTGATCACCGACATCGCCGAGCAGACCAACTTGTTGGCGCTGAACGCAACGATCGAGGCGGCACGGGCCGGTGACGCGGGCAAGGGCTTCGCCGTGGTGGCGGGCGAGGTTAAATCCCTGGCCCAGCAGACGGCCAAGGCGATCAGCGAGATCGAACTTCAGGTCGGCGGGGTGCAGTCGGCAACCCGCGACACCATTCGGGTGATCGAGATGGTAACGGCGAAGGTCGGCGAGATCGCCGAGGTCGCGGATACGATTTCATCCGTTATCGAGGAACAGGTCCGCGTAACCGCCGATATCGCACGCAGTGTCGAGGACGCAACGGTGGGGGCGTCATCGGCGGCGGAAAATATCGCCACCGTGTCCGAGGCGGCCAAGGCGTCGGGCGCCGTTGCCAACGACGTGCTCGACACCTCGCGCGAATTGGAACAGATGTCGGGCCGTCTGCGCACCGTCATCCAGGGGTTCCTGACCGACGTGCGCGCGGCCTGACGTTGACGGCTCCCGGCGGCGTGGTGCAGGTTCTTGCCAACTGATCAACAACGCACCGGGAAACCACCCATGTTCTGGAATATCAACGAAACCGCGGACCACGGTCTGCCCCGCAACCCGTGGAAGGCCTGCGTCGTGCCGCGCCCGATCGGCTGGATCACCACGATCTCCGACGACGGCGAGGTCAATCTGGCGCCCTACAGCTATTTCAACGCCTGCGGCGAAAACCCGCCCATGGTCATGTTTTCCGGCGGTCCCCGGCCCGAGGGTCCCAAGAAAGACACGGTGGCGAATTGTGAGACCCAGGGCGAATTCGTGTGCAACATGTCGACCTGGGCGCTGCGCGACGCCATGAACCAGTCGAGCGCGGCCCTTCCCGCGGGCGAGGATGAAACCCGTTTCGCGGGGCTGGAAACGGAACCTTCGACCCTGGTCAAGCCGCCCCGTATCAAGGCCGCCCCCATCCATATCGAATGCGTTTATCACCAGACCGTGGTCATGCCTCATAACGTCAAGGAAGAGGGCAACCGCGTGGTGTTCGGACGGGTTGTCGGCCTTCACATCAAGGATGAGGTGCTGACCGACGGCTTCGTCGACATGGCCAAGGTGCAGCCCATCGCGCGCCTGGGCTATATGGATTACGCCCGCGTCGATACGGTGTTCACCATGGATCGGCCGACCCTGAAGGCCGCCGAATAGCCGGAATCCAATTTGTCGGGATGGGGCCGGTCAGCCGGTGCGCTTCAGGCGCATCAGTTCGTGGACGGACACCTGCGGGAAAATCCCCGGCGTGCCTTCGCGGTACAGCATCATCACGCCGTTGCGGATGTCGGGAAATCCGTCGCGGGTATCGTCGAAATGGCGGATTTCCAGGGACACGGTCTTCTGCGTCACCTTGTCGACGGCCCGCCAGATCATGGTCGGGTTGTCGCGGCGCGCCTGTCCGAAGGGTGCGACCGAGCGGGTCACGGTCGCCGTCGGCGGCCCGAAGCGGCGGACCAGCCAGTCGGCGATCTCGCCAAAACCGTCGGCATTGAACACCGTATGGATGCGGGTCGGGGCCCCGTCGTCGAAGCGCACGACGGACCCGGTGCCCGTATAGAGGATCGTCGAGACCAGGAACTTGGGTTCAAGGAATGCCGGCCATTGCAGTTCCTTGATGCAGAACTGGGTGCGGCCGCCGGTCTTTTCGATACATTCGGGCGCCAGGCCTTCGCCGCCGCGGGCGTTTTCGGGGACGAAGGTGTTGTACAGGCTGGTGCCGGCGCCGACCGACAAGGTAACCCCGTCAAGCGCCCGGCCCTGGTTGGCGAGCGCCGCATGCGGCGATGAGCCTTCGGCCAGGGCGGCGGTGGCGGGCGGGTCGATGACAGCGCCGTCGGCCATCTGGACCTTGGTCACCGGCCAGGCGCTGGCGGCGTTGGCGCCCGCGGGCAGCGGTCCCAACTGGGCGGCGTCCTGCGCGGACTTGTCAAATCCGGCGCGGAAGCTGGCCGGTGTCACATAGGCGCTGGCCAGGTCCTGCACGGGCGGGGCCTGACCAGGCAACACCACGGGCAAGGTCCAGGCGGCGGGCAGGACGGGGCGGCCTTCGACATCCAGGCGAACCTCCGACCCTGGGGGGAGGGCGGCTAGGATTTCCTGTGACGTCGCCACCGGTGGTTCGGCGTCGAGGGGATTGGTGGACGGTTTGTCGCTGTCGAGCAGGCTGGACAGGTCGCCGAGCGCCTGGGACAAAGGATCACCGGCCTCCGCCGTTTTCTGATCCCCCTCAGGTAGGGCGCCGATGCCCAGTTCGGCGGCCAAGGGGTCGTCGGCCGGTAATCCGCCGGCACCGCCCAATCCCAGTTCGGCAGCCAGCGGGTCGGCCGCAGGGGCCGTCCCGGCAGGGGTGTCCAGGCCCAGTTCGGCGGCCAGCGGGTCGTTCGCGGGCGTGGGGCCGCCGAATTCCTTTTCCAGGGCATCCAAGGAAGCATCGGCCGGCGTGGCGGGGGTCGCCGTGGGCGTGGCCGGGCGCTGGGATTCGCGGATCGGCGGCGCGTCGGGCATGTTGACGGCAAGCTTCTGATCGGACGCCTTCGCCTTGCCGTCCGGCAGGTTGGCAAGCTGCGGCACCTTCGGTGTCGGCTCCGGCGGCGTGCCGCGTTCCGGCGGCGGCGCCTTCAGGGAACGATGGGCGGCGCGGACGTCCGGCTCATCCGGCGATACGTCGCGGAACCAGGGATCGCGGGCGAAATTCTTGCGGCCCTTGGGGTCGGGCGGCGGCAGCGGGATTTTCAGGCGACGGGACAGATTGGTGCCCGGCGGCGGGCCTTCGACGGCGGAAGTATCGGTCTTGAGGTTCCTTTTCTCGGCTGCGCTCAGGGCGGCCTCTGCCGCGTCGGCTTCGGCGGCCTTGCGTTTTGCCCGGTCGCGCAGGTGGCTGAGCGCCTCGTCCCGGCTGTCGGACAGGGATTCTTCCGCGTCGCGGGCGATCGGCTTGGCTAGCAGGGAATCAAGCCAGGCCAGCCGATCCTTGGGCGCCAGGGCCATCAAGTCGACCTTGGCGGGGCTTTCCGTCGCAACGGGTGCCTGAGGGAGGGTCGGTTTGTTGTCCGTGGGCGCGTCGAGCATCGACAGCAGCGGGTCCAGGCCGCCGTCGGGCAAGGGTTCCGTACCGCCGTCAGGCTGGGCCAGGGCCTTGGCCAGGGGATCGGTGAGGGCGGGGCTGCCGGCCAGGGCGCGCGGCAGGTCCGCTTCCGGCAGGTCGGGGCTCGAGACCTCCATGGCCGGGTTGTTCTGCGCCGCCAGTTTGTCCAGGTCGGGCAGGATGTCGATCGGGTCTCCCGGCGCGGTGGAGGGGGCGGTTTCCGCGGGTTCTATTGGGGAGCCTGTTGCCGCAGGGGGCGGTGACAGGGCGACGGGCGCTTGGGCCCCGCGCGCGGGGTCCGTGCCCTCGGCCGTCGTCGTGGCGTCGGCGTCGAATCCCATCATCTTGCGGGCCCAATTGCCGAGCCGCGTGACGAACGTCGGTGCCCATTGGCGTGTCTTCTGGCTGTCCGGAAGGGGGACGTCGGATTTGTCGGCGGCGTTATCGAGGGTGTTTGCGGCATCGAGAATCGGCGCAAGTGTCTTCGTGTTCTGATCGTGGGGGGGCACCGGGGGGGGCGCGCGCCGGTCGGCAACATCGACGGCAGGGGCCGGCTCGGGCAGGGTTACGGGGGCGTCGGCGGCCTCCGTTTGCGGTGGCGCGGCTTCGGGGATCGGGCCGGCCGTCTTTTCCGTTTCGGCGACGGCACGGTCAAGGGCCTGGTTGATGGCCTGATCGAGGGGCGGGTCAATCTTGGGCCGGCGGTAGGCCAGCAGGTAATGGGCGATGACGTGATGGCCCAGGCGCACGGCGGCTTGGGGGGCGGACAGGCCATTGGCGTCGCGGGCCCGCGGATCGGCGCCGGAGGCGACGATCTGTTTCACCGCGTCCAGGTCATTGGCTTGGATGGCGGCGAACAAGGCGCCGGCGCCGCTGTCCTGAGCCTGGGCGCGGGGCGCGCCGATCACAACGGCGGCCCCCAGGCACAGGGCCAGGGCCGCCGCGCGGATCGCGGTGCATCCTGTAACAGATTGATTTAAATGGCGTTTCGCCATCATCCCTTGCCCAACTTTACGGCCGCGTCGGAACCCCATCCGCGCGTGCCGACCCCGATAGCCTATCATGGACCGGACCCCCGGCGGGAGCCCGCAGCCATGCCCCCGAATCCACCATGGAAATATGGCGATTTAGGGTAAAAATCCAGTTAAGCGGTTGATTCGGCGGGAAATGCGATCTTTCGCGCTTATGCCGCGGCCCGTGCCTTGGCATCCGCCAGGATCATGTCCGAAGCCTTTTCCGCGATCATGATGGCCGGCGCGTTGGTGTTGCCCGAGGTGATCGTCGGCATGATCGAGGCATCGACCACGCGTAATCCAGTCATCCCGTGCACGCGCAGTCGGTCATCGACCACCGCATCCGGGTCCGTGCCCATCTTGCAGGTGCCCACGGGGTGGAAGATCGTGGTGCCGATCTGCCCCGCCGCGTCGGCGAGTTCATCATCCGTGGTGAGGTGGGCCCCCGGTTTGTATTCCACGGGCTTGAAGCGGGCGAGCGCCGGGTGGGACACGATATGGCGGGTCAGGCGAAGCGCATCGGCCGCGACCTTGCGGTCGCCCGGCGTGGACAGGTAGTTGGGCTGGATCGCCGGCGGGGTGAACGGGTCCGGCGACGTGATCGTCACGGTGCCCCGGCTTTCCGGGCGCACGTTGCACACACTGGCCGTGAAGGCCGGGAAGGGGTGCAGCGGCTTGTCCCAGGAATCCAGGCTCAGCGCCTGAATGTGGTATTGCAGGTTGGGCGTTTCCCGCGACGGGTCCGACTTGGCGAAAGCACCCAGGGTCGACGGCGCCATGGACATCGGGCCGGAGCGGAACAAGGCGTATTCCAGCGCGATGCCCATCTTGCCGATCAGTGATCCGGCCCGCTGGTTCAGCGTCTTGGTTCCCTCGACCCGGTAAACCGGGCGGATCTGCAAATGATCCTGCAGGTTACCGCCGACGCCCTTCAATTCGTGACGGACCTCGACCCCCAGGCTTTGCAGCAAATCCCCCGGGCCGATGCCCGAGACCTGCAAAATTTGTGGCGAGCCGATGGATCCGGCCGACAGAATCACCTCGCCCCGGCAGGCCACCCCCGCGTCTTCGCCCGCGACACGCAAGTCCAGGCCCGTCACGGTCTTGCCCGACAGGCGCAGGCCCTTCACATGGGCATGGGTGACGATGTCCAGGTTCGGGCGGTCCTTGGCCGGCCCCAGGAAGGCCTTCGAGGTGTTCCAGCGCACGCCGGACCGTTGGTTGACGTGGAAGTAGCCGCAGCCCTCGTTGTTGCCCTTGTTGAAGTCGTCGACCTTGGGAATGCCGGCCTCGGCCGCGGCGTCACGGAAGGCGTCCATGATTTCCCAGGTCGTGCGCACGTTTTCGACCCGCCATTCGCCGCCCGATTGGTGGAAGTCGTCGAGCGGGATGGCGGCTTGGTCTTCCGATTTCTTGAAATAGGGCAGGACGTCGTCCCAGCTCCAGCCGCGATTACCCATCTGTGCCCATTGGTCGTAGTCGCGGGCCTGGCCGCGCATGTAGATCATGCCGTTGATGGACGAACAGCCGCCCAGCACCTTGCCGCGCGGATAATTCAGCGCGCGGCCGCCGAGCCCGGCCACGGCCTCGGTCTTGAAGCACCAGTCCGTGCGCGGATTGCCCATGCAGAACAGGTAGCCGACGGGGATGTGAATCCAATGGTAGTTGTCCTTGCCGCCGGCTTCCAGAAGCAGAACCCGGTTGGCCGGATCACTGGACAGGCGATTGGCCAGGACGCAGCCGGCGGTCCCAGCACCGACAATGACGTAATCGTATTCTCCCAGATCGCGCATGGGCTGTTCTTTCGCCTTTCCTGGAATTGATCCCTCGGTCGGTGGTCCGCCCTTATCGTTTGACAGGGGGGCGGTTTCCGCGGTCAGTCGCCGAACAGGCCGAAAAAGCCTTTGCGTTTGGCGGTCGTGCTCAGGGTACTCAACGGCCGGCGCATGGCAATAGCCTCGATGATTCGGAACTGCCCGCCGGTCAGCTTGGTGAACCGGCAGCCCAGGCTGGTTTCCGCGTAATCGATGCGCATGACCTCGCCGGGCGCCCCGAGCGGCACACGGCCGTCGTCTTCGGTCACGACATGGGTGACGGTGAAGCTTTGCCCCGGGCGCATCTTGCCAATGGCCGATTTCAGCCGGAAACCGCCGACGCTCATGTCGCCGACGGGGAATTCGTGGCCGTTGATGACGAATTTGACGCCTTTGACGTCCAGACGCACGTCGCGGCGTCTGTTGTCATCCTTGAATCCGACGATCTTGCGCCCGCTCATTCACCGAGTCCTGTTTTTCTTATCCTTTAAATAATACTCTCGAATGCGGGCGCGGGAGAACCAGGCTTTTGATCTTTTTCAAAAGCCGGAAATGCCAAGGCCAGGGTCTGGCGTTGAAATTGTGGCCGCATCCTGCCGTCGTTGTTAGAGTGGCCGCCCGCGATTGCCCGAAAGTGCCGCCATGCCAAAGACTCTGATCCTGACCTTCATCGCCGACGACCGGCCCGGACTGGTGGAGCGCATTTCGCAAACCGTGGCGGATGCCGGCGGTAACTGGCTGGACAGCCGCATGGCGCATCTGGCGGCGAAGTTCGCCGGCATCGCCAAGGTTGAGATCGCCGAGGATGGGATCGCCGCCCTGGAGGACAGCCTCCGGGCGCTCGACGCCGAGGGCTTCCATCTGGTGGTCGAGGAAGCAGCCGAGATTGCATCCGCCATGGGCCCGGTGTTCGAGATCGAGCTTCTCGGGCCGGACCATCCGGGTATCCTGCGCGATATTTCCCATTGTTTGGCGGAGCGCGGCGTCAGCGTCGAGGATATGGAAACGGACATCCGTGAAGCACCCCATTCCGGCGGCACGCTGTTCCACGCCCACGCAAGGGTGCGCGCCCCCCAGGACCTCGGCGACGAAGACCTGCGGGAAAGCCTGGAGATCTTGGCCGGCACCTTGATGGTTGATATTACGGTCGGCAAAATTCTCTGACACCAACACCCCTCGGGAGGACATCCATGGAAATGAAAATGACAGGGCGCAAGGCCCTGGTGACCGGCGGCAGCCTGGGTATCGGCCGGGCCATCGCCCAGGCCTTCTGTAGCGCCGGGGCGGAGGTCGCCATCGTCGCCCGCCGCGCCGACGTATTGAACGAGGCCAAGGCCGCGATCGAGGCCGCCACGGGCGGGCGCGTGGTCGCCGTGGTCGGCGACGTGTCGACCGCCGAAGGCTGCCAGGCCGCCTGGGACGCCGCCATCGCCGACCTGGGCCAGATCGACGTGCTGGTCAACAACGCGGGATCGTCCCACCGGGCGCCCTTCGTGTCCGTGACCGACGCGGAATGGCAGGCGGACCTGGACCTCAAGCTGTTCGGCGCCATCCGCCTGTGTCGTCTGGCCTTCCCGGGCATGACCGAGCGCAAGTGGGGCCGCATCATCAACGTCCTGAACTCGGGCGCCAAGGCGCCGCCGCCGTCGGGCGCCCCGACGGCCGTGACCCGCGCCGCCGGGATGGCCCTGACCAAGGTGCTGGCCGGCGAGGGAGCCCCCCACAACGTGCTGGTCAATTCCCTGCATGTCGGCAAGATCGAAAGCGACCAATGGGTGCGCCGCGCCGCCAAGGACGGCAAGGACCTGGACCAGTTGTATGACGAGATGGGCAAGGAACTGCCCATGGGCCGCATGGGCAAGGCCGAGGAATTCGCCGCCGCCGCCTGTTTCCTGGCGTCGGATGCCGGATCTTACATCTGCGGCGCCGCGATCAATGTGGACGGGGGCCTGTCGCCGGTGGTCTAGAAACCCCGGACAATATCCATAACGGGACGCGTTGCTTGCAGACACAACGGTCTGTAGGCAGCGCGCCCGCGATGGCCTAAACTCTCCCGACTTGGGTTTGGGAAGATGAGGAGAGGCGGCGGTACATGCCCGCAGATGCCGATCACATGCTCGTCCGCTATATCATCGACAGCGAAGACGGGTCGCGCGAGATGTTCAACCTGGATATCTCTCTGCCGGAAGTCGCGCTGACACAGCCCGACCCTGCGAACCTGCCCGAGTGGACGCGCCTGGATTATCACAAGTGCCAGCATTGCCCGCTGACCAAGCAGACCCACCCCCATTGTCCGGTCGCCGCCCTTTTGGTCGATTACAGCCAGCGGGTCGGGCGCATGGTGTCCTACGCCCAGGTCGATCTGACGGTCGAACAGGGAACGACGACGACCACGGCCAAGGTGTCGGCACAGGAAGCCTTGCGCTCGGTCCTCGGGCTGGTGATGGCGACCAGCGGCTGTCCGCATATGTCGTTCTTCCGGCCGTTGGCGCGCTACCACGTGCCCTTGGCGGACATGGAACTGACGATCCTGCGCGCCATGTCGTTCTATCTGGTCGGCCAGTACTTCGGCGGCAAGGAAAAGCCCGACTGGGACACCAGTTTCGACGGCCTGCTCGCGATCTACAAGAATGCGCAGGAGGTCAACAAAGGCATGGCGGACCGCCTGCGCAGTGCCCAAGTATTCACGGAGCTCAACTGGCTGGCGGCGCTGGACACCTTCGCCGGGATGATGCCGCTGACCATCGAGCGCTCGCTTTTGAAGGCCAAGGCCTACTTTCTGAACTAGCCCCCACTGACGAAAAGCAGACGAGACCACCATGAGCCCAGACAGCACCCATACCGAACAAACCCTGCCCGCCGGCGCCCAATCGGACGGCCGCGTCGCCGCCGAAGACCTGCCCGCCCCCTATGACGGCCCCCGGCCGCAGGACGCCCTGCCGGAATTGTTCATTCAGGACGGCTATGCCAACGACGACCCGCGCCTGTGGGTGCCGCTGGCCCCGGGGCGCTGGTCGCGGCCGTTGTGCCTGAACGTGTCCAACGGCTATTGGGTGCATCTGACCAAGGTGGTCGGCGGCGGCCTGCTGTCGCGTCACCGCCATCCCGCGCCGGTGCATGGTTTCGTCATCAAGGGCCGCTGGCGCTATCTGGAACGGGACTGGATCGCCGAGGCCGGGTCCTACCTGTACGAACCCCCGGGCGACATCCACACCCTGGTGGTGGAACCGGACTGCGACGAGATGATCACCTTGTTCCACAACTCGGGTGCCTTGATCTATTGCGACGCGGACGGCAACACGGTCGGCACCACCGACGTGTTCGACCGGGTCGACGCCTGCCGCAAGCATTTCACCGAGGTCGGCCTGGGTGCCGATTACGTGGAACGGTTTATCCGCTAAGGATTTTCGCTTCACCCCCCTCACCCTGTCCCTCTCCCCCGTGGCCGGGGGCGAGGGGACTCACGGACGGACACGCCCTCTCCCCCCGCGGGGGAGAGGGTTGGGGTGAGGGGCGTTTCCTCGAAATCTTCCGCTAAGCCAAAACCACCAAGGCATCCACGGCGACCGGGCGGTCGCCCGCGATGATCACCGGGTTGACGTCGATCTCGGCGATTTCCGGATGGGCCAGGGCGGCCGCGCCCACGCCGATGATGGCTTGTGCCAGGGCGATGCGGTCGACGGCTGCCATGCCCCGGTAGGGGCCGAGCAGCGCCTTGGCGCGGATGTCATCCATCATCGCAAGGGCGTCCCGTTCGCTGACCGGGGCCAGACGCAGGACCGTGTCGTTCAGGGCTTCGGCGAAGATGCCGCCGAGACCGAAGGTGACGCAGGGGCCGTACTGCGCGTCCCGCGCCATGCCGATCAGGAATTCCCGCTTGCCGGACGCCATTTCCTGGACCAGCAGAGTGCCGCCCGGGGGCAGCTTGGCCATCAGGCGGGCCGCCGCCGCCCGGACCGCGTCCGCGTCGGCCAGGCCGATCTCGACCAATCCGGCCTCGGTCTTATGGGCGAGGTCCGGGGCATTGCCCTTGAGCGCCACGGGAAAACCGATTTCGGCGGCGGCCTGTGCCGCCGTGTCCGCGTCGGCGGCAAGGCGTTCCGCCGTCACCGGCACGCCGTAAGCGGCCAGGATCTGCTTGGACTGGTGTTCCGACAGGGTGCGGGAGCCCTGGGCGCGGGCGTTCTTGATGATCTCGGCCGGGGTCATCGGTTGTCCTCCCCACGGGCGTCCAGGAAGCGCCGGTAATCCAGCAGCGCCCGCATGGCGCGCACGGCGCCCCGGGCCGAGAAATACAACGGCATTTGATTGCGCTTGATCTGCGGGATCGCCTGGGCGGCCAGGGACTGCGCCCCGGTCCAGGCGATGATCACGGGCTTGCCGGTCGCTCGCGCGGCCTCGGTGAAGATGTCGCAATAGAAACTGGCGCGCGGCTCGCCCACCATGGTGACGAGCAGGAACACGCCGTCGATCGTGTCCTGTTCCAGGACCGTACGGATGGTGTCCTGGTATCCCGTGGGGGAGCTTCGGATCTGCTGCGTCACGTCGATGGGATTGCGCAATGCGCCGAACGGCGGGATGAATTGTTTGAGCGTTTCCTGGGCCGATTGCGGTAGTTCCGGCACGTCGAGGCCGAAGCGGTGGCATTCGTCGGCGCAGACGCCGCAGATGCCGCCCGACGGCCCGATCAGGCCCATGCGGGGGCCCTTCGGCAGTTTATCCAGCAGGCGGGAAAAGGTGATCGCCGTCGGCAGCAGGTCGGCCGCGTCGTCGACCCGGACAACGCCGTACTTGCGGCACACGGCGTCGAACACGGCGTCGGAGCCGACCATGGCCCCGGTATGGGACGCGGCGGCGGCGGCGGAAACCTCGGACAGGCCGATCTTGTAGACCACCACGGGCTTGCCCGCCTGGGCCGCCTTGGCGCAGGCGCGGGTGAATTTGCCGGGGTCGCGGATGCCTTCGATGAACAGGGCGACAACCTTGGTGTCCGCATCGTCGGCGAGATAATCCAGATAGTCGGCGACCTGCAGGTCGGCCTCGTTGCCGACGGAAATCCAATGGCTGAACCCGCCCTGTTCCTCGTTCCCGGTGCCGAGCATGGAGCCGCCGACGGCCCCCGATTGGGTCAGGAAGGCGATGTCGCCCTTGTTGAAGCGGGGCATGGCGCAGACCATGGAGGTGCAGCACACCATGTCGTTGGCGATGGAAATCATGCCGTTGGTGTTGGGCCCGCAGAACCGCACCCCACCTTCCTTGGCGGCGGCGATCAGGTCGGCTTCCAATTCCGGCTCCCCGGCTTCGGAAAAGCCGGACGCCAGCACGATGGCCGTCTTCACGCCCTTGACGCCGCAGTCCTTCATCACGGCGACGCTGGCCTTGGCCGGCACGGCGATCAGGGCGAGGTCGATGTCGTCCGGGATGTCCTTCACGCTGGGATAACAGGCGAGGCCCCGGATTTCCGTTTCCTTCGGATTCACGGGATAGACCTTGCCCGGATAGTTATGGGCGAGCAGATAATTTAGCGCGACCGTGCCCAGCTTGTCGCCGCCGGTCTCGGTCTTTTGTTGGGACGCGCCGACGATGGCGACGGAGCGCGCCCGGATCATGGCGTCAAGCACGGCCGTTATTCCTTGTCGTTGCCTTTGTTCTTGGACTTGGCCTCAAGCATCTCGGCCATGGCGTTGACGGCTTCCTCATGCTCCGGCGTGTTATGGGCCAGGGCCTGGAATGCCGCCGACATTTCCAACAGGGTGTCGAGCCGCGCGTGATGGCTTTCCCGCAACAGGCGCTTGGTCAGGCGCAGGGCATGGCCCGGATTGCAGGCGATGCGGTCGGCCAGTTCGTTGGCGGCGGTCATCAGGTCGTCCGCCGCGACGACCTTGGACACCAGCCCACAGCCGAGCGCTTCCTGGGCGTCGATGGTGTCGCCGGTGAAGGCCATTTCATAGGCCTTGGAAAAGCCGACGGCGCGGGGCAGGAAATAAGCCCCGCCGTCGCCGGGAATGATGCCCAGCTTGACGAAGCTTTCCGCGAACTTGGCGTGCTCCGACGCGATGCGGATGTCGCACATGGTCGCCAGGTCGCAACCGGCGCCGATGGCCGCGCCGTTGACGGCGGCGATGGTCGGCACCTCGATGTTGTAGAACGCCTTGGGGATGCGCTGGATGCCCTTCAGGTAATTGCTTCTGATTTCGGCGGGGATGCCCTGGGACAGGCCGGTTCTGTTTCGCATAGCGAAAATATTCCCACCGGCGCTGAAGGCTTTTCCCGCCCCCGTCAGGATCACGACCTTGACGCTGGGGTCGTTGTTGACCCGCTCGCAGGCGTCGACGAAATCCTGGGATTGGATTTTTCCCGACAGAGAATTGCGCTTTTCCGGGTTGTTCATGGTCAAAGTGACCACGTTGTCCCGCTGTTCATAAAGTAGGAAGTGTTCCATTTTTCCGACCCAGCTGTTTCCTTATGGTCTTGTTGTAAACCATCCTGTGGCGTTATAAAACGATTGTATACAATCTGAACCAAGAAAATTAGGATTTAAATCTTGGAGGACATTCGTTTCACGCCGGGCCTTCTGCCGCCCGAGGCCGAGGCCCTTCGCGCCGAGGTCCGCACCTTCATCGCCGATCACCTTAAGGGCTATCCGGGCGTCAAGCGCGCCAAATCCTGGTCCGGGGCCGACCCGGAATTTTCCAAGGCCATGGGGGCCCGTGGTTGGATCGGCATGACCTGGCCCCAGGAATACGGCGGCGGCGGGCGCAGCTTTCTCGAACGCTACGTGGTGCTGGAGGAAATGCTGGCCGCCGGTGCCCCCGTTTCCGCCCATTGGGTGGCCGACCGGCAGAGCGGCCCCTTGCTGCTGAAGTTCGGCACGGAAGAGCAGCGCCGGAAATACATCCCCGCCATCACGCGCGGCGAAAGCTATTTCTGCATCGGCATGAGCGAGCCCAATTCGGGCTCGGACCTCGCCTCGATCCGCACCCGGGCCGAGAAGACCGCCGACGGCTGGCGCATCAACGGCCAGAAAATCTGGACCTCCAAGGCCCATACGGCCCATCACATGATCGCCCTGGTGCGCACGCAACCCCAGGACCCCAAGGACCGCCATGCGGGCCTGTCCCAGTTCCTCATCGACATGAAGGAAACCAAGGGCGTGACCATCCGCCCGATCCGCAACATGGCGGGCGAACAGATGTTCAACGAGGTGTTCTTCGAGGACGCGGAGGTGCCCGCCGACGCCCTGGTCGGGACCGAAGGCGGCGGCTGGGGCCAGGTGACCACGGAACTGGCGTTCGAGCGCAGCGGGCCGGAACGCTATCTCTCCAGCTATCAACTGCTGTTCGAACTGGTGCGCGAAATCGGTGCCGACGCGGGGCCGGCGGAAGCCGCCGGCATCGGGCGGCTGGCCGCACACCTGTCGACCTTGCGCCAGATGTCGATCTCCATCGCCACCATGCTGGAAAGCGGCGAAACGCCGAACCTGGCGGCGGCCATCGTCAAGGAACTGGGCGTCGCCTACGAACAGGACATGCCGGGCAAGGCCCACGACATCGCGGGCATCTCGCCGCGCATGGGCGGCGGCGACTTCGATCAGGTCATGGCCTATATGACCATGGCAGCGCGGTCGTTCTCGCTGCGTGGCGGCACACGGGAAATCATGCGCGGGATCATCGCGCGCGGGCTGGGGTTGCGCTGATGACCGGAACAAGCGAAATGGCCAACATCCTGGCGGAAGCCGCCGGGCGTTTGTTGGAAGATCACGTGACCCGCGACGTCCTGGGCGCGGCCGAGGACGGCACTTGGCCCAGTGACCTGTGGCAAGTGCTGGAAGACAACGGCCTGACCCAGCCGCTTGCCCCGGAAGACCGCGGCGGCATGGGGGCGTCCTTTGCCGATGCCTTCGTCATTGCCTTCGCCGCCGGGCGCCGTCGCGCGCCGGTACCCCTGGTGGAAACCATGGCGGCGGGCTGGCTGCTGGGCCGGGCCGGAATCGACGTGCCGCCTGGACCGCTTGCCTTGATTGACGGCGGCGCGGTGTTGACGTTCAAGGATGGTGCCCTTTCAGGTGTTGCCGAGGGCGTGCCCTGGGCGGCCCAGGCCGGACATCTGGTTGCCGAAATCGACGGCACGGTGGCGTTGATCCCCGCCGATGCCGTGACCATCACGTCCGACCGCAACATGGCGGGCGAGCCCCGCGATACGGTGACCTTCACCGAGGCCAAACCCTCGGCCACGGGGACCTTGGATCTGACCGCGACCCTGCCGGTCGCCCGCACCCTGGGGGCGCTGATGCGCGCGGCCCAGATGGCGGGGGCCATGGAGGGGGCGGTGACCCTGGCCGTGCAGCACGCGGGCGACCGCGAACAGTTCGGGCGGCCCATCGCCAAGTTCCAGGCGATCCAGCAGATGCTGGCCCGCGCCGCCGCCCGCGCCGCCCAGGCGCGCAGCGCCGCCGAAACCGCCTTCCTCGCCCTCGACCGGGCGGGCGCTGACCTGACGGATGCGGAATGGGATGTGGCGGCGGCCAAGGTCGTGGCCGGGGAGGCGGCGGAAATCGTCTACGACGCGGCCCATCAGACCCATGGCGCCATCGGCTTCACCTACGAGCACGAACTGCATTTCACCACGCGCCGGCTTTGGGCCTGGCGGGGCGAGTTCGGGGCGGAAACCTATTGGGCCGGGGAAATCGGCAGGCGCGTGCTGGGGCGGGGCGCCGATAATTTGTGGCCGGACCTGACGGCGCGGCAGAAGGGCTGAGCGGTCAGACCGCCGCCGTCGCCGCCGTTGCCAGGAACGCGTCGACGTCGTCTTCCGGGGTGTTGAAGGCGGTGACCAGCCGGGTCTTGCGCCGGCCTTCCTCATCGGGACCCCGGTCATAGAACAGAAAGCCCTTGGCCTTCAGCGCTTCGGCCATGGGGGCGGGCAGGCGCGGGAACACCTGGTTGCCGTCGACGGCACCCACGATTTCCACGCCCAGATCCTTGAGGCCGTCCGCCAGCTTTTTCGCCATGGCATTGGAATGGCGCGCGTTCTCAAGCCACAGGCCGTCCGCCAGATAGGCCGCCATCTGCGCCGTCATCAGGCGCATCTTGGACAGCACATGGCCGGCGCGTTTCTGCCGATACAGAAATTCATCGCCCAGGGCCGGGTTGAACACCACCACGGCCTCCAGCGCCAGGGCCCCGTTCTTGGTGCCGCCGAAGCTGAGCACGTCGACCCCGGCCTTCCAGCTCATGTCGGCGGGCGAACAGTTGAGCCCGGCCAAGGCATTGGCGAAGCGTGCGCCGTCCATATGCAGGGCAAGGCCGTGTTTGCGGCAGACATCGCCGATGGCGGCGATCTCATCCACCCGGTAAGCCGTTCCCTTTTCCGTCAGCTGCGTGACGCTGACGGCGCGAACCTGGGAATAATGCTCGTCGCCCCGGCCTTCCAGGGTCGCGGCCTCGACCGCGTCCGGCGCGATCTTGCCGTCCGCGCCCGCAAGGCCGATCAGCCGCGCCCCACCCGAATACATCACCGGGCCGTTGCCTTCGTGGTCGAAGATATGCGCCGTCTCATGGCATACCAACGCCCCCCAGGACGGCGTGATGGAGGCCACGGCCAGTCCGTTGGCCGCCGTGCCCGTGGGCACGAAGAACACCTTGGCCTCGGTCTCGAACACCTCGCAGACGCGCTGGCGCGCGGCTTCCGTGCCGTCGTCATGGCCGTAAGGCATGGTCCGCCCGTCGTTGGCGGCGACGATGGCGGCCATAATATCCGGATGGGCGCCCGCCGTGTTGTCGGATGCGAAGTTCATGGGCGGGGGCTCCTTGGGGTTGGGATTAGTCGGCGATGAGGTTGAGGGGGACAGCGTGAAAGGCCGAGCGGTCCGGATTGACGCCATGGGCGCGGGCATCGACGGCCTGGCCGTCCTTAACGGCAACGATGACCCAGATCAGGTCCGTCTCATAGGCCATTTTCAAATCCGTGGCGCTGGGCATGGCCGGGCCGCCGGGGTGGGAATGGTAATGGCCGACGATGCGCTCATCCGTGCCGTCCAGGGCCCGCATCAGATCGAACCGCACCTGGGGATCGACCTCGAACGAATCTTCGGCCTGTGTTTCGGTGACGTTGGGCGAGGGCACCATGCGGGTGACCAGGGTCTCGCCCTTGGCTGCACCGTCCCGGCCAGCCAGCAGGCCGCAGCACTCGTAGGGAAAGGCGGCCTCGGCGGCCTCGGTGATGCGCTCCAGCAGGGTTTGGGGGATGGTCAGCACGGGAGCAGTCCTTCCCGTCGCTTAAGGATTGATTCGGCCCGTGACGCGGCCCGCGGCCGGATCGACGATCAGCACCTGACCGCACACCCCGGCGGGCTGGGTCAGGATATAGATCTGCCCGCCCAATTGGGTGACGGACTTGATCTCGCAACCCGTCGGCAGGTTCAGCTCGATATCGCCGGACACGGCCAGGGGCGGGGCCAGATGGGCCGGCGGCGGCGTGCCGGCGGTCGCGGCGGCGGGCTTGGCGTCGCCGAACAGGCGCCAGGTCGGGTCCTGGCTGGTCTTGAAGAAGCCGTAGACCAACAGGCCCAGGCCGAGCGCGATCAGAACGCCCAGGCCGATCACCAGTGATTTCAATGCCGCATGCATGGGGCTTAAGTGCAACGGGGGGCGGGGGCTGTCAAGCATGGTTGATGCCCGCGCTTGACACCTCACGGCCCCCGGCGTTTGCTCGCCGGACCATGAGCGAGACCCATGCCTTGAAAATTCCCGCCGATCAGGCGGGCGAACGCCTGGACAAGGCCCTGACGGCGCTGCTGCCGGAGCTGTCGCGGGCGCGCCTGCAGGCCTTGCTGGCCGAGGGCCAGGTGGCGGACGGCGCGGGGCAACCGGTGACCGAGGCCAAGCGCAAGGTGCGGGCCGGGGAGGGCTATACCGTCACCATCCCGCCGCCCGTGCCGGCGACACCCGAGGGCCAGGCGATTCCCTTGGACGTCGTCTATGAAGACGACGATCTGATCGTCATCGACAAACCCCAGGGTTTGGTCGTCCATCCGGCGGCGGGCAACGCCGACGGTACCCTGGTCAACGCGCTGCTGGCTCATTGCAAGGGCTCGCTATCGGGCATCGGCGGGGTCGAGCGGCCGGGCATCGTGCACCGCCTGGACAAGGATACCTCGGGCCTTATGGTCGCGGCCAAGCATGATATCGCGCACCGGGGGCTGGCCCGTCAGTTCGAGGACCATTCCATCGACCGCGCCTACCGCGCCCTGGTCTGGGGCGTGCCGCGCCCGGCGGCGGGCGAAATTACCGGCGCTATCGGCCGGGACCCCCGGAACCGCAAGAAAATGGCCGTGCGTCCGGACGGGTCCGGTAAATGGGCCAAGACGTTCTACACGGTGCTGGAACGGTTCGGCGACCGGGCGGCCTTGGTCGAATGCCGGCTCGCCACCGGGCGCACGCATCAGATCAGGGTGCATATGGCGTCGATCGGCCATCCGGTGATCGGCGATCCTCTTTACGGTGGCCGGCGGGCGCGGGTTTCCGGTCTGCCGCCTGAGCTGAAAACCCCACTATCCAACTGTAAAAACCAAGCTCTTCACGCGAGTATTCTGGGGTTCACCCATCCAGTGACGGGGGAGAGGCTCAGATTTTCATCTAATAAATATAATTATATCAATGGGATATCTGGCATTCTGCGGTCGATCTAAAATTTTCTGTACCTGAGTAAATCCCTCGGCTAATATCCGACCAAATTGGTATGAATTAACGCAGTGCATCATAACCCTCCGTTCTGGCCGTCAGGTAGACGGCGGGTCAGCTGCGTTCGGATATGAGGGAAACCGCACCATGGGATACATGGCCCCTGAAAAGGACTTGAGTTTTGCCCCGGAAGACAATCTGTCGCGTTATCTCTACCGCATCCGGGATTTCCCCATGCTGGAGCCGGAGGAAGAGGTCTCCCTCGCCCGGCGCTGGCAGGAACACGGCGACGAAGCGGCGGCCCGCCGCCTGGTAACCAGCCACCTGCGCCTCGTCGCCAAGATCGCCATGGGCTATCGCGGCTACGGCCTGCCCGTGGGCGAGCTGATCTCGGAAGGCAACGTCGGCATGATGCAGGCGGTCAAGCGGTTCGATCCAGAGCGCGGATTCCGTCTCGCGACCTATGCCATGTGGTGGATCCGCGCGGCGATCCAGGAATACATCCTGCGATCATGGTCGCTGGTCAAAATGGGCACGACGGCGGCGCAAAAGAAGCTGTTCTTCAACCTGCGCCGGATGAAGGCTCAGATGTCGGCCATCGACGATGGCGATCTGCACCCGGAACAGGTGGCCGAAATCGGCCGCAAACTGGGTGTGTCTGAGGTCGAGGTCGTCAACATGAACCGGCGTCTGGCCGGCGGCGACCAGTCCCTGAACGCGCCCTTGCGTCAGGATGCCGAGGGTGAATGGCAGGACTGGTTGGTCGAGGATTCGGAAGATCAGGAATCCCGTCTGGGTGACGACGAAGAATTGTCGGAACGGCGCGGCATGCTCAATGCGGCGTTGAAGTCGCTCAGCGAGCGGGAACGCCACATCATCGAGGAACGGCGGCTCAAGGACAATCCGGCAACCTTGCAGGATCTCTCTGCGGAATACGGGATTTCCCGTGAACGTATTCGCCAGATCGAAGTCCGGGCCTTTGAGAAGCTTCAGAAGTCGGTCAAAAACGCGGTCATCGAGCGCCACATCTCGCATTGAGGCCACATCCCGCACTAAGGAATGCGGACGGCGGCGGTTCGTGGGGCGGCGGGGCTATTGCGCCGTACCCATGGGGGCGTCTCCGTCCGCCTCTTCCTTTGCTTCGATGGCTTCCATCGCCGCCATGGCTGCCTGCACGCCTCCGCCCGGTCCGCCACCGGAAGTGGGAGCACCCGGCCGCGGCGCGGGCTTGGCGGGGCCGTTGCCGGGGGCACGGATACCCAGGGTGACCTCATCCCCCCATTCGTCAACGATGCGGCGCTGGTTGGCGCGAAGGGCCGACAGGCGCCGTTCGGTCAGTACCGTCATGAACGATGTGATGACCGGTGGGATCACCGTATAAACCATCCAGCCGGCCATGGCTGCGCCGTACATGACGGCAAGGGCGAACACGTCGGTGACGATGTCGAGCGCACCGGTGATGTTGTGGTTGCCTGACCACAAATCCATCAGGTAGGGGAACATGCCGGCGAAGTTCAGGCCGCCGATGCAGAAGAAGCCGTATTTCTGGTCCGTGCGGTCGGTGATCCAAGACGCCATCGCCGGCAGCATGCCAATTCCGACGACGATGATGGTCGGAAAGGCGACGGCGATCATCGTCACCGAGATCAGCAGGAAATACAGCCAGAATTTGCCGCGCCGGCGGGGCGGCGGCGGCGGGATCATGGCGCGGCTCATCGGTGGGCGGCCCATGCTTAGAACACCTTGATCATGAACAGGATCATCACGATGCACATGGTCACCAGGATGGAGCCCATGGCGGCGGCCTGCTGACCGGTGCGCTCGGCCTTGGTCAACTGTTCCTCGCCGCGGCCCTCAATATCCTGAATTTCCAGTTCGGCGGCGGTAAATTCCGCGACAGCATCCTCGAAGCCTTCGATGTCCTCGCGCCGGCGGTCGGCGTTGTCCATCAGGTCGAACAGTTCGGGCAACGACCCACGGCGGACCAGACGGGGAATTTCCCGCTCTATCTCCTTACGGGTGCTGCGCGAATGATACGCGTTGATCGCCGGGCCGAGATGTCCGCCGACCCAGCTTGCCAGGCCGTAGACGGGTTCGACCCGCAGCTTCCACTGAATGAAGGCAAGCAGCGACAGCATGCCGATGGTCTGGGTATCGGGGTTTTCCGAGGCCAGGGCCTTGAGGTGGGGGTTGATGTCTTCCTTGAAGCGCGCGGTGATGAAGGCGGCGACATGGCGGTCGAGCGGCTTGGACTTCAGGTCCTGCGTGTTGGCGGCGCGGTCCAGCGCCGGCAACAGGTGGTCGGTATCCAGCACGTACTCCTGCAGCAGAAGCGGGCTTTGGCAGGGCAGAGACGGATTGCTTTCATACAGGCAGCGCTCGATCCCGAAGCCCGGGTCCTTGTTGTTGAGCACGATCTTGAGCTGCGAGAAGTTCTTCTGGTGGATTGAGGCTTCCGGCGCATAGGCCAGTTGTGATTGGAACCACAGGTCGGGAATGTCCTTGGCGATGATTTCCGCCGGGATCTGCGGATCGCCCGTGCGCAGCAGGTCCATGGCGAAGGCGGCGCCAAACCCGTCGACCATGAAGGAAAACCCCTTGAAGCGGATGGGGCCCAAGGGGTCCATGAGAATGGCGACGCGGGTTACGATCATTTCGTCCGAGCCGGCGAAGGACCCGGCCTGGGCATTG
This sequence comes from Rhodospirillaceae bacterium UBA1479, assembly GCA_002325375.1. Taxonomy (GTDB): domain Bacteria; phylum Pseudomonadota; class Alphaproteobacteria; order Rhodospirillales; family Casp-alpha2; genus UBA1479. Next base: position 765,679 of record DCRZ01000002.1, read on the forward strand.
GCCACGTCGAGCACGTTCTTGATGGCGTTGGCCAGGTTGACGTCCTCGACCGAACGCCGGAGCCAGGTATCGAAGCTGTCGTGGCGGATCGCCTTGGCGGCGTCGGGTACGTGTTTGCTGAAGGCGTCGGCCAATTGCCGCACGCTTTGGTACGGGCGGCCCATGAAGGTCAGGGGTGTCTGTCCGCGCTTGCCCGCGCGTTTCTGCTGTGGCGACATCTTGCGGCCCGATAGCCACAGGTCGATTTCCTCGGGCCCCCAGCGTTGCTGGGGGTCGTCGCCGAGCATGCCGCGCAGCGGCTCCAGCAGGGACAGGGGCAGGTTCTCGTTGCCGGTGATCGCCGCGTAGGATCCCAGTTCCAGCTTCTCCGCCAGAATTTTTTCCGAACCTTCGACCGCCCCCGGTTCCTTGTCCAGAATAAGGCCGACGATGGCGACGGCAAAGGCATAGGCGTCGTCGCGGGAGTTGCCGACGCCGCGCCCGGCCGGGGGGGCCATGGCGCGTTCCGCCGGCTCGTACACCGCCGGCTGATCGTAGCCCGGGGGTGACGAATAGCATTCGCCGAAGGCGATCTGTTGCCGCCCGGCATCCATGAAGAACAGATTGTCACGGCGGATTGCCCGGTGCGCGACGCCGATCGAGGCCATTTCCTGCAATGCGCCGGCCAGCGGCTCGATCACCTTGCGCGGCAGGTCGTATTCGGAAATCCGGAACGTGCCTTTCTGCAGCACACGTCCGCCAAGGGGGCGTTCGAGGATCAGGATCATGGTGCGCTGGCGGATCAGGGGCCAAAACTCGACCTCCCATTCCAGGACGCCGACCAGCGCCTTGATGCCGGAGCCGCGCAATGACGTCATGGCGCCTAACCGTGTTGGCAGTCCCGGGTTGCAGATCAGCGCAAACACGGGACGGTCGATGTCCCGGCGGTCCTCGGCCATGAAGGCCTTGGCGGAAGGAGAATCGAGATCGGGCAGTGGCGTTTTGGGGTCGACGGCGAAGCGGTCTTTAATCAGGATAGGGCGCAGGCTTTCCGCGGACGGGATGCCGTCGCCGGGCTCCGTGCCGGCGTCCATGCCTTCCGGCGGTGCACCCTCTTCGGGTGGCGGCCCCCCGGGGTCGGCCTGTGCTGTGGCGGTTTCAGCCATCGATTGTCGTCTTCAGCCCCAACAGTCGCGAATGGAAAAGGCCCGCAGCACGGTCCTTACCGCCTGCGTGCCTTGAATTTCCCACACTTTCACGCCCTGATGGTACCCGCCATTCCCTTGACAGACAATTAATGCCGGGAACCGGGCCAGGCTGGCCGAATCAGGTCGGCGCGATCAGTCGGCGAAGGGGTCATGGACGAGAATCGTATCCTCGCGCTCCGGACTGGTGGACAGCAGGGCCACGGGGGCTTCAATCAGCTCCTCGATACGGCGGATATACTTGATCGCCGTGGCCGGCAGCTCTGCCCAGGACCGCGCCCCTTGGGTGCTTTCGTCCCAGCCTTCCATTTCCTCGTAGATCGGCTCGACCCGGGCTTGCTCGATCTGCGACGCCGGCAGATGGTCGATCTCCTGCCCGTTCAGGCGGTACCCTCGGCACACCTTCAGGACCTTCTGGCCGTCGAGAACGTCCAATTTGGTCAGCGCGATGCCGGTGATGCCGTTGACCTTGATGGCCTGGCGGACCATGACCGCGTCGAACCAGCCGCAGCGCCGCGGCCGCCCGGTCACCGTGCCGAATTCGCGCCCGCGTTCGCCCAGCGTGCGGCCGACGTCGTCCTCCAACTCGGTCGGGAACGGGCCCTGGCCGACGCGGGTCGTATAGGCCTTGGTGATGCCGAGGACGTAGTTGATCGCGCTCGGCCCCTGGCCGGAGCCGACGGCGGCCTGGCCGGCCACCGTGTTCGACGAGGTGACGAAGGGATAGGTGCCGTGATCCAGGTCCAGCATGGCGCCCTGCGCACCCTCGAACAGGATACGCTTGCCCTTGCGGCGAGCCTGATCAAGCTCCTGCCACACGGTGGCGGCGAAGGGCAGAACCTTGGGCGCGACCTCGATCAGTTGCGCCAGCAGTTCGTCGCCGTCGACCTCGGGCATGCCAAGCCCGCGCAGAAGCGCATTGTGATGGAACAACAGGCCTTCGACCTTGTCCTTCAGCAGGCCGTGGTCGCTCAGGTCGCCGACGCGGATGGCGCGGCGCGCGGTCTTGTCCTCATAGGCCGGGCCGATGCCGCGGCCCGTGGTGCCGATTTTCGCCTTACCGGCGGCTTTTTCGCGGGCAAGGTCGAGATTGCGGTGCAGCGGCAGGATCAGGGGACAGCCCTCGGACAGGCGCAGGCTGTCCGGCGTGACCTCGACGCCCTGGTCCCGGATCTTTTCGATCTCGGACAGCAGTGCCCAGGGATCGACCACGACGCCGTTGCCGATCACGGACAACTTGCCCTTGCGCACGATGCCGGACGGCAGCAGGGACAGTTTGTAGGTGACGCCGTCGATGACCAGCGTATGGCCCGCGTTGTGCCCACCCTGGAAACGCACGACCACGTCGGCGCGTTCCGAAAGCCAGTCGACGATCTTACCCTTGCCTTCGTCGCCCCATTGCGAGCCGACGACAACCACGTTCGCCATTTTCAGTGTCCGTTCTTGTCCGTGAAAAGGGGTGTTTTCCGGTCACGCCTCGCCGATGGGGGCGGGGCGGCCGTCGTGTAGCCAGTGGGTGCAGCCGAGACGCCGGGCCTCGGCCCGGGCGTCGGCGCCGTCGTCCAATGCGGCGACGGTGATCCATCCCTCGGCGCGCAGGGCGGCCATGCGGTCCGCCGCCGTGCCCGCGGGCACGAACAGCCGGCGGCCCTGCGCCGGGCGCGGCAGGGCGCGCAGCAGGGTATCGGTAAACAGGGTAAAGCCCGTGGCCGGTTCACCCGCGCCGGCGGTCGTGCCGCCGTTGCCGGCCAGATAGCGCCCGCCCGAGCCCAATTCGCCGCGCACGCCGGCGGCATACAGGGTGAAGGTCGCTCCGGCATGGTATTCGAAGCCGCGGTGCTCCACCGGATCGATGGTCAGCGGCAGGGTTGGCGCCAGGGCGCGGACCTTTGCGGCGATGGCCTTCAGCGTGTCCCATTCTGCGGCGGCGGCGGCCGGCAGGTCGATGGCATCGACGGCGGCGAGGGTATCGTCGGCGGGACCGGCGGCAAGCACCAGGCGTTTCAGCAGGTCGGTCAGGTCGCCGCCGATCTGCGTCGTCAGGCCGTCTAGGGCACCCGTATCCTTGTGGTTCAGGGCCTCGCGCAGGGTGCGTTCGGCAGCAGGGGGAACGGCGCCGCCCAGGATTGCCGTGACCAGGGTCGGCACGGCCAGGTCGATGGAGACATCGGCAACCCCGATATAGCCGAGCGCGTCGGCGGCCATCACGATGACCTCGGCGTCGGCGGCGGGGGTGGCGCTGCCGATCAGTTCCGCGCCGATCTGCGCGAACTGGCGTTCCGGGCGGATCTGGTCGCCGCGCACGCGCAGGACTTGGCCCGCATAGCACAGGCGAAGCGGACGGGGGGCGGATTTCAGGCGGCTTGCGGCGATGCGTGCGATTTGCGGCGTGATGTCGGCGCGCAGCCCCATCATGCGTTGCGAGACCGGATCCATCAGGCGGAACACCTGGCGGTCCATGGCCGCACCCGTGCCGGACAGCAGGGAATCCTCGAATTCCATTAAGGGCGGCTTCACGCGCTGATAGCCGTGCGCCTGACAGACGTCGATCAGACGTTCGGTCACCGACGCCTCGAACCCCGCATCAGGGGGCAGAAGGTCGGACAAGCCGGCGGGCAGCAGCCCGGGATTGGAGGGATTTTCCATCTGAGAGGCCGGGTTCAAGCGTTAAGACTGGCCGGCCGCCAATCAGCCGTCCACGGCCCCGTTTCCTAAACGGTTTGACCCGCCTGGGCAAGCATCGTCGCGGTCGAAGGAGGCGGCGATGCCCGGGCGGGGGCGTGCCGGACAGGTGCAGAGGGCTTGGAATGGCTAGTTGGGAAGGGGAAAGACTTCGTTTTTCACGGTCTTGCCCAGGCTTTCGACCAGGGGCACGACCATGGCGCCGATCAAGGTTTCGTTGGTCGAGGCCCCCAGGTTGCCGGTCGCCCAGCCCTGCCAATACCGTTCGATGCGGCCCGCTTCCGCCGGGCCGTCGATGGTCACCTTCAGGCGGTATTTGGTCGGCGTGACGATCTTGGTCCCGCCCTGACCTTCGTTAAGAATACCGCCGGTCTTGGAATCGAACACGTTGAACCGGGCTTCGGACCCTTCGGTGCCGGAACTGGTGCCCTTGGTCCCCTGGACATCGAGGAAATAGCGTTTGTCGGTAAAGGTAAAGGCGCCCAACTCGTCCAGCACCTCGAAGGTCAGGACCAGGTCCGCCTTGGGGTCGAGCCGATAGCCGCGCGCCTTGAGTTCCCGCGCGAACTGATGGCTCAGTTCCAGCGATTCGTCGGAATCGTCAAGCGCCCGCACGGCCAGAACCTTGCCGCCTGGCATCGGTTTTGACGAGATGGCGTTCAGTTGGCCGTCGGCAGCATGGAGCGGGCCGGCAAAGGTGGCCGTCAGTACCAGGGCAAAAAGGGCGATCAGGGGTCTTTTCATCATCGTTTCCGTTTGCGCGCGGGCATATTCGGCCACCCGGCTTGTCAGTCTTACCTTCGCTTGTCCGTACAATTCCGCCGCATCGCAGACCGTGCCGTGTTGGACGGTGCCGTCGCACCTCCCCAGGCGGTTGACGGTCTGTTTATTGCTCAATTAGAGCATAAAAAAGTTAAAACCGATATAAGGGCGCCGGCGTCGAATGCCAAGTAGGGAAACGCCCATTGGTCCGCACGGCATAAAGATCACCGGGCAACTTGTACCGGCACTTGCCGCGGGAATCGGTGCAATTTCATTTCCTTTGGAGTTGTGTGCGGTTCTTGCATAAGATCGCATTAATAAATTTGCTCTTGATTAATATTAGGCGAAGGGGGTTCGCGTGACGGATGGCAATGCGCGGTCATTGGCGCAGATACATCTGCTGGAAGACTTGAGCGCGGCCGAGATCGGGCGGCTGGAACAGGCCTGTTCGTGGAAGACCTACGCCGCTCAGGAACAGATCATCGACCGTCAAAGCGATACACAGGACGTCTATTTCGTCGTCACCGGCGCGGCCCGGGTCGTCATCTATTCTTTGTCGGGTCGTGAAATTACCTTGGACGACGTCAACGCGGGCGGCCATTTCGGCGACCTTGCGGCGATCGACGGGGAGCCGCGCTCGGCCAGCGTCATGGCGCTTCGGGACACGGTGATTGCATCCCTGTCGCAGGAACGGTTCCTGCAATTGCTGTCGGAACATTTCACCGTCACGTTGCGGCTCATGCGGGCATTGACGCGCATTGTGCGAACCTCGACGGACCGCATCATGGATCTCAGCACCCTGGCCGCCAACAACCGGGTTCAGGCCGATCTTCTGCGCCTCGCGCGAAATAACATGGTCGGCGACAACCGCGCCGAACTGAAACCCATCCCCGTGCATGGCGATATCGCAAGCCGCGTATCGACGACCCGCGAAACGGTTGCCCGCGTGCTGTCGGACTTGTCGCGACAGGGCATGGTCGAACGCCAGAAGGATCGCTTGGTCATCGACGATGTCGACCGCCTGGAAGACATGGTTGAAGAGGTCCGCGGCGAGTGACGCCGGCCCCCACGGTCGTTTGACTTGCCGGGGCGTTTCGGACACTATCTGAACTAAGCGCGATGGTGACTTCAGTTCCGGTCGGATGCCTTTGATCGGGCCAGGGTCGTGGTGCGGGACAAGGCACTGCCAGCGGCCCCAGAAATTGATCGAAAGAATGAAATATGGCGAAAACGATTTTGATTGTTGAGGACAACGATCTCAACATGAAGTTGTTCAACGACCTACTCCAGGCCAATGGTTACAACACCATTCAGACCATGGACGGCCGCGACGCCATTCAATTGGCCCAGGAACACCGCCCGGACCTGATCCTCATGGATATTCAGCTTCCCGAGATTTCCGGCCTGGAAGTTACCAAGATGCTGAAGGCCGATGATTCGTTGAAGGAAATTCCCGTGATCGCCGTTACCGCCTTCGCCATGAAGGGGGACGAGGAAAAGATCAGAGAAGGTGGGTGCGAAGGGTATATCGCGAAGCCGATTTCCGTTCCCACGTTCCTGGAAACCGTCGCGAAATTCCTCGGCTGACCGCCGCGGGCGGCACAGACCATGTCGGCACGAATCCTCATCGTCGATGATCTTGCCGCCAGCGTGAAGGTTCTGGCCGCCAAGCTCACCAGTGAATACTACGACGTTCTGACCGCCCATGACGGGCCTACGGCACTGGAAACGGTGGCCCGGGAAATGCCCGATCTGGTGCTGCTCGACGTCATGATGCCCGGCATGGACGGGTTCGAGGTCTGCCGCCGGATCAAGAAAACGGCGCGCACGGCGCATATTCCCGTGGTCATGGTGACGGCGCTCAACGACATGCGCGACCGCGTCAACGGCTTGCAGGCGGGGGCCGACGATTTCCTGACCAAGCCGCTTAACGACATCATGCTGTTCGCCCGCGTGCGCTCGCTGGTGCGCATGAAACGGACCTTCGACCAATGGTCCCTGCACCAGCAAACATCGCGCGACCTGGGCTTTGACGTCGACCCGGATATGACGGATGTCCACGGCCGCGCTGCGCGGGTAATCGTGGTCGATTCCAGCGAAATCCAAAGCGACAACATTCGCGGTGTCCTGGAACGGGATGGTCATGCGGTGAGCGTGCTGAATTCCTATGCCGACGCCGCCCCGCAAATTGCCGCCGGTCTGCCGGACGTGGTCGTCATCTCCATGGACTTCGAGGGGGACGAGCCTTTGCGGCTGGCCTCGCGTCTGCGTTCACAGGAGCCGACGCGCCAGGTGCCGATCCTCTTGATCGGCGACGCCGAAGACGAAAGCAACCTGATCAAGGGCCTGGAACTGGGGGTTAACGACTGCGTCGTGCGTCCTGTCGACGAGCAGGAAATCGTCGCCCGGGTGCGCACCCAGGTGCGGCGCAAGCGCTATCAGGAGATGCTGCAGGCGAATTTCCAGCAGCACCTGTCGATGGCGCTGACCGACGGCCTGACGGGACTGCACAATCGGCGCTATCTGGAATCGCATCTGGACGGCATCGTCAAGCGTGCCGGCGAGGGCGGGCACGGGCTGTCCCTGGTGCTGATTGATCTCGACCACTTCAAGCGGGTCAACGATACCTACGGCCATGCCGCCGGCGATGAGGTGCTGCGGGTGATCGCCAAGCGCCTATTGCGCAACGTGCGCGGGTTCGACACGGCGGCCCGTTTCGGCGGTGAGGAATTCGTCGTCGCCATGCCCGATACCCCGATCGATATCGCCTTCGCGGTCGCTGACCGTATCCGCGCCAAGGTCGCGGAAGAGCCGATCCCTCTACCGGACGGGACGCAACTGTCCGTGACGATGAGCGCCGGGGTCGCGGAATCGGTGGAGCCGGGTGAAACGGCGGCCGAACTGATCGAACGCGCGGACAAGGCGCTTTATATGGCCAAGCACGACGGACGCGACCGGGTCGTGCGCGCGGACCCGCTGGTCAGAAAGACAGGGGAACCCGCCGTCGACTAGATCGGACGGCGGCGGATCGGTTGTTGATTTTTGTGAAAGGGGCCGCCCCGTCAGGGACGGGTCGGCCAGGGACAGGAAATAGGATCGAGGGGCGCCAGTGGCAGCCTTACTTGATCTTTTCTTCCTTGAAGGCCACGTGTTTGCGGACCACGGGGTCATACTTGCGCATTTCGAACTTTTCCGTCGAATTGCGCGGATTTTTCTTCGTCACATAGAAGAAGCCCGTGTCAGCCGTGCTGACCATTTTCACAAGAATTGTGGCCGGTTTTGCCATGGTGCGAAGTTCCGCTTTGGTTTTCTGTCAGGTCGAAGGCGCGAAACATACAGGGCCGGACGCGCAAGTCAAGGGGCACGGCGAAACCGGCCCGTTGCGGCCTATTCCAGGGCCGCCGCATCGGCCCGGGCGGTTGTCGACGTATAGGTCAGGGCACGGGTGTAAAGCGTGCGGTCTTCGATGATTCGCCGCGCCACGTCGCGGTCTTTGGTATCGTCATGGCGTTCCGGCGGACAGGTATCGCGCAGCCGCGTGCGTTCCTCTTCGCCCAGCGGTCCGCCGCGCCGCCAATGCGCCAAAATATCGGCCTGATAATGCTCACCGCCGATGCCGGCCAGGACCGGATCCTTGGCTTTGGCGTCCTCGGGAATTTCCGCCAGGGACGATGTGCACACGATGGGGTGGACGCCCAGGCCGTGCAGGGTATAGCCGGTCGGCGTGATCAGCTTTGACCAGGTGATGGTCAGTTCGCCGTCGTTGGGCAGGCGGATCACCGTCTGCACGCTGCCCTTGCCGTAGGACGACGTGCCGACGACCACGGCGCGCCCACGGTCCTGCAGGGCGGCGGCGGTGATTTCCGCGGCCGAGGCCGATTTCCCGTCGATCAGGATGACCAGGGGCAGGCCGTTCAGGATGTCGTCGCCGTCGGCATTGTAGTGATGGACGCTGTCCGGGTGGCGGCCGCGCGTGGTGATGATATGGCCTTGGGTCAGGAACAGGTTGGCCAGTTTGACCGATTGCCGCAGCAGCCCGCCCGGGTTGCCGCGCAGGTCCATGACCATACCCTTGAGCGGGACCTTGGTTTCGGCCTTGGCGGCGAGGACGGCCTTCTTCACGGAGGTCGCGGTCTTCTGGTTGAAACTCTCGACCGCCGCGTAGATGATCCCGTCCTTGACCGTGTGGCTGACCGTGACCGGCACGATGTGGGCGCGGACCAGGTCGAGGGACCATCCGTCGGGCCGGCCTGATCGGGCCAGGCGCAGGCGCACGGCGGTGTCGATGGGGCCGCGCAGAAGCCGCACGACCTTGCGCGCCGACAGGCCCTTGAGCGGCACGCCGTCGGCCGACACGATGACGTCGCCGACCTTCAGGTCCGCCTCCGCAGCCGGTGTGCCGGGGGTGATGCGGTAGACCTCGGTGATGTCGCCGCGCTGCCGGAAGCGCACGCCGATGCCGCCGAACCCGTCGCGCCGGGCGCGGTTGCGCTGCGCCTCCTCGCGCCCGGAATAGCGGGAATAGATGTCCAATTCCGTAAGCATCCCGTCGAACACGGCTTCGTAGATTTTTTCCGCGCTGGCCTGGCGCATCTCCTCGGACCAGCCGCGTGCGGCCAGCGAGGCCCGTGCCGTCAGCATGGCCCAGCCATAGGCGTCGTCGCCCTTGGGCAGGGCTTCGCGGATGATTTCGCGCCCGCTGTCGGTCAGGCGGACCTCGTTCTTGCCGGTATCAATGTCGATGGCAATGGCCGGGTCGATGGCGCCCAGGCCGCGCAACCCTTCCATGCCGATCTCCTGAACCGGCAGGGCTTCCAAGTATTTTTCGGCGATGTTCTCGTATCCCGCCGCGATGACCTCGGCCGCCGCAGGCATGGAAAACCCACTGTCCTTGGCGGCGGTGTTCCGGGGCGGCGGCGTGGCCGCGCAAGCGGCGAGCAGAAGCGCCGCCGAAACGGCGGCAAGGCCCGGGGTCAACCGGATTCCGGTAATGAAGGAACCCATGCGGATCATAGTTACGGATTGTCTGCGATTTTCAGGCCGCCGTCATTATGAAAACTTTGCGACGTCCGAGGTCAGCCGCGCGCGGGCTTGCCGGATTTTTTGCCGCGGCCCTTCTTGGATTTGTCCTTGCCGCCGCTGCGGCCGCTTTTTTTCCGCCCGCCGCCGGTCGGCCGCGCTCCGGGAGTGAACCGCCCGCGGGCATTGCCGCCACCACTTCGGCCGCCACCGTCCATCAGTTCGAAGATCATGCCGCCGGTCAACGGCCGGGCCTCGACCAGGCGGACCTCGACGGCTTCGCCCAGGACATAGGTCTTGCCGTTGGAGCGCCCGCGCAGGCGGTGATGGGCCTCGTCGTGGATGTAATAGTCATCGGGCAGGGAGCGGATCGGGATCAGCCCGTCGGCGCCCGTGTCGCTGAGGGTGATGAACAGGCCGAAGCGGGTGACGCCGTTGATGCGGCCGATGAACGTCGCCCCCACCCGGTCCGCGAGAAACTGGGTGGTGAAGCGATCGACCGACGCCCGCTCCGCCGCCGCCGCCCGCCGTTCCGTGAACGACAGGTGCTGGCCCATCTCGGCGAAGTCCTTGTGGTCCGTCTCCAGGGCGCCGTCGCCCATCCGGCCGCCACGGATCAGGGCGCGGTGGACCAGCAAATCCGAATAGCGCCGGATCGGCGAGGTGAAATGGCAGTATCGGCGCAGCGCCAGGCCGAAATGGCCGATGTTGTCGGGCGAATATTCAGCCTGGGCCTGGGACCGCAGGACCAGTTCCTGGACCATGCGCTCGAACGGCCCGCCCTTGGCCTTGGTCAGAATCTGATTGAAGATGCTGGACTGCATAACCTGGCCCTTGGCGATCTTCAGCCCGATGGTTTCCAGGGCATCCGACAGACCCGCGACCTTGGTCGGGCTGGGCTGGTCGTGAATCCGGTACATGCAGGGAAGGCTTTTCTTTTCAAGGGCTTCCGCGGCCGCCACGTTGGCGGTGATCATGAATTCCTCGATCAGCCGGTGACTGTCGAACCGTTCGCGCAGGGCGATTTCGGCGACGGTGCCGCGGTCGTTGATGATCACCTTGCGTTCAGGCAGGTCCAGGTCGAGCACGCCGCGCGCCCGGCGGTTGCGCGACAGGGCCGCATAGGCCCCGTACAGCGGCGCGATCACGTCCTTGGTCAAGACGTCCGTCACGTCGTCGGGACGGCCGTCCTGGGCCGCCTGGACCTGGTCATAGGTCAGGCGTGCGGCGGACCGCATCATGGCGCGTTCGAACCGGTGGCGCGTCAGATTGCCGTCGCCGTCGATCCACAGGTGGGCGGCCAGGCAGGGGCGGTCTTCCTTGGGCTTCAGCGAGCACCAGCCGTTGGACAGTTCCTCCGGCAACATGGGCACCACGCGGTCCGGGAAATACACGCTGTTGCCCCGATCGTAGGCGCAACGATCAAGCGCGTCGCCGGGCCGCACGTACCAGGACACGTCGGCGATGGCGACCACCAGGTGCCAGCCGCCGGGATGGTCCGGGTCCGGTTCGGCGAACACCGCGTCGTCGAAGTCGCGGGCGTCGGCGCCGTCGATGGTGACCAGCGGCAGGCCGCGCAGATCGACCCGGTCGCCCAAGGGGGCGGGGCCGGCGGCCTTGGCCTGATCGAGGGCTTCGGCGGGAAATTCGCTCGGCAGTTCGTGTTCGTGGATGGCAATCAGGCTGATCGACTTGGGGTCGTCCATGGCGCCCAGAACGTCGGTCACCTTGGCCTTGCGAAGGCCCAGGTCCTTGCCGGGCAGGGCGGCGGCGCGCACCAGGTCGCCCGCCTTGGCGCCGCCCGATTGTCCCGCAGGAACGACATAGTCCTGTTTGGCGCGGCGGTCGGTGCTTTCGATGCGGCCTTCACCGCCGACTTCCCGGTAGACTCCCATGATCGCCGAGGGGGCCGACGGCAGGCGGCGGATGGTGCGGCCCTGGTAAAGGCCGCGCCCAGTCCGTTCCAGGCGCGCCAGAACGCGGTCGCCGGTGCCCAACGCGGGCTGACCCTTGCGCTCCGCTGCCATGTAGATGGCCGGCGGCGGGCCGGCGGCATCTTCATCCCAGTTTTCCGGGCGGGCCATCAATTCGCCTTCGGCATCAATGCCGGTGATGTGCAGGACCGTGACCTCGGGCAGGGTGCCCGGCTCGGCAAACCGTTTGCTGCGTCCGCGCTGCAGGGCGCCGTCGCGTTCCAGGTCCTTCAGGATCTCGCGCAGCATGACCTTGCCCTCTGCCCCCAGTTTGAAGGCACGCGCGATCTCGCGCTTGCCGACGCGCTTGGGGCTCGACTGGATGAATTCCAGGATTTCCTCCCGCGTCGGGAAGGGCCGGTTTGATTTCGGGGGGTTGGCCACGGCGGGCGGCTCGGATCAGGCGTCGCTGGCGGGCGGCGGCGCATCGCCGTCGGCCGGCGTCTTTTTCGCTGTTTTCTTCTTTGCGGCTGATTTTTTGGCAGCGGTCTTTTTCTTCGCTGCGGCCTTCTTCTTCGGCGCGGCTTTCTTGGCCGCGGTCTTCTTCGCGGCCGGGGCCGCTTTGCCGGATTTGGCGGCAATCAGCTCCAGGGCCTTTTCCAGGGTCACGGAATCCTTGTCCATGTCCTTGGGCAGGGACGCCATGACCTTGCCGTGCTGGACGAAGGGGCCCCAGCGCCCGGCCTTCTGAACCACCGGCTTGCCGTCGGTCGGGTGCTTGCCCAATTCCTTGGGCGGGTCCTTGCGCGGCTTGTCGGCGAACAGCACGACCGCACGGTTCAGACCCACGGTCAGCACGTCATCGTCGCCCTTCAGCGACACATAGGTCCCGCCCATTTTCAGGAACGGGCCGAAACGTCCGAGCCCGGCGGTGATCATGTCGCCGGTTTCCGGGTGCAGGCCGACCTCGCGCGGTAGGGCAAGCAGGCCCAACGCCATCTCAAGGTCGATGGTCGCCGCACTGACGCCCTTGGGCAGGGATGCGCGCTTGGGCTTGGGGCCGCCTTCTTCGGCATCGCCCAGTTGCACATAGGCGCCGTAGGGGCCCTTGCGCACGGTGATCGGCAGGCCGGTTTCGGGATCGTTGCCGAGCAGGCGGGGGAAGATTTCCGCCGCCGCTTCCGCGCCGTCGCCGTTCTCACCATTTGGCACGGCCAGGGCCTGGGTGTGTTTGCATTCGGGATAGTTCGAGCAGCCGATGAAGGCGCCGAACTTACCCAGTTTCAGGCCCATGCGGCCGTCGGCGCAGACCGGGCATTTGCGCGGGTCTCGGCCGTCTTCGCCCATGGGGAAGAAATGCGGGCCGAGAAGTTCGTCAAGCGTGTCCAGAACCTCGCGCACGCGGAGTTCCTTGGTGCCGTCGACGGCCTTGGAGAACGCTTCCCAGAAATCGCGCAGCACCTGTTTCCATTCACGTCGGCCGCCGGAAATGTCGTCGAGGCGGTCTTCAAGCTCGGCCGTGAAGCCGTATTCGACATAGCGCTCGAAGAAGCTCGACAGGAAGGCGGTGACCAGTCGGCCGCGGTCCTCGGGCATGAAGCGGCGGCTTTCCAGCTTCACGTAATTGCGGTCCTGCAGGACCGAGATGATCGAGGCATAGGTCGACGGACGGCCGATACCCAGTTCTTCCAGGCGCTTGACCAGGCTGGCTTCGGTATAGCGTGGCGGCGGCTGGGTGAAGTGCTGATCGGCGTCCACTTCCTGGCGGGCCAAGTGTTGGCCTTTCTTGACGTCAGGCAGGATGCGCAGCTTGTCGTCATCGTCGCTGTCGGCAGAGGCGTCCTCGTCCTTGCCTTCCTGATAGACCTTGAGGAAACCGTCAAAGGCGATGACCGAGCCGGTCGCGCGCAGGGCGGCGGAGCCGTCGGCGGCCGCGATGTCGACGGCGACCTGGTCGAGCACCGCGTTTTCCATCTGGCTGGCGACCGTGCGCTTCCAGATCAGGTCGTAGAGCTTGCGCTGATCGTCGTCCAGGTACTGGGCGACGTCCTCGGGCCGGCGGGACACGTCCGTCGGGCGGACGGCCTCGTGGGCTTCCTGCGCGTTCTTGGCTTTGGTCTTATAAATACGTGGCTCACCCGGCAGATAGGGTGCGCCATAAGATCCCTTGATCAGGTCGCGGCAGGCGTTGACGGCCTCGTTGGCCATGGTCACGCCGTCGGTTCGCATATAGGTGATCAGGCCGACCGTCTCGCCGCCGATGTTGACGCCTTCATAAAGGCGCTGGGCGACCTGCATGGTGCGCTTGGCGCCGAAATAGAGCTTGCGCGCGGCTTCCTGCTGCAGGGTCGACGTGGTGAACGGCGGCGCCGGATTGCGCCGCGACTGTTTGCGCTGAACGTCGGCGACGGAAAAGGTGCCGGCTTCGACGGTTTTCTTGGCGCGCTCGGCCTCGGCCTGCGATCCCAGGTCCATCTTGGCCAGTTTCTGCCCGTTCAGATGGGTCAGTTGCGCCGCGATCTTGTGCCCGCCTTCGGCGGCGAAGGTCGCCTTGATGGACCAGAATTCCTGGCGCCGGAAGATCTCGATTTCGGCTTCGCGCTCGCAGATCAGGCGCAACGCGACGGACTGCACGCGGCCGGCCGACCGCGATCCCGGCAGCTTGCGCCACAACACCGGCGACAGGGTGAAGCCGACAAGATAATCGAGCGCGCGGCGCGCCAGATAGGCGTCAACCAGTTCACGGTCCAATTCGCGCGGATGATCGAACGCCGCCTTGACCGCATCCTTGGTGATTTCGTTGAACACGACGCGCTTTACCTCGACGTCCTTGAGCGCGTTGTTCTTGTTCAGGACTTCGCGGACGTGCCAGGAAATGGCCTCGCCTTCGCGGTCGGGGTCAGTCGCGAGGTACAGTTTGTCGGCGCCTTTGACGGCGCTGGCGATCGCCTTGATGTGCTTTTCCGACCGGGCGTCGATTTCCCAGTCCATTTCGAAGTCGGCGTCCGGGCGCACGGATCCGTCCTTCGACGGCAGGTCACGGATATGGCCATAGCTGGCCAGCACCGTGTAACCGGGGCCCAGGTATTTGTTGATCGTTTTCGCCTTGGCCGGGCTTTCAACGACGACGACGTCGGTCATGCGAGACATGCCTTTTCTCGGCCGGCCTTCGGGGCCGCTGCCCGGGCCGGCTAGTGGTCCATGAGCAGCGATACTTTGCTGCCGGGGTGCCTCTCTAACCGTCCTGCCAGTTCAAGTTCAAGCAAAACCGTAGACACCACGGCCTGGGAGAATTGGCAAACGCGGAGCAGTTCGTCAACAGTCGTCGGTGTCGGGCCCAGGGCGGCAATGATCTCATCGCGTGCTGAAATGGTCGCCTCGACGCTTGTCGATTCGTTCATAGTATATTGATTATCAACAATAATTTCAGCTTTTTCCGGGGCGCGGGCATCGGCCAGAACGGTAAATACGTCTTCTGCGCTTTCCGTCAAGGTTGCCCCTTCGCGAATCAAATGATTGGTTCCGCGGGCCCTTGGGTCCATCGCCGCACCCGGCACGGCGAACACTTCGCGCCCTTGTTCAAGGGCCATGCGGGCGGTGATCAGGGAACCCGACCGGGGGCTTGCCTCGACCACCACGACACCGCGCGCCATGCCGGAGATGATCCGGTTGCGGCGGGGAAAGTGCCGGGCCTGGGGTTGGGTGCCGGGGGCGACCTCGGACAGCAGAACGCCGGTTTCGGCGATACGGTCGTAGAGATCACGGTTCTCGGCCGGGTAGACGATATCAATCCCGCCGCCCAGTACTGCCGCTGTGCCGGTTGCCAGCGCTCCGTCGTGGGCGGCGGCGTCGATCCCCCGGGCCAGGCCCGAGACGACCATCAGCCCACCACCCCCCAGGTCGGCGGCCAATTTCTTCGCGAAACGCCGGCCGTTGGTGGAAGCATTGCGGGCACCGACGACACCGATGGTTTTCTTGGTGAGTAGATTCTGCCGGCCGCGCGCGTAGATGACCGGCGGCGGGTCGTGGATATGGGCGAGAAGCGGCGGGTAGGTGGGCTCCCCCCAGGCGAGAAGCGTCGCCCCGATGCGGTGGGCGTCTTCCAGTTCGCGTGATGCCGCCGCCGCCGTGGCGATGCGGATGGTGCCGGCGCGCCCGCCCCGTCGGGCAAGGTCGGGCAGGGCGTCGAGGGCCCGCTGCGCCGTGCCGAAACGTTCCAGCAAACTGAAGAAGGTGCCCGGCCCGACGTTGGCTGAGCGAATCAAGCGCAACCAGGCGATGCGTTCATCGTCGGCAAGGGTTCGTTGGCGGTGATGAGCCAATCTGTCGGGCATGTCTGGGCTCTCCCAGGGGATGTCTGTGAAAAGATTACCCGAGGAGATTTATCTATAAAAGGGAAAGATGTGCGCTTATGAACCCGTTTTGGTTGTGCGCCCCAGTATCCAGGCCGGCACCAACGCCGTCGAAAATACGATGGCCGAGACAATGAAGGCATCCTGGAATCCGAGGGTCGTCGCCTGGGCGTAAATGACCTTGGACAGGAAGTTGAGCGCACCGGCCGTTTGCTGAGCATCGGGCAGGCCGCTTTCGCCGAGCACACGGCCGACCTTTTCGATGAATTCCCGGCTGAGCGGGTTGCCGGATGTCTGGGTCGCCGCCATGGCGTCGGCATGGAATGCCGTGCGCTGTTCGGTGATGACGACGAATATCAGGGTGCCGAAGGCGCCGCCCAATTGACGCACGAAGTTGTAGGTCGCGGCACCGGCGTTGATCTTGTGTTCTGGCACGGCGCGGATCGCCGCCGCCCCCATGGCGGGCATGACCAGCCCGATCGCAAGGCGTGACAGCATGGTGAACAGCACCATGACGACAAAGGCCGTGTTGACGTCAGATTTGGAGATGAACCAGGCCGCGATGACGAAAAGCAGCACACCCGCGGTAATCGGATAACGGGGCGACACATGGTCGTTCAGGCGTCCTGCCAAGGGGGTGATGAGGAACAGGAATATCCCAGCCGGGACCAGCACCATACCCGCCGCCGTGGCCGTGAAGCCCTGTACCTGCTGGGTGAACACGGGAATGGCGTAGTTGGTGGCGAAATTGCCGGCCCCGAACAGGAAGGCGATGACCATGGCCGAGGCAAAGGACGGGTCCTTGAACAGGCTGACGTCCAGCATCGGGTTTTTCGAGTTCATCTGGTGCCACAGGAAGACGGCTCCGGCCACCGTGCCGCCGATCAGAAGAACCAGAACTTCGTTGGAATGCCAGCCCCAGCGCTGGCCGTTGGCCAGGCCGCTCATGACGGTGAAGCAGGCGGTGACGACCAGCGCCAATCCGGTCCAGTCAAAGGGTGGTTTTGGGCCTTTTTTCCGTTCCTGGGGCATGAAGCTGAGGCCCAGCAGAAAGGCGATGAAGGCAAGCGGCAGGGGCACGATGAAGATGTGCCGCCAGGTCAAGGCGTCCAGGATGGCACCGCCGACCACGGGCCCGAAGCTGGGGGCCAGGGTCACGCCGACCGAATACATGCTGACAGCGAACCCACGCCGTTCCATGGGGAACACGGCGATGATGGTCGACAGCACCAGGGGCTGGACCACACCGGCGGAAATTCCCTGCATGACCCGCCCGACGATCAGGGTATCCATGTTGGGCGCTACGGTGCAGACGAAGCCGCCCGCGACGAACAGCACCAGGGTCATGGCATAGGCGTTGCGCTGCCCCAGATGGGCGACGACCCACACACTCATGAGCTGGCTTGCCACCATGGTCGTGATGAAGACCGTGGACGCCCATTGCGCGATGGTCTGGTCGATCCCATAGGCGCCCATGATCGACGGCACGGCGACGTTGACGACCGTCGCCGACAGAATCATCGATACCGCGCCCAACAGGCCCGACAGGGTGACAGACCAACGGCGGAATTCGCTGATGGAATGGGGATCGATGGGGGCGGCGGCGACTTTACTGGTCAACGTCGATCTTGATTTCGACCATCATCCCGGGGCGCAGCAGGCGGTCTTGCTGGTCAATGGCGATGCGCACCGGTAGACGCTGGGTGATCTTGGTAAAGTTGCCGCTGGGGTTCGGGCTGGGCAACAGCGCGAATTCAGCGGTGGTGGCGTTGCCGATGACCTGGACCTTGCCCGTAAATTCGCGGTCCGGATAGGCATCGACGGAAACCTGAACGACGTCGCCGACCTTGGTCTTGCGAATATCCGTTTCCTTGATGTTGGCGTCGATCCAGATCACGTCCGGGTCGTGGATCAGGGCCAGGCGTTGGCCGGGGGTGACGTATTCGCCGACTTCGACGAAGGTCTTGTCGACAACACCGCTGATGGCGCTGCGGATCGTGCGGTCGGACAGGTCCAGGCGCTGTTCGTCCAATTTCGCCTGCAATTCCTGTTCGCGGTGAAGGTACACGGCGACGGCGCTGTCCAAAACGTGCAGGCGTTCGCGCTCGGCCTCGACCTCGGCCAGTTTGGCCTCGGCTGAATGCAGGTCGGCGACGGCGATGCGGTGTTCGCGTTCGATCTTCTTCAGTTCGGTCTCTGCCTGATCCAACTGGCGGCGGGACACGACGCGCGTCTGGAACAGGGATTTGGACCGCTCGTGTTCGCGTTTGGCCAGTTCAAGCTGCGGGTCCAGGGACGACACGGTGACCTGGGCGCCGACCAGGCGGGCCTGCTCGGACTTCAGCTTGGCTGCGGTTTCCTTGTCGACCAGGCGTTTCTCCGCCAGGGTGCGTTCCTTTTCCGCGCGCAGACTGGCGATCTGGGCTTCCAGTTCGCGAGCTTTCAGTGCCGATTCACGGGAATCGATGGTCAGCAGGACGGTGTTCGGTTTGACGTCGTCGCCTTCCGTGACGCTGATCGACGTGACCCATCCGGCAACGCGGGACGATACGGTAATCAGGTCGCCGCCGATGCGGGCGTCGACTTCATGGATGTTGGTGACGCGGTCGTGAATTTCCAGACCCCCGAACAGGGTGCCCAGCACACCAATAACGAGCGCGATCGCAAAGCGGCGCTTTCGGGCCTTCAGGCGAGCGGCTTCTTCTGCGAAATCCGCGGTGGATGACGCATTGGCATCTGACCTCGGATCGATATCCGTGGTGTCCGGCATGGAATTTTCCTCTGTTTCTCGATAACGGTTCTTAATTTTATCAGACATTGTATACAATTGGGAGCAATTGGAAAGTAGGCCATTCGCTATGGACCGCTGGCCAATGCGCTCAAGTTCACATCAGGCAAGGGGGCGTGAAGTCGGCTGTTTCAGTCATGGCCGGGTGCGCAGAAGGTCGCCCCGGGTTTACCTGGACATGTTGACCTTGAGCGAAAATAACAGTAGGCGGTTGATTGAACTCATTGGCCGTATATTTAAAATAAAATAATATAAAAACAATAATTACTTTAATTTAGATTAGTTTATTGAAAAAATATGATGCGTAAATTTAAATAAATATAACATTGAAAATATATTTGTATTAAATTATATTTGAAAATATACGGCGTTTTATATGGGGTTGGTTTCCCGCGCCGACTGATGCCTGACGGCGCAGTCAATTTTCATTCCATTGAATTGTGTTTGCGGTCGGCTTGCCGGCGGAAGCGCTGAATTTCAATCAATCTACAGGAGCAATGTATGACACTGCCGAAAATGACGAGCCCCTTTTTGCTTGGTGCGGGCACGGGGGCATTCGTCCTTGCCGTCCTGGCTTTCAGCAATAACTGGGTGGTCAGCGCGAACACCAATCAAAGCGAGGTGCAGGATGCCCGGATCAACGCGCAGGCTTCCATTTGCGCCGCCCGCGCCGTCGATCATGTGAAGAAAATGGCGAATGCGCCGGACCTGCAAGGCTATCAATCAGAAGCCCGCGCGGTGCGTGAAGGTCTTGCGAAGGATTTCGCAACCGCCCTGCCGGGTGCAAGCGAGCCGGAATCCGGAGTGGTTTCCGCCTGTGCGCAGATGCTGAACAGGGACCTCTAACGCGGCTAAGTGCTCGGCGGCGTGTCCGTCGGGTCGGATTTCTGGCCGATCTTGCTTTCCTGGCCGGTGATCAGTCGCTGGATGTTCGCCCGGTGTCGGATAACCGCCAGGATAGCCAAGCCGCCCGCCATCCAGGCCATGGGCATGCCGTCGATCCAGTAGGCATAGGCCGGGGCCGCGACCAGGGCACCCATAGCGGCCAGGGATGAATAGCGGAAGACGCCGGCGACCAGCAACCAGGTCGCGCAGGCGGCCAGCCCGACCATGATATTCACGGCCAGCAGCACGCCGAGCGTGGTCGCCACGCCCTTGCCGCCCTTGAAACGCAGCCAGATCGGGAAATTGTGCCCGACGACGCCGGCGAACCCGGCGATCATGCCGGCCTCAGCACCCCATAGATGGGCCGCCGCCAGCGCCGCCGCCGCCCCCTTGCCGCAATCACAGATCAGCGTGGCGAAGGCCAAGCCCTTGCGCCCGGTGCGCAACACGTTGGTCGCCCCGATATTGCCCGAGCCCATTGTCCGGATGTCGCCCAGGCCCGCCATGCGCGTGAAGACCAGGCCGAAGGGCACGGACCCCAGCAGATAGCCGCCGAGGGCGGCCAGGGCGAATGCGAGATTGCTGTCCAGTCCGCCGGCCATGGGTCAGGCTCCGTGGGTGTGGACGGTGCGGCCGTCGATCACGGTGCGCAGGACCATGCCTTGCACAGGCCGCCCGTCGAACGGGGAATTCTTTGATTTGGAGAGCAGCACGTCGGAGGAAACCTTCCAACTGCGGTCGGGATCGAACAACACCAGGTCGGCGGGGGCGCCGGGCTTCAGGCGGCCGGCATCCATCGCCATGAGCGCGGCCGGTGCCCGGGTCACCAGGTCCAGTGCTTTGAGCAAGGACAGGTGGCCGTTGTGGTAAAGTTCCAGCGTCATCGGCAGCAGGGTTTGCAGTCCGACGCCGCCCGATGCCGCCTGGGCGAAGGGCAGGCGCTTGGATTCCTCGTCCTGCGGCGTGTGGTCGGATGCGACGCAGTCGATCACCCCGTCGCTGATTGCCTGCACGATGGCCTGGCGGTCGTCCTCGTCGCGCAGCGGCGGGGTCAGTTTGGCAAAGGTGCGGTAGTCGCCGATGGCGTGTTCGTTGAGCGAGAAATAGGGCGGAGCCGTGTCACATGTGATGGCCAAGCCCCGGTCCTTGGCGCGGCGAATGACCTCGACGCTTTCCGCCGTCGACACGTTGACGAAATGCAGGCGCCCGCCGGTCATCTCGACCAGGCGGATGTCGCGTTCGATGATGATGATTTCGGCCTCGCGGGGAATGCCGGCAAGACCCAGGCGGGTCGAGTTTTCGCCCAGGTTCATCACGCCACCCTCGGCAAGCGACGGTTCCTCCGCCTGATGACAGATCACCAGGCCGAAGGTCGCGGCATAGGCGAGCGCCTGACGCAGAACCAGGGGGTCGGCGATCGTCCGGACGCCGTCGGTGAAGGCAAGCGCGCCGGAATCCCTGAGCAGCTTGAGTTCGGCGAGCTCCTTGCCGGCCAACTGCTTGGTCACGGCGCCATAGGGGTAGACCTTGGTCAGTCCCAGCTGACGGGCCCGGCGGGCGACGAATTCAACCACCGACATGTCGTCGATGCAGGGATTTGTGTCGGGAAGGCACAGCAGTGAGGTGACCCCGCCCGCCGTCGCCGCGCGCCCGGCGCTGGCCAGGGTTTCCTTCTGTTCTTCTCCCGGCTCGCCCAGATGGGCCCGGATGTCGACCAGCCCCGGCGCCAGGCAGGCTCCTTGGCAGTCGATGATCTTGGCGTCTTCGGGACGGCCCGCGTCGAACAGCCCCGGCCCGGCGGCGGCGATCTTTTCGCCGTCGGTCAGCACACCGCCTGTCCCGTCCCAGCCTTCGGCCGGGTCCAGGATGCGCGCGTTGACATAGGCCACGCGGCCGAGGGGTTCGTCGAGTTTTACCGCCATGTCTTGGGCTCGGGTTCCGTCACAAGTTGGTTTCGGCGAGGGGTTCCAGATTGTGGGCCAGAATCTCCAGCGCGGCCATGCGTACGGCAACGCCCATTTCGACCTGTTCGCGGATGACCGAACGGTAGAAGTCGTCGGCCACTTCCGAATCGATCTCGACCCCCCGGTTCATGGGGCCCGGATGCATGATCAGCGCGTCGGGCTTGGCATGCGCCAGCATTTCGTAGTCGAGGCCGAAATAGGTGAAATATTCCCGCACCGAAGGGAAATAATTGGATTTCATGCGCTCCTGCTGGAGGCGCAGCATCATCACGATGTCGCAGTCCTTCAGGCCTTCGGCCATGTCGTGGAAGACTTCGACGCCGAGGCGTTCCGCAGCGTAAGGGATCAGCGTCTTGGGCGCGATCAGGCGCACCCTGGCACCCATGGTCGTCAGCAGGTGAATGTTCGAGCGGGCGACCCGGGAATGGAGAATGTCGCCGCAGATGGCGACCTGCAGCCCGGCCAGGCGGCCGAGCCTGCGGCGAATGGTCAGGGCATCAAGAAGGGCCTGCGTCGGATGTTCGTGGCTGCCGTCACCGGCGTTGATGACCGCGCAGTTGACCTTTTCCGACAGTAGCTTGACCGCGCCGGAATCGGCATGCCGGACGACCAGCACGTCCGGGTGCATGGCGTTCAGCGTCATCGCCGTATCGACCAGGGTTTCGCCCTTTTTGATCGAGCTGCCCGAGATCGACATATTAATAACGTCGCCGCCCAGCCGTTTGCCCGCCAGTTCGAACGACGTGCGGGTCCGGGTCGAGGCTTCGAAGAAAAGGTTGATGACCGTGCGTCCGCGCAGCACCGACCTTTTCTTGTCAGGTTGGCGGTTCTGTTCGACGTAGGTCTCGGAGCGGTCCAATAGGAAAGTGATTTCCGCCGGTGTCAAACCCTCGATGCCAAGCAAATGGCGATGGGGGAAATCTGTCGTTGCCGTGTCGCCGGAAATCATGGTGCCGGAATATAGGCTGGAGTGTCCGGCGGGTCACGAAAAATTGCGGGCCCTGAAGGCCGGCGATCGATGGCGGCATGATTGGTGGCTCGATCGGCAAGGGTGAGCGAATGATCACAAGGGTTTTTGCCGTGTCTTCCCGGAATTCGATCACAGGCCCGGGAACGGGCCAAATCGACATGGCCGAGGTTCGGGACCGCCTGCATGACGGCGTCGCGGTTTTCGATTCGGATGACAACCTGATTTTCGCCAACCACGTCTGCCGTGACCTGTTTCGGTCGATCGCGGAAAATTTTACACCGGGCCTTAAGTCCCCCGATCACCGGGCGTCCAGCGCCCCTTGTAATATATAAGCCGCCGCCAGCTTATCGACGACCTGCCCGCGCCGGGCGCGGGTCATGTCCACGTCATCGACCAGCATGCGTTCGACCGCCACGGTCGACAGCCGTTCATCCCAGAAGGCGATGGGCAGGTCGCGCTTTTCCAGCAGGTTGGCGGCGAATTGGCGGGTCGACTGACAACGTGGCCCTTCGGTCCCGTCCATGCTGATCGGCAATCCGATGACCAGGGCCCGGACATCCTCGGCGTCGATGGCGGCAAGCAGGGCCCGGGCGTCGGCTGTGAACTTGGTGCGCCGGATCGTGTCGTAGGGGGTTGCGATGGTGCGCATGACATCCGACAGGGCAAGGCCGATTGTCTTCGAGCCCAGGTCGAGCCCCATGACGCGGCCGTACCGATCCAGGGCCGTTTTCAATTCCGTCAGTGGCATGACCGCCATGGCATTGTCCTTACGATATCCACGCAGATCCATCCGCCCCGCCGGAAAAACCCGGCGCGGGAAAAGTTAGGTGGTGCTAACTTGTTGATAGAGGTAACATATATCCTCTTTTGAGGGGCACTACTTTACTTCGGCGCGGGGGCTCCGCGGGCTGATTAGGGCGGTTCGGCGATGTATGGGGCATTGCATTTAGTCACTCCAATTTTGCGGGGCGGGGTCGGCGCGACGTTCGCCGGTCGATGTGTCTATTGTTTGTGCACTGCGGGAGTGCTGGTTTTTTTTGCCGCCTTTGGGGCCGCGGCTCAGGACAAATCGGAAAAGACCTTTCTTGGGCAAACCGTGACGCCGCTTGCGGGAACCTATGTGGTGACCAAGGACCTGAACGTGCGGGGCGAACCGGATACGAACGGCAAAAAGGTCGGCAGTTTCCGCGAAGGCGACCGGGTGAGGGTGGTCGGCAAGGCCAAGGGAAGTTGGCTGGCCGTGCGTGCCGACGGCAAGGATTTGGGCTTTGTTTATGGTCCGGTTCTGATGCCTTTGATCGATGCCGTGATTAACGAGCCTTTGACGGGCACGGCGACCATCACCGGGGGAACCTGCGCCTACCGCGCGGTGTTCGAGGGCGAAAGCCCCATCGAGGGCCAGATGTTCAATTCCGTCGATTATCGCGCGATGCTCGAGTGCCGCCGCGACGGAAAGTCCTTTGCCTTCGAGATGCCGTTGTTCATCACCGAAGGGCCGTACAACGGCGGGGTCAAGTCGGTGCACCAGATCGGCATGGATGTTCTGGAACTGGCCCAGGAATACGAACGCGTCTTCTCAACCAACCTTTTATATGACGCGGAAAAGGGCGAAGTGCGCCTCGACACCGTCAGCGTCGACAAATACCTGACCGCCGGCAAGGTACGGTCAATGCCCGCAAGGACTGTTTCGTCGGCGTTGGCCGCGGCCATCACCCTGGCGGTTCAATCCTGGTCGCCGGCGTTTTGGTCCGACTTCGCCAAAGCGTTGCGGGGCTCCGGCGGATAGCCCTCGCCGGTGGGCGTATCTCATTCAATAGCGTGACCTTTTTGCATCGGTCGGGAACAGGATCGTCACCTGTCTTGCTGCCTGTCTTATCGTTTGTCAGGGGTGCTGAGGTGGTTTTGTTCGAATTTTCAGCTTTGGTCGAAAATTCGAGTCCTGTTTGTCGGTTTATGCCTTTAAAAATGCCTAAAATATAAGCAATTTTAATTTGGTGCGTTATAAATGCGCATCCAACTGTGTTGTTTTTACCACAATTGACCGAAAAAAATCACTTAAGTAATTGAAATATAACAATAAAATAATTTGTACGCTTCTGGCATCCAATTTGCTACCACCAATCTCAGTGGGGTGTACGCCTCGGGTAAACTGTGAAAAAGGATCAAGAAAATGGCATCTGTGGTGCGGCTTTTGAGTGCCCTCGGTTTTGTGGCGGTGGTGGGTGCGTCCCTCCCGGCGCAGGCCGAAGATATGAAATTCCCCGGTACCTTCTCCGCCAACGCTGGCATCGTTACCGAATATCGTTTCCGCGGCCTGGATCAATCGTCCCAGAAGCCGGCCCTGCAGGGCGGCATCGATTGGTCGATGGACACGGGCATTGCCGACACGTCCGTCTATCTCGGTACGTGGGGTTCCAACGTTGACTTCGGCGACAGCGACAAGGCCAGCGCCGAAATCGATTACTACGGTGGTATTTCCGGCTCCGCGGCCAACATCGGTTGGGACGTGGGCTTCATCTACTACTCCTATCCGGGCGCTTCGGATGACGTGAACTACGACCTGTGGGAAGCGACCCTGGGCCTGAGCTACGACGTCATGGACGGCCTGTCGGTCGGCGCCAATTATGCCTATTCGCCGGACTTCTTCGGCGGTAGCGGCACCGGTCACTGGTTCGCCGCCAACGTGTCCTACGCGGTGCCGATCAAGGTGCTGGCCGGGATCACGCTGGATGCCTCCGTCGGCCGTCAGTTGATTGAAAAGAACGCTACCTTCGCGCAGCCCGACTACACCACGTGGTCGATCGGTGCGTCGCTGGGCATCACGGAGAATGTCTCGCTTGGTGTGCAGTACATCGATACCTCGATCAGCAACAGCCGTCTGGCGGAAGACGTCGTCATCGGTTCGTTGACCGCGTCCTTCTAAGGGCGACCGGTTGATCGTCTGAAATCGGCCGACGCGGGGTTTGTCCCGTCGTGCAGGCCGGTTAAGAAAAGGCCGCAAGCTCCCCCTGCCGGATTATCGTCCGGCAGGGGGACTTGCGTCTTTTTTTGCCTGAATGCCTTAGGGCGGGGCTTGGCGGCGCTTGCCGCCCGGGGATGTCGATGGTAATTTCCGCGCCCGCAGCCGGGCCCTCGAGATGCCCTGCACACCGACCGCCTTTTAAGTCTGGATCCGTCATGTCTCTAGATAAAAACGACGTCCGCCGGGTCGCCTTTCTGGCCCGGATCAAGGTCGATGAGGCCGATCTGGAGCCCGTCGCCCAGGACCTGAACAACATCATCGGCTGGGTCGAGCAACTGGCCGAGGTCGATACGGACGGAGTCGAACCCATGACCGGCGCCGCCGGCATGGTCATGACGCGGCGCGACGACGTGGTGACCGACGGGGGGGATCCGGAAAAGGTCTTAAGCAACGCGCCGGACCGGGTGGGCGATTTCTACACCGTGCCCAAGGTGGTCGAATAATGTCCAAACTTAACGAACTGACCATCGCCCAGGCCGCCGACGGCCTGGATAAGGGCGAATTTTCCGCTGTCGATCTGGCCGAGGCCTCGCTGGCCGCGGCCGAGGCGGCCAAAGGCCTGAACGCCTTCATCACCCTGACGCCCGAGGTCGCGCGGGACCGTGCCGCGGCGTCGGACGCCCGGCGCGCCAAGAACGGCGCCCTGGGGCCGCTCGACGGTGTGCCCGTCGCGGTCAAGGATCTGTTCTGTACCGAAGGGGTGCCGACCACGGCCGCGTCGCACATTCTGGACGGCTTCACGCCGACCTATGAATCGACCGTCGGCCGCAATCTGATCGACGCCGGTGCCGTGATGATCGGCAAGACCAACCTGGACGAATTCGCCATGGGTTCGTCCAACATGACCAGCTATTACGGCCCGGTGAAGAACCCGTGGACCGGCCCCGGCGGCGAAGACCTGGTGCCCGGCGGCTCGTCCGGCGGCTCGGCCACGGCGGTGGCGGCGCGCATTTGCGCCGGCTCCTTGGGCACGGACACGGGCGGCTCAATCCGACAGCCGGCATCGCTGTGTGGCATCGTGGGCATGAAGCCGACCTACGGGCGCTGCTCGCGTTGGGGCATCGTCGCCTTCGCCTCGTCGCTCGACCAGGCCGGCCCCTTCGCCCGCACGGTGGAGGACGCGGCCATCCTGCTGGGCGCCATGGCGGGCCATGACCCCAAGGATTCAACCTCGGCTCCCCATGATGTCCCCGATTTCCGGGCGGCGGTTCAGGGCGGGGTCAAGGGCCTTAAGGTCGGCATTCCCCGCGAATACACCATGGACGGCATGCCGGCAGAAATTCAGACCCTGTGGGACCGGGGGGCGGACTGGCTCAAGTCCCAGGGTGCGGAGATCAAAGAGGTCTCCCTGCCGCATACCAAATACGCCCTGCCGGCCTATTACATCGTCGCCCCGGCGGAAGCCTCATCGAACCTGGCGCGCTATGACGGCGTGCGCTACGGGCTGCGGGTCGACGGCGATACGCTCGACGATATGTACGCCAACACCCGTGGCGAAGGTTTCGGCGCGGAAGTCCGCCGCCGCGTGTTGATCGGCACCTACGTGCTGTCGGCGGGCTATTACGACGCCTATTACGTGAAGGCGCAGAAGGTCCGCACCCGCATCCTGGAAGACTTCACCAAGGCCTTTGACGACGTCGACGTGCTGCTGACGCCGACGGCGCCCAATGCGGCCTTTGCCATCGGCGCCAAGATGGACGATCCCATCGCCATGTACCTGAACGACGTGTTCACCGTGCCCGCCAACCTGGCCGGCCTGCCCGGCATCAGCGTGCCGGCGGGGCTGGACAAGGACGGCCTGCCGCTCGGCCTGCAACTGGTCGGCCGCCCCTTCGACGAGGAAACGGTGCTGCGCGCCGCCCAGGCGATCGAGGATGCGGCCGGGTTCGACGCGCTGCCGAAATATCTCGGGGGGCAGGGCTGATGAGCTACATCATCCAGGGCGATACGGGCGACTGGGAAGTGATCGTCGGGCTTGAGGTCCATGCCCAGGTGTCGTCCCAGGCCAAGCTGTTTTCGGGCTCGCCCACGGCCTTCGGCGCGGGGCCCAATTCCCAGGTTTCGCTGATCGACGCGGCCATGCCCGGCATGCTGCCGGTGATCAACGGCTATTGCATCGAACAGGCGGTGAAGACGGGCCTGGGCCTGAACGCCAAGATCAACAAGACCAGCGTGTTCGAGCGTAAGAACTACTTCTACGCCGATCTGCCCCAGGGCTATCAGATTTCCCAGTACCTGCACCCCGTTGTGGGGGAGGGCATCGTCACGGTCGACCTGGCCGACGGCACCACCCGCGACATCGGGGTCGAGCGCCTGCACATGGAACAGGACGCCGGCAAGTCCATGCACGACCAGGACCCCAAGCGCTCGTTCATCGACCTCAACCGGGCCGGCGTGTGCCTGATGGAAATCGTCACCAAGCCGGACATCCGCAGCCCCGAAGAGGCCGGCGCCTTTGTGCGCAAGCTGCGCTCCATCCTGCGCTACCTCGGCACCTGCGACGGCAATATGGAGCAAGGCTCCATGCGCGCCGACGTCAACGTTTCCGTGCGCAAGGTCGGTGAAGAAGGCTACCGCACGCGGGCCGAGATCAAGAACGTGAACAGCGTGCGCTTCATCATGCAGGCGATCGAGATCGAGGCCGAACGTCAGGTCGACATCCACGAAAGCGGCGGCGAGATCGTCCAGGAAACCCGCCTGATGGACCCGGTGAAGGGCGAAACCCGCTCCATGCGGGCCAAGGAATTCGCCCATGACTACCGTTATTTCCCGGACCCGGACCTGCTGCCGCTGGAATTGACGGATGCGTTCATTGAGGGCCTGCGCAAGACCCTGCCCGAACTGCCCGACGCCAAGAAGCAGCGCTTCATGGACGACATGGGCCTGTCGGCCAAGGACGCGTCGGCCCTGGTCGCCGACCGGGAAAGTGCCGAGTATTTCGAGGCCGTAGCCGCCGCAAGCGATCCGAAAAAGGCCGCCAACTGGGTGACGAACGATCTGTTCGGCGCGCTCAACAAGGCCGGCCTTGCGATCGCCGACAGCCCCATTTCGGCGGCCCATCTGAGCAAGCTGCTGGGCCTGATGGACGATGGCACCATTTCCGGCAAGATCGCCAAGGACGTGTTCGAGATCATGTGGGAAACCTCGGGCGATCCGGAACAGATCGTCGAGGACAAAGGGCTTAAACAGATCACCGACACCGGCGCCATCGAGGCCGCCGTGGATGCCGCCATCGCATCCAACCCGGAACAGGCCGATGAAATCCGCCAGGGCAACGACAAGGCCATCGGCTGGTTCGTCGGCCAGATCATGAAGGCGACCCAGGGCAAGGCCAACCCGCAGCAGGTTAATCAGCTGCTGCGCGAGAAGCTGAAGGGCTGATACCGTGAACATCCGCCCCTTCGCCCCGGCCGACCACGCCCGGGTCCGCGACATCTTTATCAACTGGAACCGCCACATCACCCAGCCGGGGATGGAGGACCTGTTCGAGTCCTATATCCAGCTTGCCCTGGATGAAGAGATCAACTGCCTTCCCGAATATTACGGGCGGCCCGGCTTCGGCTTCTGGGTGGCGGAAATCGACGGCACCGTCGCCGGGATGGTCGGCCTTGAGCGCCTGAACGACAACGAGGCCGAGGTCCGGCGCATGTACGTTGCCGCCGAATTCCGCCGCAAGGGGCTCGGCCGCACGCTGCTGGCCTTTGTCGAGGACCGGGCCCGCGATCTGGGCTACACGCGCATCGTGCTGTCGACTTCGGCCCTACAGCCCCAGGCCAAGGCGCTTTACGAAGTTTCCGGCTACGATCTGGAGCGCGAGGAAGCATCCACCACCCAGACCAAGCGCACGGTCGGCTCCGGCCTGACGCGTTATTACTTCGCCAAGCCGCTGGTCTGAATTTCCGAAATTTGAAATGAAACCTTAGTCGGCGGCGTCGCTTGCGGAAACACCCTCCGCCACGGCCAGCGTGACCGTGAACACGGTGCCGCCGTCGGGGTTTGCCTCGATGTTCAGGCGGCCGTCGTTGACCTGCACCAATTGGCGGCATAGCGCCAAGCCGACGCCAGTGCCGATTTCGCCCTTGGACCCGGTCGCCAGATCGGCGCTGGCGCCCGACAGCACGCGGCTGACCAGGTCCTGGTCCATGCCGATGCCGGTGTCGGCGATCACGATCTTCGCGTCCTTACCGTCGTGACAGACGCGGACGGTCACTTGGCCGTCTTTGGGCGTGAATTTGAGCGCGTTGTTCACCAGATTGCGGATCACCGTCGACATCTGATGTCGGTCGATCCTGACCTTGACCGGCGGCCCCGCCTCGATCCGCAGTGTGACGCCGCGCAAAGTCGCGTCGGCGGAATAGACGCCCGCCGTCTGCCGGGCCAGGGCGCCAAGGTCCGTGACCTCCAGGTTTGTCTGGCGCTGGCCCGTGCGCACCAGGGCCCATTCCAGAAGATTTTCCAGAACCTCGGATGCGTTGCGCCCGGCCTCGTACAGCTTTTCGCCGTATTCCTGCACCGTCTTGGGATCGAGCTTGCGGCTGGGATCGGCCAGCAGTTGGGCGTAGATCAGCAGCGGATTGAACAGATTGCGGATGTCGTGGCCGATGACGGTCAGCAGCACGTCCTTCTGGCTGTTGCTTTCCTCCAACTCGCCCGTGCGTTGGGCAAGCGCCCCCTGGGCCTGTTCCCGTTCTTCCATTTCCCGGCGCAGGCGTTGGTTGAACGCCGCCAGCCATAGCCCGGCCAGCAAGGCCAGCAGGGCGACAATCGTGGCGCCTAAAAGCGCCTTGGGCATCCAGGCGGGTAACGTCCGTATGCCGTCCTGTTCATAGATGAACCCGTCGAGCGACATGTCCTTGGGCAGCAGACCCAGCCCGGCATAATGCTGGGCGATGCGCTCCCAGCGGGCCGGGTTGATGAAGCCCACGGGTACGACATCGGCCAGGATCAAGTTGGCTGATTGCCGCGCCTCGAACAGCAGGTTGTCGCGGGCCTTCCGCTTGCTGTAGGTGGCGAGGATAAGGTCGACGATCTCTTCCTGGTGTTTCATGGCATAGCGCCAGCCCTCAAGCGAGGCATCGAGGAAGGCCTGGACCATCTTGGGGTCCTTTTCCAGCAGGCCTTCCGTGGTGAACAGGTTATCGCCGTAGAAATCGACACCGCCGTCGATGGGGCGGAACAGGCGGACCGGCCCGACTTCCTTCGCATATTGATAGGGTTCATCCGTGGAATAGATGCTCATGGCATCGACACGCCCGGACTTCAGATCCTCGACGTCGAAGGTATGGTCGACGAAATTCATCTGATTGATGTCGAGCCCTTCGGCGGCGAAATAGGCGCTCAGTTCCGTCTCGTGCGGGGCGACCATGATCTTGCCGCGGGCAAGCTGATGAATGTTGCGGATGTCGTTGCGCGCATCGAGCATCAGGGTCAGCGGCGAATGCTGATAGATCACGGCCAGCACCACCACGGGAACGCCGGCGGCGCGCATCATCAAAAGGTCGGTGGTGCCGACACCGAACTCGGCCTTGCCTTCGGCCACGGATTCCATCGGCTTGTCGCCGGGTGTTGCCGGCAGGATCGTCACGTCCAGGCCCCGGTCGCGGTAATATCCCTTGGCCTTGGCCGCGTAATAGCCGGCGAACTGGAACTGATGCGCCCATTTCAGCTGCAGGGTGACCTTGGTCAACTGGCGCGGGGCGTCCTCGGCTGCCCATGCCGGCGCTGGGCGCCCCAGGCCGACAAACAGAGCAGCAGCACAAACGGCAAGGAGCAGCCAACGCGGTGTCCGCATGTTGCTTCTGTATGCCGCCTTTGCGCCTGTCATGGTTCGCGTTCGTTGTTGGAAGAATGGCACCGGCTTGTATCCGGCGGAAGAGAGCCGCGCACCGCGCCCGGCCTGGAAAGGAAAGCTGATTAAATAGCGTGCAAAATTGAGCATAATTTTACAAGGGGGACTAATATGAAAGCCGGATTTTAGGGAGTGGGTCCGTGTTCGATGCCGAATTGGAGACCGCCGCCGCGACGAAGTCCGCGGAAAAGCCCGATGACGGCCTTTATTGCGCGCGCTGCGGGCATCTGGTGACGCGCCGCCGTTGGGCATTGGCGCCCGACGGCGGGCACGAGCGAATCTGCGCGAATCCGGCGGGCCGCATGTTTACGGTCGTCTGTTTCCTGGAGGCGCCGGGAGCAACCGATCGCGGCGCGCCGACCGAGGAATTCACCTGGTTCACCGGCCATGCCTGGAACTTCGCCCATTGCCGGGCCTGTGCCGATCATCTGGGCTGGCGTTATACAAGTGATCTCGACCCGCCGCTGTTCTGGGGCCTGATCAAAGACCGTCTCAGCAGCTTGTCGAAATAGGAACCATCCATGTCCAAACCGCTTGTCGTCATCACCTACTGCACGCGCTGCCGCTGGCTGCTGCGCGCAAGCTGGATGGCGCAGGAACTGCTGACCACGTTCGAGGACGATCTGGCCGGCGTGACCCTGGTGCCCGACGACGTGGGCGGGCGGTTCAGTGTGCGCGTCGGCGATACCGTCGTCTGGGACCGCAAACGCGACGGCGGCTTCCCCGAGATCAAGGTCCTGAAGCAGCGGGTGCGTGACATTGCCGTGCCGGACAAGGAACTGGGGCATTCCGAGGGCGGGTGACCTTGCCCCGTTCCCGCAGCGGGCAAAAAATGGCATAATCGGCCCATGGCAACGACGCTTGAAGGGATCCTGTTCGATCTTGAAGGCGTCCTCTACCAGGGAGGGACGTCCATCCCCGGTGCGGCCGAGACCCTGGTGTGGGCCCGGGATCGGGGCCTGAAAACCCGTTTTCTCACCAATACCACCTTGCGTCCGCGCGCCGCCGTGTGGCGGCGGCTGCGCGACATGGACCTGCCCGTGGATGCGGACGATATCGTCACCCCGGCCATGGCGGCGGTGTCGCTGTTGCGTGACCGCGGCCTGCGGCGGGTGCATCTGGCGGCGGAACCGGCCCTGGCCGAGGATTTCACCGGTTTTGATCTGGTCGACGTCGATCCCGACGCCGTCGTCATGGGCGACCTGGATGCCGGGTTCGATCGGGCCCGCCTGTCCGGTTTGGCGGGCATGCTGCTCGACGGGGCGGTGCTTGTGGCGCTGCATAAGAACCGCCTGTCGCGGCCGGGCGGCGACCTGATCATCGACCTGGGGGCCTATGTGGCGGCGCTGGAGTATGCCGCCGGGGTGGACGCCGTGATCATGGGTAAACCGTCGGCGGATTTTTTCGCCCGCGTTCTGGTCGACATGGGTATTTCCGCCGACGCCGGCCTGATGATCGGGGACGACGTGGAATCGGACATTGCCGGTGCTCAGGCGGCGGGCCTACGGGCGGTGCAGGTCATGACCGGAAAGTACGATCCGCGTACGGCGGGCCGCGCCGTGCCGGATGCCATGATCGCCAGCGTCGCCGAGCTGCCCGGCGCCATCGCCGCTTGGACCTAGGGGGCGTTTGTTGCTACCGTCCGGGCCGTTCGATGAAGAAGAAACCATGAAGGAGACGATCCATGGACCTGGTGATCCGCGGTGCTGATATCTATGACGGCCGGGGCGGCAGCCCGTACAAGGGCGACGTCGGTGTATCGGATGGGCGCATCGCTGCCGTAGGTGTGGTCGATGCCACGGGGGCGGAGGAAATTGACGCCTCGGGCCTGGCCCTGATGCCGGGGATCATCGACAGCCATACCCATTTCGACGCGCAGATCACCTGGGACCCCTGGTGCACGCCGTCACCGGCCTTGGGTGTGACCAGTGTGCTGATCGGCAATTGCGGCTTCACCATCGCCCCCTGCAAGGCGCCGGACCGGGACCTGATCATGAAGAACCTGGTGCAGGTCGAGGGTATGTCGCTGGACGTCCTGCGTTCGGGCATCGCCTGGGATTTCGAAACCTTCCCCGAATACCTGGACATGCTGGAAGCCCGTGGCTCGGCCCTCAATGTCGGGGCCTTCCTGGGCCATTCGTCCCTGCGCACCTATGTCATGGGGGATGCCGCGACGGAACGCGCCGCCAACGACGACGAGATCGCCGAGATGGCCCGCCTGGTGCGCGCCGCCATGGAGGCCGGGGCCGTCGGCTTCGCGACCTCGACCGCGCCGCAGCACAACGGCTGGGGCGGCGTGCCCATGCCGTCGCGCCTGGCCGATGCCCGCGAACTGGAAACGCTGGTCACCGCCATGGGCGAGGACGGACGGGGCGTGTTCATGCTGACCAAGGGCAACACCACCGACGTGCCGTACCTGGAAACCGTCGCCGCCAAGTCGGGCCGGCCGGTGATGATCGCGGCCCTGCTGCACAACCCGACCAACCCGGACGGCACCTTCAAGGATCTGGCCGCCGTCGCCGCCGCCCGCGCCAACGGGCGCGAGTTGTGGGGGCAGGTGTCCTGCTGCCCGCTGTACATGGATTTCTCGCTGAAATCCGCCTATCCGCTGGAAGGCCTCACGGCCTGGAAGCCGGCCATGGAGGCCTCGGGCGAGGCGCTCAAGGCCGTCTATGCCTCCGACGCCTTCCGCCAGGCGGTGAAGGATGAACTGTCCGGCCCGGCCGGCGTGCGCCTGTTCAACGGCGAGTGGGACAAGATCGAGGTCACGGAAACGGCGCGGCCGGAAAACCGGGCCTATGACCAGAAGAAGGTCGCGGGTCTGGCCGAAGCCGCCGGCAAGCATCCCTTGGACTGGATGCTCGACCTGGCGATTTCGGAAGACCTGGAAACGCTGTTCATGGCCGAATTGCTGAACACGGATGAGGACGCCGTGGGCCGCATGATGCAGGACCCCAACGCCTCGGTCGCTTTGTCCGACGCGGGGGCGCATCTGACGTTCTTCTGCGACGCCGGGTTCGGTTTGCATCTGATGGGCCATTGGAGCCGCGACCTGGGCAAGTTGACCCTGGAACAGGCGACCCATGAGCTGACCGCCAAGCCCGCCGCGATCTACCGCATTCCCGAACGGGGCGAGATCAAGGAAGGCTTCCACGCCGACCTTCTGCTGTTTGATCCCAAGACCGTGGGCCGCGGGCCCAAGCGCCGCGTCCACGACCTGCCCGGCGGTGCGCCGCGGCTGACCACGGACGCCGTCGGTGTCGAAGGCGTGTGGGTCAACGGCATGCGGGTGGCCGACGCCAAGGGGCCCGTCGGCGCGAAGGGCGATCCGTTGCCGGGCCGCGTGCTGCGCGCCTTCGGCAGTTGAACGAATAGGGAGAAACCAAGCGATGACCGCATCCTGCATCGCCGTCATGGCGCCGGGCGACATGGGCCATGCCGTGGGCAAGGTCCTGGGCGATCACGGCCATGACGTCATTACCTGTCTGGCCGGGCGCAGCAAGCGCACGCGGGGCCTGGCGGCCAAGGGCAATTTCCGCGACGTGCCGGACCTGGAATCCCTGGTCACGCAGGCGGATCTGATCCTGTCCATCCTGCCGCCGGCCCGGGCCATCAAACAGGCGAAGGACATGGCGGCGGCCATGAAGGCCCAAGGCGCCACGGCGGTCTATGTGGACTGCAACGCCGTATCGCCCGCCACGGCGGCGGAAACGGCGGCGATCCTGGCCGAAGCCGGGGGCCCCTTCATCGACTGCGGCATCATCGGACTAGCCCCGGGGCCGGGCCGGTCGACCAAATTCTACGTCTCCGGCCCTGACACCGCACCCATGACGGCGCTGGACGGGCAGGGCATCACGGTGATCGACCTGGGTGACGGCATCGGCCGGGCATCCGGGCTGAAGATGGCCTACGCGGGCCTGACCAAGGGCACCAACGCGCTGTACACGGCGGTCCTCATGCTGGCTCAGCGCCTCGACCTGTTCGACGAGCTGATCGACGAGTTCGAGGACAGCCAGCAATCAGCGCTCAAGAACATGCGCGCGCGGGTTCAACGCCTGCCGGCCGATGCCGGCCGCTGGGTGCGCGAGATGGAGGAAATCGCCGATACCTACCGCGAAGCGGGTCTGCCCGGCGGATTCCACGACGCGGCGGCGGACATCTTCCGCATCCTGGACGCCACACCCTTCGGCAATGAGACGCGGGAGACCATCGACCCCGACCGCACGATGGAGGCCTCCATCCCCGTCTACGTCGATCACATCAAGCCCAAGGCCTAGGGAGCCACCGATGACCGAGCCCGCGACCCCGAAACACCTGAGCCTGGGCGAGGTCCATGACCTTGCCTTCAATTGCCTGATCGCCAACGGCTGCGACGACGCCAATGCCCAAGCCATCGCCGACAACCTGACGGCGGCGGAACGGGACCGCTCGGAATCCCACGGCCTGTTCCGGCTGCCGGGCTATGTCGCGTCCTTGCGCAGCGGCAAGGCCGACGGCAAGGCGGTGCCCCGGGTCGAGGACGCGGCCCCCGGCGTGGTGCGAGTCGATGCCATGGGTGGGTTCGCGCCCCTGGCGCTGGAGGTCGGGCGCAAGCCCCTGGCCGACAAGGCGCGCAGCCAGGGCATCGCCGCCTTGGCGTTGGTCGGCGTGCATCATTTTGCGGCGCTGTGGCCCGAGGTCGAGGCCCTGGCCCGCGACGGCCTGGTCGCCTTCGCCTGTACCTCGACCCTGCCGTTCGCGGCCCCGGCAGGCGGTGCCAAGCCCCTGTTCGGAACCGATCCCGTGGCCTTCGCCTGGCCGCGCAAGGACGGCCCGCCCGTGGTATTCGACATGGCGACCACGGCCATGGCGCGGGGCGAGGTGATGATCGCGGCCCGGGAAGGCCACGACGTGCCGCTCGGCGTCGGCCTGGATGCGGAGGGTCAGCCGACCCGCGATCCCAAGGCGATTTTGGAGGGCGGCGTGATGCTGCCGTTCGGCGGCTACAAGGGGTCGGCCATATCGATGATGGTGGAACTGCTGGCGGGGGCGCTGATCGGTGAAGTGTTTTCGTTCCAGGCCGGTGCGGCCGACAACCGCGACGGCGGGCCGACCCGGGGCGGGGAATTCATCCTGGCCATCGATCCGGCACGCATGTCGGGTGGGTCGGATTGGCTCGGTCAGGGCGAGGCATTGTTCCGGCAGATGCTGGAGACGGGGGCGGCACCCGATGCCGTGCGCCTGCCGGGTGACCGGCGTTATGCCAACCGCGAAAAAACGCCCCGGGACGGCGTGGCCATCCCCGGGGCGCTTTACGACAAGATCGTTGAACTGACCGGCTAGCCCGTCAGTAAGGGCGGTCGCCGTTCACCGTCACGCGGTGCATTTCCCGGCGATGGCCGTGATAGTCGTTGAGCGCGTAATGGTGGGTGCAGCGGTTGTCCCAGAACGCCATGGAGCCGACCTGCCAGCGGAACCGGCAGGTGAATTCCGGGCGCTTGATATGGGCCAGCAGGTAATCGAGGATCGGGCGGCTTTCCTGGGCACTCATGCCGTCGAAGCGGACCGTGAAGGGCTCGTTGACATACAGGCATTTGCGGCCCGTTTCCGGATGGGTGCGGACCACGGGATGGACCGTTTCCCGGGCTTCCATCTGGCCGCCGCGCAGCTTGGTCGAACGGGTCGCGTTGCGTTCCGAATTGACCTGGGTCAGGAAGGCGTCGCTGTGTACGGCGTTCAGGGAAGACAGCATGCGGCGCATGCCGTCGGTCAGCATCTCATAGGCAAGATAGAGGTTGGCGAACAGGGTGTCGCCGCCGAACGGCGGGACCTCGCGGGCGTAGAGGATCGATCCCATGGGCGGCTCGGGCAGGAAGGTGGCGTCCGAATGCCAGGTGTCGCCGATGTTGTTGAGGGCGTCCGCTTCCTTGACCACCTGCAGGATTTCCGGATGGCCGGGCAGGGGTTCGTACACCGGGTGGATGTTCAGGGTGCCGAAACGCAGGCCGAAGGCCTTCTGCTGGTCCGGGGTCAGGTCCTGATCGCGGAAGAAGATGACGAGGTATTCGTTCAGGGCCTTGCGGATTTCCGCCAGAACGTCATCCGAAATGTCCGTCGACAGATCGACGCCGTCAATCTCGGCGCCCAACGCACCACAGATGGGCGTGACGCCGATGTGCCGATATCCTTCGGGGACTTTCGACAGTGTGGGCACGGGGTTCAGCATTTTAGGTCTCCTAGAGTTATTCCGGTTGCGTCCGTCTGGACATGATCCAACGGGTTCCCAAGTGGCAAATGACGATGGCGATGCCGAGCAGGTCCAACCCGTGATCGGGAACGACCAGGCAATAGGCGGCGAACAGGTAGAGGGCTCTTTCCACCATGGTGCGGGCCGGATAGCCGCTGATCGCGACGCCGAACAGGATGGCGCCGACTGTGGCGGTCAGGATCGACAGGAGGATCGCATACCAGGCGAAATCGCTGCCGATGATCAGCAGGTCCGGGTTGAACACGAACACGAAGGGAATGACGAAGGCCAGGGCGGCATAGCGGATGGCCGCAAGGCCCGTGCCGGTGACCGAGCCTTCGGCCAGGGCGGCGGCGCCGAAACTGGCGACCATGACCGGTGGCGTGATCAGGGACAGCACGGCGAAGTACAGGATGAACATATGGGCGGCCAGCACGGGCACGCCGAGTTCGATCAGCACCGGCCCGCCGATCGCGATGGTGATGATGTAGGCGGCAACCGTCGGCATGCCCATGCCGAGCACGACACAGGTCAGCATGACGAAGATCAGGGCCAGGAACATCTGGCCGTTGGTGATGTTGATCAGCTCGCTCGACAGGCGCAGCCCGAACCCGGTCATGTTCAATACGCCGACGACGATCCCGGCGGCGGCGCAGGCGATGGTCGCGACCACGGTGGTCTTGGCCGCCGTGTGCAGGCAGCCCAGAATTTCCGGCAGGGACAGGCGGGTTTCCGCCCGCAGACTGGACACGACGATCGCCGTGGCGATCCCGACCAGGGCCGACATCATGGGCGAGTACCCGGAGACCAGGGCGACGACCAACGTGACGATGGGCAGCACCATATGGGCGAGCTGCATGATCTCGCCCCGCTTGGGCATCATTTCGTCGGGCACGCCCTGCATGTTGTCGCGCCGTGCCGTCAGGTCGATGGCGACGAACAAGGACACGTAGAACAGCAAGGCGGGCACGGCGGCGGCGACGATGATGTCGGCATAGGGAATGCCGGTGATGTCCGACATCACAAAGGCGACGGCGCCCATGATCGGCGGGGTCAATTGGCCGCCCGACGACGCGGCGGCCTCGATGCCGCCGGCGTCTTCCTTGCGGAAGCCGATGCGTTTCATCAGCGGGATGGTAACCGCCCCCGTCGCCATGACGTTGGCCAGGGCGCTGCCGGAAATGGTGCCGAACGAGGCGCTGGTGACGACGGCGACTTTGGCCGGCCCGCCGGGGGATTTGCCGGTGGCCTTCAGGCCGACCCGCTGGATCAGCATGCCGGTTTTACATTTTTCGATATAGGCGCCGAAGATGATGAACAGGAACACATAGGTCGCCATGGCGGCCACGGGGCTGCCGAAGATGCCGAAGGTCGTCATGTACAGACCCTGAAACACTTCGGGCGTCGGGATCGGGCGATGGCGGAAAATGGAAAAGCTGTCCCCACCCCAGATGCCGTAGGCCAGGATGATGACGATCAGAATGGCGATCGGCAGACCGATGCAGCGCCGGGCCAGTTCAACCACCAGTGCGACCAGCGCGACGGCGGCAACGGTGTCCAGCGTCGTCGCTTCCGAATAGGCGAAGCGTTCTTCCAGCCCGGTCGGGTCCATGAGGATATGGACCAGGGACAGCGTCAGGGCGACGCCCAGCACGAGATCAATCGCCCAGGTCCAATCGGGCTTGGAGAAATCCCGTTTGCTGCCGCGAATGCTGAAGGAAAGCAGGCCGACAAGGCTGATCAGCAACAGGTGCAGCGGGCGCAGGACAAAGGTGTCATAGGCCCCGACGATGGGAACGTACAAATGGTACAGGCTGGCAAAGGTGCCGATTGCCACGGTCAGGATCGCGAGAACCTGCCACCACTTGCGGCCCGCGCCGGCAAAAAACTGGCGCGCGGCGGCGAATTCGTTGACCGGAGCGTTTGTCTTGATTGTTTGATCTTGCATCGGTTTTCGCATTTTCCTAACGCCCGCCGCCGCCCGTCGTGACGGGTCGGGGCGGAGGCGGGTGCAGGTTGACAGATAAGGACCGGACGGCTGCTTACTTCAGCAGGCCGATTTCCTTCCAATACTGGGCGGCACCCGGATGGAACGGGATGCGCACGCCCTTGACGGCGATCTCTTCACCGAATTCGCCGTAGGCCTTGTGCGCCTGGACCATCCGCTTGCGGTTTTCCCAGGTCGTCTTGACGATGTTGTAGGCCCATTCGTCGGGCATTTCGGCATAGGTCGTCACCTGGGTGACGGAACCGATGGTCGGAACGTCCTTGTCCTGGCCCTTGAAGGTGCCGGCGGGGATGGTGACCTTTTCGTAGTTGAAGGCCTTGCCCAGGGCGTCGGCGACGGCGTCGTCGACGGGCAGCAGGTGGCCTTCGGTCACGGACAAGATTTCATCGACCACCGGATGGGGGATGGAGCCGATGACGGTGGCGGACTGCACCACGTTGTCCTGGAACAGGGCGGACATTTCGCCGTAACCGGTGTTGACGATCTTCACGTCCTTGGCGACGCCCATCTGGTTGACGATGCGCTCGAAACTAGCCAGGCCCGTCATGCCGGCGCGGCCGGGGGCCGCACTTTTGCCGGCCAGGTCGGCATAGCTTTTGATGTCCGGCTTGGCGACCGTCGACAGGTAGGCGCCGTTGGTCGACATCAGGGCGCGCAGGTTCTTGACCGGCTTGCCTTCGAACTTGAGCATGCCCTTGTAGGCGGCGGTGACGTCCATGGCGAAGGCGAAGCCGACTTCGATCTTCTTGGCGCCGACGCCTTTCAGGTTGGAAATGCCGCCGCCCGGGGTGACGGTGGTGGCGACGCCGGGCCAGACCTTTTTGCTCAGCTCGGCAATGGCGGCAGCACCCAGATACCAGGCACCGCCCTGACCGCCGCCGACCATGGTCAGGTATTCAGGCGTGGCCGCCGCCGCATGGGCCTTGCGGGCCAGGGCCGCGGGCAGAACCAGGGCCGAGCTCAAGGCCAGGCCGGTTCCCATTTTGATGAAATCTCGTCGTCCGAAGTCGCGCATGTGTCGTTTCCTCCTGGTGGTGGTTTTGTGGTTCGGGTTGATTAGGTAGGTTGTACGCCGCGATAGGGCCGGGGCGGCAATTGCCCGACCCAATCGGCGGTTTGGAAATGTTGTGCCAGATCGGCCAGCCGGGCCCCAAGGTCCGGCAGGGAATCCTCGGTGATGCGCGATGACGGGCCGCCGCAGTTGAAGGCTGCCAGAACGTCGTTCGACAGCGTGACGGCGACGCCGACGGCGTTCACGTCGTCTTCCCAGATGCCGACGGCCGTGCAATAGCCTTTGTCCGCGTATTCCTTCTCTGCGCCGCGCAACGTGCGCTCGACTTCCTTGAAGCGGGACGGGTCGTGAGTCTTGAACTGTTCAAGAATACTGTCCTGTTCAACGGGGCCCGCCGCCGCGAAATAGGCATGGCCCATGGACGTCGTTTCCATGGGAATGCGCGAGCCGATGTCGAGGGGCAGGGCCCGCACCGTGCGGTCGCGCGAGCGTTCGATCAGGATCATGGACAGCCCGTCGCGGATGCCGAGCGACACCGTGCCCCGCGAATAGTCGGCCAGTTCCTGCATCATCGGCAACGCGACCAGGCGTTTGTCCATGGACGCCATGACCGGATAGCCCAGGGTCAACACCTTGGGGTGCAGGCTGTAGCGGCCGGAATCGGGACAGACGTATATGTAGCCGGTTTCGACCAGGGTATGGACCAGGCGGGCGATCGTCGATTTGGGCAGGCCCGTGGCCTTGGCCAGGTCGCCAAGGCTCATCCGGTTGTGTTCCGGAGAGAACGACGCCAGGACCCTAAGGCCCCGCGCCAATCCGTTCACGAAGGCGCGGTCCTTGCCCGCGCCCGGGTTCGAGCGATCGCTCACAGAAGTTTCCAATCCCCAAGGTGAGTTCGTTTATCGAACTCTTGTTTGCATTCCGGGATTAAACTTCATATCAAATTGCAGTGTCAATATGCGGTACGCTATACCGCTATGCGGTACGATTATGGGAGAACATCAATGAACGCGACGACAGTCGTCACCGGGGCGAACCGGGGCATCGGCCTGGCCACCGCCCAACTGCTGGCCGATCAGGGGCATGAGGTCGTGGGCACGGGCAGGACCGCGCCGGAAAACTTCCCTGGAACATTTTACGAAGTGGATTTCGCCGATTCCGCCAATCTGGCGGCCGTCGGCGCGGAAATCGCCGAGCGCCACGCTGTCACCGGTCTGGTCAACAACGCGGGCCTGTCCCAGGCGCGGTCCATCGAGACGGTGACCATGGAAGACATGGACGCCCACTATCAAGTCAACCTGCGGGCTCTGGTGCAACTCACGCAGATCATGCTGCCCCGTCTCAAGGCGGCCGAAGGCGGGGGACGGATCGTCAATATCGCTAGCCGCGTCGTCGTCGGCCGCGCCGTGCGCACGCCCTATGTGGCGACCAAGGCGGCGTTGGTCGGGCTGACGCGAAGCTGGGCCCTGGACCTGGCCCATGACGGCATCACCGTCAACTGCATCGCGCCCGGCCCCGTCGCGACCAAGTTGTTCAAGGGAAATCACCCGGACGGATCAAAGGAACTCGTGGATGTTCTCGCGTCCATACCGCTGGGCCGGGCCGGCGTGCCGGAAGAGATTGCGGGACCGATCGCGTTTTTGCTGTCGCCGGCGGCATCCTACATTACCGGGCAGACATTATACGTCTGCGGCGGCGGCAGCATCGGGCACGTCCCGGTCTGACCGACCGGAGGGCGTTTCGGTTTTACTGCGTGGGCTTGGTGGCGAGGGACGGGCTTTCATCGGCCAGGGTCGGGCCGTCGGCCGGCGCGCTGACGGCGCCGTTGGACACCTCCCACTGTCGGTGCTGTTCGTACAGCGCCTTTTCCGTCGTGTAGGGATCAAGCGAATTGGCGGTCGCCGCCTTGATCGCGTCCTGGTTTTCCGAATAGTTCACCGTGCCCTGCGCCGCCTTGCCGACGAGCGGCAGGGGGTTGGCGATCGACGTCAGGATATCGCCCGTGGCGTCGCGCAGGTTGCTGGGGCCCAGGATCGGCAGGACGATGTGCGGGCCCGGCGCCATGCCGCCCGCACCGAAAGCCTGTCCCAGGTCCTCGGGCCGCGACTGCAAGCCCATGTCCGTGGCCGGGTCACCCAAGCCGCCGACGCCGATGGTCGAATTGACCAGAAAGCGTTTGGTTGCGTTGCCGGCGTTGTCCGTGTCGCCCTGTAGGAACGAGGACACGGCGGTGACCGGTTCCGCCAGGTTGCTGGCGGCGTTGGCGATGGCTTCCTGCATGCCGTCCGGCGTTACCGCCTTGTAGCCCGAGATCAGGGGATCAAGGATCAGGCCGCGGAAGATGGAATTGAATTCAGAGGTCACGCGGTTGATGGATTCCAGCGGATCGTCGTCCTTGGCCTCGGCCTCGGGCGCGTGGAACTGCATCTTGATTTCTGCGGGCGGGGTATTGGCCTGCTCCTGGGCAGGTTCCGCGGCATGGGTCGTGCTCATGCCAACCAGAAATGCCACGGCCGCAGCGGCGGGAAGGCGGATGAAGCCGTCAGAAAAGCGGATTTTGTCCATGTTCAGATCTCCAAACGGCGCGCCCCCAGGCGCCAGCGTCCAAGTCCCCGGATCCTCTTGCATACAACTGTGCCACAGTCTTTCCTGGTCCGGAAAGTTAAATGTTAGAAAAGGGTGGATAACGCGGCGGCTATTATCAGGCGGCGCGGCGCCGTAATTCGCCGCCGTCAGACGAAAGCCCGCAGGGCCAGATAGGCCCCCAGCAGAAACAAGCCGCAGAAAAACACCCGGCGGAAGGTCTCGGCGGGAATGCGACGGCGGATCATTTGCCCGCCGGCCATTCCGACCGCCGCCGGGACCAGAGCCACGGCCGAGGTCAGGCCCAATTCCGCGGTCATGATACCGTGACCGGTCAGGCTGACGGCCTGGGCCGCCGTTGCGATTGTGAAGGCGATGCCCATGGCCTGGACCAGTTCATCACGGGTCAGGCCGAGTGCCTGAAGATAGAGTGCGCCCGGCATGGTGAACGAGGCGACGCTGCCAGTTGCCACGCCGGCCAGGAAGCCGATGATGGGGGCCAGCGGCTTTTCCCAGCGTCCGGGCGGCGGGATCTGCGGTGTCATCAGGGAATACAGCGAATAGACCGCCAGCAGAATTCCCAAAGAGCCCGATAGCAGATGGGCGTCGATGATCACCAGCAGGGAGGCGCCGAACCAAGTGCCGACGCAGGCCGCCGCCAACAGCGGCCACAAGCGGCGAATCAGGACGGTGAAATTGCCGCCGATGGCGCCCTGCCAGATGTTGGTCACCAGGGCCGGCACGACGACCAGTTGCACGGCCTCGTGGAGGCCGATGACGGCGGTCATCAGCCCCATGGCCACGGTCGGCAGGCCAACCCCGACGACACCCTTCACGCCGCCCGCTATCAGGAAAATGACACCGACAAGAACGAGAATCTGGGGTTCTGGCATGGCGGTGTGCGGGATCCTGGGGAGGTCGATGGTGGGATGTTCTACGGGACGGCACTGATAGCATAATATCCCGTGGCGTTCGGTTGAAAACGTTTCGGCGGATGTCGAAACGTCCCGCAATGAAGCCGTGAGCCGAGAATGTCGCTGCCGGTTGTTTTGCGGGGCCGGTCGGGAGTATTGTCCCGGCCTCTGCCATCGCAAACCTTTTGAAATTGAAAAGTGAACGCCCGTCCGTGATCAAACGACTCTGGAATATGTTCTACGGCCCCGAGGCTGAGGCCAAGCGCCTTAACCGCGACGTGACCTATATCGTGCACGCCCTGAACGAGGAGCATTACGGCCCCATCGCCAAGGATGTCGCGGCCGACCTGCGCAAGGACATCGACTACACGATCGAGACCTTCATCCAAAAGGATGAGACCTATGGCTTCAAGCGGGGCCT
The DNA here is from genome assembly GCA_002325375.1 of Rhodospirillaceae bacterium UBA1479. GTDB lineage: Bacteria > Pseudomonadota > Alphaproteobacteria > Rhodospirillales > Casp-alpha2 > UBA1479. Next base: position 810,232 of record DCRZ01000002.1, read on the forward strand.
CGACAACCTGAGCCGCATGCACAACGAAGCCCGCAAGTGCCGCGACCAATGCGCGCTGACGTCCTTGACCCTGGCCATCATCTACTTGCGCGCGGGCAAGATCGGCGATCCGGCCAAGCCGGCGATCGCCGCCATCGAGGCCTTTGTCGAGGAATGGTCGCCGGTGGCCGGGGACGACAGCGGCGTCATGCCGCCACCCCCCAATTGACGGTCCCGGCACGGTAAGCAAAGCCTTGCCCGCGACCGGCGTTGGCTTATGCTTGCCCGCAATGACCCGATAACGGTGACGGAGGAGGATCCCCGATGATCGATCTATATACCTGGGCCACGCCCAACGGGCGCAAGGCGTCCATCATGCTGGAAGAAGTCGGCCTGGAATACACGACCCACCAGATCAACATCTCCAAGGGCGAACAGCACGAACCCGATTTCCTGAAGATTTCGCCCAACAACCGCATTCCGGCGATCGTCGATTCCGACGGTCCTGACGGCAAGCCGATCTCGGTGTTCGAGACAGGGGCCATCCTGATTTATCTGGCGGAAAAGACCGGCAGCGAACTGTTGCCGCGCGCGGGCCGCGAGCGCGTTGCCACCTTCGAATGGCTGATGTGGCAGATGGGCGGCGTCGGACCGATGTTCGGTCAGGCCCACCACTTCCTGTTCAACCCCTCGGAAGTCGTGCCCTACGGCCAGAAGCGTTATCACGACGAGACCAAACGCCTGTACATGGTGATGAACGACCGCCGTCTGAACGAAACCGAATACCTGGCCGGCGACTTCTATTCCATCGCCGACATCGCGGTGTATCCCTGGGTGTCGCGCCACGAACGCCATCAGGTCGACCTCAACGAATTCCCCAACGTGAAGCGCTGGTTTGATACAATCTCGGCGCGTGAGGCAGTTCAGAAGGGCATGGCGGTGCCGTTCGCGAACTGACGGCGCCTTCGGCGATAGACGGGAGCGGGCGGCGGCCATGGCGTTCAAGACGAAAAAATCGGTGCAACGGGTCATCGCGGCACTCAAGGCCGCGGGCCTGGGCGACCGGGTGGTTGAACTGACTGCAACGGCCAAGACGGCCGAGGACGCGGCCCGCGCCGTCGATGCCAAGTTGGGCCAGATCGTCAAGTCGCTGACCTTCCGCATCGGCGATCAGCCGGTGTTGGCGCTGATCGCCGGCGACCATACCTGCAATTCAGAGGCGTTGCCCCGGGTTCTCAACCTGGAAGGCAAGGTCACGAAGCCACAGGCCCAGCGGGTCAAGGACGTCACCGGTTTCACCATCGGTGGCGTGTCGCCCGTGGGCCTGGTCAACGACATGCCGATCGCCATCGACGCCAGTCTGCGCCGCTTCGACCAGTTGTTCGCCGCCGCCGGGCATCCTCATTGCCTGTTCCCCGTCAGTTTCGACGAATTGAAACGCCTGACCGGCGGGATCGTGTCCTACAACATCGCGGAAGCCATCGATCCCGACGCGGTCGAGATGCCGCGCTTCCAGCGCAGCCGGACATTCATGAAGAACGATTGATGTTGGTCATATAAGGGCGAATTAATACTTCTAACTAACGTTCGACCAATACTTGTGGACAGGTGTCCGCAGGCGCCGATTCGTCATACCCTCCGCCTTGCTCGCGCATAGCGAGCCCGTTGCGTGGCTTCGCCCGGAATTGGGGGGAGGAGATCCCGGACGGTCTAACAACAACGATCCGAGATGGGGCGGCTGTTTCCGGCTGACAGCCCGTGACGTCTACGGACTATCGAGAATTACGGTGAAATCATGAAATTCAAGCTCTCCCTGTTCAACGTCTTTTTGCTGCTTGCCCTGATCGCCTTGATCGGGGTCGCCACGCTGTCGGGCATCAGCGCCACGACCATGCGCGACACCATGCTGAGCGACCGGCAGGACAAGGTTAAGCAGATCGTTTTGGGCGTTAACACCATTGTCCGACACGAGCTGGCCAAACAGAAAAATAACGAACAAACGCCGGAAGCCACCCGGGAGCGCATCCTGAGCGCGATCCAAAGCGTCCGTTTCGACGGCGACAACTACATCTTCGCCATCACCTACGATTTCTGCACCCTGGCCCACGTCGATCCGACGAAGATGGGCAAATGCAAGAAGCTGCCGCGCCGCGAAGTGTTTAACGAGCTTGCCAAGAACGGCGGCGGGTTCAGCCGCTACAAGGGGCCGAAACCGGGCTTCCAGGGCGACACCTTCGACAAGGTGTCCTACATCCATCCCGTGCCCGAGATGAACATGTACATCGGTACGGGCGCCTATTTCGACGATATCGATGAGGTTTACAATCGGCGCCTTGTGCAACTTGGCGGGATCGGTTTGGCGATCATCACGGTAATCGTCGGGTTCGGCTTTCTGGTCGGCCGCAACGTGTCGAAGTCACTCAGCACGCTGTCATCGCGCATGAACGAGCTTGCCCAGGGCAAGCTGGATGTCGAACTCGATCTCACAAGCTTCGTAAAGGAAGTCGACGGGATGATCGGCTCCGTGAAAATTTTCCGGACGGAGCTTGAACGCAACAAGAAGCTCGAGGAAGAAAAGGTCGTGCTTGAGAAAAAGGCCGAGGAGGAGCGCCGCAAAGCGACCCTGCGGCTGGCCGACGAGTTCGATGCCTCGGTCGGCGAGATCGTCAAGGCGGTCGGCAATTCGGCCGGCGAAATGGACACCACCGCGACCCAGATGAGCACCGCCGCCAACCAGGCGACGGAACAGGCGATCGGCGTTGCGGCGGCGGCCGAACAAGCCAGCCGCAACACGGCCTCGGTTGCCTCGGCGACGGAGGAACTGTCGTCGTCCATCGAGGAAATCGCCCGCCAGGTCCAGAAGGCGTCGGAAGTCGCCAACCAGGCGGTCAGCGAATCCCAGATGGCCAACGAAAAGGTCAGCGGGCTGGCCGATGCGGTCGGCAAGGTTGGTCAGGTCGTGACCCTGATCACCGACATCGCCGAACAGACCAACCTGTTGGCCCTCAACGCCACCATCGAGGCGGCCCGCGCCGGCGACGCCGGCAAGGGCTTCGCCGTGGTCGCCAGCGAGGTCAAGAACCTGGCAAGCCAGACCGCCAAGGCAACCGAGGAAATCTCGCAGCAGATCGCGGGCATCCAGCAGGCGACCAATTCGTCGGTGGGGGCGATCGGCAATATCGGCGCCACCATTGACGAGATCAATACGATCTCGGCGACCATCGCCGCCGCCATCGAGGAACAGGGCGTCGCGACCCAGGAAATCTCGCGCAGCGTTCACGAAGCCTCGGCCGGAACGGATCAGGTCACGCAGAACATCGCCAACGTGCGGAAGTCTTCGGAAGAAACCGGGCAGTCGGCGGATCAGGTCAAAACCGCGGCCAACGGGCTTTCGGAACTGGCCGCGACCCTGCAGTCCCAGGTCGAGCGTTTCCTGGCGGGGGTGCGCGCTTAAGGCCTTCGACAGCCTCCTTGTCCGTGATCCTGCCCCGCGGCGACCGTAACGTCGCTGCGGGGCCGTTTCGGCAATCGGCAGAATTCCGAACAGGCTAGTTGAAAGCGGGCGGCGGCTTCGTTATGACTGCGGTTCCGCAGGTGCCCGGATGTCTCGTTTCCGGTGCCATGCGGACTTGAGGACAGGTGCGCGAGTGGCTGAAGCGGGCTCCCTGCTAAGGAGTTAGGCCCCCATAAGGGCCTCGAGGGTTCGAATCCCTCCCTGTCCGCCAGCCTTCGCTCTTCGAGCTTCGGCTGGCTTACGCCGGTAAGCCAGCCGAAGAGCGATTAGAGCGAGGCTGCCCTCCGAAGCTCCGCAGGAGCGAAGGGGGGCTGATCGGGATGTGTCGTATGTATTACGTCTATCTCATCCGCTCGGACGCCCACGCCGCACAGCGCTATGTCGGCTTTACGACCGACCTTAAAAAACGCTTGGCCGCGCACAACGCCGGAAAATCACTTCACACAGCAAAATATAGGCCCTGGTCTTTGGTTAGTTACCATGCGTTTGCTGATAAGCGGCGGGCGCAGGAATTCGAACATTACCTCAAGTCGGGTTCGGGCAAGGCCTTCGCGAATAAACGATTTTGGTGAATCTCTATGCCGGAACGCCCACAACAAGGAAAAAGCCTCAAGCCGCCCGCCGCCCGCCGCCGCCCGGCGGGGGTCATGGGATCGGTCTTGAAGGCGTTCGAGGTGCTTGAGGTGTTCGAGCGCAAATGGCGGCCCCTCGGCGTCACCGAACTGGCGCGCGAGACGGGCCAGCCGAAAAGCTCCCTGCATCGGGTGCTGTCGACCCTGGTCCATGCCGGCGTGCTGGAACAGAACGAACAGGGGCTCTACGGCCTGACGCTCAAGCTGTGGCGGATCGGCAGCCTGGCGCTGGCCGAGGTCGATCTGGTCCAGGTCGCCTTTCCGTTCCTGGAAGACCTGTGCCGGGCCACGGACGAGACGATCCATCTGGCGGTGCTGGAGCCCGGCGGCGGCGTGGTCTATCTGTCCAAGGTGGAAAGTCCCCGTTCAATCCGCGTGCAGACGCAGGTCGGGCGGGTCACGCCGTCCTGGTGCACGGCCACGGGGCGCATGCTGCTGGCCCATGACCCGAGCCAGCGCGACCGGGTGCTGGCCGGGCCCATGGCGCGGCTGACCCCGGACACGGAGACCGATCCCGAACGCCTGCGCCGGATCATCGACAAGGTGGCGGAAGACGGTGTCGCCGTTACCAAGGGCGAGAACAATCCGGAAATGGGCGGCATCGCCGCCCCGATCCGCGATCACACGGGTGCCGTCGTCGCGGCCCTGGGGCTGGGCGTGCCGGCCTTCCGCATGGATGCGCCCTTGATCGAACGCTGTGCCGCGCAGGTCGTGCGGACGGCGGCGGAGATATCCCGGGCCCTGAACTACCGGCCGGTCGACGGGGAATAGATAATGTTCCGTATTGTGGAACAATACTCGACTTTACGGCGTAATGATCCTTTTAATAGCTGATTTTAAGGGTTGTTCAGCATTCAGTTTGTTCCGCAATATAGAAAAAATCTTTTCGTATTTGTCGTGGAATGGTAACTTGGGGCTGTCGATACCCCGGCCTTTGGAGACAAGACATGCAAGCCGCTGAACTGAGGAATGATCCTTTTCGCCGTATCACCGTGGTCCCGTTCACGGGTGTGTTCGGCGCTGAAATTTCCGGCGTCGATCTGAACAACCTTGATGACGAGACCGTGGCCGAGATCCGCGAAGCGCTGCTGCGCTACAACGTCGTGTTCTTCCACGGACAGGATTTCACGCCGGATGCCCAGGCGGCGTTCGGGCGGCGCTTCGGGGTGTTGAACCGCCATCCTTACGTAAAGCCCATGGACGGCTATCCGGAGGTGTTCCGCATCGTCAAGGAGCCGACGGACAAGCATCACTTCGGCAGCGGCTGGCACACGGACTTGGCCTATACGGAAACCCCGGCGCTGGCCACCATCCTGTACGGCGTCGACGTGCCCGAGGCCGGCGGCGACACCATGTTCGCCAGCCAGCAGGCGGCCTACGATCGACTGACCGACGGCATGAAGGCCATGGCGGCAGACCTGAAGGCGGTCTACACCAACGCCCATACCTACGGAAAGGACGCCAACCGGTTCAAGGACGGCGTGTCCAAGGGGATGAGCGTGCAGCCCGCGGCGGTCAAGGAAGTCGCCCATCCGGTGATCCGCACCCATCCGGAAACGGGACGCAAGGGCCTGTACCTGAGCCCGATCCATTTTTCGCGCTTCGAAGGCATGACGCCCGAGGAATCCAAACCCCTGTTCGACACCCTGGTCGCCCACGCGACGGGGCCGGAAGTCACCTGTCGATTCCGCTGGAAAAACGGCTCGGTCGCCATGTGGGACAACCGCTGCACCATGCATTATGCGATCAACGACTTTTCCGGCGTCGGGCGCACCATGCAGCGCGTGACCCTGGAGGGCGACCGCCCGGTATAAGGGAGCGGTCTTTCCTCCGCCTGTGAGGGCCGGTATAAACGACGGAACAGCCGGGCGGCCCCGCCGCCGGCAAAGGAGCATCCGTCCGATATGCGGGCCTTCATCCTCTGTGTGATTCTGGTGCTTGCCGCCGCGCCGGCCCTGGCCGACATGGAAGGCCAGCCGGCCGTGATCGACGGCGACAGCCTGTCCATCGCCGGGGTCGTCTTCAACCTGCACGGTATCGACGCGCCGGAAAGCGATCAGACCTGCGACAAGGACGGCGAGCGCTATCCCTGCGGCTTCCAGGCGGCGAACGTGCTGGGCTATATGACGGCCTATCAATGGGTGCAGTGCCGCGACAACGGCACGGGGCGCGACGGGCGCTACACCATGACCTGTTTCCTGGGTGGCCGTTATGACGTGGGCGAGAAGATGATCCGCCAGGGCTGGGCGCTCTACGACCGGGCCTACCGCATCCCGGCCTATCAGGCGGCGGAGGATGCGGCCCGGGCCGAACGCGCGGGGCTATGGGCCGGCGACTTCGTCGCTCCCTGGGACTGGCGCCAAGGAAAGCGTTAGTCGGCGATTGCCGGAAACAGATCGTCCAGGCGGTCGAAGCAGACCCCCCAGCCGTCCAGCATGGGCGTCTTCATGGCGTTGTCGCGGGCGGTCTGGGACGAATACAGCACCGTGGTGGTCAGGCGCGTTCGGGTGCCGCCGTCCAATTCCTCGAAGGTCGTGGTGCAGACGGTTTCGCCCTCGGTCCAGTCCTGATCGAACAGTTCGGTGACCACCAGCCGTTGCGGCGGGTCGATTTCCAGGAATGTGCCGCCCATGCCCATGTCGCCCAGTTGCGCGTTGCGCCAGACATAGCGGTAGGCGCCGCCGACCCGAAGATCGATCGTGCATTCCACCATGGGCCAGTCGTCGGGCCCCCACAGCCAGCGTTGGACGAGGGCCGGGTCCGTATAAGCCTTGAACACCAGGTCGCGGGGGGCATCGAATTCGCGGCTGATCCGCAATTCACGGTCGGAGGGCAGGATGGCGGTGAGGGGAATGCGCGGGTTCATTGGGTATCGTCCTTCGGTGTATTTTCGTTATCTGCGGGGGCCTGCAGGTCGGCGAGCAGGGCATCCAGGCGCTGAAAGCGGGCTTCCCAGAATTCGCGGTAGGCTTCCAGCCAGTCGACGGCCTCGGCCAGGGGGGCCGCCTCCAGCCGGCAGGGCCGGCGCTGAGCGTCGCGGCGGCGGGAGATCAGCCCGGCGGTCTCCAGCACGCGCAGGTGCTTGGACACGGCCGGCTGGCTCATGGCGAAGGGTTCGGCCAGTTCGGCGACCGAAGCCTCGCCCAAAGCCAGACGTTGGAGAATGGCCCGCCGGGTCGGGTCGGCCAGGGCGGCAAAGGTGGCGTCGAGGTGGTCGGTTGAGATCATAATATAACCATATAGTTATAGAACTATTTGGTTATATTATGATGTTTGTCGTCGGTCAAGGCCGCTCCGCAACGGCGGGCCTTGGCGGCGGAGAAAAAATCCCGCAGGATGGTTCCCAAGAAGGCGGGGCGCTTTCAACAAGTCCGGGCACGAACCCGGACGGGAGGGGACATGTCTCCCATCAGACTGATGGCTACTACGGGAATCCTCGGCTACGGCTTTACCGAGGAGGCCTTCAACGCGGGCATCGCCATGAAGCCCGACCTTATTGCCTGTGACGCCGGATCGTCGGATCCCGGGCCCCATTACCTGGGTTCGGGCACGGCCTTCGTATCGCGTGCGGCGGCCAAGCGCGACCTGGGCCTGATGGTCGGCGCCGGGATGGAGCACGGCATTCCGGTCATGGTCGGCTCGGCCGGCGGCAGCGGCAGCGATGCCCAGGTCGACTGGACGTTGGAGATTCTTAAGGAAATCTGCGCGGAGAAGGGCCTGAAGCCCAAGGTCCGTGTGATCCGCACGGAACAGACCAAAGACGCCATCAAGGCCAAGGTGCGGGCCGGCAAGATCACGCCCCTGGGCCCCATCGCCGACCTGACCGAGGACGATGTCGATCAATCGTCGCGCATCGTCGCCATGATGGGCCCGGAAGCCTATCAGCAGGCCCTGGCCGACGGCGCCGACGTGGTGATCGCCGGGCGCGGCACGGACGCGGCCCTGTTCGCGGCCCTGCCCCTGATGAAGGGGGCGGACCCGGGCCTGGCCTGGCATCTGGCCAAGATCATCGAATGCGGCGCCCAGGTGGTGGAACCGCGCGAAGGCCAGGACTGCGTCATCGGCACCATCTACGACGACCATTTCACGGTCGAGCCGGGCTCGCCGATCCGTCGCGCCACGGTGACGCGGGTGTCGGCCCATACCTTGTATGAGAACCCGGAACCCTACCGCCTGAAGGAGCCGGACGGCGTCCTGGTCACCGACCGCTGCACGTTCGAGCAATTGGACGAACGCACGGTCAAGGTCTCCGGCAGCCGGTATGAGCCTTCGGAAAAATACACGGTGAAGCTGGAGGGCGCCCGCCCGCTCGGCTACCGCACGGTGTTCATCGCCGGCATCCGGGACCCCATCCTGATCGACATCATCGACGATTTCGTCGAGGCCTGCCGCGGGCGCATCGCCCGCGACGTCGGCACGCTCGGCATCAATGTCGAGGACTACACCCTGTCCGTCCATCTGTACGGCAAGAACGCGGTCATGGGATCGTTGGAGCCCGAGGCCGATCAGCCGATCCACGAAATCGGCCTGCTGCTCGACGTCCTGGGCCGGACCGAGGACATCAGCCGCGCCGTCCTGGCCAAGTCGCGCTATGCCTTCCTGCACACGGACTTTCCCGGGCGCATGTGCATTTCCGGCAACCTGGCGATCCCGTTCTCGCCGTCGGACATGCATGTCGGGCCGGTCTATGAATTCAATGTCTGGCACGTCATGGAATGCGATCCGATGGAGCCGGTGCGCATGGAGTGGCTGGAGGTCTAAACCATGAAGATTACGCTTTTGGGCACGGGCACGCCGACCCCGTCGCTGAAACGCATGAGCTCGGGCTATCTGGTCGAGGTCGCGGGCGACATGATGCTGTTCGACCACGGCCCCGGCGCACACCACCGGCTTTTGGAGGCCGGCAAGCGGGCGACGGACGTGACCCATGTGTTCTTTTCCCATCTGCATTACGACCACTGCCTGGATTACGGCCGTCTGGTCCTGACCCATTGGGATCAGGGCGTGGGCAAGCTGCCGGAATTGCAGGTCTACGGCCCGCCGTTCACGGCGCGCATGACGGAACTGCTGTTCGGCGACGACGGCATCTGGGGCCCGGACCTGAAGGCGCGGACGGAACATCCGCTCTCGACCGTGATCTACAACGCGCGGGGCGGTGAGGGGCAGCGGGCCAAGCCGAACCCCCAGGTGACGGAACTGAAAAGCGGCGACGTGATCGAAACCGACCATTGGAAGCTGACGACCGCCAGCGTGCGCCATGTGCAGCCGTTCCTGCATTGCTACGGCTACCGCCTGGAAACGGACGACGGCGTGTTCGTCTATTCCGGCGACACGGGGCCGTGTAAGGCGATCGAGAAACTGGCCCAGGATGCCGACGTGCTGGTCAACATGTGCCATTACCTGTCCGGCACGGAACTGGGCAAGGAATTCGCCGAGGGCTGCATGGGCCATCTGGAAATGGCCGATTTGGGCGCCGCCGCCGGGGTCAAGAACCTCGTGATCAGCCACGTCACCGAACAGATGGACCGGCCCGGCGTGCGCGAACGCATCCTGCGCGAAATGGGCGAACGCTATGCCGGCAACCTGTTCTTCGGCCACGACCTGATGGAAATCCCGATCGGCGGGCCGGCCCCTGCCAAGCTGGACTAAGCACGGATTAAGACGAAAGAGGACGAACACGACATGGCCAAGCTGAGAGACATCGCGCGGGTGGTCCGCGGCAAGAACGCGGGCGCGCTCTACCTCACCCTCGACGTCATGTTCGAGGACGAGGCGACCTACCGCCGGGTGCGCGACTGCGGGGTTCTGAGCCCGCGCGCCCTGGCGCCGCTGTACGGCGTGACCGACAACGAGGTCGCGATCATCCCCTTCGACGTTGCCCGCGCCATCAAGATCACCGTGCCGCGCCGTGTGCGCTCGGGCTCCCCCGGCGACACGGACGTCTACGGCGCCCAGCAGCACGTGCCGCTGATGCAGCTTGAGGTGCCGGAGTAGGCCCCGGTTTTTAGAAGTCCATGGACATGGACAGCTTGACGGTGAACGGCGCGCCTTGCACCAGATAGCCGCCCTGGGACGAGGCCCAGTACCCGCTGTTTGCGATGTTTTCCACATTCAACAGGAAGTTCGCTTCGCGTCCGGCAATATTCCGGACCAGGCGAGCGCCCATGTCGAACCGGGTCCAGGATCCGATTTCCTGGGAATTGCCGGTGTCGATGTATTGCCGGCCGGTATGCAGGGCCCGCGCGCTCAGGGTCAGCCCGTCGAGACAGGGGCAATCCCATTCCATGCTCGCATTCAGTTGGTACAGGGGCACGCCGACCGCGACGTTGCCGTCGTTTGTGCCGCCCGCGGTCTCGGTCAATTTGGCCTCGGTGAGGGACGTTCCGCCCAACAGACGCAGACCGGGGACGGGTTCACCGAATACGGAAATCTCGATCCCCCTGTTCCGTTGTTCGCCGTCGGCGGAATAGATGTTCGTTGTGGGGTCGGTTACCGCGCTGGGCTGGGTCGTTTGGAATAGGGCCAGGGCGGCGCCCAAGTTGCCCAAGTCGACCTTGCCGCCGACTTCATATTGGACCGACGTATAAGGGGCCAGCACTTCGCCCGAGTTCGCGGCGCTGGAGGGTGCCGAACCGCCCGGTTGGAGGCCCTCGATGCGATTGACGTAAAGCGAGATGCTGTCCGCCGGTTTATAGACCAAGCCGACCACCGGGCTGATGGCCGTATCGTTGAAGTTGCTGGTCTCCAGGTTGCTTGTCCGGTTGAAGTTCAGGCTTTGAATTTGCTGGTAGCGGACGCCGACCGTCAGCAGGACCCGCTCATCCAGATCAGAGATCGTGTCGGACGCATAGTAGCTGCGCAGCAGGACCTTGCTGACCAGGGGCAGGCGTTCGAAATCACCGCCGCTCGACGTTGTGGCGCCGCGTGCCAGTTCGACGGGGTCATAAATGTTGGTGTTTTCGGTGGTGCCGAATTCGTAGGCGTTACGGTTGGCGCTTTTCAGGGCGGACATGCCGGCATTCACCTTGTGTCGCAACGGCCCTGTATCAAGGTGGCCTTTAATTCCGGCCTGGCCGGTGAGACTCAGATCCTCGCGCGGCACGGTCAGGCGCCGGGCCGTCGCGGTGCCATCGTTGCTGCTCACCCGGATCGAGGCATAGTCGCCATCCTCGCGCAAGGTATGCACGCCGAAGGCGGCCTGCAGGGTTAGGTTCTGAAGCAGGTCGTATTCAATCCGCGTCTGAGCAAAGGAATCCTCCAGGTCGGTATAGGAATAGGTTGCCGCATAGTTGTGGCTGGCGTCCGGCGCATTGGGCACCTGGCTTCCCGTGATGAAAACGGTCGGCCGGCCCTGGTCGACCCGCTGACGCTGGGTCGCGATATCCACTGTCGCGCGGAGTTTGTCCCCCCGGTAGTCGAAGGCGCCGGACGCCATGTGCATGTAGCGCTCTTCGTTTTTAACGGCGGTCTCTCCGGCGCGCAGGGCGCTGTTGATCCGCACCCCGAAGGCGTCATCGGGGCCGAAGCGACGCCCCATGTCGGCGTGGACCCCGGCCCGCAAGGTCTGACCGTAGTTCGCGGTCACCCGCGTCAACGGTTCGTCGCCCGCACGCTTGGGGACCAGGTTTATGCCGCCGCCGATGCCCGTGGCGCCCGGAGCCGCGCCGTTCAGGAATGCGTTGGCGCCTTTGAAGACCTCGATGCGTTCGAACATGTCGGTCGACGAGATTTGCCGGGGCGACGTGCCGTAAAGACCGTCAACGGACAGGTCGTCGTTGTATAAAGGAAAGCCGCGGACAACGAATAGTTCCGCAAAGTTACCGTAGCCATAGGTGCTGCGAATGGCCGGATCGTTATCCAGGATATCGCCGATCGTTTCCGCCTGTTGGTTGCGAATGGCGGTTTCCGTATGGGCCGTCATGGTGAAGGGGACCTCCATCATGTCCTGGTTCCCAAGGACACCGGCCCGCGCACCGCGCGCGACCTGGCCACCGGCAAATTCTGTGGGCAACGTGCCGATCTCCGCCTGGGCGGGAACGATCCGGCCTTCGACGGAAACGGTGCCCAGCGTGATGCGGCCGCCGCTTGCCTGCGGCCCGTCGAGGGCCACCGTGCGCGCGCCGGTCAGGCGGAAGGTGACACCCGTTCCGGCGAGTAAGCGTTCCAGGGCAACCGTCGGTGTCAGCCTGCCGGTCACTCCCGATGACTTGCGATCGCGGGTGACCTCGGCCGCATACCCGACCTGCCAGCCCGTGGCGGCGATGAAGGCGTCGATGGCGGCGCCGAGCGGCTGGGCCGCGATGTCGAACGCGACCTGCGCGTCTTCTGCGACTTCCGCCGGGGCGTGTTCAAGCGCGGACGGCGGGGTTTCCGCTGCGCAGGCATTGCCCGGCACGGCAAGAGCGCCGGTCATGGACAGGCCAAGGGCCGTGCAGGTCATCAAGGCCGCCGTGAAGCGGCGGGTGCGGGTGGTGGTCATGTCTCGTTATTCCCCTTATTGGCCCTTATGGTCTTCGCGGCGGCGCATATTTGAATTTGCGACGCATTCGCATTTATGAAGCCGAGACGAACGGAGGGCAGTCGTCTCCCAACAAAAAATCCAAAAAAATTGCTAGTGCAGGACGGTCAGCAGGCCGGGAAGGCGGATGACCTCGGCCCCGGCCACGTCGGCCAGGGCGGCGACCACGGCGGCAGGGTCGTTCAGGCGGTAGTTGCCACTGACCCGGAGCGTGCGCAGGCGGCCCGTCGCCAGGACCACCGGGTCCTTGTGGTGGCGGGCGAGCTGCGCGATGACCTCGGCCAATGGCTGGTCATGGAACACCAGGCGGCCGTCGATCCAGGCGAAGGTTGTTTGCGACACGAATGCCGCCGCATCGCCCACATGGCCGGCGGTGACAGTCACGCCCTCGCCGGGGGTCAGGTCCACGGGCGTGCGACCATCGTCGCCCGCCACTCGCACATGTCCGCGTTTCACGCGGACTTCGGTATCCCCGTCTTGCAGCGTGACGGAAAAAGCCGTGCCGACGACGCGGGTCAGGGACCGCCCGGCGGCGACCTCGAACGGCCGTTCAGGATCAGGCCGCACATCGAAGAAGGCCTCCCCCCGGAGCAGTTCCACCCGGCGCCGGTCGGGATCGAAGGAAACGTTCATGGCGCTTTCCGCGTTCAGCACCACCACCGACCCGTCGGGCAAGGAGACTTCGGCGCGTTGTCCCGTTTCCGTCCCATGGTCGGCTGATGGTTGGAACGGATTGCCGCCGAGCAGATGGCCCAGGCCGACGGCCAGAACCAAAGCGGCGGCCAGGGCCAGCACCGGGCGCAAAGCGGCGCGGGGGCGGGCGGAGCAGGGCGTGGTTGCGGGTGCTTGGGTTTCCACGGCGCGGGTGAATTCCGGCGAGGCCCATAGCCGGGCCAAGCGCTCATAAGCGTGGGCATTATCCGGATGGGCGGCGTGCCAGGCGGCGAAGGCGCGCGTCTCGTCTGCCGTCATCGTCCCCGATTGACGGCGCGTGAACCAATCCAGGGCCTCGGCCATTGCAGTGTCGTGATCGGGGTTTTCATCGTCATGGGTCATGGTGATGCGTCGTCGGTTGCCATCCGCAGATGACGCCGCGGATATAGACGAGACGGATGAAGGGACGGATTCTCCCAAAAGATACTTGCGAAGACTCACGTCGTGTCTCCGTCATCCACGGCGGCAAGACAGCGGGCCAGGGCGGCGCGGATGTCGTTGTAGACCGTGTTTTCGGACACGCCTAGGCGACGCGCGATCTCGGGATAGGTCAGGCCTTCCAGACGCGACAACATCAGGGCCCGGCGCGCGCGATCCGACAGGGTCGCCAGGGCGCCCTCGACTTGGGTCAGGTTCTGGGCGTCCATCACCGCCGTTTCCTGGGACGGCTGCGGGGCGGCGACGGCATCGGTGGTGCCGTCGGGGGCTTCGGACATGAAGGTGCCGCGCAGGCGCTCGCGACGCAGGTGGTCGAGGGCGAGATTGCGCGCGGTCTGGTACAGGAACGCCTGCAGATGCGTCACCGGACGCTCGCGGGCCGCCTTGGCGACACGCAGATAGGCGTCGTGGGCAAGGTCTTCCGCGGTGTGCAGGCAGCCGACCATGCGGTACAGCGTGCCGATCAGCGCACGCCGCTGGGCCTGGAATATCTGCGTCAGAAGATCACGTTGGCTGTCCGTCGCCATGTCGTCCCCGAAAGTGGGCCCGGAAGTGGAATGGGTGGTGCCGCGGGCGGCCCGCAGATTGTTGCAATTAATTATCATTATCGAATTGTTGACGCCAGAACGAAATCCCGGTGCTGGGTCAGCGGCATCTGCTGATGCCGCCTTGACGTGGCGGATAAATCAAAGGGGAAAAAATTCTCTGGAATTGGCGGATTGCCGACGACATCCGCCCTCACGCTGCCTAAATTGCAACCAAATTCGCGGCATCCCGTCAGCCTGCATGAATCTGACGCATTTTTGTCAATTGGATGTAGCCAACGGGTATGTGGCTGTGCAAAATCGCACTCAATAAATAAATTTGCCTACTACGCCTACCACGCCAACAGGGAGAATTTTCATGAAAAGACGTGAGTTTCTTAAAAAATCCGCAGTTGCCGGTGTCGCCGGCGCGGCCGCTGTAACGCTTGCCAAACCTGCGATTTCGCAGGGCCGCAAGGAGATGATCATCGTCTCCACCTGGCCGCGCGACTTCCCGGGTCTCGGCCTTAGCGCGCAGCGTCTTGCCGCCCGCATTCCGGTCCTGACGGACGGCCGTATCCAGGTCAAATATTTCGCCTCCGGCGAGCGCGTCGGCGCCTTCGATTCCTTCGACGAAGTGGCCTCGGGCAATTCCCAGGCCTACATCGGCGCCGACTACTACTGGAAAGGCAAGCACCCGGGCTGGGCCTACTTCACCGCCGTTCCGTTCGGCTTCGCCTATGCGGAAATGGACGCCTGGATGAAGTACGGCGGCGGTCAGCAGCTGCATGACGAACTGGCGGCCGGCTTTGGCCTCAAGGGCTTCCCCTGCGGGAACACGGGCTGCCAGATGGGCGGCTGGTTCAACAAGGAAATCAACTCCGCCGCCGACTTCAAGGGCCTGAAGATGCGTATCCCGGGCCTGGGCGGCGACGTTCTGGCCAAGCTGGGCGCCTCGACCGTGTCCCTGCCGGGCAGCCAGATTTATGAAAACCTGGTTTCCGGCTCCATCCAGGCGACGGAGTGGGTCGGTCCCTACAACGACTACTTCATGAAGTTTTATGAAGCGGCCAAGTACTACTACTATCCGGGCATGCACGAGCCGGCTTCCCAGCTGCACATGGGCATGAACAAGAAGTGGTGGGACAGCCTGTCGAAGACCGACCAGGCCATCATTGAAGCCGCCTGTGCCGAGGAAAACTCGCATCAGATGGCGGAAACCAACGCCAACAACGGTACGTACCTGAACAAGCTGATCAATGATCACGGCGTCAAGGTGCGTGCCTTCAACGACGACGTGTATGACGCCTTCGGCAAGGCCGCCGAAGAAGTCTTCGCCGAAGTGCAGGCGCACAGCCCGTTGGCCAAGAAGATCCACGACAGCTTCTTGACCTCGCGTGCCGACCTCGGCCGTTGGATGATCCTGGCCGACTCCGGCTACATCAACCAGCGCAACCGCGTTCTGGGCATCAAAGTCTAATTGCCCGCATAACCGGGTATTAAGGTGGGACGGGGCATGGCCCCGTCCCATCCTTATCCGCCCGGGCTTGTTCTTGTGGGGAATTGGGACAAGGGATTGCCTGTTCATGGCCGCCGAACAAATGACAATTGACGCGACCGGCGGGAATATTTCGCCCGAGGTGTCGCCACGCACGACCATTGCCGTCCGGTTCTTCGGTTGGGCGGTGCTGTCCGCGCTGCTTGTTTTCTTGATCAATAACTACCTTACCTTCTGGCATGGCTGGCCGGGCGAGGGGGCCGCGCTGCAGCTTGGCCTGCACGGTGCCGCAACCCAATCGTCGCCGCTTGCCTGGGTGCAGTTGCTTGCTTACGTCGCCGGCATTGCCGCCGCGGCGATCTATACGGTGAAAAGCTGCTCGCGCACGTTGCGTCAGGACAGCAAGCGGATGTCCGATTTCAACGCGCTTCTCATCCGCATGGCTTTTTTTGCCGTTCTCTACATCGGTGTGGTCGACGCGATCCTGTCGTTCATGCGGGTCGAGGGCCTGCTTCCCGCCGTGTTCGGTGACGCGCTTGCGCTTGAGCTCGGCAAGTCGCAATTCCGCGGCCCCTATGTGCACCTGCCGCTGACCGCGGTCGCCATAATCACGGCGTTTTTCTCGCGCACGCTGGGCTTTACCTGGCTGGCGCTGCTGATCGTCATCGCGGAATTGCTGATCGTCATCACCCGCTTCATCTTTTCCTACGAACAGGTATTCATGGGCGATCTCGTGCGGTTCTGGTACGCGGCCCTGTTCCTGTTCGCCAGCGCCTATACCCTGCTGGAGGAAGGTCATGTGCGGGTCGATGTGTTCTATGCCGCTTTCGATTCCCGCCGTAAGGGATTGGTCAATGCCTTCGGCTCCATTTTCCTCGGTATTACCCTCTGTTGGGTGATCCTGATCGTCGGCATGGGCGGAAAGAACGCGGTGATCAATTCGCCGGTCCTAGCCTGGGAAACGACTCAGACCGGATTTTCCATGTACGTCAAATACATGATGGCCGGTTTTCTCGCTGTCTTCGCCATATCCATGATGATTCAATTCGTCAGCTACATGCTGGACGGTGTCGCCGACGCCAGGGGAGAGCCCGGCGGCCGCGACCATTCAAGCCACACGATCCAGTAAGCGACAGGGGCCGCTAGTCAATGGAACTCGTCTTCCTCGTCATTCTCATGATCACCATGGCCTATGCGCTGGGTGTCGGATTTCCCGTCGCTTTTGCACTGCCGGGATCAGCCATCATCACCATTTCCCTGGCCGCCCTTTGTGGTTGGCTGTTTGCGGGCAATGTCGATGCCTACTTTGCTCAGGGCGGCGCCTGGCAATGGCTCAGCGCCGGGGTAACCAATTTCCGGGGCGTCTATTGGGAGGCCGAGCGCGATACCCTGATCGCCATCCCGTTGTTCATCTTCATGGGCATCATGCTGCAGCGCTCGAAACTGGCCGAAGACCTGCTGGTCACCATGGCGCAATTGTTCGGACCGGTGCCGGGCGGCCTTGGCATTTCGGTGATTTTCGTCGGCGCCCTTCTGGCCGCGACGACGGGCATCGTCGGCGCCACCGTCGTCGCCATGGGCCTGATCTCGTTGCCGGCGATGATGCGCAACAAATACGCCAATTCGCTGTCGACCGGCACCATCGCGGCATCGGGTACCCTGGGGCAGATCATCCCGCCGTCCATCGTGCTGATCATCCTGGCGGACCAGCTTGCCAGCGCCGTCGATCAGGCATCGACCACGCGTAAGGAGCTGTTCAAGGAATCGACGGGCAATCTGCTGATGCCGTCAGGCTTCGACGTGACCTCGACCAGCGCCGGTGAAATGTTCCTGGGCGCCTTTGTGCCGGGCTTGGTTTTGGTCGGCCTGTATATGGGCTATGTCCTGATTTTGGCCTTTTTCAAACCGAAAATGGCGCCTGCCGTGCACCGCGAGGGCGCACTCGACCGCGCGTTCATGGTCAAGGTGTTCGTCACGCTGGTGCCGCCGCTGACTCTGATCTTCCTGGTTCTTGGTTCCATCATCACCGGTGTCGCGACGGTCAACCAGGCCGGCGCCATCGGTGCGGCGGGGGCGCTGATCATGGGCGGTTATCGCCTTCGCGACGGCCACCGGAACGCCTATTACCCGGCGATCATCGCCCTGGTGTCCCTGGTCGCGCTCGCGGTTATCAGCACGTATTTCCAGATCAACATCAAATCGATCAACAGCGACTTCGACAGGCTCGGCCTGGTGCTTGGCCTGTTTTTCACGGCGACCTTGATCCTTTCCGTCGGCTGGAGTGGCTGGCGGGCGTGGAAGATCGAAGACACCCTGCAAGGCGTGATGGTTGAAACCGCCAAGACCACGGCCCTGGTGTTCATCATTCTGATTGGCGCCGCGATGCTGACGGCCGCGTTCCGTGCGTTCGGCGGCGAGGAACTGGTGCGTGAATTCCTGACCGGCATGCCCGGCGGTTTCTGGGCTCAGTTCACCATCGTCATGCTGGTCATCTTCATCATGGGGTTCTTCCTGGACTTCATCGAAATCGCCGTTGTGGTGGTGCCCATCGTGGCGCCGATCCTGCTCATGGACCCCTCGGCCAACATTACCGCCGTGTGGTTGGGGGTGATGATTGGTTTGAACATTCAAACCTCGTTCCTGACCCCGCCCTTCGGTTTCGCCCTGTTCTATCTGCGCGGCGTCGCCCCGCCCAGCGTGGCGACCATCCAGATGTACAAGGGCGTGGTGCCGTTCATCTGTCTGCAGCTGTTCGCCCTTGTCATCGTCGGTCTGACGCCGCAGTTGGTGAACTATCTGCCGCAGCGCGTGAGCCTGACGTCGGAAACGGCGCCGCCGCCGCGCAACCCGGCGCTGTCGTCCTGCGTGCAGGACCATCTGTTCAAGGTTTATGACGCCAAGGGCGACGTCCTGCGCGCGGCCATCGCCAAGGCCAGGACACTGGATTTGTCGCCGCTTCCCGGCGAACTTCGCGGCGATTTGAAGGGAAGTTTCGACAAGGCTGAAAAGACGTTCGATCTGGTCGCCAAAATCCGGGCGACGCAAAAGATCATCGACGAGGCCACGCCGGGCTACCTGCCGCTGCATGTGGAGGTGCGTGAAACCCAGCGCCAGGCCCGCCGCCTGAAGGAAGAGATCAAGCATCTGCAGTCGACGATCCGCCAACTGCCCCGGAATGAACGGGGTGAGGCGCGGAAGAACAAGCTGGAGGCAAAGATCGAGGAACTTCGGGCCGAGGTCAAAGTCTACGAAGCCAAGGTCCCCGACAACTGGCGGGCGGACCATGCGGCTTTCGCCAAGTTACAGAAGGCGGAGACGCTGGCCATCCGGCTGTATGAACGCAACGTGGATGGGGCCTACGAGCCGCTCCAGGAGGTCACTAAGGTGATCGCCGGGGCGGATGCCCTGGCGGCGCTTGGCAAGGCGCTGGCGGGCTTGCCCGCCGCCGTCAGCGGCGCGGCCGATCCTGAAAAGGCCATGGACGCCGTCAATGAGGTCGAGAAGGTCATGCGCGAGGTGCCGGGCACCCGCGAGATCCAGAAGCCATTGGCGGATGCCCGTCGTGCCATGCGCGGCGACAAGCCCGATGTGGAGAAATCACTGAAGGCCCTGGCCGATGCCCAGGCGGCGTACGACAAGGACATCGCCTGGCGCAAGAAGGCGGCGGCGGAGCTCAGCGCGGGGCTTGCCGAATATGAACAGGCGATCCGCATGAACATCGGCTTGCGCCTGCAACCGAAACTGTCCAAGGAACAGGCCCTCGACGTTGCTTCCTGCATGGCCAACCCGCGCGACCTGACGTTGCACTTCTAGACCCGGCCGGAGGAGGCAGCCCATCATGCCGCCGGTCCTGAGGGCAGCACTATGGATGCTGGGGACGCTCACGTCCCTGGCGCTCATGGCCATCGCCGGGCGCGAATTGTCGGCGGAACTGTCGACCTTGCAGATTCTGTTCTTCCGCAGCGCCATCGGCCTTGTGATCATTCTGGCCGTGATCTGGCGGGTGGGCCGGCACCATCTGACGACCCTTCAGCCGGGCCTGCAGGTTCTGCGCAACGTCGCCCATTACATCGGACAATTCGGCTGGTTCTACGGCATTTCATTATTGCCGCTGGCCCAGGTATTCGCGCTTGAGTTCACCATGCCGGTCTGGGCGACGCTTCTGGCCCCGCTGCTGTTGAAGGAACAGATCACGCCCAGACGGGCCCTGGTCGTGGTGATCGGCTTCGTTGGCATCCTGATCGTCGTGCGCCCGGGGCTGGTGACGATCAGCCCGGCCGCCCTGGCCGTGCTGATGGCGGCTGTCGGATACGCTTTCGCCTATACCCTGACGAAGAAACTGACGCGCACGGATACGGCGCTCGCCATCGTGTTTTACATGTGTCTGGTGCAGTTGCCGCTTGGCCTGATCCCGTCACTGTTCGATTGGGTCAATCCGTCGGCCGCCATGTGGCCCTGGATTCTGGCGGTCAGCGTTACCGGGCTCAGCGCCCATTACTGCCTTGCACGCGCGTTCGCCGAGGCCGACGCCATCGTTGTCGTGCCCATGGAATTCTTGCGCCTGCCGCTGATCGCTGTTGCCGGGCTGCTGTTCTACGGGGAGCCCCTGGACCCCTGGGTCCTGGGTGGCGCCGCGGTGATCTTTGCGGGAAATTTCCTCAACATTCTGGGCGAACGCAAGCGCGTCTAGAGACGCGCGTGGTGTGCCGTTTGCCGCCTCCGCGATGTTCGCGGCAGCGGGGGTTTCGGCATTATTTGCAAATTATTCTTATTCCAGTGACTGGGGTCACATCCCGCGACATAGCGCTTACCCAATATGGGGAAGGGTCGTTGACCGATGTCGTTTGTACGGCTGTGCTTGGGGGCAGGCAATAGAGCGAAGGTAATATAATGAATACCCGTTTCGTCGTTCGTGGTCCGCATTCTCCGGAAAAAATAAAAGCATATCAGCGCCTTAAAGGTGCAGGCCGTGACTTGGCCGAAGCCATCGCCGAACAGCGGGAGCAGATGCAGCGCCTTCAGGGGAATCTGAATTCCCTGGATGAGGCCCTCGACCGGGTAACCGATTCGATGGTACGGGCGGCATCGGTTGATGATGAGGAGGAGTAACCGTTGCACAGGTCGCGCAGGTTGCCGGACATGCAGCGTCGGACACTATGGTTAGGTCCGCCGTTGGATTGGCGCACTACTCGGGCAGGGGAATGAACTCCGTCTCGCCGGGCACCTTCGCGAACCGGCCGTTCTTCCAATCGTCCTTGGCCTGTTCGATGCGGTCCGACGAATGGGACACGAAATTCCAGAACATGAAACGGGGCTGATTCGGCCGCGCGCCGGGCACGGTGTCGAGCGGTGCGCCGCCCAGAACCATGACCTTGGCTGCCGTATGGCCGGTCATGACCACATCCGGGCCTTCGTGGAAGATCACGGTCTGTCCGGCCTGGAAGGTCTGGCCGTCGATCACCACTTGGCCCTCGGCGACGTGGGCCGCGCGCTCCGCATGGTCGGGCGGCAGGGTGAAGGTCGACCCGGCGGCAAGGCGCAGATCGGCGTAAAAAATGGGAGAGAAGAACTCCACCGGCGACGTTCGCCCGGCCATGGTGCCGGCGATCAGCGCGACCTCCGCGCCGTCGTCCTGCCAGCGGGGCAGGGCGTCCGCCGGATAATGGACGAAGGACGGGGCCGTTTCTTCATCCGCGATGGGCAGGGCCACCCAGGCTTGCAGGCCGAACAGCGGGCCGCCCGCCGCCCGCACGTCGCCCGGGGTGCGTTCTGAATGGACGATGCCGCGCCCAGCGGTCATCCAGTTGATCTCGCCGGGCCGGATGTCCTGATCGAACCCTAGGCTGTCCTTGTGCCCGATCACGCCGTCGTACAGATAGGTGATGGTGGCGAGCCCGATGTGCGGATGTGGGCGCACGTCGATGCCCTGTCCCGGCTTGAACACGGCCGGGCCCATCTGATCCAGGAATACGAAGGGACCGACGCTGCGCCGCTGGGACGACGGCAGCGACCGACGCACGATCAGCCCGCCGATGTCATGTTCCTTGGGCGTGACGACCAGGGCAATCACACCGTCGTCCGGCGCGTCCTTGCACTGCGGTTCGTCGGCGGGCTGCCAGCTCATGTCCTGTCCCCTGTCCTTATTCGGCAAGCCAGCGGTCGCGGATGCGGTTCACTTCGTCGAAATGGTGGCGTGCCATCTTCATGGTCGGGGCCAGGGGCTCCTGATAGAAGAAGTCGGGCAGTTCGTCATCCTCGCTGGTAAATCCGGCGGCCTTGTTGAACTTTTCTTCAAGAACCAGGGTCTCCTTGCCCAGGCGGTCGAAGAATTCGGTCTCGAAGGTCGTGCCCACGGCGTCGTTGAGGGCGGTGACGATCAGGTCCGGATTGACGTTGGTCACGGACCGCCCGAACACACAGATCCCCAGGGAATCGACAGCGGCGCATTTGGCCTGGATCTTCAGGCTTTCCAGGGCCAGTTCCTCCGTCGACTTGCCGGCGCATTCGAAGGTCGGCAGGTTGCCGGTCGTGTGGTCGGCCCCCTGGGCCGTCAGCATCATGGAAATGCCCGTAACCTCGATCACCCGGGGGTCATAGGCGCTGAGGGCCTGCTTCTTGATCACCGGCAGGCGTTTGATGCCGTAATGTTCACCGACCCGGGCCGTTCCTTGTGCCAGGATCCGGCCCCGTTCGTTGCCTTCGCGGATGTCGGCCAGGGCTTCCAGCATGAAGTTTTCGTCGCCGTACTCGCCGTGCCCCGCGTCCATCAAGGCGCCCAGCAGGGCCCCCGTTTCGATGGTGTCGATGGCCAGATCGTTGGCGACCGCGTTGAGGCGGGCCACCTGGTCCGGATGGGTCAGCCCGCAGTTGGTGCCGAGCAGGCCGATGGTCTCGTACTCAAGTGGTGCCACCAATTCGTTGCCGTTTTCATCGGCGTAGACGTTGGAGCACTTGATCATGCAGCCGGGCATGCAGGCATGGGTGGTTTCGCCGCCGCGTTCCAGGTTCTGTTCGCGGATGTAATCGCCGCCCATCTTCAGGCGTTCCTTGGCCGTGTCGACCAACTGCCCGGATGAGAAGTTACGCACCGGCAGGCCGCCCAGATGGTTGATCACGTCGGCGACCAGGGCCGTGCCGCGCGCACCCAGGTTCTGGGTCGCCGGGTCGTCCTTGATCATGCCACCGTAGGTTTTGATCGACTGCATCAGTTTCTTGCGCTCGTGGAAGTCGGGCATCTTGTGCTTGTCGCAGACGATGGCCTTTACCTTTTTCGAGCCCATCACCGCCCCCACGCCGCCGCGCGCGGAAATGCGCGTCGGGCGGCCTTCGGGGTCGGTGAACACGATGCCGGAAATCAGGCCGCCGTATTCGCCGACCGGGCTGCAGATGCCGAGGCTGACCTTGTCGCCGTATTTTTCGAACAGCATGTCGGCGGTTTCGAACACGCCCTTGCCCAGATAGGGGGTTGCGTCCTCGAACGTGATATCGCCTTCCAGGGGGATGCGAATGACGACCCAGTCGTCGGATTGGTTTTCCAGGGTGATCCCGGCGATGCCGATCTGGCCCATGGCGAAGGCCATGGTGCCGCCGCCGTTGGATTCCTTGACTCCGCCGGTCAGCGGGCTTTTGCAGCCGACGCTGATGCGGTTCGCGTTGGAAAAGTTGGTTCCTGCAAACGGGCCGGCAGAAAAGATCAGGGGGTTTTCAGGTCCCAGAGGGTCGATATTTGCCAGATCGCGGTCGACCAGGGTCTTGGCGATCAGATAACGTCCGGCGCGGGCCAGGGCTTCGCCGGAAAGCTCCTCGCTTTTGATGTCGCGGGTGGCAAGGTCGATGGTCAGGTACTTTCGCATTGTTCGTCTGATCCCCAAGTCATGGTTTGGTCGTCGGCTCACCATCCATCCGATACCGGCGCCGGTGCCGATGGGAAAGAGGACGATGAAGCGATGAACTTATCTTAAAATGGGGGAAGGCCCGGGAAAATACCAGGATTTCGCGGTCCTGCCGGTCAGGCCCCGCCATCGGCGTAGCCGAACCCCCTGATGAACGGCCGCAGGCGCGGCAGATAGGGCGCCATGTGAATTTCAAAAGTGCGCCAGCGGCCGGCAGGCATTGATTCCCCGCCTTCGGCGGCCAGCGGCGTCAAAACCTCGTCGTGCCAGGAAACGCCCAGGAATTCCAAAAGCTTCCGGGCGGTCTCTTGTTGCCCGGAAATCAGGTCTTCATGACGGACTTCATGGACGTTCAGCGCCAGGGTTTCGCGCTGCGTTTGCCACAAGGCCATGACGTGTTCGTAGAAGCCGACGGCGTCGTCCAGGCGCGTAAAATGGACCGTGCCGTCGTTCATTGCAAAAGGATGCGTGAAGCAGTCCAGGCAGATGTCGCAGGGATGGCGTTGCGCCAGAATGAATTTGGCGTCCGGAAACAAGCGGTGGATCAGGCCCGCGTCCAGGATATTGAGCGGTAGCGTGTCGATCAGCAATGTATCCGGCGCGCGTGTAACGGTGCGGTCGACGGCTTGGAAATAAATTTCCCGCAATGCCGTAATATCCGTGTCGGCAATGTCGAACAGGTTGGCTGGAAAATCATCTCCGCGCGCGAGAAGACGGTCGCGGACCACGGACATGGCGGCCTGTTCCTTCAGCACCTGAATTCCCGGATGGGCGTCCATCACCTGCTCCAGGAGGGCTTCTCCCGATCGGGGAAACCCGACCAGGAACACGGGCGTCCCATCGCCCCCCGGGACGATGTTACCGGCAGGCTGGGCCGCCGGGCCATCATAGGCCCGCTTCAGGCGTTCCAGGTATTCTGCCGAGCGGGTGCGGAACATGGCCACGGCCTGCGCATCGCGGGCGAGAAAAGCGTTGCCCAATTCAAAATTCTCGACTGCGTCGCCGGGGCGGTTCAGGCGTTCATAAAGCATGCCCATTTCAAAGCGGATGTCTCCCAGGGCAGGAGACGCATCCCGCATCGCCGGATCAAGCCCGTTCAGGCGGGCCAGAGCCTTACCATGGTCACCCGCCCGCTGCTCCAGGCGCGCCGCGACAAGATTGAGCGCCGGGTCGCCGGGATGTTGATCCAGCACCGGCGTGATTTCGGCCCAGGCATCGTCCGGCCGGTTCATCCGTTCCAGCAGGATGCCGAGGGCCACGCGGTTTGCCGGGTCGCCGGGCGCGGCCTGGACCGCCTTGCGGAAATGGTCCAAGGCACCCTCGACATCCCCCATGGCCCGTAACGCCGCGGCCTTCGCACGCAGAACCACGGGATCTCCGGGCCGCTTCGTCAACAGTAGGTCGTAGTATTCAACCGCAGTCCGAAAATCGCCCATCATTGCCGTGACTTCGGCATAAAAGCCCAAAATCTCAGGATCGTCCTGTGACAGCGCCAACGCACCTTCGAGGGTCTTACGGGTCAGGGCGTGGCGTTTGCTCAGGTAATAGGCCCGGGCCAGCAGGACATAGGCCTCAAGGTCGTTTGGTGCGCGGTCGACCACACGTTGCAGGATCGCCGCCGCTTGATCGAAATTTTCCAGGTTGTAGTGGCACTGTCCCAGATTGAACAATGCGTTCAGATTGTCCGGTTCAAGGTCGACGGCCTGCTTGTAATGTTTCGCCGCGAGGGGAATTTGGCGGTCGTCGCGATAGGCATTTCCCAGGTTGTAATGGATGTTCGCGGCGTCCGGTGCGATGTCCAAGGCTTTGCGGAAGTGCCGGATCGCGGCATTGACCCGGCCCGACTGGCGCAGCGCGCAACCGAGCAGGTCATGCGCCTCGGCCGAGCCGGGGGCCAGGTCCGTCAATTTTTTCAGGTTGTCCGCCGCCGCATCCGCCTTGTCCTGCCGAAGCTGCGTCAGGGACAGGAGATGCAGGACATTGGGATTGTTCGGCAAAGCCAGCGCCAGCGCCGTCAGCCCCGCCTCGGCGCCAGGGAAATCACCCGATTGATACATCTGGGCGGCGGCTTGGAATTGCTGTTCTGCGTCCATGTTCCGGTCTGTAAACAGTGGGTCGGTCGAGGGGATTACGACGAAAAGGGCAGGTCGGCCAGGGTCAATCGATTGTCCAGCCGCCAGCCACCGGGCTTGTCTACGTCCGGCGTAAGGTCCGGGTCAATGCGTAATGCCGCGGCACGGTCTTGCTCGGCGGCCCCGGTGTCGGTACGCGCCGCGTGCACATTGGCGCGGCCGAGATAAGCGCCCGCGAAGCTGCCGTCGATATCAAGGGCGCGGGTGAAGTGCTGCACCGCGTCGCCGTAACGGCGCAGGATTTTCTCCGCTTCGGCTTGGCCGGCCCAGGCCGCCGCGTCGCCCGGATTGACTTCGGTTGCCTTGGTGAAATCGGCAAGGGCGTCGTCGATAAGGTTCAGCGCCAAGCGGGAAAATCCGCGAATGCGCAGCAACAGGGATGTCGGTTTGCCCTCGGCGATCAGGGCGGAGGCGGCAATGGCCGCTTGTTCGGGCTTACCCTGGCGGCGTGTCAATTCCGCCTGCAGGGTGCGCAACCAGGGATCGCCCGGCGCCGCCGCCAGTCCGCGCGCGATATCCGCCCCGGCCCCCGCAAGGTCGTCCGTGCGCAGGCGCAGGAACGCCAGGACGCCGTGTGGTTCGGCCTCGCCGGGGCCCAGGGGAACCAGCCGCTCGTAGGCGGCTGAGGCCTCGCCCCAGCGCCCGCCGAACAGCAGCGCGCGGGCCTTTTCCCGCAGTGCCTGGGCTTGATAGGGCTGCATGCGCTGGGCCATGTCCAGGTCGGCGACGGCAGCCTCCGTCTGGTTGAGGCGCCGGTAGGCGCGGCCCCGCAGGATCAGGGCGGCGACATCCGTATTGCCGCCGCGCGTGCCTTCCGAGATGGCGGCCGTGGCATCGTCGACGGCGGCATCCGCGTGCCCGGCCGACAATTGCGCCTCGCCGCGCGCCAAGAGGGCTTCGGCATCATCGGGATGGGCAGCGAGAACCTGGTTCAGATCGGCAATGGCGCCGGCGTAATCACCCATGGCCTGGGCGGCGGCGGCGCGCCGGCGGCGCAGCTCCAGGGCATCCGGGCGGGCTTCGAGGATGCGGGTCAGGTCGCGGTGGGCGCTGGCCGGTCGGGCGGCCGTGGCGTGCAGGGCGGCGCGCAGGTCGAGCGCCGCCAGATTGGCCGGGTCGCCCAGCAACAGATGGTCGAGGTCTGTGAGCGCGCGCGCCGTTTCCCCGATGTCGCGGTAGGCGCCCCCTCGGATCAGCCGCGCGACAGTGTTGTCCGGCGCCAGGGCCAGGGCGGCGGTCATCGACTGCACCGCATGTTGCGGATCGCCCCGCCTGTAATAGGCCTGGCCGCGCAGGACCAGGGCCGCCGTATGGGTCGGGTCCCGGCGCAGGACCGCGTTCATGTCGGCGATGACGCCGGCGAAAGTTTCAAGCTGGAACAACTGTTCCGCACGCATGAATCGGGCGGCCGTATTGTCAGGGGCGGCAGCGATGGCGGCATCCAGGTCTTCCAGGGCCAAGCCGGTTTCGTCCTGGCGCAGGTGGATGCGGGCGCGCAGCATGTGGTGGCGGCTGTCCTTCGGGGCGAGGGCAATCGCCTGATCGACGTCGTCGAGGGCCAGCTGCAACTGCTCCATCTTCAGGAAGGCCTCGGCGCGGGCGGTCCAAGTTTCCGGTGCCGTGGGGTCGGCTTCAAGCGAGGCTGAAAGATCGGCGCGGGCGGCCGCCAGGCTTCCGTTGGCGAGATGAGCTTGTCCGCGAAGTCGCAGGAGCGCCGCGTCCATGGGGGCCATGTCCAGGGCCTCGCCGAAGTCGGCGACGGCCAACTCAAATTCCTCGGTTGCCATGTGCACAAGGCCGCGCTCGCGGTAGCTTTCAAGGGGGCGGCGCAGCTGGCGGATCGACAGGTCCAGGTCGGCGATGGCCAGGCGGTGCAGGCCCATGCGGCGCAACAGGGCACCGCGCACTTGCAATGCCTCGCCGTTTTTCGGGGCCAGGGTGACGGCGGCGTTGAGATCGGCCCGCGCGAGCTGGTGGTGGCCCTGCGCCAGATGAGCAGCGCCCCGTTGGATCAAAGCGCCGACATGATGAGGGGAAGCATCGAGTGCCCTGGCGGCGCTTTCAGCCGCGGCGCCATATCGACCGAGGGCGATCAGGATACGCGCGCGGAGCGCCAAAGCGTCGGCATTGCGGGGGTCGAGCGCCAAGCCCGCATCGGCATCGGCGAGCGCCACCATGTCGCGCCCGGCGGCATGATTGATGCGGGCGCGCAGGAAGTGCACGCGTTTGCGCCGGGGCGTCAGGCGCACGGCGCTGTTAAGATCGCTCAGCGCCTTGTCGGGAAAGCCTTCGTCGATCAGCGCGTCGGCCCGGTTGATGAACAGGTCGGCGAATTTCTCGGGATCGGTTTCGCCCTGGGTGATGGCCTGCGTGCAGGCGAACACACGCATGGCGGCAGGCAGGGCCACGTCCACGCAGTCAGGCGTTTGCGCGCGTGCGGGCTGGGCCGCCGTCGCCGCCCAGGCCATTACGAATAGGGATGCCCCCCGGATCAGCCGCATCGCTGCCTCGTTTCCGCCAAGTACCGAGAATACTTAGCAAAAAACCAGAGGAAACGCCATCCGGGCTGGTCCGGGGGCAACCGTTCGTTCAGGTTTCCGTGCCGCCGTTGATCTGGATCAGCTGGCCGTTCATGAATCCGCCCTGATCGGACACCAGATAGGCGATCATGCCGGCGATTTCCTCGGGCGTGCCCAGGCGGCCCACCGGCACCCGCGCCTTCATGGAGGCAATGTGCTCGGCCATGGCGGGGTCCGAATGATCGCCCGCGATGGGGCCGGACGAGATGATGTTGGTGGTGATACCCTTGGGCCCGAACTCCTTGCCCAGTGCCTTGGTCAACCCCCAGGAGCCGTGCTTGGATACGCTGACATGCGCCCGGCCGTTGTAGCCGTGGATGGCGTTCATGCCGGCGAAATTGACGATGCGCCCCCAGCCCCGGTCGACCATGCCCGGCAGGCAGGCGCGGGCCAGCCGGAAGGCGGCGTTCATGTTGACGTCCAGCACCCGTTCCCAGGTCTCGTCGGTGATGTCGAGAAAGCTGTGGCTGGGGCGGATCGCGGCGTTGTTGATCAGCACGTCGATGCCGCCGAAATGGCCGATGGCCTCGGCCGCCATGGCGTCACAGGCGGTCTTGTCGCCGACGTCGGCCATGATGACCAGGGCGTCCGCGCCCAAGGCCCGCGCGGCGTCCGCGGTGGCGTCGCAGGACGCCCGGTCGCTGGAGCCGTTGATGACGACATTGAAGCCGTCCTTTGCCAGGGCCAAGACACAGGCCCGGCCGATATTCTTCCCCGACCCTGTGACCAGGGCCGCGCGCTTTCGTTCAGTCATGAATGGTGTTCCTCCCGGATGTCGATGCCACGACCCTACGCAAGGCGGCGAAGGCTGGCAAGCGGCGGCGAGGGGAAGGCGGATAACACAGTGCGGTTAGCCGTTATAATCCGGCGATGGGGTGAACAGGTTTTTCAGAGTTTCTGTGACGCCTCGCCGGCCGACGAAGGCGAACATCTGGGTAATGGTGTGACCGTCTTCGGACAGCGGCATGCGCAGCGACCGCAAGGGTTCTTCCACCCCTTCGTAGGTGTTGAGAAAGACCAGGGGGCGGCGGACCTCGAATACGGCCATGTACTGCCGCGTCAGGAGGGTCGCGGACCAGGCGTCGGCCATGTCGGTCAATTTCTTCCCGGTGTAATCGCGCCGATGATAGTGGGTATGGCCGGATCCCCAGTAACGATAGGTGAATTCCGCCGGATCGCCCGTGACGTCGAGGACCAGCGCATAAGGCAAAACCCGCGCCGGCAGTTCATGCAGGTGGAAGTTCGCCCAACTGGGTGCGAAGGCATCGCCCTTCGCGTCGGTCCAGTACGCCATGCAGGCCTGGATGTGCGGATCGTCGACCGTTTCCGGTTCAATCGCAACCGCACTTACGACAGGCCGCATCTGGCCGTCCAGCACGATGGGAGGCAGGATTTTCATATCACCGTGGTCTCGATCTTCCGACGAATTGGGGAGAATGTCGGTTTATTAGACAAGACTACAGCGGCCGAGCCTGCGGGGGTAACCCTGACTTTGGTCTATATTTTGGGGAGTTCTAATGTATGCGGCGCGCGGATGAAGCGGCGGAATCAGGCATGGCGGTCGAGCCGGCCAATGGCCTCGGCGACGGCATCCAGGTCCGGGCCGTCGGCGTCGAACTGAACCGCGAAACCACCATCGTAGGTCCGCGCGACACGGCCGGAAAGATGTCCCAGTCCCTCGACATGCATGTCGACGAAGGTGCCGTTGTCGACCGTCACCCCGGCCTCGCCAAGGGCGATCGCAGCCCCCGTGGCGGAAACGTTTTCCACAGAGCCGTGGAAGGCACGGTTACCGTACCGGCCGTGGGCGGGCTGGTGATAGGGATGGCGGGTCGGGCGGGCGACGTGGTTGTTGGCCGCGACATGCATGAAAATTTTCCCCGGCGGCGGCCCGAACGGCGGACCTGTCCAATACGGCGGACAGGATCGCGCAGCTACATTAAGAAAGCGTAATTAATTGACGGGACGTGAGTTGTCATCCCGCCTGGCGGGGCGCTTCCTGGGGGATGGTCGGAACCTCGTCGGAAATGGTGGTTCGGCGCATGTCGCGGACGTCCGCCGGGTCGTGCCAGCGGCCCCGGTGCATGGTGCAGCGATTGTCCCACATGACCACGTCTCCGGGTTGCCAGACATGGCTGTAGACATATTTGGGCCGCGTCGCGTGCTCCATAAGGTCCATCAGGATGATGCGGCCTTCGGGCACGGGCAGGCCCTCGATGCTGCCGGCGTGGGACGCCAGATAAAGGCTTTTGCGTCCCGACCCCGGATGGGTGCGCACCAGGACCTGGCGGACCGGCGGCAAGCCCGTGCGTTCGCCCTCGTCGAAATCGGTATATCCCAGGCGTTCCCGGGAATTCATGATGGAATGGATGCAGACGTAATGTTCGATGCGGGACTTGGTGGCATCGTCCAGGTCGTCGTAGGCCGCGCGCATGTCGGCGAATTCCGTGTTGCCGCCGCCGCCCTTGGGCAGGACATGAGCCGCCAGGATGGAATAGCGGGCGGGAATGGGTTTGAACGACGAATCCGTGTGCCACAAACGGTTGGCGTACATGTTGAGCAGGCGGAAATCATCCTTCGGCAGCGGCTTGCCGCTTTCGTCCAGGTTGGAAATGTCGCTCATCTTCGGATCAAGCCGCGGGACATAGCCCTTGCGATGCAGCTTGCGGCTGGTTTCCAGGGGGCCGAAGTTTTCCGAAAACCGCCGTTGTTGCGCGTCGTCCAGGGACTGGCCGCGAAATGCCAGAACCCCGTAGGTGTCCATGGCGGCGCGGATGTCGGATACCTGGTCCGTGGTCAATTCGGCGGCAAGGTCTATGTCCGTGACCTCTGCGGCCAGAACGGGATGAAGGGGCGTGATTTTCACGGTCGAATGTCCTCCCAAGTCGTGCGGGGCGTCGGGGCGCCTTGGCCCGTTTCGGGCCCATTTATTGTATACAATTTACCCTTTTCGGGGCGGCTGATCCAGCGTCCCGTGCAGGTTGGCGCCTTTACGGCCCGGCGCTTAAGGCTCTAAGGTCGGCGGCAAGGCGGGGACATGTATCCCCTACGCAAACCACCGGGTGGAGACGATCATGACAGTCAGAATGGCCCCAGCGCTGGCCGCGGCCGGGATAACCGCCATCACGATGATGTCGAGCCCCGTCGCGGCGGACAATCTGGTGTCGCACAAGGCGGTCTACCATCTTCTGCCCGGCCCCATTTCGGGACAGGTGCCTTACGACGGGGTCGAGGGCCTGGTCACCCGCTCGGTCGAGCGGACCTGCGACGGCTGGATCGTCGCCGAGCACATGGTCATGCATATCCTGACCCGGGTGGGTGGGGTGATCGACAGGGAAATCCGCTTCACCAGTTGGGAAGCGGCGGACGGCACGCGCTATCGTTTCGCCGCGACGATCAAAAGCAAGGCGGGCGACGAGGATATCCGGCTGAATGGCCGTTTGGAGGTCGCCCGCGAAGGGGCCGGCGGCGAAGCGGTCTATGCGGAGCCGGACGACAAAAAGGTGATAATCCCCGAGGACACCTATCTGCCGGTCGGGCAGGTCCGCAAACTTCTGGCGGCCGCCCGGGGCGGCGAGAAACAGGTGCGGTTTAACGTTTTCGACGGGACCGAGGATAACGGCCCTCAATTGATGTCCAGCGTGATTACCGGCCGCTTCAAGGCGGGTGAGGGCAAGGGACTGCAGACGGCCTGGGGACCCTTGGGCACCGGGCCCGGTTGGCGCGTGTCCTCAGCCTATTTCGAAACCACGGGCACACAGCCGCAATCGACGCCCAGTTTCCAGTTCACCATGGAGTTGCTGGACAATGGCGTGCCGCGCCGCATGGAGATGGACCTGGGCGGATTCGTCGTCATTCAGGCGCTCAAGGAAATCCATCCGCTACCGGAACCCAACTGCGGATAAGGTGCGGCCAGCGGCAAGCCGCGGAGGCGTCAGCCCTTGCGTGCCTTGGCGATCAGTTGGCGCAGGGTGTCGACATCGACCGCGCCGGGCACCAGTTCGTCGCCGACGATGAAGGCCGGTGTGCCGCGAATGCCGAGGGTTTCGGCGATCTGGTGATTGCGGTTGATCTCGGCGGTGACGGAATCGGACGCCATCTCTTTTTTGAGCTTATCCGCGTCGTATCCGGCGGTTTTGGCGATCTTCAGGATGCGGTCTTCGGGCAGGCCGCCCGAGGTCGCCATCAGGGCGGCATGGAAGGCCAGGTACTTGGCCGGATCAAGCTTCCAGGCGGCCAGCGCGGCGCGTGACGCGGTCACCGATTCCGGGCCCAGGATTGGGAATTCCTTGAACACCCAGCGCAGGTTCTTGTCCGAGTCCAGCAATTCGCGCAGCACCGGAAACACCCGCTTGCAGTAGCCGCAATGGTAATCGAAAAATTCGACCACCGTGACGTCGCCCTTGGGATTGCCGGCGACGGGGGCGTTGGGGTCGTTGATCAGGCTGTCCTTATGCGCCGACAGCGCCATTTTGGCCTGGTCCGCCTGGGCCTGCTGTTCACGCTCACGATAGATGCGGATGGCGTCGACGATGACCTCGGGATTGGCGAGGAGATATTCGCGGACGATGCCCTCGATGGCGCCGCGCTGTTGCGGGTCCATGGCGGGGGCCTTGTCCTGGGCCTGTGTGGCCGGCGCGATGAGCAAAATCCCCCCGACAAGAGCGGCGGCGATGAGCGAGACGCTCGGCAAGGCGGCAAACCGAAAGGTCATGGTCATTCCTTATCCATATGGTGGGCGCATATTGGTCCAGACCGCGGCAAGGGGCAAGCGGGCGCGCAGGCCGTCATGTCACGATCCCGTCAGCGCAGCAGGCGAATGTCGGAAATCAGGGCCGCTGGAACGGATGTGCCGGGCCGGGCCGGCGGCGCGGCGGCCACGCGGGCGGCGACGAACACGATCCGTGTATGGCTGGTCGACAGGCCCGGCCAGGCCGTGTCGTGCAGGGAAATCAGGTCGATGCCTTCCTGCCAGCGCTTGCCCAACGCTTCCTCGCCGCCGCGCACCGTATAGCGCGCGGGGGTGCCGTCCTTGGGCATGTCCATGGTCCCGCGGCGCAGCGCCTTGTCGTTCCACACCAATTCCAATACCCGCACATCGTCCGGCAGGCGGCGCAGGGTTATGTCCTCAGGGTCGAGCGGACGCGAGGTGTCGGCGAACCCGACGATCACCCGGACCGGGTGATAGGGCGGGGCATGGGGGGACATCTTCCAGTTCCAGGTCAGAAAGGGGGCGGCCAGAAGGTGTTGGTCGATGCGCCGGCCCAAGACCAGATCGTCAGGCCCGGCCGACAGGTGGACAACCGGCAGGCCTTCATCCATCGCCATGCGCGCGCGTCCACCCAAGGGATCGCCGACGATCAGCCAGCGGTCCCCCGGGTCCAAGCCCGCGAACAGGGGCGAGGGGCCCAGGGTCGCCATGATGTTCTGGATGTCGCTGGGCGGTTGGCCGGGGGCAGGGCGGTCGCCGCCGTGCGGGCCGGCCATGCAACCGGTCAATGCCGCACTCAGCACCGCTGCCGCGACAACCATCCGCACGGCCACGGGGTGCCGCCGGGGTGCCACGCCTATTGTTCCCTCCGCTTCTGCTGCTGGATTTCGGCGGCGTTGATGATGTCCTTGGCGCGCACCCATTCAGGGCTGCCTTCGGGGAACGAACGGGCGGCGACTTCGCCGTTGTAGATCGCCTTTTCCATTTCGCCCCGAAGGAATGCGGCGTCGGCGTGGTAAAGCCGGGCCCGCGGCTCGTCGCCCTTTTTGTAATAGGCATTGCCGAGAAGCTGATAGATGGATGGTGAAAACCGTTCGTAATGGGCCGCGAACTTCAGATTCTCGATGGCGTCGTCAAGCACCGTATCGTCGCCGGTCGCCAGTTCGATGCGGGCCAGCTCGAGACGCAGCAGATCCGATTCCGGCTTCAGTTTCACGGCTGCGGCGTAGGACGGCATGGCGTCCTTGGCATTGCCGTTTTCATACAGGCCCTGGCCCCTGATCTCATGAAAATAGGGATCGTCGGGATACTCGGCGATCAGACCGTCGATGACCTTCAGAAATTCGTCGACCCGCGCGGTCCGGAAATAAGCGATGGCCCGGGCATAGCGGGCCGGCACGCTGGTATCGTCGCTCTTGAACTTGCGCAGCGCCTGACCCGGCGTGAGGAAGGCCAGCAGCTTGGCCTGCATCCGCGCATGCCGGGCGACCAGCCTGGGGTCGTCCTCGATCTTGGAATAGGGGGACCGCGCCAGATGCGCTTCCAGCGCGTCGATGCGTTCGCGGGTCAGCGGGTGGGTCAGCAGATAGGGGTCGCGGCTGGCGCTGATCAGAAGTTCGTTGGATTCCAATTTGCCCATGAAATCCAACAGGCCCTTGGTCGATTGTTTCGTGCGGTCAAGGTAGGTCATGGCGGCCTGATCGGCGGCCGCTTCATGGCCGCGGTTGTAGGCCAGAAACGAACGTTGCAGCATGCTCTGCCCGCCGCCCAGGATCGCCGCACCGGCATCGGGGGCGCCGGCGATGACCGCGGCGCTGCCCAGAATCATGGACAGGATTTGGGCTGCCGCCGTGCGTGACAGGGCCTCGTGGGTGCGTGCCAGGTGGCCGCCCGCAATATGGCCCGTTTCGTGGGCGATCACGCCGATCACCTGCCCGGGGGTGTCAGCCTGCAGCAATAACCCCGTATTGAGGAACATGTTTTGGCCGCCGGCGACAAAGGCGTTGAGTCGGTGGTCGTTTACGAGGTAGGTCTTGATGGACTTGGGATTCAGTCCCGCGGCCTCGAAAACTGGCGTCGCGTATTCCTGGATGATATTTTCGATTTCGACGTCCCGAATCATCGATAAGCGCTGGGCAAGGGAAGCCGTCGACCAAAAACATAGGCCGATGCCAAAAATAATGATTAAAAACAACGGTTTAAAGATGCGGCTTTTCAAAGCAGTCAGCGCCGGTTGGGACGCGTTCCCTTCTGTTTCCGGGCACGGTAAACGTAGTCACGCTCCGGGGCCCCGTCAATTCACCATGCCGATAGTGACCGTTGCGCTTTGCGCGGGACTTGTCGCCGGCTGTTCGGGGGGGATTCCCAATCCGTTCGGCGACAAGAAGGAAGAAAACACCAAGCAATTGGGCGAGACCGGCTTCGTGCGCGGTTTCCTGGGCGGTATCGTCGCCGACGATCCGCAGGCCGCCCTTGTTGGGCGTGACATCCTGTCGGCCGGCGGGTCCGCGGCGGATGCGGTGACGGCCATGTATTTTACCCTGGCGGTGACCAAGCCGACCCATGCGGGCCTGGGCGGCGGCGGTGTCTGCGTCATTCGCGACAACGTCAATAAGCGCAACGACGTGCTGTCTTTTCCGGCGCTGGTTCCCCAGGGCGCCGGCGGCGCCGACCGGGGCAAGGTGCCCGTGCCAGGCAATCCCAGAGGGTTCGCGGTGCTGCATGCGCGCCTCGGCAGTCTGAAGTGGGGTCAGGTGGTACAGCCGGCGGAGAACCTGGCACGGTTCGGCGGCATCGTGTCGCGCGCCTTTGCCATGGATTTGCGCCAGCAGGCCGGGCGCCTGGCGGGACTGCCCGACGCGGTGGCCCTGTTCCGCAAGGCCGGGACGCCGAACCTGGCCAAGGAAGGCGACCGCATGGACCGCCTGCGCATCGCGGGCGTGCTTGGCCGTCTGCGGGTGCGCGGGGTCGGCGATTTTTATCAGGGCCAGTTGGCGCGTGATTTCGTCGACGACGCCAACAGCCAGGGCGGGGCGCTGACCATCGAAGACATGCGGGCCTACCTGCCCGAGGTCCGGCCCGCGATCACGCTGCCCTATATCGAACGCACGCAATTCCTGTTTCCTTCGCCGCCCGTTCTGGGCGGTGCCTTGGCGGCGGATCTGTCGGGCATTCTTGTCCAGTCCAAATATTTCGAACTGGACGGTGCGGACCGCACACATGTGTTCGCCGAAGCGACCTTGGCAGCCCAGGCGCGGCGCACGGATTGGCTCCGGCGGGACGGTCTTGTGACGCAGCCGGCCTATTATCTTGTCGATGCCGACCGCCATGCCATGATCGCCAGCGCGCTTGATGAAGATCGCCATGCTCAGCGCCCGCCCGCCGGGGACGCGGCGATTCCGCTGCCGCCGGGGGCCGACGCAACGGGTATTGTCGCGATCGATCAATTTGGTTCGGCCGTCGCCTGCACCGTGTCCATGAACGGGGCTTTCGGCTCCGGCAAGGTCGCCCCTTCGCTCGGGCTTCTTTTGGCCCGGCCGTCGGGCAAGGACAGCCTGCCGCCGGTGACGGCGACGCCGCTGCTGTTGGTCGGTGAGGCGCGCGTCAAGAAAGACGAGGAACGTGTGTTCATGGCCGCTACGGTGACCGGCGGGCCGGGGGCCACCGAAGCCCTTGCCGATCTGGCGCTTCGGGTGTCCG
Organism: Rhodospirillaceae bacterium UBA1479; assembly: GCA_002325375.1. Classification (GTDB taxonomy): domain Bacteria; phylum Pseudomonadota; class Alphaproteobacteria; order Rhodospirillales; family Casp-alpha2; genus UBA1479. The sequence continues at coordinate 847,062 of DCRZ01000002.1, forward strand.
GTGGCGGACAGGGCCTGGAATCGGTGCTTGCGGGCCCACGCCTCTATTATGCCGAGGGCACGGATGCCCTGGTCATCGAACCCGGCCTGCCCAAGGACCAGCAGGCGGCGCTGCGTGCACGGGGCCATACCCTGCACCCGGGTGCCTCGGGCGTGCGCATCAATGCCATCTATTGCGACAGCGGCGTGCCGAATGAAAACCAAGCCTGCGCCGCCTTCGCCGATCCGCGTGGTTTCGGGCTCGGCGCGGTCGGCGACCGCTAGGCCGGGGGGCGGCCTCAGGCATATGGCGTTGAAATCATCCAACCGCGGCCAAGTGCCGCCGTTCATCGTCATGGACGTCATGCGCGCCGCCGAGGAACGCGAACGCGCCGGTGAAAAGATTTTTCACCTGGAGGTCGGCCAGCCTGGCACCAGTGCCCCCTCCAAGGTGATCGAAGCGGCCCGCCAGGCCCTCGACCAAGAGCGCATCGGCTATACCAACGCACTTGGCATGTGGGGCCTGCGTGAAGCCATCGCCCGCCATTACGGCCGGGCCTACGGCGTTGCCGTGGATGCCGAGGACGTGGTGGTGACGACCGGCTCGTCCGGCGGGTTCGTGCTGTCCTTCATGGCGGCCTTCGACCCCGGCGATCGGGTTGCCCTGGCGTCGCCGGGATACCCGGCCTACCGCAATATCCTGACCGGCCTGGGGGTCGAGGTGATCGACCTGCCGACGACGCTTGAGGATAATTTCCAGCCGACGGTGGCGCGGCTCAAGGCGCTTGATCAAGACCCCGACGGCCTGATCGTCGCCAGCCCGTCAAACCCGGCGGGGACCATGATCGCCCCGGCGGAATTCAAGGCCCTGGTCGATCATTGCCGAGAACGCGGCATTCGTCTGATTTCCGATGAGATCTATCACGGCATCACCTATGGCGTGCCGGGGGTGACGGCGCTGGCCCATACGCGGGACGCCGTCGTCATCAACAGCTTCTCGAAATACTATTCCATGACCGGCTGGCGGCTGGGCTGGATGGTCGTGCCCAAGGACCTGCATCGAGCCATTGAATGCCTGGCGCAGAACCTGTTCATCTCGCCGCCCGGTATTTCCCAGCACGCGGGCATGGCGGCCTTCGATTGCACCGAGGAACTGGAAGCCAACGTCCGCCATTATGCCCGCAACCGGGCGCTGTTGCTGGACAAGCTGCCGAAGGCCGGGTTCACGCGCCTGGCTCCTGCCGAGGGGGCGTTCTACATCTACGCCGACGTCTCGGACCTGACCAACAACTCCACGGAATTCTGCCGCCGCATGCTGGCCGAGGTCGGCGTCGCGGCGACGCCGGGCGTTGATTTCGACCCGACCCGAGGCGACCATTTCGTGCGGTTTTCCTTCGCCGGCGGCGAGGACGAGGTATCGCAGGCAGCCGACCGTCTTGTGAGTTGGAAACGCTAACGAAAAACGCCGGCGAGTGAGGCACCCGCCGGCGTTTTCTTAACGTCACTTACCGTTCAGATCTAATCGACCAGCCGGTTCCACCAGCCACGGCGAGGATTGGGCGGAGGCGTGTCAGCCCCGACTTCGATCACCACGGTCTTGGCGCTGTCTGCTTCCGGCTCGGCCGGTTCGGGTTCGGCCGCCGTCGCCACGGCCGGAGCGGCTGCGGGTTCAGGCTGAGGAGCGGGCTCTGGGGCCGGTTCCGGCGCAGCCTCGGGCTGGTCCGCGGCGGGGGCGTCCGCCGGTTCCGCGGCCTGCGTCTCGGCAGCCGTGTCCTCGGCCTTCTTGGTGGTTCGCCGTCGGCGCGGCTTGGCGGGCTTGTCCTCGCCGTTGCCGTCCTCGGCCGCCTTTGGGGCGCGCCGTGTACGGGTCCGCTTCGGCTTTTCCGCGACCTCGGGGGGCGTTTCGCTTGCTTCGGCGTCGGCAGTTTCCGCCACCGGCGCGTCGCTGGCTTCGGCATTTACCGCAGGGGCATCGCCATCGGCAGCCACATCATCGGATGCAGGGGCGTCGGCTGTGGGGGTATCCGAGGCCGCATCATCGGCCTGGGGCTCGCCACCGGCCTGGGGCTCGCCACCGGCCTGGGGCTCACCACCGGCATCCGCCGCGATCTCGGTCTGGCCATCTTCCGAACGGTTTTCTTCCGGCCTCCGCCGCCGGCGTCCGCCGCGGCGTCCGCGCCGGCGCCGCTTGGGCGCGCCGTCTTCCGATTGTTCGCCTGCGCCTTCCCGCGCCTCGCGCGGCTCGCCGTCGCTGTCGGTATCGGTTTCCTCGCCGGCTTCGGCGGACTCGTTGGCGTCACCGTCCGTCCGCGTCTCCTGCGAGTCCTGGGCATCGCCCTCGCCACCGCGTTTGCGCCGCCGTGAGCGCCGCCGGCGCCGCCGACCGCCTTCTTCCTCGGACTTCTCGCCGTCGCTGTCGCCATCGGCGGTTGTCGTTGCCGCTGCTGCCGGTGTTGCCGCGGCGGGGGCTTTCGTCACTGTTTCCACGGCACCGTCGGACTTGATGCGCTCCAGCCGGTGGTCGGGCGGGATCAGGGTGTCGTCGGCTTCGATGCGGATGGTCAGGTCAAAGCGCTGCTCCATGTCGGTGATGGCATGGCGCTTGTTGTTGAACAGGTACAGCGCCACCGCCGTCGGCGTGATCAGGGTCAACTGCGATGAGCGGCCCTTCTGACCTTCCTCGCCCAGCACGCGAAGCATTTGCAGTGCGGTCGATTCCGTCGATCGGCGGATGCCCGAACCGCCGCAGTGGGCACAGGGCTCGAAGCTGGTTTCATGAAGTGCCGGGCGCAGGCGCTGGCGTGACAGCTCCAACAGGCCGAAGGGGCTGATGCGGCCGATCTGGATGCGCGCGCGGTCGTTGCGCATGGCGTCCTTCAGGCAGCGTTCGACCTTGGCCTGGTTGCGGCTGACCTCCATGTCGATGAAGTCGATGACGATCAGGCCGGCAAGGTCGCGCAGGCGCAATTGCCGGGCGATTTCCTCGGCCGCTTCCATGTTGGTCTTGAGCGCCGTTTCCTCGATGTTGCGCTCTTTCGTCGCGCGGCCCGAGTTGACGTCGATGGAGACCAGGGCTTCCGTCGGGTTGATGACGATGTAGCCGCCCGAGCGAAGCTGAACTTCGGGCTCGTGCATGGCGTCCATCTGGCTTTCGACCTGGAACTGTTGGAACAGCGGGATCGCGCCTTCTTCGTGAGGCTGGACCTTTTTCGCATGGCTGGGAATCAGCAGCTTCATAAAGTCCTTGGCCGCGCGGTAGGCCTCGTTGCCCTGGACGATGATTTCGTCGATGTCCTTGGTATAGAGGTCGCGGATCGCGCGTTTTACGATATCGCTTTCCTCATGCACCAGGGCCGGGGCGATGGATTTCAGGGTCTTTTCCCGAACCTCGCCCCACAGGCGCAGCAGATAATCGTAATCACGGCGGATTTCCGCCTTGGTCCGCTTCGATCCCGCCGTGCGCACGATCACCGCCATGCCCTGGGGGATATCCAGTTCGCCGAGAATCTGCTTGAGCTTCTTGCGGTCGCCCGATTGCGCGATCTTGCGCGAAATGCCGCCGCCGCGCGCGGTGTTCGGCATCAGCACGCAATAACGTCCGGCCAATGACAGATAGGTGGTCAGCGCAGCCCCCTTGTTGCCGCGCTCTTCCTTGACGACTTGGATCAGCAGGATCTGGCGCCGCTTGACGACTTCTTGAATTTTGTACTGGCGGCGCAGGTTGACCGGCCGGCGAACGGGAATTTCCTCGTCCTCGCCGCCGAGAACCTCGACGCCTTCGCCGTCGTCCTCGTCGCCGTCCTCGTGCGCCTTGGCTTCCTGTTCCTGGTGCTCGGCGACCAGGGCTTCCCGGTCGGCGATCGGAATTTGGTAATAATCGGGATGGATTTCGCTGAAGGCCAAGAAGCCGTGACGGTTTCCGCCGTAGTCTACGAAACAGGCCTGCAACGAGGGTTCAACCCGCGTTACTTTGGCCAGATAGATGTTTCCCTTAAGCTGCTTCCGTGACTCTGACTCGACGTCAAATTCTTCCAGGCGGCTGCCGTTTGCGATCACGACCCGGGTCTCTTCCGGATGCGACGCATCGATGAGCATTCTCGTGGTTGGCATAAAAAGGTGTTCTCCAGTGCCCGGCGGCGCGCACATTCGCCGGTTCCGGCAGGAAGTCGTTCCGCCGCGGGGCACATTTCTGTGATGTTAAGCTGGCCGCGCGCGCAGACATCCGGGCGTTCGCAAGCGAATACGCCAAAACTCTTTCCGGAGACTGCACGGCCGTTGCCAGCATCATTGTTCCTTAGGTGAGGTAAACCTCGTTCGGACACTCGTGGGCTCCGGCGAAAATTGCCTCGACATCGCCATGGACAAAGGGGGGAGACCCATGCCCAGACGGTTCCGGCTACGACGGAGCCATTCCTCGCCCGTTTCCCCTACGATCGGGGAGAGGCGGGCCGGTGGAATTCTTCGCTTACTAACATAGACAGTGACCGCCTATTCCACAACGCTGTTTATGCCCGGCGCGACGATAGGAGGCTGGGATTGCTCGGGAATTCCGGGCGGCCCCGAAGAATGCCGCAACTGCGATAAAAAAGCGGACGGAATCAAAGGATTATCCTAAAATGCCGTCGGCATGACAGCGAACCGAACCATCGACGTCGCGGCACGGGGGGGCGTGAGTGCGCGGCCCCTCTATCGAGCCGTGGGGATTGGCAGGCGAATCCGCCGTTATGCCATTATTTTCAGTGCTTTATGTCTTGGGGCCTTGGCCGCGGGCCAAGGCCGCGCGGCGGACGCCGTGGTCACCGATCTGCAAAGCGGGATCAGCGGGAACGGGGCCCGATTCGCCTTGCATCTGGACCGCCGGGTCGCGTTCCGCCTGTTCACCTTGGCCAACCCCTACCGTGTCGTGATCGATCTGCCGGAAGTCGGCTGGCAACTGCCGGCCAAGCCGTTGCCGGGCAAACAGGGCGTGTTCAACGGCTTGCGCTATGGCCTGTTCCGGCCGGGAAATTCAAGAATCGTGTTTGAATTTCAACACCCGGTGCAGGTGGCGGACGCCTATGTCTCCCCGGGTACGGGCAGCACTGCCTTCGAGCTGGTAATCGACGCCCAGCGCACCACCGATGACATTTTCGCGGCGTCCGTCGCCATGCCGCCCCGCGAGATCGCGGGCCTGCGCCCGCGTGGTGCCGCCAAGCCGCCGGCTGTTGCCGCGTCCAGCCGGCTGCAATCCGTTGCGCGGCGCACCGCCGCCCTGGTCGCGCCCGCGAATGCGGCCCCGGTTCCTGCCGGGGGGCACGCCCAAGTCGCCAATTATCTGCCGATGCCGCCGCGCCGTCCGGGTGGGCGTCCGTCCGCCCATCGTCCGATGGTGGTCATCGACCCGGGCCACGGCGGCGTCGACCCCGGCGCGCAAAGCCGCCACGGCATTTACGAAAAGCATGTGGTGCTGGCGCTGAGCCGGGAAATCACCCGGCAATTGCGGGCGTCGGGCCGTTACCGGTCTGAACTGACCCGCGACCGCGACGTGTTCATCCGCCTGCGCGACCGGGTCGCCATCGCGCGCAAGAAGGGGGCCGACATCTTCATCTCCGTGCATGCGGATTCCATCCGCAATTCGAAGGTTTCCGGGCCCTCGGTCTATACCTTGTCGGAAAAGGCGTCGGATAAGGAAGCGGCCGAATTGGCCGAGCGGGAAAACAAGGCCGACCTGATCGCCGGCATGGACCTGAGCCATGAAAGCGCCGATGTCGCCAATATCCTGATCGACCTTGCCCAGCGTGAATCCATGAACCAGTCGGCCCGCTTCGCGGGATATCTGGTCAGTGAGTTGGGCAACAAGACCGAGGTTCTGGCGCGGCCGCACCGCTTCGCCGGGTTCGCCGTGTTGAAGGCGCCCGACCTGCCGTCGGTGCTGCTGGAAACCGGGTTCCTGTCGAACCGCGACGACGAGCGCCGCCTGACCAGCAAGTCCTACCGCCGGCAGTTGGCGTCCGCGATCGTCGCCGCGATCGACCGATATTTCGGCGCCGTCGAGCAAGCCAAGGTTCGTCAGCCGTAGCCGTGGCGCCATAATTTGTTCATAAACCCCTGGAAATGTGCAATGAACCCGCCCGCTGGTCCTGTCCGGGGGCGGTTTCTCGGGCGATTGCCCGGCAAAACGAAAGTGCAGCGTTAGCATGTTCCGCCTGTTGTCCTCGATTGTCGGATTGATCGTCATCGGCGCCGTGGTCGGCGGGGCGGGGCTGCTCTATGTGCTGTACATCTACGGCCAGGATCTGCCCGACTACCGGCAGCTTGCCAATTACGAGCCGCCGGTGATGACACGGGTGCACGCGGGCGACGGGCGCCTGCTGGCCGAATTCGCCCGCCAGAAACGCGTGTTCGTGCCGATCGAGGCGATCCCCAAGCGGGTCATCAAGGCCTTCCTGTCGGCCGAGGACAAGACGTTCTACGAACATCCGGGCATCGATATTCCGGGTGTGATGGCGGCGGCGCTGCGCAATTTGAAGAACATCGGCTCCGACCGCCGCCCGCAAGGGGCGTCGACCATCACCCAGCAGGTCGCCAAGAACTTCCTTTTGACCAACGAGGTCTCGATCGAGCGCAAGATCAAGGAAGCGATCCTGGCGTTCCGCATCGAGCGCGCGTTCTCCAAGGACCGGATTCTCGAACTTTACCTGAACGAGATTTATCTTGGGCAGGGGTCCTACGGGGTCGCGGCGGCGGCGCTCAACTATTTCAACAAGTCCATGGACGAACTGACCGTGGCCGAGGCCGCCTATCTGGCGGCCCTGCCGAAAGCCCCCAACAACTATCATCCGATCCGCCATCTTCAGGCGGCGCAGGCGCGCCGCGACTGGGTCGTCAATCGCATGCTCGAAGACGGCCTGATCACCGATGAAGAAGCCAAGCACGCCTGGACAGAGCCGCTGCGCGTCAGCCAGCGCATCGATACGGAATTCGTCGAGGCCGATTATTTCGCCGAGGAAGTGCGCCGCGAGCTTCTCGACCAATACGGCGAGGATCAGCTGTACAACGGCGGCCTGTCCGTGCGCACCACCCTGGACCCGCGTCTGCAGCAGATCGCCGAGAAAGCGCTGCGCGACGGCCTGGAGAACTTCGACCGCCGGGTCCGCGCCTGGCGCGGGCCGCTGGCGCGGGTGCCCGACGGGGTCAGTTTCGGCGGCGCGCCGGAATGGCGCTCCATCCTGGCGGCCTACAAGGCGCCCAAGGGGCTTGAGCATCACAAGATCGCCATCGTCACCGCCGTCGACGGCGAGGCGGCCCATCTGGGCCTGGCCGACGGCACGGCCGGGCGGATGCCGATGTCCCTGATGTCCTGGGCGCGGCGGCGGGTCGACGAGGATACCTGGGCACCCCGGCCCAAGCGCCCGGCGGATGTCGTGGTGCCGGGCGACATCATCGCCGTCAGCGCCGAGACCGAGGATGAAGACGGCAAGCCCGTGCCGCAAGGCAGCTACGCGCTGCGCCAATTGCCGGAAGTCCAGGGCGGCATCGTCGCGATGGACCCGCATACGGGCCGCGTGCTGGCCATGGTCGGGGGCTATTCCTTCCAGATCAACCAGTTCAACCGGGTGACGCAGGCCTGGCGGCAGCCCGGCTCGGCCGTCAAGCCGTTCGTCTATCTGGCCGGGTTGGATGCCGGGTATACGCCGTCGACGCGCATCCTCGACGCGCCCTTCGTGGTCGACCAGGGCCCCGGCCTGCCCAAGTGGCGGCCCGGCAACTACACCAATAAATTCTACGGGCCGTCGACCATGCGGCTTGGCATCGAAAAATCGCGCAACCTGATGACCGTGCGCCTGGCCCAGACCATCGGCATGGAGAAAGTGTGCAACTACGTCGAATCGTTCGGCATCGTCGACCATCTGCCGCGGGCCCTGTCCATGGCCCTGGGCGCCGGGGAGACGACGCTGCTCCGCCTGACCACGGCCTACGCCATGCTGGTCAACGGCGGCAAGCGGATTGAGCCGACCCTGATCGACCGCATCCAGGATCGCAAGGGGCGCACCGTATTCCGCCACGATGAGCGGCCTTGCCCGCACTGCCGCACGGGGGCCTGGACGGGGGCGGAACGGGTGCCTGACGTGCCCGATATCCGCGAACAGGTCGCCGACCCGGCCAGCGCCTATCAGATGGTGTCCATGCTGGAAGGCGTGGTCAAACGCGGCACCGGGGCGCGCATCGGCCAGGAGGTCAAGAAGACCCTGGCCGGCAAGACCGGCACCACCAACAAGAACCGCGATGCCTGGTTCATGGGGTTCTCACCCGACCTCGCGGTCGGCGTGTTCGTCGGATACGATACCCCGGAAACCCTGGGGCGCCGGGAAACCGGGTCGTCCGTGGCCGCACCCATCTTCGCCCAGTTCATGAAACAGGCGCTTAAGAACACGCCCGCCATCCCGTTCCGAATTCCGCCCGGCATCCGCCTGGTCCGCGTCGACGCACAGACCGGCCTGCCGGCCCTGATCGGCCAGACCGAGGACGTGATCTGGGAAAGCTTCAAGCCCGGCACCGTGCCGAAAGAGGACACGGAAGTCATTTCCGCCGGCCAGGGCATGGGCGGCGGCGGCGATGCCACCCAGCAACCCTTCGGCGGCACGGGCGGGCTGTACTGATCCTGCCCTTGCACCCATATTGATCCGGCGGCCCGCGTCCGCTACAACCCCCTGCCGACCTAACAACGGAAGCCACGGACCCCCGCCATGCGCGCCGAAATCACCAGCATCGTTCAGGACATCGAGCAGTCATTGGAACTGCTGAGGAGGCATCTTTGACTACGACGATGCCGTTCTTAAACTCCAGGAACTGAACGCCCAGGCGGAAAATCCCGAACTGTGGAACAACCCGGAAAAAGCCCAGGCCCTGATGCGCGAGCGCAACCGCCTGGAAGCCGGGATCAAGGACATCGACGCGGTCGAGCGTGAACTGACCGACAGCGTCGAGCTGATCGAAATGGGCGAGGCCGAGGGCGACGACGCCATCGTCGCCGAGGCCGAGGCGGCGCTGACGGCGCTGAAGGTCCGCGCCGACGCGGCGGAGCTGGAAACGCTCCTGTCCGGCGAGGCCGACGCCAACGACGCATACCTTGAAGTCCACGCCGGGGCCGGCGGCACCGAGGCCCAGGACTGGGCCGAGATGCTGCTGCGCATGTACGCGCGCTGGGCCGAGGCCCATGGCCACAAGGTCGAATGGCTGGAAGAAAGCCCCGGCGAAGAAGCGGGCATCAAGTCGGCGACGTTGAAGATTTCCGGCCATAACGCCTATGGCTGGCTCAAGACGGAAAGCGGCGTGCACCGCTTGGTCCGCATTTCGCCCTATGATTCCAGTGCCCGCCGCCACACCAGTTTTTCCTCGGCCTGGGTCTACCCGGTGGTCGACGACACCATCGATGTCGTGATCGAGGACAAGGATCTGCGCATCGACACCTACCGGGCGTCGGGCGCGGGGGGGCAGCACGTCAACAAGACCGACAGCGCCATCCGCATCACCCACCTGCCGACCAACATCGTCGTGCAGTGTCAGAACGATCGCTCGCAGCACAAGAACCGCGCCCAGGCCTTCGCCATGCTGAAGGCGCGGCTGTACGAACACGAACTGCGCAAGCGCGAGGAAGAAGCCCAGGCCCAGGCCGACGCCAAGACCGACATCGGCTGGGGCCACCAGATCCGCTCCTACGTCCTGCAGCCCTACCAGATGGTCAAGGACCTGCGCACCAACGTCGAGACGTCGAACACCCAGGCGGTGCTCGACGGCGATCTCGACGAATTCATGGCGGCGGCCCTGGCCCAGCGGGTCAAGGGATCGGACGCGGCGGCGGGGTAGCCCGAGGGCGGGTTACTGAATGATCAGGTCCTTGAACAGGACCGTATGGGCCTTCACCGGCGCGATCGCGAAATTGATGACGTTCAGCAGCTCGAAGCGCAGGCGCTCCGAGCCTTCCTTGCCGATCACGTCCTTGTATTCCAGGTCGCGGAGCTGGGTTTTGATGTTGTCCACCACCAGCGCCATTTTCGCCTCGTCCTGAAGGGCGGGCAGGTCGTGTTCATCGACCTGCACGATCAGGTTCAGTTTGATGAAATGATTGCGCCTGCCGATCTTCTTCAAGTCGGTGCGGATTTCCGGCAATTGATGAATGACCGGCTTGCCGATTTCCAGGGTCACTTCGGTGATGGCCGGCTTGCCGAGGATGGCCTCGGTCGCGCCCAGCATATGGGCCGTAAAACCGCCGCCGATCAGGACAAGCAGGACCCCGGCGATGGCCGCGATCTTGAGGGTTTTTTTCTTCTTGGCGGCGGCGAGCTCTTCCTCGGTGGGTTCGTCGTCCTCCCACTCTTCGTCGTCGTCTTCCCACTCCTCGCCGTCCTCGAGTTCGTCGTCGTCCTCGTATTCCTCGCCGTCTTCGAGTTCGTCGTCGTCTTCGATTTCTTCGGTCTTGTCGGCCATCGATATTTCCCCAGAGGACGCCGGCCCGATGGTGCTGCGGGCCTGACGCGATTTTATCGCGGGCGGAGACTAGCGCAAAATCAGCGCCGTCAAAACCATCCAATGGTCGAGGGCGCGGCCAATCAACGCGGAAGGACCTAGAGCGCCTTGACCGCCGTCAGCACCTCGTCGGCGTGTTCCTTGACCTTCACCTTGGGCCAGATGTTGCGGATCACGCCCTTTTCGTCGATCAAAAAGGTGGCGCGTTGAATGCCCATGTACTTGCGGCCGTACATGTTCTTTTCGACCCACACGCCATAGCTGTCGCAGAGCGTGCCGTCCTCGTCGGACACCAGATGAAAGGGCAGGTCGTATTTGGCCTTGAACTTGTCGTGGCGGGCGACCGTGTCCTTGGAGGCGCCGACGATCACGGCCCCTTCCTTTTCGAACGCCTTGATGGCGTCACGAAAGCCCTGGGCCTCGGTCGTACAGCCCGGCGTGTCGTCCTTGGGATAGAAGTACAGCACCACCTTCTTGCCCTTCAGGTCCTTCAGGGCAAGCATGCCGCCGCCGTCCGCGGGCAGGGTGAAATCGGGGGCCTTGTCGCCGATGGAAAGGGTCATGTCCGGGGTCTCCTTATGCGTGGTGGTCTCATTCGGTTGTGTCCTCGGCGGGCGGCAGTTCCGCCGCCGGGCCGTCGATCAGGTCCTGGTATATATCGAACACGGCCTGGGCCGTTTCCATCATCATGCGTTTCAGGCCCGCGAAATCGTCCGCCCCCGCGACGCGCATCAGGTCGTCTGCCAGGGCGCCGGAAATCAGGTTTTCCTTTTCCTTGGTCAAGGTGCCTTCGATGGTTTCGGCCAGCAGGCCGAGAATGCCCATCCAAAGGTCCTGGGCCCGCATCAGGGTCTGCCAATGGGCGGTGGCGAGCACGCCCGCCGATTTCAGCTTGTCCAGGCTGGCCGCCGTGTTGGCGTCGCGGATGCCCGGATGGTCGCCGATATGGCGCAGGGTCAGGTACTGCACGATGAAGGCGATGTCGACCAGGCCGCCGCGCAGGTTCTTGACGTCCCAGATGCAGTCCGACGTCTTTTCCTTCGCGATGCGCTGGCGCATGTCGGCGGCGTCGCGCAGCAGCTTCACCGGGTCCACGGGATCGCCCAGGATGGCGGCGATGGCGTCCTCGACCCGGCCGCGCAGGTCGCCGGTGCCGGCCACGGCGCGGGCGCGGACCAGGGCCATGCGCTCCCAGGTCCAGGCCGATTCATCGTGGTACTTGCGGAACGCGGTCAACGAGGTGGCCAGCGGCCCCTTGGTGCCCGACGGACGCAGGCGCATGTCGACCTCGTACAGCGGCCCTTCGACCATCATCGCCGTGACGGCGTTGATGGTGCGCTGGGTCAGGCGGCCGAAATACTGCGCCGGGGCAAGGGGCCGGTCGCCGTCCGATTCCTCGGCGTCGTCGTCGGTGTCGTAGACGAAAATCAGGTCCAGGTCCGAGGCCGCGGTCATTTCCCGGCTGCCCAAACGGCCGAGCGCCACAATGGCGATCTCGCCGCCGGAAATGCGGCCGTGACCGGCGGCGAAGTCGTCGGCGACGCGGGCCAGCACCGCGCCCAACGCCGTTTCGGCGATGTCCGAGAGCGCGCGTGAGGCGTCCAACGGATGGATCCGGGCGTCCAGACGCTGCACACCGACCTGAAAGCGCCGGTCGTTGGCCCAGCGTCGGCAGGTAATCAGCACATCTTCCAGGTCGCGGCAGGCTTTCAACTGGGCTTCGAGTTCGTCGTGCAGGCCCGAAAGGTCCGGCGGCGGGTCGAAGAAATCGGCGGTCAGCACGCTGTCCAGGATCGACGCATGGTTGCCCATATGCTCCGCCAGCTTGGGCGCCTTGCCGGCGATTTCGACCACCAGGGACAACAGGTGCGGGTTGGAATGGAACATGGAAAACAACTGCACCCCGCCGGGCAGCACCTTGAGGAAGCTGTCGAAGCGCAGAAAGGTCTTGTCCGGTTCCGGCGTCTTGGCGATGGCGCGCAACAGCACGGGCATCAGTTCGGTCAGCAACTCGCGGGACCGGGTCGAGCGCATGGCCCGGTAGCGCCCATGGTGCCAGGCCCTTATCTGAGCATCGACGCGGGCCGGTTCCTCGAACCCCATCTTGCGGATGGTCGCCAGCGTGTCCGGGTCGGCCTCGCCGCCCGTGAACACTAGATTGCCGCCGGCGCCATCCTGGTCCGCCTCGGCGCTGAGCGCAGGTGCGTCGCCGAACAGGGCCCCATAATGGGTCTGCACGCGCTCAAGATGGCCGGTCAGGACCTCGGCGAAGGCGTCACCCGTGGCATAACCCATGAAGCCCGCGAAGGCGTCGAAGGTCTCCTGCTCGTCCGGAAGGGTATGGGTCTGTTCGTCATTAACCATCTGCAGGCGGTGTTCGACTTGGCGCAGGAAATCATAGGCGGCCTTCATGTCCGCCGCCGCCTCGGGCGTGACCTGTTCCAGGCCGACCAGGCAGTCGATGGCGGCCTTGGTGCCGGACAGGCGCAGTTCCGGAATACGCCCGCCCCAGATCAGCTGTTGGGTCTGGGCGAAGAATTCGATCTCGCGGATGCCGCCGCCGCCCAGCTTGACGTTATGGCCAAGCGCCTTGATCGCACCGATGCCGCGATGGGCATTGATCTGGCGCTTGATCGAATGGATGTCCTGGATCGCCGCGAAGTCCAGGTGCTTGCGCCAGATGAACGGGCGCAGCCATTCCAGGAACCGGGTGCCGGCCTCCAGGTCGCCGGCCACGGCGCGGGCCTTGATCATGGCGGCCCGTTCCCAGTTCTGCCCCAGGCTTTCGTAATAGCTTTCGGCGGCCAGGACCGAAATCGCCAACGGCGTGGCGCTGGGGTCCGGGCGCAGGCGCAGGTCCGTGCGGAACACGTAACCATCGGCCGTTCGCTCGTCCATGATCCGCAGCATTTGGCGGACCAGACGGACCATGGCCGGCTGTAGATCATCGGGCTTGGTCGTGCGGATGACCTCGGGGTCGAACAGCACGATGATGTCGATGTCCGAGGAATAATTCAGCTCCCTGGCGCCCAGCTTGCCCATGCCGAGAACGACCAGGCCCGATCCTTGCGACGGTGATGCGGGATCGGCTAATTCCAGGGCGCCGCGCCGGGCCATTTCCCCGAGACAGAAATCGCAGGCGGCCTTGAGGCAGGCTTCGGCCACATCGCTGAGCCCGCCGGTGACCTGTTCAAGGGACCAATCGCTGCTTATATCAGCCATGGCGATGGTCAATGCCGCGCGTTTCTTGGCGATGCGCAGGCGCGTCTTGATGGCGGGTTCGGTCTCACCCTCGGGGGCGGCGGAAATGTCCGACAGGATGCCGGCCAGGGCCGCGTCGGGGCCGTCGGATAAAATGCGCAGGGTGAACGCCGGATCGCCCGAGGCCAGGCGGCCGAGGAACGGGCTATGGGCGAACACCGCGTCCAGCAGAGCCTTTTCCGGGGCGCCGTCGGCGATTTTCGCCGCCGCCGATTCGGTGCTTGGATCGGCGCAGCGAGAAACGGCGGAATCCCAATGTTCCCAAGCAACTGCCAGGGATTCGGGGTTTCCCGGGCTTGGCAGATCGGGTTTACTGTTGAAGGCCGAATTTTCAGGCATACTAGTCACTTGTTTCTCAGGCCTTGGGGGGTCTGAACACTGCGGTAAGCAAAAACTGGGGTCAAGCGCGCTAACGGAGGCGTGGTGACAGACGACGTCGAACAACACGGCGGGCAGGGTGAGAATCGGACGGGCGGCCATCTGAAACGGTGGTGCCGGGGTGCCGCGCATCTTGCTGGCGGACTGCTGGCGGGCGTGGCCATCGTCGCGGGCCTGCTGTCATGGCAGTTGTCCAAGGGACCGATTTCCCTCAGTTTCCTCACGCCCTATATCGAACAGGCGCTCAACGAACGCAGTCCCGACATGCAGGTCGAACTGGGCGACACCATCCTGACCTGGGCCGGGTGGGAACGGGCCCTCGATATCCGTGTGCTCGACGTCCTGGTGTACGATAATCTGGGCGCCATCGTCGCCGCGATTCCCGAAGTCTCGTTTTCGCTGTCCAGCCGGGCCCTGATCCGGCGCGGCGCGATCGTGCCGAAAAGTGTCGAGCTGTTCGGCCCGCGTCTGGTCCTGCGGCGTGGCGCCGACGGTACGTTCGAGGTCAACCTTGGCAACGCCCGGTCCGACGGCCAGGGTCCGTCTGACGGCACGGGGTTGGGCAGCGGGTTGCTCGACCTTCTGATCGCCAAGGCCGGGGCCGGTCCGGATGCGGGTGCGCAACTGGCCTATCTGTCGCGACTGAACATCATCGGCGCGGAAACGGTGATCGTCGACGAAATCCTGGGCCGCCGGTGGACCGCGCCGGTCGCCGACATCCGGCTGATCCGCGACGATGCGGGTATCCAGGGCGAGATCGCCTTGCAGATGGATTTGAACGACCGCCGCTCCGAGGTTACGGCCAAGGGCAGCTATCTCGTCAACGAAGGACGCGTGGCGGTCAGCGTCGCCTTCACCGATCTTGACCCGAAGGCGCTTGCCGGGTTCCACGAATCCCTCAAGCGTTTCGAAAGCATTCAGCTTCCGCTCAAGGGCACGGTCACCCTGGGCATGAGCGTCAACGGCCCGCCCGAGGACATCGGTTTCCGCTTCACGGGCGGTGAGGGCGAAATCCGCACCCCTGATCCGTATCAGGAAGCGATCGCGATCAAATCCCTTGTTCTGGCCGGTCGCTATGACGGCCGTGCCCGAACAGCGGAGATCCATGATTTCACCATTGCCACGAAGGAGGGGGCAAGCGTGCGCTCTCCGGGTTCGGCGGCGCACCGCCTGCCGGTCGCCGGTCTGCAGTTTGCCGGCAAATACTGGATGGATGATGACCGCTTGGAAATCTCGCGGCTTGCCGTCGACACGGGCGGCCCCCAGGCCGTGCTGGCCGGCACCGTGGAAGACACGACGGGAAGCGCCGTGGGCGCCTTCGACGTGGCGCTGCGGAATACCCCGCTGAAGGACATCCGCAAATACTGGGCGCCGGAATGGGCGCCCGATGTCTACAACTGGTGGACGGAAAACATTAAGGACGGCGTTGTTCCGAACCTCAACATGAAGGTCCGCGCAAGCGGCGGGCCGGGCGGCTGGGCGCTGACCTCGGTGGTTGGGGACATGGATTTCCGGGACACGGTCCTGTCCTACCTTCCCGGCATGCCGGACATCACGGACCTGGCGGGCAAATCGACCTTCACCCACAAACGCTTTGACGTCTTTGTCAGTCAGGGCAAATCGGGCGGGATGGTGCTCAGCGAGGGGCAGTTGTTCATCACCGGTCTGTCGACCGGCAAGGAACAGGCGGAAATCCAAGCCACGATCGCTGGCCAACTGGACAAGGCCCTGGCCTTGATCGATCATCCGCCGCTCGCCTATGCGACCAAGATGGAGGTCGATCCCAAGGGCACCAAGGGGGCGGCCAAGGTTCGCCTGCGTATCGGGTTTCCGCTGATCCTCGATCTAAAGCTGGAAGACGTGAACATTGCCGCCGACGCGCGCCTGCGCGAGGCCGCGATCCCCCATGCGTTGCACGGTTTCGACCTGGACGCCGCCGACTTGACCATGTCCATCGACAAGCGCGGGATGGAGGTCAAGGGCAATGGCATCGTCGCCGGCATGCCGGCTGATATTTCCTGGCGTGAAAACTTCGGCGATAAGGTCGCCTTCCGCACGATCCTGGACCTGTCCGGGCGCATTCCCGATGTCGAGCGCATCCGCGAATTGGGCCTGAACGTCGGCCTTCTGAACGAGGAATACGTCAGCGGTGCCGTCGGCGCCAATCTGCGCTTCACGGTGCTGAACGACGGCGAAACGCGGGTCGAAGTCCGCGCCGACCTGGCCGAAGCACAACTGGCCGTCGACCGGGTAAAGTGGAAGAAGCCCTTTGGGGCCGCCGGCCGGGCGGAAATGAACGTCACCTTCAAGCAGGATAAGGCGCGCGAGATCACCCATTTCGCGCTCTATGCCGAAGACCTGGCCGTCGCCGGGCGGGGGACGTTCGAGGACGATGGAAAGTCCGTTCAGCGCATCGATTTCACGCGCATCAACCATGGCCGCACGGACATGAAGGGGGCGCTGATCCGGCGCGCCGATGGCGCTTGGGATCTGGGGTTCCATGGCGCCGGGCTTGATCTGTCGCCGGTGTGGAAGGACCTGACCGAAAGCGAGGGCGGGGAGGTGTTGGGGGACTTCGTACTCGCCGCCGAGTTCGACAAGGTCTGGATCGATGACAAACGGGCCCTGAGCGACGTATCCGGCACGTTCCAGCGCGAAGGCAATATCTGGCGCACGGTTTATCTGAAATCCATCCTCGACGGCGCCACGGCGTTGAACGTGGAACTCAAGCCGGGACTGAACGGCGCCAACCGCACGGTTGATATCAGCACCGCCGATGCGGGCGTCGTGCTGCGCACGCTCGGCTTCTACGACAACATGCAAGGCGGCGCCCTGCAATTGACCGGCACCTTCGATGACAGCCATCCCGATCATCCCCTGAAAGGCCGCTTGCTGATCCGCGACTACCGCGTGCTGAAGGCGCCGGCCTTGGCCCATCTGGTCAGCATCATGGCGTTGACCGGCATCCTTGATGCGCTACAGGGTGATGGCCTGGGCTTTGCCGTGCTCGACATTCCCTTCACCATGCGTTCGGGCGTGGTTGAAATCGCCGATGCCCGCGCGGCGGGGACGTCCCTGGGCTTCACGGCCTCGGGCACGGTCTATACCCATGCCGATATTGTCGATCTGGAAGGCACGGTGGTGCCGGCCTATGCCATCAACTCGGCCCTGGGGCGCATTCCGATCCTGGGCAACATCTTTACCGGCGGCGAGAAGGGCAGCGGCCTGTTCGCCGCCAACTTCCGCATGACCGGCCCGCAGGAAGACCCGAAGGTTGACGTCAACCCGTTGTCGGCGCTTGCCCCCGGGTTCCTGCGCCGCCTGTTCGGCGTATTCGGTGATTCACCATCTGCGCCCAAAGACCTAAACCCCGTACCGACGCCGAAATGAACGCTTTGACCGGCCGGATCATTGCCGCCGGCCCGGGCCGGTTGGCCGTGGCGTTGGCGACCTATGTGACGGTTTTGCTGGTCCTGCGCTTGGCGCTGTTTCCGGGAGGTTCCGACGATGACGCGGAAATCCTCTATTACACACAGTCCTGGGCGCTGGCCTATAAGACCGGCCAGCCGCCACTCTATGCCTGGCTGATCCGCGCGGCCGAGGCTGTCATGGGCCCGACCATGGGGGCGGTGGTCGGGGTCAAATATGTGCTGCTCGCCGCGTTCTATGTATTTGTGTATCAGGCCGCGCGGCGGCTGTTCGCGGACAACCTGTTCGCCGCCCTGACGCCGCTGGCGCTGGTTGCCTGCTATTTCATCGGCTGGGAAACGGTCGTCAATTATTCCCACACGGTCCTGCTGCTGACGGCCATGGCGGCGGCGTTCTGGTTGGTTCTGCGCCTGGAAACGCGATCCGGCTGGACTGATTATTTGTGGATCGCCTTGGCGATCGCCACGGGTCTGCTCGCGAAATACAATTTCATCCTGTTTCTGGTGCCGCTGCTGGCCGCCGCGTGGCGGCACCCCGGGTTGCGGCCCCGGGTGTTCTGCCTGCGCTTTTTGGCGGCGCTCATCCTGGCGGCGGGGATCGCGGCATTTCCTCTGGCCCATTTCCTGACCGATGCCGACGCCGTGGCGGGCGCTGCTGGGGCCGGGCGCCTGTTTCCCGTGATCGACGACCGGCTGACGGCGGCGGGCCGGGGGCTTTGGCAATTCGTCCTGGCGACCCTCGGCCTGGTATCGCCGTTCCTGCTTTTTGCCTTTGGGATGTTTCCCGGCGCCTTGGCGCCGTTGCCCCATCCGTCGGTGCGTCTGATCAATTCGGGACGGTTTCTGGAAACCTATCTGCTGGTTCTACTGGTGGTTTGCGTCGCGGCGATCCTGGTCATGGGGGCGGCCGACGTGCGCAATAATTGGATGGTGGTGTGGTTCCCGCTGCCGCTTTACCTGTTGCTGCGGATCAAGGTGTTCACCGATGACGGCGGGGCAAAGCGCCGCCTGCACTGGTTTGCGGCCGCCCTTCTGGTCGTGGCGCTCGCCGTGCCGGCGGGCCTTGTCGGACGGGGGCTTGTGGGGCCGGAAACCTGCCGCAAGTGTAATTTCTTCATTCCTTACGAGGAACTTGCCCGCAGTCTGGTCGTCGCCGGGTTCAGTGCGGGGACCATCGTCGCCGTTGATCGTCCGAACCAGATTGCCGGAAACCTGCGCCGCTATTTTCCCCACGCCCGTGTCATCAGCACCCGGTGGCGCGATTACATGCCGCCCCTGAACGCCGCCGGGCAGGCGGGGGAAGGCGGCAAATGCGCGCTGATCTGGTCCGGTGGGCCGTCCGGCGGTGGGGAGGGGCGGATGCTGGTCGAAGACTTGCGGGGCGGCATTCCCGTGCCCAAGCAGACGATCTTCCGCCGTACCTCACATCCCCTGCCGCGCAATCCGGAAAAGCGCCTGTCCTGGTCCTTCGTGGTGCTGGACGGCGAGGGCACCTGCCGTTAGGCAGGGCTTAGCGGCAATCGCCCGCGCCGGGGGTCAGGATCACGCCGAGTGCCGCCGTCTTGCCGCTGGTCAGCATCGGCAGCCCCTCCAGCGGTGAAATCACCAGACGCTGCGGCGTGTCCGGGGCGATGCCGGCGTTGAGAAGGCTGTTGGCGCCGGCGATGGCGGTGGATCGGTTGTCCCGCGCGGCATCCGCCGACCAGACGACAAGGCATTGGCCTGCGGCCTCGGGCGCCAGGGGCGGGATGATGTCGGGATGCTTCAGGCTGATGACCCGTGCGTCCGGCAGGGCCGCGCGCAGGTTGCCGGGCAGGGGGTCCGGATGCCAATAGGCGACGATGGTGCCGCCCGCAAAACCCAAGCCCTTTATCTTGGCGGCCAGGTCGGCGTAGGGAATGTGGTGCTGGCAGCGTCCGCAGGATAGCGGTTCGAACAGATATTTGGCGATCAGGGCCGAGGGCTGGGCCCAGAGAACCAGGGTGATCAGGGCTGCGAGCGTCCGTTGGCGGGACGCCGGGGCGCCCGCCGCCTCGGCCCGCAGCAGCACCCAGAACGGCGCGAACAGCAGCACGAACATGTAATGGGTGCGGATGCGGAAGTCGGGTTGGATCAAGGTGCCGACGGCGGTCATGGTCAGGACCAGGATCATATAGGTGCCGAGAACACGGACCATGGGGTGGGCGGGCGTCTTCAGCGGGCGGAACGCCATGGGAAAGCAGAGCAGCGCGATCAGCCAGAACGGCGACAGGAATCCCGCCGCCGCCTTCATCGCATGGGCCAGGCCGGTCAGGGAAAATCCGCCATGGGCGGCGGCCGTGTCGCCCGCTTGCGCGGCCAGGGTGTCCAGGTGCCCGGCCAGCCAAAGATAGTGGGGCGCCATGACCGCCGCGGCCACGGCCACGGCCAGAACCATCCAAGGCGACAATATCCGGCGGCGCAAATCACGGTCCATCAGTGCCGCCGCCAGCAGGCAGATCAGAAAAATCCAGAAAGCGTATTTCGCGAGCCCGCCCAGGCCGATGGCGAGTCCGAGCAGCGCATAGTCCGACAAGCGGCCAGGCGTCGCGTCGCGCAGGCGCAGCAGCAGCCATAGGACCGCCGCATAAAGGCAGGCTGTCAGGACCGTATGGCTGAACCCGGTGACGACCTCCCACGCCACGAAATAGAACAGCACGGGCGCCAGGGCCGCCAGCCCGGCCAGGGCCCGCGTGGCGAACAGGTAGAGCGCCGCCCGCCACAGGAACAGGTACATGGCGTAAAGCAGGCTGAACTTGACGATGTTGACGGCCCACAGGCCGGGACCCGTGACCTGGGATACGGCCATGACCAGCCAGGTGTAGAGCGGCGGGTTGCGGACCTGATAGCCCCAGGCGAAGAACTGCGAGAAGATCAGCTGTTCACCGTCGTCGCCGCCGGTGCCGGGGAACAGGGTGGCGCGGATCAGGGCCATGGCCAGGATGATCGCGCCGACCACCAGGGGCGGGCCCGGCTGGTCGGTCAGGATCGCTAAGTTGCGGTCGAGCAGGCGGGACAGACGCGATGCGCTTTCCGCCATCGAGCCTATCAGACCGCCCGTACCAGGGCGTGGCGTTTTTTGCCGGCGCTGAGCTTGAATACCCCGTCCTTGAGGTCATCGGGCCCGGCGGTCGCCGTTTCGGAAGTGATCTTTTCGTCGTTGAGGCGCGCCCCGCCGCCCTTGATCAGGCGCCGGGCCTCGCCGTTCGATGCGGCCAGGCCGGCCTCGCGGAGCAATTCGAACAGAGGCACGCCGGCGTCAAGGCGGGCGGTCGGCACGTCGATGGTCGGAAGATCATCGCCGAGCGCTCCCTGCTCAAAGGTCTTGCGTGCCGTTTCGGCCGCACTTTCGGCGGCATCGCTGCCGTGGCAAAGGCGCGTGATCTCCGTCGCCAGGATCTTCTTGGCCTCGTTCAATTCGGCCCCTTCAAGGGCTTCCAGGCGGGCGACCTCGTCCAGGGGCATGTCGGTGAACAGGCGCAGGAATTTGCCGACGTCGGCGTCCTCCGTGTTGCGCCAGTACTGCCAGTAGTCGTAGGCGCTCAGCATGTCTTCGTTCAGCCACACGGCCCCGGCGGCGGTCTTGCCCATCTTGGCGCCCGACGACGTGGTCAAAAGCGGCGTGGTCAGGCCGAACAGGCCCCTGTTGTCGACCCGGCGCGCCAGTTCGACCCCGTTGATGATATTGCCCCACTGGTCCGATCCGCCCATCTGCAGGGTGCAGTCGTGGCGGCGCGACAGTTCCAGGAAATCATAGGCCTGGAGGATCATGTAGTTGAATTCCAGGAAGGTCAGCGGCTGTTCCCGCTCCAGCCGCAGCCTGACCGAATCAAAGGTCATCATGCGGTTGATGGAGAAATGCCGGCCGACGTCGCGCAGGAACCCCAGGTAGTTGAGATGGTCCAGCCAGTCGGCGTTGTTGACCATGACCGCGTCGGTCGGCCCGTCACCGAAGGTCAGAAACTTGGCGAATACCTGTTTGATGCCGGCCATGTTGGCGGCGATGTCGTCGTCGGTCAGGGCCTTGCGCATTTCGTCCTTGCCGGACGGATCGCCGACCTTGGTCGTGCCGCCGCCCATCAGGACGATGGGTTTATGCCCGGACTTTTGAAGCAGGCGCAGGGTCATGATCGACATCATGTGACCGGCGTGCAGAGACGGCGCCGTGCAGTCGAATCCGATGTAGGCGGTGATCGTTTTCGTGGCCGCCAGGGCGTCCAGGGCGTCCATGTCCGTGCACTGATGGATGAAACCGCGCGCCTGGGCGTCGTTCAGAAATTGGGATTTCAGCTTGGTCATGGCGGCTTTTACCGCGCCCGCGCGGGTTGGGCAATATTCCCGTCGTCGCGGCGGCGCATTCTGGCCTTGCCCGGGCGGGAACAGGCCGACACAATCCGGCGCATCTTTTCCGGGGGGAACCCATGCCTGAAGACACCTGCCTTGCCGTCGGCCTGATGAGCGGCACGTCCATGGACGGCATCGATGCGGCGCTGATCGAAACGGACGGCGAGGCCGTCGTCTGGCGCGGCCCGGCCCTGACCCATCCCTATGACGCCGATTTCCGCCGCGACCTGCGCGCCGCCCTTGGGCATGATCCCCTGATCCGGGTGCCGGAAAACGACCTGATCGGCCGCCTGACGGATCGTCACCGCGATGCCGTCCGGGCACTTTTGGCGGCGGCCGGAAAATCGCCCGGCGACATCCGCGTCATCGGCTTCCATGGCCATACGGTGCTGCACCGCCCCGAATTGGGCGTGACGCGGCAGATCGGCGATGCGGGGCGGCTGGCACGGGAAACAGGGATCGATGTGGCCGGCGACCTGCGGCTGAACGACGTTGCGTCGGGGGGTGAGGGGGCGCCGCTGGCTCCTGTTTATCATCGCGCGCTGGCGCGGGGCCTGGAACGGCCGCTTGCCGTTCTCAACCTGGGTGGGGTCGGTAACGTGACCTGGATCGGTCCTGACGAGATCGGCAACGGCGGTACGCTTCTGGCCTTCGACACGGGGCCGGGCAACGCGCTGTTGGATGACTGGATGCAGGAAAAGACCGGGGAGCCCATGGACCGGGACGGCGCCGTGTCGGCCCAGGGAGCGGTCGACCAGAGCGTTCTTAAGCGTTTGATGACCCACGACTATTTCGAAATGCTGCCACCCAAGTCCTTGGATCGCAACGCGTTCGACCTGGCCCCCGTTCAGGGGCTTTCGACGGATGCCGGGGCGGCGACGTTGGCCGCTTTCACGGTTGCCTCCGTGGCCCGTGCCGCGCAGTTCTTCCCGCAGCCCGCGAAACGCTGGCTGGTGACCGGTGGCGGGCGGCATAACATGGCCCTGATGCAGGGCCTGCGCCGGGCACTTGGGGCCGAAGTTCAGCCGGTCGAGGACGCGGGATGGAGCGGTGATACGCTGGAAGCCGAGGCCTTCGCCTTCCTGGCCGTGCGCGCGCTGAAGGGATTGGCGCTGACCTATCCGGGGACCACGGGGGTTGGCGAACCGCTGTCAGGCGGCCGCCTGTATCCTGCTCAGGGATAGAGGGACGGCGGCCTAGGGGCTAGGCCGCTTTCTCCACCAGACGCTTGTCCAGATAGTCCTCGACATGCTTCAGCATGTTGTCCAGATGCTCCGAGAAGTAGTGGTCGCACTTGTCGATGGTGCGGTAGTCGATCTCGATGTTCTTCTGTGACGACAGCTTTTCCACCAACTTGTCGACCGAGCCCACGGGCACGACTTCGTCAGACTTGCCGTGAATCAGCAGGCCCGAGGCTGGGCAGGGGGCGAGGAACGAGAAATCGTAGATCGAAGCCGGCGGCGAGGCCGAAATGAAGCCGGAGATTTCCGGCCGGCGCATCATCAACTGCATGGAGATCCAGGCGCCGAAGGAGAATCCGGCGATCCAGCAGGTCGAGGCATTGGGATTATGCCCCTGCATCCAGTCGAGCGCCGTTGCGGCGTCGCTCAATTCGCCCTGACCGTTGTCGAATTTGCCCTGGGACCGTCCGACTCCGCGGAAATTGAAGCGCAGGGTCGAGAATCCGCGCTTAACAAAGGCCTGATACATGGCATAGACGACCCGGTTGTTCATGGTCCCGCCGTATTCCGGGTGGGGGTGGAGCAACAGGGCGACCGGCGCATTCGGGTCATTGGCGTGGTGATAACGGCCTTCGATGCGGCCTTCAGGCCCGTTGAAAATGACTTCTGGCATGGGTGTTATAGGTCCTTGAAACGGGTTCTTCCGGTTAATAACCGAGTGTCAGGGTCTGGCTTAATATGCGTGCAGCCTTAATTAAGCCGCCGATTGCCTGGAAATACTTGATAGGATTAGTCGGGCATCTTATATTCCGGGTATCGACGCCTGGGCCACCCAGGGGCGCGCAGACGCGCCTTGCGGAAAGCCCCGATAACATAGTGTGAAGCCCATGATTTTCAAGAGTATTCAAGAAGATATCCGCGCCTTTCAGGAACGCGACCCGGCGGCCAAAGGGCCGCTTGCCATCTTCTTTACCTATCCGGGCTTCCACGCGGTCGTCTGGCACCGCGTCGCGCATTGGCTGTGGGGCCATAAACTGTTCTTCGTCGCGCGGCTGATTTCCAATTTTGCGCGCTGGGTCACCCTGATCGAAATCCACCCGGGGGCCCAGATCGGCCGGCGTCTGGTCATCGACCATGGCGGCGGCGTGGTGATCGGCGAAACCGCCGTGGTCGGCGACGACGTGACGATCTATCACCAGGTTACCCTGGGCGGTGTGGCTCCCTCCGTCGATGCGGACAGCCAGCGCGGCCAGAAGCGCCACCCGACGGTCGCCGATGGCGTCATCATCGGCTGCGGGGCGGCGATCCTGGGGCCGATCACCGTCGGCCGGCAATCGCGGGTCGGCGCCAACGCGGTGGTTACCAAAGACGTGCCGCCGGGCGTCACCGCCGTCGGCAACCCGGCCCAGGTGGTTCTGCCCAAGGACAAAGAGCGGGCGAAGGCGTTCCAGGCCTATGGCACGCCGACCGACGGCCAGGACCCGGTCATGCAGACCATCGAAAACCTGCGTTCGCAGTTGAACGTGCTGATGGACCGGGTCGCCGAACTGGAAGACCACGAAAAAGCCGCGGAAGACGACAAAGAAGACAGCGAACCAACCCGGGGTATGCGCCCCAAGGCCGCCGCCGGGGACAAGTAGCGGGGAATATGATCGATGCCGCGCACGGATACGCCGTGCAGGGTGCGATCTTTGAAGGAGACGGAACGTGAAACTTAGTACAAAAGGCCGATATGCCGTGATGGCCATGGTCGATCTCGCCGCCAATGCATCGGCGAAGCCCGTGGCGCTGGCCGATGTGGCCGACCGGCAGGACATTTCCCTGTCCTACCTGGAACAGCTGTTCGGCAAGCTGCGCAAGGCCGGCCTGGTCAAAAGCGTGCGCGGCCCGGGCGGCGGATATCTGCTGGCCTACGGCGCCGCCGACACCCGCGTCGCCGACATCATCATGGCCGTGGACGAACCCATCAAGACCACGCGCTGCACGCCGGGCCAGCCCACGGGCTGCCAGGCCGATCGGGCGCGCTGCCTGACCCACGACCTGTGGGAGGAACTGGGCAACCAGATCTACCTGTACCTGTCGTCCGTCTCGCTGGAAGACGTGGTCGATAAAAAGGTGCTGGGCACCTCCGGCCGCCTGTACCAGCAGGAACAGGACCGCAACAACGCCGCGACCGTCGCGGCTCAATAGAGAGTTAGAGGCAAAACCGAGACCCCGATGACCGTCTATCTTGACCATAACGCGACCACGCCGGTCCGGCCCGAAGCGACCGAGGCCGTGGCCGCGGCGCTGACCGCGACGGGCAATCCGTCGTCGGTGCACGGCGCCGGCCGCCGGGCGCGCATGCTGGTCGAGGATGCGCGCGAACAGGTCGCGGCGCTGGTCGGTGCCCGGGCCGAGGACGTGATCTTCACCTCGGGCGGGACCGAGGCCAATAACCTGGCCCTGGCCAACGCACCGCAGGGCGGGGCCGAAGGGCCCGTGTTCGCCTCGGCGGTCGAGCATGTGTCGGTTCTGGACGGTACCGATAACGTCATTCAGGTGCCTGTCGACGGCGATGGCGTGGTCGACCTGGCGGAACTGAACACCTGCCTGAAGGATGCCCTCAATCGGGTCGAAGGCGGCCGTGCCCTGGTGTCGGTGATGCTTGCCAATAACGAGACAGGTGTGATCCAGCCCATCGCGCGGATCGCCGAATTGGCGGCGGAATACGATGCCGTGTTCCATTGCGACGCGGTTCAGGCGGCGGGCAAGCTGGCCATCGATTTCCCCACCCTGGGCGCCCATATGATGACCCTGTCGGCGCATAAGATCGGGGGTCCGCCGGGCGTCGGCGCCTTGATCGTCGCCCCCGGCCATCAGGCAACCGCGGCGATCCGCGGCGGCGGGCAGGAACGCTCGCGCCGGGGCGGTACGGAAAACGTGCCGGGTATCGCCGGTTTCGGCCGCGCGGCCGAGGCGGCCAAGGCCGATATCGACCGCTTGCAGGGTCTGATCACTCTGCGCGACCGTATGGAGGCCGAAATCACGGCCGCCGTACCGGACGCCAAGATTTTCGCCAAGGATCGTGACCGCCTTGCGACGACAAGCTGCCTGACCATGCCGGGCGTGTCGTCGGAGACCCAGGTCATGGCCTTCGACCTGGCGGGCATTGCCGTCAGCGCCGGGGCGGCCTGTTCGTCCGGCAAGGTCGCGCCCAGCCATGTTCTGGCGGCCATGGGCGTGGACGAAGACGATTTGAAATCGGCCATCCGGGTCAGCCTGGGATGGACCACAACCACAGACGACATCGACACATTCACCGCCGCCTGGACGGGCCTTCATGCCCGTATCGGCGGAGGCAGCCTGGCTGCCTGACGCAGTAACTAGACGACGACACCTGGAAGGAATTGACGCTATGAGCGCCATGACAACACAAGAAAAGAACGAACTTCCGCACACGCTGAAGAATCGGAAAGCGCCCATCTATCTGGATTACCAGGCGACCACGCCGACCGATCCGCGGGTGGTGGAAAAGATGCTGCCGTTCTTCTCCGAACAGTTCGGCAACCCGCACTCGCGCAGCCATTTCTTTGGTTGGGAAGCGGAAGACGCGGT
This sequence comes from Rhodospirillaceae bacterium UBA1479, assembly GCA_002325375.1. Classification (GTDB taxonomy): domain Bacteria; phylum Pseudomonadota; class Alphaproteobacteria; order Rhodospirillales; family Casp-alpha2; genus UBA1479. The sequence goes on from DCRZ01000002.1 coordinate 873,753, forward strand.
CGAGATCGCGCGCGAACAGGTCGCCTCGATCATCGGCGCCAACCCGAAGGAAGTGATCTTCACTTCGGGCGCGACGGAATCCAACAACCTGGCGATCAAGGGCGTGGCCCACTTCTACAAGGAAAAGCGCAATCACATCGTGACCGTGGTGACCGAGCATAAATGCGTGCTCGACAGCTGCCGCCACCTGGAACAGGAAGGCTTCGAGGTCACCTATCTGCCGGTCAAGGAAAACGGCCTGATCGACCTGGACGTGCTGCGTGAGACGGTCACCGACAACACCTCCATCGTGTCCGTGATGGGGGTGAACAATGAAATCGGCGTGATCCAGCCCTTGAAGGAAATCGGGGCCATCTGCCGTGAGAAAGGGGCCTTTTTCCATACCGACTGCGCCCAGGCGGTGGGCAAGATTCCCCTCGACGTCGAGGATATGAACATCGACCTGATGTCGATTTCCGGCCACAAGATTTACGGCCCCATGGGGATCGGCGCCCTTTACGTGCGCCGCCGTCCGCGGGTCCGCCTGGTGCCGATGATCAACGGCGGCGGTCAGGAACGCGGCATGCGGTCCGGCACTTTGCCGACGCCGCTTTGTGTCGGTCTGGGCGAAGCCTGCGCCATCGCGGAAAAGGAAATGGGGGCGGAGAACGAACGCCTGCGCCGTCTGCGCGACCGCATGTATCAGTCGATCGTCGGCCGCCTGCCCGAGGTCTACCTGAACGGCGACTTGGATCAGCGTATCCCGGGCAACCTGAACATCTCCTTCGCCTTCGTCGAGGGCGAGGGCCTGATGATGGGGATCAAGGATCTGGCCGTGTCGTCGGGTTCGGCCTGTACCTCGGCCTCGCTGGAGCCCAGCTACGTGCTGCGCGCGCTCGGTGTCGAGGTCGAAATGGCCCATACAAGCCTGCGCATCGGATTCGGCCGCTTCACGACCGAGGAAGAGGTCGACGAGGCCGTGGAATGCATCATCCGCGAGGTCGAACGCCTGCGCGAAATGAGCCCGCTTTGGGACATGCACAACGAGGGGATCGACATCTCCTCAATCGAATGGGCGGAACACTGATCCGCCTCCAAACGACCACAATAACCAAATACAATAAGTTCTTAGGAACAGGAGACTAAAATGGCCTACAGCGAAAAAGTCATCGACCATTACGAAAAGCCGCGCAACGTCGGAACGCTGGACAAGAACGACACCAGCGTCGGCACCGGTCTGGTGGGCGCGCCCGCCTGCGGCGACGTCATGAAGCTGCAGATCAAGGTCTCGGAGGACGGCATCATTGAAGACGCCAAGTTCAAGACCTTCGGTTGCGGCTCGGCCATCGCCTCGTCGTCGCTCATCACCGAATGGGTGAAGGGCAAGACCATCGAGGAAGCCGGCTCGATCAAGAACACCCAGATTGCCGAGGAACTGGCGCTGCCGCCGGTCAAGATCCATTGCTCCGTGCTGGCGGAAGACGCCATCAAGGCGGCGATCTCCGACTACAAGACCAAGAAGGGCGCTTGATCCGATCCGCCGGAACGGCAGGGGGCGCTTGCCTCCTGCACGCCGGCGGGGTTAAGCAAAGGCCCAGAACAGAAGTAGGCGACCATGACTGAACGACCACAAATGATGACCATCACGGATCAGGCCGCAGAGCGCGTCAAAGCGCTTTTGGCCAGCCGTGGCAAACCGTCCGCCGGGGTGCGCATCGGCATCCGGACGAAGGGCTGTTCGGGCATGTCCTATACCCTTGAATTCGCGGACGATAAGAACGAGTTCGACGAAGTCGTGGAGGACAAGGGCGTGCGTGTCTTCATCGACCCGAAAGCCACCATGTTCATCATCGGGACTCAGATGGATTTCGTGGAGGACAAGCTGGAATCCGGTTTTACCTTCGAGAACCCGAACGAAAAGGGGCGCTGCGGCTGCGGCGAGTCGTTCCACGTGTGATCGCCCGCCCGGGGGTAATCCCGGCGCATGAATGCAACTTCGGAATATTCGGCGAAAAGGAAAGTGACGCTGGTGCAAGCGAAAGCAGACGGCGCGGCCCGACGTGATGCCACAGAGGCCCCCGGTGACCGGATCGTCCAGGCCTGTTGGTCCTGTCAGGGGCCGGTGGCGGTGGGCGAACCCTTCTGCCCAAGCTGCAAGGCCGTGCAGCCGCCGGGACAGGCCGACCATTTCCAGCGTTTGGGCCTGCCGCGTGGGTTCGAGATCGATACCGCGGCGCTTGAGAAATCATATTTTCAAATGCAGCGCCTTCTGCACCCCGACCGTTTCGCCACCCGCACGCCCAAGGAGAAGACCCTGAGCCAGCAACAGGCAACCAGCCTTAACGATGCCTATGAAACCCTGAAAGACCCGTTGGCGCGCGCTGCCTACCTGGCCAACCTGATGGGCCGGGACGTGTTGAAGGAAGACGGCAATGGGCCGGTCGACCCGATGATCCTGATGGAAGCGATGGAAATGCGCGAAGCCCTGGCCGAGGCGGAAACCGCCGAGGACGTGGCAACCGTGACCAAGCGCGCCCAGGGCGAGATCGCGGACTGTGAAAGCGAATTGTCCGATGCCTTCGCCGCTGACGACCTTGATCAGGCTGCGGCTCTGATCACCCGCCTGAAATACCTGCGCAAGCTTGCCGACGACACGCGCGCCCGCCGGGCCGAACTGCGGGGCAGGGGCTGAACCATGGCATTGCTGCAGATTCACGAGCCCGGTGAGACCCCGGCCCCCCACGAAGACGACACTAACGTCGCCGTCGGCATCGACCTGGGCACCACCAATTGCGTGACCGCCGTTGTTGTCGACGGCAAGGCGGAAGTCCTGCGTGACGAGGACGGACAGGCCCTGGTGCCTTCCGTCGTCGCCTATGCGCCCGACGGTTCCCCCATCGTCGGCGGATTGGCGAAAAGCCTGATCGCCATGCGTCCGGACAGCGTCGTCAGCTCCATCAAACGTCTGATGGGTCGCGGCATCGACGACATCAAGGCGGTGGCCGGTCATCTGCCGTTCCAGGTCGAACCGTCGGAAGACGGCGCCGCCATGGTGCGCATCAACGTCGGCGGCCACAAATTGACGCCGGTGGAGATTTCCAGCCACATCCTGACGGCCCTGAAGGAACGGGCCGAGGGCGTGCTCGACCGCGAGGTCACCCGTGCCGTCATCACCGTGCCCGCCTATTTCGACGACGCGGCGCGCACGGCGACCAAGGACGCGGCTAGGCTGGCGGGGCTTGAGGTTCTGCGCCTAGTCAACGAACCGACAGCGGCGGCCCTGGCCTATGGCCTGGATAAGGAGGCCGAAGGCCTTTACGCCGTTTACGATCTGGGCGGTGGGACTTTCGACATCTCGCTGCTGCGGATGGAAAAGGGCGTGTTCCAGGTGTTGGCGACAAGCGGCGACGCGGCGCTTGGCGGCGACGATTTCGACCACGCCATCGCCGAACACTTCCTCAAGGACTGGACCGGCGAAACGCCGGGTGCCGGCGCCGTCAAGCAGGCCATCGCCATCGCCCGCCAGGTCAAGGAAGACCTCAGCACGGCCGACAGCGGCACCTGGGCCCTGGACCTGGGCGGCGAACAGCAATCGTTCTCCCTCGACCGTGCGGCCTTCGAAGAATTGATCACGCCCCTGGTTGCCCGCACCCTCAGCATCTGCGAGGACGTTCTGGACGACGCCGATGTCACACCGGACGACGTCAAGGGCGTGGTTCTGGTCGGTGGCTCGACCCGCGTTCCCCTGGTCCGCAAGAAGGTTGCCGAGCTGTTCGGGCGCGAGCCGCTTGCCGATATCGACCCGGACGAGGTCGTCGCCGTGGGCGCCGCATTGCAGGCCGAGGCCTTGACCGTGGGTTCGGACACCTTGCTGCTTGATGTCACGCCCCTGTCCCTCGGGATTGAGACCATGGGCGGGCTGACGGAAAAGATCATCCCCCGCAACACGCCGATCCCGGTCGCCAAGGCCCAGGAATTCACGACCTATCAGGACGGGCAGACCGCCATGGCCGTGCATGTGGTTCAGGGCGAGCGGGAAATGGTCGACCAGAACCGCTCCCTGGCGCGCTTCACCCTGCGCGGCATTCCGCCCATGGTCGCGGGCGCGGCGCGCATCCGTGTGACCTATGCGGTGGACGCCGACGGCCTGATGACCGTCAGTGCCCGCGAGGAAACCACCGGCACGGAGCAGAGCATCGAGGTCAAGCCGTCCTATGGGCTGTCCGAGGACGAGATGTCGCAGATGCTTTACGACAGCATGAAGAATGCCAAGGAAGACATGACGCAGCGTCTGATCGCCGAGGCACGGGTCGAGGCCGGCCGTGCCCTGGGCGCGGTCAAGGCCGCGATGGAGATCGACGGCGATCTGTTGGACGATGGCGAGCGCACGGAAATCACCGCGCTTTTGGCGGCGACGGAGGCGGCGATCGCCGGCGACGACCGTGACGCGATTAACGCTGTTGTCGAGAAATTGGAAGAAGGCACGCGATCCTTCGCCGAAAAACGCATGGACCGCGGCATCCGCGCGGCCCTGCGCGGTGTCGAGGTCGACCGCCTGGATGAGGCCGCCCACGAACGGGACGATGTCGTGCGCGATTACAACCATGCGCGCAAGTCCGCCGACGTCGGCGACTGACGGAACGAGGAACGAAAAAAATCATGACAAAGATGTTCAAAATGACGTTCGTGCTGCCCGACGGCACGCCCAAGGAAGTCGACGCACCGGAAGGCCTGTCCGTCCTTGAGGTCGCGCACCGCAACGGCATCGACCTGGAGGGCGCCTGCGAAGGCTCGCTTGCCTGTTCGACCTGCCATGTGGTTGTCGATCCGGCTTTCTACGCCAAGCTGGATGAGGCGAGCGAGAACGAAGAGGACATGCTCGACCTTGCGTTCGGGCTGACCCATACCTCGCGCCTCGGCTGCCAGATTGTCATGAGCGAGGACCTGGACGGCCTCAAGGTGACCCTGCCGAAGGCGACCCGAAACATGATGGTCGACCGCAAGGTCTGACCCGCAAATCCCGAGCGGCCTTTGGGGCGCGACGACGATTTGCGTAAATCAATAAGCTCAGCTAGGGCAAGCTGTCAGGGAGGAAAACATGGGACTGCGCTGGACCGACACCATCGACATCGCCATCGAACTGGAAGAGGCTCATCCCGACGCGGATGTGGTCAACCTGCGGTTCACGGACCTGTGGAAATGGGTTCAGGAACTGCCTGGCTTCGACGACGATCCGCAGAAATCTAACGAGAAGGTTCTGGAGGCCATCCAGATGGCCTGGCTTGACGAGCGGGATTGACCGTCAGCCGCTTTCCATGACCCGAAGCCGCGCCGCTGGAAAGCGGACGGTGACCGCCGTCCCTTTGCCGGGTTTGCTGTCCAGTTCCAACGTGCCGTCGTGCATTTCCGCCAGGTTCTTGACCAGCGGCAACCCCAGGCCGACGCCCTTGAAACGTCTGGCAAAGGGGCCTTCGGCCTGGCCGAAGGGGCTGAGAACCTTTTCCCAATCCTTTTCGGCGATGCCGATACCCGTATCAGAGACACGGACGAGCAGGCCGCCTTCGGCGGTTTTTTCAAGATCGACCCGCACGGTGCCGTCGTCGGGCGTGAATTTGATCGCGTTCGACATCAGATTGATGACGATCTGACGCAACCGCCGCTCGTCGCCCATGAACGGAGGCATCGTTGCCAAGTGGGCTTCCAAGGTGATGTTCGCCTGTTTGGCCTCTTCCTCCATCAAGGTGACGCAGGCTTCGACCGCGGCGCCGATGTCGAAAGTTTCCTCCTGGAACTGGATTTCTCCGGCCTCGATCAGGGAAATGTCCAATACGTCGTTGATGAGTTCCAGCAGGTGGCGGCCCGAGTGTTTGATGTTGGCGATATATTCGGCATATTTCTCGTTGCCCAGGGGGCCGAGGGTGCCCATGCCGATGAGTTCCGAATATCCGATGATCGAATTCAGCGGCGTACGGAACTCGTGGCTCATGTTGGCGAGGAATTCGGTCTTGGCGCGGTTGGCGCGTTCGGCCGCTTCCTTGGCATGGGCCAGATCCCGTTCCGCGCGCCATTGCTTGGTGATGTTGCGCCCCGTGCCGCGATAGCCCTTGAAGGCACCGTCCTTGTCGTAGACGGGCTTGCCACTGATCGCCAGATAGTTGACCTCGCCGTCGGGGCGGACGCGGGAATGGATGAAATCGCGGAACGAGCGATGGGCCTCCAGGTCGGCGATATGGCTTTTCCAGGGTTCTTCGTCCGGGTTGTCCCAAAGGGATTCCCGGCGCGACCGGCCCAATAGCTGTTCCGGGCGCACGCCCGACGCCCAGTAGAAGCGGTCTGAGAAATAGGAGAACCGCAGGTTCTCGTCCATTTCCCACAGCCAATCCTGGGATGCCTCGGCGAAATCGCGGAACCGTTCCTCGTTCTCACGCAGGGCCGTGGTGACGGCGATCCATTCACTGACGTCGCGGCGGATGGTCAGGATGCCGCCGTCCTGCAGGCGGTATTCCATGAGTTCGTACCAGATGCCGTTGGCGAACCGGTGTGCCGGCAGGCCCATGGCATTGCGGTGACGGTCCAGGCGAATGCGGATGAATTCCTCCTCGCGGCCGACCGCCTGGTCGATCAGGCCGCGATCCGTGTGGGCGCGGACCAGGTCCTCAAACACGGCACCCGGGACATAGATCGCCTTCAAGTCCTCGGGCAGATATCGCAGATAGGCCTTGTTGACGAAAACCAGGCGGTCCTCGGCATCGTAGACCACGACCCCGTCATCGACCCGTTCCAGGGCGTCGATCAGGGCGGGAACGGTCTGTGCGGTAGGGCCGCCCGTGGCCGGCAACGGGATGTTTTGCGAACGGGCATGGGCGCGCAGCTGCGCAAGCTCGGCCTCCAGAGCCTCGACCCTGGCGATCAATGCGCTTTCCGTTAGGCTTTGCGGCTCTTTCTTCCCCGGCATCCCGGCCTCTTAGACCTGCTTAGGGCGGAATTCGTGTGTAACCTATTTGCAGACCGAATGACATAGACCGATAGTGCAGGTCGACGTTCCAGTTGATGAGGGGGTTTCATGTCGCTAAGCGAGACCATGTTGTTTAACACGTCCATTCCGCTGCTGGATGCCCTGGCGCTCGCCTGGTTTCTCGCCGGGGCGACGCTTTATACGGCGCTCGCCGACCAAATCGCCTGGGGCAAGCGGCCGATGGCGGTCGTGCTGCACGACTATCGTCTGCGCTGGATGGAACGCATGTTGGAGCGTGACAATCGCATGGCCGACGTGCAGATCGTCAATTCCTACATCCGGTCAGGCAGTCTGTTCATTTCCACCACGTTGTTGGTATTGGCCGGGATCGTGGCCTTGCTGGGCCAGATCGAGGATCTGCGCGTCATCATCCATGACGTGTCCATGGCCCAGCCGGCATCCCGGCGGCTGATGGAATTTCGCGTGTTCATCCTGGTGCTGGTGTTCGTCTATGCCTTCTTCAAATTCGCCTGGTGCCTGCGCCAGTTCAATTACACCCTGGTGATGATCGGCGCGGCCCCCCAAGCGGGGCAATGCGATGCCGCGATCACGGCCCAGTTCCCGCCCCGCGCGGCGACGATCCTGTCGCGCGCCCAGGACAACTTCAACCGGGGGCTCCGGTCTTACTATTTCGCCTTGGCGCTGCTGCCCTGGTTCATTCATCCGCTGATGCTGTTCGGCACCACGGTCTGGGTTCTGCTGGTGCTTTATCGCCGGGATTTCCGCTCCGTCACGCTGAAGACCCTCGATGAACTGGGTGCGGCCGATGACGCGGCGGCGGACACCAGGGGGCCGCGCATGCCCCCGGCGGCCTAGATGCCTTGCGCGGGTGCCTTGTTTCCCCCGGCGAAAGCCCTATATTCCGCCCCATGAGTACTCCCGTGATCGATCTGGCCCTGGGTAAGAATCCTAAGGACACCCGCGTCGTCGTCGCCATGTCTGGCGGCGTCGACAGCTCGACCGCGGCCGCGCTCGTGCGGGAAGCGGGCTATGACGTGGTCGGCATGACCATGCAGCTATATGACCAGGGCGAGCCCAGCCCGGGGCAGAAGACCTGTTGCGCCGGCAAGGATATCTTCGACGCGCGGCGTGTCGCCGATCAATTGGGCTTTCCCCATTACGTCCTGAACTACGAAAGCCGGTTCAAGGACCAGGTCATGGACGATTTCGCCGACACCTACCTGCGCGGCGAAACGCCCATTCCCTGCGTGCGCTGCAATCAGACGGTGAAGTTCAAGGACATGCTGGGCCAGGCCAAAGAGCTGGGCGCCGACGCCCTGGTCACCGGCCATTACGTGCGCCGTGTGCAGGGGGCGGCGGGGTCCGAGCTGCACCGCGCCGCCGACGCGTCCAAGGACCAGAGCTACTTCCTGTTCGCCACCACGGGCGCGCAGTTGGATTTTCTGCGCTTCCCGCTGGGCGGCATGGACAAGGCGGAAACCCGCGCCCATGCGACGCGCCTGGGCTTGGCCGTGGCCGATAAACCGGAAAGCATGGACATCTGTTTCGTGCCCGACGGCAATTATGCGCGCATCGTCGAACGCCTGCGCCCGGAAGCCCACGATCCCGGCGACATCGTCGATCAGGCGGGCACCGTTCTGGGCCGCCACGACGGCATCATCCATTTCACTGTCGGCCAGCGAAAAGGCATCGGTATTGGCGGGATGGGTGATCCGCTTTACGTGCTGCGCCTGGAGCCCGAAACCCGGCGCGTCGTCGTCGGGCCCAAGGCGGCCCTGGGCCGGGAAAGCCTGAACGTGCACGAGGTTAATTGGCTGGGCGACGGCCCCTTGCGGGCCAAGGTGCATCGGGTCGAGGTCAAGATCCGCTCCATGTTCAAGCCCGTGGCGGCCACCCTGTTCGGCACCGGCGACGATACGGCCGCCGTGACGTTCGATGCACCCCAGAACGGCGTGGCGCCCGGTCAGGCCTGCGTGTTCTATCAAGGTGACCGCGTTCTCGGCGGTGGCTGGATCGCGCGCTAGGCGGCGCCGTTCAGCCCGGCCAGACGATGGCCACGATCATCGATAAACCGGAAAACATCAGCAGCGCCAGAACGACCTGGTTGAACGAGCTGTCGCCCAGGCGGTTGTAGATTTTGCGCCCGACCCAGGAACCCACGATGGTGGCGGGGAAGGCGATCAGGGCCACGCGGCCGACTTCCAGCGTCATGAATCCGCCGATTGCCTGAGTAACCACGGCAAACAGCAGAATGGCCGTGTTGTAGCCTTGGAATACGCCCCGCTTTTCGTCCTTGGACCAGCCGCGCAGGGTTGCCCAGATGGTCGGCAGCGGCCCGGACAGGCCGGTCAGGCCGCCCAGCACCCCGCCGCCCAGGCCGACGATGGCGTTGGCAAGCTTGCCGCCCCAGGCGAGCTTGGGCGCCGACCGCTGGGCCAGGGTGAAGGCGCAGTAGAGCACCAGGAAGATTGCGAAGAACAGCTTGAAGCCGTCGACCGAAACCATCGGCAGGATCAGCGTGCCGAGCGGCACGCCGACCACACCGCCGACGATAAACGGCAAAACGCGCGGCCAGGAGATCGCGTGCCAGATCGCGGGCAGGGTGAAGAACTGGGAAATCAGCGAGCAGATGACGACCAGGGGGGCGGCGACCGCCGGTTCGATCACCGTCAGCCAGACCGCCAGCGCCGTCAGGCCGGTCCCGAACCCGGTCAGCCCCGATACGAAGCCGCCCGCGAGCGCGCCGGCCAGGATGGTGAGTTCCAAAATGCCCATGGTGTTCCGTGTCGGTCGGGGGATGGAGGGGAAGGCTTAATGAGGAACGGGCACGGAATAAAGAGCCAATGGTTCGGTTTTGACCGAACCATTAGGGGACAGGCTGGGTTATTCCGCCGCCGGGTTCTCGGCGGCGGCGCGCACGCTGATTCCTGGGTCGTCGTCGACCAGGGCCTCGCGGGCCTTTTCCTGCTGCTGCTGGCGGGCCCACATGTCGGCGTAGCGGCCGTTCATCGCCAGCAGGTCCGGGTGACTGCCGCGTTCGACGATGCGTCCCGCTTCCAGCACCAGGATTTCGTCGGCATCGACCACGGTCGACAGGCGGTGCGCCACGGTCACGGTGGTGCGGTCCTTGGATACGGTCTTCAGGGCCTTGACGATGTCCTGTTCCGTGCGCGAGTCGAGCGCCGAGGTTGCCTCGTCGAAGATCAGGATCGCCGGCGCCTTCAGCACGGTGCGGGCGATGGCCACGCGTTGCTTCTCGCCGCCGGACAGTTTCAGCCCCCGTTCGCCGACCGTGGACTGATAGCCATCGGGCAGGGCCATGATGAAGTCGTGAATCTGCGCCGTGCGGGCCGCACCCTCGACCTCGGCCGGGCTGGCGCCGGGGCGGCCGTAGGCAATGTTGTAAAATACCGTGTCGTTGAACAGGACCGTGTCCTGAGGGACCATGCCGATGGCGGCGCGCAGGGACACCTGGGTCAGGTCGCGGACGTCCTGACCGTCGATGGTGATGCGTCCGCCCGAAACGTCATAGAACCGGAACAGCAGGCGCGAGATGGTCGACTTGCCGGAGCCCGAGGGACCGACGATGGCGACGGTCTTGCCCGCCGGCACGGTGAAGGAAATGTCGTTCAGAACCTCGCGCCGGGCGTCATAGGCGAAGGACACGTTCTCGAACCGCAGTTCGCCACCCTTGATCGCCAGCGGGACCGCGCCGGGGCTGTCGGCGACTTCGGGATTTTCATCAAGCAGACGGAACATCTGTTCCATGTCGATCAGCGACTGTTTGATCTCGCGGTAGACGAACCCCAGGAAGTTGAGCGGCATGTACAGCTGGATCAGGTAGGCGTTGACCATGGCGAAGTCGCCGATGGTCATGGTCCCGGCGACCACGCCATCCGCCGCCATCCACATGATCATCGTCAGGCCGACGGCGATGATCGCACCCTGGCCGATGTTGAGCAGGGCCAGGGAGGTGTTGGACTTCACCGCCGCGTCCTCGTAGCGGGCCAGGGCCTTGTCGAAACGCCTGCTTTCGTGGTCCTCGTTGCCGAAGTACTTGACCGTCTCGAAGTTCAGCAGACTGTCGATGGCCTTGGTGTTGGCCTCGTTGTCGGTGTCGTTCATGGTGCGGCGGAACTGGATGCGCCATTCCGTGACGGCCAGCGTCCAGAAAATGTAGATGCCGATGGTCAGAAACGCGACCAGGGCCATCCAGATGCCGAACAGGTACCACAGGATGCCGCAGGTCAGGACGACCTCGACCAAGGTCGGCACGATGTTGAACAGCATGAAGCGCAGCAGGAATTCGATGCCCTTGGTGCCGCGTTCCACCGCGCGGCTGACGCCGCCGGTCTTGCGGTCCAGGTGAAAGCGCAGGCTGAGCCGGTGCAGGTGGCGGAAGGTTTTCAGGCCGGCCTGGCGGATGGCGCGCTGGGCGACCTTGGCGAACACGGCATCGCGCAGTTCGCCCAGGGCCTGGGACAGCACGCGGGCGACGCCGTAGGCGATCAAGGCCATCACCGGCACGGCGATCAGGGCGCCCTGCTTGACGTCCAACGCGTCGATCGTTTGTTTGTAGATATAGGGGACGGCGACGCTGGCCCCTTTCGCCGCGGCAAGGAACAGCACGGCGAGAACGACGCGCATGCGCAGCGCAGTCTCCCCGGCGGGCCATAGGTAGGGCGCCAGGGTCTTGATGGTCTGCCAGTCATTCCGGCGGGGACTGTTGGCGGGGTCAGCGTGATCGCGCCGCATGGGCCGTGTCATCCTGAAAAAGAAGTCGGTTCATATAGTTGGGTTTGTGCGGGCTGATCGCAAGCAACGATGTCGACTTAAGTCATATAAGGGACGTCGAATAATCCGTGTATAAGCCGGGGCAATTGGACGAACAGCAAAATAACGCACCACGAAAACGTGTCTCGGTGTTCAGGTTTTTGTCAGTTTAAGCTGTAGGATTGCCCTAGGGGGCAAAAGTTTGGATAGTGGCCCATGAGCCTTGAAACGAGTTGGGAAAGCGTCCCGGCATCCGCCGGTCATAAAGCATCGATGAGCGACGGATACGACTTCAGCGCATTACGGATTTTGGTGGTGGACGACAGCTTCCACATGCGGGAGCTTGTGCGCACCTTCCTTGAAGGATTCGGAATCAAGGAAGTCACGGTGTCGTCGGATGCCGAAGAAGCCTATGACCTTGTGGTCAACCTGGACCCGGACCTGATCATCACCGATTGGAACATGGCGCCCGTGTCGGGGTTGGAGTTCGTTGAACGCATCCGCAAGGGCGCCAACGTGCCCAACCGGTTCGTGCCGATCATCATGCTGACCGGTTACACGGAAATGAAGCGGGTCGAGGAAGCGCGCGACGCCGGCATCAATTCCTTTCTGGCCAAGCCGATCTCGGCAGCGTCACTGTACAAGCGTTTGGTCACTTCGGTGCAGGACAAGCGCCAGTACGTGGAATCCACGGGTGGGTATTTCGGCCCGGATCGTCGGTCGACCAAGCGGCGCGAATTTCGCGGTAAAGAACGACGCGGCGGGGCATAAGCACAATCATGGCAGAAACCCGCTTCCTGAAGCCGCAGAAGCATATCAGCCAGAAGGTTCGTCCCGGTGGGCCGTCCATGGAACAGGCGATCCTGCAGGCGGTGAATGCCGCCGACGACCTGATCGGGCAATATCAGGGCTGGGCGGTCGATGACCTGGAAAAACTCTGGCAGTCCTTTGTCGAGACCTCGCGGTCCGGGCGGGCTGACCCGGTGAGGCTCAAGCAACTTTACGACATGACGCACGAGGCCCGCGGGCAGGGCGGCAGCTTCGGCTTTCCTCTGATTTCCGTGGTCGGTGATTCGATGTGCAAGTATCTGGAAGGGCGGCCACGCCTGAAGGCCCGCGATCTCGACGTCATTCGCGTTCACATCATGGCCATGAAGGCCGTGTTCCGGCAGGGCCTGAAAGGCCATCAGGGTGCACTGAGCAAGGAACTGCACGAACTTCTCGGCATGTTCCGCGCCAAGGTCGCGCAACAGCAGGCCGGCTGACGCCGGCCCACCGTCGCATCCTCAAGAGTATTCCTTAGAATTCAGCCCGTTCGAGAAACCCGGTCTGCGCCAGATGGGCGTCGAAGATCAGGTAGTCGCGCACCTTGTAGCGGCGCGCCAGTTCCCGTTCGGCTGCCTTGAAGGGATTTTCGCCCCGCCGCGCGGCGAATCTCCGCGTCATGCGACGACCGAGCGCCTGGTTTTTCAGAACGGGATAGTAGGTAACCTCGACCGTTTCCCGGTCGGGCTGGTCGATGTCGGTATCGAAGCCGGTGTCCGGCTGCGGGAGGGCTTGGGCTTGGTGGTGGGCGTTCATGGCAAACTCCAATCTGACTCCCAAAATGTTCTTATTTTGTTCTCATGTCAAGAGCCTGTGGATAACTACGCCTGCGGGGCCTCATATTCAATAGGCCTTAAGTATGTATATCCTCTGTATAGGGTGTATGTGGCCTAATTATGACCATTAGCCACCATATGTTGTGTTTATGCGCTGAAAGGGTATGTGGGCTGCCAAATTCGCATGACGAACAGGCGTGGCGCCGGGGCCGACGGGGGCCGACGCGGTCCGTTTCGGCCGCCGGAACGGACGGATTCGCAAGGTTCCGTTAGCGCGATGGGGTGCTGCGGGCGGCGTGGGCCAAGCGGTCGACCGCTTCCGGGTGGGGGTCGTAGGCGCCGGTCCGGATGTAATGCTCGATGGTCGGGCACATGCGTGTGGCGAAGACGTCCTGCGGCATGCTGTCGTGGGCTTGGCGGGCGTTGTTCCGGCCGGGCGTCAGCAGATCGAGGATCCGCGTCGCGTCGGTGATGATGGTGGCGTGGCGCGCCTGCCAGCGTACGATGCCGCGACGCATGTCGGCGGCGCAATCGCGCTTTGCGCGGGTCAGCACGCTGTCGTAGCTGTCGATCATCGCCGCGTAGACGAAGGCCTTTTGCGTGTCGGTCAGGCGAATGGTGTCGGGCACGCGGCCGTCCGGCATCAGGGTCAGCTTGGCCGGAATGCCGCGCCGGGTGAACGCGGCCGGGTTCCAGTCGTAGGCCCCGTCAGGGGCGGTTTCCGGCTCATCCATGGCGGGGGCTGCGGCTTGCGGGGCGACGGAGGGATGGTCGACGATGATGCCGAGGAGCACCCGCAGGACGCCGAGAAACAGGATGCCTAATATTAAGAACCGTTCAATTGGTGTCATTCAACGACTTTAGGGAAATTGGTCGGAAATGGCGATGGTGTGGCACGCGAAATCGCAGATTATCGGCGTAGAACGCGGACGAGCACCATGCCGATGCTGACAAGCGCGGTCAGGATGGTTGCCCAGCGCAGCCAATGGAACGTGTAGCCGCGTTGCAGTCCGATATAGAGCGTTGGTTCCAGCAGATAGCGCCGAAGGCGATATGTCAGTTTTGTCGCGAACGGCGGGTTTATTTGATGAACGAACCGGTCATGCGCCCCCCAATATTGCAGGATTGCATTGCGTGTGAATACGCCGGCCAAGCTATGGCGTATGTCGGCGGAAAGGGGCGCGCGGGCTTCTCCGGATGCGGCAATACGGGTCGGCCATTTCGCCGCCGTATCCGATAGGGCGCCGCTGGAAATCAGGAACAGCATGTCGGCGGCGTTCAGCACGCCGCCGTCAGGCCCGGTCAGATAGTCGATATTGTGGCTTAGGTCCGAATAGGCCCAACGGCCCTGTTCGGCGACGAAGCTTTCCGTGAACGCATGACTGCTCATAAGGACACCGTCGATGGTCCGGCCAGACCACACCAATCGTGTCGGGACACCGGCTACGTTCAACAGAAATGCTTTCATCAAGGCGCGTTGGCGGCAGAACAGGGGAATTCCTTTCCCCTCGGCCACATTCAGAACCTGCATCGGCGACATGGTGTCCAGATCGGCGGGAGGCTGACCTGATTTTATGCGCGCAGTTAAGCCGACCGAGACGGCGGTGATTTTCTCACGCGATGTCATGTCCGGCGTGATGCCAATGCGTTTGAGGAACTGTTGGGCCTGTGCCGTGTCGGCGGCGGGATAATCCTCAAGCGGCGGGATCCAGCGTGTGAAATCGGGGCCGGCCTGTTGTGCGACCTCCAGAGGCGCGCGATACAGATTGATCAAATCCGGGTGTGGCGCATCTGTCGGTGCATCGGCCTGCGGCGTAAAGGCGATATCGAATTCCAGGGGACGCGGAATGATCAAACCGGGGCAATCCTGGGGATCAACCCGATATATGTGGCGGCCCGGCACGAGGGTGATGACGGGAACCGGACTGTCGATGGTTTGCGGTGTGCCGTCGCCGCGCACAACCCGCCAGCGCCCGCACATGCCGGCGTTGGTCAGAAGGACGGTCAGGCGATTGCCGTTTTTGTCGAAACCGGAAATGCGGGCCCCTGCAGAGGGGGGCGGGGCGTAAATCTCGCCAAGGGTCGCAGGCTGATATTCAAGCCACAAGAGATCGCCGCGAAAGACGAAGACGGCGATTGCGGCGGCACCGCTTATGCAAGCGGAAAGAAACCAGAACGGTGCGGCGGCGTAGGCCTTTCTGATGGGCGTTGGCAAGACTGTTCGCTCCGGTTGGCGGGCCGGTCGCGCTCGGCTATTCCCACTCGATCGTGCCGGGCGGCTTCGACGTCACGTCGTAGACGACGCGGTTGATGCCCTTGACCTCGTTGATGATGCGGTTGGCCGTGCGGCCCAGGAATTCGTGGTCGAAGGGGTAGTAGTCCGCGGTCATGCCGTCGGTCGAGGTCACGGCGCGCAGGGCGCAGACGAAATCATAGGTCCGGGCATCGCCCATCACGCCCACGGTCTGCACCGGCAGCAGCACGGCGAAGGCCTGCCAGATGGTGTCGTACAGCCCGGCGTTGCGGATTTCTTCCAGATAGATCACATCGGCCTTGCGCAGGATGTCGAGCTTGTCGCGCGAGATCGCGCCCGGAATGCGGATCGCCAGGCCCGGCCCTGGGAAGGGATGGCGTCCGACGAAGGTTTCCGGCAGGCCCAATTCGCGGCCCAGGGCCCGGACTTCGTCCTTGAACAGTTCGCGCAAGGGCTCCACCAGGGCCATGTCCATGCGTTCCGGCAGGCCGCCCACGTTGTGGTGGGATTTGATGGTGACGCTGGGCCCGCCCGTGAACGACACGCTTTCGATGACGTCGGGATAGAGCGTGCCCTGGGCCAGGAACTTGGCGCCGCCGACGTTCTTGGCCTCTTCCTCGAACACGTCGATGAACAATTTGCCGATGGTCTTGCGCTTGACCTCGGGGTCGGTCACGCCGTCCAGTTCGCCCAGGAACAGGTCCGAGGCATCGCGGTGGACGAGGGGGATGTTGTAGGTATCGCGGAACAGGGAGACGACCTGATCGGCCTCGCCCTCGCGCATCAGGCCGTGGTCGACGAACACGCAGGTCAGCTGATCGCCGATCGCTTCGTGCAGCAGCACGGCGACGACCGACGAATCGACCCCGCCCGACAGCCCGCAGATCACCCGGCCGTCGCCGACCTGGTCGCGGACCTTCTGGATCGCTTCGTCCTTGAAGGCGGCCATGGTCCAGTCGCCGGCGCAGCCCGCGATGTTGTGCACGAAATTTGCCAGCAGCCTGGCCCCGTCGGGGGTGTGCACGACTTCGGGGTGGAACTGCACGCCGAACATGCGCCCGCTGTCGTGGGCGATGGCGGCGAAGGGCGAGCCGTCGGACACGGCCACGGGGCGGAAGCCTTCGGGCGCGCGGATGATCTTGTCGCCGTGGCTCATCCACACCTGATGCTTTTCGCCCTTGGCCCACACGCCCGCGAACAGGGGGCAATCCTCGGTCACCTGGATGAAGGCGCGGCCGAATTCCCGGTGGTTGGAGGCTTCGACCTCGCCGCCGGTCTGGGCGACCATGGTCTGTTCGCCGTAACAGATGCCGAGCACGGGCAGGCTGCCCACGGCCGACGCCGTATCGAACAAGGCCTGGGGGGCGCGGGGCGTGGTCTGCTCATGGACGGAGGCCGGTCCGCCCGACAGAATCACGCCCTTGGGGCCGAACGCCTGGATGAAGGCTTCGTCGACGGCATTGAAGGGGTGAATTTCGCAGTAAACGCCCGATTCCCGGACCCGGCGCGCGATCAATTGCGTCACCTGGGAGCCGAAATCGACGATCAGGATTTTTTCCGCGTGAAGATCGCTGTGTGATGCCTGAGACATGGGGTGCTTCTATCGCGAACCCATCCGTGAGTCACGCCCGGAGATGTCCTGATACATCGGAAAAATGCGGTTGCGGAAGGCGCCGGGCTACATCCGCGCCAAGCGGGCGCAGTTGACCGGGCGTTCGCCCACGCCCTGGTCGCCTGCGGCCATGAACACACGGTCGACAACATGGCGGCCGAGGGCGCTGTTGACGCGGTCGGCCAGCTTCCTGTCCAGGCCCGAAGCGGCGATGTTCGGCCAGGAGAACGGCCCCCGCACATTGGTCTGCATGAAGGATTTGACTTCCATCTGGATGCGCGCGAGGTCACGGCAGAACTCGGTCCCCGCCTGCTTGTCGGTCACCCGGAAGGCGATGGAAATGGGCACCAGGGCCGACGATCCGCCCTGGTAATCGACCCGCGCCAAATAGGGCGAGACCTGCATGTCATAGATCTGGCCGACGCGCGCCGCCGATTGCGCGCCGACGCCGTCGATCGAGCCGCCCGGACCGAGTATCCAAACGGCGGCGACGGCCGCCGTCATCGTGGTGCCAAGCGCGGCCCCTGCAACATAGAGGTTCACCGTTGCTCCCCTTTATCCACCTTCCTCCCCACGCATCCACCTAGCATCCAACAGGGGAGGTTATGGTTAATATTATCACCCTATCATATGGTTCGTTGTTCACTTTTTCCAGGGTCAGCCGCTCAGTGATGTAAATTATTGAATTCGTGCCCATATATCTTGTGCCGAGCAGCGCGGCAGGGGCGTTCGGCGTTAACGGAATCGATACGGGATCCGGGGAAAATGGCCGCAATCGGGCCAGGGACAGGCAACGGACACATGGACATGACGGCATTAAGATACGCATCCTGTTCGCTGGCGGCCGCCGTCCTGGCGGCGGTTCTGTCGGCCGGCTCCGCCGCCGCGCAAACACCGCCGGGTGCCGCTTCGGAAGCGCCGCCGCCCGCCGCCAAGGCGCGGATCACCAAACGGGACTGCCGCCGCGTGCTCCGCCATCAGCCGAGCGGCGACGTCGCCTACAAGCCCGGCGTCGACGCGCGCGGCAAGGCCGTGGCCCCGGCCGACCTGTCGGGCGGCTTCAAGATGGTTCTGCCGGACGTGTTCGAATTCAACGTGACCAAGGATCTGACCGCCTACCTGGGCGGGGCGGAGGATCAATTGGCCGCCGACAAGGCCGCCGCCTTGGCCGCCGAAAAATCGGCCGCCGCGACGGATGCCGCCGTGTCGTCGGCCACACAATCCCTGACCGCCGCCCAGACCACCTATGACAATGCGGCGGCCGCCGCCGAGGCCGCCACGACCGCCGCCGCCGCGGCCCCCAATGACGCCGACCTGGCCGCCGCCGCCGCCACGGCCAGCGCCGCCGCCGAGACGGCGCAGACGGGGCTGGCCGCCACACAGTCCTATTACACGGCAACCCAGAACGCGGCGTCGGCCAACGATGTGTCGGCGGCCCTGTCGGGCGCCAACGCGGCGCTCAGCGCGGCCGAAAGTGCGGGTTATGTCTCCGGCGCCGATGATCAGACCGCCGCCACCGCCGCCGCGACGGCGGCCTCGGCCTCGACCGCCGCCGATGCGGCGGCGCTTTCGGCGCGCGAGACCGTGGCCAAAAGTGCGGGGATGGAGCTGAATGTCGGCACCGTGCGCTTCAACATCAACACCGGGGCCATGACCTTCAACGGCCAGCCCTTGAACGACGCCGCCATGGGCGAGATGGCCGTGATCTGCCAGGACATCCTGTCCGGCGGGAAATAAAGGACATCCTGTCCGGCAAATAGGTTCGGGCGGCGGCCCTCAGCCTAGTAACACTGCTTGCGCGCCTCGCGGCATTGGGTCTGGCAGGCCTTGTCGGACCCGCAGGCCTTGCGGCACTGCTTGAACAGGGTGCCGCAGTCCTTCTGCCCCTGGCCCATGCCCGATCCCGAATTCCCCGTAACGCCGCATTGCATGGTGCAGGACGCCTTGGCGTCCGCGCCGTTCTGTTCGATGCAGTTGCTGAAACAGACATGGCCCGCGTTCTGGCCCAGCTGCTCGCCGTGGAAGTGCAGCTTGCCCGTGTCATGGGCGCTGACGGCGGCGGGCAGGGCAAGGATCAGGGCGGCGATGGCCAGGCCAGCGAAGATAAGGCCAGCGAACAGGCGTTTCATGGGGTGGCTCCCGTCATTCAATGTCATCAATGCCCCCATGGTAGCGCGGCCGGGCGCAGGCGGAAACCGGGCAGGGGTGTAGGCCACGAGAGGGGTTCCGTCCGGCCCGCCGGGATTGTATACAATGATGATGAAAGGGCGGCCAAAACGCCCGCAACCGGCCTAAGCCGGACTAGGGAGGAAATACCAAAGATGTCCAAGCATCCCCACGACGAGTGGTCGCAGGTTCTGTTCCGTCAGTTCAAGGACGCGGGCGTGGACCTGTTCACCTATATCCCCGACGCCGGCAACGCGCGCCTGGCCGAACTGGCCGAGGAAGACAACGAAACCCGGCTGGTCCTTTTGACCACCGAGGAAGAGGGCGTCGCCATGGCAGCGGGCGCCGATCTGGTCGGCAAGAAGTCGGTCCTGATGATGCAGTCGTCGGGTGTCGGCAACTGCCCCAACTACCTCAGCTTTTCCAAGGGCGGCAATTTCCCCTGCTTGATGATGGTCTCCATGCGCGGCGACTATGGGGAGCAGAACCCCTGGCAGTACCCCATGGGACAGGCCGTGGATAAAATCCTCGAAGCCATGGGCGTCATGGTGTTTCGCGTCGACCGCCGCGACGAGCTTGAGGCCGCCAGCCAGGCCGCCATCAACGCCGCCTTCCGCAACAACCAGGGCGCCGCCCTGATCCTGACCCAGAAGTTCCTGGGCGCGAAGGCGTTTTAGACGCAAATCCCGAGGGCGCCCGCAGGGCGGCCGACGACGATTTGCGCGGATAAAGGCATGATTCAACCACAGAGACACAGAGGCAGTGAGGAAAAGAGGGAGATGATTTTATTGCTTCTCATCGTCTCACCTCACCGTCTCACCGCCTCAGTGGTGAACTTATACGATAACGGCGCATGACGCCGTTTGAGGGAGGAACCTTCAATGACCAAAATTACGCTGGACCGCCGCGAACTTCTCGCCCCCCTGTTCCCGGACAAGGATAAATGGTTGTTCGTTTCCGGATTGGCCGGATCGTCCAAGGACGCCGCCGGGCTGACCAACGACGGGCCGAACCTGTTCACCATGGCCGGCTGCATGGGCTCCGCCGTCGCCACGGGCCTGGGCATGGCGCTCTCGGCCCCGGAAAAACAGGTCGCCGTCATCACCGGCGACGGCGAATTGCAGATGGGCCTGGGCTCCCTCAACACGGTGGCGACGCAGGCCCCGGCCAACCTCACCATCATCTGCATCGACAACGGCACCCATGGCGAGACCGGCGGCCAGGAAGGCCACACGGCCCAGCGCACCAACCTTGCCATGATCGCCCAGGGATCGGGCATTCCCAGCGTCAAGGAAATCACCTCGGCCGATCAGATCGCGGATGCTCATGACTTCATCCGCAACCAGCCCGGCCCCCGCTTCCTGTGGTGCCGCGTGCTCCCCGGCGACCCCACGGCGTTCAAGCGCAACTTCAACCCGGCGGAATGCCGGATCGCGTTTCGGAATGCTTATTTCCAAAGCGCGTGATACCGAAACAGGCTGCGGCCGATAACGCTGGTTCTGCGCGACAAAATGTCGGGCTAAACCCGTTTCAGTTGCCAATCGTTCCGGTTGCCGGTTAAATTTTCCCTGTGATGTAGGGGGGAATCATGGGGTTTTCACGCGCTTTCAAAAAGTCATTTGTATCTCTGATGATCATCGCGGTTCTTGCGTCCGCGTGTACTACGAATCCAATGGCAACCGGTATGTCTGCCGTGGCGGGTAGTGAGTATAAATCTCCATACTCAAAGGGCATCGCGCTCGGCACGATGTTCGCCATGGAAGCCGATGAAAATTTTCCGGAAGCGGTGACGAAGACGTTAAAGAGCGCTGACTTGTTGGCTGACGATCCCGACAAGGCACCGTACAAGTTCGACGTTCAATTCCAGGACTTGGATGCCGAGCAAGACGGGTATGAAGTCACAGGAAAGGCCGTCGTCAAGTACACCTTGTTTAAGGCCGGTGCATCCGAACCGATCCGTACCGAAACGATAACGACGGACGGTTTTGCATACTCGAGTTCAGATCGTTCCCTTCTGGCGGAGGCCGGCATCAAGACGGGATTGGGCTTGTTGATGGTTGGAATGGTCGCACTTACCGGTATCGGTGGTCACAACGGTGATACGATTTCCGGTGCTGCGCAAACACCTACGCTGGAATTCTCGACTGAAAGAGCACACCGCGTGGCGAAAGAGGATGCGATATCCAAGAACTTGAAGGAGTTCTTGTTAAGGATCGAGACACCATCGGCCAATTAAAAGGCCGCGCATCATAGATACGCGGCCTTTCGTCCCGGGGCTATCCCGGGCGCTGACTTGGTAATGGACGCCAGGGCGTCGCGGATGGCTTAGTCGTCGTCGCCCGCCGCCGCTTTCTTGTCCAGGTAGTCTTCCTTGTAGAGCTCGGCACCCTCTTCCTTGAACTTCTCCGACATCTCGTCCATGCCCTCTTTCGCATAATCACGAACCAAGTTCGTGATTTCCATGGCGCAGAACTTGGGGCCGCACATGGAGCAGAAGTGGGCGGTCTTGTGGGCGTCTTTCGGAAGCGTCTGGTCGTGGAAGTCGCGGGCCCGGTCCGGGTCGAGGCCGAGGTTGAACTGGTCTTCCCAGCGGAATTCGAAGCGCGCGCGAGAGAGCGCATCGTCGCGGGCGGCCGCCCCCGGGTGGCCCTTGGCGACGTCGGCGGCATGGGCCGCGATCTTGTAGGTGATCACGCCTTCCTTGACGTCGTTGCGGTCGGGCAGGCCCAGATGTTCCTTGGGCGTCACGTAGCACAGCATGGCCGTGCCGTACCAACCGATCATCGCCGCCCCGATGCCCGACGTGATGTGGTCGTAGCCCGGCGCGATGTCGGTGACGAGCGGCCCGAGCGTGTAGAACGGGGCTTCGCCGCAGACTTCCAGCTGTTTTTCCATGTTGACCTTGATCTTGTGCATGGGCACGTGGCCGGGGCCTTCGATGATGACCTGGCAGTCCTTTTCCCAGGCGACCTTGGTCAGTTCGCCCAGCGTTTCCAGTTCGGCGAACTGGGCCGCGTCGTTGGCGTCGGCGGAGGAGCCGGGGCGGAAGCCGTCGCCCAGCGAGAACGACACGTCATAGGCCCGCATGATGTCGCAGATGTCCTCGAAATGGTCGTACAGGAAAGACTCCTTATGGTGCGCCAGGCACCACTGGGCGATGATCGACCCGCCGCGCGAGACGATGCCGGTCACCCGGTCGGCGGTCAGGTGGATGTGCTTCAGGCGGATGCCGGCATGGATGGTGAAATAGTCCACGCCCTGTTCGGCCTGCTCAATCAACGTGTCGCGGTAGATTTCCCAGGTCAGGTCTTCGGCCCGGTCGACCTTTTCCAGCGCCTGATAGATCGGCACGGTGCCGATCGGCACGGGCGAGTTGCGGATGATCCATTCGCGGATGTTGTGGATGTTGCGGCCCGTCGACAGGTCCATGACCGTATCGGCGCCCCAGCGGGTCGACCACACCATCTTGTCGACTTCCTCGGCGACGGAGGACGTCACGGCCGAGTTGCCGATGTTGGCGTTGATCTTCACCAGGAAGTTCCGGCCGATGATCATCGGCTCCGTTTCCGGGTGGTTGATGTTGTTGGGGATGACGGCGCGGCCGCGGGCGACCTCTGAACGGACGAATTCCGGGGTGATGAAATCGGGGATTTCGGCGCCGAAGCTTTCCGCCCCGTCGCGGGCCTTTTTCAGGACCTCTTCGGGCAGGCGCTCGCGCAGCATGTTTTCGCGGATCGCGATGAATTCCATTTCCGGGGTGATGATGCCCTGGCGGGCATAGGCGATCTGCGTCACGGCCTTGCCGTCAATGGCGCGGCGCGGCGCGTTGCGCACGGGAAACTCGGGGACCAGATGGTCGTCGTCGACGTTGCCGTTGTCTTCCGGCTTCACGTCGCGGCCGTCATAGGGCTCGGTGTCGCCGCGGGCCTCGATCCATTCCTGGCGCAGCTTGGGCAGGCCGGCCTCGATATCGATATAGGCGTTGGGGTCCGTGTAGGGGCCCGAGGTGTCGTAAACCACGGTCGGCGCTTCCATGGCGCTTTCGTGGACGTGGATTTCGCGCATGGGCACCTGCACGCCCGGCAGGGTGCCTTCGACGAAGATCTTGTTCGACGCGGGCAGCGGCCCGGTGGTGACATCGCCGGTGGTGGGCTTGCGGATGACGTTCATGGATCAGGACTCCCGAGATCGTGGCATTCGTTTCACAACGATCCGGGACGTCACGGCAGCGAGGAAAATATATAGAGAGCCCCTTTGGGGGTTCCGTTCCCTACGCCGGTATTGCTCCGGATCAGGTTCGAAGGGTCACCGCGTTGTCCTCCTTCGCGCTGATGCGCTTCGGACGACCGTCGGAATCTCAGCCCCCTATCGGGGCCCCCCGTCGGAACAAGGGGAATCTGAGGGTTAACGCGGGCGAGGTCAAGGGATTCCGTCTTCAGGGAGGATGACTTTCGGCCATATCGCGGCATATCCGGATTCTGCTAATATTGCCGTCATGAAAAAGGGTTTGATCGTAACGGCTTGCCTGCTGTTCCTGGTGATCGCCTGTTCGCCCGACGGCGATGGCGGGGGGCTGAAGGGGCGCGCCTGTGTGATGGACGGCGATACGCTGATGATCGGCGGTACGCGCCGCCATACGAAATGCGCCGAAGGGCAGATCGTCGATATCTGGGGCATCACCGCCTTCGGCCTGGATCAGCTTTGCCCGCATCCCTCGGGCCGGATGGTCCGCTGCGGCCTCTATGCCGCCGCGCAGTTGCAGGAAAAGGTCAAGACCAGCGAGATCCGCTGCGAGCAAAAAGAAAGCAAGTTTGGCGGGGTGATCGTGGCGCAGTGCTTCGTCGGCGACGACGACATCGGCCAGTACATGGTCGTCAATGGCTTTGCCAAGGCGAACGCCGCGGTCACCGAACGCTATACCGGTTATGAAGCCCAGGCCAAGGCCCAGCGCCGTGGTTTGTGGGAGACGGGCAGCAGGTGATCCGCTGCCGATTATTCTATCGCCACGCTCGGGACCGGCCCCTAATATCCCTGCATGCTGTCGATCCGAAACCTTCGCGCGCACCTGGTACAGGTTGACGACCTGGACCTGGACGCGGGCGACTGCATCGCCGTCATGGGCCCTTCGGGGTCGGGCAAAAGCCTGATGTTGCGGGCCTTGGCCGACCTTGACCCGGCGGAAGGCGAGATCACGCTGGACGGCCATGAGCGCATGTCCATGACCGGCCCCGACTGGCGCCGCCAGTTGATGTACGTCGGCCCGGAATCGGGCTGGTGGGAAGACCGGGTGGGCGATCATTTCGAAGACCCGGAGGCCGTCACCGGTGTGCTGCAGCGCCTGGGCTTCAAGGCCGAGGCCCTGACCTGGCCCGTCTCGCGCCTGTCGACCGGTGAGCGCCAGCGCCTGGCCATCGCCCGCGCCTTCGACCGGGGGCCGCGCGTGCTGCTGCTGGACGAACCCACGGGGGCCCTGGATCAGGCGGCGACGGCCCTGGTCGAGGGCGTGATCCACGATTTCCTGATGGACGGCGGCATTGTCATCCTGGCGACCCATGCCAAGGATCAGGCGGCACGGCTCGGCAAGCGGCTTCTGACCATGACCGACGGCAGGCTGTCCGCATGACCAGTCAGGCCATTCCTCTGACCGCGTTCGACCTGGCCCTGGCGGCCTTTCTGCTGGTCATCAACGGCGGGCTGTCCCTCTGGCTCGGCCTCGGCATTACCCGCTCGCTGGTGATTGCCGCCGTGCGCATGACGGTACAACTGTTGCTGGTGGGATTGGTCCTCAAGGCCCTGTTCGCGCAGCAGTCGCCCTGGCTGACGCTCGGCGTGGTCGGGATCATGGTCGGCTTCGCCGGTTACGAGATCATGAACCGCCAGGACCGCAAGCTGACCGGCTGGTGGTCCTACGGGATCGGCGTCTCGACCATGACCTTCGCCGCCATTTCGGTGACCTGCCTGGCCCTGACGACGCAGCTCAAGCCCGATCCGTGGTGGGACGCGCGCTATGCCGTGCCCATCCTGGGCATGATCCTGGGCAATGCCATGACCGGGATCAGCCTGGGCCTGAACACCCTGTTCAACACGGTGGTCCGCGAACGCTGGGCGGTCGAGGCGCAGATCGCCCTCGGCTTTCCGCGCCAGGTGGCGCTGCGCCCGTTCATCCGCCGCGCCCTCAAGACCGCGCTGATGCCGACCATCAATTCCATGGCCGCGACCGGGGTGGTGTCCCTGCCGGGCATGATGACGGGCCAGATCCTGGCCGGCGCTGACCCGGTGGAGGCGGTGAAATACCAACTGCTGGTGATGTTCCTGATCGGCGGGGCGACGGGCATCGGCGCCGTCATGGCGATCTATGCCGCCGTCTGGCGCATCACCGATCCGCGCCATCGCCTGCGCCTGGACCGAATAGAAGGATCCGACCAATGACCGACACCATCACCGCCGTGCGGGCCCGCCCCGTGGTCGTGCCCATGCGCCGGCCCCTGGCCACGGCGGGGGGCGTGGTATCGGAGGCGCCCCTGATTCTGGTCGATGTCGAGACCTCGGGCGGGATTGCCGGCCGCGCCTATTCCTTCGCCTATCAGGCCTGGGCGCTCAAGCCGCTGATGGCCATGTACGACGCTCTGGGCGAGCGCATCACCGGCAAGCCGTTGGACCCGCAGGCGGTGCAGGCGGACCTGATGGCCATGACCCGCCTGGCCGGGGCCAAGGGGGCGGCGGGGCAGGCGATCTCGGGCCTCGACATGGCGTTGTGGGATGCCGCCGCCAAGGATAAAGGCCAGCCTTTGTACAAGTTGCTCGGCGCCGAGGCGGTTGCCACGCCGGCCTATAATTCCAAGGGCCTCGGCATGATCGGCGTGCCGGCGGCGGCCAAGGAGGCACGGGACCTTCTGGACGAAGGCTTCGCTGCGGTGAAGCTGCGCCTGGGCTATCCGACGCTGGAAGAAGACGTCGCCGTGGCGCGGGCCGTGCGGGTGGCGATCGGCCCCGACGTGCCCTTGATGAGCGACTACAACCAAAGCCAGGAGGTCGAAGAGGTCATCCGCCGGGTCAAGGCGCTGGCGGCGGTGGACCTGTATTGGGTGGAGGAGCCGGTCCATTACGACGATTTCTACGGCCATGCGGCGCTGCGTGCCGTGGTGCAGACGCCGGTCCAGACGGGGGAGAATTGCTGGTATCCGGGCGAGATGGCGAAATGCATGGCGGCCGGCGGATGTGATTATTTCATGCCCGACGCGGGCAAGATCGGCGGCGTCACCGGCTGGCTGGGGGCGGCCAAGCTGGCGGCGGCGGCCCATCTGCCGTTGTCGAGCCATCTGTACCCGGAAATCAGCGTGCACCTTCTGGCGGCGACGCCGACCCGCCACTGGCTGGAATACGTCGACTGGGCCGAGCCGATCCTGGCTGAGGCGCTGTCCGTGACCGGCGGCCATTGCCGCCCTGCGGAAAAACCCGGCATCGGCATTGAATGGAACGACCGGGCCGTCGATAAGTATGGGGTGTAATCCCCAGCCCGAAAGTTCCCGCCATGACCGATACCATCGTCTTCCTTGATCACGGATCCCTTGCCCCCGGCACGGTGCTGCGCCCGCCCGCGTTCGCCCATCAATGGATCGACCATGACGAGACCAAACCCGGCGAGGTCGCGGCCCGCATCAAGGATGCGACCATCGTGGTCTCCAACAAGATCAAGGTGGGGGCCGCCGAGATGGACGCCGCCCCGGGGTTGAAGCTGATCGCCGTCTGCGCCACGGGTACGGACATCATCGACCTGGCCGCCGCCAAGGAACGCGGCATCACCGTCTGCAACGTGCGGGGCTATGCGGAACATTCCGTGCCGGAACATGCCTTCGGCCTGATCCTGACCCTGCGCCGCCAGATCATCGGCTATCTTGCCGACGTGAAGGCCGGCAAGTGGCAGCAGGCCGGCACCTTCACCTTCTTCACCCACGAACTGCGCGATCTCTACGGCACGCGCTTGGCCGTGGTCGGGCGGGGGTCCTTGGGCCAGGGCGTCGCCACCATCGCAAAGGGCTTCGGGATGGAGGTCGTGTTCGTCGGCCGCAAGGGCGACACCGCGCCGGAAGCTCCCCTGATCCCCTGGGACGAAGCGATCGAGACGGCGGACGTGCTGACCCTGCATTGCCCGTTGACGCCGGAAACCCGCGGCATGATCGGGTTGGATGAATTCCAGCGCATGAAGCGCACGGCGCTGGTCATCAACACGGCCCGGGGCGGGCTGATCGACGAGGACGCCTTGGTTCAGGCCCTGACCGAGGGCCTGATCGCCGGGGCGGGGATGGATGTCGTTTCAAGCGAGCCGCCGCCCGCCGACCACCCCTTCATGGCCCTGGTCGGCCGTCCCGATTTCATCCTGACCCCGCACACGGCCTGGGCGGGAAACACGGCCCGCGCGGCCATGGCGGAACAACTGATCCGCAATATCGAGAACTTCAAGAACGGGACGCCGACCAACATCGTCTAGGCGCCGTCATGGCCGGGCTTGACCCGGCCATCCACGTGGTCCCCCGGGTCAAGCCCGGGGGTGACGGGAAGGTTGCGGTTGGCGGCGGCCAGCCTGATCTAGGGGGCGGCCCCCTAAGGCGTGATGTCGCTTCCC
The DNA here is from genome assembly GCA_002325375.1 of Rhodospirillaceae bacterium UBA1479. Taxonomy (GTDB): domain Bacteria; phylum Pseudomonadota; class Alphaproteobacteria; order Rhodospirillales; family Casp-alpha2; genus UBA1479. Next base: position 901,737 of record DCRZ01000002.1, read on the forward strand.
GGTCGTTTGGCGACCTCGGTGGTGCCGGCGGCGGGCGCGTCCTGGGGGCCGCTGCCGTCGGGCGGCGCCCAGTCGCCGGGGCCGCCGGAAAATCCCGCCGATCCCATGCCCGCCATGCCCGGTTTGGGATGGCGCAGGGTGTCCGGGTCCTTGTAGCCGCCGAAGAACCGCCGGATGCCGCGCCAGATCTTGGGCACCAGCCAGATCACCAGCAGGGCGAACAGGCCGAGGCCGATCAGGAAGGCGACCGGGTTGAACACGGCCAGCGCCAGGCCGCCGAACACCAGAAAGTCCTCGAACAGACTCATGCCCCAGTTGGAGAACGGTTCGGGCGAGGTGTTGATGACGGCGCGCGATCCGGCCTTGGCGGCGTGGGTCCCGGCGGCGATCATGCCGCCGCCCAGCAAGGCGGCCACGGTTTGCAGCTCATCGTTCATGAAGTCGAGCCCGCCCACAGCACCGGCCGCCATGAGGGCGCCCGCCGGAATGCGGATGAAGGTGTGGATCAGGTCCCAGATGGAATCCAGGCCGGGAATCTTGTCGGCGAAGAATTCGATGAAATACAGCAGTGCCGCCGCCGCCAGCACCCAGGTCGAGGACAACACGGCCATGCTGTCCGGCAGCGAGATCACGCCGAAGGCATCCAGCCCGCCCAGGATCAACACGGTGGCATACAGGTTCAGCCCGCTGCCCCAGGCGGAGCCCAGGGCGACGGCAAGGGCGGTCAACGGCTCCATTGGGGACTCATGCCTTTTCGTCGGGAATGTTGGGGAGGTCGTCCACGTAAAGGCCGAGTTCCTTCGGCTCGATGCCAAGGCGCGAACACAGGCTGACGACCTCGATTTGTTCGGTCAGGTTGTCTTCGCCTTCGACCTCGAGAATGCCCATGCAGACACGCAGGATGAGCGACGCCGTTTCGGGATTGTCGGCCACGGGTTCGATGCGCTGGAACGCGGCTTCGCGCCCTGTTTTCGGATCGTCCTGGATTTCCGCCGTGTAATCGTTGAACAGGTCGACGGCTTCGTGGGGGTCGAACACCTGCAACTGTTTGATGGCCTCGACGATCTGGTCCAGGCGCATGCGTTCGGGAAAAGTCACCTGCCCGTCGGCGGCGCAGACCAGGGCGGCGGCCGACATCACGGCCTCCAGGAACGGGCGGTTCTGGTGCCGCGCCATCTGCTCCCGATACAAATCCGTCAGGGTGTCGAGCACGCCCGCCATGACTTAATGCCTCCGTTGCTTCCCTCGTCTCGATTATTGGCCAGGGGCGGGGGTGAGGCAACGGCTTATGGGCGGTCAGTAGGGCGTGAGGGTCTTCAGGGTGTTCGTCAGGGTGTCGGCGAATTCCTCCGCCGTTTCGTACATCACCCAATGGCCGGCACCCTTGATGATGTGGAAGGGGGCCTCGGGCTGGAAGCTTCGGATGATTTCCTTGCGCTTATCCAGGCCCTCCTGGCCCATCACGGTGATGTCGTGTTCGCCCCAGATTCCGGCCATGGACGCCTTGATGTCGGGCAGGGCGCGCAGCAGCCGGTCGGTCAGCGAGATCGGCCGGGAGCGGATGCGTCCGCGCTCCAGATTGCGGCGATGGATGTGCACGGCCAGGTCGTCGATGTTGGCCGAGTCACGGATCATGAGGATCTGCAGGTTGCGGCGCTGCAATTCGTCGATCTCGTCGTCGGTCATGCCGTCCTCGGCAAGGGCCGTGCCCTGGGGCGGCGCGTGCAGCACGCCGAAGCCGCTGGCCCCGACCATGACGAAGCTGCGGCAGCGGCCGGGGGTTTTCGACGCGACGACGCTGCCGATCAGGCCGCCGAAGGAAAACCCGGCGAGATGAAAGGTCTCGCCCGCCGGCACAAGCTGGTCCAGACCGGCGACAAGGATGTCGGCGATGTCGTCGGGCGACGTCGGCTTGGGCGGGGCGCCGCTGTCACCGAACCCCGGCGTGTCGGCGGCCAGCACGGTGAAATGCGGCGTCAACAGGGGAATGGATCGATACCAGTGGGTCCACGATCCCCAGCCGCCGTGCAGAAGGACAAGGGTCGGGCCGCCGCCTTCCCAGCGGTGCCAGATGCAGGGGCCGTTGGGGCCCGGCGTTTCGATGCGTTGAGCTTTGGCGGCGAGGGCCGCCACGTCTTGGGCGAGGGCTGCGTGGTCCATGGTGAAAGTGATCGGCCTTTTATTAGGGGGTTAGTCTTTTTCGGAGATGTGAATGTAGCCGCGCTCGATGGCGTGGGTCAGTTCCTCATAAGCTTTCCGCGCTTCTTCGTAAATGTCGCGGTATTTGCGGAGATTGGTGATCTCGGCGTCGGAGGGCGCTTCGCCCTCGGCGACGTTGGAAATGTTGAATGAGGCCTGCAGGTAGCGGCCGCGAAGGTGGGCGACGGCGCGGGCGAAATTGATGACCCGGGCTTCATTGATTTCGGGAATCATCGGGCCGATGATTTCGCGGTTGGCCTGGGAAATCAGCAACTCGGCCTTGCGCAGGAACTGCTGTTGGCGGCGCAGGTCGTCTTCGTAGGAACTCATGGCGTGCTCCCTGAGTGTTGGGCCTTGTTGAGAATTTTTAGCGGAAAGGCGGGGGAATGTCTGCATCGGCGAGCGTTGCAGTGATGGTCCTGCAACGGGCCTACTGGTCCGGTTGGCGTCCGCGATGAAGCGGCGCGACGGAATTGGTTAAAGCGCAGCCCGGACGCGAGGGCGTCGGGAAAGGACGGACCCGGCCTCAGTCGGTCGGGTGCGGGCCTTCCAAGGGATGATCGCTTTCGCGGGGGGCTTGCGTGTGCTGGGCCTGTTTCATCTGTCTTCTCCCGATGAACGAAAAACCCGGGCCGGGGCTCCAATCCCCGGCGCCGATGCCTCGTCCGGCGTCTCCGCCACACAAGGCGTTTCCACCTTCTGGTAGCGTAGCAACAATACCATAACGAATCGTTAAATTCGATAATAAAATTCCAGCATTGTGTCAACGGAAGAAATTTTATATCGCGATGCGATGTGTCGTTTCGAAAAGGGGGCCGAATTCCCGGGTTTCCGCAAAGGCCGGCGGCAGGGCGAGGCCGTCTTCGATGCCGAGCCACAGGCGCAGCATGTGCCGCTTTTCGCCGGACGCCGGTTCCGGGTCGGTGAAGGCGGTGCGGGCGTGCAGGGTGGTGAAGTTGTTGCCGACCACCATGTCGCCAGGCGACATTTCGAACGACAAATGGAACGTGGGGTCGTCGCAAAGCGCGTCCAAAAGGTCCATGGCCTCGATCTGGGCCGCGGTCAGGCGCGGGATTTCGTCGGACCGCTGAGCGAGCTCGATGTAATGGCGCTTGTACATGACGAACCAATGCCCACCGTGGAACTGGAAGATCGGCAGGGCCTGGTACCAGGGGCGGCCGGGTAGGGCCTGGCCGCGGGCGTCGAAATAGAACGGCTCGGTCAGCACCTTGGCAAGGTCGGGCCGACGCTTGAGGATTTCGTTGAACACGGTATGGGCGCTGACGATCAGCGATTTGCCGCCGCCCGTCGACTGCCGCCGGCACAACAGGGCGAAGATATCGCCGCCGTCGTTGTGGAAGGGCTGTGCCTCGTTGGTCTGATAGGTGCGCACGTCGGCCTGTTTCTGCAGGTTGGCGCCGGTATCGCGCACATCGTGCAGCAGGGTGCGGCGGGCATCCTGGATCTGCGGAATACCCAGATACTGGCCCATGCCCCAGATCATCCGCCGGGCCTGCTCCTCATCCAGGGAACCCAGTCCCGTGCGCAGCAGGAAGAACCCGGTGCCGAAGGCGGCCTCGCGGCGCAGGGCCGCCAGGTTTTCCGCAAAGGCGCCGACGGGAAAATCGTCGGCGGTCATGGTCAGGGGATCGCAGCCGGCGCTGGCGTCAAGCGCACCCATGACGGCGGTACGGTCCGCGTCGGACATTTCGACGATCCAGGAACGAGACCCGGCCAACTGCGGGCCGGTCCAGCACGAGGCACCTTGGGCGGGTTGCAGATTGTCATTGGTCGTGGTGGGCATGGCTTCCTCTCCGGCAGACTATATTTTGTATACAATGTTAATCTGATTTTTCCAGAACTGCGCAGAAAAATCCATCGGTTCCCGTCGATGCCGGTGACAGGCGCAAAAAACCGCCTTCGTTGGGGGGCGGTCCACCGACGGTTTCGGTCCAGACTTCGGCCAGTGGCAGTATCCGGAAACCGGGAACCTCGGCCATGAACCAGTCGATCTGTTCCTCGTTCTCCTCGCACAGCAGAGAGCAGGTGGCGTAGACCAGCCGGCCCTTGGGGGCCACCAGCGACGCCGACTGAACCATGATCAGGCGCTGCATTTCGATCAGATGTTCCAGGTCGTCAGGGCGAAACCGCCATTTGGCATCCAGGTTGCGCCGCCACGCCCCCGTGCCCGTGCAGGGCACGTCGGCCAGCACCCGGTCGGCCATTTCGTGGTTGGCCTTGACCCAGCTGTCATCGCGCGCCGAGACGACCTGTCGGCGCACCATGTCGGTACCGGCGCGTTTCAGGCGCGGCGCCATGCGGTCCATGCGATAGCGCGACACGTCGCAGGCGATCAGGCGGCCGCGCGGCGCGCCGTCCTCCGCGCCCTTACCGCCACTGGGACCAAGTGCCGCCGCCATGGCCAGGGTCTTGCCGCCGGCCCCGGCGCAATAGTCGATGACGGTCATGCCCGGACGCACGCCGCACAGCAGCGCGATGAGTTGTGAGCCCTCGTCCTGAACCTCGAACAGCCCGCGTTTGAAGGCGTGGGTGCCGCCCAGCCGGGCGCGCGATTGAAGCCGCAGGCCCAGCGGTGACAGCGGTGTCGGCTCGACCTCGATGCCGTCGCCGGTCAATGCGCTCTGGACCTGTTCCCGCGTCGCCTTCAGGGTGTTGACGCGGAGGTCGACAGGCGCGGTCTGGCTTAGCGCCTGGAGTTCCGTTTCCAGCCGCCGCCCGAAGATGGCGCGCAAGGACGGGCCCATCCAGGATGGATATTCCAGGCGCACCCAGTCGGGCATGTCGATGTGCATGGGGGGGCGGCCGTAAAGGGATTCCGCCAATTCCTGTTCCCGGTTGTTGAGGGTCGGCGGACAGTGCCGGGTGCCTGAGAACAGGCGCGCCAACTCGTCCGGCGAGACCCGCTCATAGACCGCCATCTGGGCCAGCACGCGGGTGCGCGAGGTTGAATCAAGCGCCACGCCCGTGCGCTGGATCCACCAATCCAGGCGCGCGCGGTGGCGCAGGTTTTCATAAACCCGATGCGTCACGGTGCGGCGGTCGCCGGCCCCGGCATAGCGGCGGGTGCGGAAATAGGCGTCGATGACGGCGCTGGCATCCTGTGCCTCGGCGGCGATCTGCGCCAACAGTTCAATGCAGGCTTGTACGCGGGCGCCCGGCGTCATGGATCGCGCTCCCTGGTGTCGCTGGATTGTTGAAGTGTTCTTCTTTGCGCCAGAGATTACCCGCCGGCCCGCCCAGGGGCCAAGGATTTCCGTCGGCGGCGGAAAGGGCGGCGGGGGATCGCAATTGCGTGAACCGCGTCCGAAATCGCGATCAGGGCGGGAAGATCGTGGTATAAGGGCAGCGTTCCCGGGTGTGGACGCCCGCATCCCGATGCAGGGGAGTGGCCTGACGGTGCTGTACCGGTATCTGCTTGTCGCGTATTTCCTTTTGGTCAATGTGGTCGCTCTCGGGTTCGTCGGGGCCGCCTATCTTCAGGGGTGGCTCGACCCCATCATCAATGCCCCGCTTCTTGAATTGACCGGCGTGATCTGCGCCGTGTTCGCCTACGGCACGGCGCTGGCGGCGTGGAAAGTGTGGCAGGCCAGCCGCCAGACGGTCGAGGTCGAGGACGGCCGTTCGCCGGCCGGATCACCGGCCGCGGCCTATATGGCGGCCCTTGCCACCGGCGATGATCGGGAGGCCGACCGCGCGGCGCAGATCCTGCGCCTGACCTTGTCCAACCGCATCGTCGTGGTCCGCCACATCGCCAATTCTCTGGTCTTGCTGGGCCTGATCGGCACGGTCATCGGCTTCATCATCGCCCTGTCGGGGGTCGACCCCACGGCCGCGTCCGATGCCAACAAGGTCGGGGCCATGGTCGCGACCCTGATCAGCGGCATGTCGGTGGCACTCAACACCACGTTGGTCGGCTCGATCCTCTATGTCTGGCTGATCGTCAATCACCGCATCCTGGCCACGGGCACGGTGCGCCTGCTGGCCGCCGCCCTGCAGGCCCCGGCGCCGGCCGACACCGCCCGGCGCCGGGCGGCCGAATAGACGGGGAGGGGGCGGCACGCCGCCGGCAGGCGCCATGGAAGAACTCGACACCTTCGATGACGAGGACACCGCCGGCACCGTGTTCCGGGACGTCATCCTGCTGGCCCTGATCGGCTTCGTCGCCATGGTGGTGATGCTGCTGCCGCATTTGCAGCCCCCCCAGGAACAGCGGGAAGAGGCCAAGGCGCCCGGCAACGTGATGGTCGAAATGCATTGGCCCAACGACATGCCCTATGACGTCGACCTGTGGGTCAAAGCACCGAACGAACTGCCCGTCGGATTCTGGAACCAAAGCGGCCTGACCTTCAACCTGTTGCGCGACGACCTGGGGATCGAAGGCGACGCCACGGACCGCAATTACGAAATGACCTACAGCCGCGGCGTCCCCGCCGGGGAATATGTGGTCAACGTCCATATGTACGGCCCGTTGCCAAAAGGGACGGCGGTGCCGGTGCGGGTGGTGGTCAGCGTCAAGCGGCCGTTGGAAGAAGCGGAACAGATCGCCGCCACCACGGTCGAACTGCGCAGCAAGAATCAGGAGGAAACCGCCTTCCGCTTTCGCCTGGACGGCGAAGGGCATCTGGTCGAAGGCAGCGTCAGTAAGCTGCGCAAGCCCCTGATCACTGAATTGCACTGAGACCCAGGCAAGGAAACCGACCATGGACATCATCTATTACATCTTCGCGGCGATGACCCTGACGGCCTTCGTTCTGGGGGCACTTGCCGTATGGGCCCCGCGCCGGACCTGGGTTCGTTTCGTCGCCGTCGCCGCCGTCTCGCTGTTCCTGCCGTTGGCCTACGTGCAGTTGATGGAACTTTTGTCGCGGCCCAAGCCCATGGAATACGCCTGGTACGAACGGACACGGGACAAGGCCATGGTGCTCGGCGTCGATTTCGACGAGGGGCAAGCCATCTACTTGTGGCTTCGTCTGCCCGATGAGGTCGCCCCCCGGTACTATTCGATTCCGTGGAACCCGCGCTTCGCCGAACAATTGCAGGACGGGCTGGAAGACGCCGTGCGGCGCAATTCGGTCCTGATCATCACCAACCCGTTTTCCAGGCAGGGGCCGGAAGACCTGGGGGACCTCAACGTGGAAATTCAGCCGCCGCCGCAGCCGCCCCTGAAGGCCCCTCAGGTGCCACCGCGGATCATTGACCCACGAGAATTCAAAATTTGAGGGGGGCGGATAAAGGCAGTTAATTCAACACCCTATACCTAAGGCATAGAGGCTATGGCGCGGCTTTTGCGCGATAATGCAAGGCCCTGTCAGTTGCAAAGGAGCACATCATGGCTGACAAAGAACCCGACGACCTGGACGAGCCCGTTCCCGATCCTATCGACGACGAGGTCCGTGCGGAACTCTCCCTGATTTATAACAAGGCCAACGACGCCTTGCTGTTCGTCAAGGCCCAGCAGTGGTGGACCGTGGGCTCGACCCTGGCGGTCTTCATGGGGTTGTTCGTGATCGCCAAACTGGTCGGGGCCAAGTCGGGATACGTCAGCGCGCTGACCGGCCTGATCATTCTCATGACCTGCGCCTGTGTGTTCATGCTGGTGATCTATCAGTTTTGGCAGCACAACGAACTTGCGCGCATTCAGGCCGTGGCCGGCAATTTCAGCGCCACGTTCCAGAAAATCCATGCGATCAAGTCATCGGCGGAAGGAAACTTCCACCGCTATACATTGTTGGCGTTCATGATCGCCCTGGTGATCCTGGGGGCGATCGTCACCTACATGGGGCTGGACCAACTGCCGCGCTGGCCGCGCTAGGGAAGGCTCAGTACAGCACTTTCTTGTAGCGTGCCGCCGCTTCTTCGGTGGTCTCGTCGGCGATGTTCTGGTCGCCGGTCTGGGCGCGCATCATCTCCGCCGCGGTCGGCAGGGCGTCGCGCGGGACGCGGGCTTCGGGGTCCCACAGGCGGGAGCGCATCAACGCCTTGGCGCAATGCATGAAGGCTTCCTGCACCGTGACCACCAGGCAGCTTTTGGGCAGCTTGCCGGAAACCTCGAACTTGGCGAGCAGGTCCGCGTCGTCGCGGATTTCACCGGTGCCGTTGATGCGGAAGGTCTCGTTGATGCCGGGGATCAGGAAAATCAGGCCGACAGCCGGGTTCGCCAGAATGTTCGCGTAGCCGTCGAGACGATTGTTGCCGGGGCGGTCGGGAATGGCGACGGTGACATCGTCGAGCACCTGAATGAACCCGGGCAGGTCGCCTTTCGGCGACACGTCGGCGCCGCCGGGTCCCTGGGTCGCGATCACCACGAAGGGGCAAAGCGAGATGAACCGCCGGGAATTCTCTTCCAGCCGATGGAAGACCTTGGTCACCGCGCGGCCCTTGGGTTCGGCATAGATTTCACGCAATTTCTGTTCGGATTCGATGCGTGCCATAAGGCCTGTCCTCTTAGGGTTCCGAGCGATAGTTGGGGGCCTCGCGGGCGATGGTGATGTCATGGACGTGGCTTTCGCGCAGTCCCGCCCCGGTGATACGGCGCATTTCCGGTTTGGTGCGCAGTTCCTGGATGGTGGCGCAACCGGTGTAGCCCATGGCCGCCCGGAGGCCGCCGACCAACTGATGGACGATGGTGCCAAGCGGCCCGCGGTAAGGCACGCGGCCTTCGACCCCTTCGGGCACCAGTTTCAGGCTGTCGGACACTTCGGCCTGGAAATAGCGGTCGGCCGATCCCCGCGCCATGGCGCCCAGCGATCCCATGCCCCGATACGACTTGAACGACCGCCCCTGGTAGAGGAACACCTCGCCCGGGCTTTCATCCGTGCCGGCGAACAATGATCCGATCATCACCGCCTCCGCACCCGCCGCGATGGCCTTGGCGACGTCGCCGGAATACTTGATGCCGCCGTCGGCGATGCAGGGCACGCCCGCTTTGCCGCAGGCTTCCGCCGATTCCATGATCGCCGTCAGCTGCGGCATGCCGACACCCGCGACCATGCGCGTGGTGCAGATGGTGCCCGGCCCGATGCCGATCTTCACGGCGTCGGCGCCGGCGTCGATCAACGCCTTGGCGCCTTCCGGGGTGGCCACGTTGCCGCCGATGATCTGGGTCCGGTTGGACATTTTCTTGATGATGTTGACGGCGTCGAGAACGCCCTGGGAATGGCCGTGCGCCGTATCGACGACGACCACGTCGACACCGGCGTCGATCAGCGCCTCGGCCCGCGCCCGGCCGTCGTCGCCGACGCCGGTCGCCGCGGCGACGCGCAGGCGGCCCTGGTCGTCCTTGCAGGCGTTGGGATGGGCCTGTTCCTTTTCGATGTCCTTGACCGTGACCAGGCCGACGCAGCGGTAGGCTTCGTCGACCACGATCAGGCGCTCGATGCGGAACTTGTGCAGAAGCCGCTTGGCCTCGTCGCGCGACACGTTCTCCTTGACCGTGATCAGCGGCAGGTCAGGCTGGTTGCGGGTCATCAACTCGGACACCGGCTGCTTCAAGTTCTCGGCGAAGCGGATATCGCGGTTGGTGATGATGCCGACCAGTTTACCCGTGTCGCGTTCGACCACGGGCATGCCGGAAAATCCGGTGTGTTCCTTGATGCGCAACGCGTCGGCCAGGGTCTGGTCGGGGAACATGGTCACCGGATTGATGACCATGCCGCTTTCGAATTTTTTGACTTTGCGGACCTCGGCGGCCTGATCCTCGGGCGTCATGTTCTTGTGCAGGACACCGATGCCGCCGGCCTGGGCCATGGCGATGGCCAAAGCGCTTTCCGTCACTGTGTCCATGGCGGCGGACACAAGCGGAATGCCCAGCGTGATTTCGCGGGTCAGGCGGGTCGTGGTATCGGCGGTGTTGGGAAGAACATTGGACGCAGCCGGGACCAGGAGAACATCGTCAAACGTCAGCGCTTCTCTCAGGTCGGCCATGCCATCCTCGTCTGTGGGTTCGAGTTGGCGGCCCATCATACACATGCGCATGGCCTTGCCAAGCACCTTTGCGAGCCCGCAAAACCCCCGGGTTTCAGCGGGTCTCAGGCCTTGGGATCGGGGCGGAATCCGGTTGCCACGACATAGCTTTCGGCGGAATCGGCACGGCTGGCCGGCGGCTTGGCATGCTTGACCATGGCAAAGCGCCGTTTCATTTGGGCCAGAAGCTCGTTTTCCGTCCCGCCCTTCAGCACCTTGGCGACGAAGCCGCCGCCGGGGGCCAGGACCTCGCAGGCGAAATCAAAAGCCGCCTCGCACAGCCCCATGATGCGCAGATGGTCGGTCTGCCGATGGCCGGTGGCGGGCGCGGCCATGTCGCTCAGCACCAGGTCGGCGGGGCCGGTCAGGGCGTCCTTGATGCGGTCGGGGGCGTCCGGGTCCATGAAGTCCTGCAGGATTACCGTGGCACTCTGGACCGGGTCCATGCCTTGAATGTCGATGGCCACGACCTGCCCACCTTTCGGGCCCTTGCCGGCGCCGACGGCATCGACGGCGACCTGGGTCCAGCCGCCGGGGGCGGCGCCCAGATCGACCACTCGGGCGCCCTTCTTCAGCAGGCCGAACATGGAATCGAGTTCCAACAGTTTGAACGCCGCGCGGGACCGATACCCCCGCGCCTTGGCCTCGGCCACGTAAGGGTCGTTCAACTGACGTTCCAGCCACATCTTGGACGACGTCTTGCGGCCCTTGGCGGTTTTTACGCGGTTGTGCAGGCCGCGCCCGGAAAATTGCGTCGTGCGCGTTTTCGTCGTGCCGGGGCGGCCTGAACCGGACCGCCCGGACCCTGACTTGCCTGAACCCGTGCTCATTGCTTGGCCGCGTCCTGCATCATGCGGACCAGCAGGCCCTCGCGCACGCCGCGGTCGGCGATGCGCAGCCGCCCGGCGGGCCAGCGCTTGGTGATCGCCTTGAGGATCGCGCAGCCCATGACCATCAGATCGGCCCGTTCAGGCCCGATGCAGGGCAGGGCCTTGCGCGCCTCGCAGGGCATGGCCGACACCCGGTCGGCCAGCCGTTCAATATCGGTGAAGTCCAGGGTCAGGCCGTCGACCTGGGAACGGTCGTAGCGGCTCAAGCCCAGGTGAATGGCGCCCAGGGTCGTCACCGTGCCCGAGGTGCCCAGCATCAAGGCCCCTTCGCGGGCGAAGGTTTCGGAAATCCCGTATTCGGCGTCGAACGGAGCAAGCAGGGCATCAATCTCCATCACCAGGCATTGAAAGCGGTCGGCCGTGCAGTCGGGCGACGCGTTCTTTTCCATCAGGTTCACCACGCCGATCGGCAGCGACAGGATGCCGATCGGGTGCGGCACGCAGGTCGTCAGGTCGATCCAGCTCAATTCCGTCGATCCGCCGCCGATGTCGAACATCAGGGCCCTGGAATGGCCGCCGGTCAGCAGCGGCAGGCAGCCCGCAAGGGTCAGGGTCGCTTCTTCCTCTGCCGGGATGGCTTCCAGCATGATGCCGGTTTCCGCCTCGACCTTTTCAAAGAAGTCCTTGCAGTTGATGGCTTGGCGGCAGGCTTCCGTCGCGATATGACGGGACCGCACGACGTTATGGCGCCGGATTTTGCCGGCACAGACGCGGAGCGCCGAAATGGTCCGCTGGATGGCGTCCTCGCACAGGTTGCCCGATTTGCCCAGGCCTTCGCCCAGTCGGACGATGCGGGAAAACCCGTCGATCACCACAGGGCCGTTGTCGGACGGCTCGGCGATCAGCATGCGGCAGTTGTGCGTGCCCAAGTCGATGGCCGCAAAGCAGGGCGCAGTGCCCTTGCTGCGGCGGCGGTGCCGGTGCGGCGAATTTGCTTGGGGCCACTTGGCCATTGAGACTTCCAACGGTTCACTGCGGGTTATTCCCGCTTGACCGCCCATTCTAGTGATCGGCGGGCCTGGGTCCACCAAATCTATATCGTAATTAGGGTTTTGGCATATACGACGAAAACAGCGTCTCGTCAGTTGCGTTCCCGAAAGCCAATCGGTATATAACCGCCTTGGCGCGGTCCTGCCCCTCATATGGGGCGGCCAGCCGGACTTTCCAATGGGGTGTGGTGTAATTGGTAACACGACGGACTCTGACTCCGTTATTCAAGGTTCAAGTCCTTGCACCCCAGCCAAAATGAAAAGGCGCTCCCCGATCAAGGGAGCGCCTTTTTGATTCCGTATGCCGTGGTCGGGCGAGCGGCTCAGGTGCCGGCGCGCCGTTCCTCGGTGATCGGCTCGCTCACCTGGCGCCGGTCGGGGCCGATGTAGGCGCCGGCGGCGACCTGCGGTTTGTGCTGGGCGGCGATGGCCGAGACGATGCGGCGCAACAGGGCATCCGCCGTCACCGGTTTGATCAAAATCTCGTTCACGCCGGCGTTCATGGCGCGGGAAATCTTCATGCGGTCGACCGAGGCCATGGTCATGATGATCGGCAGATTGGGTGACGGGCTGCCTTCGGCGCGGCGCAGAAAGGCCGTGAACTCAACGCCGGGGATGGCCTTGAGGTCCCAATCGATGATGGCCAGGTGCGGTTCCTGGGTGCGCACGAGGCCAAGCGCCTCGGCCCCGTCGCGGGCCAGGTGCATGTCGCGCACGCCAAGCTGGGCCAGGGTGCGGCGCGTCTGGTGCAGGAAAAAATCCTGACTGTCGCCGACGACCACCGATAGCCGTGCGAACCGTTCGTTTTGCGGGGTTCCTGGTCGGAACCGCGTATTCGACATAATTCCCATGGACCTGTTCTCCTGTCCGCGTTTCAGCCCCCTTCTGGGACCACCTCGCGCAGGATAAATCGCCAGGAATTACCAACTGGTTAAAAAACCTTAAGGTTTTGGGGGGAGGAGTGGAATTGAGCGCCGACAGATCGCCCATCCTGATATAGAAAAAGCCATGACCCAGGAAATGCCCTCACCCGGCGTCCCGCCCCTGGGGCGGGCGCGGCTTGATTGGCGGGACGGCGTGCCGTGTTCCGCCGACTTCCGGGACATCTATTTTTCCCCCAAAGGCGGCCTGGACGAGGCGCGCCACGTGTTTCTCGACGGTATCGGCGGGCCCGAGGTCTGGCAGGGGCGGCCCCGGTTCACGGTCGGCGAATTGGGATTCGGCACGGGCTTGAACGTGCTGGCCCTGTGGGATTCGTGGCGGCGCACGGCCCCGGCGGTTGCGCGCCTGCATGTCGTCTCGGTCGAGGGCTTTCCTTTGGAGCCGGGCGATCTGGCCGATGCCCATGCGGGGTTTCCCGAACTGGGCCCACTCGCGGCGGAACTGCGGGCGGCCTATCCGCGCCGGGTGCCGGGGTTCCACCGCCTGCGCCTCGATGGCGGCCGGGTCGCCCTGACCCTGCTGTTCGGCCCGGTCGGGGAGATGCTGAAAAAACTGACCGCCCGTATCGACGTCTGGTTCCTGGACGGCTTCGCGCCCCGCCGCAATCCGGAAATGTGGACCGACGGCGTGTTCCGCCAACTCGCGCGTCTGAGCGCGCCCGGCGCCCGTGTCGCCACGTTTTCCGCCGCGGGCACCGTGCGCCGGGGGCTGGCGGCGGCGGGGTTCGTCATGGCCAAGCGCCCGGGGTTCGCCGGCAAGCTGGAATGTCTGGCGGGCCGGTTCGACGCCGCCCCCGTGGATGACGGGGACGTTCCCTGGTACGCGGCCCCGCCCCCCCTCGGCCCGGGTGCGGCGGTCGCCGTGATCGGCGGCGGCATCGCCGGGCGGGCGGCGGCGCGGGCCCTGGCCGGGGAAGGCTTCCACCCGGTTCTGTTCGACGCGGGCGATGCGGCGGCGCAGCCGGAACGGGTGCTGATGTCGCCCCGTTTGGCCGGCCCGGACGATGTTTATGGCCGCTTCATGGCCCAGGCGTTCCTGCAGGCGGAAGGGCAGGGCGGTCTGCCGCCCGCCTCGGGCGCCCTGCATCTGCCGGCGGCGGCCGAGGTGCCGCGTCTTCAAGATTTTGCGGCCCGCCTGGGCTGGGACGGCGGGCTTGCCCAGTCCGTGGATGCGAAAACGGCCTCGGACCTTGCCGGAATTAAGACCCCGCGCGGCGGCATGTGGTATCCGGCGGCGCGGTTCGCGGGCCCCGCGACTGTCCTGGTATCGGCGATGCGAACGGCGCGGGTCACCGGGCTGTCTCTCGCCGATCCGGGCTGGCGGGTTGCCTTTGAAGGCGGCGGAACGGAAACCTTCGATGCCGTGGTCCTGGCCGCGGGGCCGTGGTCGGGGACGCTGGTTCCCGGCGGCATTCCGGGCCTGCGCGCCAATCGGGGGCAATTGTGTCACCTGCCCGCCACGGCGGCCTCCGCCCGTTTGCGCCTGCCGGTCAGCTTCGGCGGCCATATAACGCCATTAACCGGGGCCGGTGGCGGGGCCGTGCATGTGCTGGGGTCGTCCTATCGGCGCTGGGACCTGGCTGACCAGGGTGACGGATGGCGCGGGCTTGACGCAGGAGACATGACCTCGGCCCTGGATGGATTGGCCAAGGTGTTTCCGGACTTGGCGGGGGCCTGGCGGAAAGCCCCGCTCAAGGGCTGGGCGGGCCTGCGGGCGACCACGGCGGATCATCTGCCCTTCGTGGGGCCGCTGGCGGACGTCGCCGGTTATCAGGCCGCCTACGCCGATTTGCATCACGGGCGGCGTGGAAATTGGCCGGCGGCCCCCTATCTGCGCAACGCCTTCGTCCTGTCCGGCCTGGGCTCGCGCGGTTATCAGACCGCGTTTCTGGGGGCGGAAATTCTGGCATCCACCATGGCGGGGGCGCCCAGCCCCGTGGACCGCGCGGTGGCCACGGCCATGCATCCCGCGCGCATGCTCATTCGCCACCTCCGGCGGCCGCCGGCGCAGCGGCAGCGGGAACCCTGAGGCCAGGAATCACGGCCCAAGGCCCCTCACCCTGTCCCTCTCCCCGTGCCGGGGCGAGGGAACTCCCGCCGCGCAGATCTCCCTCTCCCGCTTGCGGGGAAAGGACCGCACAAATTCTCCCTCTCCCCCTTGGGGGAGAGGGTCGGGGTGAGGGGGATGGACTAAAGCGCGCGGATCAGCTTGCGCAGACCTTGTCGGCCAGACGGGCCATGAAGCCTTCGCCCTTGGCGACCTGATCCAGGGAGATGAATTCGTTGGGCTTATGGGCCTCGTTGATGGAACCCGGGCCGATGATGACGCAGGGCACCCCGGCGGACTGCTGGAACAGGCCCGCTTCCGTGCCGAAGGCGACGGCGGCGTGGTCGTTGCGCCCGGCCAGTTGCTTGGCCAGGGTCACGACCTCGTCCGTCGGGTCGGTGTCGAGGGCGGGGATGCCGGACAATTCCTCGACCTCGATGCCCGTTTCCGGGGAATGGGCCTTCATCTCGGCCTCCAGTTCGCCGACCATGGCCATGATCTCGGCCTGCAGGGCATCCGGGTCGTGTTTGGGTAGGTGGCGGAATTCGAAATCCATGCGGCAATGGCCGGGCACGATGTTCAACTGCTCGCCGCCCTTCATGACGCCCGTATGCACGGTGGTGTAGGCGACGTCGTACAATTCGTCGAACGGGCCGTCACCGGCGATGCGGTCGGCCATGCCGCGCAGGAACACGGCCAGGCGGGCAGCGTAGTCGACGGCGTTCACCCCCATCGGCGTGAGGGACGAATGCGCTTCCTTGCCCTTGAAGATGGCGCGGAAGCTGCGCTTGCCCTTGTGCCCGACGCAGACCTGCATGCTGGTCGGCTCACCGATGATGCCCATGACCGGGCGGATCGGCTGTTCGTTCATCATCTTGATCAGCGAGCGCACGCCGATGCAGCCGACTTCCTCGTCATGGGAAAACGCCAGATGAATGGGCGTGGCCAGACCGCGCTTGAGGAATTCCGGGACGTAAGCCAGGGCGATGGCGATGAAGCTTTTCATGTCCGACGTGCCGCGCCCGTACAGTTTGCCGTCCTTTTCCGTGACCTTGAACGGGTCCGTCGCCCAGTCCTGGCCGTCCACGGGCACCACGTCCGTATGGCCGGACAGCATGATCCCGCCCCGGTCGGTCGGGCCCAGGGTGGCGTAAAGGTTGGCCTTGGTCCCCGTGGCGTCATGGATCAGTTGGCTGTCGACACCATGGCTTTTCAGGTAGTCCTGAACGAAGGCCATGAGTTCGAGGTTCGAATAGTGGCTGGTGGTATCGAAGCCCACGAGCTTTTCGATGAGCGGACGGCTGCGGAGGTCGGTCATGGGGTTATGGGTCTGTATCTATTGTCGGGGATATGGGCACAAAATCGGCGCTTCCGTGGCGAAGGTCAAGGACCGCTATGCGGGTCGCTACCAGTTGCGTCGGGACGGGGCCCCACGCCGACGCGGCGCGCCAGCTTCGGCAGCATCAGGCCCATGGTCAGGCCGCGCAGGCTCATGAACACGGTGAAGGCGGCCCACAGGCCGTGATTGCCCCAGGTCGCGGTGACGAAGGGCACCGCGACGGCGAACGCGGCAAAGGAAATCGCCATGCTGTTGCGCATTTCGCGGGTCCAGGTGGCGCCGATGAAAATGCCGTCGAACTGAAAGCTCCAGACCGCGATGACCGGCAATGCCACCATCCAGGGCAGGTAGGCATAGGCTGTTTCACGGACCCCCGATACGGTCGATAGCGCATCGATGATGGCGTTGCCGAACAGCCAATAGGCGACCATGAACAATAGCGCGAACATCACACCCCAGCCGGTCGTGATCTTCACCGCCTGGCGGAACAGGGTGCGGTCGTGCGCCCCCACGGCCTGGCCGACCATGGCCTCGGCCGCGTTGGCGAACCCGTCGAGCGCGTAGGCCGTGAACATGGAGAATTGCAGCAACAGGGCATTGGCGGCCAGAACCTCGTCGCCCATGCGCGTGCCGGCCGAGGTGAACACGACGAAGGCCGCCTGCAGGCACATGGAACGGATGAAGATATCGCGGTTGACGCCCAGCATGCGGCGGATGCGCGAGGTGTCGCGGATGCGCTCCCAGCGCCAGCGTCCGCCCAGTTTGGCCAACTGACGGACGGCCAGCCACAGGCCCAGCGCGCCGGCCGAATATTCGGAAATGATGGTCGCCCAGGCGACGCCGTCCACACCCCAGCCCAGCCCCAGCACGAACCACACGTCGAGCACGATGTTCAACCCGTTCAGGAACACCTGGGCGATCAGGGCGGCCCGCATGTTCTGCACGCCGAAGAACCAGCCAAGCAGGGCGAAGTTCAACAGCGCCGCGGGAGCCCCCCAGATGCGGATCTGAAAATAGCTTTCCGTAAGCGGCCAGACGGCGTCGCTTGCCCCCATCAACCAGTGCGAGACGCCCAGGATCGGCAACTGCAGGGCAACCAGGCCGAGCCCCAGAACCGTCGACAACAGGCAGGCCCGCGCCAGCCAGGAGCGCATCTGGTCCGCATCCCCGGCCCCGTAGGATTGCGCCGTCAGTCCCGTCGTGCCCATGCGCAGGAAGTTCAGGGACGAATAGATCACGTTCATGATGACGGCGCCGATGGCGACCGCCCCCATGTATTCGGCCCCCGGCAGGCGGCCGACCACGGCGGTATCGACCAGGCCCAGGAACGGCACGGTGACGTTGGTCGCGATGATCGGCAGGGCGAGCGCCCAGACGCGGCGGTTGAAGCTGGCTTGGCTCATTGGGGGCGGCGGAGGCCGGTCAGCCCGTCGCGGCCGGGCCCGGATCGGCCCTGAGATTGGTTGCGCGCAGGCGCCGGGACAGATGCAGCAGCAGGTCCTTGTAAAGCCGCCCGGCAAAGGTCGGATTTTCCGACATCAGCGCGTCGATGGCGTTGCGGGGAATGGTCAGGACTTCCGTGTCGCCATCGGCGATCAGGGTGGCGCTGGCCCCCTGGCCGTCGACGAAGGACATTTCGCCGACCACGTCGCCGGGGCCGAGCGGGCCGACGAATTCGCTTAGATGTCCGCCTTCGAACACATGGGTGACGCGCAGCATGCCCTGCGCGACGACCATCAGGTTTTCGACCCGGTCGCCCTGGTTGATCACCGTGTCGCCGCTGCCGTAGGCATGGCCGACCGCGACCTGCATCAAGGTCTCGCGCTCGTCATCGGTGAGGTTTCGGAAGGAATGTTCCAGGGCCATGAAAACCTGCCTTGCCCCTCGGGCGGCGTGAATGGATCAAGGAACCTAGCAGATGTTTCACCGTCAAGGTAAGGCCCGGACGCGCGGACATGAAATTCTTCAAGGCCGCGCGGGGAAAGCTTCGCCGATCCAATCCCGAAGCCGGTCCCCCGACCGCGCGCCCAAAGCCGCAGCGGCGGCGTTGACGTGAGAGATCACGCCCGTTTCCCAAGCCGACGCGGCGTCACCTATGCGCGCCGACGTATGGGCGACGGTCACCGCCGGAATGGCGCGGGCGTCGAGGGCGGGCAGGCGGGTCACTCCCGCGCCGTCGATGCCGCCGCCGGCGTCGTTGAACGCGGCCAGGGATGCCACCGCCTTCAGGGCGCGGGCCGGGTCGCCGCCGACCAGCCCGCCGTGGGAGCCGGTGATCACGATCCGGCCGACATCCTCGGCCCTGACCAGAGACGCCGAGTCCGCGAGCACCACATCGGCGTCGCAGTTCCGGGCGATGACGCGGCGGCCTTCGTCGACCGGGGGCAGGCCGGTGGCCGGAATGATTGCCTGGGCCAGACGTTCGGCGGCCTCGGCGCAGGTCATCCCGACGGTGACGCCCAAATCGGCGGCGGCGGCGTTCATGGTGGAGATGACGCCCCGCGCCAGCATGTCGCCGGCATCGCCGATGCGCGCGGACTGATGGAACACGGCGGCGGCGGCCATGCCGGTCTGGTCGAGGGCATGGATGCCGGCGACCCCGGCATTGCCCAGCCCGCCGCCGGCGTCGTTCAGGACGACGGCCCGGAGGCCCGCCTTGGCCGCCAGATATCCGGGATAAAGCCCGCCGTGGGAACCGGAGACGACGACGCGCCCGCGATGGTCCGCATCGGCGTCGGTGATGGAAGGCAGCAGAAGGAGGTCATCGGTCATGGCGGGGAGTTTACCTCACCGCCCGGCGATGCGCCCGAAAAGCCACATGCCCGTCGCCATGGCGGCGAGGAAGCCGAAGGCTTTGGCTTCACCCGTGCCGAGGGCGGCCAGGGCCGGCCCCGGACAGAAGCCGACAAGGCCCCAGCCGATCCCGAACAGCACGGCGCCCGCGATCAGGCGACGGTCCGGGCGGCCCGGCGGGGGCAGGTGGCTTTTGCGGTCGAGGACCGGCGTCCCGATGCGACGAACCAACCAGTGGCCGGGAACGGAAACGGCGAGCGCGCCCGCCAGGACGAACGCGAGGGTCGGATCCCAAGTTCCCGCGACATCGAGAAAGCCCAGCACGCGGGCCGGGTTGACCATTTGCGAGATAATCAGGCCGGCGCCGAACAGGCCCCCCGCGATCAGGCTGACAAGCAGGCGCGCCATGGCCTTCATCCGCCGATCAGGTGGCGGGTGACGAACACGGTCGCCACGGCCACGGAGATATAGACCGCTGTCGCGGCGATGGATCGGATCGATCCCCGCGCCATGCCGCACACGCCGTGGCCGCTGGTGCAGCCGCTGCCAAGCCGCGTACCGATGCCGACCAGCAATCCCCCGATGATTAGGATGGGCCAGTCGGCGGCGATCATGACGTCGGGGGAAACCAGCTTCAGGCCGAGAAATCCGGCGCCGACCAATCCGGCGATGAAGGCAGCGCGCCAAGCCAGGTTCGCGCGCTCGCCGTCCAGCAGGCCGCCCAGGATGCCGCTGATCCCCGCAACTCGGCCGTTGAACAGGGCCAGAATCACCGCGCCCAAGCCAATCAGGACGCCGCCGGCAAGGGCGGGAATGGGATCAAAGGGGGTCATGGAACAGGTTTATCATAGCTGTTCGCCGTAAAACACATTCAAATATATGAATGTCACTTTGTGGGGCGAACGCGGGTCTCGCGGTGCCAGATATACAGGCCCGTGGCGATGACGATGCCCGCCCCCAGGACCGTGGTCAGGTCGGGCAGGACATTCCAGATCAACAGGTCGAACAGCACGGCCCAGCAGATCGCCGTGTATTCGAAGGGCGTGACCACGGCGGCCGGCGCGAACTTCATGGCGAAGGTCATGAGAATCTGCCCCAGCCCACCGACCAGCCCGGCGCAGATGTAGAAGATCAGATGCTCCGTCGTCGGCGTGATCCAGACAAAGGGCAGGACCAGCAGCGACACGGCGACGCCCGTGATCATGTAATAGAACACGATCAGATAGGGCGTTTCCGTGGCCGATAGCTGCTTGATCAGGATCAGGCTGGCGGCCCAGCACAGGGTGCCGAACAGGGCAAAGAGGGCACCGACCTGAAAGTTCCCCGTGGGGTCGAGGGCGATCATCACGCCGATGAAGCCGATGGCGATGGCGACCCAGCGGCGCAGGCCGACCTTTTCACCCAGGAATGGAATCGCCAGCAGGGTCGTGAAGATGGGCACCGACATGGCGATCGACATGCCGTCGCTCATGGGAATTGTCGAATAGGCGTAAAAGAAGCTGGCATTGCCGACCACGCCGAACAGCGCGCGCACGAAATGGCCGAGCGGCCGCGTGGTGCGGAACGATGTCGGCCCGGCGGCATAGAAGATCAGCGGCACCACCATGATCGTGGCGATGGCGTTGCGGAAGAACACGGCCTGAAACGGCGAATATTCGGGGCCGGCCAGCTTGACGAACATCTGCATGCTCGCCAGCGCCCCGACCGACCCGGCCATGCACAGGATTCCCAGCGCCAGCGAACGCCGGGTCGTGTCGGTCAAAGAGGGATGGGCGGCGTCAGTCAGACAGGGCGGCCTTCAGTTCCGGGACGGCGGTGAACAGATCTGCGACCAGGCCGTAATCGGCGACCTGGAAGATCGGTGCTTCCTCGTCCTTGTTGATGGCGACGATGACCTTGGAATCCTTCATCCCGGCCAGGTGCTGGATAGCGCCCGAAATGCCGACGGCGATGTACAGTTCCGGCGCCACGACCTTGCCGGTCTGTCCGACCTGATAGTCGTTGGGCACGAAGCCCGCGTCGACGGCGGCGCGGGACGCCCCCACGGCCGCACCCAGGATGTCCGCGACCTCTTCCAGCAGGTGGAAGTTGTCGCCCGACTGCATGCCGCGCCCGCCCGAGATGATGACCTTGGCGCTGGTCAGTTCCGGACGTTCGGACTTGGTCAGTTCCTGGCCCGAGAAGGTCGCGAGGTCGCTCGCCCCTTCACCGGCGACGTCCTCGATGGCGGCGGAACCGCCCTCGGCGTTGGCCGCGTCGAAGCCCGTGGCGCGCACGGTCAGAACCTTCTTGGCGTCCGAGGTCTTGACGGTCGCGAGCGCGTTGCCGGCATAGATCGGACGAATGAAGGTATCGGGGCCTTCGACGGCGGAGATATCGGAAATCTGCTGCACGTCGAGCAGGGCCGCGACCCGCGGCATGACGTTCTTGCCGCTGGTGGTGGCGGCGGCCAGGATATGGTCGAAACCGTCCGCCAGCTTGGCGATCAGGGGGGCCACGTTCTCGGCGATTTCGTTGGCATAGGCCGCGTCGTCGGCGATCAGCACCTTGGCCACGCCGTCGATCTTGGCGGCGGCCTCGGCGACCGCGCGGCAGCCCGATCCGGCGACCAGGACGGTGACGTCGCCCAGTTGCTTGGCGGCGGCGACGGCGTTGAGGGTTGCTGCCTTCAGGGCCGCGTTGTCGTGTTCCGCATAAACCAGGACAGCCATGATCAGATCACCTTCGCTTCGTTCTTAAGTTTCTCGACCAGTTCGGCCGCGCTTTCGACCTTCACGCCGGCCTGACGGGCGGGCGGCTCGGTCACTTTCAGGATTTCGACCCGGGGCGCCGTGTCGACGCCCAGTTCGTCCGCCGTCAGCTTGGCGATCTCTTTCTTCTTGGCCTTCATGATGTTGGGCAGGGAGGCGTAGCGCGGCTCGTTCAAGCGCAGGTCCGTGGTCAGCACGGCCGGCAGCTTGAGGTCCAGGGTTTCCAGCCCGCCGTCGATTTCACGGGTGACCTTGGCCTGTCCGGCGCCCAGTTCGATCTTCGACGCGAAGGTGCCCTGCGACCAGCCCATGAGGGCGGCCAGCATTTGGCCGACCTGGTTGTTGTCGTCGTCGATGGCCTGCTTGCCCAGGATCACCACGTCCGGGTTTTCGCGGGCGATCAGTTCCTTGAAGATCTTGGCGATGGCCAGCGGCTCGACCCGGCCATCGGCGACCACGTGAATGCCGCGGTCGGCACCCATGGCGAGTGCCGTGCGGATGGTCTCCTGAGCCTGATCCGGGCCGATCGACACGGCGATCAGTTCGTCAGCGGTGCCGGCTTCGCGCAGGCGCACGCCTTCTTCGACGGCGATTTCGTCGAACGGGTTCATGGACATTTTCACGTTCTGGGTTTCAACACCCGTGTGGTCCGATTTGACGCGAACCTTCACATAGGCGTCGATCACGCGCTTGACGCCGACCAGGATTTTCATGGCTAAACCTTCTTATTCGGCCGCTCGTGGAGTCCCGGCGGACCCCCGGCCTTGATTGCTGCAGTGCGAGAAATGATCCGCTGGATTTAAAGGACGAACCCCATTCCGTCAAGAAACGCCATTTCATTCCGCGATGCGAACGGCGGAAGGCGGAAACGCGGGAAAATTCGCGATGGGTAAAATTTTAGACTTATTTGACTAAAAACTACTTTAAATAAAAAATATTGCCGTTCTCTTCAATTAATACGAACATTATGAAAGACGCAACAAAAACGATTCGGGGACCGGACTGCGGTGATTGAACGAAAGATGACAGCCACCATGCCCCAGAATTATTCAGACCTGCCCTATGGTGCCAGACAGCCGATGGCCCGGCATTACCGTGCGCCCGGGAAGCCGACACTCAAAGGGCTTCTCCTTCTGCCGGTTATGCCCGTCGTGTGGCTGTTGCGTGGGTATAAGCGCCGCCGCGACAAGGGCAAAACCAAGCTGCAGATGGAAATTCTACAGCTTCGCCGTGAGCTTGCGGGCCTGCGCGCCGTCAATCTGGAATTGCTGAAGGGTAAGGAGCAGGCGGAAATCAACGACCAGCGCAAGACCGAGTTCCTGGCCCGCGTGACCCACGAACTGCGCACGCCCTTGAATGCCGTGGTCGGCTTTGCCGATCTGGTGCGGCAGGAACCTTATGGCGAGTTGGGTAGCCCCAAGTACGCCGAATACCTGACCGATATCCGGGCCACCAGCGCGCATATGTTGGACATCGTCAACGACCTGCTGGATGTCGCGAAGATCGAGGCCGGACGCATCGAGATGCGGGAATCCTGGTCCCCCGTGCCGGTGATCCTGGACGATTGCCGGCGCCTGATGCAGAACCAGGCCGAAGCGAATGGCATCGACATCAGGATCGAAACGCCGCCGGACCTGCCGGGGCTTTACTGCGATCCCGGCAGGGTTCGCCAGATCGTCGTCAACCTGCTGTCCAACGCGGTCAAGTTCACGCCCAAGCGCGGGCATATCACGCTCGCGGCGCGCACGGACCGGGTCGGCGGCATCGTCATTCGTGTGTCGGACACGGGCATCGGCATTCCGCAGGACGCCCTCGACGACGTGTTTGAACCCTATACCCAGATCCGCGGCAACCACTTGGTCAAGGGCCAGCAGGGATCGGGTCTGGGCCTGTCCCTGGTGCGCATCCTGGCCGATCTGCATCAGGCGTCGCTGGGCATCGAAAGCGTCGAATCCCGTGGCACGACCATCACCGTCCGCTTCCCGCCGACGCGGGTGCGGGCGATTTCCTGAACGGCATCAAGCTTTGTCCAACGCCGATTGCGATGGTGGCGGGGCGAGTCTAAGCTGCGGCGAGCATCCCGCAGCTTGAGGGTTCCCATGCCGCGCCTGTTCCATCTGATATCGTCGCTGTGCCTGTTGCTGGTTGTGGCCGCGCCGTTGTCGGCGGCGGAAACGCCCAAGGTTCTGACTTGGGAGGGCCTGATTCCCCAAGGTCCGCCGGTCGACAATCCCTATCAGTACCTGCCGATCGATCAGCAGGTCGAACTGGAGATGTTGGCGACCATCCGCGCCCAAGTCGCCGCGGGCCTAATGAATGAAGTGCACCCCATGTTCGAGGATGCGCGGGAGATCGAATTCAAGCTGCGCCAGGAAGGCATCGACGTCGACCGCATGGTCGGCCTGGTGCAGAAGATGCAATCCGAGGTCGCGGCGCGGAATAGTGAACTGGCGCATGATCTGGACGGCCAGTTGGTGCGCCTGCCGGGCTATGTCCTGCCGCTGGAGTTCGAGGGCACGTCGGTCAAGGAATTCCTGTTGGTGCCTTATGTCGGGGCCTGTATCCACGTCCCGCCGCCGCCCATAAATCAGACGGTGGTGGTGCATCTGAACCAATCCTACGCCGCCAAGGAACTGTATGAGCCCGTCTGGGTCACCGGACGGATGACCGTGAAGCGGAGTAAGCGTGCGCTCACGTTGGTTGACGGCGATGCCGATGTCGAAGCCGGCTACACGATCCAGGGCACACGGGTTGAGCCCTATACGGAAAAATAGGCCGTGCCGGCCGCCCGCCACTTTCACGACTGAATAACCGGATGATCGGGGTAAAGAGCGATTGTCATATAAAAAATGTTATCATATAACATTACAAATTGCCTGCTTTACCTCACGCCCAAAGGAGCTCTCATGAAGCCGATGTCCTTGCTGCCGGTCCCGTGTGCCGGGTTTTTTGTTTCAGCGACGTTGCTGGCGGGGCTGTTCGTTGCTGCCGGTCCGGCAGCGTCGGCCGAACGCGAACACGGCGCCCATGAACACGGCGTCGGGCAGTTGAGCCTGGCGGTGGAAGGCAACACGGTCGAAATTGAGATCACGGCGCCGGGGGCGGACATCGTCGGGTTCGAGCATGCGGCGGAAACGGAGGCTGACCGCGCCGCCCTGGCCGCCGCCGCGGCCCGTCTGAAAGACGGGGCCGGCCTGTTCCGCTTCCCGCCCAAGGCCGATTGCCGACTAGAGGAAGCGGAGGTCCATTCCGCCCTGTTGGACGACGCGCATGACCATGAGAAGGGGCATGACCACGGTAAGGGACATGACCATGAAAAGAAGCACGACCACGATAAGGGACATGACCATGAGGCCGAGGGACATGCGGAATTCCGTGCTCATTACCATTTCCAATGCGCCGATCCGGCGGCGCTGAGCCATGTCGACCTGGGCTATTTCACCGCCTTTCCGGCGGCCCGCGAACTTGAGGTACGGACCATCACGGCGAAGGGCCAGGGAGCCCAGGAGTTGACAGCGGAGCGCGCGCGCCTGACCTTCTAAACGGTCTGAATTCACGCCCGGAGGGAACGGCACAAGCATGAACGGCAACGCGATCCGCCTGTCCGGCGTCCGCTTCCGCTGGCGCACCGGGGCGCCGTTGGTCTTGGACCTCGCGGAATTCGCGGCCCGGCCCGGCGAACGGCTGTTCGTCCACGGCCCCAGCGGCAGCGGCAAGACCACGCTTCTGAACCTGCTGGCCGGGATCTGCCTGCCCCAGGAAGGGGTGGTGGAAATCGTGGGCGAGGATCTGGCCCGTGTCCCGGGGCCCCGCCGCGACGCCATTCGCGCCGATTGCATCGGTTTCATCTTTCAGATGTTCAATTTGCTGCCGTTCCTGTCGCTGACGGAAAACGTGCTTCTGCCCTGCCGGTTTTCGCCCGTCCGCCGGGCCCGCGCCGACGCCGCGCCGGGCGGGGCCGAGGCCGAGGCGCTGCGCCTGCTTGCCCATATGGGGTTGGGCGAGGCCGCCGCCGCCGGCCGCGCCGTCGCCGAACTGAGCACCGGACAACAACAGCGCGTCGCCGCCGCCCGCGCCCTGATCGGCGCGCCGCCGGTCATCATCGCGGACGAGCCGACCTCGGCCCTCGACGCCGACGCCCAGGCGGCCTTTCTCGACCTGCTGTTCGCGGAGGCCGGACAGAGCGGCGCCACGGTGCTGTTCGTCAGCCACGACCGGCGGCTCGACGCCGGGTTCGACCGGGTGGTGGCGCTGGCCGAGATCAACCGGGCGGCGGGTGCCGAAGGCAGGGCCGCATGAGAGGGGCGCCGATCCTCGGCCTCGCGGTCAAAAGCCTGCTCAACCGCCGGGCGACCGTGGGGTTGACCCTGCTGGCGCTGGCCGTCAGCGTGATGCTGGTGCTCGGCGTGGAAAAGCTGCGGACCGAGGCCAAGGCCAGCTTCGCCGCCACCATTTCCGGCACGGATCTGATCGTCGGTGCGCGCAGCGGTTCGGTTCAATTGCTGCTGTATGCCGTGTTCCGCATCGGCAACGCGACCAACAACATTTCCTGGCAAAGCTATCAGGAAATCGCCGCGCGGCCCGACGTGGCTTGGACCGTGCCCCTGTCGCTCGGCGATTCCCATCGCGGGTTCCGCGTGCTGGGCACCACGGGTGACTACTTCCGCCATTACCGCTACGCCCGCAAAAAGTCCTTGGCATTCAGCGTCGGCGGGCCGTTCACGGACCTGTTCGACGCCGTTCTGGGCGCCGAGGTGGCGCGGGCCTTGGGCTACAAACTGGGCGATCCCCTGGTCGTCGCCCATGGCCTGGGGGCGCAGGGCTTTTCCAACCACAAGGACAAGCCCTTCCGCGTCGCCGGCATCCTGGCCCGCACGGGCACACCGGTGGACCGCACCGTGCATGTCAGCCTGCAGGCCATCGAGGCCATCCATGTCGATTGGAAAAGCGGGGCCCCCGTGCCGGGCATGCGCGTGACCGCAGATCAGGTCCGGCGCATGGACCTGACGCCCCGCGCCATTACCGCCGTTCTGGTCGGCGCGAAATCGCGGTTCGCTGCCTTCAGCCTGCAACGGGCCATAAATGAATACAGGGCTGAACCCTTGCTGGCCGTGCTGCCCGGGGTGGCCCTGCAGGAACTCTGGGACCTCATGGGCACGGCCGAGGCGGCGCTGGCCGCGATTTCCGTGGCGGTGGTCGCGGCGGGGCTGCTCGGCATGATGATCATGATGCTGGCCGGGTTGAACGAGCGGCGGCGGGAAATGGCGATCCTGCGCTCCGTCGGGGCCCGCCCGCTGCACCTGTTCGCCCTGCTGGTGTCCGAGGCGGCGGTTTTGACCACGGCCGGGGCGGCGGCCGGTCTCGGCCTGTTCTATGCCGCGCTGGCCGCGTTCCGCCCCGTGCTCGACAGCCGCTTCGGATTGTTCCTGGAAATTTCCGCGCCGACGGCCCACGATCTGGCGATCCTGGGGGCCGTCGTTCTGGCCGGGGTGCTGGCGGGGGCGGTGCCGGCGCTCGGCGCTTACCGGCAGTCGCTGGCCGACGGGATGACGGTCAAACTCTAACCTGGGGCAATCATCATGGGCGACGCGCGAACCATCGACATCGACGGGGTCACCGTGCCGCGCCTGCTGTACGGTACGGCCTGGAAGGAAGACGCGACGGAGCGTCTGGTGACCTTGGCCTTGGAGCAGGGGTTCCGGGGCTTCGATACAGCCAATCAGCGCAAGCATTACTATGAAGCCGGAACCGGCGCCGCGCTCGCCAAGGCGGTCCAGGCGGGCCGGGTGCGGCGCGAAGACCTGTTCATCCAGACCAAGTTCACCTTTCGCCGCGGCCAGGACCATCGCCTGCCTTATGACGAGAACGCGCCCGCTGCCACCCAGGTCGCCCAGTCCTTCGAGAAATCCCTGGAACATCTGCAAACCGATTATATCGACAGCCTGGTGCTGCATGGCCCCTGGACCGGCGAACGCCTGCATCCCACTGACTGGCAGGTATGGCGGGCCATGGAGGCGATCCACAAGCAGGGGCGGGTGCGCCTGTTGGGGGTCAGCAATTTCAAGTTGGAGCAGGTCCGCCTGCTGTGCGCCCGGGCCGAGGTAAAACCCCGTTTCGTGCAGAACCGCTGCTATGCCGCGCGTGCCTGGGACCGGGACATCCGGGACGTCTGCGCCCAGGAAGGCATCCGCTATCAGGGGTTTTCTCTGCTTACGGCCAACAGGGCGCTGGTCGATCATGCGATGGTCAAGAAGATCGCGGCCGGCCACGGCAAGACCCCGGCGCAGACGGTGTTCCGCTTCGCCCTCGACGTCGGCATGATCGCCCTGACCGGGACCAAGGACGCGGCCCATATGGCGCAGGATTTGGACGTTTTCGATTTCACTCTGACGCCCGCTGAGATCGCCGCCATCGAGAAGGCGGCCATGCCCCGTTGACTTGCCCGGCCGCCGTCGTTCAGGTTCTGTGTGATCTGCGGCGGTGTTTTGCCGCCGCCCTTGCCTCAGGAATCGGAATTGCCCCATGGCGCCCATCGGCCCCGTGTCCCTTGAACAGGCCTTTGCCCGCCATCAGGCTGGTGACATCGCCGGCGCGGCGGACATGTACCGCGCGTTCCTGGCCGCCAATCCGGGGCACGGCGATGCCGCGCATCTGCTCGGCGTTGCCCTGATGCAGGGCGGCGATCTGGCGGCGGCACGGTCGATGCTGGAACAGGCCGTCGCCATCGATGCGACCAAGGCGGCGTGGTGGAACAACCTTGCCCTCGCCCGCTATTACGCCGGGGATTTCCCGGCCGCCCGGGCGGCCGGCGACCGCGCCCTGGCGCTCGATCCCGGCAATCCGGATGTTCTCAACAACCGGGGTTTGGCCCTGCAGAAGCTGGACCAGCTTGACGCCGCGATCAGCGATTTTGAAGCGGCATTGGAACGCCAGGTCCGCGACCCGGAATTGTTTCACAACTACGGCGTCGCCTTGCAGGCGGCGGCGCGGCCCAAAGACGCCATGCGCGCGTTCGAGGAGGCGCTGCGGATATCCGGCGGCTGGCCTGATTCCCATGCCAGCCTGGGTGCCATCTATTTCGAACTCGGCCGCCGGGAGGACGCCTTCGAAGCCTGCCGCAAGGCGGTCGCCCTCGACCCCTTCCACCTGGGCGCGCATGAATGTTTCAAGACCCTCAAATGGGAAAGCGGCCAACAGGATCAGATGCACGACACCTACCGATGGGTGTGCCGCGAACTGCCTGACCATCCCATGGCGCATCTGCAATACGGACGATGCCTGGTGACGGATCATTGGTTCAAGCAGGCGGAGCCGGTGTTACGCCGGGCCATCGCCCTGGCGCCCGACAGCGCCCAGGCCCATGGCCAGTTGGGTGCCGCCCTGTCATCCCTGGGGCGTCATGACGAAGCCTTGGATGCCTTGGCGCGGGCCGTTGAATTGGACCCCGAGGATCCGGAGATTTTGGAAATTCAGGGCGAGGCCCTGCTGCATGTCGGGCGTCCCGACGCGGCGGTGGCGCCGCTGCAAGGGGCGCATGCCCGCAATCCCCGCCGTTCGGGTGTCCTGGGCCTTCTGACCATCGCCATGACCGAGGCGGAAGACCCGGATGTTGCCCGTATTGTCGATTACGACAGCGCCGTGACCGAGATGTTCATCGACGTGCCCGACGGCTATGCCGATCTGCAGGCCTTCAATGTCGCCTTGCATGCCGAACTGGAAGCCCGCCACAAGGCCCTGCCGCCGCCGATCAACCAGACCATGCGCGGTGGTACGCAAATTCCCGACAACCTGTTCAATGGGCCGACCGGCACGGTCGCTTTGGTCAAGACCGGGATCGTGAAATCTCTCCGGCGCTATATCGCCGGGCTGACGCCGGATGCCGATCATCCCTTCCTGCGGTTCGTCAATCCGGATTTCCGGTTTACCGGCGCCTGGTCGACGATCCTGCGCGGCGCCGGCTACGACGCCAGCCACATCCACAACGAGGGCTGGTTGTCCGGCGTCTATTACGTGAAGGTTCCGGACCTGCCGGATGAGGTGTGGCAGACGGGCGAGGGGTGCTTGCAGATCGGCGCGCCCCCGGACGCCTACGTGAGTGCCCGCAATCGCACGCGCATCATGGTGCGGCCTGAGCCGGGCAAACTCGTGCTGTTCCCATCTTACGTATGGCACGGCGTGCGGCCCTTCACGCGTGAGGACACGCGCCATTCGATCGCATTTGATGTGATTTAGGGGAAGTGGCGGCGCGCGTATTTGAGCCGACCGCGCAAAAAATTAGGGGCCTGCCTTAGGGATCGCGAAGGGGGGCTGGAGCGATCCAAAAAGCAGACCCCAAAGGTGGGAAGTCGAGTCCCGGTAAGAACCGGGGGTAGGGAGATAATCAGGTAGTCGTGGGCAAGTAACAGGTTGTAAGCGTGTATCTCAGGCAGTCAGGCGTCGGCGCCATCCTTGGCGATGAAGCGGGTCTTACTTGAACAGACGGCCGATGACGTTGCGGACATTGCGGACATCGCGGTTCCAGGCCTGATGGCGCAGGGCGCTCATTTCTTCCTGGGTCGGCAGGGCGCCGTTCGGCAAGGGCGCGGAATGTCCGATGTAGCGATTGTAAGCCATGTTAATTCTCCTTAAGCATCGAATGGGGTTCCGGGGTTGGTAACGGTAGGCTTGGAAGGTTTTTCCCTATTCGAACTTATCTGTTTGACCGGTCAAACCCGTGTGGTTCGGCGGGTTCCCGTGTTCTGTTGAGGAAAACTTACGGATTTCAGGGGCATGGCGCAAACGACCATTTCTCACTCTTGATTTTAGAAAATCTATAAGGTAAGCCTGGATGCATGAGAACGCTGCCGCCCCTGAACGCGCTCCGCGCCTTTGAATCCGCCGCCCGGCACTTGTCCATGTCGCGTGCCGCGGATGAACTTCATGTAACGCCAGCGGCCATCAGCCACCAGGTCAAGGGGCTTGAGGAATACCTCGGCGTGCAGTTGTTCCACCGCCAGCAGCGGGGGCTTGCCCTGACCGAAACGGGGGCTGCCTATCTGCCCGGCCTGCGCGAAGGGTTCGCCAAGCTGCAGGCCGCGACCCAGGCTTTGTACGATTCCGAATCCACGGGGCCCCTCACCGTATCCGTCACGCCGACCTTCGCCGCCAAGTGGTTGGTTCACCGGCTGGAAAAATTCACCAATTTGCATCCGGAAATTCAGGTCATGCTGGTTGCGACCTCGCTGAAGGTGCGGTTCGAAATGGGCGAGGCGGATGTCGCCGTGCGCTACGGCCCCGGCAATTATGCGGGCTGCCGCGTCGACAAGATGTTCGAGGAAGAAGTCTACGCTGTCTGCGCGCCGGCGCTGATGAACGGCGAAAACCCGATCCGCGAACCCCGTGATTTACTGAGCCACACGCTGTTGCATCCCGTGCAGCAGGATATCGACGACAGTTTTCCGACCTGGGAAATGTGGTTGCGCGGCCATGGCGTGCGCACCCAGGGGCCGATCCCCGGCCCCAATATCTCGCCCCACTGGATGCTGGTCGAGGCCGCCGTCAACGGGCAGGGCGTGGCCCTGGTCAAGGCCTCCGTCGCCGAGCGTGATCTGGAAACCGGGCGTCTGGTGCGGCCCTTCGCCGAGACCATTCCCGTCGCCCATGCCTATTGGCTGATCTCGCCCGAGGAAACCGCCGACAAGCCCAAGGTCAAGGCGTTCCGCGAATGGATCATGGCCGAGGCCCGGGAACACGCCGAGCATCACGCCGAGCTGGAAGCCAAGCAGCAGGCCGAATGGGCGGCGGCGCGCAAGCTTCAGAAAGCGGCCGGCGGCGTCTGAACCGCGCGCGTATCGACATCCGAAGGGGGGCCCTTCGACCGGAGACCGGACACCCATGAAAATCACCATTCTCGACGACTATTTCGACGTCATCCGCGGTCTGCCCTGTTTTCAGAAGATCGCCGGTCATGACATCACCATCTGGAACGACCACGTCCAGGATACGGACGCATTGGCCGAACGCCTGAAGGACACGGAAGCCCTGGTCCTGATCCGCGAGCGCACCAAAATCCGCACACCGCTTTTGGAACGTCTTCCCAATTTGAAACTGATCAGTCAGCGCAGTGTCTGGCCGCATATCGATGTCGACACCTGCACGGCACAGGGCGTTGTCGTGTGCTCCGCCCAGCATGAAGGCACGCCGTCCTATGCCACGTCGGAGCTGACTTGGGCCCTGATCCTGGCCGCCATGCGCCAAATTCCGCAGCAGATGGCCTCGCTCCAGGCCGGCACATGGCAGATGGGCATGGGGTACTCCCTGCGCGGCAAGACGCTCGGGCTTTACGGCTATGGCCGTATTTCCCGCGCCGTTGCCGAGGTCGGCCGCGCCTTCGGCATGCGTATTTTGGTGTGGGCGCGGGAAGCGTCCCGCGAGGCCGCCTGCGCCGAGGGCTGTGATGTGGCCGCCAGCAAGGAAGATTTCTTTCGCGATTGCGACATCCTCAGCCTGCACATGCGCCTCAAGGACGCGACCAAGGGCATCGTCAGTCAGGCGGACCTGGAGCTGATGAAGCCCACGGCGCTTCTGGTCAATACGTCGCGCGCGGGCCTGATCCAGCCGGGGGCGCTGGCGGCGGCGCTCAAGGGTGGCCGCCCCGGCATGGCGGCGGTCGATGTGTTCGATCACGAGCCGGTAACCAAGGGCTCCGAGCCCCTGGTCGACATGCCCAATGTGATCTGCACGCCGCATATCGGCTACGTCACCGTCGACGAATGGGAAATCCATTTCACGGACATCTTCGACCAGATCGTGGCCTTCGACAAAGGTGCCTCCATCAACGTGGTCAACCCCGAGGTATTTAAGGTTGCTGCTCGGTGAAGGCATTTAGTGCACTGGTTATATTCCTTTTTGGCCTGACCGCTTGCGTGACTGCTGAATTCCAGTCGCAGGGATGGGACGACTTGGTCGCTTGTCAGGGTCAAACCGAAGCGGCAAGGGAGAGCGTCCAATTACTGGTTGCTGATACTCTTGAAAAAGTTGATCCAGAAATCGGAAAGGCGTTCCCTCATGATCCTTCAGTTCCTTTCTTCGTTAGGCCTAGCCAGGACTTGAAGGTGTTTGGTGCAGATGTAATCGGCTTGTTGGCGTTCTACATGCACGGCGGGGGTAGCTTTCTGGCAATCGTTAAGGGAGACCTGAGCCAAGTGAAAGAACAAGCTCAAAAGCACGGGGGCTTTACCTACGTTAGGACCAGCGACGTCTCCAAAATTGAATATCGATCCCCGCCAAGGCGCCTGCAAAACATCCGCACCTTTGGAAGCCTTCCTGTCGACCCATCGGTCGCTGTCGTGGGTTCGGTCCTCATCCGTTCCGCCACCACCGAGAACATTTTCATGATTGGGTGCGGAGGCACATTTGACAACGAATATGAAAAGAGTAATGCCAGATCGCTGCGGAAAGATAATTAGAGGTTAAAGTGCCCAACTTGATTTATCGAAACTGGGTGCCGGCATTTTGCGAGGTCATGGCGCAGAAGATCGCGGATGCCACGGTCGAGGACGACACGGATGCCGTCG
The DNA here is from genome assembly GCA_002325375.1 of Rhodospirillaceae bacterium UBA1479. GTDB lineage: Bacteria > Pseudomonadota > Alphaproteobacteria > Rhodospirillales > Casp-alpha2 > UBA1479. Next base: position 935,223 of record DCRZ01000002.1, read on the forward strand.
CCGCCCGCATCGACGCGCTGATCGCCCGCAACCGCGACATTCACGACCGAGAGTGCTTCAATCTGAACCCGGCGACCAATGTCATGAATCCCAAGGCCGAGGCCGCGCTGGCGTCCGGCCTGGGGGCGCGCCCGTCGCTGGGCTATCCGGGCGCCAAGTACGAAATGGGGTTGGAAGCGATCGAGGAGATCGAAGTCATCGCCGCCGAACTGGCGGCCGAGGTGTTCCGGGCGAACTTCGCGGAAATCCGTGTCGCCTCGGGTGCCCTGGCCAACCTCTACGCCTTCATGGCGACCTGCCGTCCCGGCGACGCCATCATCGCGCCGTCGTCCGAAATCGGCGGGCACGTCACCCATCACGGGGCGGGCTGCGCCGGGCTGTTCGGGCTTGTGACCCATCCAGCGCCGGTCGATGCCTCGGGCTATACAGTTGATCTCGATGCCCTGGACAGGCTGGCTCGGGACGTGCGGCCGAAATTGATCACCATCGGCGGCAGCCTCAACCTGTTCCCGCATCCCGTTGCGGAGATCCGCGCCATCGCCGACGCCGTCGGCGCCAAGGTGCTGTTCGACGCGGCCCATCTCTGCGGCATGGTCGCGGGCGGCACCTGGCCCGATCCCCTGGCTGAGGGCGCCCATCTGATGACCATGAGCACCTACAAAAGCTTAGGGGGACCGGCAGGCGGGCTGATCGTGACCAGCGACGCGGACCTGGCCGAGCGGCTGGACGCCATCGCGTTCCCGGGAATGACGGCCAACTTCGACGCGGCCAAGTCGGCGGCGCTGGCCATCACCTTGCTGGATTGGCGGGAATTTGGCCGGGCTTATGCCGATGAAATGGTGGCCGCTTCCAAGGCATTGGCCTCGGCCCTCGACGCCGAGGGCGTGGCCTTGTTCGCCAAAGACCGGGGCTTTACCACCTCGCATCAATTCGCGGTCCTGGCGGCCCCTTACGGCGGCGGACAGACGGCGGCCAAGAAGCTGCGCCGGGCGGGCTTCCTCGCCTGCGGCATCGGCCTGCCGGTGGACCCGGTTGCGGGGGATTTGAACGGGCTTCGCATCGGCACGCCGGAACTGGTGCGCCGGGGCATGACCGTGGACGACATGCCGCGCCTGGCCCGCCTGATCGCGCGGGCGCTCTCGGCCAACGATCCGGACGCTATGGCGGCCGAGGTCCGTGCGTGGCGGGAGACTTTTGGCGGGATCGAGTACATCCGATCCTGACAGGCTGGGATCAGAACGGCCAGAACAGCAGGATCGCCGGCACGGCGACCACCAAAACCACGACCTGCAACGGCAGGCCCAAACGCCAATAGTCGCCGAAGGCATAGCCGCCGGGGCCCATGACCAGGGCGTTGTTCTGATGCCCGATGGGCGTGACGAAGGCGCAGCTGGCGGCGACGGCGACGCCCATCAGCATGGGATCGGGGTCGACGCCCAGGCGTTGCGACAGGGTGAGCGCCACCGGCCCCATGATCACCGCCGTGGCGGCGTTGTTGAGCACCGCCGAAAGGGCCATGGTCACGGCCATCAACAGGGTCAGCACGGCAAGCGGGTTGAGCGGCAGGGGGCTGTCCAAAATGCCCTGGGCGATCAGCCCCGTGGTGCCGGTGGCATCGAAGGCGTCGCCGACGGGGATCAGGGCCCCGATCAAGACGACCACGGGCCAGTCGATGCCGTCGTAGATTTCCCGCACGGGCAGGATGTTGAGCACCACCATGGCCACGGCGGCAAGGCCGAGAGCAATCGTGATCGGCATGATGTTGAAGGTCGCGAGCGCCACGGCGGCGGCGAAGATGGCGATGGCCATGCGGGCGTGGCGGTGACTGGCCTCACCGAACTGAATTCGTTCCTGCAACGTCAGGCAGCCCATCCGGGCCATCAGGTCGGGCATGTGGTCGCGCGGGCCGTAGAACAGCACCAGGTCGCCGGGACGGAACTTGAACTGGCCCATGCGGCCACGAAACGCCCGGCCCTGGCGCGACACGGCCAGAATGTCCGTGTCATAGCGCGACCGCAGGCGCAGCGACATAAGCTCGCGCCCGATCATGCGCGATCCCGGGCGGACGACGGCTTCGGCCAGGTCCATGTCCTCGTCGATCATGTTTTCCGACTTGGTGCCCTTCATGGTGCCGACCTTGAGGTCCATGGCCGTGGTCAGCCGGTCCAATCCCTCGGACGAGGATTCCAGCAATAGTTTGTCGCCGACCTTGAGCCCGTCGCCCTGCGGCAGCTTGGCCATGCGCCGGCCGCGGCGGATGATGTTGACGATCAGCACGTCGCAATCGGTCGCCAGCATGCGCAATTCGCCCCGCGTCATGCCGACGGCGTCCGTGCCCTTGACCACCGTCGCCTCGGTCACGAACTTGTCGATGCCCATGTGATCGCGGGTCGCGTCCTGCAGCAGGCGGCGTGTGGGGATCAGGAACCGGGCAGAGACCGCCAAAAAGGCGACCCCGATGCCGGCAACCAGGATACCGACAGGCGTGAAGTCGAACATGCCGAAGGGTTCGCCCGTCACCTTGGCGCGAAAGGCGGCGATGATGATGTTGGGCGGCGTGCCCAGAAGGGTGATCAACCCGCCCAGGATGGTCGCGAAAGACAGCGGCATGAGCACCGCCCCCGCGTGGTACTTGGTCTTCAGCGTCGTCTGGATCGCGGCCGGCATGAGCAGACCCAGCGCCGCCACGTTGTTCATGACCGATGACATCAGGGCCCCCAGGCCGGCCAGCACGGCGATATGCCGCGCCATGCCCCGGGCTGAACGCTCGATGATACGGGCCAGAATTTCCGATGCCCCGGTGCGCGCGAGGGTATGGCTGAGCACCAGGATCGCCGCCACGGTGATGGTCGCCGGATGGCCGAAGCCGGAAAAGGCCTCGCGCGCGGGAACCAGTCCCAGGACGACCGCCGCCAGCAGCACGCTGAAGGCAACCACGTCATAGCGCCAGCGGTCCCAGACGAACAACGCCAGGGCCGCCGCGATCAGTCCGACAATGGTCATCTGGTCAAGGGTCATGCGCACTCACTCGGCTTTCAACGCAGGGGCCGTCCCGTGAGTGTGCGGTTCCGAAAGCCAAATTGAAAGGGGGCAATGGCGGTGCGGCCCACATGCGGGCACAAAAAAGAGGGCGGCCCTTTTAGGGGCCGCCCGTCAGTTTGCCTATCTACTTCACAAGTAGGGAGATGGCGCCGTTCCGCCCCGTTTCGCCGGCAAGGGGGTTCACCGGCAAGGGACCTAAGTCCCTGGGGCGCCGCTGGCAACCAAGCGGCACATGGGTCGTGTCAGCAGGATGCGGGAACACCAGTCCGAGAGGTGCGGGCCGGGCGGTCGCCGATCGGCGAATGGCGGAACATCCGGCCGATCACGTCGCGGACGGCTTCAGCCCGAAGTTGCCGGCCCCGGCGCACGCCGGCTTCGATCTCCGCGTGCGGAATGGCATTTCTCAGGTCAAGCGGCGTCATGGGCATGGTCGTTCTCCTCAAATTCGGATCAACGCGAAACGCGTCACCGATTGTTGGGGGAAGCCTAACCTTTGCAGATTTTATTGATAATTAGGATAAACGGATTATGATTTATGAAATTAATTCACTAAACAGTCGGTTTGGGAGACGATATGGACCGGGACAGTGAAATGGCGGTGTTTGTCCGTGCGGTAAACGGCGGCGGGTTTTCCGCCGCGGCCCGCGATCTGGGCATCACGCCGTCGGCGGTAAGCAAACTGGTCGGACGGCTTGAAGATCGTCTGGGCGCGCGGCTTCTGAACCGCACCACGCGGTCGATCAGCCTGACCGAGGAAGGCCGCACCTATTACGAACGTGCGGTAACCATCCTGGAAGAAATCGATGCGGCGGAACTCGCCGTGCGCGAACTGCATGCGGAGCCGCGTGGGGTTCTTAAGGTCAATTCGTCGACGGCCTTTGGTCGTTACGCGGTGATCCCGCATCTGCACGAATTCATCGAGGCCTATCCCGAATTGCAGGTTCAATTCATCACCTCGGACAGCATGGTCGATCTCGTCGGGGAAGGTGTGGACGTCGGCCTGCGCATCGGCACGCTGACCGATTCATCGTTGATCGCACGGCGGCTGACGGCGGTTAAACGGGTCGTTGCCGGCGCCCCCGCCTATTTCGAACGTCACGGCATCCCGCAGACGCCTGACGACCTGGTCCATCACAACTGCCTGCGCGTCAGTTTCGAGACCTCGATCAACCGTTGGGAATTTAAAGGCGCGGACGGCCCCCGCATTATGGACGTCAATGGTTCGCTGGTGGTGAATGATGCTTCATTGCTGTACGACGCGGCGATCGCCGGGGTCGGCCTGATCCGCGCGGCCCAGTTCCTGACCTGGGAAGCCTTGCGCGATGGTCGCCTGGTGCCGGTATTGCAGGAGTACGAGACCGAGGAAGGGCGCAGCGTGTTCGCCGTCTATCCCCCGGGCCGCCATCAGGCGCCCAAGGTGAGGGCATTCATCGATTGGCTGGTTGAACGGTTCGTCAAGAACCCGCCCTGGGAACAGCAAAACACAGGGGCCGGACAAGGCTAGCCGGTCATCGCCTGCAGGTTGTCCTCGAACAGCCAATTATAGGCCCGGTCGAGATCATGGAAACCAGACACGCGGTGGTCGGTGATTTTCCGGATGGCGTTTGATGCGGAGCCAAAACTGTCAAAGCCTGCCGGAAGGTTGCGGTTCGGCGGCAGCACCACGGCCTTGCGTTCAAGACCGGCGGAAACCGCGCGCGGAAACACATCGTTGGCAAGCCAGTCTTCGGAACAATAGAAGCTTTGCGTCAGATGGCGCATATCGGGCATCCAATAGCTGTAGGCGCCGGTTTTCAGCATCTCGCAGACATGGCTGCCGACAAGCCGGAAATTTTCCTCCGTTTCGAAGTTGCCGAACCAGAAGTCGGTAATCAGGCGTTCCTGCGGATTATGGCCGATGATCGCGAAGGGTTGCCCGCTCTTCAACCTGAAGGTACGGACTTCCTCCACTTGTATATCTGACTTGGGGTTGAGGCCGGAGGCGGACATATTCATGGGATGGCTCCTGATCATTTCCCGTATCAAGTGCAATGCCCGTGCCAGCCACAAACGCCTGGTTCTGGCGGGATATGAGGATGGTCTAACCCAATCTGACCAAGACGAACGTCATAATGACAAAAGTCATAGTGGCGGGGCGGTTCGCACCGCCTCATCGCCATCGGGATCGAGTGCAAATAAATAACGGCTAATGAAATATATCGGATTGATATAGTATAAGATTGCATATAGTTTCCGCGCCGATTTCAGGCTGCAAAGGACTGGGCCTGCTGTGCGGGCCCGATTTCGGAACCATGGACGCTAAAACCCTTTGTCTGGGCGTGCTCGTGATGGGCGATGCCTCGGGCTATGAAATCCGCAAGATGTTCGAAGAGGGGCCGTTCGCCCATTTTCAGGACGTCGGCTACGGATCGATCTATCCGGCGTTGTCGAAATTGTCCGAGGAAGGCCTGATCGCGGTGACCGACACCCCCGGAGAAGGCCATCCGGACAAGAAGGTCTATGCGGTGACGCCGGCCGGGCGCGAGGTGTTCCGGCAATCGTTGGCGCGGGCACCCATGCCGGACAAGGTCCGGTCCGACGCGGCGTTCCTGATGTTTTTTGCCGAATTCTTGGATCGCGATCATCTGAACGCGGTCTATGACGATTACCTCGCCTTCTATCGTGCGCGGGTCGAGATCATGCAGGGCCTGGATCCCGAGGGCGTCCCCGAAGGCCGGTTGTTCGTGCGCGGTCTGGGGCTGGCGTTTTATCAGGCGGTGGTTACCTACATGACGGAAAACCGTGACCTGCTTTTGAACGCAGGGTCCGGCAAGGCCGACGCGGCGGAATAGGGATAGCTTCATGAAACTGCCCATCAAACCATCGTATATCGCGGCCGTAGTCCTTGCCTTGGGGGCCATCGCGTGGATTTTCTCCGGCAATCTGGAGCAGGCGAAACGCCATTACGGCGTCACCGCCGCCGACCCCGCCGCCACCAAGACGTCGATCGAGCCTGCCCCCGCCGGCGGCCCCGAAAAAGCGCTGGCCACGGTCCGCGTGCGGCGCATGGAAGCGCTGGGCCGGGTGCGTGAAATCACCGTGACCGGGCGCACGGACGTCATTCTTGATGCCGAGGTGACGGCCGAGACAACGGGCCGGATCGTCGAGATCGCGGCCTCCAAGGGGGCCTGGTTGGAAAAGGGCGACGTGATCCTGAAACTCGCCATGGATGACCGCGAGGCGAAATTGCGTGAGGCCGAAGCCCGTCTGGCTTACGAGCGCATCGGCTTTGAGGCCGCCAAGAAGCTGACCAAAAAGGGCTTCCAGTCCGAGGTCAAGCTGGCTCAAGAGGAATCGGAGCTGGCGCAGGCGAAGGCCGAATTGGCCGCCATCAAGCTGGATGTCGAGCGCACGACCGTGCGCGCGCCCATTTCGGGTTACCTGGAAACCCTGCCCATCAACGTCGGCGACTATCTGAAATCCGGGGACAAGGTCGTGGTCATGATCAACCCTGATCCCATCCGCGTCGTGGCCCAGGTGTCGGAGCGGGATGTCCCGAACCTGAAATCCGGCGACACTGCCATCGCCCGCACGGTGCAGGGCCAGGACTTCGCGGGGGCGATCCGCTATGTCGCGCAGCGCGCCGACGATGCGACGCGCACTTTCCGGGTCGATGCCTGGCTGGAAAACCCGGACCATGTCCTGCGCGACGGCCAGACAATGGAGGTTCAGTTCCGGGCGGGGCAGGAAAAGGCGCACAAGGTATCGGCCGCCGTGCTGACCCTGAACGACGCCGGCGAGATCGGCGTCAAATACGTGGATGAGGCCAATCGGGTCCGGTTCTCCAAGGTCCGCATCATCGCCCATACGCCCGACGGCATCTGGCTGGGCGGTCTGCCCGACAGGATGACGCTGATTACCGTGGGCCAGGAATTCGTCACCGAAGGTCAGCTTGTCCAGCCGGTGGACGAAGGCAGCCTGACAACCGGCGAGGATGCCCCCGCATCATGAATGCGCTGATCGACGCGGCTTTGGGCCATGCCCGAACGGTGATCCTGACCCTGGTGCTGATTCTGGTGGCGGGCACGATCGCCTATGTGGAAATCCCCAAGGAGGCCGAACCGGACATCAACATCCCCATCATCTATGTCTCGATCACCCATGAGGGCATTTCGCCCGAGGATGCGGAACGCCTTCTGATTCGTCCCATGGAAAAGGAAATGCGCGGCATCGACGGGGTCAAGAAGATGACCGCCAAGGGCTACGAAGGCGGCGCCAACGTGACCCTGGAATTCGAGGCCGGATTCAATGCCGATCAGGCGTTGACCGACGTGCGCGAAAAGGTCGACCTGGCCAAGCCGGAACTGCCCGATGATACGGATGAGCCGTCGGTCAACGAGGTCAATTTCTCCTTGTTCCCGGTGATCGCGGTGACGCTTTCCGGGAACGTTCCGGAACGCCTGCTGCTCAAGCTGGCGCGCGACCTGCGCGACAAGATCGAGGCCGTGTCCGCAGTCCTGTCGGCGCAGATCGCCGGTGACCGCGAGGAGCTTCTGGAAATCCTCATCGATCCCATCAAGCTGGAAAGCTACAACCTGTCGCCAATTGATACGGTGCAGCTTATCGAGGCCTCCAACAAGCTGGTCGCGGCCGGCGCCCAGGACACGGGCCAAGGCCGGTTCTCCATAAAGGTGCCGGGCCTGTTCGAAACGCTTGCCGACATCGTCACCATGCCCGTCGCGTTCAAGGGCGACGCCGTGGTTACCTTCGGCGACGTCGGCGAGGTCCGGCGCGGGTTCAAGGACCCGGACGGTTTTGCGCGCATCCATGGCGAAAAGGCCATCGTGCTTGAGGTCGTCAAGCGCACCGGCGAGAACATCATCGATACCATCGAAACCGTGCGCGGCGTCGTCGCCCAGGAACAGGCCGGTTGGCCCGAGGAAGTCCGCCGTGTCGTCGCGGTCGACTTCATCCAGGATAAATCGGTCCAGGTCCGCACCATGCTTCTGGATCTGCAGAACAACGTGACCGCGGCGGTTCTGCTGGTCATGGTGGTGGTCGTCGCGGCGCTCGGCCTGCGTTCGGCCGGGCTGGTCGGGCTTGCCATTCCGGGTTCATTCCTGACCGCCATCCTGGCCCTGTCGGCCATGGGGTTGACGGTCAATATCGTGGTGCTGTTCTCGCTTATCCTGGCCGTCGGCATGCTGGTCGACGGGGCTATCGTCGTCACCGAATACGCCGACCGCAAGATGACCGAAGGGGCACTGCCCAGGCTTGCCTACGGCCTGGCCGCCAAGCGCATGGCCTGGCCGATCACGGCGTCGACGGCAACGACGCTGGCCGCCTTCCTGCCGCTTCTGTTCTGGCCCGGCGTGGTCGGCGAGTTCATGAAGTATCTGCCGATTACCCTGTTGATGACCCTGGCCGCGTCGCTTCTGATGGCGCTGATCTTCGTGCCGACCCTGGGCGCTGTGTTCGGCCGTGCCGGCGGTGCCGCGGATGCCGAAACGGCGAAGCGTCTGGCCGCCACATCCGAGAACGAGGACGATGAAGGCACGAGCAGCCTGGAGGGCGTCGGTGGGCTGACGGGGGCGTATCTCACGGCCCTGCGGGGGGCGCTTAACCATCCGGCCAAGGTGTTGGCGGGATCGGTGATGCTGCTGGTCGTGGTGCAGGTCGGGTACGCCAAGTTCGGTCACGGGGTCGAATTCTTCCCCGACGTGGAACCGGAACTGGCGCAGCTTCAGGTCCGCGCCCGGGGCAACCTGTCGGCTTGGGAGCAAGACAAACTGATGCGCGAGGTCGAGGACCGCATCCTCGACATGCGTGAATTCAAAAGCATCTACACCCGCACGGGCAAGAACCGGGAAACCCAGGAGGCCGAGGACATCATCGGCACCATCACCCTGGAATTCGCCGACTGGACGACCCGGCGCACGGCGGATGAAATTCTCACCGACGTCGAAAAGCGCACCCATGGACTGGCCGGCATCCATGTCGACCGGCGCAAGCAGGAAAAGGGCCCGCCCGTCGGCAAGCCCGTAAACGTGGAATTGACGTCGCGCCTACCGGAACTGCTGCCCGCTGCCGTGCAGAAAGTGCTGGAAGGCTTCGATGCCGTCGGCGGATTGATCAACATCGAGGACGGCCGCCAGCTTCCCGGCATCGATTGGGAAGTGCAGGTCGACCGTGCCCAGGCGGTCAAGTTCGGGGCCAATGTGCAATTGATCGGCCGCATGGTGCAGACCGTGACCACGGGCATCAAGGTCGGCGAATACCGCCCGGACGACAGTGACGACGAGATCGATATCCGCGTCCGCTACCCGGCCGAATTCCGCACGCTCGAGCAACTTCACGCGATCAAGGTCAACACCGACAAAGGCCCGGTGCCGATCCGCAATTTCGTGACCATCACGCCGAAGCCCAAGATCGGCACCCTGTCGCGATCCGACGGCAAGCGGGTCCTGGCGGTCAAGGCCGACGTGGCGCCCGGCGTCCAGGCCGCGGAAAAACAGGCGGCGCTGAAGGCGTGGATCGCTCAGGCGGGCCTGGATCCGAACATCGGCGTCGACTTCAAGGGCGAAGACGAAGAACAGGCCAAGGCCGAGGCGTTCCTGTCCAAGGCCTTTTCGGCGGCGCTGTTCATCATGGCGATCATCCTGGTGACCCAGTTCAACAGCTTCTATTCCGCCTTCCTAATCCTGTCGGCGGTCATCATGTCGACCATCGGCGTGTTCATCGGCCTGATGGTCACGGCGCAGCCCTTCGGCATCGTCATGACCGGGATCGGCGTGATCGCCCTGGCCGGGATCGTGGTCAACAACAACATCGTGCTGATCGACACCTTCGACCGCCTGGCCAAATCGGCCACGGACATGAAGGGCGCGATCCTGCGCACGGGCGCCCAGCGTCTGCGCCCGGTGCTGCTGACCTCGGTGACGACGGTGTTGGGCCTGATGCCCATGGTGCTGGGCATGAACATCGACTTCGTCAATCATGAAGTCACGGTGGGCGCACCCTCGACCCAATGGTGGCGCTCGCTGGCCACGGCCATCGTGTTCGGGCTGGCCTTCGCCACGGTGCTGACCTTGATCGTGACCCCGGCGGCGCTGATGGTGCGGGCGAATTTCCAGGCTTGGCGGGGGAAGCGCCGCGGGCGACGCGGCGGCGCGGTTCAGCCTGCGGAATAGACGGTCAGTCGGATGTCGGCCCGGGCGCCGGGACCGGGTTGGTCGAGCGGCTTTTGTGCCATAGGTAGGACCGGATGGAGAGCGGGAAGCTGGCAAGGTAAAGCACCAGGATCGCCGTCAGCGCCAGCCAGGGGTCGGACACCACGAAGGCGGCCAGGATCGCCACGGCGATCATCAGCGGCATCATCCAGGCCCGCGCCATCTTCATGTTCTTGAACGAAAACGTGGGCAGGGTGGAAACGAACAGCCCGCCGCAGGCGATCAGCACGACCGAGACGAGATAGGGGTTCTGCAGGTAGCCGACATAGTCTTCCGGCACCTGGAACGACAGGATCATCGGCAGGAGAACCAGCCCCGCCCCGGCCGGGGCCGGCACGCCGGTAAAGAAGCGGCCCGCCCAGACGGGCTTTTTGTCGTCTTCCAGCATGGTGTTGAAGCGCGCCAGCCGCATGGCGCAGCACATGGCGAACAGCACGACGATGAACCAGCCGAACCGTCCGGCGTCTTCCAGCGCCCAGTGATAGAGAATCATCGCCGGCGCCACGCCGAAGCAGATGAAATCGGACAGCGAATCAAGTTCCGCCCCGAACTTGCTGGAGCCCTTCAACAGGCGCGCGACGCGGCCGTCCAGGGTGTCCAGGATCGCCGCGATCAGGATGGCGAAGGCGGCGGCTTCCCAGCGTTCGTGCAGGGCAAAGCGCATCCCCGTCATGCCCGAGGCCAAGGCCCCCAGGGTCAGCATGTTGGGGATCATCTTGTTGATCGGCATGACCCGCAGGCCACGGCGCAGGCGGCGCGGGCGTTCGGCGGGACCGGGTGTCTGATCGGGGGTGGCGTCGCTCATGGTTTTCCGCTTTCCGATCCGTTAGCGGCGCTGGGCCTTGCGCGCGCCCTCGGCGCCGATTTCGGCGATCACCGTTTCGCCGGCAATGGATGTCTGGCCGACGGACACCAGGGGTTCGCAGCCCTCGGGCAGGTAGACGTCGACGCGGGAGCCGAAGCGGATCAGGCCGAAGCGTTCACCGGCGCTGACCGTGTCGCCTTCGCTGAGATCACACAGGATGCGCCGTGCCACCAGGCCGGCGATCTGCACCACGGCAATTTCGTTCTTTTTCGGCGACCGGCTTTTCACGCCGGCGATCTTCAGGCGCACGCTCTGGCGTTCGTTCTCCACGCTGGCCTTGTCGAGGGAGGCATCAAGGAAAGCACCGGGCCGGTAGGCGAGCTTGACCACCTTGCCCGACACGGGCGTGCGGTTCACATGCACGTTGAATACGTTCATGAAGATGGCGATGCGGGTGCGTTCCTCGTCGCCCATTTCCAGTTCCGGCGGAGGGGCGGCGCGGTCGATCATCTGCACGGCGCCGTCGGCGGGTGCAATGACCAGGGTGTCGCCCAGGGGCGTCATGCGGTCCGGGTCGCGGAAAAAATAGACGCACCAGGCGGTCAGGATGACGCCGAGCCAACCCAGTTCCTCGGCGATGAAGAACAGGACGATGGTGACCGCCGCGAACAGGGCGATGAACGGCCAGCCCGCCTTGTGGATGGGGGTCATGACGGTATCCAGGATGATATTCTGTTTCATGTGCCGCCGTTGATGTCAGTTGCGATCGTTCCACCGGCAAGGCCGACGGTTCGGGCGCCCTACATAGCATATTTTACCCGGAATGCCCGGTCGAAATACCCGCGATCTGCATTGCGGGTGCTTGTCAGGGGCTAAGCAAAAAGACGATAATCCGGCAAGCAGACAGGAGACACCCGTGGCTATAGCCTCTTCCGCCGAAAAGACCAAAGCCCTCGTCGACGCTGCCACAACGCCCGCCACGGCCATGCCGCTGGGGGCCATGGGGCTGGACAGTGACGGCCAGCTTGTCCGCAAGAACAATGACGGACTGATCAGGTTCACCTTCAATTACATGGGGTATCAGTTCGCCGTGCGGGCCGAGGTCGCGCCCGGCCACACCCGCATGCGCATCCATGCGGTGCTGGGGCATCTGCCCTATACGGCCGAGGCGCCGGACCTGCGCACCAACATGCGGGCCGTCGTTCACGAGGCGGGGCGGGCGCTTGGGGGGCGTATCAGCATCACCTCGGAACAGCGCATCCTGTTCCTTGATGAATTCAATTTCGATGAAACCCTGACGCCGCAATCGCTGCTGACCAAGACGGTCGCGTTCCTGCTGTCGGCCAAGCCGTATCTGGAGCTGCTGGCGCTGATCGCGGGGGCAAGCAAGGCGGTCTATGCCCTGCTGCCGGCGCCCGAGGCCCAATCTCCCGCCGAATAGCCGCCGTCCGGCGTCAGTTCGCCGGCTTGGGAACCTGGAAAACCTGACCCGGATAGATCAGATCGGGATCGCCGATCTGCTGTTTGTTGGCGCGGTAGATGATCGTGTACTGCACGCCTTCGCCGTAGACCCGCCGCGCGATCCGCCACAGCGAATTACCCGGCTGCACGATGACGACCTGCCCGGCCGCCAGATTGGGCATGATCTCGTCCTGGCGGAAGGGAATGGATACTTGGCCCAGAACCTTGCCCGCGGGGTTGACGCGTTCGGCCTTCAGCTTGTGCACGCCGGGTGCCACCTTGTCTTTCAAGGTCAGGGACCAGCGGTTTCGGGCGTCGGCCTGGGCTGATCCCAGGGGCGTGCCGTCCATGTACAAGGTCACGCTGTCGCCGGCCGGTGCGCGGCCGCTGATGATAACCCGGCCGGCGGGGGTGTAGTCGACGGCGCTGATGTCGAATTCGATCTTCTGCGGGCCGTCGCCCTGGATCAGGCTGCTCGGCCCTTCGCCTTCGCGGGGCATGCGGATGGCGAGCGGTTCCGTGGTCCGTTCCTCGGCCACCAGGGGGCCGGTGTCGGTGCGTTCCGGCACGGCCAGGACGACGATATCCGGCGAGGTCAGGATGCTGCCGTCGGGGCCGATGGTTTCCAGGGACAGATAACGGTTGCCCGGCGGCAGGGGATCGCTTGGGATGTAGACCCATTCGCCCTTGTCGTCGGCGGTGATGCGGCCGATTTCGGTCTGTCCGTCCTTGATGATGACCGTGGCGCCGGGGGCGGCGCGGCCGGCGATGACCGTGTCACCCGTGGGGCTGACGCGGATCACGTCGAAGGTCGGCAGATTCGGGTCGCCGGTCCGGGCGGCGCGTTCCGGCGCCGGGGCAGGTGTGCCCTTGCCGGGGGCGGTCAGGGCCTGTGCCGGCGGGCGGGCGGCATCGTCGTCCTTGCCGTCGTCGGGCGATGTCAGGTTGACGACGATGGCGAACGCCACCACGACCATTCCAATCCCGACGATGAAAAGTGGATTACGCCACATTGCGTTCACAGATGCCGCAAAACGGCGGCACTCCCCGATTTTCCCCCAAATTCGATCCTTCACAATTAGTCGCCCGAACGCGCCAACGCAATCGGCATCTGGCGAAACCGGGCCAATGGCGGCCCGAAGCCTTGCCAGCAGCGACGTCAGGGACCATTTTTCTTGGAACAGCAAAGGAGATCGGCCCTTGGCACCAGACGACGCAAATACCCAGGCTGCCGGCGGGGCGAACGGCAACGGGGTGCGCGTGTGGGACTTGCCCGTGCGCCTGTTTCACTGGTCCTTGCTGGCGGCCGTCGTCACATCGGTCGCCACCGGGTTAACCGGGGGCCTGTGGCAGATGGACCTGCATGTGGTGTCGGGCTGCGTGGTCCTGGGGCTGGTATTGTTCCGCGTGCTTTGGGGGCTGGTCGGCGGGCGTCACGCGCGCTTTGCCGGTTTCGTCAAGGGGCCGGTCACGGTGATGCGTTATGCCGTGGATTTCCTCAGGGGCCGGGCTGTTCATACGGCGGGCCATAATCCGCTCGGCGGCTGGTCCGTGGTGCTGATCCTGCTGGCCCTGGCCGTGCAGGCGGGAACGGGCCTGTTCGCCAACGACGATATCTTTCTGGAAGGGCCGCTTGCCAAATACGCGGGCAAGGCGCTCAGCGACCGCCTGACCGGCATCCATCATCTGATGAGCACCGTGATCTACGTGCTGGTGGCGGCCCATGTGGCGGCCATCGCCTTGCATTGGTGGAAGGGGGACAACCTGGTCAAACCGATGATTACAGGCGTCAAATCAGGCATTGATCCGGCGGTTGGGGACGGGCCGACGCCCTGGGGATGGCTGGCCGCTGCGGTCATCGTGGCGGCCGCGCCCGTGGCCTGGATTTTGTCGATTTGGTAAGGCGCGCCGGGACGGGATCCGTCCCGGCGGCTTGAGCCTTCGTCCTTAGTCTTTTTTCTTGTAGCTGTCGTGGCAGGCCTTGCAGGCGTTCTTGCCAAGGGCGCCCACGGCGGCGCCAAGGGCCTTGGGATCGCCTGATTCGGCGGCGGTCACCAGGTTTTGCGCATGATCGACGAAGGCCATGCTGACCTTCTTGAAGTCCGCCGGGTCATCCCAGATTTTCGCAAGCGCGTCCGTTTCGCCGCCCATGGCATCGGACCCCTTGGGGAACACGTTCTGAGAGATTTTGGCAAGCGACAGCATGCCCTTGGCCAGCGCGGCCATGTCGGCCTTGTTGGCGGTCTCGCCCTTGACGATGCCGACCAGGGCGTTCATGTGCCCGCCGACGGCCTTCATGACCGCCTTGCGGTATTTGATTTCGCCGCCGTCGCTGGCCTGCGCCGTACCCGCCGCGGCCATCGTCGCGACGGCCGCCGCCGCCAGGATGCCTCGGGTCATTGCCTTGAATTTCTGCATTTTTTGCCGATCCTTCTGAAACAAAAGAGTATCACCAATCGGACCTGGTCTGGCATATACTGCCCCGGGCCAGCCTGGACCTTGAACAGACTGTAATCACTCAGGTGTCGCCTGTGAACGGCCAGCTTCCCAGGTCACGAAAAGTTCAACGGAATCAAAACGCTTCCATGTCCGATATTTCCGCCATCTGTGTCTTTTGCGGCTCGCGCACGGGCAGCGATCCGGCTTATGAAAACGCCGCGCGGACCCTCGGCCGTTTGATGGCCGAGAAGGGCATCCGCCTGGTTTATGGCGGCGGGCAT
Organism: Rhodospirillaceae bacterium UBA1479; assembly: GCA_002325375.1. Classification (GTDB taxonomy): domain Bacteria; phylum Pseudomonadota; class Alphaproteobacteria; order Rhodospirillales; family Casp-alpha2; genus UBA1479. The sequence continues at coordinate 950,459 of DCRZ01000002.1, forward strand.
GTCGGCCTGATGGGCGTGGTTGCCGACGCGGTGCTGGACGCCGGTGGCCAGGTCACGGGCGTGATCCCCGATTTCCTGCGCCGCCGCGAAGTGGGGCGCGACGATCTGACCGACCTGGTCATCACCGACAGCATGCACAGCCGCAAGCAGCGCATGTTCGAATTGGCCGATGCCTTTGTCGCCCTGCCGGGCGGGCTCGGCACCCTGGATGAAACCATCGAGGTCGCGACCTGGAAACAACTCGGCCTGCATGCCAAGCCGATCGTGATCCTGGACGCCGCCGGTTACTGGGGGGCGCTGTCGGCGCTGCTCACCTCGGTGGTCGATGGCGGCTTCGCTTATGGCGACATCCAGACCCTGTGGTCGGTGGTCGATAGCGCCGAACAGGTGTTCGATGCCATTGATGCCGCCGCCCGGCCCGGGCCCAAGGCGGCCTCGGCCCGCCTCTGACCTCCGTTTCCCGCCGCACATTTCGCCACGCCTGCGTCTTGCAGGGAAAGAGGGCAGGATATAATGTGCGCCGCAACTTCAATCGCAGGACAACCGGAGCACCGAACTGATGGCGAAAATTCAGGTCAAAACCCCGATCGTGGAACTAGACGGCGACGAGATGACGCGGATCATCTGGGCCTTCATCAAGGACAAGCTGATCCTCCCCTACCTCGACGTCGATCTTAAATATTACGATCTGTCCGTGCAAAAGCGTGACGAGACCGACGACCAGATCACCATCGATTCCGCGAACGCCATCAAGCAGTACGGCGTCGGCGTCAAATGCGCCACCATCACGCCGGACGAAGGCCGGGTCGAAGAATTCGGCCTGAAGCAGATGTGGCGCTCGCCCAACGGCACCATCCGCAACATCCTGGGCGGCACCATCTTCCGCCAGCCCATCGTGTGCAAGAACGTGCCGCGCCTGGTTCCGGGCTGGACCAAGCCCATCGTCATCGGCCGTCATGCCTATGGCGATCAGTACCGCGCCACCGACTTCCTGTTCCCCGGTGCCGGCAAGCTGACGATCAAGTTCGAGCCCACCGACGGCGGCGAAGTGATCGAACGCGAAGTGTTCCAGGCGCCGGAAGCCGGCGTCGCCATGGCGATGTACAACCTGGATGAAAGCATCCGCGGTTTCGCCCGGGCGTCCATGAACTACGCCCTCGGCCTGGGCTGGCCCTGCTACCTGTCGACCAAGAACACGATCCTGAAGAAATACGACGGCCGCTTCATGGACCTGTTCCAGGAAGTCTTCGACAATGAATTCAAGGACAAGTTCAAGGCCGCCGGCATCACCTACGAACACCGCCTGATCGACGACATGGTCGCCTGCGCCATGAAGTGGGAAGGCGGCTTCGTCTGGGCCTGTAAGAACTACGACGGCGACGTGCAGTCCGACACCGTGGCCCAGGGCTTCGGCTCGCTGGGTCTGATGACCTCCGTGCTGATGACGCCGGACGGCAAGACGGTCGAGGCCGAGGCCGCTCACGGCACGGTCACCCGCCACTACCGCCTGCACCAGCAGGGCAAGGAAACCTCCACCAACCCGATCGCCTCGATCTTCGCCTGGACCCAGGGCCTGAAGTACCGCGGCGAATTCGACGGCACGCCGGAAGTGGTGAAATTCGCCGACGCCCTGGAAAAGGTCTGCATCGATACGGTGGAAAGCGGCTCCATGACCAAGGACCTCGCGATCCTCGTCGGCCCCGATCAGGGCTGGTGCACGACCCAGCAGTTCCTGGACGTGCTGGACGGCAACCTGAAAACCGAAATGGCGAAGTGGTAAGCGAGACCGCTTGAGACAGTCTCAAGCGGCTTGGGGTTGGCCGGGTCGGCCAAGCCGCGCCCCTAAGCCCCACGAGGAATGACTACGGAAAACCCGGGCTTTGGCCCGGGTTTTTTTCATGGTCAAGGCAGGCGGGCTTGCGTCAGCGCTCTCGCGCCGCGATGCGGATGGGGGTCGGGCCGAGGTGCCGGATCAGCGCTTCCGCCGTTTCTTCGCAGGGCACGGGGCTTTCCTCGGACTCGCTGATGACGATACTGCGAATGCTGATGTGTTTCTCGCGCAAGGCCAGGGCCGCCGTCAGGGTGTGGGAGATCGTTCCCAGGTAGCTGCCGGTCACCAGGACCACGGGCAGGCTCAGGGCGGCCATCCAGTCCAGGACCGTCTTGTCCTCCGTCAGGGGGACCATGACCCCGCCCACGCCTTCGATCAGCAGCGTGCCGTTGTCGCCCACGCCCTCCGCGGCATGGCGGCAGAACCCGACCACGCGCTTGAAATCGATGGCCGTGCCCTCGCGGGCGGCCGCCATGTCCGGCGAAAGCGGGGCCTTGAACCGGTAGGGGGAGCAGGCCTCGATATTCTCGGGGCTGAGATCCAGGCCCTGGGCGGCCAGAAGGATGCCGGTGTCCGAGGCCGCGACGGCCGCCGGGTCATCGTCCCAGCCCGAGATCACCGGTTTCACGGCGCGCACGGACTTGCCCTGGGACTTCATGGTCCGGACCATGCCCGCGGCCACGTGCGTCTTGCCGATGCCCGTGCCGGTCGAGGTTACGAAGAGGCCCTGAATGGTTCGTCTCCCACAAGAACCTTGTCGGCGATCAGGTCGGCAAGGCGGTCGATATCCGCATCCGCGTGCAGGGCGGTGAAGGTCAGGCGCAGGCGCGCCGTGCCTTCCGGCACCGTCGGCGGGCGGATGCCGATGACGAGGTAGCCCGCGTCCTCCAGCACCTTCTGCGCCGCCATGGTGCGGGCACTGTCGCCCAGAAGAATCGGCACGATGGGGCTTTCGGCGGCGGGCAGGCCCAGGCGCCGGGTAAAGCGCTGTGCCTTCTTCACCGGCCGGGCGGTGTATTCGGGATCGCCCTCGATGATGTCGAGCGCCGCGATGGCGGCGGCCACGGTGGCGGGCGGCAGGCCCGTCGAATAGATCAGGGTGCGGCAGCGCGTCTTCATCAGGTCGATGACGGCCTTGGAGGCGCAGAGATAGCCGCCGTAGCCGCCGACGGCCTTGGACAAGGTGCCCATCTGCAGATCGACCGCCGCCTTGGTGCCCCCGGCGAAGGTCGAGCCGCGCCCGCCGGCGCCGACCACGCCGATGCCGTGGGCATCGTCGGTCATCAGCCAGGCGTCGAATTCCTGGGCCAATTCGGCCATTTCGTGGACCGGCGCCAGATCGCCGTCCATGGAGAACACGCCGTCGGTGACGACCAGGCAGCGTTTGTGGCCGGCCCGGTGTTCCTCCAGCAAGGCCCGCAGGTGGTCCATGTCGTTGTGGCGGAACAGGTGCTGCGTGGCGCGCGACAGGCGGCCGCCGACGATGATGCAGGCATGGCTCCATTCGTCGGCCAGGACCAGATCGCCCTCGGTCATCAGGGTTGGGATCACGCCCGTATTGGTCAAGAAGCCCGAACCCATAACGCAGCAATCCTCGGTGCCCTTGAGACGGGCGAGGCGGGCCTCAAGCTCCGGCAGCAGGGGATGGTCGCCGGTCACCAGGCGCGACGCGCCCGAGCCGACGCCCATGCGGTCGATGGCGTCCTTGGCGGCCTGTTTCAGGGCCGGGTGCTGGCTGAGGTTCAGATAATCGTTGCAGGAGAACGAGACCAGCCGCCGGCCGCCGCGCAGAACCTCGATGGCGCCCGTGCGTTCCGTCACCGTCAGGCGGCGGCGCAGGCCCTTGGATTCCAGATCCGAGAGCTTTCCCTGAGCGAATTCGTCGAGTGAGCGGGACATGAGCCTATTTCTTTTCGAACCGGGCGGACCAGCCGGTGACGACCTTGATTATAGCATCACAAAGCCGCCCCAGGTCATCCGCCGGGATGTTGTAGGCCGGGGTCAGGTAGACGATGTCGGTGAACGGGCGGATGAACACGCCGTTTTCGATGAACCGGCCGCGCAGCCAGGTCAGTTCCTCGAACCCGCCGATATCCAGTTCGACCACGCCGATGGCCCCTTGGCCGCGCACGTCCTTGACCCCGGGAATGTCCCGGCAGGGGGCCAGGGCGGGGGCCAGCATCTGTTCCAGGGCCCGGACCTGGGCGAGGCGGCCTTCAGTTGCGAACAGGTCCAACGATGCATTGGCGGCGGCGCAGGCCAGGGCATTGCCGGTAAAGGTCGGCCCGTGCATCAGGCAGTCCTCCAGCCGGTCCGACTGGAAGGCGGCGAAGACATCATCGGAAGCCAGCGTCGCGGACAGCGGCAGGGTGCCGCCGGTCAGGGTCTTGGACAGGGTCAGGATATCGGGCTTCACGTCCGCCAACTGCCCGGCCAGCATGGTGCCGAGACGTCCGAGGCCGGAGAAGATTTCATCGAACACCAGCAGGACGCCATGGGTGTCGCACAGGCGGCGCAGGCGGGAAAGCACGTCGGGGGCGTGGAATTTCATGCCGCCCGCCCCTTGGACGATGGGCTCAACAACCACGGCGGCGACGGTGCCGGCCTCGGCGGTCAGTAAGGCGTCCAGCGCCGCCTCCGACGCGTCGTCGCGGGGCAGGTCGGCGATCAACTGGCCCGGCACCACGCCCTTGAAGGCGGCGTGGAAGCCGTCCACGGGATCGCACAGCGCCATGGTCGCGAAGGTATCGCCGTGATAGCCGCCGCGAAAACTGAGGAACTTCTTGCGCCCCGTCTCGCCCCTGTTGTGCCAGTACTGGGCGGCGATCTTCAGCGCGACCTCGACCGCGACGGAGCCCGATTCCGAAAAGAACGCGCGGTAGCCGGGCAGGTCGAGAAGGTCCGGCAGGCGGGCCGCCAGGGTGAACGCGGGCTCGTTGGCCAGGCCCGCCAGCATGATGTGCGGAATCTTGGCGGCCTGGGCCTGGATGGCGTCCACGATATGGGGGTGGTTATAGCCGTGGCAGGCGGCCCACCAGCTGGCCACGCCGTCGATCAATTCCCGCCCGTCGGCCAGCGTGATGCGCGACCCTTGGGTCGCCACGGCGGCCTGGGGCAGAGGGGCGGTCTGCATCTGGGTATAGGGCATCCAGATGCTGTCGTAGCCCGCCTGAAGCCAGTCGGGGGCAGTGTCGTCAGCGGTCATAGGGTGTCGGTCGAAACCGGGCCGATGTCTTCGCCTTGGATGCCGAGGCGTCGGAACAGGGCCGCATCCCGGTCCTGTTCCGGATTGGCCGTGGTCAGCAGCTTGGGGCCGACGAAGATCGACCCGGCCCCAGCCAGGAAGCACAGCGCCTGCAATTCGTCCGACATGTCCTCGCGGCCCGCCGACAGGCGCACGGTGGAGGACGGCATCATGATCTTGGCGACGGCGATGGTGCGCACGAAATCCAGCGGATCCAGCGCGTCCCGGCCTTCCAGCGGCGTGCCCTCGACCTGCACCAGCATGTTGATCGGCACGCTTTCCGGATGGGGGCGCAGGTTGGCCAGCGTCACCAGCATGTCGGCCCGGTCCCGGGCCGCCTCGCCCATACCGAGAATGCCGCCGCAGCACACCTTGATGCCCGCGTCGCGCACGGCCTGCAGGGTATTCAGGCGGTCGGCATAGGTGCGGGTCGAGATGATTTCCGAATAGAAGTTTTCCGAGGTGTCCAGGTTGTGATTGTAGTAATCCAGCCCGGAATCGGACAGCCGCCTGGCCTGTTCCGGCGACAGCATGCCGAGCGTGGCACAAGCCTCCATGCCCATGCCGCGCACGCCTTCGATCATCTTGCAGACGGCGTCCAGGTCCTTGTCCTTCGGCGACCGCCAGGCCGCCCCCATGCAATAGCGGGTGGCGCCGGCATCCTTGGCCCGCTTGGCTTCGGCCAGAACCGTGTCCACGTCCATCAGCTTGGCCGCATCGACACCCGTGTCGTATTGCGCCGCCTGGGGGCAATAGGCGCAGTCTTCCGGGCAGCCGCCGGTCTTGACCGACAACAGCGAGGCCATCTGCACGGTATTGGGGTCGAAATAGCGGCGGTGCAGGGTCTGCGCCCGATGAATCAGGTCGGCAAAGGGCAGGGCGAACAGGGCCAAGGCCTGTTCCGCCGTCCAATCGAAGCGGACGGCCGGATCGTCGTTGAGGGGGGCGTTCATTTCGTTCATATCGGGGTTCGGGGCCTTCCTGGGCGTTCGGACCGGTTGGGCGCGGGGGTCGGGCCGGGATATGCCGCCCGAAACGCCCGGTCAAGGAATTTAGCACAAAGCGTCTTGCTTTGGTTGACGGCGCGCGGTGATTGCCTTAAAAAGCCGCCTCCGACGCGGACTCCGGCCCGCATCCAACGGTTTATTTACCAGCGAAAGCTGATCATAGGAACGTAGAAGTCATGTCCAGAGTTTGCGATCTGACGGGCAAAGGTGTCATCACCGGGAACAATGTGTCCCACGCCCATAACAAGACCCGCCGCCGGTTTTTGCCGAACCTGCAGGAAACAAGCCTGTGGAGCGATTCGCTCGGCCGCATGGTGCGTCTGAAGGTGTCGGTCAGCGCGATCCGCACTGTCGAACACAAGGGCGGCCTGGACGCCTTCCTGCTGGATGCTTCCGATGCTGACCTGGCACCCGCCATGGTCAAAATCAAGAAGCTCGTAAAGAAAGCGCAGGTCAAAGCGGCGTAGCCCAGCCATACAAATTTGCCAGACGGCAAAGGCCCGCGCCCCACAACGGCGCGGGCCTTTTTCTTTGTCTATTTGCCGTATCCAGCCCCGGTCGAGGTAGAGGAGACCCAGACGATGACCGATATGTCCGTGACCCAGATTTTATTCCGTGATGCCGAACAGGCCGATGCGCGCGAGATCGCCGCACTTTATCGCCTGGCCGCCGGCGGGGTCGCAGACGTCATCTGGGACGCCCTGAAAGAACCGGGTGAGGATATTATCGACGCCGGGGCCCGCCGCTATGCCCGGGAAGACGTGGATTTTTCCTATCAGAACTGCGCCATTGCCGAATGCCGGGGACTGCCGGTCGGTCTGCTGCATGCCTATCCCATGCATGCTGATCCGGATTTCGATCCGGCCTCGGTCGACCCGGTGCTGCGTCCCTATGCGGAACTGGAAGAAGACGACAGCTACTACATCGCCGGCATCGCCCTGAAGGCCGATTACCGGCGGCGCGGCATGGGCACCAAGATGCTGCGCCTTGCCGAACTGCGCGCCTTGACGCGGGGGCTCGCCAAGTTGTCGCTGATCGCGTTCGAGGAAAACACGGATTCGGTCCGCCTGTACGAGCGCCTGGGCTACCGCGTCACCGATAGCCGCGACATCGTGCCGCATCCCTTGATCCAGCATGACGGGCGGGCGCTGCTGATGGTGAAAAACCTGGGCTGAGCCTGCCCAAGGCGCACGCCCGGCCTCGAAACCAGGGCCGCATTCTGCAACAATGCGGCCCTGTTCACCGCCGCCCTCATGGCGTGGATAAAGAGGCCGGGATGTTCCGCGAAAAACCGATCCGAGCGACCATTGCGTTCCTGTTCAGCGCCGCCCTCATGGCGGCCCTGTTGCTTGCGCCGGCGGCGGTGCAGGCGCAAAGCGACCAGGATCGCTGGCAGGCCGCAATGGACCCGGCGGACCACGCCCATATGCTGGGCAATCTCGCCGAGGCCGAGGACCATTATCTGGAGGCCCTGAAGCTGGCGGAACGGTTCGACCGCGCGGGCGGTTATCTGGAACGTTCCATGGCCGGGCTTGGTGGGCTTTACGCCACCCAGAACCGTTTTGCCGAGGCGGCGGCCCTGTACCGTCAGGCCCTGACCATTGCCGAAGCCTTATACGACCCCGGAAATGCCCGGCACGGCGTGATCGGCGTTTATCGTTCGGCCCTGGCCGAGGCCGAGGCTGGCTGCGCCCGTCAGGAGGCCGCGGCGCGACGCGCCCAGGAAATCGCTACCGTCCGCGTGAAGAGCCCGGCATCGCCGCCGCCCATCCGCACCCAGACCGAACCGGCAGCGCGGCCAGTCCCGGCGCCTGCGCCTGCGCCGATTCCCGCTCCCATCCGGTCCGCGGCAGCCCCCGTGCCCGTTCCACCGCCGCCCGCGCCGTCGGCACCGGTGCTGTCCCATTACCGGCTTGCCGGTGCCGTGGTGCCGCCACCACCCCCGGCCGAGGTCCTGGCGCCAATTCCAGCCCCGTCGCCTCCGACTGCCGCTGCCAAGCTGCCGCCGGCCGTCGCGGCGGTCGAAGTCAGCGTGCCCGAGGCGGCCTTGCCGACGGCCGGATCGCCGCCCGAGCCGGCTGTTTCGGCCGCGCGGCCGGCGCCAGATGCGCGGAGCTTCGTGCCCTTGCGGGGAACGCCCCTTTCACCGGCATCGGCACCGGCGCCAGCGCCGTCCGCGCTACCGCCGGCGGTCGAGGTGGCTGACGCTGCCGTGCCCGAGGCTGCGGTGATGACCGCAACGGCGCCGATCGACGTGCCGCAGACATTGGCGGGTGTCCGTCCGCCGGAAGCTGCAGGCCTGCCCCTGCGGGGGGCGCCGCCGCCCATCGCCCGGCCGAACACCGTCGCCCCGGAAGACATCGCGGCAATCGCCGAGCCCCCGGAAATTGATGTGAAAACGGTGCCGGTCGTGGCCGAGGCCGAGACGTCGCCCGCCGAGGCCCGGTCTTGGAATTCCCGGCCGACCGAGATCGCGGGGCAGCCGGTTGATGCGGCGGCCATTCGCGCCCTTGCCGCTGATCCGGCGGCCCCGCCCGAACTGATGGTTCGTGCCGTCGCCGAGGAAACGCCCGAGCAAATCGCCCAGCGCAAGGCCCTTGAGAAACGCCATCCCGTCCTTGGGGTGCGGTTGGGGGAGGCCAAGCGCAACATGGGGCCGATTTATCCGGACACACCGCGCCTGGCCGACACGGAACAGGCCTATCTGGCGGAATTGGAAGCCCTGGAACGCTCGCTTGGGCCGGATCACCCCGACGTCGCCGCCATGCTCTACAAGCTCGCGCGGCTGTATCAGCGGCAAAGCCGGTACGAGCCGGCAGGCAGGATGTACGAACGCTGTCTGGCTCTGCGTGAAAAAGCCCTGCCCGAAGGTCATCCAGACATCATCGAAACGATGACAGGCTATGCCCGCCTGTTGCGGGCCAGCGGATTTTCCGACCTGGCGGCGGCGATGCGCAAGCGCGCCGAGGCCGAGAAAGCCGCCGCGGACTGACGGCCCCAGGGGGCTGATAAACTCCCGCTTTGATTGTCCGGTGACAATACTTCCATTGCGCGTGGCCGGGCGCCGCCGCTAGCCTTCACCCAGGTATCACGTTCGGAGGCAAAGATCGTGGACGGCCAGGAAACCTTCATCGACAGATTGGATGGTCAGGTGCGCGCCATCGCCGACGCCTGCACGGCCTGCGGTGCCTGCGTGCGGGCCTGCCCGACGCCGGGGATCCTTGGGCTGGCTGCCGGTGACGGCAAAGCCGTCGCGGACGGGGTCCGGGACATCCTGCGGGATGGCCAGGGTGATGCGGTCTCGGCGGCCTGGGCCGGGGCCTGCTGCGGCACGGGCAATTGTCTTAGCGTTTGCGAAGAAGGGATCAACCCGCGCGTCATGCTGGCCATGGCGCGGCGCCGGATGGCCGAGGCGGCGCCCGAGGCCGAACGCAAGGATGCAGGCAAGGCTGCCTTCAAGGCGATGAGCCGGGGCGTGCGCGTGCTGTCGCGCTTGCAACTGCCGCCGGAGCTCATGAACCGGCTCAGCCCGGCATCCCATCCCGAACGGGACACGCCGCCCGACATCGTATTCTACACCGGCTGCAACATGCTGAAGACGCCGCACATCGGGTTGTTGTGCCTGGACATTCTGGACCGTCTGAAGGTGTCCTACGAAGTGTTCGGCGGGCCTGCCAACTGCTGCGGTATCCTGCAGTTCCGGCCCGGCGACACGGCCAATTCCGGACGCCAAATCAACAGCACCATGGACCGGTTCGCCAGCACGGGGGCGGCCCAGGTGGTGTCCTGGTGCCCGACCTGCCAGATGCAGATGTCGGAGATCATGACCGCCGTCCCGGCCCAGCCCAAGCCCTTCGACAACCTCATGATGCCCGTGTTCCTGGCCGATCGCCTGAACGACCTGCGCCCGCTGATGACGACGCCGGTGAACAAGCGTGTGGCCCTTCATGAATATCCGGGATCGCCCGGCGTGGTCGATGCGGTGAAGGCGCTGTTGGGCGCCATCCCGGGGCTGGAGCTTGTCGACCTGGAACAGCCCGGGGTCGGCTATCAGCTGACCTCCCTCGACGCCATGCCGGACCTTCAGAAACGCCATATCGCCGGCACCTTCCGTCAGGCCGAGGCCAAGGGCGTGCAGGCCCTGGCCGGGGTGTTTCACGCCGACCACCGGGAGTTGGTCAGTCATCAGAACGAATGGCCGTTCGAGATCGTCAATTATATGGAACTGATCGGCGAAAGTCTGGGCCTGCGCCATCCCGACCTGTTCAAGCGCATGAAGCTGATGCAGGACGCCGACGAAATCCTGGCCGACGCACAGGACATGATCGCGCTCCACGGCCTGGACGCGGACGAGGTCCGGGCGGTGATCCTTTCCGACATCCTGGGCGAACAGAAGCTGCCGCCGGACCGGGCCCTGCACCCGGCGGACTGACGCCGGTCAGTCCATCAGTTCGAACATCATCAGCAACGTCCGCTGCGGCCCGAAGCGGTTGAAGTTGTTGTCGGAAATCAGGAACAGCAGGGTTTCTCCCCTGGCGCCCTTGATGGCCTCGATGCCCTCGAAATTATCGACCGTCAGGGGGGCGCGGATATCGGCCAGCAAGTCCCCGGACACTTCGGCGCCGGCGCGGATGCCGTCGGCTTTGATGCGGCGGACGCGCGACCGAGCCCCTTCACGCGGGGTGAAATAGCGTTCGAGCACCACCACGTCGCCGCCGGGCAGGGTCGCCGCACCCGTGGGGCGGTAATTGTCCTCGGTCCGGTAGATCAGGACGTTCCACCCGCGCGGGTTGCTGACCCAGGCCAGGTTGGTATTGCCGCGGCCCTTGCCTTCGGCGATGGCGAACAGGCTGCCGTCGTCCAGCAGGGTCAGGGCCTCGATGCCGCCGTTGTCGGGGGCGTTTTTCATCTCGGCGGGCAGGGGCAGGGGGATTGGTTCGGTCTGGTTCGGCGGATAGGCCCAAAGCCGGTGAATGCGTTCGAAGGCAACGATGATCTCGCCGTCGACGCCGGGCGCCATGGATTCCGCATCGGCCATGGACTTGTCGATCAAGGGAATCCCGCCGGGACCCGTCAGGGTGAAGATTTCCGTGTTCGCAATCCCGCTCAGGTTACCGTCGGGGCCGTAGACCAAATGGGCATCCAGACGGTTGCCCTCGTCCGTCAGCGAGACCAGACGGCTGCCGTCGATGCTGAGCCCCAGGGCCGAAAACCCGCCGAAGCGGTCGGACCGGCTGAGCAGTTCGACCCCGCCCCGGTAGGTCAGCTTGCCGATGACCTTCTGTTCCGGATTCTCGGCGTTCAAGGGGACGGGGATGGACCGGACCTCGACCGCGTCGGCCATCGCCGGGGTCTGACCGGCCAGAAAAACAAGGGCGGCCCCGGTCAGGATGCGGGAAATGATGCGGGCGATGCGGCGGTGCATGGCGGCGGGGCCTCTCCCATGAAACGGTTGTTTCCAAGATGGGGGGACAGGCAGGCGTTGTCCAGCGCGGGCAGGGGGCCGTGGATCAGAACCCGGTGTCCGCCTCGGGCGTGGCCTGGGCGCGCATATGGGGCGGCACGCGGTTCGTTTCCTCGGGACCCAGTTCGCGGCAGGCACTGTCCTTGACCGTAACCGGCACCCGAGGCGCGCCCTGGGTCAGGCTGTACATGGGCTGTTCGGTGAATTTCGACCGGGCGAAGGTGCAGTAGGATTCGCGGGAAAACCACATCTCGACCTGGACTGTGCCTTCGACCTGCGGCACGGCGAGCATCAGGGTCAGCAGCCAGCCCATTGCGGCGGTCCTTTGCGGGGGTGGGGCGTCAGGCTCATGACCCTGATCTTACGGGGCCTCTGTGAAACCTTGATGACCCCCAAACCCGTGCGGCGGGGGCGTTAAGGCTTCTGCTTGAGCTTCTTTCGGCCCTTGCGGATCGTCACGTAGTAGTCGTCGAACAGGTCGATGATCTCGGACATCAGGAAACGGCCGGAATCCCATTGCCGCATCAGGTCGGGGCGGATGTGGCGGACGTAGCGGCGGAAATCGTGGCACACCCGGCGGTCCGTGGTGCGGCGGAAGGCGACCATTTCCTGGGTGTCCTGGGGCATGCCGGCGTCGGTGATGTACAGCTGCTGCCACAGGCGGGCCTCGCACTCCAGGTCGATGGGCCGGTCGTTGCCGAAACGGTTCTTGAGGCGCTGCAAACCGTGGCCGATCAACTCGTGCACCAGCACCGCCGCCAGTTCGTCCGCCGGCCAGTTGGCGCCGAAGCGGCTGACGATCACCGTGAAGTCGCGTTTGCCGTCCTGGGGCTGGAATTCGCCGACCAGGAAGGCCGCGATGATGACCCTGGACAATGAGCGTTCGGGAAAGGCGGCATCGTAGATAATTCGGATCTGCCCGGCCTTGGACAGGGTGTCGAGGCCCCTGGCGGCAACGGGCGACGTCTGCAGCACGCGGTCGACGGCCGCCTTGATCTTGGCCACCGTGGCGGCGGGATCGGCCAGCGGAATGTCGAAATCGGCCTTGGGCGGCAACTGCATGCCGACCAGGTCGATGCCCCGATGCGCCTCGCGCAAGGCAGCCAGGGTCATGGGGCGGAGACGCCAGACCGTATCAACAAGGTTCTGCGCCCAGCCCGGGGCCGGGGCGGTTAGGATAAACAGGGTGGCGGCAAGGGCGGCCAGAAGGGAAAGCCGTCTGGAAGACGGGAGGGGCGGTCCGCGGCGGCGGGCCGAAGCGGTCATCCCGCCCGGCGGCGGCCGCGGGCAGCACCGGAACCGGCGGCCGGATTATCCTCGTCGAACAGTTCGGCCAGGTTGGCCATCATGGTACCGCCCAGTTCCTCGGCATCGACGATGGTCACGGCGCGGCGGTAATAGCGGGTCACGTCATGGCCGATGCCGATGGCGGTCAATTCCACGTCGGACTTGTTTTCGATGAAGCTGATGACGTCGCGCAGATGTTTTTCCAGATAATTGCCCGGGTTGGCGGACAGGGTCGCGTCATCAACCGGGGCACCGTCGGAAATCACCATCAGGATGCGCCGCTGTTCGGGGCGGCCCAACAGGCGGTTGTGGGCCCACATCAGGGCCTCGCCGTCGATGTTTTCCTTGAGCAGCCCCTCGCGCAGCATCAGACCCAGGTTGCGCCGGGCGCGGCGCCAGGGCATGTCGGCGGCCTTGTAGACGATATGGCGCAGATCGTTGAGACGGCCCGGGTTCTTGGGCTTGCCCTTTTCGACCCAGTCTTCGCGGGACTGCCCGCCCTTCCAAGACCGCGTGGTGAAGCCCATGATCTCGACCTTGACCCCGCAGCGTTCCAGCGTGCGGGCCAGGATGTCGGCGCTCATGGCGGCGACGGTGATGGGTCGGCCGCGCATGGATCCCGAATTGTCGATCAACAGACCAACGACCGTATCGCGGAAATCCGTATCCTGTTCCTGCTTGAACGACAGCGGGTGCAGGGGGTCGGTCACGACCCTGGACAGGCGGGCGGCGTCCAGGACGCCTTCCTCCAGGTCGAAGTCCCAGGACCGGGTCTGCTTGGCCATCAATTTTCGTTGCAGGCGGTTGGCCAGGCGCGCGACCACGCCCTGCAGGTGCGACAGCTGCTGATCCAATTGCGCCCGCAGGCGGGTCAATTCCTCGGAATCGCAAAGCTCTTCCGCCTCGACGACCTCGTCATAGGCCTGGGTGAAGGCCTTGTAGAGCGCCAGATCGTCGGGTGCGTTGCGCGGCCAGCGGTCGTCCCAATCGGTCGGCCCGGCGGGTTCTTCCTCGCCGTCGCCGGACATCACGTCCTCGTCGAACCCTTCGGTCGAAAACTCCATGTCGTCGGACATTTCCGCCTCGCCGGATTCGCTGGACAGCGAGCCGTCGGTGTCCATGTCGGCATCCGGGTTCTGGTTCTGATCCTGGCCCTGCTCGGCGTCGTCATCCGCGGAATCCTGCTGATTCTCAGGTTCCGAGGGGGCCGGTGCGTCGGTCATCATGTCGAGGGCGACAATCATCTCGCGCACCAGGTTGCCGTAGGCTTCCTGATCCAGGGCGTTCTTTTCGAGTTCGGCAAGCTGCGGGCCGACCTTGCGGTTCAACTCGTCGCGCCACAGATCGACGATATGCTTGGCTTCCGCGGGCAGGTTTTGGCCGGGCAGGCGTTCGCGGGCAAGCAGGCCGAGAACCTCGGGCAACATCGCGTCTTCGCGTTCGGTCACGCCGCCATAGCCCTTGGCGCGGCATTTTTCCGCCAACAGGAAGTCCAGGTTGCCGGCCACGCCGACCATGCGCTGGGCGCCCAGGCTTTCGCAGCGCGCCTGTTCCAGGGCTTCGAACACGGCGTGCCCGTCGGGACCCGTGGGCGCCATGCGGCGGTGCACGTCGGCGTCGTGATAGCGCAACCGCAATGCCAAGGCGTCGGCGACGCCGCGCAGTTTGGTGATGCCTTCGGCGCTGGGCGGACCGGACGGGGCGGGCAGGTTGACGGCTTCTTCGGTGGCCGAAGCGCCAGAAGCCTGAAAATGCACCTCAAGCTCCGGGCGATTGGACATCGCCTTGACCGCGGCCGCCGTGACGCGTTTCAGAAGATCTGCCGGGCGTTCCGAATTGTTCATGTCCTATGGCCCCGATTCCCATCTGGACAAGGTCCGGATGGGTGTGGGTGTCCTATTGCAGCACCGCGCGCATGGCGGAATCGGGAAGTTCCTCGCCCATGCAGCGCTGATAGTACTCTGCCACGACCGGGCGTTCGATTTCGTCGCACTTGTTGAGGAACGTCACCCGGAAGGCATAGCCCGCGTCATTGAAGATGCGGGCGTTTTCAGCCCAGGTGATGACCGTACGCGGTGACATGACGGTTGAAATGTCGCCGTTCATGAAGCCCGAACGGGTCAAATCGGCCAGTTCGACCATGGCGCTGACCTGTTCCTTGCCCTGCTTGGAGGCATAGTCCGGCACCTTGGCGCAGACGATTTCGACTTCTTCTTCATGGGGCAGGTAATTGAGGGTCGACACGATGCTCCAGCGGTCCATCTGACCCTGGTTGATCTGCTGGGTGCCGTGGTACAGGCCCGTGGTATCGCCGAGGCCGACCGTATTGGCAGTCGAGAACAGGCGGAAATAGGGGTGCGGCTTGATGACCTGATTCTGGTCCAGCAACGTCAGCTTGCCGTCGACTTCCAGCACGCGCTGGATCACGAACATCACGTCCGGGCGGCCGGCATCATATTCGTCGAATACCAGGGCCGTCGGATTGCGCAGCGCCCAGGGCAGGATGCCTTCGCGGAATTCGGTGACCTGCTTGCCGTCGCGCAGGACGATGGCGTCCTTGCCGATAAGGTCGATACGGGAAATGTGGCTGTCCAGATTGACCCGGATGCACGGCCAATTGAGGCGCGACGCGACCTGTTCGATATGGGTCGATTTACCCGTGCCGTGATAGCCTTGAATCATGACGCGCCGGTTGTAGGCGAAGCCGGCCAGGATCGCGAGCGTCGTTTCGCGGTCGAAGCGATAGGCTTCGTCGCGCTCGGGGACATGTTCCTCGGCTTCGGAGAAGGCCGGGACTTCCATGTCGCTGTCGATGCCGAAGGTCTGGCGCACGGAGACGGTGACGTCCGGCACCTGATGGGCCGCATCGATCCCGGGGGTGGCGGTCGATTCCAGAGTTGTCATGCAAATGTTCCAGTTTCTTGAGGCCGCCCCGACGGACGCGGGACGAAGATCGGTCATGTTTGGCAAACGTCGTAGGGGTTAAGCGGCGGGCCGTCAAGGGCCGAGAAAGTCCAATAACGCCTCATAGGCCTCGGTGACTTTCTTGAATTCTTCCTCCGCCGCCTTGGTGCCGCCGTTGGCGTCCGGATGATGGCGCTTTACCAGTTCCTTGTATCTGGACTTCACGTCGTCAATGGTCACCGGGATTTCAAGGCCAAATACGGAAAGAGCCCGCGATGTCTTTGGATCGGTCTTGCGGGCGTCGGCCGCGCGCGGGTCCGCTTTGGGGCCCTGCGCGCGCGCATCGGTGTCACGAATCGCGTCGTCAATACCGAAAGGGTTGAAAATGTGTGCGCGGGTGAACTTGGGCGCGTCGCCTGCCCCCAGTTTCCAGGTCGGGCGCTGCCATACGGTGTCGTTGCGCACGTCCGCCTCGACCTGATCTTCATCCATGCCTTTGTAATAGTTCCAGTTGCGATTGTACTCCCGGACATGGACCAGGCAGAACCAACGGTATTCGTTCAAGGCATCACGCGACCGCGGCGCCTTGAATTCGGCATGGCCGTCGCATCCGGGCCATTCACAGACCGACTCCGCCTGGCGGGATTCGCGATTTTTAAGCAGTTCACCCATGACGACACTATGCGCGTGCCCTTTGTTTCAGACAAGACATGTGGATGTTACGGGGGCGAAAATGCACCCGGATTCCGCCGTTATCCGAAGGGTTGAAAAACAGACATATAACCTTCGTCTAACTTGAATTACCTTGCGTTATCCCTAATTCTGAAGGCAGTGACCGGATGATTCCGTCATAACGTCGGTAATTTGGCGCCTTTATGTGGTGTCTGTGAACCGGTGGGGGAAAGTTTTGGAGGCGGCAGTGCGATTTGTTCTGCTGGGGTGACAGGCGTAATGCGAGTATAATAATCGCCACATACAATAAAAGAGGGTGTCAATCGGACTATGCAAAGCAAACTTATAAGCCGAAACGTGACCGTCAACGGCCGCAGAACCAGCCTGCGGCTTGAAAACGCAACGTGGGATGCTTTGGATCAAATCTGTGAATGCGAAAAGACGACCGTTCACGAGCTCTGCTCGATGATCGAAAGCGTTCGCTTCGGCTCGTCCCGAACATCAACGGTGCGGGCCTTCATCGTGACCTATTTCCGTCTGGCGGCGAACCGTACCAGCATCGAAGTTGGAATCGCCGACAAGGCTCTGACGGCCTTCAAGACGACTTGACGTTCGGGCCGGGTCAGCCGGCCTTCTTTCCTTCGGCCCCGGCGGGGCCATCACCATCTTCTTCATAGAATTCGGGCCAACGGACCTTAACCACGGGGCCGTTGCTGCGAAACGCATAGCAAGTATCGATCAAGGGTGATTTCTTGCCGGGGCCGGGTTCACCCCGCTTCTTGCGGGCGGGAAAAATGGTCTGGAATGCTGTCACCGCCATGGGCCCCATCACGAGGTCGCGCAGATGGGTGCAGCCGTGCACGCCGCCCATGGCTTCGGCCACGGCCCTGCGCCAGCCCGGCCCGACTTTCAACCCGACCAACTTGGAAAAGGCCTGGGCTACGTCGCCGCACATGGAAAACGGGCTCGATTCCGTCGATGCTTCGGCGGCCGTGACCACCATGTCGCCGGTCAGGGTCAGACGGATGAGCATGTCGTGAATGGGCTCGCCCGCCGCGATGCCGCCGCGGTCATGGTTTTCAAAGGTATAGGTCTTGGTATCGGTCAGGCGGCCTTCGATGTCCCACAGGCCGTCGTCGCGCTCAAAGCCGAGACATTTAATGTCACGGGTGTGGATATGTTTGCGGGCGGCGGGTTTGCTGAGAGGCATGGGCGGGTTTCCTGTTAGGCGAATTGAGGCCGCCGCTGGGAAGCGGGCGGGGCGTATCGTCCGATGACTTTATCGGCTGTCGGCCACGGGCGGCAAGAGATGCGGCGGGCCGCTGGCGGGGCCCCATGAAAAAATAATTTATCGCAATAGATTAAGCGCTGTATCGATCGCCAAAGACGAAGGCTTCCGTCTCACGGATGTTTTCTTCCAGGCCTTCCTTGACGGCTTCGTAAAGATCTCGGATCGACACCATGGCGACGCATTTGCCGTCCTCGCCCACGACCGGAAGGTGGCGATAGCGTCGGGTCAGCATCAGCTCAAGCGCGTCCGAGGCCCGATCGTTCGGCGCCAGGGTGTCCGGATTAGCGGTCATGATGTCGCCGACCTTGATTTCGCTGGGGCGTTTGTTTTCCGCCACCACCCGGCGGGACAGGTCACGCTCCGTCAGAATGCCGATCAACGCCTTGTTCGTGTCCAACACGATGATCGCCGCGACATTGGCCGCAGTCATGTCCTTGGCGGCCTGTTCCGCCGTGGCGTCGATGGTGGTCGCGGTCAGTTCCGTGCGCTGAACGATGTCAGGAATAATCTTACGCTGCATCGGACGTTTCCTCTCGTTGACCGTGTTGCCCGGACGTTTGCCGGGCTTTGCCACGGTGCGACAATTGTTGCGTCATTGTACGGGAATTGCGCCGCCGGGTTAAGAATTAACGGATGCTCATGTTAACCGTTAACCGGCAGATACATCAGGGCTTGATGATGCATCACGCCTCGGAGCGGTAGGATCAGTCCGTGGCTTCTCCGGGCTTGGGCGGGGTCACGCGCAGGCGGGTGATTTGATGGCGCTGACGGGCCACGATGTCGATGCGGAATCCGAACAGGCGGAACGACTGGCCGACCTCGGGAATGCGCCGGGCTTCGTGTAGGACCAGGCCCGCGACGGTCGCGGCTTCCTCGTCGGGCAGGCGCCATTCATACTGGCGGTTGAGGTCGCGGATCGTCACCGTGCCGTCGACCAGATAGGATCCGTCGCTCTGGGGTTCGACCCCGGCGACGCTCAGGTCGTGCTCATCGTCGATGTTCCCGACGATTTCCTCGATGATGTCTTCAAGGGTCACGATGCCCTGCAGGCTGCCGTATTCGTCGACGACCAGGGCGAAATGCTCGCGCCGTTCGCGGAACGCTTCCATCTGATCCAGCAGCGGCGTGGTTTCCGGAATGAACCAGGGCTCGGCGGCGATTGCCTTGATGTCGAGATTCGAAAGATCCTCTCCGGCGGCGTTGACGGCGCGGAACAGGGCCTTGGCATGCAGAACACCGACGATGTTGTCCGGCTCATCCCGCCACAGGGGGACACGGGTATAGGGGCCGTCAAGCACGGCCGCGATCAGTTCCGCCGCGGGCAGGCCGGCGTCCAGGGTGTGCACGCTGGACCGATGGATCATGATTTCCCCGACTTCGACGTCGGCCAGGTCGAGGACATTGCGCAGCATCACCCGTTCAAGGCCCGTTTCCTCGTCGCCGGTGTGCAGTTCGATGGCGCCGCGCAGTTCTTCCTCGGGCTCGTGTTCGGCATCGTCGGACGCGCGGATGTCGATGCCGCACATATGGAACAGGCCGCGCACGATAATCTCGACCGTGCGCGTTATCGGCGACAGAAAGGCGACCAGTATCCTGACCGGCGTGCTGACAGCGAGGGCCACCGTGTTGGCGTTTTTGATGGCGTAGGTCTTCGGCATGACCTCGGCGAAGATCAGCACCAGAAGGGTCATGACCAGGGTCGCATAGGCGACGCCGGCCTCGCCGAAATAGGTGATCAGCAGACTGGTCGCCAGCGACGAGGCCAGGATGTTGACCAGGTTGTTGCCGAGCAGGATGGCGCCGATCAGGCGCTCCTTCTGATCATACAGCCGATTAACCACCGCCGCCCGCTTGTCGCCGCCCTGTTCCAGGCGGTGCATCAGCGGTTGCGAACTGGCGGTCAATGCCGTTTCCGAGCCGGAAAAGAACGCCGACATCAGTAGCAGGAAAAAGATGATGATCAGGCTTGTTTCGTCTTCCATGACTTCCGCTCATTCAATGTGCCGGGTGCCGTCTTGGGCGCGCCGGCGGGTGGGCCCGGGTCAGCCCCGGGCACTGAGGAATTCGTTGAGGACATCGGCCACCGGGCCGGTCGGCACGTCGTGTTCGATGAACGCCTCGCCGATGGCCCGGGCCAGGATAAAGGTCAGCTTGCCGTCCTCGGTCTTCTTGTCCTTCATCATGTGCGCCAGCAGGCGGTCCGCCGTCCAGCCGCCGGTATTCAGCCGCGTCAGGTCGCCCGGCAGACCCGTGGCGTCAAGGTGGGCGCGAAGCCGCGCCGCGTCGTTGCCTTTGCATTGGCCCAGGCGGTTTGCCAGGGTCAGGGCCATGACCATGCCGATGGCCACGGCTTCGCCGTGCAGCAGGCCGCCGCCGTAGCCGATCTCGGCCTCCAGCGCGTGGCCGAAGGTATGCCCCAGATTGAGCAGCGCACGCTGCCCTTGTTCCGTTTCGTCGGCACTGACGATGCGCGCCTTGGCGTCGCAGCAGGTCAGGATGGCGCGGCGGCGGGCCGCGGCGTCCCCGGCCAGTACGGCGGGACCATTGCCTTCCAGCCAATCGAAGAAATCGGGCATGTCGATGACGCCGTATTTCACGACCTCGGCATAGCCGGCCCGCAGCTCGCGGGGGGGCAGGGTGTCGAGCACGCCTGTATCGGCAAGAACCAGACGCGGCTGATAGAAAGCGCCCACCAGGTTCTTGCCCTGGGCGGTGTTGATGGCGGTCTTACCCCCGACCGATGAATCGACCTGCGCCAGCAGGGTTGTCGGGACCTGGATGAAATCAACGCCCCGCAGGGTCAGCGCTGCGCAGACGCCGGTCAGATCGCCGATGACCCCGCCGCCGAGAGCGATCAGCGTCGTCTTGCGGTCGATCCCGCCGGCCAGCAGGTCGCCGATGACCTGTTCCAGATGGGCGAAATCCTTGGTCTGCTCGCCGGGTTCCAGAATGATCGTGCGGCTGGTGATGTCGGCGCCGGCCAACGCCGTTTCCAGGGTCGCAAGATGCCCGGCGTCGGCGACGTTGCGGTCGGTGATCACGGCCACCCGGCCAGCCCGCAACACGGGCGCGATCAGCCGCCCGGCGTCGGCCAGCAGGCCCGCACCGATCAAAATGTCGTAGCTGCGCTCGCCCAGGTCGACTCCCAGGCGTTCGATGCCCGGATGTTCAATGGTCGTGCCGTCAATGGTCATGCTGTGCCGTCCGTCAGTTTTTCAATGATCTTGTCGGCGGTCTTTTCCGGGGTTTCATCGACGCTTTCAATGATGATATCCGCCTGTTCGTACACAGGATAACGCTCATTTATCAATTGCTTCAGTTTCTCCGTCGGATCCGTGCCCTTGAGCAACGGCCGCCCGGCGGCCCGCCGTTTGGTGCGGCGCTCCAGAATCGCCAGATCGGCGCGCAGCCAGACGCTGATCGCGGCCTCGGCGATGCGCGCACGGGTGCGCGGGTTCATGAAGGCGCCGCCGCCGGACGACAGAATCATCGGCGCGCCGTTCAACAGGCGATCGATGACACGTTCCTCGACGTCGCGGAACGCCGGTTCGCCGTAGATATCGAAGATATCCTCGATGCTGCAGCCGGCGGCCGTTTCCACTTCGTCGTCGGAATCGATGAACGGTAAGTCAAGTTTGGCGGCCAAGATCCGGCCGACGGAACTTTTCCCGGCGCCCATAAGGCCGACCAGGACGATAGTTTTTTCTTGTTTTTGAATGGGTTGAGAAGACATGGACCTGTAACTTTTGGGCTGCGGATGGCGTCGGGCGGGCGGCGTTGAAAGCGGGGGGGCGAGCCGATAAACTCCGGCCTGCCCGCCGCCGCCGGAAAAATGCCATAGTCACAGTCTAGCAGAAAGCCTGAATACAGTGGCAAACCCCGATCCGACGGTCACCAAGATCACCCGCGAAGACGAATAGGCCCGCCCTCCCGATGAAAAGCATTTCCAAGATCATCCTCATCCTCGCCCTGGCCTTGGTGCTGGGCGGCGGGACGTTCCTGGTTACCTGGGATTTTCCCGCGCCGTCCAAGGACGTGACGAAAGTTCTCCCCGATGACCGGTTCCCGCGCTAAGCGCCCGGTTACGGTATCGCGGCTGGCCGCCTTCGCGGTGGCGCCGTTGTTGCTGATCGCCCCGTTAAGCCATCCGCAGGCCCAGGCGCCCGCGGCGGATGCGCCGGCGGCCCTGCTGCCGGGCGCACAACCGCCTGTTGCCGAGCCGGTGGCCCTGCAGCCGCCGGCCGCGTTGGCGCCGCCGCAAGCCCTGAAACCGCACGCACCCGCAGCCCCCGTTCAGCCCCCGGCGGGCCTAGGGGCGGCCCGGCCTGCGCCGGGCGTGCCTTCGGGCGGTGAACCGGGCGTCCAAGTCGATACCCTGGATAAAGTCGATCCGGAGACGGCGGGCGTCATCGGCCCCGACGAAGGCGGCTTGGGCTTCGATCTCTGGCAGGGTGCGGACCGCGCTTATGTGGCGGCCCTGATAACGAACCTGCCCGTGCGGGCACCTTCGCCGGTGATGCGCGCATTGATGCGCCGGCTGTTGTTGACCGCAGCCCAGCCCCCCGCCTTGGCCAAACCGGCTGAGGGCGACGGCGCGGATGCGGTCAAGACGAAACCGGTCAGTCTGATTACCCTGCGCGTGCAACAGCTTGCCGCCATGGGTGACGTCGCCGGGGTTGGCGACCTGCTGGCGGCGATCCCCGGCAGCATCACCGATCCGGCCTTGCTGCAGGTTGAAGCCAACGCCCGTTTCCTGGCCAATGACAATGCCCGCGCCTGCGGCATCACGGCGCATCAGATTCAGGCCGGCGGGGGGGCTTACTGGCAGAAGGCGATGATTTTCTGCCAGATCCTGGCTGGCGAGCCGGAAAAGGCGGAAATCGGCATTTCCATGCTCAACGAACTGGGGGCAAGGGATCCGGCGTTCTATGCCCTGAGTGACCGCCTATTGGGCGGCACGACCGGGGAACTGACCTCGGTGACCGAAGCCGATGGCCTGTTGCTGGCCATGGCGCGGGCGGCCAAAACGCCGTTGCCGGCCGACGCCACCCGGTCTGACCGCCCGGGCGTGCTGCGCGCCATCGCCGTCAATCCAAACGTGGGGCCGGATATCCGCCTGGAAGCGGCCGAGCGTGCCGAGGCCGCCGGCGCCCTTGATACCGAGGCCCTGCGCCAGCTCTATTCCAGCGTGACGTTCGATCCGGGCGACCTCAAACGCTCGTTGTCGCGGGCCGACGAAATCGGCGGGCCCGTTGCCCGTGCGCTGCTCTACCATTCCGCCTTGTCGCAGACCGTGCCGACGGCCCAGGCCGAGATCATCGACAAGGCGCTCAAGATTGCCGTCGGCGAAGGCCGGTATGGCGCCGCCGCGCGGGTGTTTCATCCGCTGGTATCGAAAATTCCACCGTCTGCGGATCTGTTGTGGTTCGCCCCGGACGCGGTGCGTCTGATGTTGTCGACGGATGATCCCACGGGCGCCGAAGCCTGGTTCAAGCTGCTGCAGGCGAGTGCATTGTTCCAGGACGACAGCCGCGACCTGTTGGTCCGCATGACGCCACTGGTCCGGCTGGTCGGCACCATGGGTCTGGAGAACGAGCCCCGCGACCTAAGCGTCTGGTGGCGTTCGATCGCGGGCGAGAAAGACGCAGCCCGCCGGGCGGCGCTGCTCTATGCGCTGCTGGATGGTCTGGGCGAGGATGTGCCGCTCGACGCTTGGCAGGCGATGGGCCCGGTGATCGGCCATGCCACGGCGGAAACGGTCCATCCGGCGCTGTGGTTCCGCCTGTTGTCCGTGACCGACAAGGTGGCGGCATGGACCGCCGAACGCGAAGCCCGTGAAACCGCCGCTGAATCTTCGGCAGCCCTTGACGTGGCGCAGGTGGCGCCGATGGGCGAACCTGTGCGCGAAGCGCAGCTTGGCACAACAGACGTGCTGCCGGCACCCGCCGTGGCCGATGAAACGGTTCTGCCGCCCCATCGCGGCGAGGTCATCCTGATGGTGTTGGCGGCGATCGGCGACGGCGGCACGGCGCGGGCTCAGGCTCAGGTTCTGCGTCAGGCGGTGATCAGCCTGCGCGCCATCGGCCTTGATCAGGAAGCCCATGACCTGGCGCTGGAGGCGGCGCTCGCGGCGGGCCTGTAATCCCGGCGGAAACTCGCGAAGGGAGGCAACTCCTGTCCCGTTACATCAGCCTATTTCTCGACATGCTGGCCGCCGAAAGAGGTGCTGCCCGCAATACGATCGAATCCTACGGCCGGGATCTGGACGACTTCGCGTCGTTCTGCGCCCGGCGCAAGACGGCTGCCGACGCGGCCGGACCGGAGGACGTCACGGCCTATATGAAGCGCCTGTCGGGTGCCGGCATGGCGGCCAGCACCCAGGCCCGGCGGCTGTCGGCTCTGCGCCAGTTCTTTCGCTTCCTACAGGCGGAACGCATCCGCGACGACGATCCGACCCAGGCCGTCGATGCGCCGCGTCAGGCGCGGTCCCTGCCCAAATACCTGAGTGAGGAAGAGGTCGAACGCCTGCTGACCGCGGCCCGCGAACGGCCGGGTGCTGACGGCTTGCGCACGGCGGCCTTGCTGGAAGTGCTTTACGCCACGGGCCTTCGCGTGTCGGAACTGGTCGGCCTGCCCATGGCGGCGGTCGCCCGCGACGGAAGGGTGCTGATCGTGCGCGGCAAGGGCGGGAAGGAACGCATGGTGCCCATCGGCGGTCCGGCGCGCGACGCGCTCGGCGATTACCTGGCCGTGCGCGATGGCTTTCTGGGCAAGGACAAGGATGCACGGGCGGCCTTCCTGTTTCCGTCCCGTGCGCAGCAGGGCCATCTGACGCGCGCCCGCTTCGGGCAGGTTCTCAAGGAACTGGCGGTTGCCGCCGGCATTCCGCCGAAACGGGTATCACCACACGTTCTGCGTCATTCCTTCGCCAGCCACCTGTTGGCCCACGGCGCCGATCTGCGGTCCCTGCAGCAAATGCTGGGCCATGCCGACATCTCGACCACGCAGATCTACACCCATGTCCTGGAAGAGCGTCTGAAGGCGTTGGTTGACCAAGCCCACCCCCTGGCCAAGGCGCCCCTGGATTAGGCAGAGAGAGGCACTCAGGGCGGCGCGACCGCGCGGCGGTAGAGATGCCAGGTGGCGTGTCCCAGGACCGGCAGGACCAGGAATAGCCCGATCAACCCGGACAGCAGGGCGAGGGCGATCATGGCGGCAATGGTGGCGCACCAGATCGCCATCACCCGTGGGTTCAGGGCGACGAACCGGACGCTGGTCAGCATCGCCGTGATGAAATCGACATCGCGATGGAACAGCATCGGAATGGAAATGACCGAATAGGAAAAAACGGCGAAGGCGATGAGCGCCCCGGCGGCATTGCCGACCATCAGGAACAGCCAGCCCGACGGGGTGGTGAAGATGTCATAGATCAGTTCGCGGAATCCGAAGAACTGGAACCCCATGAAGCCGAAGGACAGCAGGGCGGCGATGTCCATCCAGAAAAACAGGGAGAACCCGGTGACCAGCGCCATCCACCCCAGTTCACGGCTGAACATGGATTTCACGGTTCCCAGCACGATGCCCCAGCTGAGCACAGCATCCCCGTCCGGGGCGGGGGCTTCCAGGCGCTTGCTGATTACATAAAAGCCGCTGGCGATGAAAGGCGCGATGAGGGCAAATCCCGCCGCCAGAGGATAGACCAGATACGGCAGTTCGAAGGCGACCAGCATCAGAATCAGCAGCCAGCCACCGAGCACATAAATTCCCGCGAAAAAGATGTCGTAGGTGGGCGCTGCCCGGAAATCCCGCAAGCCCAGGGCGAGAACGTCGATCAGGTCATTGACGCCGACACGCTTAACCTGCGGCGGCGGCGGGCGGGTTCCCCGGGGGACGGCCGGCGCGGCGTCGACGCTGGGGTCGGTCATGCGCTTATCCTTCCAGGCTCGCATCCATCGAGCCGTGCCTAATAACCATATAAAAAATGTGGATTGATGTCGACGAAGTTCGGCGGACGAACACGGGATAAATGGTGAAGAAAGGGATGGCGCGCGCGCTTGTCAGCCTTCCGCCGCCACCTTTTCGACCAGCCAGCGCGCCGTGCGCAGCAGGCGCGCGTCATCGTTTCGCGCGCTGACCAACTGAACACCGATGGGCATGCCGTTGGCCCCCTGCATCAGGGGAAGGGTCACCGCCGGTACACCCAGGTATGTCCAGGTTGAGCAGAACACCGGATCGCCCGTGGCATCCAGGCCTTTGGGCGCTTCGCCGCAGGTCGCCGGGGTCAGGATGGCGTCGAATTCCTCGCCCAGGCTTTTCACCCAGCCGGCCAGGTGAACCCGCATGTCGACGCATTCATTGAAATCGACGGCCGTGACCGACTTGCCTTCCTCGATCATGGCGCGCAGCACGTCGCTCAGCTTGTCTTCGCCGCGGGCCACGTATCCGGACAGATAGCGAACCAGATCGGCGCACATGATCTTGCGCAGGTTGTCGACGGCGCCATTGAAGTGATCGGGCAGGGTGACGTCTTCGCATTGATCGCCAAGGAACTCGCGCAATTCTTCGAACGCTTCCTGGGCATCCGGTTCCGCGCGATCCCAGACCGGGGATTTGACGAAGGCGAAGCGAGGTTCGAGGGGGGGCTCCTGGCGGGTGATCTCCGACAGGCACGGGGCGGCGGCCGGCTTGGTGTCCGGATCGGCCGGATCGTGGCCGATCAGACAATCGCTGATCAGGGCGGCGTCTTCCAGGGTGCGGGCGAACACGCCGACGTGGTCGAGGGTTCGCGACAGAGCCAGGGCGCCGGCGCGGGAAATCCGCCCATGCGTCGGCTTGAAGCCGACGACACCGCAGAACGATGCCGGGCGAATGACGGACCCGTTGGTTTGCGAGCCGATCGCCAAGGGCACCATGCCCGCCGCGACGGCGGCGGCGGAGCCGCTGGACGAGCCGCCAGGGGTGCGTTCCGGATCGTGCGGGTTACGGGTCTTGCCGGGGGAATAGACGGCAAGTTCCGTGGTCACGGTCTTGCCCATGATCACGGCGCCGGCGGCCCTCAACAGGCGGACGGCGGTGCTGTCGTCATCGGGTAGGCGTCCCTTGGACAGCACGGTGCCGTTTTCCGTGGGCAGGTCCGCCGTGTCGAAGATGTCCTTGATGCCGACGGGGATGCCGTGCAACGGCCCGGTCGGCGCACCACTGGCATGCAGTTCGTCACAATGGGCGGCCTGGCGGCGGGCGAAGTCCGGGTCGAGATGCGCCCAGGCGCCGATGGCGTCTTCTTTCGCTTCGATCCGCGCGAGGCAGGCCTCGACCAGTTCCGTGGAGGTAATCTCACCCCGTTCGATCATCCCAACCAATTGGGATGCGCCCAAATCCGCCAAATCCATGGTGCCGGTTCCTAAAGGTATGCCAAACCCGCGATGGTTCAGTCTGATGTGGTCTTCTTCAAGGTGGAATCCCAGAGGTCGTAGAGGACCAGGGCCAGCACGCCGAGGCTGATGACCCAGAACGGCAGCCCGCCCCAGAACCCGGCGAAGCCGTGGGAGATACCCCAGGCGAGGCCGAGGACGAAGGCCGCCACCATCGCGGTGCCGAGGATGCCGCAGATTTGTTCGAATACCCTTGATCTCATGATCGGTTCACTCCTGAAATCCTGGCTTGGATCGCCCTTGTTTTGGTTTCGCTCATGCCGCTGTTACGGGATGTACTTGCCGAAGAAGTAATCGGGCAGGAACAGCGCAATCCCCGGGTACTGGTACATCAGAACCATGACGGCAATAACGATGGCCAGGTACGGCATGATGCCCCTGAAGATTTCCATCAATTCGACGGCCTTGCCCATCACCCCTTTTAGATAATAGGCGGACATCGCCATAGGTGGCGTGAGGAACGATGTCTGCAGGTTGAGGGCAACCAGCATGGCGAAGAAGTAGGGATTGACGTCGAAGGTCTTCAGCATGGGCAGGAAGATCGGCACGAAGATGATCAGGATTTCCGACCATTCCAGGGGCCAACCCAGCAGGAAGATGATCACCTGGACCAGGATCAGGAACTGCCAGGGCTCCAGGTTGAAGCCGAGGATGAAGTGTTCGATGATTTCATGCCCGCCCAGATAAGAGAACACCGAGGCGAAGGTCCAGGACCCGACGAACAGCCAGCAGACCATGGCCGTCGCCTTGGCGGTCAGGTAGACGGATTCCTTGAGCATCTGCCACGTCAGGGAGCGATACATGCCGGCCAGGACAATGCCGCCGAAGGCCCCCATGGCGGCGGCTTCCGCCGGCGTCGCCAGACCGCCCAGGATCGAGCCGAGAACCAGCAGGATCAGCGCCGTCAGCGGCACGAAGGACGTCAAAAGCTGCCAATAGACGATATGCCGGGGCGGCACGTCTTCGGCCCGCGGTTTCGGCGCGATGGACGGATTGATCATCACGCGGATGATGACGTAGAGAATGTAGGACCCCGCGAGCAGGAAGCCGGGGAAAATCGCGGCGGCATAAAGTCGCAGCGGCGACAGTTCGGCGATCGCCGCATAGACGATCAGCATGATCGACGGCGGGATCAAAATCCCCAGCGTGCCGCCGGCGCAGATCACGCCGGATGCGAAGCTCTTGTCATAATTCGCCTTGGCCATGGCCGGAAACGCCAGCAATCCCATCAGGGTCACGACGGCGCCGACGATCCCGCTGGCCGTCGAGAACACGGCGCAGGTAATCAGGGCGGCGATGGCCATGGAGCCCGGCAGGTTCCGCGCCGCCATCTGCAGTGCGTAAAACAGCTTGTTGACGATGTTGGCGCGTTCGACCACGTAGCCCATGAACAGGAACAACGGAATGGCGACCAGCGTGTCGTTTTCCATCACCGAGTAGGTGTTCTGGTTCAAAAGGTAGAAGATCTTGTTGTTAAAGATGTCGGCGAAGGTCGTGATGCTGCCGGCTTCGTAATAGGCGAAATAGCCAAAACCGACGCCCATGGCGAGCAAGGTGAAGGCCACCGGAAATCCGAGCAGGACCATCACAATGAAAAGCGACAACATCAAAATCGCTACTTCGGGGTTCGTCATTCTATAACGTGCTCCGTCTCACCAATACGTCGGTGTGTAATTATGAGAATTAGGCTTGTGCCTTGGCGGCCGCGGCCTGCTGTTGCAGCAAGATGTCTTCGGTTTCCTGGGCGTCCTTGAGACGCGGCAGCCAACTGCCCGACTTGATCGCAAGATAACAGCGCATGCATTCGGCGATGCCCTGAATGATGAACAGTCCGGCGGCCAGCGGGATCAGGGTCTTGAAGAAATAGATTTGAATGCGGGCCGGGCTGTTCCAACTGACTTCCTTGTAGCGCCATGAATCGGCAGCGATTTCCGCGCCGTACCAGGCCAGGGCCAGCATGCCCGGGAAAAAGAAGCAAAAGTACAAAATCAAATCAATGCGCGCCTGCCAGCGGATCGAAAGCAGGCGATAGACCACATCCGCCCGCACATGAGTGTCCTGGGCAAGGGCATATGGCCCGGCCATCAGGAACAAGGCGCCGTACATCTGAACCATCATGTCGAAAGCCCAAACGGTCGGGGCATTCAGGACATAACGGACGAATACCTCATAGGCGACCGACAGGGTGAGGATCAAAATGCACCAGCCAAAGGTGCGCCCGACCCAGATGCTCAATTCTTCAATGGCATGGATAGTTTTTATCACGGCTTGGTTTCCCGCCCTTGATGTCTCAGATATGTGAGGGACAGCCGATTAAGGCTGCCCCTCAATACCTACTTTTCCGGATTGATCCCAGATGAAAGGATCAGATCAACCGAAGTGATGCTTGTAGGCCAGCTCGTAATCGGGCTGGTTCAGCAGCAGGTAGCCCATGACCTTCTTGGCGTAGGCCTTCTGCGAGGCAACGACCTTGGCGAAGAACGGATCTTCGTCGGAGATCTGCTTCACGATCACATCCCAGGCCTTCAACTGTTCGGACATGATGGATTCCGGCGTCCGGTAGACATTGACGCCGTGCTTTTCCTTCAGCGCGACCAGGTCGTCGGCGTAACGGAGCGTGTTGTTCCAGTAGAAGTTGGAGTTTTCCGCTTCCGACGCATATTCCAGGATCGCCTGGAGTTCCTTCGACAGGGAATCGAACTTCTTCTTGTTGAAGGTGATTTCGAAACATTCCTGCGACTGGTGGAAGCTGGCCAGGTGGTAGTGCTTGGAAACGTCCTGCATCCCGAAGTCTTTGTCCGAGGTCGGGTTGTTGAACTCGGCCGCGTCGATCAGGCCGCTCTTCATGGCGGGCTGAATTTCGCCGCCCGGCAGCTGAACGACCGACATGCCCATTTCCTGCAAGACGTTGGCGGCCAAGCCGACGGTGCGGTACTTGAGGCCCTTCATCTGGGAGGCGTCTTTCATTTCCTCCTTGAACCAACCGAAGGGCTGCGCGGGCATCGGGCTGTTGAAGAAGCTGACCAGGTTCAGGCCGAGGCCGGACATCAGTTCCTCAAACAGGGCCTTACCACCGCCGTAGTGGATCCAGCCGAGCATTTCCTGCGCCGACCAGCCGAAGCAGGGGCCGGTACCGAACAGGGAAGCGGCTTTCGACTTCGAATACCAATAGGCCGGCACGTAGTGGGCGCCGTCGAGGACGCCACGATGGACGGCGTCCTGCATCTGGCTGGTCTTCACGACCGAGTTGACGGACAGCAGGTCGAGCTTCAGGCCCTTACCGGCCATCTTGTTGACGCGTTCGACATAGCTTTTGGCATTTTCAAGGAAGATGCCACCGCCCCAGGCGGCCTGAATTTTCAGAACCGTGGGGGCCGCCGTCGCGATGTTCGGCATGGCAAGAGTAGCAGCAGTCGCTCCGGCGGCAACGGCGCCGCCTTTAAGGAACTTACGCCGGTTCACTTTCGTGGTCGTCATGTGTTTCCTCCCAATTAATAATCAGCGGACAACCACCATCCGCCGATGGGTATAATTTGCGCGATGTTCGCGCGTTTAATGAACAGCCCAAGACGTCGTGTTGATTTTTTTTGCAATCCCCCGGGCCCGGTTACAACCGCTCCCGCACCATTAATGGCGGGGAACTGTTATATCCTGTCGGGAATCTTCCCAATACGCAACGCGAAGGCAAGGCTTTTTCCCTGTAGGACTTTTCCTGCGGACAACCCGATGCGGATTCGTAGAGGGGGTGTCACAGGGTGTGTGGGTCGAGATTAGGGCTGCGCGCGGCGGGAAATCGTGATTCAGGGTGGCTCGCCCAGCCGCCGTCGCCGCGATTGCGGGGGGCGGGGGGTTTTTCACGATACGGAATAGCGCGCTGATTACAGCGCCTCAGGCGACCCGGTCGCCGGGGGTGCCACCCGCGAAATAGGCATCGAGATTATCGAGGGCGCGGAACCCCATGGCGTCACGGGTTTCCCGATTGGCGCTGCCGATGTGCGGCAGCAGGAACGTGTTGTCGAGCGCGATCAACCGCTTATCGACGTTCGGTTCGTTGTTGTAGGCATCAATCCCCGCCGCGAACAGTTTGCCCGATTTCAAGGCGTCGACCAACGCGTCGTCGTCGATCACCGCCCCCCGGGCGGCGTTGGCCAGGACGGCCCCATCCGGCAGCAGGGCGAAGCGGGCGGCGTTCATGATGCCGCGGGTCTCCGCCGTCACGTTGCAGTGAAGCGAGAGGAAATCGCAATGCGGCAGCATGTCGTCCAGGGTGTCGTGCCAGACGGCCCCTTTCTCCTTGTCCGGGCTGAGGCGGGTGCGGTTGTGGTAGTGGATTTCCATGCGGAAGGCGCGCGCCAGATCGGCGACCGTCTGGCCGACCCGGCCCATGCCGAGAATACCCAGCCGCTTGCCGGTGACGCCCAGGCCGACCATGAAGGCCGGCGACCAGTCCTTCCAGCCGCCGGAGCGCACCAGGCGTTCGCCCTCGCTGGCGCGCCGCGCCGCGCCGAGCATCAGCAGGATGGTCGTCTCCGCCGTGGCGTCGGACAGAACCTCGGGCGTGTTGGTGACGATGACGCCGTGTTTCTTCGCCGCCTCGACGTCGACATGGTCATAGCCGACGGAGAAATTGGCGATGATTTTCACGCGTTCGGGCAACTTGGCGAAGACCTCTTCCGTGAAGTGTTCGGTGTGGCAGGGCATGATGGCGTCCACGTCCTGGGCCGCCGCGATTAAGGCGTCCTTTGTATAGAGCTTGTCTTCCGGGTTCAGGCGCGCGTCGTAGTCGCGGGCAAGACGCGCATGCACGGCGTCCGGCAGGCGGCGGGTGACGAGTACGGTCGGTCGCTTGGATGCGGTGTCAGCCATCGTTACTTCCTCTAATTTCATTTCACCGTGAGGTACACCATGGGATCGTGAGGTGTCGAGTGCCGACGCTGCGTTTTCCACGGTGCTGCCCGCGACCGGTGCCGCTATGGGCGCGCAGGGCGTGGCGCGTCGCCTGTCGTCGCGGTTTTGATGTCCATAAGTCCGGCGAACAGGCCTTCCATACCGGCAAGGATGTATTATTCCGCATTGCGGTAAGCCTTCCATTCCTGGCTGATTTGCCCTTGCGGGCGCTTGGGGGGATGGTTATGTTGCGCCCGCGAAATAACAATTCATAAGCGGTGGCGCCATCGGCTTCGAAGCCCGAGAACGCCGCCTCATTCGGACGCAGGAGATTCAGATGAGCTTTCATATCGTCGAACAGGCGCCGGCGCGCTTGAACCGCAGCGAGTTGGCCGTTCCCGGCTCCAACCCCACGTTCATGGAAAAGGCTGCCAAAAGTAACGCCGACGTGGTGTTCCTGGACCTGGAAGACGCCGTCGCCCCGGACGACAAGGCGCCCGCGCGCAAGAACATCATCGCCGCCCTGAACGATCTGGACTGGTCGGGCAAGACCGTGTCCATTCGCATCAACGGCCTGGACACCCATTACATGTACCGCGATCTGGTCGAGATCCTGGAGGGCGCGCCGGGCAAGCTTGACCTGATCATGATTCCCAAGGTCGGCACGGCGTCGGACGTCTATGCCATCGACATGATGGTGACCCAGATCGAAGACGCGACCAAGGTGTCCAAGCGCATCGGCTTCGAGCTGATCATCGAAACGGCCCTGGGCATGCAGAACCTCGCGGAAATCGCCCAGGCGTCGAAGCGGAACGAATCCCTGCACTTCGGCGTCGCTGACTATGCGGCCTCGACCAAGGCGCGGACCACCGTCATCGGCGGCCCGAACCGGGACTATGCCGTGCTGACCGATCCCGATGACGCCGGCAACCGTGACGTTCACTGGGGCGATATGTGGCATTACCCGATCGCCAAGATGGTCGTCGTCGCGCGCGCCAACGGCCTGCGTCCGATCGACGGCCCGTTCGGCGATTTCTCCGACCCGGACGGCTACAAGGCTCAGGCCATGCGTGCCTCGACCCTTGGCTGTGAAGGCAAATGGGCGATCCATCCGTCGCAGATCGACCTGGCCAACGAGCTGTTCAGCCCGTCGGAAAAGGAAGTGACGCAGGCGCAGCGCATCATCGACGCCATGGAACAGGCGCAGAAGGAAGGCAAGGGGGCCGTCTCGCTCGACGGTCGCCTGATCGACATCGCCTCCATCCGCCAGGCCAAGGTGCTGGTGGAAAAGGCGGCGCAGATCAAAAGCAACTAATCTGCCTTTTCGGCATTTTCGAACAACGAACGGCGGGTTTCCTGGTTATGGGACCCGCCGTTTTCGTTTCTGTCCCCCGGTTTGTCGACCCTATCCCTAAAGTAAGGATGTTCATCACCTGTCGAAGGTTCCTATAATGCCCGCAAAACACAAAGGGCAGGGATGGATATGGCGGAAACATCCGCACAAGAGGGCAATGGCGCACGCCGGGTTTCGGACCGGGAGCGGTTCATTGCGTTCTCTTTCTGCTGGGCTGAAGCCATCATCGAGCTCGACAGCGAGCGCACCATCACCTTTGCCGGCGGTATCCTGCCGCTTTTGACGGGCAAGGATCCGCGCACCCTGAAGGGCATGACGATCCTCGACATCATCGCTGACGAGGACCGCCCGTTGGCCGAACAGATGCTTGACGCCATCGCCCGCACCGGCCGGTTCGACAACATCCATTTGCGCTTCAAGGGCGCCAACGGCAATTCCCAACCCCTGGTGACCTGCGGCTACCGCAACCCGGAATTGGAAAATCGCTATTTCCTGGCGTTTCATATCGCGGGCGGCCTGACCACGGACAAGTCCCTGAAGAAGAGCGGCAAGGAAGGGCTCTACGACGCCGACAGCTTCGGCAAGATGGCGTCCAAGATGCTGGCCGACGGTGTCGACGGCGCGGACAAGATGACCCTGGTCGAACTCGATGGCCTGACCGAGGCCCAGGAGGAAATGGACGAAGCCCAGCGCGAGAACCTGATGGGCGCCGTCGGCTCGGTCCTCAAGATGTCATCGATCAACGGCGACGCGGCGGCCAAGCTGGGCGACGGCAAGTACGGTGTGGTCCATGGCCAGGGCCTGGACGTGGACGCCATGAAGGCGCGCATTTCGTCCCTGATCCAGAACATCGCGCCCGAGGCCGAAGGCATTTCCGTCGGCGCGGCGACCATCGACGCCGGCGACGGTCTGACCGAGGAAAACCTGACCAAGGGCGTGATCCACGCGCTCAACGAATTCTCCAAGTCCAAGGGCGGGGCGGTGTCGCTCGAAGCCCTGTCAGGCAGCATGGACGATCTGGTCAAGGACGCCATGGAAACGGCGGAAACCTTCAACCGGGTGGTCAAGAAATCCGATTTCCGCATGGCCATGCATCCGATCATCGGGATCAAGGACGGGGTCATCCACCATTACGAGGCCCTGGCCCGGTTCCAGGGAAAGCATGGCGAAAGCCCCTACAAGTACATCACCTTCGCCGAGGAAACGGGCCTGATCGGCGCCTTCGACCTGTCGGTCATCGACAAGGTCATGGTCTGGATCGACGAGAACAAGGACGCGCCCATGTTCGCCTCGGTCGCCGTCAACATCTCGGGCAACTCGATCGTCGACAAGCGCTATATCGACGGCCTGCAGGACCGCCTGAAGGCCAATCCCTGGACCCAGGGCAAGCTGATTTTCGAATTGACGGAATCCTCGCGGGTCGAGGATCTGGAAACCGCCAACGAATTCATCCAGAACCTGCGCGGCATGGGCTATCCCGTGTGTCTTGACGATTTCGGCGCGGGTGCTGCCAGCTTCCAATACCTGTCCGCCATCGACGTCGACGTGGTCAAGATCGACGGCCCGGTGGTCAAGAACGCGGAAGCCATCGAGCGCGGCCGCGCCTTCCTCACGGCGCTGGCGTCGTTCTGCCGGGAACTGAAGGTCGAAACCATCGCCGAAATGGTCGATACGCCGGAAACGGTGTCATTCTGTCATGCCTGCGGCATCGACTTCGTGCAGGGCTTCCTGTTCGGCCCGCCCAAGTTCGACCTGACCGAATACAGCGATTTCCGCGAAAAGCTGGCGGCCTCCACCGCGCCGGGGGCGAAAGCCACGGGGCCGCTGACCTCAAGCCACGCGACCTCCTCCGCGCCGGCGGCTCCCGTCGCACCGCCCGCGGGACCCGCGCCGGAATCGGCGGCGTCCTAACCGGGCCACGGCCGATGGACATCTATCATATCTGGTGCACCCTGAAGGACGGCGTCGGCGACATGGCCTTCGCCGGCCATGTGGGCAAATATCTGGACCATCTGAAGGATCAGGGGCACATCGCGGGCTGGCGGCTGACGCGGCGCAAGCTGGGCCTGGGCCCGGAAGATCTGCCCGAATTCCACATCATGGTCGAAGTCACGGGCCTGGCCCAATTGGATGAGGCGTTCGGCCATGTCGCCACGCGGGCGGAGCCCGTGGAGGGCCTTCACCATTGCGTCAACAGTCTGGTTTCAAAGGTGAAATTCGCGCTCTACCGGGACTTTCCCGACCCCGTCCGGAAAACGGGTGAAGAACGGTTTTAGAGGCGATTTCGGCGATTTTCAACGTCGCCAAGGTGCGAAGGCCTGTGCTAGAAATCGCACATGCACAATTACCTGGATTTCGAAAAGCCCATCGCCGAGCTTGAGGGCAAGATCGAGGAGCTTCGGCACCTCTCGTCCGACGGCCAGATGAACATCGCCGACGAGGTCGGTAAGATGCAGGCCAAGGTCGACAAGCTTCTGGTCACGACCTATCAGAAGCTCACGCCCTGGCAGAAGACGCAGGTGGCGCGCCATCACGACCGCCCCCATGCCATGGACTACATCAATTCCCTGATCGACGATTTCACGCCCCTGGCCGGCGATCGCCAATTCGCCGAAGACCCGGCGGTGGTCGGCGGCATGGGCCGTTTCCGCGGTCAGTCGGTGGTGGTCATCGGCAACGAAAAGGGATCCGACACGGTCGCCCGCGTGCGCCACAACTTCGGCATGGCCAAGCCCGAGGGCTACCGCAAGGCGCAGCGCCTGATGAAGTTGGCCGACCGCTTCAACCTGCCGGTCATCACCCTGGTGGATACGCCCGGCGCCTACCCTGGGGTCGAGGCCGAGGCCCGTGGCCAGGCGGAAGCCATCGCCCGGTCGATCGAAGTCTGCTTCGGCATCAAGGTTCCCTTCGTTTCCGTCGTTATCGGCGAGGGCGGGTCCGGCGGTGCCATCGCGCTTGCCGCCGCCAACGTGGTGGTGATGATGGAACATTCGGTCTATTCGGTGATCTCGCCCGAAGGCTGCGCCTCGATCCTGTGGCGCGACGGTGACATGGCCGAAACGGCGGCGGGGGCGCTCAAGTTGACGGCCCAGGACCTGGCCGATCTCGGCGTCATCGACGCCATCGTGGCGGAACCGCTGGGCGGTGCGCACCGCGAACGTGAACAGGCGATCCAGTCGGTCGGCAAGGAAATCGACAAGCAGCTCGCCGAACTGGCGGCCCTGCCCGGTGATGCCCTGCGCAGTGCCCGGCGTGAGAAATTCCTGAAGATGGGTACCAACGGCCTCGCCTGATTTCTCGCCGTCTTCCGTGCAGGCGCCGGCAGGGGTAGTCTCGCAGGATGACATCCGCTCAGAAAATGACTCTCTGGCTCAGCGCCCTTGGCGGCGCCGGTTTGGCGCTTGTACTCTGGGGGCTGCTGGTTTGGCTCGACGGTTGGCCGGGGCCGATCCCGGACGCGGGGGAGCGCATCGGTCTTGCCCTGAAACTCGCGGTCCTGCCGGCCGGGTTTTTGCTGGTCGTGGTCCAGGTGGTGGCGCTTACGCGGCTGATCACCGGGGCAATCGATCCACTTACCGATACGCCTTCAACTTGGCGCCGCGTCGACATGCGCGTGCTCGCCAATACGGTCGAGCAGACGCTGATCTTCCTGCCGCTCTATCTGGCGGTGGTGATGGTGATCAAGGCCGATGAAAGTGCGTGGCTGACGGCGCTGCCGGTCGCCTTCGTGCTGGCCCGCATCGCGTTCTGGGTCGGCTACCGCATCAGTCCCATGGGCCGGGCAGCCGGCATGGCGGCTGGATTCTTCATCAACCTGGGGATGCTGGGCTTCGTGATCGCGCGGTTTCTCGGCTGACCGCTCGGGGTTTGTGACTAAACCTTACCGTGGCAGTGCTTGAACTTGTTGCCCGACCCGCAGGGGCAGGGGGCGTTGCGCGGCACCTTGCCCCAGGTCGCGGGGTCGTTGGGGTCGACCTCGGGGGCGGCCTGGCGATTGACCACGGTCATGGTCGCCGAACCCTCGGCTTGTTCGTCCTCGCCGCCCATATATTCGGGGCTGTCGTGATGGGCCTCGCCCTCGTCACCGGCGCGGGCGGCCAGGTATTCCTCTTCCGAGAAGTCCATGCTGAGTTCCACATGGGCCAGCATCATGGTGGTGCGCTCGCGCAGGCCGACCAGCATTTCCTCGAACAGGGCGAAGGCTTCCTGCTTGTACTCGTTCAAGGGATCGCGCTGGCCATAGGCACGCAGCCCGATGCCGTGGCGCAGATGGTCAAGGGTCAGCAGGTGATCCTTCCACAGCTGGTCCAGCAGTTGCAGCAGCACGGCCTTTTCGACCGAGCGGAAGATTTCCGGCCCTGCGTTGGCGGCCTTGGCGGCGATCTGTCCGTCCACGGCCTGGGCCAGACGGTCGCGGATTTCGGCATCGGCGATGCCTTCTTCCTTGGCCCATTCCTGAACCGGAAGGTCTAATCCGAACACGCGCAGGACTTCCTCGTGCAGGGTGTCCATGGCCCATTGTTCGGCATAGGCCTTTTCCGGCATGGTCAGGGCAACCATGTCGTCGATCACCTGGTGGCGCATGTCGGCGACGTCCTCGGACACGTCCTCGGCCGCCATCAATTCCTTGCGCTGTTCGTAGATGACCTTGCGCTGATCGTTCATGACGTCATCGAACTTCAGCAGGTTCTTGCGGATTTCGAAGTTCCGCTCTTCAACCTTCTGCTGCGCCTTTTCCAGGGCCTTGTTGACCCAGGGGTGGACGATGGCCTCGCCTTCCTGAAGGCCCAGTTTCTGGAGCATGCTGTCGATGCGTTCCGACCCGAAGATGCGCATCAGGTCGTCCTCCAGGGACAGGAAGAAGGATGAGGCGCCGGGGTCGCCCTGACGGCCGGAACGGCCGCGCAGTTGATTGTCGATGCGCCGGCTTTCGTGGCGTTCCGTGGCGATCACGTAAAGCCCGCCGGCCTGCTTGACGATCTCGCGGTCGGTCGCGATCTCGTCGGCGATCTTCTTGTAATGGGCTTCGTATTCCGGGGTTCCCGGCTCGGCCTTGATCTCGATGAGGGCCCGCATGTCCACGTTGCCGCCCAACTGGATGTCGGTGCCGCGGCCGGCCATGTTGGTGGCGATGGTGACGCCGCCGGGCCGCCCGGCCTGGGCGATGATCTGGGCTTCCTGGTCGTGGAAGCGGGCGTTCAGCACGTTGTGTTCGATCTTGCGCTTCTTCAGGCGGGCCGACAGTTCCTCGGACTTCTCGATGGACACGGTGCCGACCAGGACCGGTTGCTTCCTTTTGTGGCAGTCCTCGATCAGGTCGAGGATCGCCTCGAACTTCTCGCTGCCCGTGCGGAACACGATGTCGTCCTCGTCCTTGCGGATGCAGGGCACGTTGGTCGGAATCTCGATCACCTCGAGGCCGTAGATCTGATGGAATTCGCCGGCTTCGGTCATCGCCGTGCCGGTCATGCCGGCCAGCTTCGGATACAGGCGGAAATAGTTCTGGAAGGTGATCGAGGCCAGGGTCTGGTTCTCGTTCTGGATCTCCACGCCTTCCTTGGCTTCCAAGGCCTGGTGCAGGCCTTCGGAATAGCGCCGGCCCTCCATCATGCGGCCGGTGAATTCGTCGATGATGACGACCTTGCCGTCCTTGACGATGTAATCCGTGTCGCGCTGGAACAGGATATGCGCGCGCAGCGCCGAATTGGCGTGATGGACCAGGGCGATGTTGTTGATGTCGTAGAGCGAGCCTTCGTCGAGCAGGCCCTGCTCGCGCATCATCGCTTCAAGCTTTTCCATGCCGGCTTCGGTGAAGGTGACGGAGCGCGCCTTTTCGTCCTTTTCGAAGTCATCGGGGGTGACGTTCTTCAGCAGCTTGTCGACGGAGACGTAGAGGTCCGAATTGTCCTCGGTCGCGCCCGAGATGATCAGCGGCGTGCGCGCCTCGTCGATCAGGATGCTGTCGACTTCGTCGACGATGGCGTAGTTGAAGGGCCGCTGAACCATGTCGTCGAGCGAGAACTTCATGTTGTCGCGCAGATAATCGAAGCCCAGTTCGTTGTTGGTCGCATAAGTGATGTCGCAGCCGTAGGCGGCGCGCCGTTCGTCGTCGTCCAACCCGTGCTTGATGACGCCGACGGTGAGCCCCAGGAAATCGTAGACCGGCCGCATCCAGTCCGCATCGCGTGACGCCAGGTAATCGTTGACCGTGACGACATGGACGCCTTCGCCGGACAGGGCGTTGAGGTAGACCGCCAGGGTCGAGACCAGGGTCTTGCCCTCACCGGTCTTCATTTCCGCGATCTGGCCCCGGTGCAGAACAATGCCGCCCAGCATCTGTACGTCGAAATGGCGCAGGCCGAGGGTGCGTTTGGAGGCTTCGCGCACGGTGGCGAAGGCTTCGACCATGATGTCGTCGACGCTTTCCCCCGCCTCGAGGCGCTGTCGGAAGGTGGCGGTGCGGGCCTTGAGCGCGTCGTCGGACAGCTTCTCGAGTTCAGGTTCAAGGCCGTTGATGGCATCGACGTCCTTTTGCAGGCCGTTCAGGTACCGGTCATTGGCGGAACCGAACAGGCTCTTGGCGATGGCGCTGAACATTCGGGGGTCGTCCTTGAATGGGTAAATGAATATGACAAGTATGAAGCGATTGTGGCGGTTCCTGGGCGGAATCGCTGGGGAAGAGATAGAGGGGCTCCCCGGTCCTGTCAATGCGGGCCGCCCCATGAGGTTCTTGAAATTACCCTCACATTCAAATGATTGTCACGGCGACCGGTCGGCGGGTAGGGTGGGGCCCAATTCAGCGGCCGAAGGTTCGGCCGTCTTTCAACGAAAAGGATCTGTTTATGACGTTTCAAATCGCCCTGCGCGCAGGTGGTGTCGCGGTCTTGATGGGTCTGGCGCCCCTAAGCCTTGCCGCGGCGCCGGTTCTGGCCGCCGACGACCCGGTGGCCGCCACGGTGGACGGCACCAAAATCATGCGCTCCGAGGTCACCGAGGCCTACAGCCGCCTGCC
Organism: Rhodospirillaceae bacterium UBA1479; assembly: GCA_002325375.1. Taxonomy (GTDB): domain Bacteria; phylum Pseudomonadota; class Alphaproteobacteria; order Rhodospirillales; family Casp-alpha2; genus UBA1479. The sequence goes on from DCRZ01000002.1 coordinate 990,843, forward strand.
GGCCGAATACCAGCAGGTGCCGCTTGAGCAGATCTACCCGGCGTTGCTGAACAGTCTGATCGACACCAAACTGGCGGCCATCAAGGCGCGCAAGGAAAAGATCCATGAAACGGCCGAGTTCAAGGAGGAACTGGCGGCGTTCACCGAACGGCTGCTGGGCTCGACCCTGATTCAGCGGGCGGTCGATGCCAAGGTCACGGACCAGGCCGTCGCCGCGCGTTATGCCGAAGTGACCAAGGACATGGGCGGCCAGGTCGAAGTCCATGCCCGCCATATCCTTATGAAAACCGAGGACGAGGCCAAGGCGGTGATCAAGGACCTGGCCGGCGGCGCCGATTTCGCCGATACGGCGAAGAAGAAGTCGACCGGCCCTTCCGGCCCCAACGGCGGCGACCTGGGCTACTTCGGCAAGGGCCAGATGGTGCCCGAGTTCGAAAAGGCGGCCTTCGCCCTTGATAAGGGAGCCATGACCCAGACCCCGGTGAAGACTCAGTTCGGCTGGCATGTCATCAAGGTCGAGGACAAGCGTTCACAGCCGGCCCCCTCGCTTGAGGAAATGGAACCGCAGATTCGCGACAGCCTGACCCGCGAGATCGGCGCCGAGGTGACCAAGGGCCTGCGCGAGACGGCGAAAATCGAACGCTTCAATTTGGACGGCACTCCGGCTAAGTAGGAGGCGATTCAAGGCCTTCCCCGACCAGGGAAGGCCCTTCCAACTCCTTGCAGACGCGAGTTCGACCATGGCCAAGACCAAGCCCAAAGTCTCCCCCCTGGCGCCCGAAGCCTTCCCGACCATTCCGCCGATCGACGGTGTGCGGGTGGCCACCCGTGCCTGCGGCGTGCGTTACAAGGGGCGGACGGACGTCCTGCTGGTCGAACTGGCCGACGAGACCCAGGCGGCGGGGGTGTTCACCAAATCGCTGACCGCGTCGGCCCCCGTCGATTGGTGCCGCAAGTCCCTTCCGGGCGGCATCGCCAACGGATTGGTCGTCAATTCCGGCAATGCCAACGCCTTCACCGGGCGGCTGGGCGAGGACGCGGTGGAACAGGTGGTCGAGGCCGTGGCCGACCGTCTGGCCTGCCGGCCGTCCAGGGTGTTCGCGGCGTCCACGGGCGTGATCGGCGAGCCGCTCAACTTCAAGTCCATCACCGACAACCTGGACGCCCTGGCGGCCGATCTGGCCCCCGGCAAATGGGACGAGGCCGCCAAGGCCATCATGACCACCGATACCTTCCCCAAGGGGGCGGTCAAGGAAGCCCAGATCAACGGCACCAAGGTCACCATCGCCGGCATCGCCAAGGGATCGGGCATGATCGCGCCGGACATGGCGACCATGCTGGCCTATGTGTTCACGGACGCGAAAATTCCGGCCCCCGTGCTGCAGGGCATCCTGGCCCCGATCTGCGAACGCACGTTCAATTCCATTACCGTGGACAGCGATACCTCGACCAGTGATTCCCTGATGCTGTTCGCCACCGGGGCGGCGGGCAACGCCGACCGGTTCTCGGGCCCCGACGATGCCGCGCTCAAGGATTTCCGGACCAAGGCGGAAGCGGTCATGCGCGACCTTGCCCATCAGATCGTGCGCGACGGTGAGGGGGCGTCAAAGTTCATCGAAATCACGGTCACCGGCGCCGACAGCGACGCCGCGGCCAAGCGCATCGGCCTGTCGATCGCCAATTCTCCCCTGGTCAAGACGGCGATCGCCGGCGAAGACGCCAACTGGGGCCGCATCGTCATGGCCGTGGGCAAGGCGGGTGAGAAAGCCGAACGCGACCGCCTGAACATCGCCATCGGCGGCATCACCATCGCCAGTAATGGATTGGCCGTGGACGGCTATGACGAAGCGCCGGTGACGGCCCATATGCAAAGCCCGGAAATCAACATCGCCGTCGACGTTGGCGTGGGCAACGGGCGGGCCACCGTGTGGACCTGCGACCTGACCCACGGCTACATCGACATCAATGCCGACTACCGTTCCTGATCATGTCTGACGGCTTGCCCGAAGGCGGCTGCTGGGATGCGGAATTCCGCAAATCACAGGGCGATGTGCGCACCGTCATCGTGGTCGCCGCCGTGCTGGTCGATATCGACGGGCGGGTGCTGGTCGCGCAACGGCCCGCGGGCAAGGCCATGGCCGGCCTGTGGGAATTTCCCGGCGGAAAGCTGGAAGCCGGGGAGCTGCCGGAAACGGCCTTGGTTCGCGAACTGAAGGAAGAACTGGGCATCGACCTGACGGAAAGCTGCCTGGCGCCGCTGACCTTCGCCAGTCACCTTTATGAAGATTTCCACCTGTTGATGCCGGTCTATGTCGCGCGGCAGTGGAAGGGCGAACCCCGGGGGCTCGACGGTCAGGCCCTCAAATGGGTGCAGCCGGTGAAACTGCGCGACCTCGCCATGCCGCCGGCGGACGAACCCCTGATTGCCCTGATCCGCGATTTCCTGGGTTAGCTGAAATACCAGAGGTCCACCACGAAATGGACCAGGATGACCAGCGCCAGGCTGCGGCTTTGCCGGTAGAGCGCCATCAGCAGAACGCCCCAGACGATGGCGATGGCCGTATCGGCCAGCCCCTGGGGCAGGTGCAGCAGGCCGAACACCAGGGATGACCCGACGTACAACCCGGTGACGCCGCCGCCCCGGGCATTCCACCAATCCGCCCACAGGCGGCGGAACACCAATTCCTCCGACACCGCCACCAGGACCAGGCCGAAGGTCAGGTCGACGGCCTGCCAGACCTCGTTTTCCAGGGGCGGGAAGGAAACTTCGGGGAACAGGGCCGTATCGAAGGCCGCGCGCTGGGCCAGGCCGCCGGTCCAGGTATCGGCCGCGATGATGGCGGCGGCCCCGGCGATGGCCCAAAGCCAGACCGGATCGGTGATCGGGGGCAGGGGGCGGCGAAAACTGTCCGTCAACGCGGCCCAGCCGAGCACGATGATCAGCGCGCGTTGGGCGTAGTCGATCAGGTAGACGTCCGTATCGGCCGCGGCGAACTTGATCCAACCAGCGTAGAACAGGACGAGAAGAAGGGCGAGCCGGAACCCCGGACGGGCCGTCACGGCGCTCACCGCATGCCGTCGATCAGCTTGCAGGTCTTGAACATCTCGGTGATCGAGCAGTCATAGAACGCGTCCATGCGGCTGCGCAGATCCGCCGACAAGGTCAGCAGTTTGGAGCGCGCGTCCTTGGGATTGTCCTGTTCGAGCAGAAGGCCCTTCTTCAGGGCGACGTCCAGGTATTTGCCCGCCGTATGGGCGCTTTTGATGCTGGTCATGAACTTGAGCGCATCCGTCTTGCGCACGGGCGTGCGGGCGCGCCACATGTTGTTGAACAGGTCCCAATAGGCGGCGTCGTAGAAATCCGTGTCGCCTTCGAACACCTCGACCCATTCGCGGCCAACGGCATCGTTGAGCTCCATATAGGCGCGATGCTGATCGTTGCTGAAAGACAGCGTCATTGCTTGTTTTCCCCATAACCTTTTTGCGGTGCCCAGGTTCCCCCCATGGACGGCCGCATCCCCGCGTTTCTTATATCGCAATGGAAACTAGATGCAAAAATGAAATTAGTTATTGACATCAATTTTGCATGTAATTATACATATGATGTTTCATCAATCCGCCAACGGGGGACATACCGGTTCCGGCGGACCATTGAAGGAGGACGTTATGAACACGACCAAGATGCAGACGACTGAACAGGCCGGCCCCACGGGCCGCCATCGGACGGTCCGGCGTGCGGCCCGCGGGCCCGTGTTCGCCGCCGTCGCCGCCCTGATGGGCGTGGTGATGCTGGGCGGTTGCGTGACCGACGGCAGCACCGGCATGAAGCAGGGCGCGGGCACGTTGCTCGGCGCCGGGCTGGGCGGCCTGGTCGGCTCGAAGATCGGCGGCGGCCGCGGCCAGTTGGCGGCGGTCGCGGCGGGCGCACTCCTGGGCGGCTTCATGGGTAACGAGGTCGGGGCCTCCCTCGACCGCGCCGACCAGATGTACCAGCAGCGCGCCCAGAACACGGCCCTGCACACCGCCGACTGGCAGCCCGTCGCCTGGTCCAACCCGGACAGCGGCAATTCCGGCACCATCACGCCGGTCCGCACCATGCAGAACGCCAACACCGGCGAGGTCTGCCGCGAATACCAGACCTCGGTGACCATCGGCGGCCGGGTCGAACAAGGCTACGGCACCGCCTGCCGCACCGCCGACGGCGCCTGGCGCATTTCCAGCTAGTCAAAATCCCCCCGACAGGGACGGTTCGACCTCCTTCCCTGTCCCTGTCCAAGCCCTGACCGTCCCGCATCCGTGCGGGGCGGTCTTGCTTTGGGACGTTGCCTTGGGCCCACTGTTCGGGCTAGCTACATGCCGCCGCGCCGGAGGACACATGAGCGAACCCAAGACCGTCACCGCCTGCCTGATCATCATCGGCAACGAGATTTTGTCGGGCCGCACCCGCGACGCCAACCTGCAGTTCCTGGGTGAAAACCTGAACGCGCTGGGCATCCGCCTGATGGAAGGCCGCGTCATCCCCGATGTCGAGGCCACCATCATCGCCAACGTGAACGAGGCCCGCGCCCGTTTCGACTACGTGTTCACCACCGGCGGCATCGGGCCGACCCATGACGACATTACCTCCGCCTGCATCGCCAAGGCCTTCGGCCGCAAGCTGATCCGCCATCCCGATGCGGAGAAACTGCTGCTCGCCCATTACAAGCCCGAGGACGTGACCGAGGCCCGCATGAAGATGGCCGACGTGCCGGAAGACTCCATTCTTCTGGACAATCCGGTCAGCCGTGCCCCCGGGTTTCAGGTCGACAACGTGTTCGTGCTGCCGGGCGTGCCCCGGATCATGCAGGCCATGTTCGACCTGTTCAAACACCGGCTCACGGGCGGGGCGGAAATGCTGTCCAAATCCATTGCCTCCTACACGCCCGAGGGCAAGATCGCGGCCCGCCTGACGGCCTTGCAGGACGAACATCCGGCGTTGGAAATCGGCAGCTATCCGTTTTCCCGCGACGGCAAGCATGGCTCGACCATCGTCATCCGCGGCACGGATGCGGCCGACATCGCCGATGCCGCGGAAAAGCTCCGCGCCATCATGCGCGACCTCGGCAACGAGCCCCAGGAAGTGGACCTCTAGCCGGCCGCCGCCCCGCGTTCCCGATGCGGGAAGGGAACCACTGAGGCGGTGAGGCGGTGAGAAGGTAGAAAGCGAAAATCTATGGCGTTTCCACCTGCGCGGGCATGACGGAACAGACGGCAGCAATCAGTCGCCCCCACAAGGCGGGGGCAAGAGGTCTTCTCACCGCCTCACCGTCTCTGTGGTTCAACCTTATCGGCGCAGGATGAACTCGGACACGTCGGCCCGATCCTGCCAGCCGGCGCGCACCAGTTCCGGCTCCAGGTGTTCTTCCTCGGGCAGGCCCAGGCACAGATAGGCGACCAGGTGCCAGTCTTTGGGGACGTCGAGGATTTGCGACACACGGCCGGGATGCAGGATCGAGACCCAACCCACGCCGACCCCCGCCGCCCGCGCCGCCAGCCACAGGGTGTTGACGGCCGCGACCACGGAATAGGGCAGCATTTCCGGCATGGTGTTCTGGCCCAGGCCGTGCCCGCGCTCCGTCGCCCGGTCGGCGAACACGGCCAACTGCACGGGCGCCTTGTCCAGCCCCGCCAGCTTGAGCCCCGCATAGGTCTGGGCGCGCTCCCCGGAATAGCCGGCAAGGGCGTCCTGGTTGGCCTGTTCGAAATCGTCGCGCACCGCCTTGCGGCGGGCCGCATCCTCGACCACGACGAACCGCCAGGGCTGGGAATTGCCGACGCTGGGCGCCAGCGCCGCCTGGGCCAGCAGGCCTTCCAGCAGGCCGTCGGGCAGGGGGGTGCCAAGGAACCGCCGCACGTCGCGCCGCCACAGCAACAGATCGCGCAGCTTGTCGCGGAAGGCCGCGTCGAAATCCGGCGGTTGCGTGCCGGGGCCTGGGTCGGGGCGGTCGCTCATGGGGTCGAGGTGTAGCCCCTGGCGCGAAAGCGGGCAACCCGTCCTTGGCCCTTGCGATGGAAAGCCCGTAGGATTACCAGAGGCATGCCGCAACGGCGGCCGCGCGCGGGCGTGGTGAAATTGGTAAACACAAGGGACTTAAAATCCCTCGGCCTTACGGCCTTGTCGGTTCAAGTCCGACCGCCCGCACCACCCGCTTTCGCTTACGCTACAGCGCGGTTACGCGATGGAGCGTTAGAGAAACGGGTGCCGCGCTGTCGCCGCGCCGAAGCGCAGCGCAGGCGGGAGCGGAAGCGGGCCATGAAGTACGTGTATATCCTGCAATGCGCGGTTAAGCCCCCAACACGAAGTCGTCACCTCGCCGCCACAGGATCGCCCCGTTCGTCCCTAGGATGCGGCCCTGCCGGTGCCGCCGGCGCCGGCCGAACGAAAAGGGGACGCAATCCATGACCAGCGAAAACCTGACCGCCCGTTTTCATGAGCAGTTGGGCGGCGACGCCCTGCTGTCGGTTTTGTCGGAAGCCCAGGACACGGTGCGCAGTTACGACAACAAGGCCCAGATCATGGGCGTGGGCTACATCCTGGCTTTGCAGGTGGTGCTGCGCAGCGGCGCGCAGGTCCCGGTGCCGATCGATCAGGCGGGGCTGTATGTGTTCGCGGGCTGGGCCATTCTGGTGCTGCCGATCATTATGTTCGCGTTGGTGCTGTACCCGTCGCACGCCAACAAGGTATCGCGGAAGCGCGATTTCGGGGCCTGCGCGGGGGCGATGTATTTCGATCCGCGCCGCAGCCCCGATGTGGACGCCTACGTGCGCACCGTGGCCGGCGCCGATTGGGTGCGCGAGACGGCCTGTGAGATCATCAAGGTGTCGGACATCCGCGACAAGAAACGCACGCGCTTCCTGCGGGCGCTCTATTGGACCGGCGGGTCGTTCGTCATGCTGTTCCTGGCGCAGATGGCGCGGGCCTCGGGCCTGCTCGCCGAATAGGCCGAAGCCGCTTACGCCGACGACGACAGCTTCAACCCCACGATGCCCGCCGCGATCAGGCCGATGCAGGCGAGGCGCATCGCCGTCGCCGGTTCGTTGAACAGGAAAACGCCGAAGGCGGCGGCCCCCAGGGTGCCGATCCCGGTCCATACCGCATAGGCGGTGCCGAGCGGCAGGTCGCGCACGGCCAGACCGAGCAGAAGCATGCTGGCGATCAGCGCCGCCGCCGTGGCGATGCTGGGCAGGGGGCGGGTGAAGCCGTCGGTGTATTTTAGGCCGATGACCCAGGCGATTTCGAACAGACCCGCGACGAACAGGTAGATCCAGGACATGGGCGCGCTCTCATGATGGGTTGGTATGGTGGTTGGACATGACGATCCGGGCGTGACGGCCTGTTCCCGATGATCTGGGGCCGCCGCCCGGATGGGCATTCATGAATGCGGGATGCGGCGCCGTCAACCGGCGCGGTCAACCGGCGCCGTTAATCGAGCGCGGGAAAGGTCGTGCTCAGGGTGTCCAGATAATGTTCGAGCTTCTTGCGGAAGGTGTCGTGCAGGGTGACCAACTGCGTGCGGGAATCGTTTTCCTTCTGCCGCTTGTCGATCACGCTGTCCGTGGCTAATTGGGCAATCAGCTTCAGGGTCGTCGATTTGGACGCGGCCACGGACACGCAGATGTCCGAGACGTTGAGGTTCTGTCCGGCGTACTGGGCTTCGGCGATCAGGAAAAGAACGTCCCAGGTCAGGTTCTGGGTTCCCGCATTTCGATACAGGGCGTTCTGGGTCGCGCGGGATTTTTGCACCCAACGGACCTTTTCCAGGTATTTCGTATATTCCGCTCTTGCTTGAGTTCGAGCGTTCACCATGCTGACCCCCTCCCCCGAAGGTTTTGCTTTTAATGCGCTGGATTCCTTACGGAACATCACCCGTATATTCTTTTACAATCGTAAGCGTGAGCAAAAAAAGGTCTAGAAATTAGAGGGAATTCCCGTTTCACGATAGTAAGCGCGGATTATTCCTTCGCGAAAATTTCACAGCGCGCCCGCATGGCAGCCTTTTAAGGTGAATTTGTCCAGAGACTTGCGCCTGATAATCATACGCGGCATCCTAACGGCAATTCTCGCTCGCCGGAACAACCGGCGGCGTGCTTTTCTGAGGGGGTGCGATTGGTACGCGGCGGCGTCTGCAGGAGACGGCGCCCAGATCAGCGCTTGGGGACCTAACCAACATGCAAACGAACCTTGCGGGAAAGACCTATGAGGTCCAGACCGAATCCGACGGCAAGTGGACCTTTTTCGCCTCCCATAACGTAAAATCGCAGGCCATCCAGCAGGCGCAGGCCCTGTTGGATTCCCATAAATATTCGGGCGTCAAGGTGATCGCCGAAAGCGACCGCAAGGGCGACGAGATCATCTTCAACGAACGGGCCGAGGTCACGGACAAGGGCCTGACCGTCGTGCCCATCGAGTCCTCGCCGGTGTGCGAGACCCTGGCCGATTGCTATCAGTTGGAGGCCCGCCGCACGATCGGGCGCCTGCTGCGTCAATATCTGGACGACGTCGGCATGACGGCCATGGAATTGGCCTTCGATTTCGGCCGCCTGAAGATGCTGGAGCGCGACGACAAGCTTTATATCGGCGCCCTGTCGCGCCTGGCTAGCCTGCAGGTCGACAAGGACGCCGGCGAAAAGCCCGTCGACCGCCAGAACAAGCTGGAACGCCTGTACAACCAGCTCGTGGCCAACGCGCAAAAGATGATGAAGCGCGAGGACCTGAACGAGGCCCTTCAGGCGGGCGGCCTGCAGGCCCTGATCGACAAGGTCAATGCCGAGGCCCCGGCCGATGAACGCCATATGCTGATCCTGGCCGGCCTTGCGGTCCATATGGGAGAGCAGGGCGATTGGAGCGGCAAGATCGAAGGCCTGGTCAAGCTGCTGGACGGGCAGGCGGGCGTCGTCGTCCAGGCCTATGTCGACGAGGCCTTGGCGGAAATCCTCGACGGCACCGCCGCCATCACCGAACTGCTGGGCGGCGTCGCCGACGCGGCATCCGCCCACCGCATGCTGGTTCAACTGTGTCAGGGGCGTCTGCCGGAAGTGAAGAATCCGCTCAGCTGCATCAACGAGCTGAACAAGACCATGGCGGCTTACGAGTTGGAGAACGCGCGGGACGCCATTCTGGGCCGGGTCGCCCGCGGAATCGGCGGGGTCAAGCCGATGACCCGTGAGGGCAAGGAAGGCGAGCGCACGGCCCTGGTCACCCTGATCCGCAATCTGGAAGGGTATGCCGGGCTGCTCGGCGGCCCGCAGATGGCCGAGGCCCTGACCCTGCGCGCCAAGATGGCCCTGGGCCGCGAGGACGGCGATCTCAGCGCCGAAGACGCCGTCGCCAGCATCCTCGCCTATCTGCCGTCCCTGCCGTCGCGGGCGGGCTTCGTGCTCGATCTGTCGGCCACGGACACGGGCGCCAAGCAGCAGGCCGCCGTGGTCCGCAATCTGGCCCAGGCCATGCGTGGGCTGACCGGCGTCGACGCCCTGACCGGCGGCGGCCAGGATGCGAACATGGCCAAGCGCGTGGCCGATGTGCTGAAGGAAAAGATCGCCGCCGCGGGCCTGCCGGATGAACTGAAACGCACGGCCGCCGCGACCCTGGACAAGGCGCTTGCCAATGGCGCCGCGGCGGGAGGGGCGCCGAACGGCGCGGCACCGCAGGAAAAGCGCTGGGACGAAGGGGCTCAGAAACCGGCGCAGCCGGCACAACCGGCACCGGCCGCAGCCCCCAAACCCGCCCCGGCGCCGGCACCCGCGGCGGCGGCCAACGGCGGCGGCAAGGGGCCGGAGCAGCGCAAGCTGGTCAAGGGCCAGATACTGTTCGAGGAAGGCGATGCCGGGACCGAGGCGTTCCTGATTTCCACGGGCGCGATTGAGATCTACCGGCGCGGCGCCATCGAGCAGAGCCTGGCCACGCTCGGCGCCGGCGAACTTCTGGGGGAACTGTCGCTGATCGACGATCAGCCGCGCGCCGCCTCGGCACGCGCCGCCGAGGATTCGGTGCTGATCGTGCTGTCCAAGGAATCCCTCAAGGCCCGCCTGCAGCGCCTGGAGCAGACCGACAAGGTCCTGCACCGTCTGATGGGCGTGCTGGTCAACCGTCTGCGCGGGATGGCCCGCTCGGCGGAATAGGCGTTCGGCCTAACCCCAGGGAAAGGCTGCCCGGGGCGGCAGGGCGGCGGAGCCGATGGCGTCGGCGACCCGCAGGCCTTCGTTCCACTTCACCATGCGTTCGGACCGCGTGAACGACCCCACCTTCAATTGCTTCGCCCCCCAGCCGACGGCCAGATGGACGATGGTCACGTCCTCGGTTTCGCCCGATCGGGCGGACACGATGGCGCCGATCCCCGCATCCCGGGCGGCGTCGAAGGCAGCCTTGGTTTCGGTCACCGTGCCGGCCTGGTTCGGCTTGATCAGGGCGCAGTTGAGGGCCCCGTCACGGGCCGCGGCCTGGACCCGGCCGGCGTTGGTCACCAGGAAGTCGTCGCCGACGATCTGCAATGACTTGGGGGCGGCCTGGGCAAAGGCCAGGAAGCCTTCCGCGTCGTCCTCGCTCATGGGGTCCTCGACGGACACGATGGGATAGCGGCCGACCCAGCCCAGCAGCATTTCGGCCAATTCCTCGCGCGACATGTCGCGGTCCTCGCGGGCCAGGCGGTAACGCCCGCCCTTGCCGAATTCCGACGCCGCGATATCGAGCGAGATGGCGACCTGCTCCCCCGGTTTCAGCCCGGCCTTCTCGATGGCCTGGACCAGGGTTTCGGCGGCGTCCTCGTTGGCGTCGAACGCGGGCCAGAAGCCGCCTTCGTCGGCGACGCCCTGCAGCACGCCGCGTTCGGCCATGATCTTGCCGGCGGCGATATAGACCTCGGCGGTCCAGGCCAGGGCCTGTTCATAGTCGTCGGCACCGGTGGCGATGACCATGAAGTCCTGCACGTCGATGCGCCGCCCGGCATGGGCGCCGCCGCCGAAGATCTGGATTTCCGGCAGGGGCAGCAGCGGCAGGCCCGGCGTGCCGCCCTGATCCCACAGGTACTTCCAAAGGGGGAGACCCGATTGATTGGCGGCGGCGTGCAGTACCGCCATGGACACGGCGATGGTCGCGTTGCCGCCCAGGTTGGCTTTGTTGGGCGTGCCGTCCAGCGCGATCAGCGCCTGGTCCACGGCCGCCTGATCGGTGGCGTCCAGGCCGATCAGCGTCTTGGCGATGGCGCCGTTGGTCTGCTTCAGAGCCTCCGTCACATCCCAGCCGCCGAACCGGTGGCCGCCGTCGCGCAGGTCGATGGCTTCATTGCTGCCGCGCGATGCCCCCGCGGGCGCAATGGCCCGGCCGAGCGCACCGCCGGCCAGGGTCACGTCGGCCTCGACTGTCGGGCGTCCCCGGGAATCCCAAACGCGGCGGGCCTTGACGGCGGTGATGGTGGTGGCGGAGGAGGCCGTCATTGGCGGAGTTCCCTTTCCCAGGCGTGGCGGATGTCCGCCAGAGCAGTCGGCGGTGTGGTGATCAATGGTCGGGCCGTGCGCCGCACGCGGTCGCGCTCAGCTTCGGCGGTGATGTATTCGACGGGAGACTTACCGTCCACGCGGGCCAGGAACAAGGCCGGAAGCAGGGCGGCGGCCCGGGCCTCGATCGCGGACGCGGCGGCGTATCCGGCGGCCAGGGCGTCGAAGCAGGCGAGGAACCCGTCCGTCGCGGCGGGCGTCCACAGGCATTTCAAAAGCAGATGGTTGAGGCAGAAGGCCAGGTCGAAGGCCGGGTCGCCGTACCAGGCGCATTCGGCATCCAGGAACACCGGCTCGATGCCGTCGACCAGGATGTTCTTGGGGCTGACGTCGCCATGCACCAAGGCCTCACGGTGAGACGCCGTGGTCTTGGCCAGGGCCTCCATCCGGGGGGCGAGGTCCGCATGGGCGCGGCCCGTGGCGATCAGATAGGGTTCCAGGCGAATGGAATAGAAGGTTTCGTCCGTCCTGAACCGCCGGGCCACGCCGTCGTCGCCGGCCGTTCCGGCATGGACCCGTTTCAGGCATTCACCGACCCTGCGCGCGAAGGCCGGGTCCGCCCGTCCGGCGTGCAGGTCGTCTTTCCAGGTCGGGTGAGCTTTTGGGTCCAGATAGGCCATGGCGAAAACGCCCTGGTCCGCGTCATGGGCCAGCACGCGGGGGGCGATGCCGGGCTGCAGGCCGTTGGCGGTTTCCATCCAGGCGACCTCGAAGGCATTGCGCTCGACCGGCGCGAACCAGTCGGCCTTGACCTTCAGCTTGGCCAGGGCGCGTTTGACGCAGACCGGCCCGCGCGCCAGGTCCGCGCGCCAGATGTCCGACGACACGCCGCCGGCCAGCGCCGTATAGGCGGGGGTTTCGTCCGGGGCGGCGAGGCCGCTTTGACGCAGGAAGGCCGTCAGGAAGTCATCCGCGTTGGTGGTGTTCATGGTGTTATTTCCCTGCGGCCGCTTGGGCGATGAATTTGAACAGATCGCCCAAGGGCAGGATCGCGTGGCAGTCCCCGGCGGCCGCCACCGCCCCCGGCATGCCCCAGACGATGCTGCTGTCCTTGTCCTGCACGGCGACGGTGCCGCCGCCGTCGGCGACGGTCTTGGCCCCCACCTTGCCATCCGACCCCATACCGGTCAGCACGACGAACAGGATGTTTTCCGCGCCATAGGCCTCGATCAGGCCGCGCATCATGGGCTCGGCCGAAGGTTTGCAGAAATTTTCCTCAGGCCCGTCGTCGATCTTGATTTTCACCCCGCCGGCGTTTCGTGTCGGGATCATGTGGAACCCGCCGGGCGCAATATAGACCTGCCCGTTCTTGACCGGATCACCGTCCTTGCCTTCGGCGCAGGGCCACCCCGTGCGCCGGGTGATGTGTTCGGCAAGCGCGGTCGTGAACCCGGGGGGCATGTGTTGAGTCACGAAGATCGGCTGAGTCACGTCACGGGGCAGGTCCTTGAACAGGGCAAAAAGCGCCTGCGGGCCGCCGGTCGAACTGGCGACGGCGATGGCTTTCGGGACATGGGGGCGACGTTGGCGAACCTCCCCGGAGGGTTGGTGTTCGAACCGATGGACGGCCGGCGGCGGGGCGATCACGCGGGTGCCCTTGTCGCGGCGTGCCCGGCCCAGGCCCAGGGCCAGCTCGGCGATCTGGCGGGTGAACTCGGGCTCTGCAATGTGCGGCGTGTGGCGGGACGGTGCCTGCACGAATTCGGCGGCGCCGGCGACCAGGCCCGCCATGGCGTTCTTCACGTTGGCGAAGGTCAGGGTCGCGACCAGCACGACCTGGGCGTCGTGATCGACCTTCAACAGACGCGACAGATCGGTCGCCAACTTGACCTTGGCGTCGCCGATGTCGATGAAGATCACATCGATGGGTTGCCGGCGCAGATGACTGACGGCGTCGATGCCGTCCGTCGCCTCGGCGGCAACGTCGATTCCGTCCAGGCCACGCAGCACCGTCTTGACGGGCGCCGCGACAACGTCCGATGTGCCGACGACCATGGCCTGAATCGTGCCGGAGGGGGCGCCTGAAGTGCTGGTGATGCTGTCCGCCATTGCGGCTATGCTCGTTTCCTCGTTTTTTCCGACCATAGTCGCTGGACTTGGGCGAGACAATGGCGTGCGGCGGCCAAACCGTGCCTCCCCTGCGGGTGGTGATTGACCGGAGCCGGGCAACGGGCGTATACCCGCCGTGGGCCAGGTCCCCCCAACGGGATCGGACCCTTCTGGAAGCGAAGGGAGTAAAATTCGATGCCAGTTCCTCAGAAGCCGAGCACCCGCCCGGCCAATCCGTGCTTTTCGTCCGGCCCTTGCGCCAAGCGCCCCGGATGGACCGTAGATGTCCTCAAAGACGCCTTTCTCGGCCGTTCCCACCGCCATGCCACGGGCAAGGCGAAGCTGAACGAGGTCATCACCCGATCCCGCAAAATCCTGGGCATTCCCGACGACTACTATGTCGGCATCCTGCCCGGTTCCGACACCGGCGCCTTCGAGGCCGCCATGTGGAACCTGTTGGGCGAACGCGGCGTCGATATCCTGTCCTGGGAAAACTTCGGCAACGAATGGACCAAGGACGGCGTCCAGGAATTGAAGCTGGACAACCTGCGCACGTTCACCGCCCCCTTCGGCGAACTGCCGGATTTGTCCCAGATCGATTTCAACAACGATGTGGTGTTCACCTGGAACGGGACCTCGTCGGGCGTCATGGTGCCCGATCGCGGGGCCTGGATTCCCGCTGACCGCGCGGGCCTGACCCTGTGCGACGCGACGTCCTGCATCTTCGGCGTCGATCTGCCGTGGGACAAGCTCGATGCCGTGTCCTGGTCCTGGCAGAAGGTCATGGGCGGCGAGGCCGCGCACGGCATGATCGCGCTCAGCCCGCGCGCGGTGGAGCGGCTTAACACCTTCCATCCGGATCGCGCCATTCCGAAGGTCTTCCGCATGAAGAAGAACGGCAAGATCAATCCCGAGCCGTTCGAAGGGGCGACCCTCAACACGCCGTCGCTGCTGTGCGTCGAGGATGCGCTCGACGGCCTGCGCTGGGCCGAGGATATCGGCGGTCTGCCGGTCCTCTTGGGCCGCGTGCAGTCGAACTTCGAAGCCCTCAGCCGTTGGGTCGAGCGCACGCCCTGGATCGACTTCCTGGCGACTGATCCCAAGGTGCGGTCGTGCACCTCGGTGACGCTGAAGATCGTCGATCCGGCCTTCAACGGCCTGAGCGAGGACGACCTGCGCAAGACGCTGCGCCGCATCCCCAAGATGTGCGAGGCCGAAGGGGCGGGGTACGACTTCTCCGAACATCGCGCGGCGCCGCCGGGCTTCCGCATCTGGTGCGGTGCCACGGTGGAGACCTCGGACCTGGAAGCCCTGTTTCCCTGGATCGAATGGTCATTCCACCAGATCCGCGCCGAGCTTGCCGGTGAAGCCGCCTAAGGGCGGAAACCGTCATGCCAAGAGTGCTGATTTCCGACAAAATGTCGGGCCTTGCGGCGGAGGTCTTCCAACGCCGCGGGATCGAAGTGGACGTGAAAACGGGCCTCACGCCCGAGGACCTGTCCGCCATCATCGGGGACTATGACGGCTTGGCCGTGCGTTCTTCGACCAAGGTGCGCGGCCCGGTTATCGAGGCCGCCAAAAACCTGAAGGTCATCGGCCGGGCCGGGATCGGCGTCGACAACGTCGATCTGAACGCGGCCACGGCCAAGGGCATCGTGGTGATGAACACGCCGTTCGGCAATTCCATCACCACGGCGGAACACGCCATCGCCATGCTGATGGCCCTGGCCCGCGACATTCCCTTGGCCAATGCCTCGACCCATGCCGGGAAGTGGGAAAAATCCCGCTTCATGGGAGTCGAGATCACGGGCAAGGTGCTGGGCATCATCGGTTGCGGCAACATCGGATCGGTGGTCGCCGACCGGGCCCAGGGCCTGAAAATGCGGGTCATCGCCTTCGATCCCTACCTGGGCGAAGACCGGGCCACGGAACTGGGGGTCGAGAAGGTGACCCTCGACGAGCTTCTGGCCCGCGCCGATTTCATCAGCCTGCACACGCCGCTGATCGACGCCACGCGCCATATCATCGACGCAGAGGCGCTTGCCAAGACACGAAAGGGCGTGCGCCTGATCAATTGTGCCCGCGGCGGCCTGGTCGACGAGGCGGCGCTTAAGGCGGCGCTGGACAGCGGCCATGTGGCGGGGGCGGCGATCGACGTGTTCGAGGAAGAACCGGCGACGCAAAGCCCGCTGTTCGGCATGGACCAGGTGGTGGCCACGCCGCACCTGGGAGCGGCCACCACCGAAGCCCAGGAAAAGGTCGCCGTGCAGATCGCCGAACAGATGGCCGACTACCTGTTGGACGGTGCCGTCAGCAACGCGCTCAACATGCCGTCGGTGACGGCGGAGGAGGCACCCCGCCTGAAACCCTACATGACCCTGGCTCAGCAGCTTGGCAGTTTTGCCGGGCAGGCGACGCGCTCGGCCATCCGCGAGGTCACGATTTCCTATGAAGGGGTGTGCGGCGAGCTGAACTGCAAGCCGCTGACCGCCGTGGTTCTGCAGGGGCTTCTGGGGCCGTCCATGGAAGGCATCAACATGGTCAACGCGCCGACCATCGCCAAGGACCGCGACATCCACGTGCGCGAGGTGCGGACCGACGACGCGGGGGCTTTCCATTCGCGCATCGAGGTGACGGTGACGACGGAAAACCAGACCCGGTCGCTGGCCGGCACCCTGTTCCACGACCGCCCGCGCCTGGTCGAGATCAAGGGCATCCCCATCGACGCGACCTTGGGCAGGAACATGCTTTACATCACCAACTACGACAAACCGGGCCTGATCGGGGCGTTGGGGTCGTTGCTGGGCGATGCCGGCATCAACATCGCGACCTTCAACCTGGGCCGCGCCCAGGCCGGCGGCGACGCCATCGCGTTATTGGAAGTGGACGAGGCCCCGCCGCCTGCGGTTCTGGCCAAAATCCAGGGGCTGGAACATGTCATCCTGGCCCAGGCCATGAAGTTCTGATCGGGTCGGCGTAATCCGCCCTTTGTCATTCAGGCTTAATGTTCGAACGATATCCTCTGTTCCGTAAGCTGGCCGGGACGCTTGCGTTGCGCTTTGCCTGCTCCGGTTCGAGGGGAAGAAATGCTCCGATTCTGCAGTGCTGTCGTTGCGACGCTGCTGTTCGCCCTACCGGGGCGGGCGGACACCATTCATCTGGTTTATGAGCCCGTCGAAAACCCGCCGCGCTATTACGGCACCACGGCCAAGGTTCCGAAAGACAGGCCCGGGGTCACCATCGAGGTTTTCCGCGAGGCCGCGCGCCGCCTGAATGTTTCGCTCGATTTCGAACGTGTGCCCTGGAACAGGGGCCTGTTCATGGTCGAAACAGGCGAAGTCGATGGTATTTTTCACGCCAGCTACCATCCGGAAAGGGCAGAATTCGGCGTTTATCCGACGCTTGCCGACGGCAAGACGCCGGATGAGTCCCGGGCCGTCTTCTTTCAGTCCTATTCCTTTTATGCCCGCCGCGAGGCCGGTGTGTCCTTTGATGGGCGTAGGCTGCGCGGTACGCAAGGCCGCGCGGTGGCGGTGACGCGGGGATATTCGATCACCAGCGAACTTAAAGCCCTTGGTATTCCTTTTGAGGAAGAACGCACGCAAACATTGAATCTTGCGAAATTAGACAACGGACGCGTTGCGGCCTACGCGGAACTTGATAACATGATCGCGCCCTACTTGGCGGATAACGGCGGGCCATTCACTGGAATCGTCATGCTGCGGCCCGCGATTTCGGTGAAAGCCTACTACCTTCTGTTTTCCAAGTCCTTTCATAAGAACAACACAAAACTTGCTGATGCCTTCTGGAATGAAATCCGCGCCATCAACCGCTCGCCCCTTATCGGCGAGATCATTGGGAAATACCGCTAGGGCCAGCGGCACGCCGAACGCAGGCAGCCGCACCCTTGCCGGTCGCTTGTTTTCATCCATCTTCTTGGCGTTTTTGGGTATCGGCCTTTTGATCACAGCCATTTTGATCTGGGATGTCCTGCGCCGCGCGGACGAAGAGATCGACCGCGAAATCCGCATCGTCAAAAGCGCCTTCCATGATCCTATCGCGGATCAGCTTTGGGCCTATGACGAGAAGGAACTGGGGGCGGTTCTGACCGCCCTGGTGCGACTGTCCGTGGCCCAGGGGGTGATTGTCGAGGATCCGTTCAGTGGCCGCCGCTTGGGAGCTCATGGCATTATCAGCAGCGGCGACGGCTCCGGCATGGCGGTTCACTCCTTCGATATCCACTACGTCGCCCAGGGCTCGGACAGGGGCCGGCATCTCGGGCATGTCAGCCTGTTGGTGCCGGCGAACTTGGCGCTCACCCGGTCGTGGCTGTCGATCATGCTGATTTTCACCGCGGCGATGGTGAAGCTTCTGTTGATCTGGATTTTGTTCAGCTATTTCGCCCAACGCCAATTGGTGCGACCGCTGTCCCGTCTGTCCGACGCGGTCGACCGCATTGACCCGGGTTTCAGGCCCTACTCGACCATCCAGGCGGTGGGGCCTGGTGATGGCGAGCTCAAGCATCTGCAGGATGCCTTCAACCGCCTTCTCAACCGTTTGGAATCGGCCCATGCGGAACGCGCCGCCTACGAGGAGGAATTGATCGGCGCGCGCGCGCAGCTTGAAGACGCCGTGGCTGAGCGAACCCGGCAGTTGGACGGGGCACGCCGCCGCGCCGAAGAGGCCAGCGTCGCCAAGTCGCGTTTTCTTGCCATGATGAGCCACGAATTGCGCACGCCGTTGAATTCGATCCTGGGATTCTCGCAATTCATGGTCGATGAGATCATGGGCCGTATGGGGAATGCCCAATATCTGGAATACGCCGGTGACATTCAACATTCGGCACGCCACCTGTTGGATGTCATCAACGATATCCTGGACATCTCCAAGGTCGAGGCCGGCGAAGCGAAACTGGAAGAAGAGGATTTGGATCTGCGCGACCTGGCCGCCGCGGTGCGGCGCCTGATGTCGCCGCGCATCAGCGCGAAAAGCCAGGTCCTGTCCATCAATATTCCCGACAACATGCCCAAACTGCGGGCCGACGGTCGCGTGATCCGCCAGGTTCTGGTGAACCTGTTTTCCAACGCCAACAAATTCACGCCCGAAGGCGGTGCCCTGACGATGTCGACCGGCGTCGATTACCGGGGCGGCATCCGGATCGAGGTCTCCGATACCGGCATCGGTATCGCCGCCGAGGACGTGCCCTTGGTCCTTGAAGCGTTCGGTCAAGTCCGCACCAGCCATACCGTGACCCATGAGGGCACGGGGCTGGGCCTGACCCTGTCCAAGCAACTTGTCGAATTGCACGGCGGCGACCTTGCCATTCAAAGCGAGGTTGGTAAGGGAACGACGGTGATCCTGCGGTTCCCGGCGGATCGGACCATCGGGGCCGTCTGATACCCCGTATCTTCGTGTATGGCACGTACCTTGCGTTATTGGTTCTGAATTGGACGTCATTGTCAAAATGACGCCGTCGAGCCGAAATGAGCGACGCCGGAGCCGAACATGGATCGAGAAATCAGCACCCTGCACCAAAGAATCAGCCGTCTGGTGGCCGAAGCAGAGAAAACAGCCGAGGAAGAACAGGGGAAAATCGACCTCGACAATATTACCGAGGCGAAATGGCGTCAGCTTGCGTCGCGAATTGACATTCGCGTCAAGGGGGTGGCGGACCATTGCGTTCCGGCGTGATGTGACCTACCTGCCGTTACGGCCAGCCTGTCCCATACCGATGCCCCAATTCTGCATATTTACGTGTGATGTTCCGTAGACCTGCGATGATCTGCAACAGGTCGCAATGAAATTTTGAGAGGTGGCGGCTTTGAATAATGAAATCAACGATCTGCAGAAGCAGATCAAGACACTGTTGACTGAAAAAGTCGGCGGCAACGGCAACGATCCGAACAGGGCCAGCCCGTCCCGCATGCCGGCTTCGGAACGCAAGATGCTGGAAAAGGCACGGCAGGCCTGTGGTCCCCATGCCGGCAACGAATGGCGCAAGGCGGCCGTCTGAGCCCGCCGAGATTTCCATAACAATTTTCCGCTGTATCTGAAGTGTCTTGCCGGCACCTGGGGTGGTCATTATTGGGTTTGGTGATTGCCCCGTTGCATGATGGTGACATCGGGAGATACCTTAGGTCAGCATATGGAAAGGCTTTGGCGTGCAAGGTCTTTCCGGATTTCCTGTGTGGGGGGAACCACTAAGGGATCAAGCCATATGGCTGCCGGTCGTGCCATCCGCCCTTCTACTGTTGCCTTGTTGGGTATCGCCCTGACAGTGGCGGTGGCGGCGTCTGTGGGGGCGTATCAGTATGTCCGCAACAAGAACGATTCTCGCGAGCAGTTTTTGGCGCTTACGCGGGAGTTTACGACGCTCGTCGAGGAACGCTTTCAGCTGTACCAATACGGCCTTCGCGGGACGCGCGGCGCGATCATCGCCGGCGGCCGGATAAACATCCCCCGAAACACCTTCAAGGAATACTTCTCGTCGCGTGAGCGCTTCCAGGAGTTTCCCGGCGCCCGTGGTTTCGGGTTCATCATCAAATTACCGAACGAGCTAACGGACCGGTTCGTTGCAGCAGCACGCGCGGACGACTTTCCATCCTTCAATTTGCGCGAACTTGCCCCGAACGCGGGTGAGCGTTTCATCATCAAGTACATCTATCCGCTCGAAGGGAACGAAGGAGCGACGGGCCTTGATATTGCGTCGGAAAGCAACCGGCGCACCGCCGCGCTGAATGCGGCGCGAAGCGGTGAAACCCGGTTGACGGCACCGATCACGCTGGTACAGGCATCGGGTGAGACGAACCACGGGTTTCTCATCCTCATGCCGATCTACTGGCGGGCGGATGTGCCGGACGATCCGGAAGAACGTGTGAAGCAAACTGTCGGGTGGAGCTATTCGCCCCTTGTCGTCAGCGAAGTTCTGAAGGATCTGGGCGCGCGCCGGGAAGAAATTTCATTTTCAATTACAGACATCAGTGACGAGATCCAATTCTACCGTTCGCCGGGATTCGATCCCAAGATCGAGACGATCGTCGGTGAAGTGGTGGAGGTATTCGGACGCCGTTGGCGCCTAAACTTTCATCCCCGCCCCGCATTCGCCAAGAAGCAGGCAGGGATAACCCCGGGCGTTCTTAGTCTAACCCTGGCCTTGTTGGGAATTCTTGGAACCGCGACCGCGTACAATTTCTCGCGAAACCGGGCGCAAGCCATGCTGGCCCGGCAGGAAGAAGAGGAACTGGCCTACAAGATCATCGACGCGACGCCCCAGGCGTTGCTTGTCATCGACCAGGCCGGGATCATCATCCGCGCGAATGCCTATTGCGAACGTGTTTTCGGCTGGTCCATGCCGGACCTTCTTGGAAAACCCGTTGACGATCTGGTGCCGCCCGGCGTGCGGGATGCGCACAAGAATTTGCGTGAAAACTACGATTATAAGCCACGCGATATGGGCAGCCGCCAGGATTTGGAGGCGGTGAGGGCCGATGGCACGCGCTTTCCCATTACCGCGCGCCTCGCCCCTCTGTCGATCGGCGACAGGAAGCTAGTCGTGGCGGGCGTCACCGACATCTCGGCGCAGCGCGAAGCGGTCAAGGTGATGGCGGCCAGCGAACAACGCTGGCAGGAAATGGCCAACTCCCTGCCGCAGCTTGTCTGGACCTGCGACGCCGACGGCGTCTGCGACTTTCTCAGCCAGCAATGGGCCGATTATACCGGCGCGCCGACGGCACCGCTGTTGGGCGCCGGCTGGCTGGAAGTGGTCCATCCCGACGACCATGAACCCTTGATGGCTGTTTGGCGGAAATCGGTTGAAACCAAGGTGCCGTTCTCATGCGAATTCCGCATCAGGGGGCATGACGGAGCCTACCGGCTGTTTTTCTCCCGCGCGGATGCGGTCGTGGACGAGGACGGAAACGTCCTGCGGTGGATCGGCTCCAACACCGATATCGAGGATCGGCACCAGGCGGAATTACAGGTTCGCGCCCTGTTGCAAGACATGGAAGACCGTGTCGCCACACGCACGGCAGAGCTGAATACCGCCTTGCGCGATCTGAGGAACGTGTTGGACAGCGTGCCGTCGATGATCGCCTACTGGGATCGCAATCAACGCAACCGCTTTGCCAACAAGGCCTATGAGGAATGGTTCGGTGTAACCCCCGAATGGCTGCAGGGACGCCTGATGACCGAACTGGTGAACAAGGATACCTATCAGGAAAGCCTGCCCCATATCGAAGGCGCGTTGAGGGGGGAGCCCCAGTCCTTCGAACGAGAACTCACCGATATCCACGGGACGGTGCGTTCCTTGCAGGTGCACTACCTGCCGGATGAAACCGATGGAGAGGTTTTAGGGTTCTATGTCGTCGGCTTCGATGTGACAGTGATCAAGGCATCGGAAGTTGCGCAGAAGCAGGCGCGGGAGGCCGCCGAGGCGGCGACCCGCGCGAAATCCGCATTCCTGACCTCGATGAGTCATGAACTGCGCACACCGATGAACTCCATCCTGGGGTTCACCGACATTCTGATTTCGCAGCATTTTGGTGTGCTCAACGACAAGCAGCTTGAACATGCGAGCCTGATCAAAAGAAGCGGTCAGCACCTCTTGAACCTGATGGACAGCGTGCTGGAGTTGAGCAAGATCGAAGCCGGCCGCATCACGATTTCGATTGAGCCCGTCAACGTTGTCGCAATCGTGAAATCCGTCATGGCCACCCTTGAGCCCTTGGCCGCGAAATTCGGGGTTGAAATGCGCGCGCCGAGCCTGGGCAAGGACAACAATTTCGTGACGGCGGACGTGACGCGTCTGACGCAGGTTCTGATCAACCTTGGGTCCAACGCCATCAAGTACAATCGCGCGGGCGGTTGGGTGGAGTTTGCCTGCGAGGCGGTTTCTCAGGAAACGACGCGCATCACCGTATCCGATAGCGGCCGCGGTATTCCGGCTGATCAGCAAAGCGGCGCTTTCCAGCCGTTCAACCGCCTTGGCGCCGAACAGGGTAAGATTGAAGGCAGCGGCATCGGCCTGGCCTTGGTCAGGAACTATGTCGAGCTCATGGGCGGGGGCATTGATTTCGAAAGCGTCGAGGGCCAGGGGAGCCGATTCTGGGTCGATCTGCATTCGGCGGATGTCGGTGATGTCGTCGATCACCAGGAGGAAATCGACGTGGCGAGCCCCAAAACACGACGCATTTCCGGCCTCATGAAGGTTCTTTATGTCGAGGACAATGACATAAACCGGGCATTGTTCGAGAACTTCATGGAGATGCTCGACGACGTCGAATACCTGGAGGCGGAGGATGGTGCCACGGGGTTGACCATCGCGCGGGATGTTCACCCGGACGTCATTTTCCTGGATATCGACCTGCCGGACATGAGCGGATACGACGTCCTCGCCGAAATCAGATCAGATCCTCAACTGAAGCATACGCCGGTCATCGCCTTGACCGCCAATGCCATGACCGGTGATGCCGAGCGCGGCCTGAATGCGGGCTTCGACAGATACCTGCCGAAGCCCTTCAAGCTTGAGGAAATCCTCGCGGCAGTGACCGAGCAGCGGGACGCCATCGAACGAAGACAGCGCCCGCGGGTGAAGAATTAAGCGGTCACGACAAGATTGAGGTGGTGCGTTCTCAACCTTTCTTGAAGTGCAGGATGCCCCAGGCAAGGTAACCCTTGTCGGCGCCGTCGACCCAATGATCCAGTCCGCGCAGCATGTTGTCGACGTAGGTCTTGCCCGACAGGCGGAGGATCTCGTCGTACCGGCGTTTCAGTTCCTCGCCGACGCGAGCGTAATGGGTCCGCAGGTGGTTCAGCATGGGCGACAACTGCACTTCTGAAAAACCGCGCTTGGCGAATTCCGTGCGGTAAAAGGCGAAGGAGCCCAGCGTCGTCAGATGAATGCGGTCCAAGATGGGCTGCAGCACGCCGTCGGGCACGTCGTCGGCCTGCATGGGGTCGGTGAAGATGACATGCCCGCCCGGGGCCAGAACCCGGGAAATCTCGTCCAGCACGCGGGGGCGGTCCCCGGAATGGAGGATGGCGTCCTGCGACCACACAATGTCGACGGAGGCATCCTCTGCCGGGATGTCCTCGAACGAGCCGTGCACGACGTCGATCAGGGCATCCAGATCCGTTTCCGCGTTCTTATCCCGGTTCAGGTCGTTCTGGGTCTCGCTCAGATTCAAGCAGGTCACGTGGCAACCGTAAGTCCCCGCCAGATGGCGGGCGGAGCCGCCGTAGCCGGCGCCCAGATCAAGGATGCGGGTCTTCCGGCCCAATCCTGGGATTTGCAGGGCCATGGTTTCCACGGTTCGCCGACTGGCTTGGGCGATCTCTTCATCAGGGGTGTTGTAGATGCCGATATGAATGTCCTCACCACCCCAGACGTTCTTGTAGAAGGCGTCGGCTTCCGACGAATCGTAATACTCCTCGGCCTTCTGGACCGCTTGTGATCGCCTACTCATGATAATTCTTCTCCGCGACATGGACGAAAAAGTCCGGGTCGTTTTCCTGATAGGTTTCCTGGAAATCGCCGTAGGTCTTGATCTTCTGGAACCCGACGTCGGTCAGAAGCTTGCGCGTATAGGCCTTGCGCAGGGGGAACATGTTGAGATGGAACTGCGAGCCGTCGGGGAACGAATAACAGAACCGCGCCAGGCCATCGTCGATATGCTCGGGCTCGGCCGATACCTGATCGCCGCAGTAGTAGTATTTGTGCTTCGAAGAGAAACCGTGATCGAGCATGCCGTCGTAATTGCGTTGATCGAGAATCAGAATGCCGTCCCATTTCAGGGCGGCATAGAATTCGGCCAGGGCCCGGCGGCGGTCGTTCTCATCGAACAGATGGGTGAACGAATTTCCCAGGCAGATGATGGCGTCGAACTTGCCGTGCACGTCTTTGTTCAGCCAGCGCCAGTCGGCATGGGCCGTGTGCAGCACGAGGTTGCGTTCGCGCGCATTTTCGAATGCCTTGGTCAGCATTTCCGCGTTGCCGTCGGCGCTGGTCACGTCGAACCCGGCCTTCAGCAACTGCACGGAATGGAATCCGGTGCCCGTGGCGACGTCGAGCACGCGATGCTTGCCGCGGGCCTTCAGGATGTCGATGAAAAAGTGGCCTTCACTTTCGGCGCGGGCGTCCCAATCGATCAGTTCGTCCCATTTTTCCACAAACGTTTGGACGTACTCCCGCTGGTAGTGGTCGGTTTTGCGGGTTTCCAGCGGATTGTCGCCGAAATCCTGTTGTTTTTGATTGATGTCGTCCATTGCGTCCCTCCAAGGCGTCGTGATTGATCTGTGACCGCCTGAAAACAGACGGCGCACAGCAACGGGCGGACCCGAAAGAGCCCGCTCGAGTGGTCAACGGCACGGCGCAACTCGGGGCGACAAGGCCCGGACGTGCCGAAGCGATCTGGTTTTATTTGGCGGTTGAAAGGATCCAGAACCCGGTCCGCATTATTGCGATGGGGGATCCGAAAGACGCGTTTTCCTGTTGTCGTTACCCACCCCGTAGGGGTAGCGGGACCGGTGAGGCCCCGACGCGTCCACCGCCTGGACAGCAGGTTTTCATGCCCAACCAGCCTTTGCGTTCTCAGGCAAAAGCCAGCATGCCGCCCACGGGCAATGGCGCAAGGTTAACAGTCGGGGCGGGTCGGATCAACCGGACCCCCGGGGGAAAACCGGCCGTACAAGGGGCGGGTAGGCGGCAAGGGCCGGATTACCGGGCCTTGCGCGGGGTGTGAAAGTTTTATGCCGCCGCTTGACCGGCCGTTCTAGTGGTATCCATGGCGGGATTATGGGTGCTGGCGGCCGCCTTATCACGGGTCAGGCGGGCGGTGTCCCGGCGTTCCAACACGAACATGGCAGTCGCCGCCAGGAAAGGCAGGCTCTGCACCAACAAGGTTCCGGCGAACAGGTATAGTTCGATAATCCCTGTCGTGTTGACGGCGAACAGGGCGGCAGAACTGGCCATCAAGGCCAGGCCGATGCGGGTTTCCGTGCGCACGGGTGATGCCGGGGCAGCCTTGGCGGTCGGGCTGCCGGTCTTTTGGGCCTTGCCCTTCTGGGTCACGCTGAATGGCAGGTCCGGCACCTTGATACCGTCATAGATGGCGCGCGCCACGGTCCATTGCAGACTGGCGGCGGCCAGGGCGGCGCCGGCGATGCGCGCCGGGCCGATCTTGACCCGCGCCATGTAAAGCAGCACGCAATGCAGCAGCCCGGCCCCGAACGCGGCCAGGATCGGCAGGGTGAAGGGGATCGGCGGCAGCATCACGCCGACGAACAAAATGAACGGCACCCAGGCCAGGTTGACGACGGCGGCGAGTGCGCCCACGGCGTCCGACAGCCAATGCAGCCAGCCGGTGATGTAATGGACCTTCTGGCCCCGGGTCAGGGTCTTGGCACCCGGCAACATATGGCGCCAGTGCTTGAAGAAAATTTGCACGGCGCCGTAGGCCCAGCGGTGACGCTGGGTCTTGAACGCGCGGTAGGTGTCCGGCAGCAGGCCCCAGCCATAGCGCCGGCGCGTATAGTGGGCATGGTATCCAGCCTCGAACAGGCGCAGGCCTAGTTCCGTGTCCTCGGTGATGGTGTCCGGCGACCAGCCGCCGACGGCATCGAACGCGGCGCGGCGGACCAGCAGCATGGTGCCGTGGGCGATGATCGCATCGGCCTCGTTGCGCTGAACCATGCCGATGTCGAAAAAGCCCGTGTATTCGGCGTTCATGCAGCGTGCCAGCAGCGAGCGTTCGCCGTCGCGGTGATCCTGGGGGGCCTGCACCATCGCCACCTTGGGGTCGGCAAAGGCGGGCGCCAGATCGCGCAGCCATTTGGGATCGACCACATAGTCGGCGTCGAGCACGGCGAGAACTTCCGCGTCCGGGGCGACATGGGGCATGGCCGCGGTTAAGGCCCCGGCCTTGAACCCCGCGATCTTCGGGAAGTTGAGGAACTTGAAACGCGGGCCCAGTTTCACGCAATGAGCCTGCACGGGCCGCCACAGACTTTCGTCGGCCGTGTTGTTGATGATCACCACGACCTCGAAATCCGGATAATCCAGACCGGCACAGGAATTCAGGGTCTCGATCAGCATGTCCGGGTTTTCCCGGTAGGCGGGAATCTGGATCGACACCTTGGGCAGGGGGGCATCCGTCGGCGCGTCTTCGGCCCGCCACAGGCGCTTGGGCCGGGGGCCCAGGGTCACCTCGGCGACCTCGTCCAGCTTGCCCAGGGTAACCAGGGTCAGCGGCAGCATCAGCACCATGCCCAGGCCCCAGGCGATGGCGGATCCCACATTCAGATAGTTCTCAAAAGGATAAAGCAGCGCCACCGCCACGGCGGCGGAAAGCGCGTTGGCGGCAATTGCCATGGCCAGGGCATGGCCGAAGGTCGGTCGACGCGTCATCAGCCACAGCACGGTCATCACGATGCCCAGGATCAGCGCCAGGATGCCGCGCCGCCATTGTTCGGGCTGTTCGACCGCACCGGCCAGGGAGAACTTGGCCGTGCCGTCATGGTCGAACACCCCCCAATAAGGGCCGACGCTTCCTTCCATGGTCTTCCATGGTTGGTCGAAGGCCTCCATCAGGTTGTAGCCGATGCCGTGGCGCGATGCCTCGGAGATGAACTGGCGGATGATGGTGGCCTGGGTCATGGGGTCGGGGCCGGCGTCGCGGTTGCGGTAGCCGCGCGACGGCCAGCCGAATTCCGCGATGATCGCCTCCTTGTCGGGGAACGTGTCGAGCACCTCGCGGTAGCGCTGAAAGGCATAGGAAACGGCATTCTGCGCGCCGACGGCTTCCCAGTAGGGCAGCACGTGGATCGACATGAAATCGACCTCGTCAACCAAATCCGGATGCGACAGCCAGCGGTCCCAGGTTTCGCCGGTGGTCACCGGTACGGGCACGCGGGTGCGCACCTCGCGGATGATGGTGATCAATTCTTCCAGCGTCAGGTCTTCTCGCAGCAGCGTTTCGTTGCCCACGAACACGGCGCGGATGTTTGAATACTTGCGCACCAGGGAGACCGCGGTCTCGATCTCCCGCCGGTTGGAGGCGTCGTCGCGGCCCAGCCAGATGCCGAGCATCACCTCGATCCCGCGTTCCTTGGCAAGCGCGGGCACCTGGGCCTGGATGCCGCTGACTGTGTAAGTCCGCACGGACCGGGATACGGGCTTGATGACGTCCAGGGCATTGGCCAATTCACGCAAGGTCGCCGACCGCCCGAACCAGACTTCGCGCGGGGCACCGATGTTGAAGGACATGGACTGCACTTTGCCCGTCACGTCGGGCAGCACGGCCGTTTCCAAGGTCGTGGTCCAGGCCAACCCATGCAGGATGGCGGCGACCAGGGCCGCCGCGAAAACGTTCTTCATCTTATTTCAGGTACCCAAGAGCGGTAACGCGGTTGAACCACTTCACGCGGCGCTTCCGGGCCGCACGGCAGAACGACGGATACTTAAGGTGCGCTGTACCCCGCGCAAGGGGCGATGAGGCGGCACGGCCAGAGTTTCAGACTCTTTTAGCCACCACGGCGCAGAGATTGCGCCAGTTTGCACCTGCGAACAAGAGGCAGAATTCACAAATTTTCAATCACCCGAAACGACCGACGAGGGCAAACGAAACGGACGTTAAGCTTTCGTTTCCATGAGCTTGACGAGTTCGGAAATGCTGGCCGTAGTCTCCAGGGACATCAGGCCGTCGAACAGCGGGCGCAGGCGCTCCGCCGGCAGGGCCCGGCCGGCGCAATCTTCGAACTTGTCCCACAATTCGTCCCGCGACATGGTGTTGTCGCCGCTGCGTCCGATGAGGTTCGACACGGTTTCCGTAAGCTTGCGCCCGTCCTTCAGGGTGACGATGACTTCCGCCCCCCAATTGTCCTTGTCGTCGCCGTCCAGGTCAGGGTGGGGCCGCGCGGTGGTGACCGCAAGCAGGCGCCTGACGGCCTCCTCGCGGAAGGCGTCGCCTTCGAAATCCTTGAGCCGCACCGTGCCGTCCAAAAGCGTGCGCGCGACCGTGTACTGGACCGAGAATTTGGCTTCCAACTCACTGTCGGGCAGGGGCGTGTTGGTGTGCCTGAGGCGCCGCTGGTGCGGCATGATCTCGATCCCCGCCACGGCTTCGGCCGGAATCTCGTGCTTGCCGGCCAGCCGTTGCATGGCGGTGATGCATTGATGGGTCGATCCGCAGCAGGGGAACTGCTTGATCGCCAGGTCCTCGGCCTCGATCTCCCAGGGGCCGTTGTCCCAGCCGTCCAGCAGGCGTTCGGCGGCATAGGTGCCGGCGCCGTTGAAGACTTCGAAGAAGCCCTGGTGGTGCTCCATGGCCCCGGGGTTGGCGTCATGGCCCTGTTCGGCCAGCAGCACGGCCAGCACGCCGGACCGTGCCGAATGACCGACATGCAGCGGCTTGGTCATGGTCCCGAAATTGGCCTTCAGGCCGCTGGCCAGGGAGGCCGCCATGGCCAGCGCCATGGCCGTCTGTTCGACGGACAGGCCGATCAGCCGCGCCGCGCCCGCGACGGTTCCGAAAATGCCGAGTGTGGCGGTCGGGTGCCAGCCCTTGTCGTAGTGGTGGGGATGGACGGCGCGGGCCAGGCGCATTTCCGCCTCCAGCCCCACGGCGTAGGCGGTGATCAGGTTTTGGCCGGAAAGCCCCCGGTCCTCGGCCAGAGCGAACAGAGGGGCGACCAGCGGCACCGACTGATGGCCGCCGAACACGGAGGAGAAATCGTCGAAATCGAGCGCGTGCGACGCGATGCCGTTGACGAAGGCGGCGTCGAGCGCGCTGGTCCGGCGTCCCGTGCCGAACACCAGTGCTGAACCCGGCGCCGTGGCGACGCCCGGTGTGCCGAGGGCGATCTGCGTGCTGGCTTCGGGCAGGCCCGCCAGGGTCACGCCGACGGTATCGGTGATGCCCAGTTTGGCGAGCCACAGACCCTTTTCGGAAATCACCTTGGGGTCGTAGCCGATGATACGCTCCGCCAAACGCGTCAAAAGGGCGCGCTGGTCCGTTGTGGAAATATTGTTCATGGTTGCCTCATCCCTTTATCGCCGGGTTTGCAAGCCCGTGCGCCTCCCTTGATTGTATACAATATCAAGGTGCGGCCGGCGTCAATCCTCGCCGATCCTGTGGAGATCGAACGGCGTCGACTGATAGACCATGTTGATCCAGTTGCCGAACAGGATATGGGCATAGGCGCGCCAGCGGTTGACCGGCGTCTTGGCCGGATCGTTGCCGGGGTAGTAGTTGGCGGGAACCTGAATGTCCGCGCCCTTTTCGGCATCGCGGCGGTATTCGGCGTCCAGGGTGTCGGAATCGTATTCCAGATGATTGAACATGTGGACATGGTTGAGCTTATGGTCGTGGACTAGGGCGATGCCCGTGGCCGCCCCCTCCATGAGGATTTCCAACTGCGGGAAGGGCTTAAGGTCGGCGGCGTGATTTTCCGTGTGGCGTGACACGGGAATGTTCAGGGTGTCGTTCAGGCCCCGGCACAGTTCCGACGCGGTGTTGAGCACCTGGTGTTCGAATACACCGAACGCCTTGTGCGGCAACTGATATTTGGGAATGCCGTAGAAATGGTGAAGCGCCGCCTGGGCGCCCCAGCACAGGTTGAACAGGCTGTGCACATTGCCCCGCGACCAGTCGAAGATCTGGCACAGTTCATCCCAATAGGTGACGGCTTCGAACGGCAGTTGTTCGATGGGCGCGCCGGTGACGATCAGCCCGTCGAACTTCTGGTCCGTGACCTGGGTCCACGGATGGTAAAAGTCGATCATGTGCTGTTCGTCGACGGTCTTGGGTTTGTGTGTCGTCAGCGCCAGCAGATGCATCTCGATCTGCAGGGGCGTCGCGCCCAGCACGCGGGCCAACTGGGTTTCCGTCTTCTGCTTCAACGGCATCAGGTTCAGCACCGCGATGCGCAGCGGGCGAATGTCCTGAAGCATCGCCTGATCGTCGCCGATGATCGGCACGCCCTCATTTTCCAGGACGGCGCGGGCGGGAAGGTCTGACGGAATCTTGATCGGCATGGCGGCCTGTCCGGCGTTGGTTTTAGGTTGGGTCTGTACGTGTCTGGTGCGGTGCCGCGGGCGCGGCGGAGATGGTATTAGAAATCCAATGCCCGGCGTTGGGCGCGGGCAAGGCATGCGTTCACATAGTGTGTGGCATTGGCCGCGGCAACCTTGTTGTCGGCGGATTGCGCGCGCATGGTGTCGAATACCCGCCGCAATACCTTATCGGCGTCCGGTACCAGTTGACCCTGGGGCGGGTCGATGAACAGGTCGGCGACGTCGATGGTGAAGCCGTATTTTTCCGCCATCCGGGCATAGCGCGGCTTGCGGTCCTGGACCAGGGCGGGGAACAGGATGCGGGCGAAATCCTTGGGCCCGACACCCTTGCCGTCGGCAGGCTGGCCGGCCAAATGCTTTTCGATAAACGAGGGATAATAGAACAGGGGCTTGGGGTCGCTCTCGGCGCGTTCCTTCAGCGCATCCTCGTCGGTTTTACCGGCACGGATATAGAGGATCAGGGTATCGGCGCGGAGTGCCGTGATCACGGGGTCGTCGGGATCGTCCAGATCGACGATTTCGCACAGGCTGCCCGAGGCATCGTTGATGAAATCCTTGCAGCGGTAGATTTCCCAGGCCTTGGCGATGAAGTGACCGGTGTCCTTCATGGCTTCCTGTTCGCCCCAGCGATAGAGCCCCTGGCGCTTCAGGAACGTGGCCTTGTCCAGGCCGCCTTCGGCCGGGTCACCGTACATGCCCAGGAACGTGGATACCGGATCCAGGTTGTCGACGCTGATGTTGTGGTTGATGTAGATGGAATCCGAGCGCAGGAGGTTGGCCACGAACCTGTCCTGCATGTGCATGATCTTGTACTTGATGTTGTCCAGGATGTGTTCGGCGAGGTAGCGCGTGCCGATGCGGTAGTCGGCCGAATAGTGGTACCAGTCCGCATGACGGCGCAGGCTGGTGGACAGCATGGTCTTGCCCACGCCGGACATGCCCAGCAGCGTGATCGCGTGGGGTAGTTGGCGGAACGCCTCGAAATCGTTGAGATATGCTTCAGAGCTCATGCCCAAGGTTTGGCCTGCGCCGTTTCGCTTGTAAAGAGCTTTGATCGGGGCGCCACCGGCAAAAATTAGTTCCAAGCCCCCGTGGGTGGAGTGCTAAGCTTGTGTCAGGATAAATATGGCGTCCGGCGCCGCAAAAATGCGGACAAACGACCGGAACGCTGACACCAGCAATCACCGAACGGGAGGATTTCATGCTGAAAGCCTTGAACATTGATCCTGGCAAGTGCACGGGCTGCCTGCAGTGCGAACTTGCTTGTTCTTTCGAAAACGAGGGCGTGTTCAATCCGTCCAAGTCGCGGATCAAGGTCTTCAATTTCCACGACCAGGGCCGTTTCGTGCCTTATACCTGCACGCAATGCGACGAGGCCTGGTGCATGCACGCCTGTCCGGTCGACGCCATATCCCTGAACAAGCTGACGGGCGCCAAAGAGGTCAACGACAACCTCTGCGTCGGCTGCAAGGTCTGCACCATCGCCTGTCCCTTCGGCACGGTGAACTACAATTCCGCCACCGGCAAGGTCATCAAATGCGACCTGTGCGGCGGCGATCCGGAATGCGCCAAGGCCTGCCCGACCGACGCCATCACCTATGTGGACGCCGACTGGACCGGCCTGGACAAGATGCGCAAATGGGCGGCCAAGACCGACGCCGGCCAGCAAGCCGCGCACTGACGGGGAGGATGATGTCATGGCATGGGCACGGCGGATTCTGCGGGTCAACCTGACCAAGGGCACCTGCACGCATGAACCCCTCAACATGGATTGGGCCAAGCGCTATCTGGGGCAGCGCGGCCTGGCGACCAAATACCTGACGGAAGAGATCGACCCCAAAGTCGATCCCCTTGCACCGGAAAACAAGCTGATCATGGCGACCGGGCCGCTGACCGGCACCTGTGCGTCGACGGCCGGGCGCTATTCGGTGATCACCAAGGGGGCGCTCACCGGGGCCATCGCGTGCTCCAACTCGGGCGGCTTCTTCGGCAACGAAATGAAGAACGCCGGGTTGGACATGATCATCTTCGAAGGCCGCGCCAAGGCGCCGGTCTATCTGTTCATCGACAACGACGACTGCCGGCTGCTGGATGCCTCGGGCTATTGGGGCACCTCTGTGTGGGACACGGAAGAAGGCATCAAGGAAGCCCACGGCGACGCCCAGATCCGCGTCGCCTCGATCGGCGTGGCGGGCGAAAAGGGCGTCAAATTCGCCTGTGTCGTCAACGATATGCACCGCGCCGCCGGGCGTTCCGGGGTCGGCACGGTGATGGGCTCGAAGAACCTCAAGGCCGTCGCCATCCGCGGCACCAAGGGCGTTTCCGTGGACGACATGCCCACGTTCCTGAAGGCCGTGACGGCGGGCAAGAAAGTGTTGGCGGAAAACGCCGTGACCGGGCAGGGGTTGCCGGCCTACGGCACCCAGGTTCTGATGAACGTGATCAACGAAACGGGGGCCCTGCCGACCCGCAACCACCGCGACATTCAGTTCGAAGGGGCGTCGAAGATCTCCGCCGAGGCCATGGCCGAACCCCGGGAATCCGACGGCAAGCCCAACCTGATCCGAAATGCCGCCTGCTTCGGCTGCACCATCGCCTGCGGGCGGATATCGTCCGTCGACCGGACCCATTACACGGTGGTCGACCGGCCGCAGTACCAGAAGGCATCGGGCGGGCTGGAGTACGAGGCCGCCTGGGCGCTGGGTGCGGCCACCGGCGTCGATGATCTGGACGCCCTGACGTTCGCCAACTTCATCTGCAACGAACAGGGGATCGACCCCATCTCGTTCGGCGCCACGGTGGGGGCGGCCATGGAGATGTTCGAGGACGGCATCATCACCACCAAGGACACCGGCGGGATCGAGGTCAAATTCGGATCGGCCAGGGCGCTGACCGATCTGGCCGAACTGTGCGGCCGGGGCGAGGGCTTCGGGGCCGAGATCGGCCTGGGTTCCAAGCTGCTGTGCGAAAAGTACGGCAAGCCGGAACTGTCCATGTCCGTGAAGGGCCAGGAATTCCCGGCCTATGACGGCCGGGGTATCCAGGGCATGGGGCTGACCTATGCCACGTCCAACCGGGGGGCCTGCCATCTGCGCAGCTATACCGTGGCGTCGGAAATCCTGGGCATTCCGGAAAAGACCGACCCGCTGGTCACCGACGGCAAGGCGGGCCTGGTCAAGGCGTTCCAGGACGCGACGGCGGCGGTCGACAGCGCCGGCATCTGCGTGTTCACGACCTTTGCCTGGACCTTGGAGGACATCGCCCCCCAGATCGACGCCGCCTGCGAGGGTGATTGGAGCGTCGAGGCCCTGTTGGCAACGGGGGAACGGATCTGGAACCTGGAACGCCAGTTCAACCTGGCGGCCGGTTTCACCGGCAAGGACGACAACCTGCCCCCGCGCCTGATGAAGGATGCGGCCAAGACCGGCCCGGCCAAGGGGTTGACCAGCGGTTTGGACAAGATGCTGCCGGAATATTATCAGCTGCGCGGCTGGTCCAAGGACGGCGTGCCGACCAACGAGACGGTCAGCAGGCTGGGGCTGTAGGGGCATGACCTACGTCATCATCGGCGCCGGTCCGGCAGGGGTCGTCGCGGCGGAAACGCTCGCCAAGACGGACCCGGGGTCCGACATCGTGCTGCTGGGCGGGGAAGCCGATCCGCCCTATTCCCGCATGGCCATTCCCTATGTCCTGACCGGCATCATCGACCACGGCGGCACGCACCTGCGCAAGACGGCCGGGCATTACGACGCGCTCGGCATCACCTATCGCCAGGGCCGGGCGGCGGGCATCGACGTGACGGGCAGGAAGGTCGCCTTGGAAGGCGGCGGCGAGCAGGCCTACGACACCCTTCTGATCGCCACGGGGGCAAGCCCGATCAAGCCGCCGGTGCCGGGGCTCGACCGGCCCGGGGTTCACCACTGTTGGACCCTCGACGACTGCCGCGAGATCGAAAAGCTGGCTAAGAAAGGCTCCGAGGTTGTTCTCATGGGGGCCGGGTTCATCGGCTGCATCATCCTGGAAGCCCTGGTCGAACGCGGCGTAAAGCTGACCGTGGTCGAGGCGTTGGACCGCATGGTGCCGCGCATGATGAACGAGACGGCGGGCACCTTGATCAAGGACTGGTGCCAGGCCAAGGGCATCACCGTGCATACCTCGACCAAGGTGACGGAGGTCGGCGAACAGGACGGCCGTCTGGCCGTCGCCATGGACAATGGGGAAACGGCCTCCGCCGACTTGGTGGTCGTCGCCGCCGGGGTGAAATCCAACATCGGCTTCATCGACGGCACCGGCATGAAGGCCGAACAGGGCATTCTGGTGGACGAATTCCTGCGCACCTCCGCCGACAACATCTACGCCGCCGGCGACTGTGCCCAGGGCCCGGATTTCGGCGGCGGCTTCAATGTCCATGCCATTCAGCCGACCTCGACCGAACACGGCCGTTTCGCCGCCCTCAACATGGCCGGTAAGGTCACGCCCTATCGGGGCTCGTTGCAGATGAACGTGCTGGACACGGCGGGGCTGATCTCGACCTCGTTCGGCGACTGGGAAGGAGGCGACGGCACGGAAAGTGCCGAAGCCCTGGACCGCGACCGCTTCAAATACCTGCGCCTCAACTTCAAGGACGACGTGCTGGTCGGTGCCCTGTCCCTGGGGCGCACGGACCACATGGGCGTGCTGCGCGGCCTGATCCAGAACCGCACGCCCCTGGGCATTTGGAAGGCGCGGCTGATGGATGATCCGCACCGCATCATGGAAGCTTATGTCGCCCATGCCTATGCCTGACGGCGGGGGCGCCCCATGAAGATCCGGGTCAAGCTCTATGCTTCCCTCGCCGAACATCTGCCGGCGGGGACCAAGGGCAATGAGGCTGACCTGGAGGTTGCCGCCGACGCGACCCCGGCCACGGTCATCGCCCAGCTCGGCCTGCCGGAAAAGATGTGCCACCTGGTGCTGCTGAACGGCGTCTATGTCGAGCCCTCGGCGCGGGAGGCCGCGACCTTCCGCGACGGCGACGCGTTGGCCATGTGGCCGCCGGTGGCCGGGGGCTAGGAACCTTGACCGCGCCGGTCGTCATCACAAAGGAAATGGCCCTGACGCGGGCCGGGTTCTTTCGCGGCATCGCCAAGGCGCTGGGCACCGATGCTTTCGTCGAGACGGCGGATGGCATTGTGCTGGAGCAGGACGGCAAATTTCTGGAGATCGCCCTGGGGCCCGAACGCATGCGCCGCATCGCGCTGATCGAGATAGAAGTCATGGATGTGACGCTTGGGTTCCATGGCTATACCAAGGAGGATCAGGCCGCGGCGCTGATGGCGTTCGACCGAGCATTTCAGCGGGGTGGGGGCTGATTAGAGCATTATTTTAGAATCATTCTAACTTTGAGCGTTGATCCCGATGGTGTATCCATTATCTTTAATGTCCACACACGATTTGTATTAAGGAGTTCCCATGTCGAGTGAAGGTTTCCACGAACCCCTGGAAAAGCTGTCCGAAGAGACCATGGATCGTCATCGCGCCATTGTTTCCCTGATGGAGGAACTGGAGGCCGTTGACTGGTACCAGCAGCGCGTCGACGCCACCTCGGATCCGGAACTGAAGGCGATCCTGGCCCATAACCGGGACGAGGAAATCGAGCACGCCGCCATGGTTCTGGAATGGCTGCGCCGCAGCATGCCGCAGTTTGACAAGGAACTCCGCGAAACCCTGTTCAAGGATGGTCCGATCACCGGCCATCACGGCGACGACCACTAAACCGCCGTCCGGCGGCGGGGCCTATTTCCGGTCCGCGTAGGGGTTCTCGCTTTTGCGGTAGATCAGGCGGATCGGCACGCCGTCCAGCCCGAAATGGTCGCGCAGCCCGTTGACCAGAAAGCGGGTGTAACTGTCCGGCAGTTCGGTCGCCCGCGTACAGAACACGATGAACGTAGGCGGGCGGGCCTTGGCCTGGGTCGCGTAACGCAGGCGGATGCGCTTGCCGCCCTTGCCCATGGGCGCGGGATGGGCTTCCTGCATGTCGGTCAGCCAGCGGTTCAGGTCGCCCGTGCCGACCCGCGTGTTCCACAGGTCGTAGGTTTCGGTGACCGTGGGCAGAAGCTTGTCCAGCCCCTGGCCGGTCAGGGCTGAGCAAGTAATGACGGGAATGCCCCGGACCTGCGGCAGGCTGGTCTGCAGGCGGTCGCCGAGGCGTTGGATCGTCTCTCCCCGGTCCTTGGCGGCGTCCCACTTGTTGACCGCGATGATCAGTGCGCGGCCTTCCTCGATGACTTGGCGGGCGATGGTCAGGTCCTGCTTTTCCAGGACGGCGTCGGCGTCCAGCACCAGCACCACGACATGGGCGAAGCGCACGGCGCGGAGCGTGTCGCGGGTGCTGAGGGATTCCAGCTTGTCGGTGATCCGTGCCTTGCGGCGCAATCCGGCGGTGTCGATCAGCCGGTAATCGCGCCCGCCGTGCTGCCAGGAAATGGAAATCGAGTCGCGGGTGATCCCGGCCTCGGGCCCGGTCAACATGCGGTCTTCGCCGAGCAGGCGGTTGATCATGGTCGACTTGCCGACGTTGGGCCGGCCGACGATGGCAAGCTGCAGGGCCTTGGGCTCGGCCATGTCGTCGCCGTCGCCTTCGTCGTTGAATTCCTCAAGGTCGGCGAATTCATCTTCGTCGTCATAGGCTTGCGTGCCTTCGGCGGCGGCGGCCTCGGCAAAGGGGATAAGCCGGTCGTACAGGTCCGACAGACCGAGCCCGTGTTCCGCCGAAAAGGCGACGGGCTCGTCCAGGCCCAGGGAATAGGCGTCGAACAGGCCGGACTCGCCGGCCCGGCCCTCGCACTTGTTGGCGACCAGGATCGACGGCGTGCCGCGGGCCCGCAGCCAGGACACGAAATGCTGATCCATCGGTGTCACCCCGGCCCGCGCATCGATCACCATCAGCGCCACGTCGGCTTCGTCGAGGGCATGTTCGGTCTGGCGCCGCATGCGGGCTTCCAGGCTGTCGTCGGTGACGTCCTCAAGCCCGGCGGTGTCGATCAGCCGGAATTTCAGCTCGGCGAGCTTGCCCTCGCCCTCGCGGCGGTCGCGGGTCACCCCCGGCGTATCGTCGACGATGGCCAGCTTGCGCCCAACCAGACGATTGAACAGGGTCGATTTGCCGACGTTGGGACGGCCGATGATGGCGATGGTAAAGGGCATGACATTGGCCGGACGCGTGTCCGATCCTGATTACCTGAACTGGGTTACGGGTACTGGGTTACTGATAAACGATCAATTCCGCGTCGTCGGACAGGAAAATGACCCGGCCGTCGGCGACAATGGGCGGCACGGAAATGCCGTCGGGCATTTCGACCTCGCCGATGAACTTACCCGAATAGGGTGACAAAGCCCAGGCCACACCATGCGATCCGGCCACGATCAGGCGGTCGGAGGCCAGAATGGGGCCAGTCCAGACGACGGGATCACGTTGCTTTTCCGGGTTCTCGAAGCGGGGCAGGGGGCGAACCCAATAGACGCCGCCGGTATCGCGGCTGACGGCGGCGACTTCCGCGTCGTTGGTCAACACGAAAATATAGTCACCGGCGATCCAGGGGCTTTCGATGCCGCCGATATCCCGTTCCCAGATGCGCCGGCCCGTGCGCAGGTCATAGGCCGCCATGATTCCGGAATGGCTGATCGCGATGACCCGGCCGCGGTCGATGATCGGGCGGCCGCGGATATGCGACAGGGCGGAGACGATGTCCGAACGCTTCAGGGATGCCAGGGAATCCGACCACAGCAGGCGGCCGTTCTCGGCCCTGAGCGCCACCAGTTCGCCGGACGAATAGGGGACGACGACCACACCCTGATCGACGGCCGGGCTGCCGCTGCCGAGAAGGGAAGCGGACTCGGTAATGCCCGAATGATCCCAAAGCTGCTGGCCCGTGTTGGCGTCCAAGGCGAAGGTGCGGTTATCCAAGGTAATGACGAAGACCCGCCCGCCGCGCACCGTGGGGGCGGCGTGCATGGGGCCGCTCAGCACCGTGCGCCAGATTTCCTTGCCCGTCGCGGCATCCAGGGCGATGACATGGCCGAACCCGGTCGCGGCATAGACGCGACCGCCCTCGGTGGTGACGCCGCCGGATAGCAGGCCGTCATCGGCCTCGGCCTTGGGCGCCAGTTCGACGTCCCAGATGATGTCACCGGACTTCATGTCGACGGCATAGACCTCGGACTCGGAATCCATGGTGAAGATGCGCCCGCCCGCGGCGACGGGTGAGCCGAGAATGCGGAGTTCGTCATCGACGCCTTTGCCGACGCCGGTACTCCAGGCCTTGGTGATGTTTTCCGGCACCAGGATGTGGTGCATGGCATGGTTCGGGTAGCCGCCCGGCTGCGGCCATTCCGGATTGGGCGAGGGGGCCGGCAGCAGAATCTGATGATCCTTCAATTCGGCATCGGCCGCCAAGGTCCGCTGATTGGTGAGGATCGCGATGCGCGTGCCCGGCAGGGGGACCTCTTCCTTGGAAAACAGGTCGGTCAAATAAGTGCAGCCGCCGACGCTTAGGGGCGCCGCCAGGGCAAGGGCGATGGACAATGCCATGCCTCGGGCCGTGCCGCGCGAACAGGCCCGCAGGCCCGGTTCCCGTCGATTTCCGCTATTCGGCGCAGCCATACCGATTGTTCCCCTGTTCCCCGTGACCCATCCTGATTAATTCAGGGGCCCTTTTAACGCAATATCGTTAACAATTCCGTTGCGCGTTGGCGCATGCGGGCCGGCGTTTCCGCATCCTTCGACAGGGTGCTGTAGATGTCCACTGCCTTGGCCTTGTCCCCGGCGCGAAGCGCCAGCGCCGCCGCCAGTTCCTGGGCGCTGAACCGCCACGGATTGCCCGCCTCCATAAGCGGCGTCAGGCGGTCCTGAACCTTTTTGGGGTCGACGCTGGGGTCATTCACTTCCAGCCCCGCCGCCAGGATCACAGCCAGGTCCTGATACAGTTTTCCGGCCCCCGTGTCCGCCGCGATGGCGTTATAGGCGGCGATGGCCCCGGCCGTATCACCGTTCTTGGCGCGCAGCCCCGCTTCCTGAATGCGGGCAAGCAGGCCGTAACCGCCGCTTTCGCCGGACAGGCTTTTGAACGCGTCGGCGGCGGCGTCCGTGCTGCCGGTTTCGGCCAGTTTCTGGGCGGCGGCAAACCGGTCACCCAGGGTCTGGCGGGTTTCCAGGTCGTATTTGACCCAGAACTGGTATCCGGCGGCGGCCGCAACGCACAGCCCCGCCGCGACGAGAATGATCTTGCCGTAGCGGCTCCAGACCTTGTGGAACTGTTCCTGGCGCAGTTCCTCGTCGATTTCGCGGATCAGGCTGTTTTCGGTATGATCGGCCACTTTTGGCTCCCGTCGGTAACGGTTGGAATTGGCGGGGAAAATAGTGGCCTTTTCCCGCGATAGCAACTGGCGGTGGCGGGGGACGGTTATGAAGGGATTTACGGCTCCTTAACAATGATGGGCGACAATGCACGGTGGTGGCGGTCTAATGCGCCGTATCCCGTATCGAAGGGCGACCCAAGGGAATGAAACGACTTCTTGCGATTTTCACCGTCTGTTTGCTGACGGCCGGCTGCGTCGGCATTGTCGGGGCCGAAGGCGTATCCGTCATGGCGACGGACAAGACGGTCGTTGATCATGTCATCTCGTTGTCGAGCGGCAAGAACTGTTCGACCCTCCGCAAGGACCTGGGCCTGACCTACTGCGAGGAAGACGAGAAGGTCCCGCAGATGAACGTGTTCTGCTACCGCACGCTGGGTGAGATCACCTGCTATGACAGACCGGTGTACGACGGCAAGCAGGAGCAGGTCCGCCAGGGCGGCGAAAAACCCCGCTGATCGCCGTAACGGACGCTTGTCCTTAAGGGCCTGCCGTCGTTCAATGGCCGCTCCATGCGATTCCTTGCCTATATATTGTTGCTGTCCACGCTCCTGGGTTCCGGTTGGGCCGCCTGGTTCTTTTTCGGCGCGCCCGCCCAGGACGACGACCCCGCGTTGACCGCGTTGAAGCAGCGCGTGGCGCAGCTTGAGCAATCCGCGCAGAAGGGCGATCTGAACGCCCAGATCGACTTGGGATGGATACTGATCCGCAAAAATTCCCGGCTGCCCGACCCGGACCGCGCCGTCACCCTGTTCCGCGCAGCCGCCGGCAAGGGGGCCGTCAGGGCGCAATACGCCCTCGGTTGGGCTTACGCCAAAGGGCGCGGCGTGCCCGTCGACTATACCCAGGCGGCGGAATGGTACCGTGTGGCGGCGACGGCAGGCGGCGACGCCGATGCCCAGTTCGCATTGGGGGAACTCTATTTCCGAGGTCTTGGCGTGGCCAACGACTACGGCCGGGCGATCGACCTATACCGCGCTGCTGCGATGCGCGGCCATCCGATCGCACAATACCTCATGGGCGTCATGTACCAGGAAGGCTGGGGCGTGAAACGCGATCTGGTCGAGGCCTACAAGTGGCTGACCCTGGCCACCCCCCATGCGGCGCGCATCCAGGCCCATAACCCGCAATTCGACCCCCGGGGGCAGCGTGAGCAACTGATGGTCAAGCTGAACCGGACCCAGATCAATCTGGCTGAACGCAGGGCCCGTGAGATGACGACTGGCAAATGAGGAACAGGACATGGGGGATTTGACGTGACCACGCCGACGCTGCGTCTTCTCATCATCGAAGGCAACACGGCGGCTGGTAACGCGGCCATGGCGGCCGCGGGGGCGGGCAGCAATGCCGATCAGTATGCGGATGTTGTCCGGCGCTCGATCCCCGACGCGGGCATCCATGTCGTCCATCCCGCCGATGGCGCGGTCGTCCTGCCGGCGGGGATGGCCTTAAGGGATTTCGACGGTGCGATCCTGGGGGGCTCGGGCCTGTTCGTGCGCGCCCAGGGAAATGCCCCCGAGGTTCAGCGCCAGGTCGATCTGGTGCAGGCCCTGTTCGGGGCCGGCGTGCCGATGCTGGGAAGCTGCTGGGGGCTGCAGGTCGCGGTGGTTGCCGCCGGGGGCGATGTGGCGCCGAGCCCCAACGGCCGCGAGGTCGGTATCTGCCGCGCCATCACGCTCAGCGACGCGGGGGCGGCGTTTCCCATGTTCACCGGAAAACCGGGTACGTTCGACTCCCTCGCCATTCATTATGATGAGGTCACCCGCCTGCCGTCCGGCGCCGCCGTGCTGGCGGCCAACGGGCACAGCCCGATCCAGGCGGCGGCGTTCACTTTCAGAAAGGGTGTATTCTGGGGTGTGCAGTACCACCCTGAATTCTCGTTTTCCCACATGGCGCGGCTGATCCGGCGTTACGGGGGCGACATGGTGACGCAGGGCATCTATCCCGATCAGGCGGCCATGGACCGGGAGACAGAGGCCATGTTGCGCTTGGATGTCGATGGCGAAGCGCAGGCGGCGGACCTGGATTTTGGTGAAACGGTAACGGATACGTCGATGCGGTGTCGGGAAATCGACAATTGGCTGCAGTTTTGTCGAAATGAAAAAACGAACTGAATGCGGTATTCGAGGCTAATTTTTCAATTTCTTGCACATTAATTATTAGAATAATATTATTTAAAATAAATACATGGATTATATTTCTCAATAAATTTGATAATTATAATTATTGTATAATAAAATTAACCATATTTATTATTTATATATTTGAATTATTAATTGTGTCATAAAAATTACTGGATATTTTTTAACTAGTACTTTTGTATAGCTATGATCCCTTGAAGATTCAGGGGTACCCTTCAGCCATGCTGGGGAATTGGGAGCGGCACTCATTTCATGGATACACAGGGTCTTGTCATATCTGCGATGGTAATCAGGGCAGAGGTGAGGTGTTCCTGATGGCATTCAGCCGGATGAGGAGTTCGTCTGTTTCGAAACTGACGAGATTAGAATTTTCGCATAGGATGCATGGCCCTTGAGGGGGAGGACTACCCGTACCTGCAGGAAACAATGTGGGACGGAGGATCAAATAACCAAGAAAAGGGTTTGGGACGATGAATGACCAAGAAAAGTCCGTCGCCGAGGATGCGGTGGAGGCCCCTTCCGTGGACGAGGAGGGAGCGGAAGCTGCGCCTGATGAGGTGACGACGGAAGCTGAAGATCACGCGGCCGTCGATGATGACACGACGCCGGATAACCTGGGACAGGAAACACCTCCCGAAGAACAAGCCGCACCACTGCCGGGGAGAAAGAGTCGTAGCGGAATGGGCATCGGGGGACGGCTGCTGTTGTCCGTTCTGGCGATTTTCGCGACGACGGTTGTCGCCATCGTCATCGGGTGGGTGTCGATGACCTCGTCATCGAACACCTTGAGCGAAATCTCTCATGTGAAATCGCCGGCCGTGGCGGATGCGCTTCGCCTGTCGGAAACGGTTGCGCGCATCACCTCCATCGCGCCGGCCCTGGTTGCCGCGAAGACGACCGTTGAACGCGAAAATATCGCTGCGCGCGTACAATCGATCTTCGAGCAATTCGCCG
Organism: Rhodospirillaceae bacterium UBA1479; assembly: GCA_002325375.1. Classification (GTDB taxonomy): domain Bacteria; phylum Pseudomonadota; class Alphaproteobacteria; order Rhodospirillales; family Casp-alpha2; genus UBA1479. The sequence goes on from DCRZ01000002.1 coordinate 1,033,980, forward strand.
GGATCGTCGCCAGTGCCAAGATCGGCGCCGAGGTCATGACCAATCTGCAGTCCGGTGCCGACGAGTTGAAGGCGCTGCTCGGTGAGATCGAGGCAAAGGTCACCGAACGCAATAGGCTGGCCGGTGCCCGCGCCGAGTCAATGGAGAAATTACGGGCCCTGCACAAAGAATTCGCCGTCGGTGCGGCCGGAATTATTGACGACGTGACCTTCAATCTTTCCCTCGGCGTTGAGGCTGTTGATGTAACCCAACCGGGCGCGTTGCTGGAATTCGTCGAGTCCGGGGTGGAACCCCTGGCGGCGGCCATGAACGTGAAAGCGGAAGCCAACCAGATCGTCGGTCTTCTGGGCAATGCGGCAACGGAAACCCAAAGCGAAAACCTGCAGCCGCTGCGGGAACGCTTCCTCACATCAAAGTCACAATTCCTGGACGCGATGTCGCTGACTGGTGAGTCCGATGCGGCGCAAAATCTGGCCGATCAAGGCGGCAAGTTGCTTGCCTTTGGTATCGACGAAGGCAATGTCTTCGACAACCGCATCGCCGAACTGAAGACGCAGGATGACATCGAAGCCCTGATGGCCAAAAGCCGCGAGCTTTCGGCAAAATTCAGCGACGACATCGCAGGCGTGGTCGATGTGGCGGAAACGCAGATGGCAAAAGAGGCGGCGGCTGCGGAAGCCTCCGCTGCGGCGAACAAGAAGGTTCTCATGTTCCTTGCCGGGTTTTCGTTGCTGATCGCCGCGGGCGTCTACCTGATGTACGTGCGCCGGCTGGTGGCCCGCCTCGTGACCCTATCGGGCAATATGGTGGCGCTTGCCGATGGTGACCTGACCGTCGCGGTTGATACCCACGGCTCGGACGAGATCGCCTCCATGGCCGGCACGGTCCAGGTGTTCAAGGAGAACGCCCAGGAAGTGAACCGCATGGCGTCGGAGCGGGAGATCGAGGACCGCCGCAACCGTCGCCGGTTGCGCAGTCAGGTTTTGGCGCTCAATGCCGCGTTGGAGGAAGAAGTCGCCAAGGCCGTTGATCTGGTCAAGGAGCGGGTATCGACGGTCGAGAACTCGGCCCGCTCGGCGGCGGATTTGTCGCAGTCGGCCCATACCCAG
>DCRZ01000002.1:1035288-1035458 GCA_002325375.1 Rhodospirillaceae bacterium UBA1479
GAGGTCAAGAACCTGGCCAACCAGACCGCCAAGGCGACGGAGGAAATCGGCAAGCAGATCGGCGACATTCAGTCGGCGACGCAGAGCAGTGTCGAAGCCATCGCCGGCATCACCAAGACGATCTCGGACATCAACGAGATTTCATCGTCGGTGGCGGCGGCGGTCGAACA
>DCRZ01000006.1:0-4800 GCA_002325375.1 Rhodospirillaceae bacterium UBA1479
GCGGGGACATGAAAACAAACGCCCTGAGCCGTTCCCATGCGAGCACAGGCGCATGCGCCTGGCGCAGCGGGGCGTTTAAAAAAGATGCCCGGCGCGGCTGGCCTTGGTGCGCAGGTAGCTTTCGTTGTGTTCGTTGGACGGAAAGGCGTGGGGGACACGCTCGGCGACGGTGATGCCGCCGCGTTCCAGGGCCGCGACCTTTTCCGGGTTGTTGGTCAACAGCCGCACCGCGCCGAAACCCAGCAGGCGCAGCATCTGCGCCGCCGGAAGATAAACCCGCTCGTCCGCGTCGAAGCCGAGCTGTTCGTTGGCGTCGATGGTGTCGAAGCCGCGGTCCTGCAGCTCATAAGCGCGCAGTTTGTTGACCAGACCGATACCGCGGCCTTCCTGCGCCAGATACAACAGAATCCCGCTGCCGGCGGCGGCGATCTCGGCGATGGCGCCCTTCAGCTGGTCGCCGCAATCGCAGCGCAGGCTGCCCAGCAGGTCGCCGGTGAAGCATTCGGAATGCACCCGGGTCAGCACGGGGGCGCCCGGCTTGGGATCGCCGATGACGATGGCCAGATGCTCCAGCGCCCCGTCGGCGGGGCGGAAGGCATGGACCTTGGCCTCGACGCCCGGTTCCTGGGCAACGGCCAGCGGGATGCGCGCGGCCCCGACCTCGGTCAGGGTGCGGGCCTCGTCCAGGCGCTGGCGGAACACGTCGCCGGCGTCGACGAACATCAGGTCGTGGCGCTTGGCCCAGTTTTCCAGGTCGCCGTCGAAATGAATGACCCCGGTCAGGGCGGCCGGCAGCAGGCGCGCGATCTTGGTCAGGGTGACCGCCGCCGACCAGGCATCGAAACGTTCCGCCGCGCGGGGGGCGAGATCGGGCAGGGGGCCGCCCGTGCCGCCGTCGAACAAGGGGTCGGCCAGCCGCGTCACCAGGTCCGGGTCCAGGCCGCCCGTGCGGGACAGCACGACGACATTGCTTGGCGGCGCCGGCAGGCCCAGCACGGCGGCGCGCCGGGCGGTGACCGCCAGTTCAGGCTCGGCCCCGGTCAGGGCCTTCATGTCGGCGAGGCGGCGGGCATCCACATGTTCCGCGCCCAGCAGCACCAGCCGGCGTCCGTCGCCGTCGCCGGTGACCACCGGGCGGCCGCGGCGCAGTTCGCCGGCCGCCCGGTCGACCGCTTTCTGGGCGCGCGGCTCCCGCGTCGCCGGCGCGTCGCGGCGGTCCAGGTCCAGGGTGCGCGAAGGCGCGGGGGGTGAATTTCGCTCGGTCATGTCTTAAGCGGCCGTCGTTACATGAGTTCGTGCCATAATTACGCCGCGGTTGCCGGGCACTCAGGCGCACAATATTGTGGACCCAATATGGTGAATTTTCCGTTCCTTGTCATTGACCGGATGGCGCGGGCAAGGAAAATCGCCGGAAATTCCCGAATTCAAAGGGGGGATCGATTACCGTCATGACCAACGGCAAGCAAATCCTGATCGTCGATGACGACGGTGAATTCCTGGAAACGCTGTGCGAACAGCTGCAGCTTCACGAGGAATTCAAAAGCGTGACCTGCACCAGCGGGGCCGAGGCGTTGAAAACGGCCAAGGAAGACCGCTTTGACGTCATCATTCTGGACGTTGGGCTGCCCGACATGGATGGCCGTGAGGTCTGCCGCCTGATGCGGCGCAACGGCGTAACCTCGCCGATCATCATGTTGACCGGCGCCGACACGGACGCCGATACCATTCTGGGCCTGGATGCCGGCGCCAACGATTACGTTACCAAGCCGTTCCGGTTGGGCGTTCTGCTGGCCCGTTTGCGCGCCCATATCCGCCAGCACGAACGGTCGGACGACGCGGTGTTCGCGATCGGGCAGTATTCGTTCCAGCCCGCCAACAAAATGCTGGTGGAGACGGCCACGGATAAGAAAGTGCGCCTGACCGACAAGGAAACGGCGATCCTCAAGTATCTGTATCGCGCCGGGGACAAGGTCGTGGGCCGTGATATTCTGCTGGGCGAGGTCTGGGGCTATAACGCCGGGGTCACGACCCACACCCTGGAAACCCACGTTTATCGCCTGCGTCAGAAGATCGAAAGCGATCCGTCGAACGCCCGCCTGCTGGTCACCGAACCCGGCGGCTACCGGCTTGTTCCGTGATCGCAACAAAATAGCAATTTATCGGTCGCGGGCGCTCTCGGCGCTTTTCTCGAAGAAGCGGCGCCACGCCTGGGCGTCGATATCGAAATCCGTGTAGCAGACGATCTTATCCACGGCCCGGCCGTCGGACGACAGGGGCAGGCGGATGCTGGGCGCGTGCAGGATGCGCCGGTTTAGGCCGCCTTGGGCCTGATAAACGAAGGCAAGGCAGGCCTTTTCCGAAACGATGCGCCGGAATTCGGCAAGCGCCGTCTTCGTGCGGGGGCTGTCGACCTCGGACAAGTGCACGCCCGTGCGGTCGAGGGCGCGCACGGCGCCCAGGCCCGTTCCCCAGAACCGGTATTTGAAGTCGCGGCCGCCGTCGATGACGTCGGCGACGCGTATGTAGGGAATGATATGGCCGGCCAGGTCGATGAGGCGGAATTCACCCCAGGTCGGGGCGAAGCGGCTGCCGCGCCGGTCATCCCAGTAGCGGTAAATCAGGCCGCAGCCGGTTTCCAGCACATCGCTGATCGACACTTCGCGGCTTGTAAAGTCCTGGGCCATGTTTCTACCTTCACCGGTCAACAGGCCCCCACCACCGGGATCATCCCAGAGATCGGGAAGTCGACCAAGGGCTAGTTTTTCAGTGATTCCAAGGGCGGAGGGAAGTGCACCGTCACTGTTGTGCCGATATCGACGGCGCTGTCGATGTCGAGCTCACCGCCATGAGCATCGACCAAGGACTTGACGATGCCCAGGCCCAGGCCCTTGCCGTCGCGCGCGTGATGGGGATTGGCGACTACTTGGGAAAAGGGCTCGGCGATTGTCGGCAGTTTGTCCGGGGGAATGCCGATGCCGTTGTCGCGCACGGTGAGGGTCGTGCCGCCGTCAGGTGCCGGTGCCGCGGAAAGAGTAACCGCCCCGCCCTTGGCCGTGTACTTGATGGCGTTGGCCACAAGGTTGGACATGATCTGAATGGCGCAGATTTGATCGGCATAAAGACGCAAGGCGTCGTCGGCAATGTCGAGAGTGAGCGTGATGGCTTTCTCTTCCGCCTGCGGCTGGAAGGATTTCAGGCAAATGTCGGCCAACGGTTTCAGGGCGATCTCGATGCGGTGGATCGGCCGTTTACCGGCCTCGATCTCGGCGATGTCCAGGATGTCGTTGACCAGGGCCAACATGATGGCGCCGCTTTGATAGATGTCGTTGACGTATTCCGTGTACTTGGGCGACCCGAGGGGCCCCATATACTGGGCCCGCAGGATATCGGAAAACCCGAGGATGGCGTTCAGCGGTGTGCGGAACTCGTGGCTCATGGTCGCCAGGAACTCGGTTTTCGCCCGGCTTGCCTGCTCCGCCCCCTCCAGGGCTTCCCGCAACTCGGCCTCGGCCCGCTGTCGTTCCCGGTTTTCCGTCTCAAGCGATGCGGACAGGACGCGGGTCAGCCAGAACACCAGCGCCCCCGTCATCAGCACATAGAACCAGCCCTTCACTGTCTGCAGCCGGTTTTCCACTTCCGGGTCGTTGACCAGGGCGTGCAGGGTGGCGTCCGAAAACAGGATCCACAAGGACCCGAACAGGATGTAGATGATTGTTATGCGGACGGGGGTCAGCAGCGTCGTCTCCAGATATTGGGCCGTCGAATCCCTGGCGACGCTGCCCGATCCAATGGCTAGTCCCCGCTGCCCCCCGGTGGCGGGTTGGTTTTTATCCGTGAATTATTAAAGGCACGACAGGGTCTCCTGTCCATAGTCTCGTGAGGGTTGTGCCGAACCGTGGCCTTCAGGGGACCTCGAACACCACGCGCACGGGGGCATGGTCCGATGGTTCCGGCCAATCGCGGGCCGTGTCGTGCACGGCGGCGAAGCTGAGCGCCGGGGCAAGGGCCGCGTTGACCCAGATATGGTCGAGCCGGCGGCCCTTGTTGGCGGCGCGCCAATCAGCGGCCCGGTAGCTCCACCAGGTGAAGACCTTCTCGTCCGCCGGAACGAACCGGCGCAGGGCGTCGGTCCAGCCGCCGGCCCCGTTCGCGCCGTTCGCAAGCAGGTCTTTCAATTTGTCCCGTTCGATGGGGGTGTGGGTGATCACCCGTTTCAGCCGATCATGGGACCACACGTCCGTTTCCAAGGGGGCGACGTTGAAATCGCCGGTCAGCACCACGGGCATGCTGGCTGCCGCGCGCTCCGCGAGAAAGGGGGCGAGCGCGTCGAGGAACGCCAGCTTATGGGCGAATTTGGGATTGGCTTCCGGGTCCGGATCGTCGCCGCCGGCGGGGACATAAAGGCTGTGGACCTCGACCGGCCCGACGCCGGTCTCGACCTTGGCGTGGATATGGCGGCAATCGTCGCGGCCCAGCCAGGGTTCGATGCGCACGTCGCTCAAGGGACGGCGCGACAGGATGGCGACGCCGTTATAGCCCTTCATGCCGGCGATGGCCTGATGGGGAAAACCCATCTCGGTGATGGCGTCCACGGGAAACAGATCGTTGACCACCTTGGTTTCCTGCAGGCAGAGCACGTCAATCGCCGTGTCGGCGGCTAGGCGCGCGACCTGGTCCAGGCGCTTGCGCACGGAATTGACGTTCCAGGTGGCGACGGTGAAAGGCATGAACCCTGGTAGCGGGGATCAGACGGAGGGGCAAGCGGCGCGGGCTTTAATGCGCAAAAGAGAAGCGCCCGGC
>DCRZ01000006.1:4910-311973 GCA_002325375.1 Rhodospirillaceae bacterium UBA1479
GAGAAGCGCCCGGCGGGGGAGGGGCCGGGCGCTTCAACTCCATCTTAGGGAGCTGTCGGGCTGGCGAGGGGGGCGCGCCGCCCGACGGCGCGGCATCATTGGCCGCGCTGTATGACTCCATATGGGACGGAATGGCGCTGTGTACCAGGGGCATTTTTTTGCCATCTGATATGCATTTTGTGCATATCTGGCGCGGGCCCGTGCTAATCGCCGCTGCGGATCTGTTCGAACTCGGGCAGGGTGAACAGCTTGGGGTCGATCTGGCCGCCGTAGAAGGGATCGGTCAACACGATGTCGGTGATCGTGCCCTGGGCATCGACCACGGACCATTTGCGCAAAGACATCGGATTGGTGCGGAAGATCAAGGTCAGACGCCCGGCGAAGGGGTCGGCGCGCTCGCCCACGGTCAGGAACACCGCGCCGTCCTCTTCCGCGGCCTCGTAAAAGGCGACGCGTTTGGGATCGAAGCGGATGTTTCCGTTCAACAGGAAGGCTGCCGGGGTGTCCTCGACGGGGATATGGGTGATGTTTTTCAGTTCCTTGTCGATGTAACTGAGGAACTTGCCGGTGGCGACGATGAGGATCGGGTTGGGCGCCTTGTACTCGATACGCATCTTGCCCGGCCGCGACAGGAAGATCTGGCCTTCCGCGAACTCGTTGGTCGACGCCTGTTGAAAGAACGTCGATTGCAGGGTGGTGATGCCGTTGAGATAGCTCTCGACCCGGCGCACCAGGCTTTGCTGTTTGGCGCTCAGGGTGATTTCGCGGGGATCGCCCTCGACCGCCCCGGCGGTATCGGGGCCAAGACACAGAACCAGAGCGAGCGCCGCCGCCACAACGGCATGGGTGAAACGGATGATCATGGGGGTTATGTAGGCTGGGGGACGGGCCGGGTAAAGCGCCATGACGACGGTTTAATGATTCCCGACCAGAACCTCGCGGCGGCCGACGCGGTCGGCGGGGCTGACGACGCCCTGTTCCTCCATGCGTTCGATCAGACGGGCCGCGCGGTTGTAGCCGATCTGCAGGTGGCGCTGCACGAAGCTGGTCGATGCCTTGCCTTCGCGGGCCACCAGGGCGACCGCCTGATCGTACAGCGCATCGCCGGAATCGTTGCCGCCGCCGCTGTCGCCGAAGGTGCTGTTGTCGTCGTCGCGGGTGACGTCCTCGATATACTCGGGCGTGCCCTGGGATTTCAGATGGCCGACGACCTGTTCGACCTCTTCGTCGGACACGAAGGGTCCGTGCACGCGAGTGATGCGCCCGCCGCCGGCCATGTAGAGCATATCGCCGCGGCCCAACAGTTGTTCCGCCCCCTGTTCGCCCAGGATGGTGCGGCTGTCGATCTTCGACGTGACCTGGAAGGAAATGCGGGTCGGGAAGTTGGCCTTGATGGTGCCGGTGATGACGTCGACCGACGGGCGCTGGGTCGCCATCATGATATGGATGCCGGCGGCCCGCGCCATCTGCGCCAGGCGCTGGATCGAGGCCTCGACGTCCTTGCCGGCGACCAGCATCAGGTCGGCCATTTCGTCGACCACGACGACGATGAAGGGCAGCGGGTCGGTGCCCAGCGCCTGATCCTCGAACACGGGCCGGCCTTCGGCGTCGAACCCGGTCTGCACCCGGCGCGACAGCACCTCGCCCTTTTTCTTGGCCTCCAGAAGGCGGGCGTTATAGCCCTCGATGTTGCGCACGCCCAGCTGCGACATGGCGCGGTAGCGCTCTTCCATCTCGCGCACGGTCCATTTCAGGGCCACGACCGCTTTTTTCGGGTCCGTAACGACCGGCGTCAACAGGTGCGGAATGCCTTCGTAGACCGACAGTTCCAGCATCTTGGGGTCGATCATGATGAAGCGGCATTGCTCGGGCGACAGGCGGTACAGCAGCGACAACACCATGGCGTTCATGCCGACGGATTTGCCCGACCCGGTGGTGCCCGCGATCAACAGGTGCGGCATGGTCGCCAGATCGGCGATGATCGGCCCGCCGCCGATGTCCTTGCCGAGCGTCAGCGGCAGTTTGGCCTTGGTCCGCTCAAAAGTCTGCGAGGCCAGCAGTTCGCGCAGGTAGACCGATTCCCGGTCGGCGTTGGGCAATTCGATGCCGATCACGCTGCGCCCCGGGACCACGGCGATGCGCACGCTGATCGCCGACATGGAGCGCGCGATGTCGTCTGACAGGCCGACCACGCGCGAGGTTTTCGTTCCGGGGGCGGGTTCCAGTTCATACAGGGTGACCACGGGGCCCGGGCGGACCTTGACGATCTCGCCCTTGACGCCGAAGTCGTCGAGGACCGAGGCCAGATACTGCGCGTTCTGGGCCAGCTTGTCCGGATCATGGGCCGGGCCCTGGATCACGTCGGGGCCGCCCAAAAGGTCCAGGGTCGGTGTCCGGTACGTGCCGTCGCCGCCGAGATCGAGGGAACGCTGGCGGTTGGCGGCCTTGGATTCCTTGGGTTTGGCGGCGGGCGGTTCGATCAGCGCCTTTTTCGATTTCGCGGCCTTGCGGTCGCGGGCGCGGGCGATCAGGCTTTTCTTGCCGTCCTTGGTGGTGCTGTCGACCGCGGCGCGCTCGCGCCGGGCGGGCATTTCGGCCGGCGCGATGGGATCAATGTCGTCCAGGACGTCGGCGGCGATCGGCCCGTCCAGGTCGAGGGGGTCGGCGCTGCGCATCCGGCGGAACGTGTCGGTGGTCCAAAGCACGCCGGCGCGCAGTCCCAGGGCGGTGCCGATAACGGCGCCGGCCAGGGCACGCAGGCCGGTCAGCCAATCGCGCCGGGAAAACCCGAGGGCGCAGATGAAGGACAGGGTGCCGATAACGGCGGCGGCGCTGCCCAGCCATTCGCCAGGCAGGGCGACGGGCACCTGGACCAGCAGCCGGGCCAGGCCGTCGAAGGCGAGGCCGCCGACGATCCCGCCCAGCCCCGTGGCGAGCGGCCAGGTATCCGGCCGGTCGAGGGGGGCCATGGCCAGGGTCAGGGTGACCAGGGCGATCAGAAGAAACAGCAGGCGCAGGGCCAGGCCCGAAAGCGCGCGTTGACGCAGCAGGGTCCAGCCCCAAGCCAGCGCGACCAGCGGCAGCAGCCCGGCAACCACGCCGAAAACCTGCAATCCCAGGTCGGCGGTAACGGCGCCGGGGCGGCCCAACAGGTTCTGGACCGCGGCCCCCGTGGCCGTGTTCAGGGACGGATCGCCCGCATGAAAGGTGAACAGCGCGACACCCGCGGCCGCACCGGCGGCGATCAGGACCATGCCGGTGACCTCGGCCAGGCGGCGGCGCACGAACGCCCCGGTCCCTTGCGGGAACAGGTTGACCAAGCCGGAGGTATGTTGTGACGCTGCCATAAGCGGCTTCTAAGTTATTAAGGTTTACAAGACCTTAACAAGACGTCTTAAGGCAGTCTCTATGGTTTTTTGCTGATGGACCAGAGCGACCCGAATAAAGGCCTGCCCGGGGTTGTTGCCGTCGGCCATGGTCTCGCTCATATAGGCCCCAGGCAAAACACGGATTGCCGCGTCTTTCCAAAGCCTTAGAGCCGCGTCTTCACCATTTCCCACATCCAGCCAAAGGAAGAAACCGCCGGCCGGGCGGCGGAATCCGAAACGGTCGCCGATGATCTCCGCCGCCGTGTTGATCAGGCCCTGATAGGCCGTGCGATAGCGAAAAGCATCCGAATCGTCGGCCCACAGCCGGGCCGAGGCATAAAGGGCGGGGTGCGGCATCTGCGCCCCCAGATAGTTGCGCAGCATGCGATAGCGCTTGATCAGCTCCGGGTCCCCGGCGACGAAGCCCGACCGCATGCCGGGTGCGCTTGAGCGTTTGGAGAGCGAATGGAACACCAGCACGTTGGTGAATTTGCCGTCCAGGCCGGCCGAGGCTTCGAGCGCGCCGGCCGGTGGAAAGGCGTCATAGATTTCCGCGTAACATTCGTCGACGACCAGCACGAAATCATGGCGCCGGGCCAGGATGATGGCGTCCATCAACAGGCTCATGGACGCCACGCCGCCCTGCGGATTGCCCGGCGAGCACAGATAGAACAGCGCCGTGCGCGCCCAATCGGCCTCGGTCATCCGGGTCAGGTCGGGCATGAAGCCGGTTTCGGCGGTCGCCGGCAGGTGACGGCGCTCGGCGCCGGAAAACACGGCGGCGGCCATGTAGGTGTGGAAACAGGGATTGGGCATGACCACCAGGGGGGTCTGGCCGGCCTTTTGCGGCGGCACCACCAGATTGGCGACCAGGGCCAGGCCCTCGCGGGTGCCGACCACGGGCAGGATATGGCGCTCCGGGTCCAACACGTCGGGGTCCAGGCCGTAGCGGCGTTCCAGAAACCCGGCGGCGGCGGCCCGGAAATCCGGATTGCCGTCGGTCTGTGGATAGCGGCCCCATAGACCGGCCCTGTCGGCCATGGTCTCGGCGATGGCGGGGGGCGGATCGAAGGTCGGGTCGCCGACCGCCAGGGAAATCGGGTCCAGTCCTGCCGCCGGGGCGTGGGGGTCCAGAAGATTGCGCAGACGGTCGAAGGGATAGACCGGCAGCATGTCGTATCGTGGGTTCAGCATGGTGTTGAGTCTATATCCCGGCCCCGTGCGGGCAAAGGCCGCTGAGGAGGAAATGGACAAAAAAAGAGGGCCGGAAGACGTGAGTCTTCCGGCCCCGTAGGGGAGTTGTGGAGGAGAGATTAGATGGTCTGTGATCCGCGGAATTCGGGATAAGCCTCGAGACCGCATTCGGCCATGTCGAGACCCTGTTCCTCTTCTTCCGGCGACACCCGGACCCCACCCATGACCATCTTCAGGACGAACCAGAGAATGGCGGAGGTGACGATCACGAAGATGCCGATGGAAACGACACCCACGGCCTGCGTGTAGAAGGACGCGTCGGCGTTGGACAGCGGCACCGCCATGGTGCCCCAGATGCCGGCCACGAGGTGGACCGGAATGGCGCCGACCACGTCGTCGATCTTCAGCTTGTCGAGCAGCGGCACGAAGACCACCACCAACACGCCGCCAACGGCACCGATGATCGCCGACAGACCCAGGGAGGGCGTGTCCGGACCGGCGGTGATCGACACCAGACCGGCCAGAGCGCCGTTCAGCGCCATGGTCAGATCGACCTTCTTGTAGATCAGCTGGGTCAGGACGATGGCGGCCAGAACCCCGCCGGCAGCGGCGATGTTGGTGTTGATGTAGATGTTGGAGATCGCGATGGCGTCAGCCGCCGAGCCCATGGCGAGCTGGGAGCCGCCGTTGAACCCGAACCAACCGAGCCACAGGATGAACGTGCCCAGCGTGGCGAGCGGCAGATTGGCGCCCGGCATCGGCTTGACGGTGCCGTCGGCGCCGTACTTGCCCTTGCGGGCCCCGATGATGATGGCGCCGGTCAAGGCCGCCCAGCCGCCCACGGAGTGGACCAGGGTGGAGCCGGCGAAATCGGCGAAGCCCATTTCGGACAGCCAGCCGCCGCCCCACTGCCAGGAACCCTGGATCGGGTAGATGATGCCCGTCAGGACGACCGTGAAGGCCAGGAAGGCCCACAACTTGACGCGTTCGGCCACGGTCCCGGAAACGATCGAGGCCGCGGTCGCGACGAACACCAGCTGGAAGAAGAAGTCGGAGGCCGCGGAATAGCCCACGGCGCCGTCACCGACGAATTTGCCGGCGGCGGCCGCGCTGTCGTCCTGGCCCCACAGGGAGAAGGAGCCCATGAAGCCGCCGTCCACACCCGAATACATCAGGTTGTAGCCGATCAGGTAGTACATGATCGAGGCGATGGAGAACAAGGCGACGTTCTTCAGGCACTGCATGGCGGTGTTCTTGGTCCGCACCAGGCCGGCTTCGAGCATGGAGAAGCCCGCGGCCATCCACATGACCAGGAAACCGTGCACCAGGAACGAGAAGGTGTTGAAGACGAACTGAGATTCACCGGGAACCTCGGCATGAGCCGCGCCGGACATCACCAGCAGCAGCATCGCCGCTCCGACCACGCCGGCCAACCGCGCGACGCCTTTGGAAAGCGTATGTTTCAGATTTTCAATAAGCATTTGGAAAACCTCCTAAAGGGCATCCGCGCCGGATTCGCCCGTGCGGATCCGCACGGCCTGTTCAAGCGAGTAGACGAAAACCTTGCCGTCGCCGATCTTGCCGGTTTGGGCGGTTTTCTGAATGGTTTCGACGATGGAAGCGACGAGGTCGTCCTTTACGGCGATCTCGAGCTTCACTTTCGGCAGGAAGTTCACCATGTATTCGGCGCCGCGGTAGATTTCCGCCTGCCCCTTCTGGCGTCCGAAGCCCTTGACCTCGCTGACGGTCATACCTTCGACGCCTAAGGGCGTCAGGGCCTCTCGAACCTCCTCCAACTTAAACGGCTTGATAACGGCCATGATCAGCTTCATTTCGGTAATCCTTTCCGCTTTTTGGCCACGTCCCGGACGGGCGACCGAAAACTCCAGCGCCCGTCGATGGTTATGTGCCGGACCCCATGGCCCGATTTCGCAGCGCACAATTTCAAGAACCGTGCCGGAATCCATACAAGTTGTTTTATTGTTTAATATCAGCCCCTTAAGGAGTCCGAGGCTGCCGGAAAGATGAATATTGATGCATATAATTTGTTCAAAAAACCTTATTTGCTCATTTATTGACCAGTTTCGATGTCTGGACATTCCGCGCCGGCGGGGTGATTCTTGGCCGCAAGGCGGGCGGGCACTTTCCGGCGCCCAACGGCAGCGGCAAAGGCGTATTTCATGACCCGCAATAGGCAGATGACGACCGACAGGGCGACGGACGGCGGAACGGCCGACGTCTTGGCCGATGTGGCGATTGTCGGCGGCGGTCTGGTCGGCGGCACCCTCGCCGTGCTGCTGGCGAATGCCGGGTTTTCCGTCATCCTGGTCGACCGCGCCGATCCGGCGGCCGGGCTCGACGCCGGGTTCGACGGCCGTGCCTCAGCCATCGCGCTGGCAACCCACCGGGTGCTGGTGGCGGCGGGCCTGTGGGACCATCTGGGTCCCCGGTCGTCGCCGATCCGGGACATCCGGGTCGCCGACGCGGGCTCCCTGCTGTTCCTGCATTACGACCACAGCTTGGTCGGCGACGCCCCCTTCGGCTACATGATCGAAAACCGTCATCTGCGCCGCGCCCTTTATGACGCGCAGCGCGCGGCCCGCAACCTGACCGTCGTCGCCCCCGCCGGGATTGCGGCCATGGACCTGGATTCCGCAGACGCCCGGTTGACGCTTGCCGACGGGCGGACCCTGGGGGCCCGCCTGATCGTCGGCGCCGACGGCCGCACATCGCGGACCCGTACCTGGGCCGGTATCCGCACCACGGGATGGGATTACGGCCAGACGGGCATCGTCTGCACGGTCGATCACGAACGGCCCCACGGCTTCGTCGCCCATGAACATTTCCTGGCCGCCGGGCCCTTCGCGATCCTGCCGACCAAGGGGGAAACAGGCCGCGAACAACATCAGTCGTCCCTGGTGTGGACGGAACGGGACGCCCTGGCCCCGGCCCTGATGGCCCTTTCCGATGATGATTTCCTGGCCGAACTGGCGCTCCGCTTTGGCGACTTCCTGGGCTCCCTGGCCCTGGTCGGCCCGCGCTGGAGCTACCCGCTGTCGCTGCTGGTTGCCGAGCGCGCCACGGCACCGCGCTTCGCCCTGGCGGGCGATGCCTTGCACGGCATGCATCCGATCGCCGGTCAGGGCCTGAACATGGGCCTGCGTGACGTCGCGGTGCTGGCCGAGGTGCTGGCCGACGCCAAGGGCCTGGGCCTCGACCTGGGGTCGCCCGCCGTGCTTGAGGATTATGAGCGCGGGCGCCGCTTCGACAATTCCCTGATGCTGGGGATGACCGACGCCCTCAACCGCCTGTTCTCCAACGCCGTGCCGCCCTTGCGCCTGGCCCGCGATTTGGGTCTGGGCACGGTCAACGCCCTGCCCGAGTTGAAAAAGCTGTTCATGCGCCATGCCATGGGCGAGGTCGGTAACCTGCCCCGCTTGATGCGGGGCGAAACGCTGTAGTCACCGGTTGATCCAGATCACCGCGCCGGCACGGCGGAGGGCCTATCAAAGGGCTGCCCGCCGGCCCGGACGCAACGTTTGACGGACCCCGCGGAAGCATTTAACAGAAGAGCCCGGCCCGCAGCGGGGCTGCGCTAGACGAAAATGGACGGCACCATGACATCTCCCTCCGCCAATACGGCGCGGCTTCAGGCCAGCCTGGACAGTTGCGAAACGCGGCGGGAGCCGTTTTCCCACTGGCTGCTTGACGACGTGTTCACGGACGAGGTGGTGGAAGGCCTCCGCGCCCTGCCGTTCGACGCGCCCCGGGTCGAATATACAAAGGGGGCCCGCGCCGCCAACAACGACAGCCGCAGTTATTTCGATCCGGGCCGCCGCGCCGAATTCACCGTCTGCGAAGACATCGCCCAGGGTTTTCAGGACCCGGCCACGGTCAAGCGCATCGAAAAGATGTGCGGCATCGACCTCGCGGGCAGTTTCCTGCGCCTGGAATACGCGCAGGACCGCGACGGTTTCTGGCTGCACCCGCATAAGGACATCTCGGTCAAGAAGCTGAGCCTGCTGGTCTATCTGTCCCAAGCGCCCGAGGGCGAAGACTGGGGCACGGACATCTATGCCGGACCCAAGGAAGAGGACTACTTCGGCCCGACCCCGCACCGCAAGAACCGGGCCCTGGTGTTCGTGCCGGGCGCCGATACCTGGCACGGCTTCCGCCGCAAGCCGATCACCGGCGTGCGCCAGACCCTGATCGTCAATTTCGTCGGCGACGACTGGAACAATACCCACGAACTGGCCTTTCCGGGTCAGCCGGTCTAGGGCCTGGCGGGCGCAGCGCCCCGGCCATTAAATCCGCATCCGTCAGGCAGACGTCAGGTTCATTCCCCATAAGACAGGCGAACTCGGATTAAGGGTGTTCGCCCGATGCCTGCGCGGATGAATATCATTGTATTTTCTGCGACCCGCCGCCGGCGGTTCCCGCTGGTCTTGGCGGGGCTTGGCGCGATGCTGTTCGCCGCCGCCGGGGCCGCCGCCGCGGACACCTGCGATCCCTTCCCCAGCGATCCTTACGTCGGTGCCGTCAGCCATGAACGGGTGATCGATTATGTCGACCGTAAGTTCGCCGGGGACTGGTCGCGCTATATCCAGCTGCAGGCCGACCGCATCCGCCGGATCGATGCCCTGGCCCGGGCGGGCAAGGCGCTGCCGGTAAGGCACGACGGCGGCCGGGTCGACCTTACGGGAAGCGATCTCAACCACTATATCGCCATGGCGCGCAAACGCCTGCGGGTGCTGCGCTGCCTGAGCCGCCGGCCGGAAACAGTCATCGAGGCCTCGGCCGCCAATCTGAACGACTTCGCGACGGCGGCCGGCGGAAGCCAGGTCGCCGTGGTGCCGAAAGCTGCCGCCGCCGCCAAACCCAAGGTTTCGGAAACGCCGCCGGCGCCGCAGCAGGCCCGCCTGCAACTCCGCAGTCTGGTCGCCAGCCCGCCGCGGCCGCCCCACGACCTGGTCATCATGACGTCCTGCGACGGGGCCGAGGCACAAATCAAGGTCGCCAACATAGGGGCGTCCTTCCCGGCACCCGGCAACATCACCGTGTTTCGCCTGGATGCGGACAACCAGGTGGTGAAGACCCGGCGTGTGCAGCTCGGCACCAAACAGGTTTCATCCTTTACGGTCAAGGGACAGCCTGGCGTAACCGGACGCTACGGCGTGTTCGTCGACCCCTCCTGGTATTTCCGCGGCCGAACGGTCGATGCTGCCCTGACCTGCGGCTGAGCACCCTGGTCAGCGTCCTGCGGCCAGTCTTCTGCGTATGGTGCTGGGAATTTCCTTGCCATTACCGCCCCTGATCGCGTTGAAATGTCCCCCGAATGACGCGACGCATGGCTGGGAGGCAAGGTCGGTGACGATTGAGGTTGAATGGCGTGACTACGACGTGATCGTGGTCGGTTCGGGCGGCGCCGGCAGTGCCGCCGCCGACGCGGCGGCGGCCGAGGGCGCCCGGGTGCTGGTCGTGTCCAAGGATCCCATCGCCTGTTCCGACACCAAAATTTCCGAAGGCAACGCGACCGTGCGCGGCACGGTCAGCGACGCGGACACGGAACAGGAACTATCCGACAACCTGCGCGTTTCCGGCGCGGACCTGCCGCTGCCGGCCCTGACCGCTGCCTATGCCAAGGACAGCCGTCCCGCTTATGACTGGTACCGGGCCCACGGCCTGCGGCCCAAGATCAACCGGGACCGCCAGGGCCCCTTTGCCCGGCCCCTGGCCAAGGGCGGGCATACGGTGGCGCGTTCGGTCGGGCATAAGAATGCCGGGGTCGCCTTCAGCCATGCCGCCTGGGACGCGGTGGTCGAGGGGGCGCAGATCGACTACCTGGAAGATGCCTGGTTCCTCGACCTCGCCGTGGCGGGGGCCGAAAACGGCGCCCCGGGGCGTGTCGCGGGCGGCCTTGTCTACCATGCCGCGACGGGGACGCTGGTCGCCGTGCGGGCGTCCGCCGTGGTGATGGCGTCCGGCGGGCTTAACACCCTCTACTTTCCCAAGACCGACACCATGCGCGGCAATACGGGCGACGGCTATGCCGCCGCCGCCCGCGCCGGGGCCGACCTGGTCGACATGGAACAGGTGCAGTTCCTGCCGTTCTGCCTGACCGCCCCCGCGTCCTACGAAGGGTTGCTGGTCGGCGAGCCGTCGACGGCCAGTTTCCTCGGCGTGCTGCGCGACCGCCACGGCAAGGTCATCCTGGACGGCGTTTACCTGCGCACCCGCGCCGAATGTTCCGCCGCCATCATGCGCGCCGTCGCCGACGGCCGCGGCACGGACGGCGGCGGCGCTTATCTGGACCTCACGGCGAACGCCCGCCTGCCCCGTTCCGGCAAGGGCTTCATGCGCTATCTGCAAACGTCCATGCCCTCGGCCTACCGCACGGCCCGCCAGGCCCTCAGCAAGCCGGCGGTGCGTTGCGAAGAATCCTGGGAAGTCCGCCCCGCCGCCCATTACACCATGGGCGGCATCCGGGTCGACGCCACCGGGGCGTCGGTCGGCGGCCCGGGCGACGGTACGGCTGCTGCCGGGCTGTCCGGGTTGTTCGCCGCCGGTCAGGCCATGGGCGGGGTGTTCGGCGCCAACCGCCTGGGCTCCACCGCGCTTACGGAAAACGTCGTGTTCGGCCTGCGGGCCGGGCGCGGTGCGGCGGATCACGCGCGGGCCCATCCCCACTCCGCCGGCGACGACGCCTTCCACCCGCTGATCGCCGCCGCCACGGCCCAGTTCGGGCATGGCGGCGATCAGGCCCCGGCGCTCCTTAAGCTTGAATTACAGCGCGCCGCCTGGGACCACATCGGCCCGGCGCGCACGGCCGACAGCCTGAACCGCATGGACGCCGTGATCGACGATCTGGCCGATCGCGCCGGGCGTGCGGCGGTGCCCGATTACGCCCTGTGGAATCAGGCCTTCATCGAATGGGTGGAATTGCGCAGCCTGCTCGACGTCGCCCGCGCGGTGACGGCCGCCGCCCGCGAACGGGATGCCAGCGTCGGCGGCCATGTGCGCCTGGACCGGCCCCAGGTGTCGATCCTGGCGCAGCCCTATTCGACCGTGGTGCGCGGTCAGACCGGAAACGGCGGGGTGTTGCGCGTTCAGGCGGTCCGCGCCCGCCGGCCACGCATGCCGGCAATGCGCCTGCTTGCGATGCGCCTGAAAGACGCCTGGCGCAAGACCCAGGCGAAGGCGCTCTGCCTGCTGCCGCCGGCCCTGCTTGATCCCATCCTCGACCGCCGTTACCGGGCCATCCTGGGCCCGGGTGACGCCGCCCCGGCTGTCTCGCCCGGTGGTCCCGCCGCCGCCGTCGCCGATGCCGCCGAATAAGAAAGCCCAGCCCATGAAGATTGATATCGTCACCACCCGCAACGGCGTCCGCGAAACCGTCGCCTATGACTACCGCCCGCGCCAGGACGGCGAACGGCCGATGATCCTGGACGTCCTGTTGCAGGCCCAGGCGACGGCCCTGCCGGATCTCGCCTTCCGTTACGGCTGCCGGGCGCGCAACTGCGGGGTCTGTACGGTCGACGTCAACGGACGGCCGCGCATCGCCTGCCGGGCCCGTGTGCGCGCGGGCGACCGCATCGAGCCCATGGCGACCCTGCCCGTGCTGGCCGATCTGGTGGTGCGGCGCGACGGCATCGCCCGCCAGTTGCAGGGCCGCACGACGGCGGACCACCGCGACCCGGACCTGAACGAAGAAGCGCCCGAGGCCTATCACGACCTGACCGCGTGCATCGAATGCTATGCCTGCCTGGACGGCTGTCCCATGCATGCCCGAAATTTCGCGGACGACGCCGCCGATGCGGCCCTGCCCGACGCGGCGACGGGCTATCGCTGGGGCAATCCCTTTTCGTTGTTGAAGCTGCAGCGCCTGCGTCTGGACCCCTGCGTGACCGAGGACGGGCGGCAGGCGGCGCTGGATGCGGCGATCGACCTGGGCCTGGACGCCTGCGTCGGCTGCAAGGGCTGCAAATGCGGCGTCGGGATTGATCTCAAGGGCGGGGTCGTCGGCGAACTGTTGGCCGCCGCCGGGGACAGGCTGTCCGGCGACGGGGCGTCCGCCGACTGACACCCCGCCCCGCGCGGATCAGGCGGCGTCGCGGCAGGCATGGCCGATGCAGGCGACGTGGCGGTGGTCCGTGCCGCAGCAGCCGCCCAGCACCGTGAAATGTGGAAACGCCGCCCGGAGGGCGCGGTACTGGCCGCCTAGTTCCTGGGGGTCGCCCTCGTCCAGTTCCACCGAGTTGTCCAGTTCCGCATGGCTTTTGACGGAAGCGTTGGCGCGGATGCCCCGGATGCGGGCAACCCAATCGGCCCCCTGTTCAAGGGCGTCCTGGAAATGGGTCGGATGGGCGCAGTTGATCATGTAATAGGCGACGGCGCCGCCGGTCGCGTCGTCGACGGCCTTGATGGCGTCGGCCAGGGCCCGGCCTTCGGGCAGGCAGCCGTCGGTTTCCGTGGTGAAGGAAATGACCACGGGCAAGCCGGCCTTTTCGGCGGCGCGGGCGACGCCCGTCGCCTCGCCCACATGGGTGATGGTCATGGCCGTGACCAGGTCGGCCTCGGTTTCGGCGAAGGTTGCGATCTGGGCTGTGTGATAGGCCTCGGCCGCATCGGGGGTCAGCAGTTCCGCCGGGTTATAGCCGTCGCCGCGCGGGCCGATGTTGCCGCTGATCACCATGGGGCTTTGCGGGGTTTCGTGGCGGGCGCGGATGTCGGCCATCAGGGCCACGGCGTCGGCGTTGACGCGGGCCAGGTCCGTGCGGCCATAGCCCAGCTTGGCGCCCCAGTCCGCATGGGCCCGCCAGGTCGGCGTTTCCAGGATGAACCCGGCCTGCTGGGCCAGGGCGGCCAGGATGAAAGGCGTCATGTAGTTGGTGATCTCGGCCCGGCCGGTGGCGTCGTCGAGCAAGGGGAACGACGCGAATTCCGGCAGGTCGATGCCCCGCTGAAAGCAGAGATAGGTTTCCAGCCCGCCGTCGGTGAGGAAGAGCCTGCCGTCCAGCTGCGGCAGTCGGGTGCGGTATGTCGCCATGGTTTCGGTCCTTTTTAATGATGGGCGGTCGGATTGAATGAAGGACGGCATGGATAACGGCTGGCCCCGGCCCGCGACAGGCGACCCGTGGTCCTGCCGGGGGCTTTTTATTTTTGTCTTTAATATCAGTTGGGTGAGCGTGATTTCTGATGGGCCGTGACAAGCCCTTGTCAATCATCACGAAAAAACTGTACCTACGGTACAGCTTCGGAGGGTATGGCGGATGGTCTCAGGCATGAACGCGCCCGCATCACGCAAAGGTGCGGCGACGCGGGATCAGATTCTCGACGCCGCGGAAACGGCGGTTCTGGCAAAGGGCTTCGCCGGCACGTCGATCGACGAGCTGATCGCCGCCGTCGGCATCACCAAAAGCGGGTTCTTCTATCATTTCAAGGACAAGGGCGCGTTGGCCAAGGCGTTGCTTGAGCGCTACATCGCGCGCGAGGACGCCCTGTTCGACGATCTGTTCAGCCGCGCGGACGAATTGAACGAGGACCCCCTGCACGGCTTCCTGGTCGGCCTCAAGATGCTGTCGGAACTGTTGGCGGATCTGCCCACCGGGCACCCCGGCTGTCTGATCGCCGCCTATTGCTACCAGGACCGCCTGTTCGACCGGGAGGTGCGCGCGCTCAACACCCGGGCGACCTTGGGTTGGCGCCGGCGGTTCCGTGATCGGCTCGACCGGATCGCCGCGCGCTATCCGCTGCGCGCCGATGTGGACCTGGACGACGTGGCCGACATGCTGTTGGTGGTCGCCGACGGCGGCATCATCCTGTCGAAGGCGGTCGGCGAGACGTCGCTCCTGCCCCGCCAGATCCTGTTGTACCGGGATTACCTGCGCCACCTGTTCCAGGCGTAAGTCGCCCGCCGGCGCCGGCGCCTAGGGGTCGCGCTTCAGGCCTTTGGCTTCCAAGGCTTCCAGATACCGGGACCACAGTTCGTCCTGCCGCGTGCCCATGTCGTAGAGGAATTCCCACGAAAAGATGCCGGTATCGTGCAGGTCGTCGAATTTCAGGCGCACGGCGTAGTTGCCCACGGGCTCGGCGCCGATAATGTTCACATGGCGGCGGCCGGCGATCACGGTTTTCTGCCCGGGGCCGTGGCCCTGGACCTCGGCCGAGGGGCTTTCCACGCGCAGCAGTTCCGCCGGGATGCGGAACTTGGCGCCGTCGTCGAAATCGACCTCCAGCACCTTGTCGTCCTTCTTGATGCGCAGCTCGACCGGCGTGTGGCGGCTGCCGTGATTGCCGGTGGCGGTCTGCGATTGAAAGGTCTTTCCGGTGGTCATGGCTGGGTGCTCCCGCCGTCGGCTTTGATCTGGCGCGCCTCGTCCGGCAGCATGATGGGGATGCCGTCCCGGATGGGATAGGCCAGACCCGCCTGGCGGCTGACCAGCTCGCCCTTGGCCGCGTCATAATCCAGCGGCCCCTTGGTCACGGGACAGACCAGAATTTCCAGCAGTTTCGGGTCCACTTGGGCGTTGTTCGTCAATGCCGTCTCCTTGGGTTGTCCCGGCGCTTGCCCCCGGGCGGGCGTTCCGTCAGTGGGATGCGGCGCCCGGGTCGGGCGCCATGCCCCGCGCCGACATCTCCAGTAGGTCGATCAACAGCGCGGCCCGCGCCGTCGGACCGTCGCATTCCAAAAGCGCCTGTTTCTCGCGCAGGTCGAACGGGCAGACCATGGCCAGTGACGTCACCAGCAGGGTGTCGGGCGCGTCCTCGATGGACGACCAATCGGCATCAAGCCCGCGGGCGTCGAAAAACCCGGCCGCCGCCGCGATCAGACGATCCCGGTCATAGGCCGGCGCGGCGTTTTCATCCAGGTCGCCCGTGAATTCGCCGAAGTCCGGGCGCACCCGGCGATAGCCATTACGCGGCGTCAGTTCCTCGGCGACGCGGAATCGGGTTTGGCCCAGCAGGGTGATCAGAAACCGCCCGTCGCCGGTTTCGGAAAAGCTGACGATGCGCCCCAGGCAGCCCACGGGATAGATCGCGGCGTCATCGCGCAGGTCCGGGTCGCGGGGGGCCTCGCCCTGAACCGGGGCGGGTTGGATCATGCCGATCACGCGGCCGGCCGCCATGGCGTCCAGGATCATGTTCAGATAACGCGGTTCGAAAATGTTCAGCGGCAACTGCCCGCCCGGCAGCAGCAAAGCCCCCGGCAGCGGGAAGATGGGCAGCACGTCCGGCAGCTTTCCCGTGTCCGGATAATGGGCGCCGTAGGCCATGGCGGGTCCTTTTTAAGAGAACAGAACCGACGACAGGCGCCGTCGCCCGGCAACGGTCAGTTCATGGGCGCCGCCCAGGGTGTCGAACACCTTGACCAATTGCTTGCGCGCGGCCTCGTCGTTCCACGCCCGGTCGCGGCGGACCAGTTCCAGCAATTCATCGATCGCCCCTTCGGCGTCGCTGCGCGCGAACAGCGCCAGCGCCAGGTCGAAGCGCGCCTGATTGTCCTTGGGATTGGCGTCAAGCCGGGCGCGCAGTTCCGCCGGGTCGCCGGTCTGGCCGATCTCCTTGGCCAGTTCCAGGGCCGAGGCGGCGGCCTCGATATCGGCCTTTACGCGCAGATTGGCCGGCAGGGAGGTCAGGATTTCCTCCGCCTCGGCCAGCATGCCGAGGGCGATCTGGGCGCGCAGGACGCCGGACAGGGCGGCCTCGTTGGCCGGGTCCTGGGCCTGGATTTCCTTGAAGATCTCAAGCGCCAGGTCGTTCTCGCCGGCGGCCAGGGCCGCCTGCCCCTGTTCCAATGCCTGGTCGAGCGGCGCCTTGGCGCCGTCGGTCAGCTTTTCGATGAAGGCCTTGACCTGGCTTTCCGGCAGCGCCCCCATGAAGGCGTCGACCGGCTGGCCGTTCTTGAAGGCATAGACCGTGGGCAGGGATTGCACGCGCAACTGCTGGCACAGGTCCTGGTTTTCGTCGGCGTTGACCTTGACCAGCTTGATCAGGCCGCCGGCCTGCAGGACCAATTTTTCCAGCACGGGGGTCAGCTGTTTGCAGGGCCCGCACCAGGAGGCCCAAAAATCGACCAGGACGGGCACGTCTTTGGAGGCCTCGATCACATCCTGCACGAAGGTGCGGATGTCCGAATCCTTGATCAATGCCCCGTCGGCGCCCGCGGGCGGCGTGGCGCCGCCGGTGGGGGCTTGGCCGTCGGGTTTGGGGGTGGTCGAGCCGTCGGGATTGAGAATGAAAGCCATGCCGAAGTTCCGTCGTGTTGCTGTTAAGGGTGTCCGGCCGCCTGCCGGGGCCGCAATCTGTCCCAAAGATGGCTGTTTGTCCCGCCCGCTGCAAGGCTTGCGGGCGGATTAGGCGGCCTGATGTGGTTTCCGATGCCGGACGGCCGCGGCCAGGGAGGACCAAGGGGCGGCCCGAACGGACATTAGTTTATTTTAGGGCCTTGCATTCGCCCTGCCTTCCCGTATATATCCCTCCCTCGCTTATAGCGACGCGGGCGTAGCTCAGGGGTAGAGCGCAACCTTGCCAAGGTTGAAGTCGTGAGTTCGAATCTCATCGCCCGCTCCAATTTCTCTTCCCATCCCATCGAATACAATCTCGGCCAATGCCGCCGGGGACCTACCCCGTACGGGGGGATATCCGCGTGCGCAGCCATGTTACGGCGCGCTCGGCCCAGGGGGCGACGAAAGCAAGGCCGATCACCGCGACGAAGGGCGTCATAACGGCGAGATAGCGGTCTTCGAGATAGACCAGGGCATAGACCGCGGGCCAGGCCAATGCGAACAGCCAGAGGGCCGCGAACGTCAGTGGGCGCGTCTCCAGGGCCGATGGCCGCCAGGCGCCGCGGGCAAGGGAGCGAATCACCACGATCGGGACACCGATCAGGAAGGCGGCCGTCAGAACGGTGGAAATCAGGCGTGCCAGGGTCCTGGCGGCAAGCAGCAGGGCCTGATCGACGCGGCCGTGTTCAAACAGGTTGCGCCGGATTTCACCCGGTCCGGGAAAGGGCGTGGTCCCGCCCGCCCATAGGCTGAGCCGTTCCGGTCCGCTGAGCGGCATGAACGCAAGGTAGGCGTAACGAGGGTCCATGCGCCCCAGGTAGATGGACGCGCGGTCCAGGGGATGGCGCCGCCAATGGTCGTAGAACAGGGTTTCGGCGTGGCGGGCGACGGCCAGGGCGCTCATGCCATGCGCGGTCTTCAGGTGCTGGTTGATGACCGAGAAGGTAACCCCGGGGATCGGATGAAGCGGCAGCAGGCCGGGGGCATCGGACAGCAAGGGGTCTTCGGCGAACACCGGCAGGCCGCGCCGCGCCAGGTCGAGCACCGGATGATACATCGCCGTCTGTGCGACGGTGGTGACGAAGCGTTCGCCGCTGCGCATCTGGTTCCATGATTTGTAGGCCTGGATGCCGAGCATAAGCGGCAACAGAAAGACGACGAGCACGATGCCCGTGCGGCGCAGGCCGCCGCCCGTCTTCAGGGTCCAGGTCAGGATCAGCGGCCAAAGCGCCAGATGCATGACCGCCCCCGCCTCGCGCAGCAGGAAGGCGGCGAGCAGAATCAGGCCGAGACCCAATGCCTCGACCATGCCCGGCGCCCGCCTGTCGAGCAGGCCGAGCGCCATATGCGCGGCCAGGAAGGTCAGCAAGGCCGCGTGCAGGCTGTCGGTCAGAACGCATTGGTCGAGAACAAAGGCGAGGCCCAGGCCCTGGGCTGCCGCGGCCACGGCGGCGGGCCATATGCGTCCCGTCAGGCGCAGCGTCAGGCGCCAGATCATGGCCGTCGCGCCGAGCGACAGGATCATCTGCAGAGCGATCAAAAACCAATCCCAGGCGCCGCCGAACAGCACCTTGAACAGGGCGATCAAGGCCGGGTACCCGATGACCCGGAATGCCGTCAGGGGAAACAGCTCGGCATGCAGGTCAAGCGACCGGAGCCAATCACCCCCGGCCAGGACGGCGTTGGCGAACAGCACGTAGTCGTCACTGTCCGGCAGGAAGACCGGGCCCAGGACGGCGAGGAAGCCGGCCTTCACGGCGGCCAGGATGACAAGCATCGCCCATAGGGCCCTGGTTTGCGTTGCGGCTGTCATTGCCCCCCCTCGGTCCGTCGGCCAGGGCGCGGACGCCACGGGCCTGAGCGACCTTATGGGCGATTTTCGCCCACCCGAAAAGGCCCTGTGGCGGCCAGTGCCCGCCAAACCGGCCATGAAACTTTAGCTTTTCATAACAAACCTTTGTTTATAGGCTGTTATCGGCTGATCCAATTTACCCGGCGGACATGCGGCTGCGGGCGGGTCGGCGACCATGGCAGGTCACCGCGCCGCCTCCCCGATAAAAAATCGGGGGCCGCGCTTTCTGGGAGGGGTCTATGCCAATCAAACGGGATTTGAAAACCGATGCGCTGCTGAAGCAGGTGTCGAAGCTGATGCGGGGCAGCGCCAAGGGCGCCAAGGCGACGGCCCTGGTCCATTACGCCGACCAGTATTTCGCCCATATGCCGCCCATGGACATCCACGCCCGCGACGCGGAAACCCTGGCCGGGATCGCCAAAAGCCATTGGAAGACCGCGGCCCAGCACAAGCCGGGCAAGCCCTCTGTCCGCGCCTACAAGCCCGATGCCAAGAAGGACGGCTGGACGGCCAACCGCACCGTCGTCGACATTGTCACCGAAGACATGCCGTTCCTGGTCGATTCCGTGTCGTCGGAAATGAACCGCCGCGGCCTGACCGTGCATCTGGTGGTGCATCCGATCCTCAAGGTCAAACGCGACACTTTGGGTCGCCTGCAGCGCATTCTCGACCCCGGCGAGCCCGAGAACGGCGCGCGCCTGGAATCCTGGATGCATATCGAGGTCGACGAGGAAACGCCCGACGGCCAGCGCGATATCGAAAAAAGCGTGCTTAAGGTCCTCGACGACGTGCGCCTGGCGGTTCAGGACTGGCGGCCCATGCGGGAACGCATGGCGCGGATCATCGACGATTTCCGCCATACCTCGGGCCCGGCGCCGCTGGAAGAAGCCAACGAGGTGCGCGAGTTCCTGCGTTGGATCCACGACAACAATTTCACCTTCCTGGGCTCCCGCGACTACAAGATTTCCGGCACTGGCCCCAAGACCTCGGTCGCCGTCGACAAGAAATCGGCGCTCGGCATCCTGCGCGACCTCGACATGTCGGTGCTGACCTATGCGGCGGACAGCTCCAAGATTCCGCCCGAAGTGCGCGCCTTCATCTCCGACCCCGGCCTGATCGTCGTTACCAAATCGAACCAGCGGTCGACCGTGCACCGGCCCGTGCATATGGACGCCATCGGCATCAAGAGCTTCGACAAGGACGGCAAGGTCGTCGGCTTGCGCATCTTCGTCGGCCTGTTCACCTCCGCCGCCTACAACCGCAGCCCGCGCGACATCCCGCTGTTGCGCCGCCGCCTGCAGCAGGTGCTGGAGCGCGCCGGCCTGCCGCCCGGCAGCCACGACGGCAAGGCCATGACCAACATCCTGGAGACCTATCCGCGGGATGAGCTGTTCCAGATTTCCGAGGAACAGCTATTGGAAACGGCCATGGGCATTCTGCATCTGCAGGACCGTCAGCGCGTGGCCCTGTTCATGCGCCAGGACAACTTCGGGCGCTTCGTGTCCTGCATGATCTACGTGCCGCGCGACCGCTACACCATGAACATGCGCGAACGCATGCAGGACATCCTGTGCGAGGCGCTGAACGGCCGGGTCTCCAACTTCTCGACCACCTTGGGCGACGCGCCCCTGGCGCGGGTCTACCTGATCATCGCGACGGAGCCGGGCAAGCTTCCGGCCTATTACGCCAAGGGTTTGGAAAACAAGCTGACCCGGGCCGCCCGGACCTGGGCCGACGACCTGGCGGAAGCGCTCACCCAGGCCGTCGGCGAAAAGGAAGGCCTGCGCCTGACCCGCCGCTTCCAGAATGCCTTCGGCCCCGGCTATACGGCCCAATACAGCGCCGAAGACGCGGTCACCGATATCGAGGTGATCGAGGAATCGCTGACCGCCGAGCGGATCGGTCTGCACCTGTACCGGCCCGAAGGGGCCCCGGGCAATCAGGTGCGCTTCAAGGTCTATCATCCGGGCACGGCCGTGCCCCTGTCGGATGCCCTGCCCGTGTTCGAACACATGGGGTTCCGGGTGATCGACGAGAACCCCCATGAGGTTTCCTGCGACGACGGCAACGGCGGCGGCGTGAAGACCTTGATGATCCACGACTTCGGCCTGGAAACCCGCGACGGCGGCGACGTCGACATCCCGGCCATCAAGGACAAGTTCGAAGACGCCTTCGCCCGGGTGTGGCGCGGCGAGATCGAAAGCGACGGCTTCAACGCCCTGGTCGCCCGCGGCGGCCTGGACTGGCGCGAGGTCCTGATCCTGCGCGCCTATTGCCGTTGCCTGCGCCAGATGGGCATTCCCTATTCCCAGACCTACATGGAACAGACCCTGGCCAAGCATCTGGGCCTGGCCAACATGATCGTGCAGTTGTTCATGGTCCGCATGGCGATCTCGAAGCAGACGACGGCGGAACGGGACAAGAAGGCGGCGGCGCTCCACGCCAAGATGCGCGACGCGCTCGAGGCCGTGACCAGCGCCGACGAAGACCGCATCCTGACCCGCTTCATCAATCTGGTCGATGCCACCCTGCGCACCAATTTCTTCCAGCCGGCGGCCGACGGCGGCGACAAACCCTATGTCTCGTTCAAATTCAATTCGCGGCTGATCGACGACCTGCCCAAGCCCCGGCCGCTGCGGGAAATTTTCGTCTACAGCCCGCGGGTCGAGGGCGTGCACCTGCGGTTCGGCTTCGTCGCCCGCGGCGGGCTGCGCTGGTCCGACCGGCCGGAAGATTTCCGCACGGAAATTCTGGGGCTGGTCAAGGCGCAGCAGGTCAAGAACGCGGTCATCGTGCCGGTCGGCTCCAAGGGCGGCTTCGTGGTCAAGCGCCCGCCCACGGACGGCGGGCGCGACGCCTTCATGGCCGAAGGCATCGAATGCTACAAGACGCTGATCCGGGGGTTGCTGGATGTCACCGACAACCTGAAGGGAACGCGCGTGGTGCCGCCGAAAAGCGTCTATCGCTGGGACGACGACGACCCCTATCTGGTGGTCGCGGCGGACAAGGGCACGGCCACGTTCTCCGACATCGCCAACGGCGTGTCGATGGATTACGGCCATTGGCTGGGCGATGCCTTCGCCTCCGGCGGGTCGGTCGGCTATGACCACAAGGGCATGGGCATCACCGCCAAGGGGGCCTGGGAATCGGTCAAGCGGCACTTCCGCGAAATCGGCACGGACATCCAGAACGAAGACTTCACCGTGGTCGGCGTCGGCGACATGTCGGGCGACGTGTTCGGCAACGGCATGATGCTGTCCAAGCACATCAAGCTGCAGGGTGCCTTCAACCACATGCACATCTTCGTCGACCCCGATCCGGATCCGGCCAAGACCCATGCCGAACGGGTGCGCCTGTTCAACCTGGGGCGCTCAAGCTGGTCCGATTACGACATCAAGAAAATTTCCAAGGGCGGCGGCATCTATGAGCGCAGCGCCAAGACCATCAAATTGTCGCCGGAAGCGCGCGCGTGTTTCGGCCTGACCAAGGACACGGTCTCGCCCAACGAACTGATCCAGGCCATGCTGCGCGCGCCGGTCGATCTGCTGTGGTTCGGCGGCATCGGCACCTATATCAAGGGTCAGGCGGAATCGAGCACCGACGTGGGCGACCGCGCCAACGACGCCATCCGCATCAACGGCCAGGACATCCAGGCCAAGGTCGTCGGCGAGGGGGCGAATCTGGGGGCGACGCAAAAGGGCCGCATCGAATACGCCATGAAGGGCGGCCGGCTGAACACGGATTCCATCGACAATTCCGCCGGCGTCGACTGTTCGGACCACGAGGTCAACATCAAGGTCCTGCTCGGCGCCGTCGTCGCCAAGGGCGGGCTGACCGAGGCCCAGCGCAACAAGCTTCTGGCCCGCATGACCGACGAGGTCGGCGAACTGGTGCTCAAGCACAACTACAACCAGACCCAGGCGATCTCCTCGATCCAGGCCAAGGGGGCCCATACCCTCGACAATCAGATCCGGCTCATGCGGCTTTTGGAAAAGCGCGGCTTGTTGGAGCGCGCGGTGGAATTCCTACCCGACGACGAGCAACTGTCCGAGCGTGCCGCCCAGCACAAGGGCCTGACCCGCCCGGAACTGTCCGTGATGATCGCCTATGCCAAGAACTGGCTGTATGACGAACTGCTGAAAAGCGACCTGCCCGACGATCCCTTCCTGCTCGACGAAATCGTGCAGTATTTCCCCTCGGACCTGCGTCAGAAATACCTGCCGGAGATGAAGACCCATCGGCTGAAGCGCGAAATCATCGCCACCCGGGTCACCAATTCCATGGTCAACCGGGTCGGCGATACCTTCGTCACCGAATTTATGGAAAAGACGGGCCGCCAGCCGGCGGAAATCGCCCGCGCCTATACCATCGCCCGCGAGGTCCTGCGCACGCGCCTGATCTGGGCCGAGATCGAAGCCCTCGACAACAAGGTGCCGACCCGCGCCCAGACCTCCATGCTCGCCGATCTCAACCGGCTGTTGGAATGGGTCACCCTGTGGTTCCTGCGCAACGGCAAGAAGGGCCTCGATATCGGGGCCCATGTTGCTGAATTCGGCGCCGGGATGGCGGAACTGGCCGATCACATCTCGGCCGTGGTGCCGAAGCATTACATCGACGACATGAAAAACCGCGCCAAGCCCTATCTGGACGACGGCGTGCCGACAGGGCTGGCCCACAAGGTTGCCCATCTGGTGAACCTGTATTCGGCCCCCGACATCGTCGGCCTCGCCAACCGGCGCAAGATGGATGTGCGCGAGGTCGCCAAGGTCTACTTCGCGCTCGGCACCCGGTTCCGCCTGGGCCGCCTGCGCGCCGCCGCGTCGAACCTAGAATCGGAGGATCACTGGCAGCAACTGGCTGTCGCCGCCCTGGTCGAGGAGGTCTATTCCCATCAGCTGGCCCTGGCGTCCAACGCCCTCGACCATCTCGGCAAGGCGGGCAAGGATACGGACAAGGCGATCGCCGCCTGGGTCGTGCGCAACCAGGCCGCCGTCGATCAGACCGAGGTGCTGCTGAACGAACTGTGGACGACAGAGGTCAACGACCTCAGCATGGTCGCCGTCGCCTCGCGCCAATTGCGGGCTCTGGCGGATGCCCAGGCATAACGTTCGAGTTGAATTACCGGGACAATAGAAATCAAGCCTCTTCGCTTGATCTTATGACTCGGCGCCATTCGGGCGTTTTCATCGTTGAAATTCCGCCCTTATTAGGGGACAGTCCCGCATGACCTTCCCCGACGAAAAATTCACCGACATGGGCGCCTTCGCCGAGGCCTATTTCCAGGCCTCGCAGGTTGCCCAGGCCTCCGTCGATCGCGTCGCGCTGGCCAAGGCGGGGGCCCTACTGGCCGGCGCCTACGCGGCGCGCAAGACCATCTATGTTTGCGGTAACGGCGGCTCGGCCGCGATCTCCAACCATCTGGTCTGCGACCATCTGAAATGTATCCAGACGGACACGGACCTGCGGCCGCGGGTTGTTTCGCTGTCGGCGACGATCGAGACCATCACCGCCGTGGCCAACGACATCTCCTACGACGAGGTTTTCGTCTATCAACTGCGCACCCTGGCCGATCCGGGCGACGTGTTGATCTCGGTCTCGTCGTCGGGCGATTCGGAAAACGTGGTGCGGGCCTGCGCATGGGCCAAGGACAACGACCTTGCGGTGATCGCCATGACCGGGTTCGCGGGCGGGCGCACGCAAGGGCTGGCGGACGTCAACCTGCATGTGACGGGCGACAATTACGGCGTGGTCGAGGATACCCATCAGGCGCTCATGCATATCCTGGCCCAGTTTATCCGCCAGGATCACATGACTGCCGAATTGATCCGCGACCGTAAGTTCTGACCATAACGCATTGAGCCAAAAGAAAAGGGCCGCTGACGCGGCCCTATTTGTTTTGCGACAAGCTGTCCCTGGATGGATTAGTGGCGGAAGTGGCGCATGCCCGTGAACACCATGGCCAGGCCCCGTTCGTCGGCGGCGGCGATGACCTCGTCGTCGCGCACGCTGCCGCCGGGCTGAATGATCGCGGTGGCGCCTGCGTCCGCCGCCGCCATCAGGCCGTCGGCAAAGGGGAAAAAGGCGTCCGAGGCGACGACGGAGCCGATCGCCCAGCTGTCGGCGTTACCGGCAACCCGGGCCGCATCCTGCGCCTTCCAGGCGGCGATGCGCGATGAATTGACGCGGCTCATCTGCCCGGCACCCACGCCCACGGTCGCACCCCCCTTGGCATAGACGATGGCGTTGGATTTCACATGCTTGGCGACGGTGAAGGCGAAGGTCAGATCGGCCATCTCGGCGGTGGTCGGCGCCCGCTTAGTGACGACCTTAAGGTCCCCGACCAGCCCCGCGTCCCGGCCCTGCAGCAGGTATCCGCCGGCCAGGGAACGCACGGTCATGCCGGGCGCGGACGGGTCGGGCAGGGCGCCGGTGACCAGCACGCGCAGGTTCTTCTTGGCGGCCAACACGGCCTTGGCGCCGTCGTCGATGGCCGGCGCGATGACGACCTCGGCGAACAGCTCGGCCACGGCTTCCGCCGTCTTGGCGTCGAGTGCTCGGTTGACGGCGATGATGCCGCCGAAGGCACTTTCCGTGTCGCAGGCGAGGGCGCGCTGATAGGCATCATACAGATCGTCGCCCAAGGCCACGCCGCAGGGGTTGGCATGCTTGACGATGACGCAGGCGGGCCGGTCGGCAAACTCGGCGACCAGCTCGAACGCCGCGTCCGTGTCGTTCAGGTTGTTGAAGCTGAGTTCCTTGCCCTGCAACTGCTCCGCCGTGGCGACGCCGGGGCGGGCCGGACCGCCGGCGTAGAACGCCGCCGACTGGTGGGGGTTCTCGCCATAACGCAAAACCTGGCGCCGTTCGCCGGCGAAGGTCAGGCGGGTCGGGAAGGTGTCGCCCAAGTGTTCCGCGAACCAGCCGGAAATGGCCGCGTCATAGGCTGCCGTGCGTCCGTAAGCCGTGGCCGCCAGATGTTTTCTGAATTCGGGCGTGGTCGCGCCGCCATGGGCGGTCATCTCGTCCATCAACTTGGCGTAGTCCGCCGCATCGACCACCACGGTGACGTCGCCGTGGTTTTTGGCCGCCGCGCGGATCAGGGCCGGGCCGCCGATGTCGATATTTTCGATGCAGTCGTCGAATTCGGCGCCCTTGGCCACCGTCGCCTCGAACGGATAGAGGTTCACCACCAACAAGTCGATCGGCTTGATGCCATGGGTTTTCATGGCCTGCTGATGCTCCGCATTGGCGCGCACGGCCAACAGGCCGCCGTGGATCATGGGTTGCAGGGTCTTGACCCGGCCGTCCATGATTTCGGGAAAGCCGGTGAAGTCGGAGACCTCGATGACCGGCACGCCCGCGTCCTGCAACAACTTGGCGGACCCGCCCGTGGACAGGATCTCGACCCCTTGGGCGGCCAGGAAGGCGCCCAGCTCGGCCAGGCCGGTTTTATCGGAGACGGATATCAGGGCGCGGCGGATCGGCTCGGTCATGCTTGTTCGACTCTCTTTTCCTGAGGGGAAGGGGGTGGGGCGGCAATGGTTCCGCTGAATTCGGGAACCAACGCATCGACAACGGCGGCGGCGGCCGCAAGGTCGCCTTTGTGGCAGGCATCCGACAGGCGGCGAAAAGCGGCCTCGACCTCGTCCAGGGTGACCAGGCGGGGCGTCGCCAGCAGCACGCCCGGCTGCACCGTCGGCACCGGCGCTTCGTCGCCGTGGAAGATTTCCTCGAACAATTTCTCGCCGGGGCGGATGCCGGTGAATTCGATCTTCACGTCCTGGTCGGGAACCAGCCCGGCCAGGCGGACCATCTGGCGCGCCAGATCGACGATCTTCACCGGCTTGCCCATGTCGAGCACGAAGATGCGCCCGTCGGCGTCGCTTTTCACGCCCAGCGCCGACGCGGACAGGACCAGCTCCACCGCCTCGCGGATGGTCATGAAATAGCGGGTCATCTCGGGGTCGGTGACGGTCAGGGGCCCGCCCGCAGCGAGCTGCTTCTGGAACAGCGGGACGACAGAGCCCGTGGAGCCCAACACGTTGCCGAAGCGCACGGTGACGAAGCGGGTGCTCTTCTCCTGGGCCTTGCGGCGGCTTTCCACGTCCATGGCCTGACAGACGATTTCCGCCAGCCGCTTGCTGACGCCCATGACGCTGGTCGGGTTGACCGCCTTGTCCGTGGAGATCATGACCATGGCCGTGGCCCCGGCGTCGCGCGCGGCGCGGGCGACGCAGAGCGTGCCGATGGCGTTGGTATCCAGGCCCTCGGCCATGTTGTCTTCGACCAGGGGGACATGTTTGCGGGCCGCTGCGTGGAACACCAATTCCGGGGCGATGTCGGCGAACACGCGGGCCATCTGCTCCGCATTGCGCACATCGGCCATCACCGCGCGGCGGGGGATGGCGGGAAAGCTGCGCGAAAGCTCCATATCGATTTCGTAAAGCGCGAATTCCGACAGGTCCAATAATACAATGCTCTTCGGCCCGAACTGGCAGACCTGGCGGGCGAGTTCTGATCCGATGGATCCCCCGGCGCCGGTTATCAGCACCCGTTTCCCTTCGATCAAGGCGGCCATGGCCGCACGGTCGAGCGGCGTCTGTGGCCGGCCCAGCAGGTCTTCGACGGCGACGGGGCGCAGGTCCAGCTTGTCGGTGATGCCGTCCTTGAAGTCGGTCATCTTGGGCAGGCGGGCCAGGCCCAGGCCCAGGCGGTCGGCATCGGACAGCAGGCCGCGAACGATTTCGCCATCCATGGACGGGCGGGTCAAAACGACCCGGCGCGGCTGATCCGGGGTGCCGGCGAAGCGGGCCGTGGCGGCGGCCAGATCATGCACCGTGTCGACGACCTCGACGCCCCGGATATACTGGCCGACCCGGCCCGGCCGTTCGGACAGCAGGCCGACGACCCGATATTCGGGTTGATCCGTGGCGTCGAGCGCGCGGATGAACAATTCGGCCTCGTCGCCGGCGCCGGCCAGCAGCACGGGAATCCGCCCCTCCGTGGCGTCTTGCGATGGCACCGACGCGGCCCTGTCCTTGAGGATACGGTGGACGAAACGGGGTCCGCCCAGCATGCCGATCAGCAGAATCCATTGGATGGCGAATACCGAGCGGGGGAAATCTTCCAGCCGGACCCAGATGAACATGGCGAGCAGGAAGATCAGGACCGCGAGGCTGACCGCCTTGGTGATCGTCAGCAGGTCGTTGATGGAGGCATAGCGCCAGACCCCGCGGTAGAGGCCCGCGACATAGAAAACAACGGCCGCCGCAAGGGTGAAGAACCCACCGGCGATCAGCATCACATCCGCCGGCTGTGCCCACATGGCATCGCCCAGACGCAGGTATAGCGCCAGCGGAAAGGACAGTCCGGCCATGAAGATATCATGGCCGTAGACGATCCATCCTCTCGGCGGAATGCGGCGGGTGGGCAATTTGAACAAGGCTAAATCCATTGCCTGTGGTGATGCCGGTGCGCGGTGGGGGCCGGCATGACGTCTTTCGCCCCTGCTTTTACCATCACTTCCCGGAACCTCAAGGGTTCGCGGCATCACCAGGATGTCGGAACAGGACCAATAGGCCGCCCGTCGCCCCCGCCGCGAAGACCAGGGCGGGCCACGGGCCGACCCAGGAAACAAGGACCGCCGCGGCGATCAGCAGGGCGTTAAGGCATAAAATCAGGAATGACACTTTGGCATGGCTGCGCCCGCCCTTGGTGGCCTGTTGGTAAAAATGGTCGCGATGGGCTTGCCAGGGGGCCTCGCCCCGCAAGACCCGCCGTCCCAGGGTCAATGTCGCGTCGGCCAGGTAATAGGCGGGCAGGATGAACGCCGGCGCCCAGGCGCCGGCGGCCGCCATTTCCAGCAACAGCCAGCCGATGAGAAAGCCGAGCGGGACGCTGCCGACATCACCCATGAAAACCTTGGCCGGATGCCAGTTCCAGATAAGGAAACCGGCGGCGGCGGCGGCCAGATAAAGCCCCAATCCGGCTTGGCCTGGTGGCACCAGACCCAGCCCCGCGAGGACGATAACCCCGGCCCCGATGCCCAGGCATTCGACGCCGGTGATGCCGTCGATGCCGTCCATGAAATTGAACAGGTTGATGAACCAGACCCAGCCCAGGCCGACGCCGATCAGCGCCACGGGCGCGGGAACGGCATCCGGCAGCCAGCCCGCCAGGGCCGGGTTCAGGGACAGGACCCAGGCGACCGCCGCGACATGGCCTGCGAACCGCAGCCCCGTCGGCACGCGGCGGAAATCGTCGACCAGGGAAATCGCGGCCAGGCCCAGGGCCGCCAGGGCGAGGGGGACCAGCGCATCGCCGCCCAGCCATAGCCAGGCCGGGACCAAGGCGGCCACGATCAACAGGCCGCCGCCCACGGGGGTCGGACGGTGATGGCTGCTGCGTTCGTTGGGATGGTCGAGGAGACGAATGCGCTGAAGCAGGGCAATCAGCGGCTTCGTGCCGAGCGCGATGACGCCGAACACCAGGGCGGCGATCAATGCGGTGTCGAAGGTCAAGAGCATGGCGGAGTTTACGCCTGGTCCGGTGCGGGTGGAAGGGCGGGGTCGCCCAGCACCTCTGCGTAGAGCCTCTGCACGACGGCAGCGATCCTGTCCTGCGACAACCGGGCCTCGACATCCCGCCGCGCCGCGGCCCCGTACGTCCGGCGCAGTCCACCGTCGGCGGCCAGTCGTTCGATCGCGTCAGCCAACGCCACCGGATCCCGGGGCGGCACCAGCAGGCCGTTTTCGCCGTCGCGGACCAGGGCGCGACAGCCCGGCACGTCCGTCGCGATCAGGGGGCGGGCGCAGGCCGCGGCCTCCAGCAGGCTTTTCGGCAGGCCTTCGCGGTAGGACGGCAGCACGGCGATATGGGCCCCCGCCCAGACGGCGGCGATGTCGTTCCGTTCGCCGGCCCACTCGACCAGACCTTCCGCGACCCAGGCGCCGATCTGGTCCTGTGTCACGGTCGTTGGGTTGCCGGGGTCGGGGGCGCCGACCAGGATCATGTGGATGTCGCATCCGCGACCCTTCAGTATCCCGGCCGCCTGGACGAATTCCTCGACCCCCTTGGTTTTCAGTAGCCGGCCGACCAGAACGGCGCGCACCGGCGGCGCCGGGGGCTCGGGTGTCACCGGAAACTGCGCCAGGTCGACTCCTGATCCTGGGATCAGGTGGGTGCGTTCGGCCCGGCCGATGCCGCGCGCCGCGAGGAAACTTTGGTCGTCTTCGTTCTGCACCAGCATGTGGACTTGTTTATGACCGCACAGGCGGCGCAGCATCCCCATCAGCAGACCGCCCAGCAGGCGGCTTTTCAGGGATCGTTTTGCCCCATCGTCGGTGAACAGGATGCCGAGCCCGGTGAAGGCGTTGATGAGCCTGGCGCCGCGTGCGCAAAGCCGCGCCGCCAGGGTGCCATACAGGATCGGCTTGGCGGCGACGTTATGGATCAATTGGGGGCGAAAGCGGCGCAGCACGCCGATCAGCCGGGCCAGGTAGCGCAGGTCGCCGATGGGCGACAGGCCGGCGCGCTCGACCGGCGTGTGAAACACCGTGATGCCGAGGGCCTGGATGGCGTCGGCATGTTCAGACACGCGGGTCGCCACGGCAACATCAAACCCCATGTCCAGGGCGGCCCGCGCCATGGGCAGGCGATGGCGCAGAAATGCCCAGTCCTCGGTCACGATGAACAACAGCCGCGGACGCTGGGGCCGCATGTCCGGCATGGCGATCAGCCGGCCCCGCCCGCCGTCACAGCCGCCACAGCTCGACCGTGGACGGCTGTCCGTCCCGCGCCAGTCGCGCGCGGACGTCGACGACCAGACCGTCGTCATCGGCAAGAAGCCCGGCGATCCAATCCCAGCCCCTTGCCAGATAGGCCTCATGCGGGACGGCCAGAATCACCGCGTCCGCTTGGCCAAGGGCGTCATCCGCCGCCAATTCCACGCCGAATTCGTGTTTGACTTCCGCCCGGTCGGCCATCGGATCGTGCAGCGTCACCTCGGCGCCGAAGCGCTCCAACTCGTGCGCGATGTCGATCACCTTGGTGTTGCGCACGTCGGGCACGTTCTCTTTGAACGTCAGACCCAGGATGGTCACGCGAAACGATTTGATGCCGCCCCTCTTGGACAGGCGGCGCATGGTTTCGCGGGCGATGAAGGGGCCCATCTCGTCGTTGATGCGGCGCCCGGCCAGGATGACCTCGGGCCGGTAGCCGGCCATTTCGGCGCGGTGGGTCAGATAGTAGGGATCGACCCCGATGCAGTGCCCGCCGACCAGGCCCGGCGTGAACGGCAGGAAATTCCACTTCGTGCCGGCGGCGGCCAGAACATCGGACGTGTCGATGTCCAGGCGGTCGAAGATCAGGGCCAGTTCGTTCATCAGCGCGATGTTGAGGTCGCGCTGGGTG
The DNA here is from genome assembly GCA_002325375.1 of Rhodospirillaceae bacterium UBA1479. Lineage (GTDB taxonomy): Bacteria > Pseudomonadota > Alphaproteobacteria > Rhodospirillales > Casp-alpha2 > UBA1479. Next base: position 36,020 of record DCRZ01000006.1, read on the forward strand.
TTCTCGATCACCTTGGCGGCCTCGGCGGTCTTGATGGTCGGCGCCAGATGCACGCCCGCCGTGACGACGGCGCCGTAGGTGTCGGCGACGATGCCGGCGGTTTCCGCGTCGCAGCCCGACACGACCTTCTTGATGGTCTCGAACCGGTGTTCCCGGTCGCCCGGGTTGATGCGTTCCGGCGAATAGCCCACGAAGAAATCTCGGCCGTAGACCAGGCCCGAGCGTTCCGCCAGGATCGGCACACATTCTTCTTCCGTCGCCCCGGGATAGACGGTCGATTCATAGACGACGATGTCGCCCTTCTTGAGGACGGCGCCGAGTGTTTCCGTCGCGGCCGTCAGCGGCCCCAGGTCCGGTCGCCGAAGGCCGTCAATCGGCGTCGGCACGGTGACGATGTGAAAGTCGGCCTTGGCCAGATCCGCCGGGTTGTCGGTGAAGGTCAGGTTTGCTGCGGCCAGATCGGCGGTCTCGACCTCGTGGGTGCGGTCGTGGCCGGCGCGCAGTTCCTGAAGCCGCCCGGCGGAAATGTCGAAGGCGACGACGGAAAACCCCGCCCGCCCGAAAGCGACGGCGACGGGCAGGCCCACGTAACCCAGACCGATTACGGAAATGCTGCGTTTTCCCGGCATGATCAGGCTCTTAGCCTATTTTGCGGGGGGATGCCAACAGGATGCGGCAGGGTGCCGAAGTTCATCGCCGGGCCCCTCCGTCGGCGAGCCCGCGCGCGGCGTCGTAGGTCAGGCGCGACGACAGGCGCCCGCCCGTCATCTTGGTTATCTCGAACACCCGGTCCTGGACGCCGTCACCGGCCAGATGGACGATGCCGAGCGGGCGGTGCGGCGCGTGGGGTTCCACCAACTTGGCCGCCTCCGCGTCCCACATGGGCACGGCCTTGCCGCAGAACCAGTTGCAATAGGCGGGCAAGAAGGTGGCGGGCGCCTTGTCGTGGAACACCACGTAATTGAGCGCCGTCTGCTCCGACACATGGGCCCACAGCCCGGTGCGGGACGCGAACAGCCGCCGCCGCGTCAGCGCCCGGGCCAGGGCCTCGTGCCACAGGCCCCAGTGCGGGGCGTCGGCCCGAAGCGCGAACACCCCGGAATTGAGGATTGGGTTGCGCGCCAGGCGGTCGGCAACGCGGAGCCCGTAGCTCCAGTTGAAGGCGCGGAAATTCTGGGTCCGCCAATAGGGTCGGGGCCGCTTGTAAAAAGACGAATAGGAGCGGTCCAGTTCCGGCACCACGGCCAGTCGGCCGCCCCTGGCCGCGTCGATAAAGATGTCCAGAACCTGAGGGTCCTGGACCCAGGCATCGGCATCGAGCCATATATAAATGTCATGGCCAGGGAAATACTTGGGCAGGTGCGGGCGCGCGGTCATCGCCTTGAAGTAGGGTGGGAAGTCGTCGCGGCCGGGAAAATCCATGTCCCAGCCGGCGTCGGCCCTGATATCGATCAAGGGCGCCAGTTCATCACGCTGTTCGTCCGTCAGGCCGAGGTCGAGCACGGCCAGGGCGCATCGGTCGCGCAGGCCGGCATCGTTCACCGATTGCACGGCCTGGCGCAGCAGCGGGAAATACCGCGCGTTGGCGGCGGTGACGATGACGATGTCGCGGGGTGATGTCATGGCAGGTCTCTGGTTTTCTGGCCCGGCCACCAGGCGAGCCCGGCCAGCACCACCGTCGCCGTGATCAGCCCGAATCCGACCTGTGCCGAGGCATAGGGATCCGCGTAAAACAACCGGAACGGCAGATAGAACAGCCAGGCGGCGCGGAAGGCCTGACCGAGCCAGCCGACGCTGTGCGTCAGCCAGCCATCGAACACCGCAAGCATGGTCCCGAACACCGCGAAGGTGATGAGAACGCCGACAGTACCCAGACTGTAATAGCCGAAAGAAACGAGATCGACGGGAATCCACGGCAACATCTTGACGTGCAGCGTCAGGATCATGGGTGGCCAGGTATCGACGCCGGACAGGCTCGGCAGCATGTAGAGAAAGCCCAGCGGAATGTCGATGAAGTAGCGGAAGTCGATGGTGTTGGGGACGACGCCGAGCGTGTGGGCGGACGCGATATAGGGAAACGAATACTCGACCAGGATGAACAGGACCGTGTCGAGGAACCTGTCGCCGGCATGCGCCAGCATGCGCGGCAACGTGGCCAACGGATCGCGGAACGCCGCATGAGGGGCCATGGCGATCAGCAGGACCAGGACAGCGGCGATCGCGAACACGAGGACGGCGGCCCTGCGCGAGCGCAAGGTAAACATCCAGGCCAGGATAGGGATCATCAGAAAGCTGCCGACCTCGAACCGTCCGGCGGCATGCACGGCGCGCGCAGCGGCCACCGTCCACAGGACCGCGGCGATCATGAGGACTGCGGTCCGGACCTTTCCCTTGCAGCTGAAGGCGGCGCCCGCCGCCATCAGCATCGCCGGCATGGCCAGTTCTGCGAGGACGTGCAGATAGCCCCACTTGTTGGCTACTCTGCCGACGCGGATCTCCATGCCCGATTTCAGGAAGTCGCGCAGGCCGTCGAACTGGCTTGCATAGACGACAAGTGCCGCCGCGGCGATGGTCCCCATGACGGCCGCGGCGGTCAGCAGCCCGCCGCGCGGTAGTGAGCGGCTGTCCAGGCGGCGGACCGGCAGCCGGGTGCCGGCGAAATACCCGGCGAGCAGTGTGACGTAGGCTCCGCCCAGGATCAGGTAGACCGAGACATGGGAGGCGGCGGGAATGTTGAGCCGTTCCATCAAGCTGAACAGATAGAGACGGTAGTCCCAGATGTTCTTTTCGTGCGCCGATCCGGCCACGAAATGGACGATGAATGGCGGGATGCAGTAGCCAAGAAGGAGCAATCCGTTCACCGCCGACAGGAACGTGAACGACCGGTTACGCCGGAAGCGCCAGCATTCGACGCCGCAGATCAGTACCGCCAATCCCGCGCTGAAAATTAGGATGAGATCCATGGCTCGTCGGGCTCTGTTTTAGGTTCGCGGCATCGCGGCGAACGGCAGGATGCCGGTCTTGTGATACACGATCAGGCAGGACGTGGCGGACCGGAACAGGACTGAAGCGCAGGTCGCGATTGCCGCGCCCATGATGCCGTAGACCGGGATCAGGGCAAAGTTCAGCGCGACGTTGACGATCAGCGTGGCGATCAGGGTCGCGGTGTTGATGTGCTCGAACGGTCCCATCAGCAGGTATGTCTCGACAGCGGCGCTGGCGGCAAACACGACATAGCCCAGGGCAAGAATGCAGACAATTACCTGTCCAGCCAGGAACGCGTCGCCGAACAGTCCAAGGATGAAATGCCGTCCCGAGACAATGACCAGGGCGGCGCCCAGTCCGGTGACGAGGGCTGCGGCCGTGGCGACCGATATGGTCCGCTGCAGCGGCGCCGGCTTCCCCTCGGCGTGCAGCCGGGAAAGCAGCGGCGCGGTCCTGGCGCGGATCGCCATGGCGGGGAACACGATCAGCATGGCGACCTTGGCGGCCGGCGCGTAAAGCCCGGCCTGTTCCGGGCCGAGCAGGGTGCCGATAATCAGGACATCGATCTGGGTCAGCAGGATGCCGACCCCGGAGATGACGAGATAGGGCAGGCTTATGCGCAGCCAGGCGCCTGGCCGCGGGTCGACGCCGCCTGCCCCCGGCGCAGCAGTCGTACCGAGGAACCGGCGGGAATAGGCGACGATGGCGGCAAGCAGCAGGGCCGTCAGGACAAGATTAAGGCCCATCGCGACGGTCGAGGACAGTGGTGCCAGGAATGTCGCGGCAAACACGGAGCCCAACACCATGAGCGGCCGCAAGACCTCGTGAAAGGCTTGCGATTCCAAGACTTTCTCGAAGCCCTGAAGGATCGCCATCCGTTGTTGAAACAAGCCCAGAACGACGGTCAAGGCCAGCATGGCCAGCAAGGTCCGGTACATTTCCGTGTCGCCGCCGCCGGTTGACCGCTGGGCCAAAAGGGCGCCTGCGGCCACCACCACGCCGCCCAACACGATGACGGTCCAAGTGGAAAACCGGACCAGGCGCGCGATGGCCCAATGGTTGCGGGCGGCCCGATATTCGGCAATGAAGCGCACGGCGGCGACGTTCAATCCGACCTGCATCAGGACGGTCAGGACGTTCAGCCAGGATAGGGAATAGACGTAGATGCCGAACGATTCGACCGACATCCAGCGGGCGAACAGAAGATGGGTGACGAAGGCCAGCCCTGCGCCCACGACATTGACGACCAGGATCTTTCCGCTGTCGGAAACGACGGTGTGGCGCAGAAAGGTACTGACCGTGCCGCGGGCCGTCACGAAAACCTGATTCCGTTCAGGTCCGCCCAACGCGCCAGATTGACCCAGCGCCAAAGGGAAAAGCCGATGGCCCGCGGATCCCTGTGCATGGCCTTGCGCGCGGCATCCACCTGCTGGTGATCGAATGCCGGAATGGCGCGGAATGCATCGCTTTCCAGGGCGGCGTCCCAGGTGCCCATATTCGCGGCCAGCCATTCCTGTTGCGGCGTGTCGAAGCCGATCTTGTCGCGGCGGTCGAGAATCTCGGAGGGAACGATACCGCGCATAGCCTGGCGCAGGATCGATTTGGTTCGCCCCGTGTCGTCGATCAGGTAGTCGTCGGGCAGTGCATAGGCGAATTCGACTAACTCCGTCGTCAGGAAGGGGACCCGGCACTCGATCGACTGCGCCATCGATGTTCGGTCCGAATGGCGCAGGATCGCCGGCAAGGTGTAGTCGAACAGCGTGCTCGCAAGATGGTCCTTCAGAGGGGCGTCGCGCCGGTTCCGCGCCACGCCCCTGGGGGTAACCCCGTGTCGTTCGAACCAGGCCTTATTCAGCCAGGCAGGTGTCACCGGCTCGCCGGCGACGCGCCGCAGCACCTGTTCGACCGCACCCGTCGAGATCTGGCCGAGCAGACGGGTGATGATATAGGCGGGCGAAATCTGATTCTCGCGGCTGCTTGCACGGATGAACCGGGCGGCGCGCGCCAGTTGTCCTTTGCCGAGCAGGCCGCGCAGACGGGAACTCAGGTAGGGCAGGTAGCCGGCGAAGGTTTCGTCGGCGCCCTGGCCGCTCAGGATGACTTTGAAGCCCGCGGCGCTGACGGCTTCGAAGACTTTTGTCTGGGCGAAGATGCTTGTGGTGCTGAACGGCTCGTCGGCGGCGCGGACCATATTGTCCAGGTCATCCGAAAGGGATTGCGGGTCAACCCTGACCTTGTGGCCCTTGACGCCGGACCGGTCGATGAGAAGATCGATCCATGCTTCTTCGTTGATTTCCGGACTGTCGGCGATGAAGGAGAACGTGCGGGTTTCCTTCTGCCGGCGAAGGTCCTTTTCCATCATCACGATGGAGGCGGAATCCAGCCCGCCCGACAGGGCGATGGCGACCGGCACGTCGCTGCGCAGGTGCAGCTCCACGTTTCGTCGCATGATGTCTTGCAGTTCGGCGGCCGCGTCGTCCCGCGACACGCGCCGGGGAGCAGCGCCCGGATCGATCCGCCAATAACGTTGGGGGCGCACTTGCGTAGGTTTGTCTGCCGAGATGCGGACGAAATGCGCCGGCGCCAGCGCCGTGATCCCAGCGATCATGGTTTCCGCGCCGCGGTCAGTGAATCCGAACCGCAGATAGTCGTGCAGCGCCGCCGGGTTAGCCGTGCGGGGCGCGCCGGGATAAGTGAGCAGCGCCCTGACCTCGGAGGCAAACACGAAGGCGCCGTCGACGATCATATAGTACAGCGGCTTGATGCCGAAAGGATCGCGGGCCAGGAACAGCTCGCCCGATGTGTTGTCGAAGATCGCGACCGCCCACATGCCCACCAGCCGCGCCAGACAGTCCGCCCCCCAATGGGCGTAGGTCTGCAGCAGCACCTCCGTGTCCGAGGATGTGCGGAAGCGCCGGCCCAAGCCTTCCAGTTCCTTGCGGATCTCCAGGTAGTTGTAGATTTCGCCGTTGAAGATGACGGTGAACCGGCCGTCCTCCGTGGACATGGGCTGGCGGCCGTCCTCGCTCAGGTCGATGATCGAGAGCCGCCGGTGGGCCAGGGCAAGCTGGTGCCCGTTACTGATATCGGGCGAGCGTCCGAAGGCGCCGGTCCCGCCGGGGGTCCAGGCGAAATACCCATGGTCATCGGGACCGCGGTGGCGGATAGCTTCCGACAAACCTTGAAGCAGCTGTGGCGCCACCGAACCGTCGCGCGCGGCAAGAATTCCCGCTATGCCGCACATCAGCCGTTAAGACCTTTCCGCGTGTCGATCATCGCCTGGATCGACACCGCTGTATCCTCGGCGCGGATATCCCAGGAATGGGCGGCGACGATGGCGTCGCGGCCCCGGGCCCCCATGGCCTTTACGCTTGCCGGATCCGCAGCCAGGTCGGCGACGGCGCGGGCCAGGGCATCCGGGTCTTCGGCCGGCACGGCCAGGCCGCAATCGTTGTCGCGCACCAGATCGGCCTGTCCCGGAAAGTCGGACACCACGGCCGGCACACCGCAGGACAGGGTTTCGAACACCTTGAGCGGGTAAAGCCCCGTGCCCGTGCGGTCGCCCAGATTGTTCTTCGGCACCAGGCCGCAGATGCTTCTGGCGACGATGCCCGGCAGCACGCGATAGGGCTGGCGGCCGAGATCGCGGATACCCGGGTCCGCCGCCGCTGCCGCCTCGACCGCCGGGCGTTCGGGCCCGTCGCCGACGATCACCAGATCGACACCCGAAGGCCAGGCCGGGGATTGCTTCGCGGCCAACAGCGTGGGAATGCCCTGCCAGCGGGCCAGCCCGCCGAAGAACACGGCGTAGCGTTCCGGCAGATCGACGTCACAGGGGGCGTCCGGATGGAACAAGTCCGTATTGGCGCCGTTGGGCACCACGTCGACCGGCGTCGCCACACCTTGGTCGCGGACCCAGTCGGCAAGCTGCGGCGTCACGGTGATCAGGCGGTCGGCCCATTGGAACTGCTTGCGCCACATCCATTTGATGATGCCGGCCAAGGGCCGCGCCCAGGCATAGGCAATGGCGACGTCTTCATAAGGGCCGTTGATTTCGTGCACGATGGGCGCACCGCGCAGCCGCGCCCAAAGCGACGCCGGAAAGGCCAGGAAGTGGGATCGTACGTAGACCGATTGTCCTTCCTCGAAGGCCCGCATCACCCGCCATTGCAGGCAGAGATATTCCATCATCCGCCGCGCCAGGCCGGGCCGTTTCCAGTGACCGGAATAGGACGGCACGAACAAATCGACGGTCCAGCCCCGGCGCTGCAGCCCGCCCACGATCTCGTGGATATGGGCATAGGAGGCCTGCCCCTCGCGGGGGGCTTCCAGGGCGAGATAAAGAAGATGCTTGCGCGCGGTCACGCCGTGCCACCGTCCTTGGCCAGATAGGCGGTGATTGCCTGGGCGATGCGCTGCGCCGCATTGCCGTCGCCGTAGGCGTCGATGTCGCGGCGCGGGGTCTTTGTTTCGGGCGACAGCCACAGGCGGTTCCATCCGGCGTCGACGGTCTCGGTCCATTCCGTTTCGTCGCGAAGGGTGATGCAGGGCACGCGGTGGAAATAGGCTTCCTTCTGCAGGCCGCCGGAATCGGTCAGCACGCCCGCACTCGCCTTCACCAGATGGGTCATCTCAAGGTAGCCGAGCGGGTCCGTCACGGTGATGCCGTCGAGGGTCAGGCCGGCCCGCTGGAGGGCCGCCTTGGTCCGGGGATGCAGGGGCAGGACGACCGTGCCCGGCCGCGCCTTGAGGAAATCGACGACCTTGGCCAGCTGCGCGTCGTCATCCGTGTTCTCGGCCCGATGGACGGTCGCGACCTCGTACCGGCCGGGGGTCAGGCCGAGACGCTGGACGACGTCCGAACCTTCCGGCCGTTCGGCGGCGGCGAGGGCCGCGTCGAACATCACGTCGCCGACCAGCATGACGCCGGCGGAGATGCCCTCCTTGGCCAAGTGAGAGACCGCCTGCGGCGTCGGGCAGAACAGCAGCGCCGCCAGATGATCGGCGACGCGGCGGTTGATCTCTTCCGGCTGGGCGCGGCGGAACGACCGCAGGCCGGCTTCGACATGGAACACGGGGATGTCGAGCTTGGCCGCGACGAGGGCCGCCGCCAGGGTCGAATTGGTGTCGCCGTAAATAAGAAGGCCATCGGGCCGATCCTGAAGCAGCACCGGCTCCAGCGCGATCAGCATGCGCCCGGTCATGTCGCCGTGGCCGCCGCCGCTGATGCCCAGGTTGTGATCGGGCGTCGACAGGCCAAGCTCGCGGAAGAACACGTCGGACATGCCGTCGTCGAAATGCTGACCCGTGTGGATCAGGGTTTCCTCGATGCCCGCGTCCCGGAAGGCGCGCGACACAGGTCCGGCCTTGATGAACTGGGGGCGCGCGCCGACGACGGTGACGATGCGGGTCACGCGCCGACTGCTTCTTTCAACGCGGTCAGGATGCGGTCCTGGGTCGCGGCGTCCAGATAGGGATGCATGGGCAGGCTAAGCACGTCATGGGCCAGGGCCTGCGACACCGGCGTGCCGTTGCCGGCGCGGGGATAATGGGCATAGGCCGGCTGATCCGACAGGGCCACCGGGTAATAGACCGCTGTCGGCACGCCCTTCTCCTTCAGCGCCGCAGCGACGGCGTCGCGGTCGGCAACGCGGATCGTGTACTGGGCCCAGGCGCTGACCGCGCCGTCGATCACGGCGGGCGGCGTGGCGATGCCGGTGAGCCCCTCGGCATAGCGTGCGGCGACGGCCTGACGTTTTTCGATCTCGTCCGCGAAGATGTCGAGCTTGGCCAACAGCACGGCGGCCTGGATGGTGTCCAAGCGCGCGTTCAGCCCGACCGCCACGTTGTCGTATTTGTTGGTGCCCTGGCCGTGTACGCGCAGGCTCCGCATGCGGGCCGCCAGGTCGGCGTCGTCGGTCAACACCGCCCCGCCGTCGCCGTAACAGCCCAGGGGCTTGGCGGGGAAAAAGCTGACGGATGTGGCGTCGCCCCAGGACCCGACCGCCTTTCCGTTCAGCGCCCCGCCGTAACTTTGCGCGGAGTCGGCCATTACCTTCAGGCCGTGGGCATCGGCGATCTTCTGAATGGCCGGATAGTCGGCGGGCTGGCCGAACAGATCGACCGGGATGATCGCCTTCAGGTTCAGGCCCGCGTCCTTGGCCGTGGCGACGGCGCTTTCGACGCTTGCCGGGTCCATGTTGAAGGTGTCGGGCAGGACGTCGCAGAACACCGGCGTGGCGCCGGTCAGCGCCACCACCTCGGCGGTCGAGGCGAAGGTCATGGCCGGCACGATGACCGCATCGCCGGGCCCGATGCCCCAGGCCATGAGCACGAGCAGCAGCGAGTCCGTGCCGCTGGAGCAGCTCACGCAATGGGCGGCGCCGCCCATATCGGCCAGGCGCGTTTCCAGCTCGGCGACCTCGGGCCCCATGATGAAGCGGCCGTGGTCGAGAACCTTGGCGATGGCCTGGTCCGCCGCGTCGCCGAGGCGCGCGCGCTGAGCCTGAAGGTCGATGAAGGCGATGGGAGAGGCGGTCATGAGGTGACTTCTTTCAATGTGCCGGTATCGGTGACTTTATATTTTCGGCCTTCGCGCGGACAGGTCAGATCGTCGCCCAGGCGCTCGCCCGCATGACTGACCCAGCCGATGCGCCGCGCCGGCACGCCGGCCATAAGGGCGTGGGCCGGAACGTCGGAGGTCACGACCGCGCCCGCCGCGATCATGCAGTAATCGCCGAGCGCATGACCGCAGACGATGGTCGCGTTGGCGCCAATGGTCGCCCCCTCGCCGACCGGGGTTTCCCGGAAGTCGTCCTTGCGGTCGACCTCGGCGCGTGGCGTCAGGACGTTGGTGAACACGCAACTCGGCCCGCAGAACACGCCCCGCCCCAGGGTCACGCCCTTGTAGACGCTGACGTTGTTCTGAATCTTGCAGTTGTCGCCGATGGTCACGTCCGGCCCGATCGAGGCGTTCTGTCCGACCACCACGCCGGTGCCGATTTTGGTTCCCGGCAGGACATGCGAGAAATGCCAGATCCTGGTGCCGCTGCCGATGGTCACGCCGTCGTCGACGACCGCCGTCTGGTGAACCTTGGCGCCGGGAAACCGGCCTGTGCCGATTGCATCGCGTGTCGCACTCATGTCCGTCTCCGCCCGTTCCAATACGCTCAATACCCGCATGCCTTCGGCGCCGTCCGTGCGGGGTGTTTCGCCCGTGGCCATGCAGTTCAGGAAATGGCCGCACTCCATCGCCAGGGGTTCGCCCTGGTCCAGGGCGACGGGCATGGCTTCGGCCTTTTCCGGCGTCGGCACGCCGTCACGCCAATCGATGCGGTGAGGATAAAGCAGCAGTTTGCGTTCCCACGGTTCGCCGTCGTTGAACACGGCCATGGCCTTGTCGCCGACCACGACCAGCTTCTGTTCCTTGAAGGGATGCAGCCAGGACACGAAGACATGCGCCTGCACGCCGCCGGGGAAGGTCAGATGGGTGGTCGTCACGTCGGCGATGACGTCGTGCAGATAGCTGCCGCCCTCGGCGCGCACGGCCGTCGGCGCGTCGCCGACCAGGGCCAGGATCATGGAAATGTCGTGCGGCGCGAAGGACCACAGGGCGTTTTCCTCGCGCCGGATCTTGCCCAGGTTCAGGCGGTTGGAATAGAGGTACTGCAGTTGGCCCAATACCCCTCCGCGGACCATTTCGGTCAGCTTGATGAAGGCCGGATGGTACTGCAGCAGATGGCCGACCATGAGGATGCGCCCGACCGCCTCGGCGGCGGCCAGCACGCCCTCGGCCTCGGCGACCGTGAGCGCCAGGGGTTTTTCCACGAACACATGTTTGCCGGCCTCCAGGGCCTGGATGGCAAGGGCGGCATGGGCCTCGGCCGGGGCGGCGATGACGACGCCCGAAATGGCGGGATCGGCCAGGATGGCGGCATAGTCCTTGACCGGAACATCGTAGGTTTCCGACATCGAGGCGGCCAAATCCGGATTGGCGTCGGCCACGGCGGCCAACGCCCCAAGCGCATGGAAATTGCGCACGTGGTTCTTGCCCCAATGGCCGCAGCCGATGACGGCAACCTTGGTGCCGGGTGTATTGGGATCAGATGTCATGGGTCGGTGGAAGCTTCTGGATTTCGGATGATCGGCTGGGAGGGCGGCAATTTACAGTCTCTGTCGGGCTTCGGCTACCCGCACTTTAGGAATTGGATCATGTGCCCGTCCCCATGGAGGTCGGCCAGCGCCGCCGCCAGGCTTGAAACATGAGGACGGCCCAAATCTGGTTGGCATAGTTTCTGTGGCCCTTCAGATGGGCGCGCCACGCATCGAGGATCGGCTCCGGATCGAGCATGCCGTCCTGGGCCAGCCCCGAAGGATCCAGCAGGTCTTCGGCCCAATCGCGCAACGGCCCCCTGAGCCAGTCTCCGATCGGCAGGCTGAACCCGGTTTTTGCGCGGCTTGTGAGGGCGCGCGGGACATGGCGTTCGAGAATGCGGCGCAAAAGCCACTTTCCCTCGCCGCCGCGCACCCGCATGCGGCGGGGCAGGGACCAGGCGAATTCGACCAGCCGGTGATCGAGAAGCGGCACCCGCACTTCCAGGCCGACGGCCATGCTGGCCCGGTCGACCTTCGTCAACATGTCGTCAGGCAGCACGCTGAGGCTGTCGATGATCTGCATGCGTTCGATAAATCCCCCCGCATCCGGCGCGGCAGCGTCGTCCCAAATCGGGTGGCGCGGGGGCGCCGCGCCGGGCACGATCAGCGCCGGGTCGGGCCAAATGGCGACCAGCCGGCGGTAGATATCCATTTCGTTCGGCGCACCAAGGATGTCCGCGAGCTTGTGCAGCTTCTGTCCGGGGTGGGACGGCAGGTATCTGTCGGGCACAACGCTCAAAAGACGGCTCAACATCGACAACGGCATTTGCGAGATTCCCCGCGCCAGGCCGGTGCGCATGAACATGGGCAAGCATGCCGTGCGGCGGCGGACCGCATCGCCCAGAAGATAGCGGTTGTAACCCGCGAAGACTTCATCGCCGCCGTCGCCGGACAACGCGACGGTGACGTGCTTGCGAGTCATCGCGGAGACCAGGGCCGTCGGAATCTGGGATGAATCGGCGAAGGGCTCGTCGTACATGTCGGAAAGGCCAGGGATGACGTCGCGGGTTTGTTCCGCATCGACGGTAAGTTGCGTGTGGTCTGTTCCAAGATGGCGGGCCACGGCGGCGGCGGCGGCGGTTTCGTCATAGGCCGGATCGGTAAACCCGATGGAATACGTGCGGACCGGGCGGCCGCTTTGCGCCTGCATCAACGCGACGATCGTTGACGAATCGATGCCGCCGGACAGAAAGGCGCCCAGCGGGACGTCGGAAATCATCCGCCGTTTGACGGCGTCGCGGATCAAGGCCTCGCCTTCGTCCAGGGCCTCGCCGTCGGACAGGTCGCGCGGCTGGCGTTGGCCTTCGGTCGCCAGGGCCTGCAGATCCCAAAAGCGTTCGATCCGCGGCTCGCCGCCTCGGGCCACGGTCAGGATCATTCCCGGTTCCAGCTTGTGGACGCCGGCGTAAATGGAATGCGGCGCGGGAACGTGGCCAAGGCGCATATACGCTGCGAGCGCTGAACGGTCGACGACGGGATAAAATCCAGGGTAGGCGCGGATTGATTTGAGTTCCGAGCCGAAGGTGATCGCGTCACCGGTCCGGCCCCAGTAAAGCGGCTTGATCCCGAGCCGGTCGCGCACCAGGCTGAGGGTCGCTGTCTCGCGGTCCCAGATCGCGATGGCGAACATGCCGATCAGGCGGCGGATCGTATCGCCGACCCCCCAAAGGGCGCAGGCTTCGACGATGACCTCCGTGTCCGAATGTCCCTGAAGCCGCGACCGGCCAGCTGCCGCGAGGCCGCGCCGCAGGTCGTCCGCGTTGTAGACTTCGCCGTTGTAGACGATGACCATGCGCCCGCAACTGGACACCATGGGCTGTGTCCCGGCGGCGGTCAGGTCGATGATTGAAAGCCGGGTATGGCCCAGGCCGATGCCCGCGTCCGGATCGTTCCAGATGCCGTCCGCATCGGGCCCCCTGTGACGCAGGGTGCCGGCCATGGCGGCCAGAACGGCGTCGGGCGCCGCCGGCAGGCGCGAAGCGAGGAATCCTGTCAGGCCGCACATATCGGCATTATCCCCGCTTTGGTTTGCATGGCACGGCATGAGACATTAGAAGTCATCCAACGAAATCGGACGGGCATCGGGCAAAGAGACCGCCATTGGCTGAAATTTTGGTAACCGGCGGGTGCGGGTTCATCGGACGTGAGGCCGTCAGGCAATTGACGGCGGATGGTCACGGAGTTCGTGTCCTCGACAATCTGGCCTACGCCGCCGCGCCCGTTGCGGAGGGTGCCGCGGTGTTGATCGAAGGGTCGGTCGGCGACCGCGATGTCCTGCGGCGCGCGCTCGAAGGGGTCGAGGGATGCGTCCATCTTGCGGGGTCGCCGGTGCTGGGAGACCCCCGCAGCGACATGACCCACGACACCGAGCCGTTCCTTGCCGCGGCCGACGTACTTTTCTCCGAAGCCGCCCGCGCCGGCGTGCCGGTCGTCTACGCGTCGTCGGCGGCGGTCTATGGTGCGGGACAATCGGCACGGATCGCGGAAAGCGGCCCCACCGTTCCCGTCAACGCCCACGGCGCGGAGAAACGTGCGCTTGAGCTCACGGCCGAGCGCTATGCGGCGCGTGACGGGATCCCCTCCATCGGGCTGCGCATGTTCAACGTTTATGGACCCGGCCAATCCCCGAAATCGCCCTATTGCGGGGTTGTCCGCCTGTTCGCGGAAAAGATCATGACAGGCGCGGAAGCCGCGATCCGCGGCGAAGGTGCTCAGGCCCGCGATTTCGTTTACGTCAGCGACGCCGCCCGCGCCATCGGGCTTGCCCTCGCCCTGCCTCTGGACGGCGCCCGCGTGGTGAATATCTGCACCGGCCAGCCGGTGACGATCTTGGACGTCATAACCCGGCTTGAAGGTGCCACGGGCAAAACCCTTCGCCGCCGTCAAGAGCCGGATCCAGGAACGGCAGTTGCGGTGTCCGTGGGCGATCCGGCGTTGGCGAAGTATCTCCTCGGCTTCACGGCGGAGATCTCCTTCGACGACGGCGTGGAGCGGATGATGCGCGCGCTTGCTCAGGGTTCAGCCTAGGGCTTTGCACAAGGTGGCATAACGTTCGCGGACGGTGGCGGCGTTCGTCGCTGCCGAATAGGTTGTCCGAACGATCTGGAAAAGACGGTCGCCGCGCGATCCCAGAGCTTCCGAACCCGCCGCCGCCGCGCGCATGGCCTGCAACAGGTCGTCATTGTTCCGCGGCCGCAGAAGCCATCCGGTGTCCGCGCTGACAACGTCCCGCACGGACCCCACGTCCGTCGCGGCCACGGGAAGGCCGCGGCTGCCGGCCTCCAGGGTCACTGTCGGCAGGCCTTCCTGATGGCTGGGCAGGAACAGCGCATCGGCCGCGTCGTAGTAGTCCCGCAGGGCCAAATGGTCGACGGCGCCGGCTAGGCGGCAGGTGGGCAGTTCCTCCAGCATCGCGCGCAACGGACCGTCACCGACAAACAGCCATTGGGCCGGCGCGGCGCCGTCCCCGGCGCTGAACTGCTTGATCGCCCGGGCCAGGTCGGCCACGCCTTTCGCCACGGACAATTGCCCGACGAACAAACCGATGAACCCGTCGTTCGGCAGTCCCAGACGGGCCCTCGCGCCGGACTTGTCGCGCGGCGCGGTCAACCAGTCCTCGCGCACGCCGTAGTGCAGCACATCGGGCCGCCGGCCGGTCATGACCTCGGTTTCGTCTGCCAGACGCGATCCGACCGCGAAAACGGCATCGGCGCTGCGCACCGATTCGACGAAGCGCTGACGGGCGCCCGCCGTTGCCTTGGCGAAGACGGCGACGTCGCTGCCCAAAAGAGTCATGGCATAAGGCACCCCCCATTCGCGGGCCAGCTGCAGGGCGACCCAGCCGTGGGGTACGCCGCAATGGGCATGCATGATCGCGGGCCGGGCAAGGCCGAGCCCGCGGATCGCCCGCAGCATGAACCGATGCGGCAGGCCGAAGCGGTTCTCGTGGGGATGCGCGAAATAACGGGGACGATGCACGGTCACATTGCCGCCCTGTTCGATCGCGGGCATTTCCGACACTCGTCGCCAGCGCGGTGACAACTGCCCAATGCCCCAGGGCATTGCCGACACAGGCGTCACGATGTCGAGATGGGGCAAGGTGGGTGCCAGGGCCTGGGCCTGAACCTTGATAAAGGCGCCCAGTCCCGGAAACTGAGGACAGGGATAGCCATGGGCGATCCACAGCACGGTCATGCCAGGCCGTTCCCGTTACCGATGGTTTGCGCGTTTCTCACTCTCGGCGCTATTTCCAATGCCCGGCGAACGATTTCTCGCGACCGCTCAGTGCCGCGACGATGCCGTGCAAGTTACCGACGATCCGGCGGTACCGGGGACGGTCCCGGTACCTTAAGAATGCCAACAGGGCCATGAACACCAAACCGGACAAGGCCCAGGCTGTGGCCAAGCGCGAGAAGGTTTTCATTTTGCGCACAAAATAAATCCGGTTGAAGGTCTGTTGGCGGCCGAGTTCGTACTGCTTGTCGAGCGACTTCTGTCCTGAGAAATGCCAGACCCGGGCGTCCCCCGTGACGAACAGTTTCCATCTGCGGCTCACTCGATAGCTGTAGTCCAGGTCCTCCAGGTATCCATAGCCGTCATACCATTCGTCAAAGCTGATTTCGTCGATGACTTCGCGCCGCCAGACCGTCGCGCCGCCATAGAGCCATTCGGTCTGTATCGTCTTTGTGACATAAGGGATGAAGGCGGCGAATCCAGAGGGCATGACCTTGCCCGGTTTGGAGCCGTGCATGAGAAAGAATTTCAGAACCGATTCCCGGATGATCTGGGGCTGGTTGATAATCGAGAACGCCGCACCGCCGACATCCGTCGCGGCGTCTTCCCAGAACTCGAGCATCTTCTCCGTGGCATCCGGTTCCATGACGATGTCATCGTCCAGATATCCGGCCACAGTGATGTCGTCGGATAACGCGGCCATGCCTGCATTGCGTTGGCGCGCCAAAGACGGAGGCATCTCGCGGACGTAGGTGATGGGTAGGTCGGCGAACCGGTCGACGACATGGCGCACATCCGGCGCGCTGCCATCGACGATGATCAATTGGTCGGGCATCCGAGTCTGCCTGCGGATGCTCTCAAGGAGCTTGCCGAGGTCGTCTGGACGGTCCTTGGTCGGCACTACGTACGCCAGTTTGACGGCGGTCTTCAAAGCGGGAACACTCCAGGCTCGGGTAAACGGTTGTCGTCAAGGCCTTGAATCGCTGCCCGGCCCATCGCGAGGATCGAGTCTTCCGTGCTGCCGCCGATATGGGGCGTTGCCAGGAAGTTATCGAGGGCAAACAAAGGGTGGTCACCCGGCGGCTCGTCGGCGAACACGTCGAATGCCGCGCCTGACAGCTGACCTGATTTCAGGGCCTCGGCCAGAGCAAGTTCATCCACCAATCCACCCCGGGCCGTATTGATGAGCATCGCGCCGGGCTTCATCGTCGTCAAAAGCTCACTTGATATGATGCCCTTCGTGGAGGCGTTCAGCGGCAAATGCAGGGACACGATATCAGACGTTCGCAGGAGGTGATCCAGTGTTGCGGGCTTGATGCCGGCAGCTTCGTAATAGGCCCGCTGGTCAATGATGTCATGCGCGAGGACATTGACGCCCATGGCGCGCAATATCCCGGCGATATCCTTGCCGACATGACCGCAACCGACAATGCCGACCGTCTTGCTGCTGAGCTGACTTCCCACGCCCGGCGACCAGTCTCCCGCGGCGACAGATCGCGAAAGCGGCGCAACCCGCCGCAGCAGCGTGACCATGAAACACAACGCGAGTTCGCTGACTGCGCGCCGGTTGACCCCCGGCACCCATCCAAGGCGAATGCCCTTTTCCCGCATGCCGTCGAGATCGAGCTTATCAAATCCGACACCGTACTTTGCGATCACCTGCAGGCGCGGCAAACGGTCGAGCACATCCTGGCTGATGGGTTCAAGGGCGATCACGGCCTTGTCGCAATCCTCAAGGAAGGCGACGAGGGTGTCGCCCGACAAGGAGCTGCCCGCGTCATTGAACTTGGTCTGCGGATAGCGCGCCAAAATCTCCGCCCGGAGGGTCGGATGGCGGGAGAACGACCGCGAGCAAACGCCAACGAGGGTCATGGCCAAAATCCAGTATCAAGCTGCGTCATCACCCGCTCATTCCGTCCTGTATGCCGCCGCCAAGTGTTCGCGGACCCCATTCATGTCAGCGAAGACGCACGCTTCCACAACGTTCAGGTTTCGGTCGCTGCGGCGGCCAACGAAGGCAACGCCGTTTGCCGCCGCCGCCCCGGCGTCTTCGGGCGAATCGCCGACGTAGACGGTTTCCGCCGCCGACACGCCATGGACGGTCAGCGCATCGGCGATGGCTTCCTGTTTCGTCCAGTCGGCGCTGTAGATCGCCTCGAAATAGCGGTCCAGGCCGCGCGCGGCGAGCACGCGGCGAAGCTCGCCGTCGGGGGAATGTGAGATCAGGACCATAGGGACAACCCCTTGATAGGTGTCCAAGAAACGCCGCGCGCCGGTGACTTCCGGACACCTGACCAGGCCGTCGACGACAAAGCTCTCGAACGTCTTTCGCAGACCGGCGTCTTCCTCAGCTGAAAGCGGCCTGCCCAGGAAGTGTTCGCTTATGTGCCGAAACTTCTTGAAACGGACAACATGGTTGTGGCTGCGGTGATAGGCCATGATCTCGTCGAATCGGGGGGCGTCTGCGTAAAGCCGGGCAAAGGCCGTATCCTTGACGGCCAACGATTCGATAAGGGTGCCATCCAGGTCGAGCAACAGCAGGCGTAGTCGGGCGGTCATGCGGAAAGCCCGTTGTTGGTGGATTCGGTAAACCGGCGCATCAGCGAATGGTTACAGAGAGATGCCGAAGCGTGTACGCCAGGCGTCGTCCGCGCAGTATATGCGATAGACCAGGTCCATGGTTTTCAAGGCGTCCTCGCTGTTGCCGATATCGACGGGCGTGTCGTTCAGGATGTGCGTGGCGAAATCGCTGATTTCCCGTTCCCAGGAATTGTCGTGGATGTAGCTGGTGCGCGTCTCGCGGGGATTGCCGTTGGCGAGCTCGTCCGCATAGGTGATGGTGAGCGTCTCCTGGCCATACGATTTCGTGCTGGTCAGGATGCCGGCCAGCGTCAACGAACCGCCCGTCAGGCCGATAACCAGAGAAAACATGTGCCGCCATTGTGTGGCGCTGGAATGCAACATGGCCACCGTGCCGCCCTCGCTGCGCATGATCGCGTAGGCATTGTCCTCGACGTCGCGCTGCCAGAACGAATTTTCGACGAAGCTTTTGACATCCGTGAATTCACCCCCGAAGCAGCGCATCAGGTCGACCATGTGGATGCCCTGATCAAGCAGAATGCCGCCCCCGGCGATTTCCCGCTTGCGCCGCCAGTAGGCCGGATCCTCGAGATCTTCGACCCCTTCGATCTTGGGGGTCAGCACCGACTTTCCGTAGACGCCGCGTATGTTGATGACGGTGCCGAGGCTGCCACCCTGGATCAGCGACAGGGCCTCAAGAACGGAGTCGTGGTACCTGTGATTGAACCCGTACTTGAGTTTGCGCCCAGGGTGCCGCATTTCGACCTCGCGCACCTGGCGAATGTCCGCGACCGTCCGTCCCGGTGGCTTTTCACAGAACACATGCATGCCGTGCTCTAACCCGAGGATGGTCGCCTCCGCGGCCTCGGCGTTGGGCAGGCAGACGAACAGCGCGTCGAGGCGTTCGGCGGCGATAAGCTCGCGGAAATCCCCGTAGCTGCGAAGGCCGGACGGCCCGCCCGCGCCGTCGGCGTACTTCTGGTCGCTGACAGCGACAACGGTCATGGCGGGGTGCTCGTCGATGTAACGATGACGACGCTTGCCGACAAGGCCGTGGCCTGCGATGCCGATCTTCAAGGATTTCATTGGATCATGCCTGATTTTGGCTTGCGGGTGGTTGTGGATGAAGCGCTAGAGGTAGCGTCGGGTATGAGGGTCGTCGGCAAGGACCTGCTCGGCGCGCTGCCGGTCCTGCTCGGTGTCGACGCCGATGGTGGGGCGGTCTCCGGTCACCGCATAAAGGGGCAGGTTGTACTCGATCAGGCGCAGCATATCGATCGACTCGTGGCGTTCAAGGGGTGTCTGGGGAAGTGCGCTGAAACGCGCCAGGAAGTCGCGGCGGAACGCGATGATCCCCGTCTGTTGAAACATCGGCGCCTCGGGTGAGCGTGACCGTGACGGCACCGCCGCGCGCGACAGATAGATGATCCGGCCGTCAGGGGCAATGACTGCCTTGACGACGTTGACGTCGTCGCCGTCGGCGGGGTCTTCGATGGGGCTGATGAAGTTCACGGCGTCAGCGTTCCGTTCGATCAGGGCGTCACGCATGAGGGCAAGGGACGGCGGGTCAACGAGAACTTCGTCGCCCTGTACCATGGTGATGATGTCCTGGGTCGCGGCGCCCGGGAAGAGGATGGTATCGGCTTCGGTGACGCGATCCGTGCAGCGCTCGTGGGTATCGGCGGTCATGACGGCTTCGCCGCCCGCCGACGTGACGCAGTCGCGGATTTCGGCGTCGCAGGTGGCGACAATTATACGCGAGAACACCCCGGACAGAAGACAGCGGTGCCAGACATGCAGAATCAGCGGCATGTCGAGAAGCGGCGCCAGGGGCTTGCCGGGGAACCGGCTGGACGCCATGCGCGCCGGAATGATGCAGATCGCGTTGGTCAAGGATGATTCCCTCCAAAAGTCGTCATTCGCCGTTGACGGTACGAACAGTTCCGCTTTCCTGAGTGAGGCGTTCGCTCAGGAACAGCATGTCAGTGCCGTAGGCGATGAAGACAAAACCTTCGTCCAGCCGACGGCGCAGATGCGCCGCGTCTGGGGACACGACATGAATGCCGGCCGGTTTGCTGCCATGACGTGCATAATCAGCCAGACGCGCCAGCTGAACCGCGACGTCCGGATGGGTGAAGTCGCCGGGATGGCCGAGGGAAGCCGAAAGGTCGTAGGGCCCGATGAGAAAGCCGTCGATTCCATCGACCGCCATGATCTCTTCCAGGTTGGCGACGCCTTCGTGGTGCTCGATCTGCACGAACACGGTGATTTCCGTCTCCGCCCAGCGGCGATAGGACTCGAAGTCGTCACTGTAACCTTGAGCACGAAACAGCCCTGCGCCGCGATTGCCGCGCGGAGGGTAATAGGCGCTGGCGACGGCCCGGCGGGCGTCATCAGGGGTGTTGACCTGCGGCACGATGATGCCGTGGGCCCCGGCATCCAGGGCCCGCTTCATGAGAAGCGGGTCGTTCGTTCCGATGCGGACCAAGGCCTCCAATCCGCACAGGTCGGTGACCTGGATGAGGTCCGTCATGGCCTCGAAATCCGTTGCCGTGTGCTCCATGTCGACGACCAGCCAGTCGAAACCACCGAGTTTCGCCATCATCTCGCAGACGCCGCGGTTGCCCAGGCTGAGCCAGGAACCGATCGTCGGCTCTTTCATCTTCAGTTTACGTTTCAGGTTTGAAGTCCGCATGGCAGTCATCCGTCAATCTTGAGTGGAGCGGCTGGCCGGCTCCAGGGTGTTGGTCCGAGCCCAGATTTCGTTACGGGTGGATTCATGGGACCAGGCTAGGTTGAAGCCGTTTTCGCCGAGCATGGCATGGCAGCGGGCAACGTCCTCCGGCAGCGGCGGCAGTTCGATCGCGATTGCCCGCAGGCGGGTGTCCGCCAGTGTCGCGCGCGCGCCGGCAAGAACCTTCACCTCGTTGCCGTCGGTGTCGATCTTGAGGGCTGCGGGAACGTCCTGGATGTTGGCGCAGATCGAATCCACCGTCGCGGTGGCAATGCCCTCGACCCACACCACGTTGTAGCCTTCCGCGGTGCGTTCCATCTTGTCGGGCGATTCCGAATGGACCGCCGCTCCGGGTGTCGTGTCGTGCAGGTGCAGGCTGCTAAGGCCGTCCTGGTCGCTGGCCGCCACGCCGATGATGCGTACCCGCTCGCTCAGCCCGTTGCACAGGATGTTTTCCTTCAGGTAGTGCAGATTCGAGAATTCCGGTTCGACCGACACGACGCGCAGGTTTTCATGCCGCTTGCCAGCGTAAAGGGAGAACACGCCGATGTTGGCGCCGATGTCCATGAACAATCCGTCGGGCGGGGTGTAGTTGTCGATGAAGCGGACGATCTCCGGTTCCTTTCGGCCAAACAGGAACCAGCGGAAATGGGTGATCTGATTGTCGCATTGCAGGGTGAACGAAACCCGGCCCAGCCGTACCCGCCGCCGCGGCACCAGCGTTTTCGCCAGCCACCATGTGGCGGGCAAGTACAGAAAGCGAGGATCGCCCCAGGCGTTTTTGTAACAGCCGTAAAGCCGGGCGATGCCGGGAACGCGCAGAAGGGGGCGGAGAAATTTCTTGATCGTCTGTTTCATTCAGGGGCACCGGACAGATTGAAGGACGGCCGATTTGTCAGGCGGCCCGAAGATTTGCGAAGCGGCGGCGATCTGGCGCGTTCGCAGGTTATGCAACGCGTCCTCGTCCGCCTGCGCGAGCCAAGCCAGATTCCCGGCCAGCTCGCCCGCTGTTGACGACGGCCGGAACGCCGACGTGTCATCGAAGCAGGGATTTATGGGGAAGCCGTCCGTCAAGTCAACGAACAGTCCGACGGCTCCCATTATAACAGCTTCAAGCCCGGCGCTGGTTGCGCAAAAAGCGACGGCGTCGTGATGGCGCACATCGGATCTCAGATCCCCCGTGCTGACGGCGACAGCAGGGTGTGTGCGGCGAATTTCCGTCAGGGCGCGGTCGAACAGTACGGGGTCCGCGGCGGGATAGGGACGCAAGGCGAGATCGACCTCCCGGGTAATGTCCGGCCGGCATTTCAGCCAGATCCCCAGCAGGATCACCTCTTCCGGGTGGCTGAGGGCGAGAACGACCGACCGCCGTCCCTGGCGGGCGGGCCGGGGTTCCGCCGCCTCGACGATGCCTTTTCCCGATCCCCATACGGCAAGCGGCGCGGATGTCTTGGCGGCCCAGGTCCGGAAGAAGTCAATATAGGCATTGCCGCACAGGGCGTAACCGTCGGGTTTGGGGCAGGTCGACGCCCGCCGGTCCTGCAAGGCCACGAGAAGACGGTGTTGTGGGTGCGGCACATAACCCAATGTGGCGGCCTGTTGGGTCGCGCAGGCTTGGATGACGGCCCGTTCGATGCCTTTCTCCTCGTAGGGAAAGACGACCTTTCTGAAGCCGCCGCCGGAAATCAACCGGGCCAGCCGGCTGCGTACGATCAATGCATGGAACAGTTCACCAGGATCGACCAGCTGATTGGCGAAGCGCCGCCAGAACAGTGCGGTATGACCGATGCCGCGGGCCTGGGCGCCGGCGCGCGGCAGGTGCAGGCGGACCCTTGCGGCGTAAACCACAGCTGCGATGAAGGCGGTCAGCGCCTCGCCCGGGGTCACGCCGTCGAACAGGCATAGCGGGTCGGATTGTTCGACGCTTCCGGGCGCAGCTGCCCGCGCGGCGCGGTCGACGGTTCCCGTGACCGCCACGGCGACTCCGGCGGCGGACCGTTCATCGAGCAACGTCGTGAAAAAATATGTATGCGCGTCGCGAAAGGGCCTGCCGCGGACAGGCTGGACAAGCAGTAACGCCCTTGCCGTGGTGCCGGGCCGGCATTGCAGCCCGCGGTGATTGCGGATCATGGCGATCATGTCGCGCCAAGCCCAGATCGTCAGGCGGATAAAACGTACCGCCGCCGATGACGTGCGGCCCGCCGCTTCGCCCGTCCCGGTGACCCGAATTTCCGGCGCCATTTCGCGCAGATGCCGGGCGACGTCCGGCGAGGCGTCGACGACGGCCAGGCCTGGGGCGCCGGGATTCTCCTCCAGCCATCGCACGATCGCGCGGGCGAAGAACAGGGGCTTAATGAGCGCGGCCTGGCCCCAAGGCCGGGCGTCGAGACGGCTTGCCCCGGAAAGCCATATGTCGCCGGACCGCGCGGCTTCGGCCTCGATGATCTCGGCATGGGCGGCGGCCAGGTCTTCCAGCCAATCGTATGCATGCGATGCGATCATCGCGCACAGGTCGATGGACCCGCCGGCCGCCGTTCCGCCCAGGTAATAGGCGACCGGTTGTCCGGGGCGGCGCACTGCGGCGACCGAGTTCTGAAAGTCGACGGTCTGGATCATGCCGTAAGGAAGGTGTCCGCGGGGGTCAGATGTAGTCGGCTTGGCAGTAGCGCCAAGGGGCGGCGTCAATGCTTGCGGCCGGAGCCGCTCCGGGGCCTTGCCAGCGGATGTCGCCTGCGCGGAAGGCCTCCGCCGTCGACAGGCGCTGAAAGCAGAATGCGGTCAGGGCGGCGTCACTGGCGGTCATCGTTCCGTCCACCGAACCGTTTGGCGCCCCGACGTCACCCCAGCGTTCCGTTCGCCAGGTCCATGACGCGCCGGGCTGGCCGGCCAGGCTTTTCAGGGTGCGTTCTGGTGCCAGGAGCTTTCCCAGGATGTTCGTCGACCGGTCCCGGTCAACGTATCCGAGACCCTGCATCCAGTCGCCTCGGCGATCATCGGTGAAAACCTGCATGCGGATGTCGCGCAGCCTCGCCTGGCGCGCGGCGGCCACGACGGCGGCGTGCAGGTTGTTCTCGGCGTCACCGTCGGCGGCGGCGAATTCCAGGATATCGTACCGGCTGATCCCGTCGCGCATGGAGGTTTCCCCCAGAAGCGCAAAGGCCACGACATGCGCGTTCTCCAACAGCGCGAGGACGGAATAGCGATAGAATGCACGGTAGTAGTGATGATCCCAGATGTTGACCCATGACGTCGGGGTTCTGGCGAGAAAGCCGCCGCGCCCACAACCCAGCGTGTCGAACGTTGATGAAAGCTCGCGCCCCGCCTCTTCCAGTTCCCGGCGGCTGGTCAGAAGACGGTGACCGTATCGTGTCGCGACCTGGGCCGACGCGCCGGCATCGACCGGGAGGCGATAGGCGCGAATGTGCGCTTGGGGATGATAACCGTTCTTCCGGTACCAGTTGTAGGCCGGGCTTGTCTCGTCCTCGCGGAAAACGCAAAACGCGTCGAAGCGGCCGGCGAAGGTCCGTTCGGCAAAGGCGTCGAGCCGCCCGCCGATGCCTTTGCCGCGGTAGGCGGCATCGACGTGGACACCGGTTGCCCAAAGCACCTCGAGACGGTTTCCCCAGCCGGTCTCCCACGTCCGCTCTTCAAGCGGCAGCATGCCGATCAGCTTCCCGTCATCGAATGCCAGGACGGCCTGGATCGGATTGCCATCCCAGGTTTCGGCGATGCGCGGCGTGGAGTCCGATCTTTCGGACAGCCGAAGGATCGCATCGCGGTCGTCGCGCGTGGCGGTGCGGATTTCCATTGCGGCTTTGGGCGGCTAGCGGGCCGCGGCTAGGTAATCCCGAAACGCGGACAGGAACGATTGCATGGACGCAGGATCGCCCAGGCTGGCCCGAATGCAGGTGTCGTAGGGCGGCTCAAAGGAGCCCCGGATGTAGATCTTGCGTTCGCGCATGAACGCGACGGCGCCGGATGCCTCGGCATTGGACCGCAGGAAAATCATCAGCCCGTTGGTATACTCGCCGCCGTGCCACGGAACGCCCAGTTCGTCCAGGCCGGCCTGCAGGCAGGCGGTGCCTGCCTTCACTTCCCCGACATGGTCGGCCATGAGGTCTACATGCTTCAGCGCGAACAAGGCCGCCTGCATGGAGAAGGCGTTGGTTTCGACCAGTGACCGGGTCTTGTTGAGATAGGTGATGTTCTGCGGTTGGCTGATCATATAGCCCAGGCGGATGCCGGCCATGCCCCAGGCCTTTGAGAAGGTCCGCATGACGACGAGATTGTCGAATTCTTCGATCAGGCCCTTGGCCGTTTCCGCGCCGAAATGGTGGTACGCCTCGTCGATCACGAGGACGATGTCGCGTTCCTTGCAGCGGGCGGCGATGTCGCGAATCTGGTCAACCGTCAATGCGCTCTCGATCGGCAGGTTCGGGTTGGCGATCGCGACCACGGCAGTGCGGTCGTCGATGGCGTCGACCAGCGCCTGGAAGTCCGGCTTGTGGTCCTGGCCGTAGCCGAACCTGCGATACTCCAGTTGGAACAGCTCGGCGTAGACCTGATACATGGGATAGGTCGGATCGAGCACGACGACATTGTCGCCGGGATTGGTCAAGGTTTCGTAGATGAACCTGATGCCTTCGGTGATGCCCTGGGTCAGGTAAAGATGATCGCGCGGCACGCCTTCATGGTCGGCGATGGCCTCATACAGGACGCCCATGTCGGGGGTGACATGCAGGATGCTTGGCGGCATCTCCTTCCACAGGGCGTCGAGGACGCTGTTGGAGGCATTGCAGACGCGTTCATTGCGGTCGAGGCGAAGGCCTTCGACCAGATCGCGGCCGGTTGACGTCTGATAGCGGCGCATCGCCACGATGTGGGGTTTGAAGCGGGTCTTCACGGATGTGTTCCTGGATGAGGGATGAGGTGGCCGAAGGGGCTGGCGGCGATGTTTATCGGCGGGGCGGTTTCACGGGGGGATCGAAGTACGTCGGCAACAGGGGCGTGTAGGGCCGGTCGGTGTTGTTGATGCAGTTGTCGCAGATCGACCCCTCGGTGCGGCCTTCGAGATGGCGGCGGCGCCAGTCCTGATAGGTCGCGTTGTGCCAGGCCTCGACAAGGGACGTTTCGTTCAGATCGGCGACCACCAGGGCCTTGTGATAGTCGAGCACGCAACCCGACAGGTACCCCTCCGGCGTGATGGTAAAGCTCGAGAACGGCTGGAAGCAGACCCCCTTGTGGCCTCGGCCGCGGATGTTGTTTGCTTCGATGATGCCGATCTCGTTGTTTTCGGGCATGGTCCCGCAGGAGTTGGTCAGCAGATGGGGATCCCATTCGTCGATGTAGGGCTTGACCAGCTGGTGCAGGGCCTTGACCTCGTCGACGGTGACGGCGGTCTGTACCATGGTGACATAGATCTTGAACGTTCGCCCGCTTTCCTTGCGGTAGTCCGCGATCCATTTCAGGTTCGCCATCACCCGGTCGAAATCGTCCTTGCCGTGGACGTGGCGGTAGGATTCCCGCGTCGCGCCGTGCATCGAAAACTTGATGCTGTCCAGGCCGGCATCAATGACGGCCTTGGCTCGCGCGGGTGTCGCGCCGGCGCCGTTGGTGGTGATGTAGACGTAGTCGTAACCGATCGCTTTCGCCTCGCTGACGAACTCCGGCAGCCGCTTGGCCAGGAAGGGTTCGCCGGTGGCGTAGAGTCCGATCTGCCGGGCCCCCGCCTCGTATCCTTCGCGCAGCAGCCGCAACACCAGGGTGGGGTCCATCGCCGTCTTGTTCGCCATGCGCGGGTTCGAGCAGAACAGGCAGGCGTGGTTGCAATGTGACGTGATGTCGATCAGGAATTCCTTGGGAAACGGCGGCGTGAGGGAATAACTCGCCTGCTTGGCCTCTTCCTTGCGGTCCTTGATGGATTTGTCTGACACAGAGGTCATTTTTGGTCTGCCCAATCTTTGCTGTCCGTCAAGCGCCGTTCATATCGTGCGGACGGTATTTCGCCAAGAGACTCCATTTTAGTACCCTTAATTCCGGCAGACTTCGAGCCTGGAGGTCGTCGCCGATTTGTAATCCCATTCGAATGACCGCCATACGGAAACGTCAGTCTTGTCGTTCGTGAAGGGCGCTTGCCGCATCGACAAAGGAAATATCTCGGGATTCAGGAACAAGATGTCCAGTCCCTTCTCCGACCCCGGGTCGACGGTGGCCAAGATTGAAAAGAGGTCGGGGTTCCGCCCGCTGTGGCCGTTAATTCGGCAGGGCGTGTCCATGGCGGTGATTCGGGGCTGGGACGCCGTTTCAGGGGTCGCTCGGGCCGGTGTGCCTGCGCTATGCCGCCGGACCTCGATGGAATGAAGGCGTGCGGGCCCGCTCGTAACGACGAGGGAACTGCGTATTCTCGTATTCTCCAGCGTGAACTCCGCCTGTCGCGGCCCGGTGAAGGCCACTTGCACCGAGGCGCCGTCGATGCTGACCGCGGTCTCGCTTGGCACCGGAGCGGGGCCGGCATCGGCAAACCGGAGGACGACCCGTAGCGGGCGGGGTGCCGCGCCGTACTTGTCCATCGCTGGAAGGTTGAGCGAATAGGCATCCTGAGCAGCATAGGGAATGACCGCGGCGCGGATGACAAGGTCGCTGTCCAGATCCAGAAAGTAGCGGGTGAACAAATTGCGGTCGCGCGTCAGGATCGCGGTTCTCTTCGACCTGGACGGATAGAACCCCTGTTCGAAAAACTCGAAGGATTTTCCCTGTTCATTGGAAAACGACTGGATATACATATTCTTGTATAACATCGTGTTGATGCTCTCGTAGTGCGTGAGGGGAGCTTGTCCGTTGAACACTTTGTTGCCGTACCAAAACGCTACAGGGTGCAGCTGCACGCGAGCGCCGGGAAGCTGGATCAGGACGAAATCGTCCGACGGCCCGCCGGTCGCCTCATAGGCGGCCGTCTGGTCGAGAAACCGCATGCGATTGTACCATTCGGCGTCCTCGAACACGTATTCTTTCGTGGCAAGGAACAGTCCGCCGAGTCCGAGCAGCAGTGCCACCTGTGCGGGAAACTGTCCGCCGCCGCGTATGCGGGCAATCGCCGCGGCTAGGATTTCAGCGACGACCATGACGTAGATGATTCCGGCAAACGACCACATCCCGGACTGGACGCGGCCCGTGTAGGCAATCGCCATGACCTGAAGAATCAGGCCGACGGACAACATGATTGCCTGTCCCTTGAGCAGCCGGGCCTTGAACGCGGCGAGCAGCGCCGTGATGTAGGCCAAGCCCAATCCCATCGCTGCGTAGGGGCTTATCTGATAGGCGAGCTTGAAAACGCCGAAATTCCACTCGGAGAAAATGATGAACGCCCGCAGGACATATTGCACGGGGTCCGCCATCTCCCCGGTGCGCGACGCGGGCAGCGGAATTCCGTACTGCCACGTGTGAAGCACGAGGTAAGGGACCAACGACAAGGCGAGAACGCCGCCGATGATTGCAACGGCCGTCAGGCGTCGCCGCGGCGCGATTGATCCGCTCGCGGCGTAATGGGCGACGACATAGCCGGCGGCGAGGGGCAGGAACGCAAAACCGGTCTCGAACGAAAGCAGGGCCAGGGTCGACAGCCCGCCCAGGGTAATCAGATAACCAAGGCGGCCCGTGTCGATATAGCGCTTCAAGGCCGTCAACGACCAAAGCGACAGGATTATCGACAGGTTAAACGTCGGAAACAGCGCGTTTGTCCAGAGCAGGGGAACGTTGAGGACAAGCAGGACGGCGAAAAGCAGGGTGTTGGCCCCGGCTGCGAACAGCGTTCTATAGGCGACGACCGCGCTTGCCAGGATCACGACATATTCGATCCGGGTCGCGATATTGATGGTCGTATGCGGCGTGCTGCCGAACAGCGTCAGAAGGTAGGTATAGAAATGGAAGACCGGGGACATGTGGTCCTCGGCCATGAAACTGGCGGTCGAAAGCTTCAGCATACCTGCCAGCGAAGCCTGTGACATGGCTTCGGCGATCGGCCAGGAGTAAACGATCTCGTCGGTTCCCCATGGCGTCGGGAAATCGGCCGACCAGTAGATGACCGCGCAGACGAAGGCACAGAGCATGACGACGATGGCGGCCGCCAGCAGGGGCTGGGCGTTTGGCATCGACGCGCCGCGAACCGCGGCCACGGAACCGCTGTCGTTATTTTTCAATATTGATGGTTTCCCGTTCGATCACCTGAGCGCCCCGCCGCACCTGTTGATGGATGGCGGCGACGTATTCGCCAAGCAGGCCGATGAAGAACAGCTGCACTCCCGAGAAGAAGAACAGTGCGACGATCAGGGTCGCGATGCCGGCGGGCGCGGTGTCGTTGATCAGGTTGAGGACCAGTTGGATCGTCCCGTAGGCGAGGCTTAGGATCGCCAGGACGAAGCCGACCAGGGCGCCCACGCGAAGCGGGGCGCTGGTAAACGAAATGACGCCGTTCAGGCCCTGGTCTATCAGGTTGATCAGTCTGTTCTTGGAGAATCCGTCGTGCCGTTCCCGCCATTGGTAGGGCACGGTCGCGGTCTCGTTGGCGAAGCCGATGTCGGCGATCAGTCCGCGGATATAGGGGTAGTGATCGCTTCGCTGTAACAGGGCGTCAAGCACCTGGCGGTCCAGTAGTTGGAACTCCGCCGTGTCCACGGGAATGTCGATGTCGGCAAGACGATGCAGGAAACGATAGTAGGCGCGCCGAACCGTGCGCATCACAAAGCCTTCCGCTCTGGACACGCGCTTGCCGCGGACGATCTTTTTACCGTCCTGCCAAAGACGGACGAACTGGGGAATCAACTCGGGCGGGTCCTGCATGTCGACGGGCAACATGACGAGAACCGCGTCGCCGGTCGCCGACCTCAGGGCGTTGAACGTCGACCGGAAAGGCCCGTAATTGCGGGAGTTGAGGATCACCTTGACGCGGTAGTCGTCCGCCGCCAGCCGGCGCAGAATATCGAGCGTGCCATCCGTCGAATAGTTGTCGACGAAGATGTGTTCATAGTCGAGACCGGGAAGCTCCTGCTCCATGATCCCACGAACGCGTTCGCAACAGGCGGCAACGTTCAGCTCTTCGTTGAAGCAGGGGGAAACGATACTGATCTTGGTCATGATGGCGCCTTCTTAAACTGATTTTCGGCCGGAGGGCTGAATACGAAGCGGCGTTGGCCCAGATACAACGCGATCACCAGGGGTGGCATCACCAGGGCCTGGGCCGCATAGGCTGACAGACCGAACGCGCGCGCGCTTTCCAGCAGCCCGGCATTCACCGCGAAGTATACGACATAGAGCAACACGAAGCGCCGGAACCTGGAGGGATCTTTATGGCCGAACACGATCCTGCCGGTAGAGAAGAAATTGAAGCATACGCCCAGCACCGTCGCGAGGGTCAGCGCGATGAGCGGCGCGAGCCCCACGTATAGAAACGCGCAGAACAGTCCATATCCGACAAGCGTGTTCACCGCGCCTACAATCAGGAAGCGGACGAAGGCGATTTTAATCAAGGACGGGAACTCCTGTACATTCGTGCCGCATCGTTAACGTTCTTCCAGCTTCGCCCGGATGCGCGCCGCAATCGCGTGACCATTGATGCCGTTGATATTTCGCAGGTAATCCTGAGAGCCGACGATCGTCCGGTTCTTGTGGTCGATGCCAAGCCGAAGCAGCGGCACGCTGGCGCCCGCGTCGGCCAGCGTTTCCGCGACCGTGGAACCCAATCCTCCGAAGGTTACATGCTCTTCGACGGTGACCACCAAGCTGGTCCCGTTCAACAGGGCACAGAAGGCGTCGACGTCGAACGGCTTGATGATTGGCGTGCTGACGGCGCTGGCGTTGATCCCCGCTTCGAAGAGCAGGTTCGCAGCGGTCAGGGCTTCTCCAGCCACCGGGCCGCTGGCGAGGATCAGAACGGCCCCCTCGCGCTCGTCGAGGCGATGGAAGCTGGCCAGTTCGTCGATTTCTGCCCGATGCAATTGCGGTTCCCGCCCACGCGCCAGCCGGACGTATCCGGGGCCCTTGCGGGCCAACATGTAGTCCGCTGCGGCGGCCGCTTCAGCGGCATCGGCGGGAACGGCGACATGCATGCCGGGAAGCATTCGGGTGAAACCGACGTCTTCGGAACCGTGATGAGAATATCCCTGTGCGCCATAAGCGAAGCCGCCACCGACGGCGACGACCGTCACGTCCAGTTCATGGTAGCAGACGTCATTGCGGATTTGCTCGAGACAGCGGGTCACGGCGAAATTGACGATCGAGTAAGTGAAGACCTTGTATCCCGATAGCGCCAGCCCGGCCGCGATCCCGACCATGTTCTGTTCCGCGACGCCGACATTCACGAACCGGTCGGGATGACGCTCGGCGAAGGCCTCAAGGACCGAATAACCGAGGTCCCCGCACAGCAGGAATATCCGGCTGTCCGTTTCCGCCGCGTCGGTCAGGCGTTCGATGAAGGTGTTTCTCATGCGTCCAGTTCCGCCAGCGCCGCCGCCAGCTGCGCGGTGTCCGGCGACTTGTAGTGCCAAGCCAGATCATTCTCCATGAAACTGACCCCTTTGCCTTTCACCGTGTGGGCGATCAGCGCGCGGGGCGCCCCTGCAGAGCGTCCTCCGTCCGCCAATGCCGCCGCGATGGCCGCGTGATCATGGCCGTCGATCTCCTGTACATCCCAGTTCGCCGCGCGCCACTTGTCTGCCAAGGGGTCCAGGCAGAGCACGTCGGTGACGGCACCGAAGCTCTGGATCTTGTTGAAATCGATGATCGCGGTAAGCTGCCCGAGCTTGTGGTGGCCGGCGAACAGCGCGGCCTCCCAAATCGACCCCTCGTCCAACTCGCCGTCGGAAAGGATCACGACCGTGCGCGACTCGGGACATGTCCGTTGCGCGCCCATGGCAAGTCCGCATCCGATCGACAGGCCGTGCCCAAGCGACCCGGTCGACACCTCGACGCCCGGAACGCCGGTCGAGGAAACGTGGCCTGCCAGGGGCTGCCCGTCTTCGCAATAGCCGTCGAGCCAGGAGTCGGGGAAAAACCCGACCTTGCTCAGGACGGCATAGACCGCGGCGGCGGCATGGCCCTTGCTGACGACCAAGCGGTCGCGGTCCGCCCATGCGGGATCGTCGGGCCGCACACGCAGCCAGCCGCCGTACAGCACGGCCAGGATATCGGCCATGGAAAAGCAGCCCCCCACATGCGACGCATTCGCGCGGTGAACCATTCCCAGGACGGCGCGACGGACCTCCTTGGCCAGAGTGGCCGGGTTCGACATGTCAGTTGGCACGGTTGTTCCTCGGTTCGTTCGTTTTCATCAAGGCACGCCGTCCTTCGACGGCATTCCGCAGACCGGTCTCCAGATCGATTTCCGGCGACCAGGACGCTGCTTTCCGCAGCTGTGTGATATCCGCTTCCAGATGCATGACTTGGTCATCGCGGTAGGGAATCAGGCCGAACCCGAGTTCCAGATCCGGGTCAATGGTATCCCGCACGAAAGTTACGACATCCCGCAGCGGCGTGGCGGCGCCGAACCCCAGGTTGAAGGTGCCTTGCGCGCCGTGCGTCAGTGCGGCAAGCACCGCGTCGGCCACGTCGTAGACGTGGATATAATCCCACAACTGTTCGCACTTCGTCAGGGACGGCGTGCCTCCCCGGAGAAGCTCGTCGATGACATAGGACAGCATCCAGGCATCATCGTCATCGGGCCCGTAGGATGAAAACAGCCGGAGCCAAGCGAACCCGCAGCTTGCCATGTCCGCAACGTCGGCCAGGCATTTCCCTGTGGTCAGTTTAGCCGCGCCGTACAGGGTGGTCGGCTGCGTCGCGTGGTCTTCGGACACACGCGCCTGGGCCTGGCCGTACTCGGCCTGGGAGCCCATGCCCAGGAAATAGTCGACGCCAAGATCGATTCCCATCCGAATCAGGCGCACCGACTGATCTATATTGGCAATCTGGAACAGGTCGTTGCGGAACCGTCCGCCGACGCCGGCCCAAGCAAAGTGAAGGATCGCCTGCGGTCGGAAATCCGCGAACGCCTCCGCCGTGTCGTCCAGGTTTTCCAGGCTGCCCTCGATGACGCGCGTCCGGTCGATCACGTCGTCAAGCCGCCGTGCGGATCGCGGGTTGCGCAAGATCAGGGCGACGTCATGCCCTTCTTTTACCAGCAGCCTGGTGACGTGGCTTCCTACGAACCCGGAGCCGCCTGTCAACAGTACGCGCATGCGGTGCTTTCGAGATGGCCGAGGGCGAGAAATATCCGCTCCCTGGCGCGTTCGTGGCGGGGGTGGGTGTTCAGGCCGAAGCGGATGCGGTGCACCTGTTTCGCCACGGAGATCCGTAGGAAATAGAGCCAATACACACGCGCCTGATCCCGCGGCGTCGGGCGCATCCGGCGGTATCCTTCGAAGATATGGGGATGGCGTTCAACGGGATGAAACGTGGCAAGCGCGGCAAGATCAAACAGCGGGTCACCGGACAGCGCGTCTTCCCAATCGAGAAGGACGATGCCACCCGATCCGTCCAGCATGATGTTGGCAGCCGTTGTGTCCCCGTGCAGGAGACAAGGGGACACGCCGTCGATGTCGGACAGTTCAGCAAACCGCTCGGTGATCCGCGAAGCCGTCTCGCCGTCGATCTCCGCGTGGTCGCGCAGAATGTGGATGTGCTCCTCGGCGTGGTTTCCCAGATACGCAGCCCAGGTCGCGCAGGTTCCGGTCAATGGAGCATCCGGCGACATGGCTGCGCGCGGATCAAGCAATCCGAAACCCTGCGTTGGGACGCCCAGATGGCACCGCGCCAAGGCTTCGCCGACATCCGCCAGCCGCGCGCGAAAGGCGTCTTCCTGGGGCTCCAATCGATTGAGCGAGGTTCCCTGAATCCGATCGACGACCTCGAAATCGTATGAGACGTGTTCGTGGGTCATGTCGCAGGCGATTTGCCCAGGCGTCGATACCGCCGCCGAGGCACAAGCCGAATGTATCCTGTCGTTCAATCCCATGGCGCAGGCGACATCCTCATGCGATGTCACCGATGCCCGAACCATGATGGCCCGGCCGTCCGGCGCATGACCTTCGTAGACGGCATGGAAGGTCGCCGGACCGTCGAACGGCCGTAGGTCGCCCGCATTAAAACCGGCAGCCGCGGTGACGGCGGTGCGCAGGGCGGCCACGTCCGCGCCCGCAGGCGCCTGTCGGCCCTGTTTCAAGAGCGCGACGATTTCATCGGGCGCATCGATGTCCGATTTCAGCATGAACTGCCCCCGCCGCAGTCCTGCTGCAATTGCCATGCGGTCCCGCGCGGCGGCGTTCAGTTTCAGCACGCTTTTAAAAAGTCGGCATATCCCAGTTGGCGGCCCATCACGGCGGACTGGACGGCGATCGCCTGGGTTTCTTCGGCATTGAGTTCGTTTGCCGTTGCGATGTTGGCTTCCGTCGTCGGCGTCCGGATCGTACCCCAGGGGAAGACTTCCGTCAGGGGAACCCCGTTGAACGACGGGGCAAGCAGACTATCGTTCCATTCAAGGCCCGTGCCGGCCAGGAAATCGGCGAACGCGGTCTTGGTGTCCTTGACGATGTCTTCGAACCGAACAATGTGAACCCGGTCCGGCACTCGTTCTTTCCAGTTCAGCGCCGTCAGTTGGGACAGGTTCCAGGTCCAGACGTAACGCTCAAGCGAAAGCGGGAAGGGGCGTTTCTTGGTGTCTGCGTATCCCGACCAAGGATTACGGACGACATGAAGGATATGACCTTTCGGGAAATCGGACAGGATCTTTCCGGCATCCAGGATCTGGACGGGATTGTATCCGACGTAAAAGCGTTCTGTGCCGCTGCGATTGAGGTTCCGCCATGCCTTGAACATGGAATAGAAATAAGCGGAGACAAGGTTGCCACGGATGCGCGGCTTGTTGGTCATGAACTCGGAAAAGGCATTGCGCCGGTCGTCTTCGTTGACGTCGAGGCCGCAGTCCTTGAACTTGCTGCGACCTGGGACGCGAAGCAGGGTCTTCAGCTCTTCATCCCAGAACGATTCGTAATCGGCGGCCAGGTCCCCGGTGGTTGAAAACTCGGGCCAGCGATAGCGCGTCGGCACGGTGCTGGACAGATAGTCGCCGTTCCCCGGCGTGCCGACTTGGCTCTCGAACGGATAGACCATCAGTTCCGGATGGCCATCCAACAGGCGATGAGTCGTGTTGCCACCGTTTTCGTACATGGCCGAAAGCATAATCAGATTGAGGTTATCCATTCTTCTGGTCCTAAATTTCTAGGTGATCGCGATACCATTCGATCGTTCGGTCGATAGAGGATTCCATGTCCGACGTCGGTTGCCAGCCGAGAACCCGGCGGGCTTTTTCGGCAGACAGGTATTGGTGTTTGATTTCGTTGCTGGTTTGGTTGAGAACCACCGGTTCCAGGTTTGAGCCCATGCGGGTCCGAATCATGTCGACGATGTCGAGTACGGTCAACTGCAGCTCGTTCGAGAAGTTGAACGCCTCGCCCGCGAGCTCCCTATTCTCTGCAAGTTTCTCGGCAACCAGCATGTAGGCATCCGCGCCGTCCTCGACGTAGAAATAGTCCCGGATGTACTTGCCGTCCGAACGGATGACCGGTGCATCGCCGCGCAGGATCGATCGGATCGTTCCCGGCACGATGCGGTTCCAGTTCAGGTCCCCGCCGCCGAAAAAGTTACCGCAGCGGGTGACCACGACGGGCAGGTCAAATGTATTGGCGTAGGTCGTGGCGATCAGGTCCGCGCAGGACTTGGAAACGTCATAGGGATGCATGCCCTGCAGCGGCATGTTCTCGTCATAAGGCAGGGTCTCATGATCGCCATAGGCCTTGTCTGAAGACGCGATCACGATTTGCTTGACGGTCGGCGAGCGCCGACAGGCCTCGAGCAGCGACCATGTGCCCTTGATGTTGCTTTCGAAGGTCGACAGGGGATTTCGGTTCGCGATCCCGACGATCGTCTGCGCCGCGAGATGGAACACGGTGTCGGTCTCGTACTCGCCGATAATGCGTTCCAGGGCTTCGTGATCCGTGACGTCGCCATTGACGACGGTGGATCGCTGCAAATCGCCGCTGCGGATCAACTCTGAACCGGGAACCCAGTCGCGGACCAGGCAAATCACCTGGGCGTTCTTTTCCAGAAGCCGCTTGACCAGCCAGCTGCCGACGAGACCGCTTGCGCCGGTCACCAGCGTGGGGCGATCACGCCAGAACGTGTCTACCATTTGCGCCACGGCGCAGACTGCGAACGCCACATAGAGTTCAACTGCAGATACTCTCGGTACGTGTCCATGGCGAAAAAGAAGCCGTTGTGCGGGAAGGCGGAAAGTTCACCGTCGTTTGCAAGGTTAATTAGAGGTTCTTGTTCGAGGACGCAATCTTCATCCGTGCTGAGATAGTCAAACACTTTCCGGTTGAAGACGAAAAACCCTGCGCTGGTCCAGCCGCGAACTTGCGGCTTCTCTTTGAAGCTCGTGACTCTCTTGCCGTCGTTGAATTCGAGCACGCCGAAACGCGACACCGGCTGGACCGCGGTTACGGTCGCGGTCGTTCCTGCCGAGCGGTGAAAGGCCAGAAGGTCGTCGATATCCAGATCGATCAGGCCGTCGCCGTAGGTGACCATGAAGGTGTCCGTGTCGATGTAGTTTTCGATGCGCTTGAGGCGCGCGCCGGTCATGGTATCGAGACCCGTGTCGGCCAGGGTGACTTCGAAATCATCCTCTTCGCGACCGTGGTAGGAAATCCCCCCCTTCTTGCCGAGGTTCACCGTGAAATCGTTCGTCAAAGAACGGTGGTGCATGAAGTATTCTTTGATCAGATGGCCTTTGTATCCCAGGCACAGGATGAACTTCTTGAAGCCCGCCGCGCCGTAGATCTTCATGATGTGCCAGATGATCGGATGTCCGCCGACCTCGACCATCGGCTTCGGCCTGTATTCGGTTTCTTCACGAAGCCGGGCCCCTTGCCCGCCGCAAAGAATGACAACCGGAATCTGATCATTTGTCATGCGCGATGCTGCTTTCATGCTTTGAGTGGCGACACGTCGATGGGCGAGGTGGTGGCGGAGCGGCTGACATGCTTAGACCATCTTGTCGCCCGGTGTCATCCCGCGAGTTCATCCGGTGCCGGTCGCCGGACCGGGGCGCGCTGAGGCCTTGGGCGGCCGGCCCGCCTTCAGCTCCACCATCCAGGCTTTCAGTTGTTCGGCATTGGAAAGAACAGCGATGCTTTTTGCATGGCTCCGGCCCAGGGGTCCGACCATTGCCGTGGGATCGTAGTAGATGGACCGGATTCCCTTCTGCTGCGCCGCGAGGGCGGCGCTCGTGAACGGAATGGAGATCGCACCCAGCACGTTGTCCGGCATACGGCCGATGCTGATCGTCGGGGCGGCAACCGTCACGTGTTTGCGGCGGGCACAGGCGTCCAGAAGGTTTCGGTAGTCGCGGTCCATCATGTCCCGGAGGCTGCGCTTGCTTTTCAAAACGAGGTTCACCCCCGCGCACTCGGCCGCCGCCACGATGTCGGTGATGAAGCGCTGCATGTTGGACGAGGAATAATACGGCGGGACCAGGCCAAGTTCGGCAAGCCGGGTCGGCCGGAAAGGAGATACATCGAACACCAGGATCGTATCGGCCGGGATTTCCGGGGCCGGATCCCCCGTGTCTTCAACATCGACGCGGCCGCATATGTGATAGGTCGCATCCCGATGGCCCATGCGGACCAGGAAGTCACGCTGCTCCTCGTTCCAGACGGCATATTCAGACCACGACATGATCTCGTAGCCCGGGAAGATCGGGCTGACCCTGCCGTCGTCCCACGGCAGGTGCTGCATGTTGGTGGAATAGAACAGCATGATGACACGCGCGCCGCAGGCTTCGGCCTCGTAGGTCCACAGCGGCCGGTAAATCCAGGATGAATTGTTGAACACGTAGGAACTTGCGACCGAAGGCCCGTCGAGGCAGCGAAAGTGCGCGAGCATGATGCCTTCCAGCGCCAATGTCGGCGCCCACCACGCACCGATGGCGGTCATGAGGATTGCCGTCCCGAGCATGCGGGATGCCGCGATCAGGAACCGGAACCGTTGGCGGGCGGACCGAAGACCGGGCAGTGGATGGCTGACGATGTCGATCTGATGGCCGCGCCACTGTCCCGACCGTCTCGGGCATTCCATCCAGATATGCTCTTCCTGTGGAAGACGCAGGCCGTGTTCCCGGTACCAGCGAACCAGCCCCAACGCCTTGTCATAGTCGCCCGGGGTGGCCGGCAGGGCGTTGGGCGGCGCGTTCAGCAGCACCGCATACCCGGCGGGCGGCGCGGGCGGCCGATGATCGATGTTGAACAGTATCCTGGCCGTCTGGAAGACGGCGCTGGCCAATGTCCGAGCCTGATCCTTCCACCACGCCATGCGGCAACGCCAGCCGGATACGGTGAACCCCCGGCGCGTCAGCCACTGCCGCCACACGGGCGGGACCGGGATGACGACAGGGCGGCCCGCCTGGTGCCGGCTGGCCAGTAATTCCGGTAAAAGGGATTTGAAGAGAACCCTGTTCAGGATTTTCTGCCGGAGGAGGGTCTCCACGTGGCGCTTATGTTCCTTGGGCACCATCCCCAGGCCGCACCAATCGGGTACGGGCAACTCGACCAACGCCATGCGGCGCACCGTATCCAGATGGGCGAATGCGGCGGCGCCGTCCCGCTGGAAGGCGCGAAACGCCCGGGCGCGGACCCTTATTTGACGGATCTGTCGACGCCTCAGGTACTGTTTAAGCGAAATCATTCCCGGCCTGTGTAAACCCAGTGTTCGCCATCATGGGACATGGCGCTGGTCCGTCCGTCGTGGGCGAGCTGAAAGCCCGCGCGGGCGAAGGCCTTCTTCGAACGTTCGTTGTGCCGGTCGATGCCAGCGTTGACTCGTTCCAGGCCGAGGTCCGCAACGGCGAACCGCGCGGCCCGCGCCACACACCGGCTGCCAAGCCCCTTGCGCCATTCGCCGGTGTCGAAGACGGCCACGCCTATCCATGCATCCGTTTGCGAAATGTCGTGCAGGCGCACATTGCCGAGGTGCCGTCCTGCCTTGAAGATTCCGAACAGGATCGCTGCAGGGGCTTGTTGGTTCTGCTCGACGAAGGCCCGCACGGTCTCGATCGTCTGTCGCGACGACCGTGGACCCAATAGGAAAGTATTGACGGCACGATCATTCAAGCCGTCCACATAGGCCTGCGTAACGTCCTCGGCCAGGAGCGGGCGCATAGTAATTCCGTCTCCCGCGTCGAGAAACGGACCGCCGCCGGCCGCGCGCTGGGAATCAGGCATTCATGCCCCCGCGGAAAATCCGCTCCGCCAGCTGCCAATCCTCTTCATTGTCGATGTCGACGGCCTTGTACCGCGGCAGTTCCAGGCCGGCGAAACCGTTCAGGCTGCCGGCACCTTCGCTCGTCCCGACGAAAGCTTCGGGAAAGACCGCGAAGGTTCCCGTGTCGTAATATCGCTGCGGCAGGTCCTGGGAGCGCACGGCGAACATTCCGGGCTGGGCCTCGGACAGGTGACCGTCCGGCGCAAGGTCCAGCGCCCATTCCACAGGGACGGGAAACGGCGCCACGGGCAACAGCGGCGTCGTGCCGCCGGCGCGCTCGAACGCGGCCGCGGCGGCGCGAAGGTCGTCCGCGGTAATCAGCGGCGCGCATGCCATGAGAAGCCAAACCTGATCGAACCGTTTGTCTTGTTCGGCATAGGTATCGATCACGAATTTCAGAACCGGCAGGATAGGCGTGACATCGTCGGCCAATGCCGAGTCCCGCTCGAAATCGGGGGCGAACCCGAGGTCCGTGCAGACCTCGCGAATTTCGGCGTCTTCGGTCGAGACATGAATAACGTCGAACAGCCCGGACTCGCGGGCCGCGCGGAGAATGTGGCCGATCATCGGGCCGCCGCAAAAATCGCGAATGTTCTTGCCGGGCAGGCGCTTGCTGCCGCCCCGGGCGGGAATGACGGCGATACGTTTCGGGCCGGCGCTGGTCATTCGGTGCTCCAATAGTCGCGTACGGAAGGTTTCAATTGATCGTAACCGGTCTTGATGTTGATGCGTTCGCGTTCATCGCGCGGCGGCAGCGAGCAGAACCCGAGCAAGGCCTTCTGCTCATCCGACAGGGACTGGTAGATGTCTTCCGGCAGGCTTCGGGTCATGTCGGAGGACTGCTTCACCCACCACCGGTTCAGGGTTGCGATGATCAGCCAGCGGCTGCCGCCGGAGGTGTTGGCGCCGGCGCCGTGCCACAGCCGGCTGTCCCATACCACCATGTCTCCTGCCTTGCATTCGACGGGGCGGATGTCCTTGCTGGCGCGATCAGTGAAGGCACCGCTCCGGTGGCTCTTCGGAACGACGACCGTGCAACCGTTTGCGGCCGTCATGTCGTCGAGGGCGAAGGCGATTTGGATGCGCCAGGTGAGGTCGCCGGGCGTCGGGATGTTGGTGTCGATGTGCAGGTCGAGCGGCCGGCCCGAGCAGCGGGCGTTGAAGAAGCCGAGGATGTAGTTCGGCGCGTCCGGCGGCAGGAAACGGTAATAGGGATCGTTCAGCATCGCCATGCCGATGCCGCGAACCAGTGGGTCGACCAGCAGATCGATGTAGTGCTTGTCCTTGTTCTGCAGGTTGTAGACGACGCGGTCGTCGGCGTCCCGCTCGGGCACGCCGCGGCGGGGGGTGTTCTTGACTTCTTCCCACAGGGCGTCGGTGCGCGCCCGCAGATCCGTCACTGTCGCGGGGCCGAGATGGCCGGGCACGACGGCATATCCGTCCGTCGCCAGGGCGGTGAGGCAGGTCGCCAGCCGGCCGTCGATTTCCTGTTTCCGTGGTTCTGCGGTCATCGCTTCTTCCGCCTATATCGGCAGGCTAGTCGCCGATCATGTCCCACTGCAGGGGATCGCCTCTCCGGATGTCGCGCGCCGCCCGGCGGTTGATGATCTCGCCCAGGTGCTTGGGCGGAAGGCCAAGGCCCGGACGGATCGAGCGTACGTTGTCGGGTGTCAGGGGCTCGCCGGCGGCAATATCGGCCACGGCATAGAGCGACCTTCTGTAGGTCACGCTGCCTACTTCCGAAGGCTTCGGTCCGAAGGCAACAGTCCCGACCGCCTGATGTACGTCCTTGATCTGAGCGATCATAGTGGCGAGTTCGTCGGGTTCGAGCGAGAACGCGCTGTCAATGGCGCCGTCGGACCGCCGCAGCGTCACGTGCTTTTCGATAAGCTGCGCGCCTAGGGCGGTCGCCGCCACGGGCAGGGCGATGCCGAGTGTGTGATCGGACAGGCCGACGGGCACGTCGAATCGGCGGGCGAGTTCCGCCATGTTGGCAAGGTGCGCCTCCTGAAACGGCGCGGGGTAGGCGCTCACGCAGTGGAGCAGTGCCAGGTCCTTGCAGCCGTTTGCGCGTGCCGCGTCGACGGCGTCGGTGATCTCCGCCAGGTTGGCCATGCCGGTGGAGATAACAAGAGGCTTGCTTGTGGCGGCCGCCATGGCGATCAGATTGGTATCGACATTCTCGAACGACGCGATCTTGTAGGCTGGCGCGCCCAGGCTCTCCAGCAACTCGATGGCGGCGTCGTCGAACGGGCTGGAGAACACGGTGATGCCGAGTTCACGCCCCTTCGCGAACAGCGCTTCATGCCACTCCCAGGGCGTGTGCGCCTCCTGATAGATCTCATACAGCTTCCGGTTCTTCCACAGCGGCAGGTCGACGACGAAGCCCGGCCCGTCGTGATCGATGGTCAGGCTGTCGGCGGTGTAGGTCTGCAACTTGATGGCGTCGGCGCCGACCTCCTTGGCGGCAGTCATGATCTCGAGCGCAAGGCCCAGGTCGCCGCCGTGGTTGCCCGAAATCTCGGCAATCACATAAGGCGGGTGGTTCGAATCGATGGTGTGTCCGTCAATGATCATTGGCTTGCCTTGCTGATGGGAATCGCGTCGTGCGGTTCCGGACGAGACGATATTCCTTGCCGTTGCGCGAGGCCCAGCACGACGTCCGCCGCCCGCGCCGCGCCGCGGCCGTCGATAACCTCGGCAAGGGGGTTGCCCGGGGCGGGTTTCGCCGCCTCCGCCGCGACGCCCGCCGCCATCTGCTCCGCGTCGTAGGCGTCAAACGCCTGGATGCCGGTCCGGCGCAAAGCCGGAATCATGTGGCCTTGATTGTCGGCGACCTGGCAGACGACGATCGACAGGCCCGCCGCCGCCGCCTCCCACGTCGTCACGCCGGCCCCGCCGGCATAGATCGCGCCGCGTCCCATGGCGGCGACCATGTCGGGGCGGACGAGCAGCGACAACCGGTCGTCGGCCTCGCCCGCGTCGTCCGGCATCGCCGGTACGATCACGTCGACCCGCGCCTCGGGCACACGCCTCAGGATCGCACGGGCGGTCTCGACGCCTCGGGTCGTGTCGGCGCCGCCGAAGGAAACGACAACCCGCCGGCCGTTGTTCTTCGTCTGCGGCCGCAGGTCCGCGAAGCGTGGATCGACAAGACAGTAGTCCAGTCCGGCCAGGACGGTGCCGTCGCACACGGACGTGTAATCCAGGTCCGGGGCGTAAATGTTGTGGTTGAGGACGACGTCGGCATCCAGCGGCTGATCCGCATTGTCGTCGATCACCAGGCGAAGGGCATGACGCCGACGCCATCCGCGCATGGTCTCAAGGCCGATGCGGTAGCTGTCGGCGATCAGGATGTCCGCCTCGTCCGTCTGCGAAAGATCGTCGGGCCACGTGCCCGCCGAACCTTCCCACAAACCGACCAGCGATGCCTCCGGCGGCACCACGACGCGGCATTCGATGCCGCGGGCCTCGAACTCGCGCAGCAGGAAAGAGCAGCGCCGGAAATGCCCGAACCCGACGTTCGGCCCCGCGTCAACGACGAACAGGGCGCGCGTCACGCGTCGAACACCAGCTCGCGGGACAAGCGGTAGACGCTCCGACCCGGGCGGGACCGGAACTCCGCGAAAGCGCCTTTGATCGCCCACAGCAGGTCCTGAAAGCCGAGCCGATGACGCATCATCACCGTGCTGGAAAATCGCGGATTGATCTCAAATACGCGAGGTCCCTTGGGCGTCAGGCGCAGTTGCACGTTGATGGCGCCGTCAAGATCGCAGGCTGCCGCGAGGCGCTGGATCAGATCGTCGATGGCGGGCACCGCGACCTCTTCGGCGAAGACCGTGCGACCGCCGGCCAGCCGGCGCTTGAGGACCAGGCCCCGGGTCTGGCCGCCGAGCCGGATGACGGCGCAGGTATATTCCTGGTCCTCGTCGCCGACATGCTCCTGGGCGATGAGGCCCTCGGGCTTCTGGCTGCGGATGAAGTCCAGATGGGCGCGCGTCCGCACGACGTCGACGCCACGGCTGCCGCGGCCCTGGCGCGGCTTGACGACGATCGGCAGGGGCAGGTCCCCCGCCGCTTCGAACGGCACGGTGACGGGCGGGTTCAGGCCTTCGGCTGCCAACCAACGCGCGGTCTCCAGCTTGTCGAGGAAGCGGCGCAGCAGGGGTGCCGCGGCCATCAGTAGTGGGATGCCGGAAAGCTCCGCCGGCGTCGCATGAGCCAGCCGCCACAGTTCGGCTTCCGCCGTGGGGATGACCGTGCCGTAGCCGCCGTCGGTAGCGAGCGAGCGCATGCCCGCGAGGAAAGTCTCGTCATCGGCCCGGGGCACGTGGTGCATGCGGTCGAACAGCGCCTCGCCCGGCCGGGTTCCGCCGGCGTCGGCGCCGTCGACGCGGGTGCTGGGAAACGCGTCGCGCAGGATGCCGCAGATGGCTTCGGCGATGTCGCCGTTGGCGCCGGTCACCAGGAAACCGGAATGGCTCATGCCGAACCCTCCGTGCGGGTCAGCACTTTCCAAAGATAGGGCAGCTGCGGGTCGCGGCGGCGCGCTTCGGCGATCAGCGCGGCGGCGTCGTATGATTCACGGTGAAGGGTCACGGCATGGCTCGCGGTATCCCACAGCGCCCAGCAGGCGCCGGGCCGGCGGTCGCGCGGCTGGCCGACGGAACCGGGATTGACGACGATGCACCCGCCTTCATGCCACAGGACGGGGTAATGGGAATGCCCGAACACTACAAGATCCTGCCCCTCGGCGGCGCACTTCGCCACCACGTCGGCCGGTGCGTCGGGATAGACGTATGCCTCATGGTCCCAGGGCGCGCCGTGGCAGATCAACGCGGTTCGCCCGCCCGCCGCCGCCTCGCGCCGTTCGGGCAGGTCGACCAGGCGATCGAAGGTCGTTGGCGGAAGCTCCCGGCAGGCGACATCCTGCCCGGAACCGTAGCGCGCCGAAATGGCATCG
Organism: Rhodospirillaceae bacterium UBA1479; assembly: GCA_002325375.1. Classification (GTDB taxonomy): domain Bacteria; phylum Pseudomonadota; class Alphaproteobacteria; order Rhodospirillales; family Casp-alpha2; genus UBA1479. The sequence goes on from DCRZ01000006.1 coordinate 80,032, forward strand.
TGATCACGCCCCGCGGCCCAGTCGCGCATCATGTCCTCGTGGTTGCCGCGCACGGCGATCCAATCCCAGTCGTCCAGCAGGTCAAGCACCGCCTTGGCGCCGTAGTAGTAGCCAACGAAGTCGCCGGCGATGAACAGCCGTTCGGCACCCGCCTCCCGGGCGGCGCGCAGCACGCAGGCCAGGGCCAGATCGTTGCCGTGGATATCGGCGAGCAGCGCGATCTTCATAATGTCCCGGCCGGCATTGGTGTCGCCGTCACTTGAAGGCCATTACCGCACAGAGGTTCCGGCCGATGCCGCAGCGTGACATGGCGCGGCAGAAATCGTGATAGGCGTCCAGGCCCCGCTCCGCCAGCAGAAGGTCGAGGATGATCCGGGCGCGATGGGCGTCGGCCCCTTTGCCGGAATCCTGGACGTAGTTGGAGCCGGGGTGGAACAGGAAAAGCTCTATGGGAAAGTCGCCGAACATGTCGACGACCTGAAACCCGGCGCGGTCGGCCACGCCGCCGATGTTGTCGACGTTGAAATAGTGCAGATGGTCCGGCGGCGAAAACCAGTATTCCCGGTTGATCCAGCCAAGCTCCTGCAGGCGTGTCTGCATGGGGCTGTAGTCGTTCGGCACGTTGACCAGCAGGATGCCATCCTTCGCCATGACCGCGCGTACCTTGGCCAGTAGGTCGAACGGGTCGATGACATGTTCGACCACGTTCTGCAGCACGCAGACGTCGAAGGTTTCGCCGCTGTCGCGCAGATTGTCGAGCACGGTCGCGGCGTCGCCCAGCCGCAGGTTCGGCAGCAGGTCCGGATGGAACGACCTGATGGCATGCTCGCTGTAGTCGACGCCGGTGGTCATGCAACCTGCTTCCGTCGCGGCCTGAAGAATGAAGCCTTCGCCGCAGCCGACTTCGAGCAGGCGCGCGTCATTCAGCGCGGTGACGCGGCCGGTCGCAGTTACTGCATGTAGCACCAGACGCGCCCGCAGGCGCTTCTGGTCCAGTTCCTCCGGCGAATAGGTGGGGGCGTAGGTCTTTGCCGCCGAAGTCTGGAAATAGGTTTCCGCGTAGAACTTTTCGAGTTCCGCGCGGGACGGCATCGGGGTCACCGACATGAACCCAAGGTCGGCGGCGGTCTTGCCGTATTTACGGGCTGTCATCGGCTTGGCCTCGGCAGGGCGCCGCGCGGGAGGACGGCGTCGTTCACGGTTGGCGGAACACGGGTTCGATGGCAGGGCCCTGGAGCCGCGCGGCGAAATCGTTGGCCTGGTGGGCGCGGGCGAACAGGGGGAGCACCTCGCGGAACACGTTCTCGGAGAACGCCAGTTCCTCTGGTCCGTGTGCGGCGCAGGTCACGTTGAGGCAGTAGTAGAGGAGCCCCCGACGCGCGCATTCCTGCATGAAGTAGGTCTTGCGCGTGCGGGTCTCCTGGTCGCCTTTTTCGCTCGACATGTCGAGCAGGAACCGCTCGGGAAAGCCTTTCACCTTGATCACGCCGCGCAGGCCGTTCTCCTCGATCAGGCGTTCGGCCATGGCCATGAACGCGGTGCCGTGGGTCTGGATACGCGCCAGGGCGTCGGTGTCGCGCAACGCTTCGATCGTCGCCTTGCCCGCCGCCAGGGAGACGGTCTCGCCGCCGAAAGTGCCCGAATAGAAGATCTTGTCGAACACCTCCATCACGTCACGTTTGCCGACCACGGCGCTCAACGGATAGCCGTTGGCCATGGCCTTGCCGAAGCAGGCGAGATCGGGGATCACGCCGAAGCGTTCCTGTGCACCGCCCAGGTGGGTGCGGAAACCGGTCACGACCTCGTCGTAGATCAGCAGCGCGCCGTGCCGATGGGCTAGGTCGCGCACCGCTTCCAGGAACCCGGGTTCCGGCGCGATCACGCCGACCGGTTCCATGATTACCGCTGCCACCTGCCCCGGCCGGGCATCGAGCGCAGCCTCCAGCGAGGCAACGTTGTTGTAGGCGAAGGTCTGCGTTAGCTCCGCCACGGCACGCGGCACGCCCAAGTCGCGCGTGGTGGTGCCGATGCACCAGTCGTGCCAGCCGTGGTATCCGCACATGATCACATGGTCGCGCGAGGTGTAGGCCCGGGCGGCGCGGATCGCCGCCGTCGTCACGTCGGACCCGGATTTGCCGAACCGCACCATTTCGGCGCAGGGGATGATGTCGACGAGCATCTCCGCGACATCGACCTCCAGCGGGTGCATCTGGCTGAACACCGTGCCTTCGGCCATCTGTCGGGCACAGGCGGCGTCCACCTGCTTGTCGCCGTAGCCGAGAATGATCGGCCCGAGCGCCATCAGGCAATCGAGAAACTTGTTGCCGTCGGCGTCCCAGACCCAGGCGCCGGCACCCCGCGTCAGGTAGTTCGGCGCGTCCGCGCGGGGCCACTGCGTCGGCCCCTTGGAGAACGTCTGGGTTGCCGACGGAATGACCCGCCGGGCACGTTCGAGCAGGTTACGAGACGTCTTGAGTTCCATTGTCGGCCTCTTCGTTACCCGCCGGTCCGGATGTTCGCCGGCCAGCGGGAAGGATTAATGTAGGCTTCGTCGGTCAAACCGTAGGGCGTGAAATCGAAGCGGCTGTCGGCGATTTGTTCGGCGGCGTCGCAGATCTCGGCTAACTGGTCTGGATCGGTGACGCCGATGATCATGACGTCGACCTCGGGGTTCTGCACGCCGAACAACAGACAGCCCTGCAGCGGCGACAAGCCCGTCGCCGCCAACTGCGAGCGCAACGTGGCGAGATGGGGCTGCAGCGGCCGGAAGTAATCGGGCAGGCCGTTGACCGGCGCCAGCAATAACCCTTGTAGGAACAGCGAACGAACATGGATCTCGATGCCTCGGCGCTTCATTGCGTCCAAAGTTCCCGCTGCCTGGAACCGGTGGTCGATGGCGTTCATGGGTATCTGAACGAGATCGACTGAATGACGGGCAAGCACCGCATCGACTTCCACCGGCGTATAGGCGGAGAAGCCGATCTTCTCGACCATGCCGGCGGCCTTTAATTCCAGGAGCTCGTCATGAAGGCGGTCACCGTCGGGGCCCGTCAAACCGCTGGCATGGTGGACCAGCAGGCCGTAGACGCTTTCCTGGCGCAGGCGGCGGAGCGACTGTTCGAGCTGGTGGCGGGCGGCGCCAGGACCGTCGATCCGGTCGGGGTTGACCTTGGTGACGATCAGGAATTCCGCAGCCGCTGGCGCGTGGGCGCCGATGACCGCTTCGGAATCCCCATAGTCCGCCGCTGTGTCGACGACCCGGACCCCCTTGCGTCCCGCCAGGTCGAATACGGCATCCACGGCCGGCGAGGTAACCTTGCCGGCCTGGTTGGTGATGCCGTAATCGAGTCCGAACGCGGCGGAGCCGAGGCCGAGGCGCCGGAAGATGTTCAACGCCGCACCAGGTCGCGGACGGTCGCCACAACGTGATCCACTTCCTCGTCGGTCATGTCCGGGAACAGCGGAATGGACAGGCATCCTTCGTAATATCGCACGGCCGCGGGAAAGGCGTCGGGGCCGTAGGCATGCCGTGCCTGATGATACGGCTGGTAGTGGATCGGGATGTAATGGATCTGCGGCGCGATGCCGAACGCGTTCAGCTCGCGGATGAATTGCTGGCGCGTGCGGCCCAGGGCGGCGAAGTCGACATCCAGGATGTAGAGGTGATGGGCCGAACGGCGCCGGAACTCGGTGTCGGCCTGGACGAGGGTCACGGCGGGCAGGTCCGCGAAGGCGGCATCGTAGTGGGCGATGATTTCGCGCCGCCGGGCCAGGAAGCGGTCCAGCTTGGCCAGCTGCGACAGGCCGAGCGCTGCTTGGATGTCCGTCAGGCGGTAATTGAATCCGAGCAACTGCTGTTCGTAGTACCAGGTCCGGCGCTGGCCGTCTTCCAGGGCGGCATCTAGGTTCTGCATGCGGTCGGCATCACGTTCGATGCCGTGGGTCCGCAATTGGCGGAGCAGGCGCGCCAGGTCGGCGTCATTGGTCGTCACCACGCCGCCTTCGCCGGTGGTGATCGACTTGACCGGGTGGAACGAGAACACGGCCATGTCCGCATATTTGCACGAGCCGACAGGCGTGCCGCAGGCGTGGTCGCCGCCGAGCGCATGCGCGGCGTCTTCCATGACGAACCGGCTCCCGGCGGCTTGGCGGATTTCCGCCGATTGGGTGGCAAGGCCGCCGAAGTGCACCGGGATGACGACCTTGGTCTCAGGGGCTCCGGCCAGGTAGTTCCGGACGCCGTCGCCAGTAATCGCCAGTGTGTCGGGATCAATGTCGAGCAGGTTGGCCTGCCCGCCGCAGTAGATAACGGCATTGGCGGAGGCAACGAAGGACAGCGTCGAGGTCACGCCCATGTCGCCCGCGGCAACGCCGGCCGCCAGACAGCCGATGTGTAGTGCCGCTGTGCCGCTTGACACGGCGATGGCATGACGCGCGCCGACCCGCTCAGCGACGGCGGCCTCGAACCTTTCGACGATCGGGCCTTGCGTGATCAGGTCGCCGCGCAGGGCATCGACGACCGCCTGAACATCGCTGTCGTCGATCTGGTGCCGACCGTAATTGAGTGGTCGTATGGTCATGGCTTTCTACAGGCCCGCAATGATCTTCCGCAGCCCTTCGGCATCGACCCAATCGGGATTGGTGTCGCTGCTGTATTCGAAATCCTCGGCTACGTGACGACCGGTGGCGCCGCCGTAAACGCCGGTGAACTGATAACCCCAGGTCGCCGAGTCGGGATAGATCAGGTAGTAGTCGTCGAACTCTAGGGTGTGGCGCGCTTCGTCGCGCGGGATCATCAGCTCGTGCAGCTTCTCTCCGGGCCGGACGCCGATGACTTCCTGTTCGCAGTCGGGGCCGATTGCCGTCGCCAGGTCGGTGATCTTCATGGACGGAATCTTCGGAATGAAGGTCTCACCGCCCTGCATCAGGCCGAGGCACTTTTCGACGAAGGCGGCGCCGCTCTTCAGGGTGATCCAGAAGCGAGTCATGCGCGGATCGGTGATGGGCAGCTTGCCGGTCTTCACGCGGTCAAGGAAGAAGGGGATGACGCTGCCGCGCGAGCCGACGACATTGCCGTATCGGACGACGGAAAAACGCGTCCGCCCGGACGCCGCCAGATTGTTGGCGGCGATGAAAAGCTTGTCGGAGCACAGCTTCGTGGCGCCGTAGAGATTGATGGGGTTGACCGCCTTGTCGGTCGACAGGGCGATAACCTTTTCGACGCCCTTATCGAGTGCCGCATTGATGATATTCTCGGCGCCCAGCACGTTGGTTTTGATGCATTCCATCGGGTTGTATTCGGCCGCTGGGACCTGCTTCAACGCCGCCGCGTGGACGATGATGTCGATACCGGCAAGGGCGCGTTCCAGGCGGCCCTGATCGCGCACGTCGCCGATGAAATAGCGCAGGTTCGGATGGCTGATCTCCTGCGCCATCTCAAACTGTTTCAGCTCGTCGCGCGAATAGACGACCACGCGCGCGGGCGTGTGCTGTTTCAAAATCCGATCGACGAATACCTTGCCGAACGATCCTGTGCCTCCGGTCACGAGAATTGACTTGCCGTCGAGATTAATCATTTGGGTGCGATATCCCCTGTCTTTGATTTCATGTTGAGGGAGCCGATGCTTTCATCGACGCTTGGCATGGCCAAGCTGAGAAGAGTTGAGACCTTGCGCGTGCTGAGTGACATGTCCTTCGGGCGCCGGGCGTGAATGAAAGCTGCGTCGTCGATGCTTGCCGGGCGCACAAGGTCAGCCGGCAGGCCCATGGCGGCGCACAGTTTCATGGCGAAGCCATATTTGGATATTCGTTCGCTGCCCGCCACGTTGATCGGCCCCTCGACGCCCAGGGCGATGAGGTCGACCAGGAAATCGGTCAGGCGGGAAATATGAATCGGAGTGAAATAAGAGTCGGTAAAGCCGTCGATCGCGACGCCTTTGCGCAGTTTGCCGACCATCCAGTCGGACAAGGATGGCCGCCAAGGCGGGCCGTCGCCGAAGAAGTTCGTGCGCACGATCAACGCCGTGTTGTCTGTCGCCGCGACCATGCGTTCACCTTCGACCTTGCTACGGGCGTAGGCGTTGACCGGCGCAGGCGGAGTGGTCTCTTCGACCATGGCGCGGGTGCCGTCCCACAGGTGGTCGGTGGAGATGTAGACGAACTTCGACCCGGCTGCGGCCGCGCCGGCGGCGGCGGCGGCGGCGGCCTGGGCGTTCAGGGCGAAGGCCAACTCCGGGTGCTCCTCGCAGGCGTCGACGCTGGTCAGGCCCGCCGCATAGATCGCCGCGTCGGCCCGCTGCGTGCGCGTGAAACGCTCGACCGCACCCAAGTCCTTGAGATCGAGTTCCAGGGCCTCCGTCTCCGGGTCGAGTATCCGGTGGCTATGGCAGGTTCCCGCCGTGCGGATGCCTGCTTGCTCCAGATAGCGGCAGAGGTTGGTCCCAAGCAGGCCGCTCGCGCCGATCACAACGATCCGGCAGCCCGACAAGTCTTTGCCGGCCGTCATCTGAGCGGTGCGTTCTGCTGGCGACACAGGGACGCGAGGCAAGATTGCGGTGGTCTGCCCGCCCTGACCGGATCCCCGTACAAAGTTAGAACTGCCGCGCGCGCCGGTCCCGGCGTGGCGGAGAAAATCCTGTGCCAAGGAAATGTTCTTCGGGCGGCTATTGTACCGGCTCCGTAACAGGTGGGGTGCCCTGGGATTTCAGGTCCACCATGGAAATCACCTGATCGGCATGGCGCAACATGCCATTGCGATGAGAGACAATGATCGTCGTGCAGCGGCCTTTCGAACTCGCGACCGCCTCGACGATTCTCGATTCGGTGATGTCGTCAAGATTCGCCGACACCTCGTCCAGGATCATGACGTGCGGCTTCGCCAGAAAGGCACGCGCCAGCGCGAGGCGTTGCTTCTCACCGGCCGAAAGGCCGTCGCCGTTCTCGCTGATGGGGCGGTAGAGAAAATCCTCATCCTCGTCCAGCAAGGGTCCGAGATCCGCCCGGCGCAAGGCGTCGTGGCAGGCGGCATCGGTCGTGTCGACGTACGTCGGGACGCCGTAGCGCAGGTTGTCGGCCACGGTCCCTTCGATCAGGAAAGCCTCGGCGCCCACATAGCCGACGCGCACCCCAGGTTGGCGGAAGTAGGTGGCGGCCGGATGGCCGTCAATCTCGACGTGTCCCGAAACGGGATTCAGAACGCCCAGAATGCAGGCCAACAGGGTCGATTTTCCCGAACCGCTCGGCCCGACGATGGCGACTTGACCGCCGGACGACACCGAGAGGCTGAGATTGCGGAAAACAGGTTCGTTGCCTTCGCCGTACCGGCAGCAAAGGTTGGTCGCGATGATGGCGGGCGGCTGCAGGCCCATGTCCCTGGCCACCGAAGCCGTCGCGTCATGGCGAAAAGGCCGGCCGCCGCCCAAAACGCCGACTAGTTGGGTGGACTTGAGGGCTTCGTCGAGTTCCGCGCGCGACATCTGGCTCAAGATCTCGTTGGTCAAGCGGAAGTGGGGGATGCCGGCGGTCAGCAGCGAAGAGGCCGCCATCCCCGTGGCGACGCCCGCCTGGAACCGGAGGAAGACATAGAGGAAGGTGACGAAGACGCCCGAACTGACATGCAGCCAGGCGAAGTTCGCATAGATCAACGCCACCACCAGGTAGCCGCCGATGAGCATGGGCAGCAAACTGACCGTCGTGTTGAAGGCCGTCATTCTTGTATCCAGGCGCATCATTGCCAGGACGGCATTGGCCAGCCATTCGTATTCCCGGTCTTGGGTGCGTAAGACGCGGATAAGGATCCAGTTGCGGCTCACGCGCTCGGTTCCGCGCATCAGGTTGCGGATGATCTCCGGCTGGGAGTCGGCGAGGGTTCGTATCCAGCGGTTGATGCGCAAGACCAACGCCCCGGCGGAACCGAACAGGACGAGGCTGATCACCGTTAGCTCCCACGACAGCCAGAGCATGGACGCCAGAAGTACGAAGCTCGTCATGGCCGCGTTGACGATTCTGTTGATCGAGGCGACAAACTTCACGGTCCCGTTGACCATTTCCGTGTGCCGGAAATTGATTTCCGCCGCCGACAGGTAGAACGAACTCCGGCTTTGCAGCAGCTGGAAGAAAACGCCCATCTTGCCGCGTGTCTGGATCATAACCTGGCTGAAACTGGCCGCGATCTGAGACACGAAGGTCAGCCCGCCGCGCAGTGCGATCAGAATGATCAGGACAAGCAGGACCGTGAGTTGTGTCGGCTCCCAATTCGCCAGGGGCCCGGGAAGGACGACGCCGAACTGGAACCCCAGAGCCTGCAGGATCAGCTGTAACGAGACTCCCACGGCCATTTCAATGCCGCCCAGACACAAGGACGCCATATTGCCCAAGAAGATCCATCCCAGGACGCGTCCGCGCAGCAGGAACCGCAGCGGCGCCAAGCTTTCCACATTCAACAGGCGAAGGAGCAGTTTTCTGAACACTTCCGGCAACTTATGAATACGCCAAGGAAAAGGGGCCGGAACCGGCATATGCGCCGACCGTCATCTCGGGCTTTCGTTTGGCGAACAGGCGCGACCGCGGGAGGAGACGGAGTCCCGGTCGCGCGCCCGGATGAATATTGCGGTTCATGGTGCGGGACTTCTTTCCAGGCGTCGTGTCGATGTTAGGCGTCAAAGCAGATCGCGGTGCCGCGCAAGGAAATTGGCGCTGATATTACCACCGTTGGGGCGGCCCGGCTTGTAGCGTTGACGGAATTCCCGTTGAAGTTCCGCCAGTTCCGGTATCGGCGGTTCGCCCCGCAGGCGGGCCAGCATTTCCTCGGCCGCGCCTGCGATGTCTTCGGGGCTATTGTCGACAACATCAAGGCCCAGGTCGTCGAAGTGGGCTGTCGTGTATAACGGTGCGCCGGGCGGGAAATAGCCCAATTCCTTCAGCTCGGCGAATGTCAGAAGGCGGCCGGTGGTCCGACGGCGCAGCAGCTTCGGGACAAAAAGGTCGTCGGCGCACCAGGGCCAGGGGTTCGCCGGGATGAAGTTGGTCCAGATCACGGGGCGGCCGAACGCTTGTGCGACATGGCCGATGCCAGATCCCCCGCCGATCATCGCAAACTCGGCGCAGGCAGAAATCAGGACGTCCAACATCTGGTCCGCCCCGTCGTTGGCATAGTCGATAATGGCTGGGCCCCAATCGGCAGGAACTTTTTGCGACGACTTCGCGCCGATCCGAAGAGCGGTCAGGTCCGCGGCGACGACTTTCTCGATCGCCATGAAGTAGGTGTCGATCAAGCTGTTCCGGTAGCTGTGATAGCCCCAGTTTTGGCCCGGCTGTTGCTGAGTGAGATAGCCTTCGTCGCGGGCGTGAAATGCGATGAAGCGGGTCCCGCTTGCCAAGCCGTAGCGCCGGAAGAGCGCCTCACGAGCCTGTTCCGCGAAATCGCTCGGAAGTTCCAACGTCGCCCGCGTTCCTTCGAAAAGATCGGGGTACTGATCGAAAAGGCGTTCGAACACGAACGACGGATTTGCGCCAGTGCGGGATCGGCGGCCGACGAGGCTGCGGTAGGCCGTCGGCGCAACGATCAGCGGCAGGCGGCCTTCAATGATCCGGCCCAGCGCGGGATTGCAGATCTCCTGGACGATCCCATACCAAGTTTCGCCGTCCTTTCCTGTGCGCGCCTTGTATCGCAATGCGCCATCCGCCCGCTCGACCAGGGGGCCGATCCGTCCGCCATTGATCACAACGCAGGTGGGCACGCCGCGCCACCCCGACTTGGCCAAAAGGCGAAGGCGGAACAACAAGATAACGATCTCATTGAAGACAGGCGTGACGACCGTGCGGCGCAGCCACCAATAAAGCATGGCCAAGGCCACGCGAAGCCTGGAACGCGCGCGCGGTGCGGCGTTATCGGGGGGAAGCGCTTCGGACAAGGTCTTCAAAAGGACCGCAGGATGAGACGGGGACGGGATGATTGACCTTCGAGGGCTAGGCCCGCGGCGTTCCGGATTTGCGGACTAGGTAGGATCCCATGATCAACGCATCCAGTCCGGTTCCGGCGAACGTCGACAAAGCCTCGAGCGGCGTTTCAACGATGGGCTGCCCTTTGATGTTGAAGCTCGTGTTCAGGACCAGCGGGATGCCGGTGCGCTTGTCGAACTCGGAAATCAAAGAGTGGTAAAGCGGATCGATATCTCTGCTTACGGTTTGCACTCGGGCCGTATTGTTGACGTGGGTAATCGCCGGCAGCTTCTCGCCCCATCCGTCGCGCACATCAAAGGCAATTGTCATGAACGGCGACGGCTTATCCATTACGAAGATATCGCTGGCGCGCTCTTCAAGAACCGACGGCGCGAACGGCCTGAATTCCTCGCGGAATTTTACCCTGGAATTGATCTCGTCTTTCATATTATCCCGGCTGGGATCCGCAAGAATCGACCGATGGCCCAGCGCCCGCGGACCAAATTCCGACCTGCCCTGGTACCAGCCGATGATGCAGCCCTCGCTCAGCAGTTCGGCACCCGCCACCGCCGGGTCAGCGACCTTTTCCGCGCTGAATCCGGTAAGCTCCAGCGCCCGGGTGATGGCGGACTCGTCAAAGCTAGGCCCATAAAAGACATGCTCGATGGGTTGGATATTTTCACCTTCCTGATGCGCGGCATGCAGCGCACAGCCAAGCGCAAGTCCCCGGTCGGACGCCGCCGGCTGCACATACAGGTTCTTAATGTCCGGCAGCTTGTTGATGACGTTGTTGGCGCTGCAGTTGAGGGCCACCCCGCCGGCCAGACACAGGTTTTCTTCCCCTGTGACCTTGAGCAGATGCGTCACCAGGGATGTTGCGCAGGTTTCCAGCGCCTTTTGAATGCCTGCCGCGATGTTGCGGTGGTGCTGGGTTATCTCTTCACCCTTGTGCCGCGCCGCCCCGATTTTGTTTGTCAAAGCCTCGTTATAGAATTGCTCAAACACGGAACTTGGCGGCGGGTTTTGGCGAACATATGAGTGATCGACAAAGTACCCGTCATCCGCAGGACGGGCAAAAAAGGAAAGGTCGACCGGATCGTCACCATAGGGTGCAAGGCCCATGATCTTGTATTCGTCTTCGCCCGGCATGAATCCAAGGAAGGAAGTCATGGTTGCATAGAAAAGCCCAAGGGAGTTGTCCCTCGGCAGAACCCCTTTGAGATCGACCCCTTGATCGTTGCCCGTTCCATAGGCGCCGCTTAGGCCGTCTCCGTGGGCGTCATAGGAAAGACAGAGGGCGCGGTTGAAACCCGAAGGGAAGAAAGCTGAAGCCAAATGGGCTGACTGGTGGTTCACCGGCCGTACAGGCGGAGCATAGCCAAAGTGATGCAAAAAATACGCTGAGATCCGCTCGACGATATCGCCGTAGGTTTCCCCGGGCGTTGCCACCAAGTCGATGTCCTGAATACGTAGGCCGGCCTCCTTCAAGACCGCCCTGATGCTTTCGATCGGCAGAATGCCGCGAGCCGTCTTGATTCTAAAAAGACGCTCCTCCTCGACGCATGCCACCAATTTCCCGTCGCATATCAGAGCAGCAGCGGGATCATGCTGATTTATTGTAAATCCACCGTGAATGCCCAGAATATTCACATTACTTCCTTTTATTCATGTTGCGCATAGTCCTCGAAATCTATCGTTTCATGCCGGCGTCAAGATAATGACTGCTAAAGATCACTCGGGCACGAGTGCAACGGATAGAATCGAGATGAAGAGGAACTGTGTTAGCGAAGAGATCGAAGAAGATTGTCTGTCGCCTGCAAGCGTGACCCGAAGCACATCATTTCGGCCCCATCCGTTGTGAATAGTTAACCTTCACAACATGATTGGCGGGAACTGAGGATGTCAAAACAGATCCGGAAGAGATGATCGAGCCCGCCCCGATCGTCAGCTGAGGCTGCACAAAGATACCCGTCCCGAACCGCACCTCATTCCCGACCTCGACACGCCCGGACGTTACGCAATTCGGTCCCATGAGAATATGGTCGCCCATCTTGTTGTCATGATCGATGCTGGAATTGGCGCCGATGAAATTGTTGTTCCCCAGCACGGATCCGAATCCGATATGGACATGAGAGCAAATGATATTGCCCTGTCCCAGGGAGCACGCGCGATTTATCCGTACCGAGGGGTCAATCGCATTGGCCATTGGAATGCCGAGAGAGACGCATCTCTCGAACAATTCCTTTCTTGTTTCTATGTTTGAACTAAATCCGATAATCGCGGAATCAAAGAGATCACGCTTCCACAGCGACTCTATCTCTTTGAACGTACCCAGAACCGGAACGTCCCATACCTGGCTATCGGAGAGTTCGGGATCGTCGTCCACAAATCCCACAACGCTGACTGACGGATCGTTCAGCAGGATATCCAATACCTGCATGCCGCCGACGCGGGCCGTCACAATTAATACACGATTGGTCTTGCCGCTCGGCACGATTGGGGCGGATGGCGCCAGCTTGGTGTTCTTGGTGATATATTCTTTGACGTCGCGCTCGGTAACGAGCGCCATGCCCTTGAACACGTCAGGCGATATGTTATTGGCGTTAAGAAGGTCTTTGGCCTTCTTTGTAATGTTTAAAGCCGTCGAGGCGGGGTTTTCTTCGGCGTCATGCGCGGCCTGCGCGGACTTTTTCCGCTTTTTGTCCTGTGATCTCAGCTCTTTTTGGATCGTTCTCGCTTCTTCTTCGCTCTCAGCGACGACGGCGATCAGATCCCCCGTGACCAGGGCGTCCCCTTCCGCGAGGCCCTGAACCAAGAAGCCGCTGGCGGGCGACAGGATGTCGACGACGGCCTTCGACGTCTCCACCATGCAGATCATGTCATCTAAGGAAACGGCGGCTAGGTCCGAATAATTCCATTTAACTAAAACGGAATACTCGCTGTTCGCGTCCAACTGTTCCAACCGGACTTCAATCATTTACGACACGCCCGGCATGCGAAGCACTTGGTCGATCACCGATTTTGGTCCAGGCAGGAACCGCGCTTCTTTATCAGCGGCGCAGGGAATGATGCCGTCACCAGAAGTGATCCTTTGAATCGGCGCCCGCAGTTTGTGAAAGCATTGCTCCATCAGGGCCGCGGCAATTTCTGCCCCGATGCCCGAAACCCGCGATCCCTCTTCAACCACGACGACCTGCGAAACATCGGTGATCGCTTCTTCCAGCACGGTCAACGGCAGCGGCGACAGAGATCCCAGGATCAGCACCGAGGTATGTATTTCGTGCTCCATCAAAAGCTCTTCCGCCGCGTCGATCGCGATATCGCCGCCCCCTGAGTAGGAAATCAGGCAAACGTCGGCTTTGCCCGTGCTGACCGGCGTCAGCAGCACGGAAGGAATCGGGCCGCCCTTAAGGTCAACGTTGAATATTCGATGTTCCGTGACAGTGCCGATGTACTCTTGCCCATACATCTTCTTGTTTTCGATAATCAATGTCGGCCTCGATTCTTTTAAAATGAAATGCGAATAGAAAGAATCGAGGTCGTGAAAACGACTAATGGGCGCGACATTGAGCCCGGGTATGCCGATAAAGTGCTTCTCCAGCGACTGGCTGTGCGTCGGGCCGTATCCCCGGCCGCCGCCCATGGGCGCGCGAATGACGACGGGACATTCAACGCCGCCATTGTACATCATGCTGAATTTCGTGATGTGGTTGGCGATCTGATCGAAGGCCAGCGTGATGAAGTCCCCGAACATTATCTCAATGACCGGGCGCGCCCCGCGCAGGGCCATGCCGGCGGCAATACCCGTAAAAGCGGCTTCACTGATGGGCGTCGTCAGCACCCGTTCCGGCCAACGGCTCGACATCCCCTTGGTGACTTTGAATGCCCCGCCGTAAGGGTCCAGGATGTCTTCTCCAAGCAAGTATGTCCTGTCATCTTGCTCGAACGCAGCGGTGAGCGCCTGGTTAACCGCTGTTGCGACCGTGATTGCCTTGGCTGCCATCTATTCCTTCAATTTCACGATCAACGAAATGTCTGCACTCGATCTCAAGATCGTCGGCCAGAGGCCCGAGAGAGGTGCGTACCGCAAGCATCGGATCATTGCCTTTCCAATGCTTCAGTTCATCAAAGTCCCTGGTGTCATCACCCTTGCTATGGGCGGCCAGCCTGTAGGTATTAATGATCATGCATGCCGGCTTGCGTTCATTTCGGACGTACTCCGTCATGGACGCCGCCGTGGCATAGATGTCCTCAAGGTCGTTGCCGCAGGACCGCGCTTCAATGCCGAAAGATTTAGGACGATCCGCGATGCTCCCCGCGAGGTTCAGGGATATGGGCGTGCTCTGGGCATACAGATTGTTTTCAATGACGAACAAGATGGGCACGGACCACAACGACGCGATATTCATTGATTCGTAGACGATCCCCTGACCCAACGTACCGTCGCCGATAAAGGCCACGGAAATACTGTCTTTGCGCTTCTTGCTTTCGGCCAGGACCATGCCGAGGGCCGCGGGGACCATGCCCCCTTGTATCCCGTTGGAATAGAAATTTTCGCGGTACAGGTGCTGGCTTCCCCCGATGCCGCCACAGATGCCGCTGTCCAACCCCATGATCTCCGCAACCAACCCTTTGATGTCCATATATCTGGCTAGATAATGACCGTGGCACCGGTGATTCGAGACGATGATGTCGTCATCAAGCAGGGGGGTGACGACGCCTACGGCGCAGGCTTCCTGACCGATACAGGTATGAATCGTTCCTGTTAACCGTCCTTCGGCGTACATCGCCAGAAGCCTCTCTTCGACAAGTCGAATCGAGAACATTTTCTTGTAGGCGGCAGCTATGTTCATTTTTATCAAGACTTAGCGGGGCGCGGTTCCGTTAATGATCTTCAACTGCCCGACCTTGGCGTAGGCGGCGCAGTCTTTGCATTTTTCAAATGCATTCCGCCCTTCTTCAACATGCCGCTGACGAAAGGCATTGAACCGTTCACCGTGCCACACGTCTTTGATGGTTTCTTCGGCGATGTTTCCAAGAATGTCTTTGCTGGAATAATCATCGCTGCAGGTGATAACGGTCCCGTCGGATTGAATGACCAGCGCTTTCCACAGGGTCCCGCAACTCTGTTGATTGAGCGTCTCCATATCCAACCCCCAAGCGGTCGGATACATGTCTTTTATGTGCTTCTCGCCGGCAAATGAATGCATGTACTTGGAATAGATAATATCGTCCTCGGTCAGAATATCTTTCCAGTAATCATAATATTGCTCTAGTTCGTTGAAATTGTCGCTTTGCAGGGTAAACCGGAGCCGGACCCTTACCTTGCTGTTCATTTCGTTTCTGATCTTCACAAATCTCTTAATGTTATCAACGACCTCATCATAGTTAAGGCCGACTCGGATTTTTTCGAAGGTTTCCTTCGTTGCGCCATCAACGGAGAAATCAACCTCGTCGACACCCGATTCCAGAATGGATACGGCCCTTTTGTCCGTGAACAGGGAGCCGTTGGTCGAGAAAAACACCTCCTTGATGCCGATTTTCTTGAGGCGCGAAATCTTGCTCTCCAGCTTTTTGTCGAGCAAAGGCTCTCCCAGAAGCTGGATCGTCACCCGCCGCATTTGATCGGCGTAAGGCGTTATCTCTTCGCAGATCTTGTCAAACAGCGCATCCGACATCAGCCGCGCCCGCTCCATTCTATCCGCTTGCGGGCCGTCAAACACGTCAATGGACAGTGGACACATGACGCATCTGGCGTTGCATGCGTAAACTGTTTCCAGCTGAATGATTGACGGAAATTCGGATACCTTCATGACATATCTCCTAGGCTTCTGAAGCCGTACTTATTTTCATTTGATGTGTAGTTAAAGAGCCACATGGTTTCGCAAAACGTCCGCAAGTCACCTGACTTGAAAAAGGCCGAATGTGCGCATTTCCATGAAACTTATGTGGCCTTCACCCTCTCGATAAAACGGGCGACGGCCTCACCATCACATGAATCCGGAAGCCATTCGGGGGGCTCGACATCGACATCACGATCAAACGGTCCGGAGTAGGTTTCGTGATAGACAAGCCACTCTGATGACGGCACCGGCATATGCCATGTAGGTTCCGAGAGCCTATAAATACAAGGCTTTTCGCTTCCAAATGCGGCCATTTCCAGCTTTTGACGAACTTTTCCGTCATCATCGAAGAAATAGACCGTCATCGAGCCCTCCATCACATGATAGGACTCGCTCTTCCCCTTCGGATGGCGATGGGGTGGCATGTATGAATCGCCGCAGCAGACAATTATCATTTCCTGCGTCAGATCTTCAACGCTGTAGTGCATGCAAAGGCGGAACCTTCGGTACGGCGACTTCTCGGCGCGTTGCTTAAGGTCGTCGATGATTTCCGGGGTGACCGAAAGGATTGCCTGTGTATTGAAAATTGACTCAGCCATGGCTTTCTAATCGACGGACCGAAAAATCACCGGCACGATCGCTCCGCTCGCGAAGATGGCGTCGCTCAAGGCCGTGCATCCGCATACAGGCCGATCCCGCGTTCGACGGCCATCGGCGCGAACCCAGGCAACAACGTATTCATGGTGCGGAGGTCAAAGGACAGATCGAAATCGTTCTTTGCCGCCGGAGTGTGTTCGATGCGGCACGGACCGAACCGGTCGGAAACCAGGGTGATCAGCTCATTCAAGGTCCGTGTCTCGCCGGAGGCCAGGTTCAATGTTCCATCCACGCACTCGTCGGCCAGCCGGATCGCGGCGGCGGCGACGTCGGAAACATGAATGTAGTCGCGACGCGTCACGCCGGCGCCCATCAACGTGAAGGCCGCCCCGCCTGTTGCCGCGCCGACCATTCGCCCGACGATGCTCGTGCCGTGATCGCCCCGTCCGTACACGCCGGGAAGGCGGACGCAGGCCAGTGGAATGTCCGCCTGCCGGCAATGGCGTTGGAACATCAGCTCGCAGGCGACCTTTCCGATGGCGTAAAGGTTCTGGGGTTTGATCGGCGTCGCTTCCGTTACGGGTACCTGCTCGGGCGCACCATAGACTTCGACGGAGCTCAGGAACACGCAGGACTTCGGCGGGGCCGCCGCCATCGCCCCGGTCATGTTCTCGATCATGCGCATGTTGTTGAAAAGAGTATCCATATCGTCAGCGCGCTGGCGGTGAAGGCCGGCACTAAAGATGAGCGACGCCCCGCCGACGTGCGGCGCGAGCTTGTCTCGGACGTCCTGCGCGTCCAACAGGTCGACGTCCGATGACGCCATGGGGACCGCCCGCGGTCCGAGCGCGGTGACGATGTTCCGGCCGATGAATCCGTTTGCACCGAGGACGATGACAGAGGTCATGCGCCGGTCCGCCCGTAGTGTTGCTGCACCGCATCCGCCACGTAGTGAACGTCCGCATCGGGCATCTTCTCGTGCAGCGGCAGGGTGATGATCCGATCGACTAGGTCGCGGGCATTCGGGCAGGCGGCCGGCGGCAGATCCGCATAGGCCGGCTGGTCGCACATCAGCGGAGCGTGCTTGATTCGCGCTTCGATACCGCAGGCCTGAAGGTGCAGGAGCAGTCGGTCGCGGTCCTCCGCTAAGACCGTGTAATCGAAAAACACGCTGCGCCGATCATCTTCGGCCAGGGGGCAAATGACGACATCGCCAAGCAGGTCGCCGTATAGCCCCGCAAGATGGGCCCGGGTCGCGACATGGGTTTCCAGGTCGGGGAGAAGCGCGCCGAGAAACGCCGCCTGAAGGGCGTCCATCTTGTGGTTCAGTTCTCGCGCAACGCAGGTCTCGCGGTTGACGGTGCCGAGGTAACGAAAGGATTCGATGCGGTCTCTGACAGCGGTGTCCGGCGTTGTCACCATGCCCGCTTCACCAAGGGCGCCGAAGACCTTCATCGGATTGAAGCTGAAAGCGGCGGCATCGCTGAACGAGCCGGCCGGGCGGCCGCGATACCGCGCGCCCGCCGACTGCGCGGCATCCTCGATGACCAGCAGGTTGTTACGCTGCGCAATTTCGGTGATCGCGTCCATGTCGCACATGCGACCGGTGAAATGTACCGGAAGAATTGCCCGGGTCCGCGTCGTGATCTTCGCTTCGATTGTCGTCGGATCAATGTTGAGATCCGAGCCGATGTCGGCGAACGCCGCGGTCGCGCCGACGGCGTTGATGGCGTTGAGTGTCGCGATCCAAGACAACGGCGTCGTGATGACTTCATCTCCGGGGCCAAGCCCCAGTCCGCGCAACGCCAAATAGAGGGCGCTGGTCCCGCTGGCGCAGCCAACCGCATGACGAACACCGCAAAAGTCGGCGAACTGACGTTCGAAGGTTTCGAGCTCCGGCCCGCCGATGAACATGCCGTGATCGAGCACGCGTTCGAAGACGCCGATCAGGCGCGCCCGCAACGCCGGGTCGCCAACGCGAAGGTCGCGGGCGCGGATTTGGGTGTCGGATGCGGCCATCGCCCCGGCTTCAGACCAGCGCCCGGATTACGCGCTCGGCGCTGAGACCGTGCGCATCCAGGAGTCCCGCGTGATCACCGTAATAGTGGATGAACTCGTCCTTCAGGGTGAAGCAGCTAAGGTCGGCGCGCACCCGGTTGTCCCAGGCGACTTCCTTGACCCGCGACGACAGGCCGCCATGGGGCACGTGCTCCTCCATGACGACGACGCGGTCGTGGCTGCTCAGCGCCGAAAGGATGCCTGCGGTATCCAGCGGCTTAATGGTGTGCACCGAGACGACGGACGGTGCCCGTCCGGTCTGTTCCTGAATCCGGTCGGCGACATCGAATGCCATCTTCATGGTGATGCCGTAGGACAGAATGCAGAGATCGCCGTCGCCGCGCCGCAGGTAACGAATCTTGCCGACTTCGAAGGGGTCAACGACAGAGGAGGTGAGGTCCGGCTCACCGGCTTTGCCAAGCCGCATGTAGACAGGCCCTTTGCTTTCCGTCGCGCACCAGGTTGTGGCGAGGCGCATTTCCTCCGGGTCGCAGGGCGCCAGCACGGTCATGTTGGGGATCGCGCTCGCGACGGCGATGTCCTCCATCGTGTGGTGCGTGCCGCCGAGCGTCGAATAGATGACGCCCGCCCCCATGCCGATCACCGTCACCGGCAGGTTCTGGTAGGCGAGGTCGTCGCGCACCATCTCGAACGGTCGGTAGAGCGAGAAGGTGGCGATCGTATAGCAAAACGGGCGCATGCCCTTGAGCGCCAGTCCCGCCGCGATGCCGATCATCGACTGTTCGGCGACGCCGCAGTTGATGAATCGCTCGGGGAACTCCTCGCGAAACTTAACCATGGATCCGGCCGGGGAAATGTCGGCGACCAGAGCGCAGATGCGCGGATCTTGCTTGCCGATCTCGTAGATGGCGTCAGCGAACTTGTTTCTCACGAGCAGATCTCCACCAGTTCGGCAAGCGCCTGTTTGTATTCTTCCGGGTTGGGTGAGCGGTAATGCCAGATGGCGCCATGCTCCATGTAGGAAACGCCGCGGCCCTTGACCGTGTTCCCGATGAGCATGAACGGCTTGCCGCCCTTGCGCGACACCACTGCGTTATATACGGCATCGGCGTCGTGGCCGTTGACCTCGGCCGTTTCCCAGTTGAAGGCCTCGAGCTTCTCGCGGATGGGATAGAACTTGGGGTGGGTCTCGGCAGTATTGCCGAAAGACTGCATCCCGTTGTGGTCGAGAAGGGCGACGAGGTTGTCGACACCAAGGTTGGCGGCCATCATCATGCACTCCCAGGTCGAACCTTCCTGCAGCTCGCCGTCGCTCAGCACCGTGAAGACGCCGCCGTCGTTCTTGTGCACGAAGCGTTCGGCATAAGCCATGCCGATAGCGAGACCCATGCCGTGCCCGAGGGAGCCGGTCGACGCCTCGATGCCGGGCACGCCGTAATCGGGATGGCAGCCGAGCCGTCCTTCAGGCTTGCAATAGAGGTCGAGGTCGCGACGTTCTAGGACGCCAAGTTCCTCCAGGATCACGTACTGGGCCATGCAGCCGTGCCCCTTGGACATCACGAAGGTGTCCGGGGAGTTGCCGGACCCGGGCCCGCGCATCAGGCCGTTGTAGATCACATCAACCATTTCCAGGCACGAGAACGCGCCAGCGGCGTGCAATGCCTGGACCTGCTGGGAAATCTCCAAGATTCTGCGCCGGTATCCCATGCACCGTTGTCGTGAGGCGGTAATGTCAAAGTCGTTACGCATGTTCAGTATTCACCTTCGTTTGAAATCAGGTGTCGGACGTAAGCGGGGGCAGAAGATCGCGATGCCGGTTCAGGAAGGCCGAGCCGATCCGGCAGTTCAACGGAACACCCGGAAGGCCGACCAGCGTACCGACTTCGGCCGTAAGGGCGCGGAAGCGCGCCTGTAGGGCGTCGTCTTCCTGGTCGTGCTGAGCCAGTTGATCCATCATCTCCTCGACGACTTCAAGCAGTTCCTCGGGGGTGTTGTTGATGATCGTGACGTCGAAGACCTCGCGGTAGAGGGCGTCGTTGCCCGCATTGTTGAACGGCGGCCCCATAAGGTCGGCGAACGGCATCAATTCTCCGGTTCGGCGGTAACGAGTCAGCTTCGGCAAAAACAGATCCTTGGTCCCCAGGGACAGCGTCGATGTTGGAAGGTAGTTCGTCTGCACGATCGGCCGTCCGAAGGCATGGGCGACAGTATAAAGACCCGATGACGTTCCGATAAAAAAGCGGCAGGCGCCGCAAAGGAACACGTCCATCCAGTCCTGGCGCAGGGTGGAAGTAGCATAGTCGACCACGCGATCGATGGCCGGTAGCGGCGTCATCGACGGATCGCCCATGCGGAACACCCAGCCACCCCGACGGGTCACGGCTTCGATGGCGGGGATGTAGTCGCTGATGGGGGCTTGGCGAAACGGCTCGTTCCCCTTGGCGCCGCCTTCACGGACATGCAAACAGACGAACCAGTCGTCTTCGTCGAGACCGATTTCCCGGAGCACCGACATCCCGCGTTCGCGGTCGACGGGGCGCAGGCTGAAGATAGGCGATCGGTTCTCGTCCTCCCACTGCTGGCCGGCGAGAGCAAGCGCGGAATGGGTCGGCAGGTACCTGCCGCTAAACTTGATCGGGCCGGAGTCATCATCAGTCAACGATGCCAACATCGGCGTCAACGCGCGGATGGTTTCAGGATCATCTATTACCGTCATGTAGTCCCGCCAATAAGTCAGCATGTGCGGGTTGACGAAATCTCCCGCCCGGCGGCGATCGTAAAGCAGGAACAACCGGGACGTCTCGCCGTCGAGTGTCCGACACTTTACAAGGCTTTCGTAGACGGCCGTGTTACCGATTGTCCGCATCAACGGATACGGCGGAATGCATCGGATGCCCAGTCGGTCGAGTTGGCGTGAGGCGGCGTAGGCGTCTTTCGCCTCGCCATAGGCGACAAGGCGGCGATAGAAGGCGTCCACGTCCCCAGCGAGCGAATGACAAGTCGACGCCAGGCGGTGGGCAAGGAACAGGGCAGTGTTGCCGGCGACGGCGTCGTCCAAATGGCGGACCGCATCGTCCGCCAGTTCGCGCAACCCGCGGGGAGAGCGTCGCTGCCCGGAAGCGACCTGCTTAATGACGGCGAACCGGCGAAAGCCTTCCCTGAGGCTGGCCTGTGCGGTCAACCGTGATCCTGACGGCAGGAGAACGAGAAGAACCGGGTCGAGATACCTGAGCAGCAGGCGACCTACCGACCGTATCGCATAGTGGGCTTGAGCGAGCCGCCGCCTCATCGAAGGGAGCCCGCCGTCTTGCCGTGGCCGGCGTCAGCGCCGAGACGCTGGGCGTTCCATTTAGCGATTAACGTCCGGCAGACCTCTTCCGGTGTCCGGCGGACGACGCCGGCGCGCGTGAAGAGGGCATCGGATACCAGTGAGTTGTTGATCGGACGATGTTCGCCGCAAGTCGAAAAATCGTTGATCAAGGCCGGTTGGACAGAAATGGAGTCCGCCGGTCGGCCCGTCAGGTCCAGCAACTGGTGGAAAAGATCCCAGTACGTCGTCTCTTCGGGCCCTGCGGCGTGAAACACCCCCGACAGTCGCAGTTCAAGGGCTTTCACGATCACCTCGACCAAATCATCCACATGGATCGGACAGAAGCGATGGTCCGTCACCAGCCGGACCGTGTTTCCTGAAGCGATGTCGTCAAGCCATCGGGCAAGAAAAGTGCCGCCGGCCGGGTCATCGTCGTAGGTCTTTCCCGCCCGGAGGACCAGATACTCATCCACGGCATCTCGAAGGTAATGCTCGACCTCCAGCTTTTGAGCACCGTAGCGCAGCGTTGGCGCAGGAAGGTCGGCCTCCCGATAATTCCCGGCCGTTCCGGGGAACACGGCGTCTGACGAAAGGAACAAGGGGGTGATACCCGCGCCGCGAAGCGTATTGATAACCTTTATGACGCTCGTGACATTGATCGCCCCGGTCTTGTCGGGCGCGGCTTCGCAGGCGGCAATGTTCGATTCTCCGAACAGGATGACGGCCTGCGATATGCTGGCGAGGTCGACCACTTCGGCAAGGTTCGTCGTCATTGAATCAAAAGCTACTCCACCCGCGAACGGGGTGCGGCGAAAGGTCGCCAAGGCATGCGCGCCGAGCCGTCGGCGCAAGCGCGAACCCACATAGCCCGAGCCGCCCAGGATCAGAATTTTACCGGCGTCAGTCAATGATGGTCCAATACCAGTCGCCCGTGTATCCGGCCTCTTCAAACAGCTTGGTCCAGCCTTCCGGATAGTCATGGAACTTGGCGGTCAACACCCAGCTTTCGAAGATTTCCTTCTGTTCCGGCGTGCGATAGCTGTCGACTTGGATGTAGCCCTTGCCGGGTGCGAGGCGTTCAATCTCGCGCACGGCGCGGAGGCATCCCGCGCGATCCAGGTTATGGATGGTGTTGATGGCCAGGACGGCGTCGAAGCTGCCGCTAGGGAACGGCAAATCGTCGCAGGAACCGAGCTGCAGGCGGCCGACGACTTCGGGCTCACAATGCATCAGAGCGTACTTCGACACGTCGATGCCATAGGCGTCGACGCCCGCCGTCAGAAGATCCTTCACCAGGAAGCCCTTGGCACAGCCAACGTCGAGCACGCGATCTCCGGGCTTCAGCCCGAAATGGGCGACAATGTCCCTGGCCACGGGAACCCAGCGTCCATCGTAGCGATAGCCGCCGTAACCGTATTCGCGGGGCCCGTCGAAATACATCTCGCCATACTCACGGGAAATGCGGATATGTTCGTCGGTCTTTGCCGTCTCGCGCGCCTTTACGTTGCGCTTTCCCTGGGGCAAGGACTTGAGCAGATTCACTTCGGTCATTTGGGCGCCTCCGTCATTTCCCGCTGGGCGCGGGCCAAGCCATCGTTCAGCCGCGTGTAGCTGAAGGCAGGGAAGGCGGCGAACGTCGCCGCCGGATCGAACGGGCGGTATCCGTTGTGCGGCATCGCACCCTGGCGGGGTGAGCCCTTGATGGCCACCGCCTTGCCCGACAGCGCGACGGTCATCTCGGCGATCTCGCGGAAGGAGGTGACCGTGCCCGTGGCCGCGTTCAGGATACCCTTGGATTTATGCCAAGCGATAAGGCGGATCAGTTCGGCCACGTCACGCACGTCCACGTGGTCGCGGCGCTCCTCGCCCTCGCCGAACAGGACGATGTCCTCCCCGGCGGCAGCAAGACGGCGGAAGCGGTTGGGGCCGTACCCGTTGTGCGGATCGGCGGCACCGTAAATCAGCGTTGGGCGCAGGATCGCCAGCTGGCCCTGGACGGCGTCTTTCAGCATCAATTCGCGGGACAGATGCATGACGCCGTGCAGCGAGCCGGCCTCGGCGCAGGACACTTCATTCAGGGGCTCCATGCTGTCGGCGTAGACGGCGTCGGAGCTGACGTAGATGACGTGCTCCGGTTGCACCTTGGCAAGCGCGTCGGTGACGCTGCGCATCATGCGGATGTTGCGCCCCAGCATGGCGGCGTCCTTGCAGGGCGCTTCGGCCGAGATGACGACGAAGGTGTCGGACGGCGCAAGTCGGGCGGCAAGGGCATCCGCCGCACCATCTGAGTGCAGGTCGATCTCGGCCCGGCCGAGGGCGAGGACGGCGGTGCCTTCGGCCTCGAAGGCGGCCTTCGTGGCGCTGCCGACGAACCCGCGCGCACCCAGGACGACGACCCGGGCCGGCTTGGCCGATTGCGGAAATCCGTGGTTCAGCATGCTACCGTCCAATTTCCCGTGACACCAAGGACACCAGTCGCCGTCCCCATGACGAACGCGCCAGCAACCGCTTGGCGAGGCTGAAGTTCATCTCGGGCAGGCTGCGGGCGCGCAGCTTCGCGTTCACCGATTGCAGCGCGGTCACCAGGGAGATTGCCAGGCTGTTCGCTTTTCCGCCGCTGGCCTTGGCAAGGTCGCGCGCGGCGCCATCAATGACAGACTGATCAAAACCCGCATCCCACAATAGCCATTTCCCGTCGTCGACGAAGCCCAGGTCCATGAGCGCCAGCCCGGCCTTCAGGACAGCCTCCGAGTTCTGCGCCAGCGTTTCGTTGACGAAGACCGCTTCAGCCCAGATCTTTTTCCCCATTGGATTGTCGTCCCGAGTCTTGTGCTCGGTGAAGCCGACGAAGCGGAACCCGTATGGGCGCAGCCGGCACACGAAGTCGTCGAACAGCGGCTGGTTCTTGTAGAGCTGGATGAATTCGACCTCCGAATAAATTACGGAAATCCGTGGCAACAATTCGGGCGCGCCCAACAAGATGTCCAATTCGCAGCCTTGCGTGTCCAGCTTGATGTAGTCGATGGCCGTGAGCCCCGCGCATTCGGCCAGGTCGCCCAGCGTAATGCAGTCGACCTGAACTTTGCCCACCACGTCGAAGCCGCCATCACCGCGCCACCGCCTGACCAGGTCCGTGTCTGGTTCCAGCAGAGAACTGGCTTGGGGGATCGTGGTCACGTAAAGGTCGTGGGGGCCGGCCTTGCCGGCAATTCCCACATTGTAATTGGTGGTCTTCCGGTACGCGCAACTTTGCACCGCGGTCGTCCGTGATTCCAATTCCTGGAACGAGTCTTCCCGAGGCTCGACCGCGTGGACCTCGCAGAAGCCTGCCAAGCTCGGCAGTTCCCGGGTTCCGCCGTCGGCCCCGATATCCACCAGGGTGATCGGCGTGCGCAGAAGGGATCGCCAATCCGACGCGGCGTCAGGCATCGAGAACCGCCGATTCCGAGGCGCGGTCGACCGAACGGCCGAGGGTAAAATGGTCAAGCCCTGCCGCCGTCACCACAGGCGTGGGCAGAAGCCCGTAGGGGTCGATCAGGGTGCGGCCGCGCATGCGGGCCGCGATTTCTTTGGGGACCAGGTCCCGGTAGGCGGGCCACGGCGTGTCGATCACCACGGCGTCGGCGCCGTCGCAGGCGTCGAGCGGCGTCGCCGCCCGGCGCAAGCCGGGGACGAGTGTGTCTGCGCGCACTTCCGGATCGTGGGCGGTCACCTGCGTCGCGTCGAGATGATCGAGCAGAGCCAGAGATGCGGCGTTCTTGGTGCTGTGGGTGTCTTCCTTGTAGGCTAGGCCGAGCAGGCCGATCACCGCATCGGGTCGGGCGGCGAGAACTTCGTCCTTCAGCACCCGGTAGCACCAGTCCTTGCGGTGCCGGCTGTTGACCAGCCAGGCGCGGACGATCCCGGCGTCGGTGGCGTGCCGGTCGGCGAGCCCGATCACGGTTGCGAGGTCGCGTTCCAGATTTCCGCCGGCCAGACCGAGGCCCGGGGCGATATAGCTTTTCGGGCCGATGCGCGCATCCAGGCGCAGGGCCGGGATGATTTCCGACCAGTCGGCGCCGACATGCTCGCAGACCTCGGCCATGGTATTGGCGACGCCGATGGAGGCGACCAGACACATGTTGATGGAAATTTTTGCCAATTCGGCGCTTTCGTAGCGCATGGGAAGGATGGGGCAGTCGAAGGCGCCGAGGTAGCGTTCGAGGCGCGGATCGATTGCCGCATCAGGTTTTGCGCAGCCGACGATGAACCGTTCCGGATACATGGCGCGTTCCACCGCGCGGCCGAAGATCAGGGTTTCGACCTGATAATACAGCCGGGCGGGATTGCGGCTCAGGGTGCGGGTGAAGCCCGGCGGCACTTGGCACAGGACGACCAGCAGCGCATCGTCACTGATGGCGCGTTCGGCCGTCGAGATGATGTCGGTAATGGGGGCGAGATCGCTCTGGCCGTTGTCGTCGGTCGGAACATCGACGGAGATATAGACGATGTCGCAGCCGGCAAGCGCGGTAACGTCGCTGGTGAAGGTCAGACGTTCGTGGTTCCGGGCGATCATATCGTCGAGGTCCGGCTCGGCGACGGGAAGGTGCCCGGCGTTGATGGCGTCGACGACCTCTGGGTCGGCGTGATAGCCTACGACCCTGAAACCGCGCGCCGCCGATGCCGCCGCCATGTTGAGGCCAAGATGCGTCAGGCCGGCGAAACCGATGACGGGGGCCGTCATGCGCCCGCCCCTTCGCGCACCATGTCGTGCACGCCGGCCTGGGCGGCCAGGTCGCGCAGGGTGCGATTGATCCACAGGTCATTGGCCAGACCATTGGTGCCCGGTGCCTCGGCGCAGAGCGTCTTGAAATGCACGTATTCCAGGTCCCAGGTCGGGTCGGCCTGCACCAGCGTCACGGCCTCTTCCGGCGGGCGGCCGCTGGGCAGGACGCGGGTCCGATGGGTAAAGGTCGATGGCCCCCATTTGCACAGGCTTTCGATATGCGCGCTGCCGTGCTCGGCGAAGATGTCGGTGGTGTGGTGGTTGCGCCAGCTCAACATCGTCATCTCAAGCTGAATGGCCAGGCCGTCGGCGGTGTCGATGACGACATGATCAAAGGATCGGTTTTCGTGACGGTAAGCCCCCCGCACACGGAAGCGCGCGTCGAAATCCTGACCAAGCCAAAAGCGCAGGGTGTCGAGCAGATGGCTGCCCAGGTCGGGCAGAACGCCGGCACCCTGATCGCGCCAGGCGCTGTCCCGCACCAGCCGCGCCGTGCCGTTGCCGTAGAACATGCGCAGAGAATAAATCTTGCCCAGGCGGCCGCTCTTGATCAGGTCGGCCATGCGCACGAAATGAGGCTCGAAACGATGGTTGTAGGCGGTGTAGCAGACGGCGCCGGTCTTCTCTGCGACGGCACCCAGGCGGATCAGGTCGGCGTCATCGATGGACAGCAGCGGCTTTTCCACCAGGACATGTTTGCCGGCGGAGAGCAAATAATCCAGCAACTCAATTTTCGCTTCGTCCGGCACGCAGAGCAGGGCAGCGTCGAAGTCAGCTAGCGGCAAATCGCGTATATCGCGGTGATCGACGCCGTCCTTCACCGGATCAACCGTGGCGACGGCGTCCGCACCTGCGGCAACGAACCGCTTGGCGCCTTGAACGCCCATTCCGGCGACGATGACCCGCATGCCGGTCAACCGTCGTACCCGGCCGCTTTCTCGACCTGGTCGATTCGTGCCAGAACGTCGCCCGGGCGGATCGGCACATTGCCGTCGATCTCGCATTCGCAGGCCGCGGCCATGGAACCGAGGATCCCGGCGATGACCTCGTTGCCGGTCGCGAGCATGGCCATTGTTGCGTAGGACAAGAGGGCGTCGCCTGCGCCGACGGCATCGGAGATGTTGTCGGCGAAGCTGTCGACGGAGAAGTAGTTTCCTTCGTTGCCGAGGCCCGACATCGGCCGGTTTACGAAAGCGCCACGATCGCCAAGTTTAAGGATCAGCAGGCGGGCGCTGTTGGCTGCGATCAATGCGCCGGCAAGTGCGCCGACAGTGGAGTCCTGATCGCCCAGCGCGAAACGGGCCTCGCGCTCGTTGGGCGTGACGAGGTCGAAGTTTTTGAACTCGGTGATGTTGCCCCAACGGCTGGCGACCTGGCTGTCTGCAACCTTAAACACATCGGCCGGGATGGCGTCCGTAAGTTGCGGCACGGTCCAGTGATTGAAGATGCCGTGACGGAAATCGCTGAATACGACGGCATCGGTTTCCGTGCCCTCGATCTTCGTGGTCAACTGCTCGAGAATACCTTCGGAGATCGAGCGGTTGTCCAGGGTGTCGACTTTTAAAAGACGGTAACCACCTGCGATGATCGCGTTCTTGTTGGTCGTCGGGCGGGTCTCGTCGGTGATGGCATTGATCTTGATGCCGGCCTCTTTCAGGCCGTCGATCACGAACTTGGCGAGATCGTCCTTCCCGAGGACGGTTGAAAATGTGACATCCGCGCCGGCCGCGTTCAGGTGCTGCGCGACGATGCCGGCGCCGCCGATGTAATCGTCCTTGCCCTGGTAAAGCACGCTGAAGGTCGGCGTCTTGGTCTGGCCGCCGATCAGCGAGGTGCGGGTATAGCTGTCGACGATGGTGTCGCCGACGACATGGACGCGGAAGCCGCGCATCTTGTCCAGCGCCGCCCGCAGGTCGGCGAACCCCAGGTTATGGGTGTGGAGAAGCGTCAGCAGCTTTTCCATCTGAATGTTGGGTGCGGCCAGTTCGATCAGGCGCGACGATGAATAGACGATGTCGCCCGGCGTGAAGATCATGCCGCCGCCATAGCCTTCGACGATGTCGGCTTCTTCCTGCGTCGCTGCCGGAAGGCCGCCCGAGGTGTACTCGAACCCCTTGGCGAAGAAATCAGGCTGCAACGCCTGAAGGTTCTCAAGCGGCTTTGCGTTCTCATCGATCATCACGTAGTCGACCATCTCGAACGCGGCGAGGTTGAGGGCGCGCAGGCGTTCGGGGACGTGCGGTCTGTAGGTGCCCTTCTTGATGTGCCTGTCGGCGGTGATCGAGGCGATGAGAATATCGGCCTTGGTTTTGGCATAAGCCAGATGCCGGACGTGTCCAGGGTGCACGACGTCGAACACGCCGTGACACATGATCACCTTGTTCTCGCGCGGGAACGAACCAATCAGGCCGCGCAGTTCGGCGGCGGTCTTCAGCTTGAATTGGTACTTTTCGAAAAACTCAGCTGTCATGCTTCACCCGTCGGGGCCATGTAACGGAACCAGGTCTTGGTCGCCTGTTCGATGCTATCCGGATCCCACAATGGCGCGTCACGCCAATTCTCGATCTCGGCGGTCATGCGGCCGACGCCTTCTTCAAACGACACCACGGGCGCCCAGCCCAGCTTGCTGGTGATCTTGCCGATGTCGGCCCAGGTGCAGTCCGGTTCGCCCGGACGTTTGGGGATGTAGACGACGTCGCCGCCCAGGAGTTCGACCAGACGGTTGACCGTCTGCGGATTACCGGCCCCAAGGTTGTAGATCTCGCCCGTGTGTTTCGTTTCCGCCGCCGCCAGAAAGGCGCGGGCGACGTCGGTGACATAGAGAAAATCGCGCCCTTGGGTGCCGTCGCCGACCACGGTGAAGGGCTTGCCGGCGAGTTTCTGTTTGAAGAACACGCCGAACACGGCGCCGTAGGCGCCCGTGGTTCGGACGCGGGTACCGTAGGCGTTGAAGATGCGGACCGAATTGACCGGCAGGCCGTAAACCTTGTGCCAATGCAGGGCCGCCTGTTCGCCCTGGTACTTGCTGAGCGCATAGGGGTATTTGGGGTCGATGGGGTGGTCTTCGCGGGTCGGCACGTCGGCCAGCCCGTAGCACGACGAGGACGCCGCGTAGACCAGTTTCTGCACGCCTGCCGCCCGCGCGCATTCCAGAATCTTCACCGTGCCCTGGACGTTGATGTCCATGTAGTCGATGGGCTTTTCAATGGATGGCACGATGTCGCCGATGCCGGCGAAATGGAACACGAAGCGAGCACCTTCGAACAGCGCCGACCCCGGCGCGAGCCCCCGGATGTCCGCATGTTCGACGGCGAGGTCGGGATTTCCCGCGAGATGCGCGAGATTGCGTTCGTGGCCGCCGGAGAAGTCGTCGATCACGCGCACGGCGTAACCGCGTTCCAGCAGCACGTCGACCATATGGCTGCCGATGAACCCGGCGCCCCCGGTGACAACGGCGGTGGGTTTGGTCGTCATGCGGCGTTGAGGGCCTTCATGCGGCGGACGTTGAAGTATTTGTCGTCGTCCATGCTGTTGGGCAGATCGCCGTTGCGGAAGGCCCGGCACAGGCCGCGTACCGCATCTTCGATGTTGTACTTCGGCGCGAAACCGAGCATGCGGGTGATCTTGTCCGAGTTGACGTGGTAGGAGCGAATATCGTCGGTCGGCGTGGTGACGATGTCGATATCGCCCTTTTCGGGGAACTCTTCCTGGACGACCTTTTTGACGATCTCGGCCAGCTGCATGATGCTCATGTTCTGGAAGGCGACGTTGAAGGTTTCACCGGCGATCTTGTCGTCGGGCAGGTCGAGCAGCATCTCATAGCAATCGCACATGTCCTGGACATGCAGGTTCGGGCGCATCTGCGATCCGCCGAACACGGTGATCTTGCCGTTGGTCACGGCATGATTGGTCAGGATGTTGACCGACACGTCCAGGCGCTGGCGCGGCGCGTAACCGCACAAGGTCGCGGGACGGATGGTGACGCAGACGAAGTCGTCGGACTGGTGCTTGAACAACAGCGGCTCGCACATGCCCTTGTACTTGTTGTAGAGGGTCAGCGGCACCAGGGGGTGGTCCTCGGTCACGTCCGGGGAGTCCGACACGCCGTAGACCGACGACGACGAGGCGAAAATAAATCGCTTCACGCCGGCTTCCTTGGCGGCGATCACCATGGGCTCGAAGGCATCCAGGTTGACCGAGGTCGACAGGTTCTCGTCCAGTTCGAAGCTGGCGTCGTTGGAAATGCAGGCCAGGCTGATGACGGCGTCGACGCCGTCGAGCGCGGCCTTGAGCGCCGCCGTGTCGCGGATGTCGCCTTTGACGACGCGCAGGTTGGGGTTGTCCTTGGGCAGAAAGTCGTCGCCGTAATACATGATGTCGAACACGGTGACCTTGTATCCCCGGGCGAGAAACTGCGGCGCCAGAAGGCTGCCGACGTATCCGGCGCCGCCGGTGATCAGGACGTGGTTGAAGGCATTGGGCATGTTTCGAAACTCCGTAATTTATTCGGCCGCGTTTTCGGCGGGCGTGGCGATGGCGTAGCCGGCGGACTGGGCGTCGTTATAGAACATCTCGACGGTTTCCAGACTGAAGACATCCAGGTCCTTGCCGACATTCTTGAGCTTGCCGAGGACGTCCGAGGTCGCGGTGATGATGTGGCAGCCGACCTCATCGGCCTGGAAGATGTTCAGAAGTTCGCGCGGGCTCGCCCATAACAGTTCGGCCTTGGGCTTGGAGGCCAGGATTTTCAGGGCCTCGGCCATGAGCGGCATGGGGTCCCGGCCGGTGTCGGCGACCCGGCCGGCGAACACGGAGACAATGGCGGGCGTTTCGGGCGACAGGGCATCGCACACGGCGCGCACCTGGTCGAGCGAGAACACCGCTGTCACGTTCAACTGCACGCCTTCGGCCGACAGGGCCGCGATGATCGGCCCGGTGGAGTCGCCCTTGGTGTTGGTGACCGGGATCTTCACATTCACGTTGGCGCCCCAGGACGCGATCACCCGCGCCTGCGCGGCCATCGTCGGCAGATCGTCGGCGAATACCTCGAAACTCACGGGGCGGTCGGGAATCGCCGTCAGCACCCGCTGAGCGAAGGCCTCGTAGTCGTTGATGCCGGCCTTGCGCATCAGCGTCGGGTTCGTGGTGAAGCCCTTGATCATCGGGTCGGCATAGAGCGCCAGCATGCTGTCGAGGTCGGCGCCGTCGGCGAAGAGCTTGATTTTTAGTGGGGTGGCGTCCTGCATCATATTTTCCCTTGAACATTCATGGTGGGCATTGACTTCCTACTTCAATTTCTTTGGTGAGTATCCAGTCGACCGCCTCTGACAAGGTATGTACCGATACCGTGGGCATTTCGTGGTTCGGCTCCTTATAACCGCGATCGATGAAAACGGTTCGGCAGTGAGCGGCCTTTCCCGCGGCGACGTCGCTCCAGCGGTCGCCGACCATGACACACCGCCTCAGGGCCAGATTCCAGTCGGCGGCGGCGTCAATAAGCATGCCGGGCGCTGGCTTGCGGCATGCGCAATTGGCGCGTTGGCTGTGAAAACAGGCCCGGATGTCATCAAGGGGCAGTTCGGCGCGCAGGCGGTCGTGCATGGCATCGACTTCACGGCGCTCAACCAAGCCATTCCCGACATCAGGCTGATTGGTGACTACGATGACGCGGTATCCGGCCGACTTGACGCGGCTGAGGGCTTCTGCCGCGCTGGGTTCAATTTTGAAGGTCTCAAGGCTCCGGGGCGCATAAGGCTTGCCGTCCCGGACTTCGGAATAATTCAGAACGCCATCACGGTCAAAGAACACCGCGCGTTCCTGCCGGCCGGCGGCAGGGGTGACGTTCGCGTTTATGCTGCCCCCTTGGCGACATCGAGGCCGATGAACAGGCTGCGGTGCGGAACGTCCGTGGACAACGCCCGGGACCGCATGGCGAGGTGGATGATCCCCACCTGTGTCACCACTTCGTGGCGGTCGTCTGCAGCAACGGGTGGGACACCAGGCAATGCCAGACAACCGCCTGGAACGCCTCGGTATGCGGTGTCACATGCTGAGGGTTTTCGACGGGCACGACAACGGCCGCATCGGCGACCTGAGCCGTGTAGCCTGTCTTGCGTCCGACGACGCCGAAAATCTTGGCGCCCTTGGACTTGGCGAACTCCAGTCCGCGGATCAGATTGACGCTGACGTTCCGTTCCGCGTCGCCGCCGCCGACTGAAAAGACGAGGATTGCATCCTTGTTCGAAAGCCGGCTTGTCTTCAGCCACTCGGCGAAAACCGTGTCCCAGCCCTCGTCGTTAATGCGGGCTGTCAGCTCGGATACATTGTCCGTCGGCGCGTAGGCCTCCATGCCGCACAGCTTTCGGAAATCATTGGTGGCGTGCGAGCAGTTGCCCGCGCTGCCGCCGACCCCAAGCAGGAACAGGCGTCCCCCGCCGCTGCGCACTTGGGCCAAGCCTTGGGCCATGCGTTCGATGGCGTCGGCGTCGATTTCCAGGGCGATGGTCGCCGCTTCTTTCATAAAATCTTGTGCATGTGACATGTGTATCTCGTTTCTACAATTTTCCACGCTACCGCACTCCGGGTGAATCTCACCCGGAGTGCGGATAGGCTCGATTGATTGCCGGGCGTCAGGGAGCCCGGCGCCGGTTCACGCTGCCGTAACCGCGTGCCCAGGCAGGCGCGCCGGTATGACGCGGCCCATGAAGTTCAGTAGAAGAACGACCCGCTCCTGGTCGTCCACGCATTCGAAAATTCCCTGTAGGTCCGCGAACGGGCCGTCGGTGACCAGCAGGCGTTGACCCTTGCGGAAGGCCGGCGGCAGAACCGAAACGATATCGCCGTCCGCGTGGGCCCGGATCGCGTCGATGATCGCGTCGGGCACTTCCTGCGGTACGGCGCCGTCGGTCAAGAGATGAGACACCCCGAAGGTTCCGTTAATGGACCGCCAGCGCTGTTGACGGGGGTCCATGCGCACGAACAGGTAACGGGGAAACAGCGGCGCGAGAACCATGTCGATGCGGCGGGCGTGGCGCCGCCGCTTGCGATAGCGCGGCAGATAAGGCTCAAACCCCTGGTTCGTCAGGTTCTGCGCGGCGAATGCTTCTTTGCCCGCCTGGGTATAGACGACATACCATTTCATGGCGCGCCCTCGTGGCCGTCGGCGCCGCCGTTGGCCGGCCAGGCCGGGTGGTCCGGCGCGGTCACACGCAGCAGCTTGGGCGCTAGCACGCGCTCCGCCGGCATTATCTGCACCAGCTTCTCGTAGGCGCCCTGAGGATCGGTGATGTCGGCCAGGATGACGGCCTGCGGTCGGCGGTCGGCGGGAATTTCGTCCAGCGTGCGGTAGACGGGGATGTCGCAGAATTCCGGCTCGTTGCGCTCGGGGTCGAGCAGGCCGACGATCTCGCATCCCGTCTCCGCCGTCGCCAGCGAGGCGATCTCCGCCAGATCGGTGGCGCCGACCAGCACGAAGCGGGTCCAGCCCCGGGTGGCGCAGAACCGGAAGACATCGGCGTATTCCTGGCGCGCCTCGCGGTAGAAGCGCAGCGAATAGCCTAGATACTCGGCGGTAAGGCGGCTTTTTTCGGCGAAACCCTGGGGCGTCAGGTAATAAGCGTAGCGCCGGGCGGGCGCCTGCTTGATCTTGAGAAGACCTTTCTTGACGCAGCGCTTGAGCACGGCGTTCGTGAGCCCCAGCGCCACGCCGAGATGCTCGGCCAATCCGCGCTGCGAAACGGCTTCGTCCTCGGCGACAAGCTCCAGAAGGTCGAGCGTCGTCTCGACCATCTGCGACTGGTTCTGCGCGTCGAATTTTCCGTTGGCCATCGGGCCCCCTTGTTCACGCCGCGAACATACAGCGTGCATGATGTGAACGTCAACTGTCGGGTGTCGCCATATTTGAAAAAACTGAAATTGAATCAAAGCCTAACCCCGACCTTCGTCGCCTGGACAAGGCGCATATTCCGGCCCCCGCGGTAGAATCGGTTGGTTCGTTCCAAGGAACCGGCTATGAGGGGCTCATGATGCCGTCCGGACACCGCCGTTTCGCGCTCGCACCCCTTGCAACCGCCGGATTGTGGGGCTTGCTGATCGCCGTGACCTTGACCGCGCGCCCGCTCCTGCCCGTCGACGAGACCCGTTACCTCGCGGTCGCGTGGGAGATGTGGCAGCGGGGCGACTTTCTGGTCCCCTATCTGAACGGCGAGCCCTACAGCCACAAGCCGCCGCTTTTGTTTTGGGCCATGCATCTGGGCTGGGCGGTGTTCGGCGTCAACGAATGGTGGCCGCGCCTGGTGGCGCCCTTGTTCGGGCTCGCGGCCCTCGGGCTCACGGGCCGTCTCGGCCGTCTGCTATGGCCCGACCTGTGGACCGCCGGCGCCGTCGCGCCCTTCGTCGTGCTGGGGGCCGTGTTCTGGACCGTCTTCACGACCGTCACCTTCTTCGACATGCTGCTTATGGTGTTCACGCTTGGCGGCCTGATCGGCCTTGTCATGGCGGCGCAAGGCCGGCTTACGGCCGGGTTTCTGGTTCTCGGCATTGCCATCGGACTGGGAATTCTCGCCAAGGGGCCGGCGATCCTGGTGCATCTGCTGCCGGCCGCGTTGGCGGCCCCCTTGTGGGCGACCGCGCTTGGCGCCGCCCCCCGCTGGCGCGTATGGTACGGGGGATTGGTCGGCGCCGTGGTCTTGGGGGCTGCGATCGGCCTGGCCTGGGCCCTGCCCGCCGCGGAAGCGGGCGGTGCGGCATACCGTAACGCCATCCTGTGGGGCCAATCGGCGGGACGCATGGTCGACAGCTTCGCTCACGGCCGGCCGTACTGGTGGTTCGCCGCGATCCTGCCGGCCATGACCCTGCCCTGGACCATCTGGCCTGCCGCTTGGCGGGCCCTGCGTCGTCAATGGAGGGACATGGCGGGCGACGGCGGCACGCGCCTCTGCCTCGTCTGGTTCGCCGCCGCCTTCGCGGTTTTCTCCGCCATCAGCGGCAAGCAGCCCCATTATCTGCTGCCGGAATTTCCCGCCCTTGCCCTGATTCTGGCCCGCGCCTTGGCGGGGGCGGTTGCCGCGGAAGAAGACGGGTTTTGGCGTCCGGTCGACCGCTGGATCCCGGCGGCGTTGTTTCTCGTGCTGGCCGGCGCGCTGGCCGGCGCCCTTCATTTCGATATCAAACCGTCCTGGGCGACCTCCGTCGGAGACGCGCAGCTGTGGCCGCTCGCCGGGGTGGCCGCGGCGGCCGTGGCCTTTCTGCGCCTAAACGGGGCGGCAGCGGCGCGGCTGGCGGCGGTGGCGGGTCTGTCCGTGGCGATGGTCGTCGCGGTTCACCTGACGTTGCGCCCGCTGATGGCCGAATCCCACGATTTCCGGCCATTTTCTCAGGTGCTCAAGACCCTCGAGGATCAGGGCGCCGACTTCGTCACCTTTGGCAAATACCGGGGCGAATTCCATTTCCTCGGCCGCCTGACGAAGCCGGTCGGCGTAGTCGGCGGGCCGGCGGCGCTGGAGGTCTGGCTCAAGGCCCATCCCAAGGCGATGATCATCGCCCCGTTCCGCGGCATGCCGGCGGGCCCTGCCCCGGACGCGGCCACCCGCTTCCGCTCCCGCCAGATCGGGGTGTGGCCGGCGGACAAGTACCCGCCCAGACTTGATCGTTTGGAGAAAGCCCGTTAGGGCGACGCCGGTTGCGAGGTGGCCGGCGGTGAAGCGGCGATGATGGCGCTCAGCAGGAAGAACGTGATCAGCCACCACGACGACCAGATCGAGAAATTGAACAGCGACGACGACCAGAACACCGCGAATAAGCCGATCTGCGCCAAGGCGGCGGCGCTTGCCGACAACAGGTAGCGATGCACCTGGCGGGCGAAGAACCAAGCCAGCGTGGCCGCCATCGGCAGGAAGCCGATGACCCCGGTCTCCCCCAAGACTTCCAATATCCAATTGTGCGGATGGGACGGTAGAAACTGTTGATGGTATCCGGGAACCATCATGCCCGCGCCTTCAACCCGGTTGATGACGTTTATTCCGTATCCGGTCCAAGGTGCTTCCGCGATTTTGCCCATCGTGAACTGCCAGATATACTGGCGGTGAGGGTCGATCAGCCAGTCGGGCAGCCAGGGCCAGGGTGCCGTCAGCGTCGGCTGATCGGGAAGGGCATGGACGAGCCAGATGCCGGCCGCCGAAACGGCAGTGGCCCAGGCTAACCAGGAATACAGCCAGACTTTCCGCCGCCGCAGGGCCCACACGAAACTCACCGCAAGGATCAACGCCAACAGGCCCGCGATGGCGGATTTGTTGGCGGTGGTCACCGTAATCGCCACGAGGCCCAGGGCGGCGGCCAGGGCCCCGACGATCTTCCACCCACGCATCGGCAAGGCCAGATAGACCAAGGCCGGAACCAGGCAGGCGGCGGCGGCGGCAAAGGCTCTCGGCTCCTTGAACGCCCAATAATGCGACACTCTTTCGAGTTGCAGACGGACGATGTTAAGCGGCCGCATGACGCCCAATTGCGCCAATACGACAAGGGCCACGGCCGTGCAGGTTCCCAGGATCAACGAAATTTGACACAGCCTCCGCGCCCGCGCGTCCCCAGCAAGGAACGCCCAGAACAGGGTGCATCCGCAGATGTAGGCCAGCGTCCGCCCCCAGGCTTCGAAGGATCGGAGAGGGTCGAGAGAGCCTGGAATGCTGACCGCCATGGCGGCGAAGGCGATGATGACGACCACCCCAAGGCGCGATCTTGCGGCGGCGCCGGCCCGCGCAAAAATGGTGCGGTCCCGCCAAGCGACGATCAGCACGGCGATCAGCGCCGCCGCCGCGATCCCCTGCAGCACCGCCCGCCCTGAGACCATGGCCGGGACGGCTAGGCCGATCGCGATCGCGGTCGCGTCACGCAGCCAGGTCGAATGTGCAGGATTGTCGGTCATGGCCGTGAAGGGTCCGCTGAACCCCGAAGGACCGGGGATATAAAGTTTGACCGCTGATAGCAGAAGCCTCCGCGCGGGTCCACTTACGCGGCCGCGGGTCTAGGCCCCTTCGCGCAGGAACGACCAGCGCACGGCCGTCTCCCGGCCCCGGTGTTCGCCGCGCAGGACGACCTGGCCGCAGCGGCGGGGCCGGGCCGGATCGCCCAGATAGACGCTTTCCTCCAGCGCCGGCCGGGCGCCTGAACAGCGAAAGCGCCAGCCCTTGCCGCCGGGCAGTTTCAACAACACGGCGTCGCCGCCTTCCAGCATCGAGGCCCCCGTTTCCGGATGCAGATGAAAACGCAGGGCGAAGGCGCCGGTGCCGCCGACCAGGGTATCCTTGCCGCGGAAATCGTCGCCGTCGCCGGACAGGTAGAGGTCGCGGTTGTGGACGATGCCGAAAGCGCGGCGATAGCCGTCGTGGGCCGATTGGACGAGGGAGCTGCCTTCCCGCTCGTTGCGGCGGAACGCCATGCCGACCTCGGCCGTGCGGGATCCGTCCGTCGGCAGGGCGTCCGTGTCGTTGACGGCAAGGGTCGAATGGGCGGCGGTCGAGCGCAGCACCCGCGCCCATTCCGTGGTCTCGTCAGGATGGGCGCCGCAGTTGACGACCAGGCGATGGCGGCCCGCCGACATCTCGAAACTGAGGGCGCCCGCGTGGATGCCGCCGTAACAGCCCGTATCGGCGATCACCGTGGTGGTGCCGGCGTGCAGCCGTTCATACCCCCAATCGGGCAGGCTGGTGGGCGCCGCGCCACGCATGCCCGCCGCGCCCAGAATTGCCGTTACCGCGGGCGCGCTGCCGTTGCCGCCGCCGTTGAAGGCGGCCAGCCCCCCGTCACCCAGCACGGTCGCCTTGACCGCAGGGGCCATCCTGGCCAGGGCGTCGGTCAGGAAATCGGGCACCGGCCGGCGCCCGGCCCGAAGGGCGCGCGTCGCCGCGACCAGCCGGGCAAGGGTACGCAGGGCGGTTTCCGGCGTTCGCGTCCGGTGACCCCCGTCGGCCAGGATATCGCGGGCGACGGCGGCCCGCAGTCGTTCAAGGCCGGTGTCGAGCAGGGGGTCCAGGCCCGGCAGGCCGACGGCCCCGGCGATCAGGGCCGCCCCGACCGTGAACGGACTTTCATCAAGTCCTGAATGTTCGTTTCCGGAACGGTTGTTGCCGGCCAGGTGACGCAACTGGGCCGACGCGGCGGCCGCCATTTCCGCGCGCAGGCCATTGTCGGCCCCTTCTGTTACGAAATCGATATAATTAAGCCAGGCAAGAATGCGGGTTCCGGCAACGTCGGGGGCCCAGGTTACCGCATCCCAGCGATCATGATGACGCAGCCAGTCGCGGATCAGGGCCTGGGCCGCCTCACGGGCGCCCGGCGCGCTGAGCGCGGCGAGATCGCGCAGCCAGGAAAATCCGTAAAGTTCGGCCACGGCGCGGCGGCTTTTCAGGTCGGCGGCAAAAGGATAGGGGCCCAAGGTGCGTTTGCGCGCGGCCAGCATCATCTCGCCATTCAGGATTCCGGCGCCGCGCACCGGGTCACCAGGCAGGGGATCGGTGGTAATGGCGTGAATTTGGGTCGGCCCGTGGCGACGCAACATCCTGTTGTAGATGTCGCTGCGGTAAAACACGTCGCGGGCGAACTGGAATACCATCCGCCGATGAATAGCACCGAACGGGGCGCTAGGCGATACGCCGCAGGACGGCCGCGAAAAACCCGTCCATGCCGCCGATTTCCGCCGCCATGCAGGGCAGGGTGCGCAACCATCCTTCCGGCGACAGCATGTCCGGCGTGACGCCCGATTCGCCGGTTGTCGCCGGCTCGGTCTTGAAGTCGGTCTGCCGGCTCAGGAACGCCCGGATGCGCTCGGGCCCTTCCTCGGGCTGCAGGGAACAGGTCGCGAAAACCAGCACGCCGCCGGGGCGGGCCCAGCCGGCCGCGCGGGCCAGCAAGCGGTCCTGCAGGTCGGCCAGCTTGGCCGTGTCCTCGGGGCGCTTCAGATGGGGCAGGTCCGGGTGGCGGCGGATCGTTCCCGTGGCCGAACAGGGGGCGTCCAACAGGATTGCGTCGAAGCGGGTGGGGGCGTCCCAGGAAAGGGCGTCGGCGGCCACGGTTTCCACCTGAAGCTCCAGGCGGTCCAGGTTGCGGGCGAGGGTTTCCAGGCGCTTTTCCGAACGGTCGAGGGCGGTCACCCGCGCCCCTGCCGCCGCCAATTGCGCCGTCTTGCCGCCGGGTGCGGCGCAGAGGTCGAGAACACTCAGCCCCGCGACATCGCCCAACAACCGCACGGGCAGGGCCGCGGCCCGGTCCTGCACCCACCAGGCACCTTCGGCAAATCCGGGCAGTTCGGGCACGGGGGCCGCATCGGTCAGGCGCAGGCTGCGGTCCGACAATGCTGTGCCGCCCAGGCGTTCGGCCCAGCCCGCGGCATCGTTCTTGACCGTGATGTCGAGAGGGGCCGGGCTCAGGTGGCTTTCCGCGATGGCGCGGCAGATATCGGCGCCGTAGGCGGCCTCCCAGGCCTGCCACAGCCAGTCCGGCGTGTTGAGCCGGGCCGCGTCTTGCCCGGTCAGGGCGTCGCCGCCCTCGCGCTGAAGGCGGCGCAGCACCGCGTTGACCAGCTTGGCCAGGCGTCCCTGGCCGCGCGCGCGGGCCAGGTCCACGGCCGTGTCCACGGCGGCATGGTCGGCCGTGCCCGTGAACAGCAGTTGCGCGGCGCCCAGCCGCAGGATGTCCTGGGCCGTGCGGGCATTGGCCGGCAGGGGCTTTTCCAGGCAGGAAGCAATCAGCGCGTCGATCTGGCCCAGGCGGCGCAAGGTCGTGGCGAC
This sequence comes from Rhodospirillaceae bacterium UBA1479, assembly GCA_002325375.1. Classification (GTDB taxonomy): domain Bacteria; phylum Pseudomonadota; class Alphaproteobacteria; order Rhodospirillales; family Casp-alpha2; genus UBA1479. Next base: position 120,286 of record DCRZ01000006.1, read on the forward strand.
CAAATTATGGGCAAAAGCGCGGCCGCGCGGGTCGAGCGCCGCGAAGGCGCCGCCGGTCATCTGTTGGTCGAGGGCCTGCTTGCGGCGGATTACGCCCTGCAACAGGTCGAGGGCCGCCGCGCGGGCATCCGGGCTGTCATGGTTCATGCCCCGGTCATGCCAGGGTGGCGCGGGGCGGGCAAGGGGATTCAACCATGGCCTTGGCGGGCGGGCGCTGATCCCGCTAAACTACGACCATGACCGACGACAACGACAGCAAGCGCGTTCAACGCCTGGAACGGGCGCGGGCCTTTCTGGCGGCCGGGCGCACACAGATCGACCCTCGTCCGCAACCGGCGCCCCAGGCGGCACCTCAGGCGGATGCGGATGGCGCCAAGGCCGCGCGGCCCGACCCGACCCGCTTCGGCGATTGGGAAAAGAACGGCCGCTGCATCGATTTTTGATCCGCTTCCGAACCGTCTACGATCCCGCGGTCTGCCGGGGGCTTGCTCTTGGCGCGCCGGTGGGACATTCTATGCCCTGATCGGGCGAGGACGGAGACGCGGACGCCGGTGATCGCCGCACGTTCGCGCCGCAATACAAAGAATTCAGAAATGGGTCTTCTCAAGGCACTGTTTGGGTTGGGCGGGACCAAAGCCAAAAAGAAATCCCGCCGCAAGGGGAAACGGGTCGGCGGCGGCTTTGTGCCGACCGAAATGTCGGGCTCGGCGGCCAGCATCGTGCTGACCGATATCGACGGCGCCGGTGGCGACAAGATCACCGAAAGCCTGGCCGATATCTTCGGCGCGATTTCCGATGTCGCCGTCTACCGCCGCACCCAGGCGATCAAGCTCAATCCCAAGGCCCCCTTGCTCAACGCCCTGCAGGAAGGGGTCCGCACGGGTGCGGAATGGTTGCGCGAGGAAGAGGCGGACCTTCTGGTCTGGGGGGCCACGGTCGATCTCGGCACGGCGGTCGAACTGCGCTTTCTGCCCGTGGGCGCGGCCGAAGGGGCGGCCAGCACGTTCGGGCCGCTCGACCATCTGACCCTGCCGATCCCCATGCCGCGCGATCTGTACAAGCTGATCCTGGTCTCGGCCATGGGATCGCTGCTGCCCATCCATCGCGGCGCGCGCAAGAAACTGGCCGCCGTGCTCGAGGGCGAAATGAAGGATCTGGAAAAGGTCTGGGACAGCCCGCCGCATCTGGAACCCCCGCATCTGGCCTCCTGCCTGACCTGCTATGGCAACGTCTGCCTGTCCTTGTGCCGGGTCGGCGCCAAGAAGTACCTGGCCAAGGGGCTGAAGGCCTATCAGGAAGCGGTTAAGACGACCGACAAGTCGCAAGACCTTTTGCAATGGGCCCTGGCGCAAAACCATTTCGCCGACGCTTTGCAGATAAAATCGACCCAGGATGCGGATCCGGACGCCCTGGCCGCCGCCGCGGCAGCTTACCGCGAGGTCGCCGACGCGCTGGGCCGCGACAATTACCCCAACGAATACGCGCTCGCGCTGATCAACACGGCCATGGTGCTGTACAAGATCGGCAACAAGGAAACCACGCCGGCGCGCTTGAAGGAATCGGCCCAGGCCTTTGAAAGTGCCCTGGCCGCCTTTGACGTGGAACTGAACCCCGGGCGCTGGGCCGAGGCCATGAACGGCTACGGCACGGTCATGTTGGCCCTGGCCGAACGGGCTCAGGGCCCGGAACTGGCGGCCAAGGCGGTGGATGCCTTCAAGCAGGCGCTCGACATTCGCAAGAAGGAATTGGTGCCGCTGTTGTGGGCGCAGACGGCCAACAATCTGGGCGCCGCCTGCTTCGCCCTGGCCAAGCGGCAGCCGTCGCCGCAGCTGGTCGCCGACGCGCAGAAATACTTTTCCGGGGCGTCGGAAATCTACCGCGCCGCCGGCAACCAGAAGCGCGTCATTGTCATCGAAAAGAATCTGCAGCGCGTCAAGCAGATGGCCAGAGGGGCCTGACGCCCCCCTGGCCCATCGCTTAGTCGTCGGTCGCGACGGCCAGTTTGCCGGTCACCCCGTGTTTGTCGATCAGGCCTTGAACGAATCCGCTTGAGACGGCGTCGGCGATGAAGGCCTGGACAACGGCCTTCAATGCCGGCTTGCCGTGGCGGGTGCCGATGGCCTGTTTGACCGAGGTATAGCGGCCCGGCAGCAACCGCGTGCCCGGCATGTCGGCGGCGTTGTCGCGCAAGGCCGGGACCAGCCCTGCCAGGGCATCCAGTTTTTCCCGCTTGAACAGCTCGAACGCACCCGGCAGACCCTGGGCACGGACGAGTTCCGCATGCTTCAGGGTGCGCGAAAGATACAAGTCATAGGCGGCGCGTTCAGACACGGCGATCTTCACGCCCGGCGCGTCCACGTCCTCGACCTTCTGAAACGATGAGGCTTCCGGCACCAGATAGGTCGCCTCGATCTGCACATAGGCGTTGCAGAAATCGATGACCTCGGCCCGCTTGGGCTCGATGGCGATCAGGCCGATGTCCCATTCGCCCCGCTCGGCGGCGTCGGCAACCTCGCCCGGCGTGGCGAAGGTGTTGAATTTCACGTTGATGCCCAGCTTCTCGGCGATGGCCGCGGCCATGTCGGGGGCGATGCCTTCGGGGTCGCCGTTGGCCTTCTTGCCGGTGACCAGAAGAATATTGCCCAGGTTGATTCCAACCTGCAGGACCGTGGGGTCCAGAAGGTCGGCGATGGCGTCTTTCGTCATGTTTCGTCCCTTTTATGTCTTTTGCTGTTTTTCTGATGGCTCGGCCTCTGCGCCGGGCGGTCCCGGACGATGCGCGATCCGGCCCTGGAAATCAATAAATGCCAGGCAATCGACGTCACCGTGCCCGGCCGGACGCAAAAAAAGAGGGCGGAACCCGAAGGTTCCGCCCATGCAAGGAGGAAGGAAACGAATGCGGAGACAGTAACGCCGCCCCGGGCGCGGGCCGGTCAGGCGGATTGGCGCTGGTTCCGGGCCAGGCGCGCGTCCACGGTGGCGACGATTTCGTCGATTTCGGGATTGGCCATGCCGAGCGAACGGCCGATCAATTGAACCAGCATGTCGACGCGTTCGATCACCGGTGACCCGGCGGCCACGGCGCGGGCCACGGACGACGGCTTCAACAGGTTTTCCGCCGCATTGGCGTATTTCTCGAACGGCACGGCGTCGGCCGGATCGGCGCCCAGGTTGCGGGCGATGGCGTCCACGTGTTGGTAGATCATACGGGACTGGCCCAGGTTTTCATGCACCGCATCGCGGATCGGGCGCACGTCGTCCCGTGTCACGCAGCGGTAGTTGCCGGTCAGCAGCATTGACCATTTCGCAAGCGGCACGAAAATCGAATCAAACGCCTTCAACTTGACCGGCACGTCCGACCGGCCGACCCGCACGGCGGCGATGTCGGCGTCCAGGCGGTCGAGCAGCTTGTTGGCGTCGCGGTCGCCGAAGCGCGCGGCCTTGAAGTTGGTCGGCAGACCCACGTGCAAGACATTCGCCCCTTCTTCCGGCGGGCGGAAGGCCTGGGGATCGGGGCTGCACAGGGTCATCAGGTCGGGCTCGAAACGGTCCCAGACCCGGGGATTGGTATAGGCGGCTTCCAACTTGCCCGTGTCCAGCCCGGGAATGCGCTTGAGGAACGGCAGCGGCGGCATGTTCATGATCGACAGGCACGGGATGCCGGCATCGGCGATGCGGATCAAAAGCGTGCGCAGCGAATGGGCGGAATATTGCGGTTCCTGCATGGCCAGACCGACCAGGTCATAGGCCCCGGCGGCGACGTTTTCCGGCGTCTGGGCGTCCAAGCGCCCGGGCAGGTCTTTGGAGCGGAAGGTGCGGTGCGTGTCCTCGCCCTTCAGGCGGATGCGCACTTCCGTGCCGTGCTCGTTGATCAGCTTGGCCGTTTCCTCGCGGCAGACCAGGGTCACGTTGTGGCCGGCCATCAGCAGTTTGGTGCCCAGCAGGGAGCCGTAGGAAGCGCCAAGAATGAGAATGTTATGTGCCATGTGGGGTCTCCTCAGATGTCTTTGCTTTCCACCGTCGCCCCTGCAAGAGGACGATGTTTCCGGCGAGACCCTACGCTTGGTATACCACGAAATCACGATTTATCGGGTTTATGTGTTATCTGTATTGGCAACAAATCTAGTAAAATGTTAAATTGTTAATTATCGAATCAAGGGCGGAACACGGGCATGCGCATGCGCAAAACCCTGGTCGGGCCGCGACTGCGCCAGTTGCGCCGCGAGCACGGCCAGACCCAGGCGGAAATGGCGGCGGCGCTGGGCGTTTCGACCGCTTATGTGAACCTGCTGGAAAACAATCAGCGGTCCCTGTCCGTGACCATGCTGATGTCCCTGTCCGACGCCTACGGCGTCGACTGGCGGGACCTGATCAAGGACGAAGGCTCGACCCTCTTGGCCGACCTGCGCAACATGCTGCAGGACCCCTTGTTCGGCGGCGACCAGCCCGACCTTCAGGAACTGCGCGCCGCCATCGACCATGCGCCCCGGCTGGTCGATCATTTCCTGCATCTCTACCGCAACCACCGCAATGCGCTTGAGAACATGATGCGCCTGGGCAGCGAGGGCATGCCGGCGGACCTGCTGTCGTCGACGCCGGAGCGCATCATCCACGATTTCTTCCGCGACCATTCCAACCATTTCCCCGACCTGGAGGCGGCGGCCGAGCGCCTGCGCGCCGCCACCCCTTGCGAGGTCGACGACGTCTACATGGTGCTCAAGGGCCGGCTCATGCGCGTGCACGGGATCGAGGTCCGCACGGCGTCGATCGAGGACATGGGCCAGGCGCTGCGCATCCATGACGAGACGACGTCGATCGTTCGTCTGTCGGAAGCCCTGGATCATCAGAACCGGGTGTTCCAGCTGGCCCATGTGCTCTGCCTGGTCGAACTGCCGGGGATTTTGGGAAAGCTCACGGACGGCAGCGCCCTCAGCTCCGAGACCGCCGTGGCGCGTTGCCATGTCGAGCTTGCCAACTATTTCGCCGCCGCCTTCCTCATGCCCTACGGCCCGTTCTTCGAGGCCGCGGAAGACACCCGCTACGACGTCGACCGCCTGGCCGCCGCCTTCGGCGTGTCGTTCGAACAGGTCTGCCACCGCCTGACGACCCTGCAGCGCGACGGCGCCAAGGGCGTGCCGTTTTTCTTCCTGCGCGTCGACAAGGCGGGCAACGTGACCAAGCGGTTCAATTCGACCTCGTTCAACATCGCCGATTACGGCGGCGCCTGCCCGGTGTGGAATATTCATACCTCGTTCCGCACGCCGGGGGTCATCGTGCCCCAGTTCGTGGAACTGCCGGATGGGGAGCGCTTCTTCACCATGTCGCGGACGACGGAACGCCCCGTGTTCTCGCGCGACACCCAGGACCGGCGCCTGGCATTGTCGCTGGGTTGCGAGCTGAAACACGCCCACCGCCTGGCCTATGCCGCGCCCTTCAACAGCCGCGACGACGAACTGTTTGCGCCCATCGGCATCAACTGCCACCTCTGCCCGCGCAAGAACTGCTCGCAGCGCGCCCATCAGCCGCTGCTGATGGATCTGCCCATCGACACCAACCGCCGCGGCAACACGCGCTACGAAAGCTGACTGCCGGGCGCCAGTTGCGTCATCACAATGTGATTAGACTTTTCGCCCAGGCGGGCGGAACATCACCGCAATCTCATCTTCAAATTGCGGAGGATCGCCCCATGGCGAACATCAACGTCAACGGCAAGACCGTCACGGTCGAGGCCGATGGTGCGACGCCCCTGTTGTGGGTGTTGCGCGAATACCTGGACCTGACTGGTGCGAAATACGGCTGCGGCATCGCCGCCTGCGGCGCCTGCACCGTGCATGTCAACGGCGAGGCCGTCAGGTCCTGCGCCCTGCCGTTGGAGGCGGTCGCCGCGACCGACAAGATCGTCACCATCGAGGGCCTGTCGCCCGACGGCTCCCATCCCGTGCAGAAGGCCTGGCTCGACCTGGACGTGCCGCAATGCGGCTATTGTCAGACCGGCATGATCATGGCAGCGGCGGCGCTGCTGGCGAAAAACCCCAAGCCATCGGACGCCGACATCGACGCCGAAATCTCCAACATCTGCCGCTGCGGCACCTATCAGCGCGTGCGCGCCGGCATCCATCAGGCCGCCGGCCGGAAAGCGTAAGGGGAGGAACGGACATGACGACATCGATGAACGTTTCCCGCCGCACCTTCATGGCGGCGGCCGGCGCCGCCGGTCTGATCCTGGGCTTCCGCGTGCCGCTTTCAAGCGGCGGCGGCGCGGCCCTGGCCGGGGCCGGGCAGACGGACGAGATCACCGCCTGGGTCGTGGTGCGGCCCGACGAGACCGTGGTCATCCGCATCGCGCGCTCGGAAATGGGCCAGGGCACCCTGACGGGGCTTGCCCAATTGGTGGCCGAGGAACTGGACTGCGACTGGGCCCGCGTGACCACCGAATACCCCACGCCGGGCACCAACCTGGCCCGGGGCAAGATATGGAAAAGCTTCGCCACCGGCGGCAGCCGGGGCATTCGCGGCTCCCACGACTACGTGCGCGAAGGCGGCGCCGCCGCGCGCCAGATGCTGGTGACGGCGGCGGCCAATGCCTGGGGCGTGTCGCCGGGCGACTGCACCACCGCCAAGGGGGTCATCACCCATGGCGCAACGGGCCGCACGACGACCTACGGCAAGGTTGCCCTGGCCGCCGCCAAGTTGCCGGTGCCTGAGACCGTCGCCCTGAAGGACCCCAAGGACTGGACCATCGCGGGCCAGCCGCTTAAGCGTCTCGACACCGCCGACAAGCTGACCGGCAAGCAGATCTACGGCACGGATTTAAAGCTGCCCGGCATGGTCAACGCGGCGATCCGCCAATACCCCCTGTTCGGGGCCAAACTGAAATCCTTCGATGCGTCGAAAGTAATGGCCATGCCCGGGGTCAAGAAGGTGGTGGCCGTCGGCGACGACGCCGTCGCCGTGATCGCCGACAAATGGTGGCAGGCCAAGACGGCGATCGACGCCCTGCCCATTGAATGGGACGAAGGACCGCACGCCAAGGTCGACAGCGCCGACATCGCGGCCATGGTGGCCGAGGGCCTGGATGCCAAGGAGGCCTTCGTCGCCAACGAGGTCGGCGACGCCGAGGCGGCCATCGCCGGGTCGGTCAAGCAGGTGCAGGCGACCTATTCCTATCCGTTCCAACACCACGCGACCATGGAGCCCATGAACGCCACGGCCCTGTGGACGGCGGATCGCTGCGAGGTCTGGTGCCCGACCCAGAACGGGGAATCGGCGCTCGACGCCACGGCCGAAGCGGCGGGCCTGCCCGCCGACAAATGCGATGTTTACAAGACGCTGTTGGGCGGCGGCTTCGGGCGGCGCGGCGCCGGGCCGGTCCACGACTACGTGCGCCAGGCGGTCCTCATCGCCAAGCAGATGCCGGGCACGCCGGTGAAGCTGTTGTGGACCCGGGAAGAGGATATGACCCACGGCGCCTATCATCCGGTGACGCAATGCCGGATGACGGCCGGGCTCGATGACAAGGGCGAAATCACGGGCCTGCGCGTGCGCATTTCCGGGCAGTCGATCCTGGCCGGCATCATGCCCGGGCGGCTCAAGGCCGGGATGGATCCGGTCACCTTCCAATGCCTGGCGCCCAAGGGCGATCATGCCATCAGCTACGGCTTCCCCGCCCTCAAGGTCGACCACGCCATGCGCAATCCGCACCTGCGTCCGGGCTTCTGGCGCGGCGTCAACGCCAACCAGAACGTCATCTACCTGGAAAGCTTCATGGACGAACTGGCCCATGTCGCGGGCCAGGACCCGCTCGCCTTCCGTTTGAAGTACATGCAGGACCATCCGAAAAGCCGGGCCGTGCTGCAGGCCGTGGCGGACAAGGCGGGTTGGGGTACGCCCGCACCCAAGGGTGTGTTCCGGGGCCTGGCCCATTGCACGGCCTTCGCCAGCTACGTCGCCGCCTGCGCCGAGGTTTCGGTCACGCCCGACGGCGAGGTGAAAATCCACCGCATCGTCGCCGCCACGGACCCGGGCCATGCGGTCAACCCGCAGCAGATCGCGGCCCAGGTCGAAGGCTCTTTCGTCTATGGCCTGTCGGCCATGCTGATGGGCGAATGCACGGTCAAGGACGGACGGGTCGAACAGCAGAACTTCGACACCTACGAGGTCATGCGCATCAAGGACATGCCCAAGGTCGAGGCCGAGGTTCTGCCGTCGGGCGGGTTCTGGGGCGGGGTCGGCGAGCCGACGATTGCGGTTGCGGCCCCCGCCGTGCTTAACGCCATCTTCGCTGCCACGGGCAAGCGCATCCGCGATTTCCCGCTGAAGAACGCGGGCCTGCGCATGGCGTAGTCGATCCGTACGCGCGATACGGCATTCGGTTTGTCCTGTGGTGGCGTATTGGGCGGTATGGTATATTAGGAATTACTGAAAATATGGCGGCGCCCTGCGAGCGCGGCCAATGCGCGGACATGCTCTAGTCCGGTCAAACAGCACAAATCCAAGCTGTGTTTTTCCATGCCGATTCGGCGGGGAAAATTTTCGTGCCTGGACGTCCCGTGTTCGATCAACCAACCAACGGAGGTTTGATATGCCCAATTTCAACGGCCGGCCCGGTCTTATCGCTGTCGTCTTTGCGACGGTTTCTTTGGGCGTGGCGGTTTTGTCACCAGCAGCCGCGCAAGAGATCCGGGATGAAAAACAATGCCTTCAGGTGATGACGGACACGACCCAAGCCGTTGACGAGAATCCCGCCGTCGAAGGCAAGTCCGAGGAAATCCTGCTGAAAGTCATGGAATTGGCGAAAGAGCGCTGCAAGGAAAAGCAGTTCGATAACGCCAAGGATCTGTTGCTTCTGGTCCGGACCATGGTTGCCGCCGAATAAGCGCGGGCCAAATTACCCGGAATAAAAAGGCGGGGCCCGAAAACGGCCCCGCTTTTCTTGTTCCGATGACACGGATGCCAAATGGCTTCTGTTCCGGCGATGGACGCCCCCATGCCGGGTGGCCTTACGCCGTCGTGAGCACGAACGCGGGCCCCAGGGGCAGCAGGCGCACGCCCGGGCGCAGGTGGCGGTAGGGATATTCCCGGGGGTCGACGATATGGGCTCCCGGCGCCACGGCGACCAGGGTGGCGGCGGCGATGGGGTCGAAATCGGCGCGGAAGTGGCAGGTGCTTTTCAGGACCAGGATCTTCTGTTCCGTGGGCTCGATGCCGATGTGCTTGAAGATGTCCTGATCGTAGGCCTGCATGCGCTTGCTGGTGGTGACCACGGACACGCCGCCGATCTTGAGGACGGCGGCCGGGCCGATGTCGATGCGGCGGCCGGGAATGCTCCGGCCCGTGGTGGTGAACCTGCCGTCGCTCAACGCCGCGACCTCAAAGGTGCCGTGGAACGGTTTGTCTCCGGGAATGGCATGCTTGCCGCCCAGGTCCAGGGTCACGGTCGCGCCGACCCCGGCTTCGGTCGCGGCCCGCGCGGCGTCCGGATCCCACATCACGCACATGGCGGCCCCCTGGGCGTCGTGGCGCACCAGGGCGGCCAGCATGCCCGTGGTGTCGCAGGTCCCGCCGGCGCCGGGGTTGTCCTGGGTGTCGGCGATGACGATGGGCGCCGATGCCGTCTGCGCCAGTTCCATGGCCTTGGTCACGGCCTCGTCCGGCGTCATCAGGGGCTCGGCGAACTCCGCTTCGCGCTCCAGGACCATGGCCTCCAGCTTGTCGGCGGCGCGGTCGGCGGCCTCCTGGGTGCGGGCGTGGCAGACGACGGCGGGGCCGCATTCGGCCAGATCGGACGGCGGGAAGCCGGCGGCGTAGCACAGGTTCAGGATGTCGCCGCCCTCGCCAGCGACCGAGGCTTCGATGACCGCCTTGGTCGGCTCGATCAGGGTGCATTGGAAATTCAACGGCAGCAGGAACGGAATGCGGCGCAGGGCCTTGCCCTGGGGAATCCCTTCCTCGAGGACCCGCATCAGGATCCGGGCCGAGCGGCTTCCGGTATGCTGGCGGTCGATGTGCGGGTAGGTCAGATAGATGGCGACGCCGTCGATGGCGTCGACCATCTGCTGCGTCAGGTTGACGTGATAGTCGAGCGAGATGACCAGCGGCACATCGGGGCCGATGCAGGCCCGCACCCGGCGCAGCACTTCGCCCTCGGCGTCGGGGAAGGTTTCCGAACACATGGCGCCGTGCAGGTCCAGATACACGGCGTCCACGGGCATGGCCTGGGACAGCATGCCGACCAGTTCGCCGACGACGCGCTCGAAACAGTCGTCGGTGATATAGCCGCCGGCCCCGGCATGGCCCCAGATCAGGGGGACCAGTTCATGGCTCGGGTCGATGGTGTCGAGAAAGCCCGACATCCCGAACGACCCGCCCTGCGTGCGTTCGATGATTTCCCCACGCCGCGCCAGCGGCGGAAACTCGCCGCCCCGGGCGTAGTAGTCATAGTCGGTGCGCATGGGAACGAAGCAGTGGGTTTCGTGCAGGAAACCGCCGATTGCGATGCGGGCCATGGATGCCTCCCTTGTTCGTGGCGGCCGGGCGCCGCTGTTCTTTTCTACGCTGGCTGCCGGGACCTGAGAAGCCCAACCCGGCCCGACACAGAAAAAAAGGCGGGACCAAACGGCCCCGCCTTTCATGTTCGGATGATGTCGGTGCTTAGTGGATTCTGTTCTGGCGGTTGTTGACCAGATCATCGACCACGGCCGGATCGGCCAGGGTCGAGGTATCGCCCAGGTTGGAGAAATCGTCCTCGCCGATCTTACGCAGGATGCGGCGCATGATCTTGCCCGAGCGGGTCTTGGGCAGGCCCGGCGCCCATTGCAGCCAATCGGGGCTGGCGATCGGGCCGATTTCCTTGCGCACCCACTGCACCAGTTCCTTCTTCAACTCGTCCGACGGCGTTTCGCCGGCGTTGAGCGTGACATAGGCGTAGATGCCCTGGCCCTTGATGTCGTGGGGCGCGCCCACGACGGCGGCCTCGGCGACCTTGGGATGGGCGACCAGGGCGGATTCGACCTCGGCCGTGCCCATGCGGTGGCCGGACACGTTGATGACGTCGTCGACGCGGCCGGTGATCCAGTAGTAGCCGTCGGCATCGCGGCGGCAGCCGTCACCGGTGAAGTACTTGCCCTTGTAGGTGGCGAAGTAGGTGTCTTCGAACCGCTTGTGATCGCCGTAGACGCTGCGCATCTGGCCGGGCCAGCTTTCGACGATGCAGAGATTGCCTTCCGTCGCGCCGTCGAGCGGATTGCCGTCGGCATCGACGATCTGCGGCTGAACGCCGAAGAAAGGCCGGGTGGCCGACCCCGGTTTCAACGCCGTGGCGCCGGGCAGGGGGGTGATCATGATGCCGCCGGTTTCCGTCTGCCACCAGGTGTCGACGATGGGGCAGCGGCCGTCGCCGACCACGTTGTAGTACCACAGCCAGGCTTCCGGGTTGATCGGCTCCCCGACCGACCCAAGCAGGCGGATCGATGAGCGCGAGGTCTTCTTGACCGGCCCGTCGCCGTCGCGCATCAGGGCACGGATCGCCGTCGGCGCGGTGTAGAATATGTTGACCTGATGCTTGTCGCAGACTTCCCAGAAGCGGGACATCGAGGGATAGTTGGGCACGCCTTCGAACATCAGCGTGGTCGCCCCGTTGGCCAGCGGGCCATAGACGATATAGCTGTGGCCCGTGACCCAGCCGACGTCGGCCGTGCACCAGTAGATTTCCCCGTCGTGATAATCGAACACGTATTGATGGGTGATCGAGGCATAGACCATGTAGCCGCCGGTGGTGTGCAGCACGCCCTTCGGCTTGCCGGTCGAGCCCGAGGTATAGAGGATGAACATCGGGTCTTCCGCGTTCATTTCCTCGGGCGCGCAGTCGGTCGCGGCGGCGGCGGTCGCCTCTTCGTACCACACGTCGCGGCCCTCGACCCAGTTGATGTCCGCACCCGTACGCTTGACCACGAACACCGTGTCGACGCCGCCGCATTTTTCGATGGCGGCGTCCGTGTTGACCTTGAGCGGGATCGGCCGGCCGCCGCGCACACCTTCGTCGGCGGTGATGACGCAGGTCGATTTGCAATCCTCGATGCGGCCCGCGAGCGCGTCCGGCGAGAACCCGCCGAACACGATGGAATGGATGGCGCCGATGCGCGTACAGGCCAGCATGGCATAGGCCGCTTCCGGCACCATGGGCATGTAGATGGTGACCACGTCGCCCTTCTTGATGCCGCGCGCCTTCATGGCGTTGGCCAGGCGGCAGACGTGTTCGTGCAGTTCCTTATAGGTGATCTTGGCGTCGTCCTTGGGGTCGTCGCCTTCCCAGATGATGGCGACTTGGTCGCCGCGCGTGGCCAAGTGCCGGTCGATGCAGTTGACCGAGGCATTCAGACTGCCGTCTTCGTACCACTTGATGGAAACGTTGCCGTAGTCGTAGCTGACGTTCTTGACCTTGGTGTAGGGCTTGATCCAATCCAGACGCTTGCCCTGCTCGCCCCAGAAGGCGTCCGGGTCGTCGACGGATTGCTTGTACATTTCCAGGTATTGGTCGTTGGTGCACAGCGACGCCTTGGCAACGGCGTCGGGTACCGGAAACAATTGATCTTCAGACATGACGGTAGAAACCTCCCAATATTGCGCGCGGCAAGCGCCGCTTTTTTGGCGCGGGGCTGGTCTGCGTCCCGCCCGATCTTGCTCCCTGCGTCGGCCGGCGGTTGCTTGAGCCTGATTGCGCCGGCCGTGCCGTGTGCCGTTTCCCCGGAGCCGGGATTGTTCCTCCCGGGTTTCCCCCTGCGGTCTCGAATGGTATGGCGAAATCTCGCCCGAGAACAAGGTATAGCGCCCCGGAAGTCGGTTGGGCGATTCGTTGGATAGGGAAAAATTAGGGATCGCGCAAGTGCGTGGCGGAAATTTTTCTTTATTTACAAGGGCGTCAATCGATATTGAAAATATTTACAACGCCGTTCACGACACGCGCGTCAATCGGCGTCAGGCCGCGTCCGACGCAGGGGCCGGCGACGCAATGGCCGTCTTCGATGCGGAACAAGGCGCCATGCGTGGCGCAGAGGATGTATTCCCCGTCCCGGGTCAGGAACCGCCCCGGCCACATGTCCAGCGGCGTGCCGACATGGGGGCAGGAATTGACATAGGCGAAGACCGTATCGCCCTGGCGGATCGCCATGACCAGTTTGCCGGCGATCTCGAACCCGGCCGAGCCGCCGTCGGCGATATCGTCCAATGGGCAGAGGGCGTGTTCGGTCATGATGCTCTCGGGTCGGGTCTCGGTCGCGTTATTCGGCGGGGATGGTGCGCTTCCAGCGCTTGATGACCGTGCTTTCGAACAGGCCCGCCTTGGCATAGGGGTCGCCCTTGGCGAAGGCCTCGGCGGCGGCGCGGTCCGCCACGTCGATCACCAGCATGCTGCCGATCATGGCCGCGCCGTCGTCGGACTGCATGGGCCCGGCGGTGACGAGGATGTCCTTCTGGGACTTCAGGTATTCCAGGTGATCCGGGCGGATGCTCTGACGCATGTCGACATGGCCGGGCTTGTCGGTGGCGAACACGATGTAATGCATGGGACGATCCTTTTGGCTGACGTTTCTTGGGGCAGGGGGGGCTGGCGTGCTGGGGGCTCACAATTCCTTGGTGAACGGGCGGGCAAGCAGGCTTTCGATCATGCGGTCGATGTCCTTGCCGTGATTGACGATGGCGTTGACGGCGGTGCAGATCGGCATGTCGACGCCAAGCCGCCCGGCCAGTTCGATCACCGCGCGGGCGGAAAACACGCCCTCGGTTACGGCCTTGCGTTCGCCCAGAATCTCGGCCAGCGGCCGCCCCTGGCCGAGCGCCACGCCCAGGGAAAAATTACGCGACTGCAGGGCGTTGCAGGTCAGGGTCAGGTCGCCGATGCCGCACAGGCCCATCAGGGTTTCCGCCTGCGCCCCCTTGGCCAGGCCGAGGCGCACGATTTCGGCCAGGCCCCGGGTGATCAGCGCGGCCCGCGTATTGTCGCCCATGCCCCGGCCCTGCACGATGCCGCAGGCGATGGCCAGGATGTTCTTCACCGCTCCGCCGACCTCGGCGCCGATCGGGTCTTCCGAACGGTAGGGCCGGAACCGCGGCGTGCCGATGGCCTGAATGAACTGTTCCGCCAGCTTGCCGTTGTCGGATGCCAGGGTCACGGCGGAGGGAATTTCCTTGGCCACCTCGATGGCGAAGGTCGGCCCGGACAAAACGGCCTGCGGGGCGGCGGGCAGGGTTTCGGCGACGACCTCGGTCATCAGCTTGCAGCTGCCGTTCTCGATCCCCTTGGCGCAGATCAGCACCGGCGCCTTGAACGGCTTGGCCGCCGACATGGCCAGGGTCACCGGGCGCATGAACTGCGCCGGGGCGACCAGAATCGCCGCTTCGGCGCCGTCGATGGCGGTCGCCATGTCCGACGTCGCCTCAATGGCCGGATCCAGCGTTACGCCGGGCAGGTAGGGGTTCTGATGGCTTGAATTGATCTCGGCGGCCACATCGGGTTCGTGGGCCTGCAGGATCACCGAACGGCCCGCCCGGCGGGCGACCATGGCAAGCGCCGTGCCCCAGGCACCGGCGCCGATGACGGCGAAACGTTCCATGGCGACTCTTTTATAGGCCGGGCCGGGGGCTGGGAAGAGGGAGATGGCGCATTCTTGTTCCTTATGCCTTGACCCCGGCACCGATGGCCTTGGGCGCATCGGGGTCAAGCGGCCAACGCGGGCGCGGGCGGAAGTCGAGCCCGTCCGTCAGGCCCAGGCGAAAGCGTTCGACCCCGGCCCAGGCGACCATGGCGCCGTTGTCGGTGCACAGCGCCGGGGCGGGCACGGCGAAACCCAGCCCCCGGTCCGCCGCCAGAGCCTGCAATCGTGTGCGGATCGCCTGGTTGGCGGCGACCCCGCCGGCGACGACCAGGGTCCGGCCCCGGGGATGGGCCGCCCGGAACATGTCGATGGCCCGGCCCGTGCGTTCGGCCAGCACGTCGGCGACCGCGACCTGGAACGAGGCGCAAAGATCGGCGATGTCCCGGTCCTGCATGGGGCCGGGCGGCAGGCCCTCGATCGTCATGCGCACCCGGGTCTTGAGGCCCGAAAAGGAAAAATCGCAGCCGTCCCGGCCCTTCAAGGGGCGCGGCAGCTCAAACCGCCCGGCATCGCCGCCCTTGGCCGCGGCTTCCACGGCCGGACCGCCGGGATAGCCCAGGCCCAGCATCTTCGCGGTCTTGTCGAAGGCCTCGCCCACGGCGTCGTCGATGGTGGTGCCGAGACGCCGATAGCGGCCCACACCCTCGACCTCCAGCAATTGGCAATGGCCGCCCGACACCAGCAGCAGCAGATAGGGAAATTGCACGTCGTCGGTCAGCCGTGCCGTCAAAGCATGGGCTTCCAGATGATTGACCGCGATGAAGGGCAGGCCGCGCGCGGCGGCCAGGGCCTTGCCCGTCATCACGCCGACCAGGACGCCGCCGATCAGGCCCGGCCCGGCCGTGGCGGCGACGGCGTCGATGCCGTCCCAGCCGCCGCCGGATTGGTCGAGCGCCGCCTGCACGACACGGCCGACCTGATCCAGGTGCGCGCGGGCCGCGACCTCGGGCACCACGCCGGCGAAGGGCTGGTGGTCGGCCAGTTGCTGATGCACCACGTTGGACAGCACGTCGCGCCCGTCGCTCACCACGGCGGCGGCGGTCTCGTCACAACTGGTTTCAATGCCCAGAACGCGCATGGCTCTCTACATGGGTGAATTTCATGGTTGCGGCAATGGCCGGGGACTTTACTCTGTCGCCCGCCGCACAACCAAAAGGCTTTTTCGCCCGTGACCGATCCCATCGACCCGACCGACCCGAAATTCCTGCGCATCGGCACCCGCGCCAGCCCCCTGGCGCTGGCCCAGGCCCATGCGGCGCGCGACCTGATCGAGGCCGCCCACGGCACGCCGACGCCGCTCGGGGCGACCTCGATCGTCGACCTCAAGACAACGGGCGACCTGGTGCTCGACCGGCCCTTGGCCGATATCGGCGGCAAGGGCCTGTTTTCCAAGGAAATCGACCGGGCGCTGTTGGACAATCGCGTCGATCTGGCCGTCCATTCCATGAAGGACCTGGAAACCTGGATGCCCGACGGCATCGTCATCGCCGCCGTGCTGGAACGGGAAGACCCCCGCGACGCCTTCATTTCGAATTCGCATCAATCCTTGTCCGATCTGCCCCAGGGGGCGGTGATCGGCACCGCTTCCGTGCGCCGGCAGGCGCAGCTGCTGCATTGGCGCCCCGACCTCAAATGCGTGACTTTTCGCGGCAACGTGCAGACGCGCCTCGGCAAGCTGGCCGACGGTCAGGCGGATGCGACCCTGCTTGCCTGTGCCGGGCTCAACCGCCTGGGCCGGGCCGAGGTCGTGACCCAGGCGATCGCGCCCGAAGATATGTTGCCCGCCGTCGCCCAGGGGGCGGTCGCCATCACCTGCCGCGCGGGTGATGATCGGGTGCTGGATTTATTGGCGGCCATTAATCATGCCCCGACCCTGGCCCGGGTCACGGCGGAACGCGCCATGCTCGAAGCCCTCGACGGATCCTGCCGCACGCCCATCGGCGGCCTGGCTGTGCTGTCGGACGACGGCAGCGAAATGACCCTCGACGGCCTGGTCGCCCGCGGTGACGGCAGCGCGCTGCATCGCGCCCGGCGCAGCGGCCGGACCGGGGATGCCTATCGCCTTGGCCGCGACCTAGGCGAGCAGTTGAAAGCCATGGCCGGCCCTGGATTTCTCGATGATCCCGGTCCCGGCGGCGGGAGCTGAGCTGTGGCCCGAATTCTGGTTACGAGACCGGAACGGGATGCCGCGGCGACGGCGGCGCGGCTTCGGGATCTGGGCCACGACCCCCTTATCACGCCCCTGATGGCGGTTCATTTCCTGCCCGGCCCGCCCCTTGATCTGGCAGGGGTGCAGGCGCTTTTGGTGACCAGCGCCAACGGGGCGCGCGCCCTTGCTGCGCGTCAGGCGGGGTCGAATATCCCTCTGCCCGTGCTGGCCGTCGGCGATGCCACGGCGCGGGCGGCCCGGGATTTGGGGTTCGCGGACGTGGAAAGTGCCGGCGGTGACGTCGATGACCTGGCGCGTCTGGCGGCGGAACGTTTGCGCCCCGGGGACGGCGCCCTGCTGCATGTCGCGGGCAGCAAGGTCGCGGGCGATCTGGCGGGGATGCTGGCCCAGGCCGGATATACCTACCGGCGCAGCGTGCTTTATGACGCACGGCCCGTGGCGGCGCTGCCCCAGGCGGCCCAGGCGGTTCTCGCCGACGGCGCGGCGGGGGTTCTGCTCTATTCGCCGCGCACGGCGGCCCTGTTCCGCGATCTGGTTCTGGCCGCCGGGCTGGATGGGTTCGTCGAGAACCTGACCGCCTTCTGCCTCAGCGCCAATGTGGCCGGGCGGGCCGGTGCGGGATGGCGCCGCGTCGTGGTGGCCGCGCGGCCGACGGAACCGTCCCTGATGGATGCGGTCGCCGAATGGGCCTCAGAATAGGGCCCGGTGTCGGGCGTCGCGCCTTGCGCCGGGCGGTCCCTCAACGTACCTTGGACGACAACGACCGCCGGCCCGACAGGACCGGTTCCAACAGGATCGGCGGCGGGCCCGAATCTCAAAGCGACGCAGACCAGATGGGAGCCATCGGACCATGACCACCCCGCCGCGCAAACGCGCCAGCGCCAAACGCACCCCGGCCAAGAGCCGCTCCCAGGCATCGTCATCGGCCACGTCGTCGAAGGATACCCAGGACACCCCGGCGCCCCAGGCTGAGGCGCCCGAAGAAAAGGCCGCTCCGGCGGCGGAAAAGCCGAAATCCTCCACCAAGGCCGAGGCCCCGGCGGCCTTCATCCCACCGCCGGCGCGCACGGCAAGTGCGGCGCGCGTCCTGGCCTGGCTGACCCTGGCCATCGGCGTCTGTGTCGGCACGGCGGCGTTCACCTGGCCGCAGTGGTCGCCCTATCTGGTCAAGGTGTTTCCCCATCTGGCGACGGCCGATGCCGGGGCCCCCGTGATCGACGAACTGGCCGGTCGCGTTCAGGCCTTGGAACAGGAAAAGACCGGCACCCTGCATCAATTGGAACAGGAACGCGCCCGGTTTCAGGATGAGTTGAAGACCCTGATGACGCGCCTGACCGAGGTCGAACAGGCCGTGGCCGAGGCCCGCAATCTGGTCAAGGCGGCCGAAGCCCCGGCCAGCACGGCAGCGGCGGCGGAATCCCTCAAGGTGCTGTCCGACCGCCTGGCCGAGCTTGAGCATGGCGGCGGGCAGGTCGGTGCCCTGGCCGCCCGGATCGAGGAAATCGAAAAGGCCAAGACCGACGCCGGCCAAGGGTCAGCCCCTGATGTCGGCCCGGACCCGAAAGTCGCGGCGGCGCTCGACGCCATGGCCGAGCGCCTGAAGCGCCTGGAACAGGAAACCGACGGCAAGGCCGCCGATTTTGACGGTGCGGCGGCCCGTGCCATCGTCCTGGCCACGGCGCAGCTGCGCGACGCCGTGCGCGAGGGCCGGCCGTTCACCGATGACCTGGACGCTCTCAAGGTGCTTGCCGACGGCCGTCCGGCCATTACCCAGATCCTGGGGGCCCTGACCCCCCATGCCGATCTCGGCGTCTCGACCCTGGCCGTGCTGCGCACCCGCTTCGCGACCTTGGCCGGCCCCATCGTCAACGCGGCCGATGCGGCGGAAGGGGACGGCTGGTTCGCCGAGGCGGCGGCCCGGCTGGCGTCCCTGGTCACCATCCGGCGCGTCGGCAATACCGCACCCGACGATTCCATCGACGCCCTGGTGTCGCGGGTCGACGCCTTGTTGTCGGCGGGCGATCTGCGCTCGGCGGTCGAAGCGCTCACGCTGCTGAAGGGCAAGCCAGCCGAGGTCGTGGCCCCCTGGCTGCGGTCTGCCGAGGCGCGCCTGGCGGCGGAAAAGGCTGTCGCCAATCTGCACGTCCATGCTCTGTCTCTGATCGCCCCGGCCAAGGCCGGCGGCTGAACGGGAACGAAACCATGCTCCGCGCCCTCCGCTTCCTCGCCGTCCTTGCGGTCCTGATCGCCGCCGTTCTGTGGCTGACCGACAACCCCGGCACGATCCGGGCCGAATGGCGGGGCTATCAGGTCGAAACCTCGGCCGCCCTGATGATCGCCGTCGTGGCGTTGCTGATGGGGGCGTCGGCGGTGATCTATCGGGGTTGGATTTTCCTGCGCCGCACGCCGGGCACCATTGCCGCCGCCTGGCGCGAACGCCGTCGCCGACGCGGCTACGAGGCCCTGACCCGCGGCATGGTCGCCGTCGCCGCCGGCGACCCGGGAGAGGCCCGCAAACATTCCAAGCGGGCGGAGGTGCTGCTCAACGAACCGCCGCTGACCATGCTGCTGTCGGCCCAGGCGGCGCAGCTCGACGGCGACGATAAGGCCGCCGAAGGCTTCTTCAAGGCCATGTCGGAACGGCCGGAAACGGAATTCCTCGGCCTGCGCGGCCTATTGTCGCAGGCGCTCAACAAAGGCGACCGTGACCGTGCGCTCGACCTCGCGCGCCGCGCCTACCGTCTGCGCCCGGCCAGCGAGTGGGTGGCAGGGACCCTGTTTGACCTGCAGGCCCAGTCGGGCCTGTGGCTTGACGCCAGCGTAACCAACGACGAACTCGGCCGCCGCAAGCTGGTCGACCGCGCCACGGCCGAGCGGCGCAAGGGCGTGCTGGCTTTCGAACAGGCGCGGCGGGCCCAGGCCGACGGTGATCCGGCGGCCGCGTTCAAGCACCTGCGCCAGGCCCATGATCTGGCACCGGACCTGGTGCCGGCGGCGGTGCGTTTGGCGCATCTACTGGTGATCGATGGCAAGGAGCGGCGGGCCGCCGGCTTGATCGAAAAGGCCTGGATCACGGCCCCCCATCCGGACCTTGCCCGCGGATACCTGAACGCGCGGCGGGCCGATGATGCGCTGGCCGCGGTCAAGGCCATGGAAAAACTGGCCCGCGCCAACCCGGATCATCCTGAAAGTCACCTCGCCCTGGCCCAGGCCGCCGCCGACGCGGCGCTGTGGGGCGAAGCGCGCAAACATCTGGACGTGGTGATCGCGGGGACGGGTCACGACGGCTATGTGGGGCGCGCGCTGCGTCTCTTGGCGGCCGTCGAGGAGGGTGAGGGCGAAAATCCCGCGCGGGCCCGTGATTGGCTGCTGCGCGCCGCGACGGCGGGCCCGGATAATGCCTGGGTCTGCGCCAGTTGCGGCAACGCGGCTCCGGAATGGTCCGTGACCTGTTCCAACTGCGGGCAGTTCGACGGCTATTCCTGGCGCACGCCGCCGCATGCGGGGGCCCATGTCGAGGTTCTGGAGGGGCGTGCGGGGGCGATTCCCGACGGCGGCACGGCCCGCCTGCCGGCGCCGGATGACGCCGGCGGCGCCTGAACGCCGCATCCCTGATCCCGGACTGCGTGTTTGAACTTGACTTGCAGGCCCGCCTGATAGAGTTTCCGCCTGGAAAACGCGCCCCTCGGGCCGCGTCGCCGCCTTAGCTCAGTTGGTAGAGCATCGCATTCGTAATGCGGGGGTCGGGTGTTCGAGTCACCCAGGCGGCACCATTTCCTCCGTTACTTCCGCCACCGTGAAGAAGCGACCCCTTGGGGGCTGCGGCTTTGTCACGCCGTGTTCAGGTGATAAGAAGTCAACCTTCATACACCGTGATCCAGGCTGAAATGATTTCTTCGAAATATCCGTCCGCCTATTTTTCCCAGAAAGAGGTCCTCGGCGTTCTCGCCGTGCCGGCGACCGCCATTCTTGCAAACGGCTGTCTTGTTTCGGTTCTGAAACTCGCGGGCGCCGATGTGCTCGCTTACGGGCTTATCATCCCCTTGGTCCTGTTGGCGGTCGGCGTCATGATTCGGCACCTGCGCCACCATGCGGCGCTGCCTGACGGGCGGCGGCTGCTTGTCCTGCTGGGGTTCGCCGCGGCGGCATCGCTGGCGCACCTCCTGGTCTTCGGGACGGCGATCAACAATGATGCAACCTTGCACGCCGCGCATGCGTTCCATGCCTTTTTTTCCAGCGGGACATTTTCGTTTTCTGAAGCGCCATTCATGACCTTCGGCCCGCAGCCGACCGCCAAGCACTGGCTGCCAAACAATCTTGAATATGCCGTCACGGCGGTTGCCTGGATTTTCGACCTGTCCTTCCAGGAACTTACCTGGGGCGTGAACTTTGTCTACAACCTGCTTTACGTCGCTGCGTTCTTGTCACTGGTGTTCATCTTCATGGGCGCGATTCCGGGCATGGTTCTGGCGGCCGCATTCCTGGTCGCGCTCTATGCCGTCATCGGGAATTCCGAAGACATCATCGGAATGGGATTGTTCCGGGGCTTCGAAAACAAGGGGCTGATTTTTGGGTTTTACTATTGGGGGGTGATCGCCTTGTTTCTGGCATCGCCGAAGCGTCCGGTGGCGGGGCCGGCGGCGGCAGTGATCGTATTCGCGGCGAGCGCTGTGTTCGTATCGGCCAATTTTCCTGTCTTGGCGGTGATCGCGGTCGCCATGGCAATCGGGGCGGTGGTGGCGCCGCCGCGACGGTCCGTCATCATGGGAACGATACTGATTATTCTGCCCCTTATTCTCGCGGCGGCGGTCTATATGGCGCTCCCGGGCGGGGACGTTTTGGCGCCCCCCGGCATGCAAATGACGGCAGGCGGCACCGCAGGCGCCCTGCAGGTCGCCGATATCGTCACATACCCGAAAAAACACTGGATACTCGCCGCCGTGGTCGTTGCTTGGTTGTTTTGGTTCGACCGCGTACTGGCAGCCCAACTCGGGATTTATCTTGTGATCGCCGTCGTTTCCCATACGCAATGGACGTATGAACTGGCGTCACCCTTTCTTGGCGGGTACGGCCGGGTCATCTGGCGGTTTCTGATCTTGTTCAATCCGTTCGTTCCGATCATCGTCGGCGGGGCCGCTCTGGCCGGTCGGCTTGATCAGCGGGTGCCGCTCAGATTGCCCGTGTTGGCGCTTGCCGCCGTCGCCCTGGGCGTGTTTCTGCGCCCGCCGCCGTCACATCCTTACAAGGGGGCGGTCCGTCCGGTGTTGCCGCATGTGGCTGAAACCTGCCAGCCTGGGGCAAGTATTTTAACCTCACGCGCCTTGGGCGCGGTTCTGCCGGTTATCGCTCCGACCTTCCGTATTTTTGTTGGCAAGGACCAGTATCTGAGTTGGCAGATCGCCAATTTGCCCAGCGCGTCCGCCGACCGGAAGCGGGCGGAAGCTGTTCGGGACGCGTCCCAGTATCTTGGGAGTGGGGGAGCGGCGGCGGAACAGGCTTTCCTGGAGGTAATGGCCCGGGAGCGCCCGGATATTGTGATCGCGGATACCCCCCTGTCCGCACGGGCGGAACAGGCGATGGCCGGATACGGCAAGACCGTGTTTCAGGCGCCGTCTCCTTATGTCGCGGGCAAGGTTGAAACGTTCCAGATTTTCAGCCTTCCGGAGATCTGCGACAAAGACCGGTGAATTTCGTCCGCTGGGCGCAGGGCAAAAGAAAACCGGCCCGCGAGGGGCGGGCCGGCGAGTTTTAACAGGGAGGCTGCCGAGGCATCCGGGGAGGGAGGGGAGAGGGATACCTCGACAATGACCATACCCTAGCGGGCAGATCGGTCTGATTCAGTGACCAAAGTCACATTCATAAAAAATAATTTAAGGGGGTGGTCGTGGCCTGAGCGCGGATGCGCCGGGCGCGTCAGTGTTCTTGGAGCTGACGGTAGAAGTTGCGATCCAGCAGCACGGCCTCTGACAGGGTGCGGCGGCGGTTTTGGGAATCTTCGCGAACCAGAACGTAATGAGGAACAGGCGTGCGTTCGCTGCCGTTGGCGGCGACGACCCAGACCATGCGGGGTTCGTCCACCTTCACGAAACGGGCGCCTAGGTCGATGCGACGCTTCTTCATTGTTCTTCGGTTTCTTGGTCTTCTATGGGGTGACAGGGGGAGAGCACTTAGTCGCACTACGTAACGCGGCGGTCACCTGCTTTTCAAACTAAAAATCGGCCCGAAGGGCGAAAAAAAGACTTGCCTGATGAACGGCGATGTTTAGGCGCGAAGATTGACCAATCGCCCGCGCACCGCGCTTTCGAACAATCCTTCATTGCCGATCTGGATAAAGGACTGAGCGGTGCCGCCGCGGAACTCGAGTGTGTCGCCCAGTGCGGCCAGGCTCGACAGCCGGCTTTCCGCCGTGCGAAGGGCGATGCGCACGCGGGTGCGGGCGGCCACCGCCTCATCCTGGGTCAGGGCGCTGATCCCGGCAAGGTCCAGGCCCGTGGTGTCGAGCGGTTGGGCGCGCACGGTGACGCGGCCGCCGAATTCAGTGGTCTGGATGGTCACCCGGCCCTGGCGGCTGGAAATCAGGTTGACGCCGCCCGTTTCGGCGCGCGCGACAAGGCGGTCGATGGAGTCCAGCGCGCGCCCGGCGGCGGTGGTGATGTTCAGCCGCGACACCCGCGTTTCGTCAAGGCGAAGCGCGGTGCGGGGCGATGTCAGCCCGCCGTTGATGGCGGTGGACAGTTGTTCTTCCAGGGCGCGCAACTGATTGACGATCTGTCCGCCCGCCGTCGCGGCGCGGCCGACGGCGGTGGCGGCGTCGGCCGCGCGCAGGGTGATGCCTTGCCGCGGATCGAGGGACAGGCCGAGGGAATCGGGGGTGGCGCGGGACGGCGTCGCCGCCGCTGTTCGTTCGAAGGCAAGGGCGCTGCGCGCACGGCTGACCGCCAGCCCGCTCGACAGGTTCAGTTGCGTGGCGATGGCGGCGTTGATGTCCGTGGCCATGGACATTCCCGGGAACCGCTTCTCAGTGAGGCGGTTCGTTCTGGCGGCCGCGGTCCGTTCTGTGCGCGGTCCGGAATGCGCGGAACGGCCCGTTCCTCGGGCCATCCTGGACGTCAAGTCGGTGTTCAGTCTAGCAAGCGGGCGGGCGGCCGCCAACGGCGGCGATGCCTTGCGGCGCGATGAAATCTCAACGAAGCCGCCTAACGAATTGAATTTTAATGGTTAATAAAATCAACGTCCGGCCCGCGAATCGGGCTGTAATACTGCGCAGGTAGTTGCAAAAGTGTGATTCCGCCACTGTTGCGGAACGATTTTGCCCCTCATGGGGCCGGGTTCGACCGGTCCAGGTCCAACCGGCTTCCTTCGGGCGGGGTCAATGCCCGCCTGCCCATATGGATGTGAAGTCCTGAATTATCAAAACGTTAACCAATTTACCTCAACAATAACCTCGGATTCGAAGGCAAGCCTGTTGATGCACATGACGTCCGCCGCCGGCGTTTCGGCGGCTTGACGCCCGCTTAACAACGATAGCAGTTGCATGGCGCCGGCGAGCGGGTAAATTCATTGCATCACGGGTATGGACCGGCCCGGCCGGACGGCCATCCGACGTTCGCGGTGATCCCGGCGCGGGTCGGGACGGCAGGCCGGGGGGATGACGTCGGCAGCGAACAGGCATGGGGCAAGGCAATGACCCAGGACATTAAAAAACATTCCTATACCATTCCATGTGCCTCCGCGTTCCGCGACGCGGTGACCGACCTGGCGACCCGCCGGCGGGTCAACGTGGGCGATCTGGCGCGCTCGGTGCTGCTGGTCGTTCCGGAAGGCGTGATCCGGGATTTCCCCGATCCGGGCGAGCCGGATCAGCACGACCGCGAAACGGTCATTCTCAAATCCGGCACGGCCAAGGGCCGCCCATGGCGGCGCAAGCCGCGCCTGCAGGTACGCATGGCGCCCGGCTTCGAGATCGAATTCATGCGTCGCGCCCTGGCCATCGCCCTGGCCTTGGATCATGGGGAAACCCGCGTGCTGCTGCATTCCGAGGACGCCCAGCAAGAACCGCCGGAAGCGACCGGACGGGAGGTCGTCGATCCCGAAGAGATCGTCCGCCTGCGCACCATCGTTTCGGTGCTTTCCTTCGACCCCTTGAACGACGGCGTGCGCTCGCGCGAGGACGCGCTGTACGTTCTCGGCTTCCCGCCGGGCCGTATCCCCGACGGCGAGACGTTGCGCGCACGGTTCCGCATGCTGGCGACCATTCACCATCCGGACAGCCCCCACGGCGACCACCGGCGCATGAGCCAGCTCAACAGCGCCATGGATATCCTGAAGCGCGGCGCGGCCTGACGGCATTATCGCCCGTCGAGGGGGCGGGCGCATAACCGGTGCGCTTGCGGAACGAAAACCGCTGTCCTCTCGGCCTGATTCCAATAGTCGACGCGCCATTTTTTCTTGAGACGGTCCGGTCGTTATGGCCTCATGCCGGCCAAGGACGAGACGCGCCGCCCTGCCGTCCGGCATCGGCGGACCAACGACATTCAGGACAAGATCATGCGACTAAAAGACAAGGTGGCGCTGGTAACGGGCGCCGGATCAGGCTTTGGCGAGGGCATCGCCCACCGTTTCGCCGAGGAAGGGGCGCGGGTCGTCGTCGCCGATATCGACGGGGCGGCGGCCGAGCGGGTGGCAAAGGACATCCAGGCCCGCTCGTTCCAGTGCGATGTTTCGAACAGCGATCAGGTCAAGGCCATGGTCGACGCAACGGTCAGCTGGCACGGCCGCCTCGACATCCTGGTCAACAACGCCGGCATCGCGCAGAAGCGGGGTCCCATGCTGGACGTCAGCGAGGCCGATTTCGACCGCATCTACGCCGTCAACGTGAAGAGCATCTATCTGGCGGCCGTCCATGCCGTGCCGCAGATGCGGGCCCAGGGCGGCGGCGTGATCCTGAATACAGCCTCGACCGCCGGCGTGCGCCCGCGCCCGGGCCTGACCTGGTACAACGGATCCAAGGGGGCGGTCATCACCCTGACCAAGTCCATGGCCGGGGAACTGGCGGCGGACAAGATCCGCGTCTGTGCGATCAACCCCGTACTGGGGGCGACGGGCCTGACCGCCGATTTCATGGGCGGCGACAGCCCGGACCTGCGCGCCCAGTTCAATACCACCATTCCGCTCGGCCGCATGTCGACACCCCAGGACGTCGCCAACGCGGCCCTGTTCCTGGCCTCGGATGAGGCCGAATTCCTGACCGGCGTGTGCCTGGAGGTCGATGGCGGGCGCTGCATCTAGGCATCCGTCGCCACCATAATCGCAACAGGGGGAGTTTCCATCCATGCCCAACAACAAACCGCGCCTGCTGGTCGCCCGCATCTTCCCGCAAGATGTCATGGACCGCGCCGCCCGCGACTATGACTGCATCGTCAATTCCGAGGACGCCAACTGGTCCGGGGACGACGTGATCGCCCGGGCGGGCGACGTCGATGCGATCCTGACGTCCGCGCGCACCAAATATCCGGCCGAGGTCATCCAGGGCCTGCCGGCCAACGTGCGCATGCTGGCGACCTTTTCCGTGGGCTATGAGCATATCGACCTGGACGCGGCCAAGGCGCGGGGCCTGGTCGTCACCAACACGCCGGACGTGCTGACCGAGGCCGTGGCCGACATCACCATCCTGCTGCTGCTGGCGGCCTCACGCCGGGCGCGTGAGGCGTTTGAGATGATTTCCGGCGACAACTGGCTGAACATCGGCGGCTGGCGGCCGACCCAGTTCCTCGGCACCGGCGCCCAGGGCAAGGTGCTGGGGATTCTCGGCATGGGCCGCATCGGCCGCGCGGCGGCGGCCCGGGCGCGGGCCATGGGCATGACGATCCACTACCACAACCGCTCGCGCCTCGCTCCCGACCTGGAACAGGGCGCGGTCTACCACGACACACCGCAATCGCTGCTGAAGGTCGCGCAGTTCCTGTCGATCCATTGCGAATCGACTCCGGAAACCCGCCATCTGATCAACGAAGACGGCATCGCCCTGATGCCCGAGGGGGCGATCATCGTGAACACGGCCAGGGGCGACATCATCGACGACGATGCCCTGATCCCGGCTTTGGAATCGGGGCGCATTGCCGCCGCCGGGCTCGACGTGTTCGCGGGCGAACCCGACGTGGACAAGCGCTACTTCACCACCAAGAACGCGTTCATCCTGCCGCATATCGGCAGTGCGACGGTGGAAACGCGCAACGCCATGGGCTTCCGCGCGCTGGACAATCTGGATGCCTTCTTCCAGGGCGAGGAACCGGTCGACCGGCTGGCCTGACCCGGTTGCAACGGCGCATAAAAAAACCGCCCGGGGGCTTGGCGCCGCCGGGCGGTTTTCGATTCCCCCAGGGGGGAATGCGGTTCGGCTATTCGCGGTTGCCGAAGAACTGCAACATGAAGATGAACATGTTGATGAAGTCCAGGTAGAGCGTCAAAGCGCCCATGATGGCCTTCTTCTCGTGCACTTCCGAATGATCGCCTTCGGCGTAGATCGCCTTGATCCGCTGCGTGTCGTAGGCGGTCAGGCCGGCGAAGATCAGCACGCCGAGGATCGAGATCACGAAGTGCAGGCCGGTCGAGGCCAGGAAGATGTTGACCACCGAGGCGATCAGGATGCCGATCAGGCCCATGACCAGGAAGGTGCCCATGCCGGACAGATCCTTCTTGGTTGTATAGCCGTAGAGCGACAGGCCCGCGAAGGCAGCCGAGGTGATGAAGAACACCCGGACGATGCTTTCGCCGGTGAAGGCCAGGAAGATGTAGCTGAGCGACAGGCCCATCAAGCCGGCATAGACCCAGAACAGGGTCTGCGCCGTCGCGGCCTTCATGCTGTGGATGCGCGCCGACAGGAAGAACACGAAGCCGAGCGGCGCCAGCATGACGACCCAGCGCAGCGCCGTGCCGTGAATCGCATTCATCAGTTCGCCCGAGGTCGAGGCGGCGAAGGCCACCGCACCCGTGAGCGCCAAGCCGATGCACATGTAGTTGTAGACGCGCAGCATGTAGCTGCGCAGGCCGACGTCGATGCCGGCGGCAGCGGCCTGCGCATGGTCCATGCGCGCAGTCTGCAGCCGGAACCTATCGTTCTGACCCATAGCCATTGATGTTCTCCTTTTACACTTCCCTAATCGGGTGGCCGTCCTTGTGACAATGCGGCCCTGCCCGGTGAAACCTGTGAATTTCCCTGTTCCTAATATGGCAGCGAATCCCGGAAATTCAACTGTTACCGGGGGCGTCACACAGGTTTTACGTACGATTTCGGCGCCGACGTTTCCGTCACTGGTTGCGCAGGTGGGGCATGGCCTTCTGGCCCATGGCCCGCCAGGTCCCGAACAGTCCCATGATCAGGGTCACCGCCAGGCAGAACGCCGCCGTGACGGCGGCGGCAGGCAGATCGAAGGCCCAGTCGCTTTTCATCAGGTGGACGACGATGCCCCAGGCCGCGGCCGTGCCCACGGCCGCCCCGATGACCGCCGTCAGCAGGCCGAGGGCGCCGTATTCCAAAAGATAGCCGCCCAGCACCCGGCCGCGCCTGGCGCCCAGCACCTTGAACACCACGGCGTCATAGACCCGGCGGCGATGGCCGGCGGCGATGGTTCCGGCCAGGACCAGGGCCCCCGCCGCGATGGTGATGGCGGCGACCCCGCGCACGGCCCAGCTGACGCCTTCCATGATGCGCGCGGCGGCTTCCAGGGCTTCGCGCACGCGGATGGCGGAGACGTTGAGGAAGCGGTCGGCGACCGTGCGCTCGATGGTGTCCTCGGCGGATGGCGGGGCTTCAACGGCGGCGATATGGCTGTGCGGCGCCCCTTCCAGGGTGCCGGGCGCGAAGATGATGGCGAAATCGAAGCGCAGCGACCGCCAGTCGATGCGGCGTAGGCTGGCGACGGCGGCGGTCACCGGCCGGCCCAGGATGTTGAGGCTGAGGGTATCGCCCAAACCGATGCCGAAGCCCTTGGCCAGATTGGCGTCGAGCGAGATCAGCGGCGGCCCGGCGTAATCCCGGGGCCACCACTCACCGGCGGTGATCTCGCTGGCGTCGGGCTGCACGGCGGCATAGGTCAGGGCGCGGTCGCCCCGGATCGCCCATTGGCTGTCGGGGGCGATCTCGATTTCGTCGACAGGCGTGCCGTTGATATGGGTGATGCGCCCGCGCAAGGAGGGGACGCGTTGCAGGTGGGCGGCCCCCTTGATACCCATCACGGCGGTATCGAATTCGGCAACCTGGTCCGGTTGAATATCCAGAAAGAAGAAGGCCGGGGCCTCTTCGGGCAGGCGCTCGCTGACCTGGCGGGTCATGTTGGCGTCGATCAAGGCGACGGCGACCAGCACGGCCAGGCCCAGGCCCAGGGAGGTCACGACACTGGGCACCATGCTGTCGGGCCGCCCCAGGTTGGCGACGACCAACCGCAGGCGCGCCCCCGGCGGGCGCTTGTAGGCCCGGGCGGCGCGTCCGACGGCCCAGGCGGCGGCGCGCAGCACGGCCAGGAACAGAATGGCCCCGCCGACGAACCAATAGGCGAACCCGCGGTCCGCCGCAGTGGCGACGGTCAGCGCCGCGAGCGCGGCCACGCCCAGCGCCATAAGCACAAGATACACGGCCCTGGGGCGGCGGCCGGCGGGGGCGACCCGGTCGCGGAACAGATCACCCGCCCGAACTTCCCGCGCGCGGGCCAGGGGCCAAAGGGCGAAGGTCACGGCGGACACCATGCCGAAGGCCGCCGCCGTGGCCAGGGCGGCGGGATAGATGCCGGGTTCGGGCGCGACCGGCAGCAGCCCGCCGAAAGCGGTCACCCCCAGCCAGGGCAAGACGGCGCCCAGGACAAGGCCCAGCGCCACGCCCCCCGCGGCCAGGATCAGCACCTGGATCAGGTAGATCGTGAAGATCAGCCGCCCGGGCGCACCCAGGCATTTCAGGGTCGCGATGGTGGTCGACCGCTGGTCCAGGTATCCGGCGACGGCGTTGGTGATGCCGATGCCGCCGACCAACAACACCGTCAGCCCGACGAAGCCCATGAACAGGGTCAGGCGTTCGACGAAGCGGCGCACGCCGGGGGCGGCTTCGTCCGCCGCGCGGATGCGCCAGCCGGCGTCGGGGAATTGTTCGCTCAAACCTTCGATGAAGGCGGGGACGGACGTGCCCGGGGGCAGCATCACCCGGTGGTGATAGCGGATCTGGCTGCCCGGCTGGACCAGCCCCGTGGCCGGCAGGGCGTTCAGGGACACCATGAAGCGGGGGCCGAAGGAAAACACGCTGGCGACGCGGTCGGGCTCTTTCTGGATGACGGCGCGGATCTGGAATTCCGCCTCGCCCACGCGCACCCTGTCGCCGACCTTGGCCCCCAGGCGGGTCAGCAGGTTGCCGTCCACCGCCGCCCCCCAGGCGCCGTCCCGGTTTGCCAGAATCTCGCCGAGGGGCCGGGCCGGGTCGGTGACCAGCGTGCCGGCCAGCGGATAGGCGCCGTCCACGGCCTTCAGTTCGGCCAGGGAACGCCGGGCCTGAGGGTCGAGCGGCCGCGCCATGGTGCGCATTTCCACGGTGTCGGCGCGGGCTCGGGCATGGGCGTCGAGATAGGCCAACTGCGCCGCGTCGGCGGCGCGGTGGGTCAAGCGCAGGTCGACGTCGCCGCCCAGCAGTTTCGTGCCGTCGCGGTCCAGCCCGGCGACGAAGGAGCGGGACAGGGAATTCACGGCGGCGATCGCCGTCACGCCCAACACCAGACAGGCCAGGAAAATGCCGAGCCCGCGCAACACCCCGCCGGGCCCGCCCTTGAGGTCGCGCCAGGCCAAGCGCCAGGCAAGGGCGACGCCCATGGGGATCAGTCCCCCGCCATGCGAAGGGCGGTCTGGTCATCGGCGACCAGGCCGTCGCGGATGGTCAGCATGCGCCCGCAGCGCTCAGCCAGGGATTTTTGGTGGGTGACCAGCAGCAAGGTGGTGCCGAGGCGTTCGTGCATGCCGAACAGCAGGTCGATGATCTGGTCGCTGGTGTGTTCGTCCAGATTGCCCGTCGGCTCGTCCGCCAACAGCAGCTTGGGCGATCCGGCGAAGGCGCGGGCCAGGGCCACGCGCTGCTGTTCGCCGCCCGACAGTTGGCCCGGGTAATGGCTGGTGCGATGGCCCAGGCCGACGGCGGCAAGTTCTTCGGCCGCGCGGTCGAAGGCGTCGCTCCGCCCGGCGAATTCCAAGGCCACGGCGACGTTTTCCAGCGCCGTCATGGTCGGGATCAGGTGGAAGTCCTGGAACACGATGCCCAGGGTGTCGCGGCGGAAGCGGGCCAGGCCGTCCTCATTCAGGGTCGTCAGGTCATGGCCGGCGACGGCGACCTCGCCGCCCGTCGCCTGTTCCAGGCCGCCCAGAACCATCAACAGCGACGTCTTGCCTGATCCGGAGGGGCCGACAATGCCCAGGGTTTCGCCCGCCCCGACGGTCAGGTCGATGCCTTTAAGGATATTGACCTTACCGGCTTCGCTCTCCAGGGTAAGGCGCAGGTCGCGCGTCCGTACCGCGGGCGTCGCCGGGCCGGTCTTTCCATTCGGATGAGCATCCATGCAATCGTTCCGCCGCCGTTTGTCTATCATGGGATATGTGCGTAAGGCCGCGAATGTCAACGCGGCGGCTGTCTTTCTGTTGGCGTTGCTGTGGTTTGCCCCGGCCGCGGGCGCGGCCCCACCGCTGCGTCTGCTCGTCCTGGGCGACAGCCTGACCGCGGGCTACGGGCTGACGGCGGAAGACGGATTCACGGCGCAGCTGCAGGCGGCGCTGAAGGATGCCGGGCGCGACGTCGTGGTCCTGAACGCGGGCGTGTCCGGCGACACCACGGCCGGCGGGCGGGCACGGATCGGCTGGGCGCTCGGCGACAAGCCCGATGCGGTGGTTGTCGAACTGGGCGCCAACGACGGCCTGCGCGGCCTTGATCCCAAGGCAACCTTCGACAATCTGGACGCCATCATTGCCGATATCCGCCGGGCCGGCCTGCCCGTGCTGCTGACCGGCATGTTGGCCCCGCCCAACCTGGGCCGCGACTACGCGGATGATTTCAACGCCGTCTTTCCGCGCTTGGCGGAAAAGCACGACGTTCTGTTCTATCCCTTCTTTCTGGCCGGCGTCGCGGCCAAACCGGACCTGAACCAGGACGACGGCATTCATCCCAATCCCAAGGGGGTGCGGGCCGTCGTCGACCGTATTCTGCCCTATGTGCTGGACCTGCTGGCCCGGGCCAAGACGAAAGCGGGGGCGCGGTGAGCGGCTTCAAACATGCCCATGCGGGTGGGGCCGACTGGGCCGAGGTCGCGCGCGACTGCGCCCGTCAGCTCGACCCCATCCCCGAGGGCGCCAACCTGGGCTTTCTCTATGTCACCGACGCGCTGGCCGACGATCTGACGTCGATCCTCACCTTCCTGCGTCAGACCTCGGGCGTCGAGGACTGGGTCGGCACCGTCGGCATGGGCATCTGCGCGGGGGCCCAGGAATATCATGACGCGCCGGCGGCGGCGGTGCTGCTGGGCGCCTTTCCCGCGGATTCGTTCCGGGTGTTTCCGGTCCTGCGCGGCGGGCTCGGCGACATGCCGGCGGGGCTGCGCGGCTGGGTCGACGATGGTGCCGCGCCGTTCGCCGTGGTTCACGGCGATCCTTACAACCACCACCTGCCCGAGCTTTTGGAGGAAACCGCGAGCGGCCTGTCGTCGTTCCTGGTCGGCGGGCTGACGGCGTCGCGCGGCAGCGGCCCGCAGATCGCGGGCACGATCGCCAAGGGCGGGGTCTCGGGTGTGCTGTTCGGGCCCCAGGTCCAGGTCGCGACCGGGCTCAGCCAGGGCTGCACACCCGTGGGCGAACCGCGCCAAGTGACCGAGGCCGAGGACAACATCATCATGTCGATCGACGGCAAGCGCGCACTCGACGTCATGAAGGCCGACATCGGCGAGCTTCTGGCGCGCAATCTGGAACGGGTCGCCGGATACATCCATGCCGCCTTCCCCGTGCCGGGCTCCGACACCCGGGATTATCTGGTGCGCTCGCTGCTGGGCATCGACGTGGACCGCGGCTGGGTCGCCGTCGGCGGCGCGGTCGAGGCCGGCGACCGCATCATGTTCGTGCGCCGCGACCCGATTTCCGCCGAACAGGATCTGGCCGACATGGTCAACGGACTGAAGGCGCGCCTGCCGTCGCCGCCCCGGGGCGGGCTGTATTTTTCCTGCGTCGCGCGCGGCCCCGGCATGTTCGGGGCGCCCGGCAAGGAAATGGCCCTGATCATGGAGCGTCTGGGCGATATCCCTCTGATCGGGTTCTATGGCAACGGCGAGATTTCAAACGCTAGGCTGTACGGTTATACGGGCGTGCTGGCGCTGTTCCTCTAGAATCCGCCGCCGATCCCGCGAATCGGGACCATTTCGCCCCCGGTTTTTTCCGCCATCCCCCAACCGCGCCATGATGGTGCCGCATTTGCTTTCGACCCTCGGGGCCTGGAAAGCGGCGTCGTCCGGGCGGCTTCCTTGGCACCTTGCTGTATACGTCTGGACATCCCCAAACCGACGCCATAGAAGCGAAGGCAAGGGAACGGTGTCGTCTGTTCCGGGAAGCCAACAGCCAGGGAGGCCGCGTCATGCGCCTTTTCGTCGGATTGGACCTACCCGAAGACCTTCGTCTCACCCTTGGCCTGCTGCGCGCCGGCATCAACGGGGCGCGCTGGGTTCCCCCGGAGAATTTCCATATCACGCTGCGTTTCATCGGCGAGGCCGACCGCCATCAGGCGGCCGATCTGGACGACGCCCTGGCCGACATCGACGTACCGGCCTTCGATCTGGCGTTCCACGGGGTCGGCAGTTTCGCCTCGCGCGGGCGGCTTCGGGCGATCTGGGCCGGGCTCGAATCCTCGGGCGCGCTTGTCCATCTTCATGACAAGGTGGAACGCGCGGCGGTCCGCGCCGGCTTCGCCGTGGAACAGCGCAAGTTCAAACCGCACGTCACCCTGGCCCGGCTCAAGGGTACGCCGGAGGTTGCCGCGCAGCGGTTCCTCGAAGACCACGCCGGGTTCACGACCCGACCCTTCACGGTGGAACGCTTCGTGCTGTTCGAAAGCACGCTGGGCGGCGAAGGGGCGCATTACACGCCGGTCTGCCGCTATCCGCTCGGCACCTTCGATTACGCCGACTACGGCGATTTCGAGGATCTGGCCGCCGACTACGCGGACAGCGACGCCTAGGGGCTTTTGATCAGATCGGGCAGGCGCGTCATGTCGTCGAACACGATCTCGGCCCCGGCCGCCATCAGGGTCTCGCCGTAATTCGCAACCTCCCTGGCGTGGGAGGCCCCTGCGAAGCCGAGCACCCGCATGCCCGCGCGCCGCGCCCCGGTCACCCCGGCGGTGGAATCCTCGATCACCAGACAATCTTCCGGCGCCCGGTCCATGGCGTTGGCGGCGTGCAGGAACAGGTCCGGCGCCGGCTTGCCCCGTTTGACCATGCCGGCGGAAAACAAATGCGGTTTGAAGAACGGCAGCAGGCCGGTGACGCCCAGGGTCGTCTCGATCTTCACGATCGGGCCCGACGAGGCGACGCAGCGGTCATGGGTCAATTCCCGCACCATCTCCAAAACCCCGGCCATGGGTTTCAACTCACGCTGGAAGGCTTCCCGGTCCTTGACCTTCAGGGTCTCGATGAAATCATCCGGCACCTCGACGCCTTCGCCGCGCACCAGGTTGACGACATCGGTCATCCATTTGCCGGTGAAGCGTTCACGGCACTGCTTGGCGGTAATGGGATAGCCCAGGGCCGACAGTTGGCCGGCCAATACGCGCGACGCGATCATCTCGCTGTCCACCAGCACGCCGTCGCAGTCGAAGATCAAAAGCATGGATTACTCGCCGAAGGGATTAAGGGGCCGCAGGTGTACGGGCAGCAGGCGTTGTTTGTAAAGGGGAGGGGCTTGCCGGCGCCGGGTCAGCGCGCCAAGTCGGTTGCGCGGATGTGGTCGAGCAGGCCCCGGGACGCGGCCTCGATCATATCCAGCACCTGCTCGAACCCGTCGCCGGCGCCGTAATAGGGATCGGGCACTTCCGTCAGGCTGAGCTGAGGGGCGAACGACAGGAACATGTGCAGGCGGTCTTCCCGGCCCTGGGGCGCCAGTTGGGCGAGTGCGGCGTGATTGCGCCGGTCCATGGCGAGCAGATAGTCGAAATCGTTGAAATCCTCGGCCCGGGTCTGGCGGCCGCGCAAATCCGACAGGTCGATGCCGCGGCGGCGGGCGGCTTCCCGGGCGCGGCCGTCCGGCGGCGCGCCGATATGCCAGCCGCTGGTGCCGGCGGAATCGGTTTTGATGACGGCGTCCAGGCCTTCGCGGCGGACCAAGTCGCGGAACACGCCCTCGGCCGTAGGCGATCGGCAGATGTTGCCAAGGCAGACGAACAGAACGTTGACCAAGGTGCGGCCCTCTCTCTTAAATAGTGCGGCGGTGAAATCAGACGGCGCAGCTTAGCGCGCGGCGGGGAAGGGCGACAACCATGGCGGATGCGGGGGCGACGAACGATCAGCCATCCATCGTCATTCTGACCGGCGCCGGCATATCCAAGGAATCGGGGCTTGCGACCTTCCGCGATGCGGACGGCATCTGGGCGCGTTACCGGATCGAGGACGTGGCCACGCCCGAAGCCTATGCCCGCGATCCGGAACGGGTGCTGGGTTTCTACAACGCCCGACGCCGGGGGGCCGTGGCCGACGATGTGCGGCCCAACCCGGCGCATGTCGCGCTGGCCCGGCTGGAGGCCGAATGGCCGGGCGAGGTTCTGATCGTGACCCAGAACATCGACGACCTGCACGAACGCGCCGGATCGAAAAACTTGATCCACATGCATGGCGAATTGCTGAAGGCGCGCTGCACGGCCTGCGCCGGGGTGCATCCGTGGCGGGCCGACATCACCTTGGACCATGCCTGTCCGGCCTGCGGGTCCCTCGGCACCCTGCGCCCGCATGTGGTGTGGTTCGGGGAAATGCCGCTTGGCCTGGACGAGATCGAGGATGCCTTGACGGGCTGCGCCCTGTTTCTGTCCATCGGCACGTCGGGCAACGTCTATCCGGCGGCGGGGTTCGTGCAGCACGTGCGCATGCGGGGCGGGGTTCCGACGGTGGAACTGAACCTGGAGCCGAGCGAGGGTGCGACCCTGTTCGAACACGCCCGCTACGGCCCCGCGTCGGAAATCGTGCCGGCCTTCGTCGATGATCTGTTGTCAGGGGGGCTCGCCGCCGCCGGGGCGCGGGCTAGCCTTCGTTGACCAGACGCACGCCGTCGAAATCCTCCAGCTTTTCCGCGTCGATGATCTGGTGCAGCAGCTTGCTGTAGGTCTTGGGGATTTCCGAATATTGGGTCAGGCGCGTCGCCAGGTGCCGCGCGTCCGGGTCGCGGCCCTGGGCGCGCATCTCAAGGCGCGCCTGGCGGAATTCCAGATAGGCCGGATGGGTGTTCAGGTTCAGCATGTAATGGCCCATGCCCTCGCTCAGGTCGGGATACTTGACGACCTTGAAGCCGTCGGCCTTTTCCGGCTCCAGCCCCGGGGTGTCCGGGTTGTAGGTGCGGATGCCGAACAGGTTGTTGGCGTCGCGCGCGAACCGCGAGGTGCCCCAGCCGCTTTCCAGCGCCGCCTGGGCCAACACCATGGAGGCGGGGATGACGTCGATCCGCCGGCGCAGGGTGGCAATGTCGCCGGGCGTTACCTGGTATTTTTCCCAGATGTATTCGGGCACGTCCTTGGCCGAGCCGGCGGCGTGGCGGCGCTCGCCTCGGATGCGGGCGTTTTCGCGGGCGACCAGGGGCAGGGCGATCTTGAGGAAGGCCTGTTTCTTGGCCTCAAGGTCGAGTGCGTCCAGGTCGGTCACGATGCGGGCCGCGAATACGGGTGGCACCACGCCGGTCCGGCGGACCTTGTCCAGGGACACGGCATGCAGGGGATCATGGGCCAGGGCAGCCACGGCGCGGGTCTTGCCCATGGCTTCCTGCCGCAGGTCGCGGTCGGTCATGTCGAAGACGATCCCGGCGCCGGCCAGAAGGACGGCGGCAAGGCCCGCCGTGGCGGTCCAACGCGCCGGGGTCAGGCGCTGCAGGCATGCGGTCATGTTCATCACTTTTCGTTGCCGGTGCGGCCGTGTGGCCAAGATGTGGTCAGCCCCGGGGCGTTGCAAGGCCTTATCGGCATTGCCCCTTGGGGCCACCCTTTCAATGATGCCGCCCTGAATGCCCCGCAAGGGGGACGACATCAGGGCGGCATTGCGACCATTCCATGGCAACTTGTAACAGAAAGCGGCTGCTGCTTGTCGTCGGTCGCCGTCTTATCGGCCGCCGCAGGGCGGCAGGGACAGCAGATAGGCGACAAGGTCGCGGCGCTCCCGCGCGTCCTTGATGCCGTCGTAGGTCATGGTGGTGCCGGGCACGACTCCCAACGGGTCGGTCAGAAACCGGTCGAGGGTCTGCCTGTTCCAGGTGAACCCCGTGGCCCGCATGGCATCGGAATATTCGAACCCGGGCATGCTTCCGGCTTGCCGGCCCTTGAGCCCGCAATGGCGCGGGCCGACCCGGTCATGGGCGACGGCATGACAGGCCAGACAGCGGTCGTAAATCTGTTTGCCGTGGGCGGGGTCCGGGGCAGCGGCGGCCTGTGCCGGGACCGCGGCGATGATTGCGGCCGCCGCCAGCGGCCCGGCCCAGGCCCGGCGAAGGGCGGCCCCCTTTCGGGGGCCGCCGCCGGCTGCGCCGAAGGGGGTGCGGCGCGCGGGCATTACGACACGAAGGCCACGGGAACGGGGTTCTGGCCCAGGGCGTTGCGCAATACCGCCCAATGCATGGCCTCGTCACCGAGGATGCTTGCCGCCGCCTTGGCCAGATCGCGGTTCTGGAACAAGGGCACGGCGCCCAGATAGGCGCTGACCGCGCCCTTTTCCAGGCCGGCGGCGAAGCCCAGCACGTCGTTCTGGGACTTCAACTGGTCGACCGGGAAGTCATAGGTCTTTTTCGCATCCACGGGCCTCCCGCCGAGCGAGCGCACGGTCTTGGCCAGAAGATCCGCGTGTTCCTTGTGGTGGCCCTGGAACTGCACGGCAAGGTCCAGAACCGGCTTCCGCAGCAAGCCGCTTTCGGCCCCCACCTGATAGGCGGCGATGGCTTCCAGCTCGGCCCCGAGGGCCGTGTTCAGGATCGAGACGTCGGCGGCGCTGGCGCTGCTGCCGGCAGCAGCACTTTCGCAGCCGGCAAGCATGGCGACGGCGGCGGCCGACAGGGTCAGGGTGCCGGCGCCGCGCAGAAAGCTGCGGCGGGGCAGGATCAGGCCGTTGTCTTCAGCCGGAAGGTCCGGGGCCTGAAAGTCGGGTTGGGTATCGGTCATGGTGGTCTCCTTTTGGTTTGGTTGGGGGGTGATGGAACCTGGGCAAAGGGGTGGCGTTGACGCCCGAGGGGGCGCCTGGATCTCAGGAAAGTTTGTGAGGGGTCAGTCGGGTGAGGGCGTCAGGCGGTCGAGAACCCCGTTGACGATGCGGTCGCAGCGCGCGCCGGCGAAGGGATGGACGTCCTGCAGGGCGCTGCCGGCATCCCGGTCGAGCAGATCGCGCAGCCGCGCCCGGGCCCGGTGGAACCGGGTGCGAACCGTCGATGGCGGAATGTCCAGCATGTCGGCCGTTTCATCGACGGAAAATTCCTCGATCCCGCGCAGGACGAAGACCGCCCGGAAGTCTTCCGGCAACCGGGCGATGGCGACTTCGAGATAGCGGCGGATCTGATCCCGCGCCGCGTCCTGTTCCGGCGTGGTGGCCTGGGCCACCAGCCCGCCCGACGGACGCAGGTGGGCGGCCATGGAAATCACGTTTTCCATCGTATCCAATTGTTCGGTCATGCGGGTTTTCCTGCCGCGGTTGTAAACTTCGTGGAGGGCGATCTTGACCAGCCAGGTCGACAGCCGGGCCCGCCCGTCGAACCGGTCGATCGCCCGGAACGCCTTGATGTAGGTTTCCTGAATGACGTCTTCGGCGTCCGCGTCGCCGGGCACCAGATTGCGGACAAAGCGGTACAGCAGCCGGTTATGGGCGCGCATGATGGCCTCGAACGCCGTGTGGTCGCCGGTGCGGGCCTGGTCGATGACGGCCGCCGTCATCGTGACGTCTTTGTGAACGGGCTTCTTGGCGCTGTGCATTGAATTTCGTCCTCAGGCGGTTAACGATGTCTGGTCATTGGACGCGGCCGGCGGCGAAAATGTTCCCGCCTTTTTTCAGATCATGCGTGACGCCCCGGATCGCAATGACATTTATCCGCCGCAACGGTGCGGGAGGGCCGCCATGGGATCGGAAAATCTGGAAACGGTGTTAAAGCGCGCCCGCGCCTGCACCACCTGCGCGGACCATCTGCCGCTGGGCCCCCGGCCCGTGGTGCGCATGGCGCCCTCGGCGCGGGTGCTGCTGATCGGCCAGGCGCCGGGCACCAAGGTCCATGCCTCGGGCGTGCCCTGGGACGATAAATCCGGGGAACGGCTGCGCGACTGGCTGGCCGTCGAACCCGACGTGTTTTATGACGAATCCCGCATCGCCATCATGCCCATGGGGTTCTGTTATCCGGGGCGGGCCCCCAAGGGCGGCGACAATCCGCCGCGCCCGGAATGCGCGCCGCAATGGCACGCAGCCCTGCGCGCCCTGCTGCCCGAGGTGAAACTCACCCTGCTGATCGGCACCTACGCTCAGAAATACCACCTGGGCAGCCGCGCCCCCGCGACCATGACGGAAACGGTCGCCCGCTGGCGGGATTTCCTGCCGGATTATCTGCCGACCCCCCATCCCAGTTGGCGCACCACTCATTGGATGAAAAAGAATCCCTGGTTCGAATCGGACCTGTTGCCGGACCTCCGGCGCGTTGTGGCCAAGGCCCTGGCCTGATCTCCGGCCCTTGCGTCCCGGCCCCGCGCCGGGTCGGGCCTTGACGTCGGGCATCGAGGGCGCGATGCTTGGTCGATAAGCATATCCGCTTGAGCTTGTTTTGCGGATGCGCCGGGGAACGGGACGGGGATCCCTTGGAACACATCGCCGCATCGGACATTCTGCGCCGCCTGGAATTCGACAATCCCTGGTGGGCTTTCCGCTCGGGCACGCGGGTGCGCTTCCGCCACCCGCCGCAGCGGGGGTTTGCCCGTGATTTCGCGGCCCGGGCCCTTGATGCCGGGCTCGACGTGCCGCTGATCGCCGCCGGCCCGCCGGGGGCCGGCAAAACCATCGTTCTGCGCCAGGCCCTGGCCGCCGTGGTCCGCGCCGGGGTGTCGCCCATGCGCATCGCCTATCTGTCCTTGGGCGCGCCGGTGTTTTCCGGCGAGGATCTGGCGGCGCTGGCCGACCGGGTGCTCGACCGTTTCGCCTACGGCCGCGACGAAAAGGTGTTCCTGTTCCTGGATGATCTGGATTACGTCGCCGACGGGGTCGGGCAGTTGGCGGCCCTGCAATCGCGTCTGCCCAATGCGCGGCTGATCGCCGGCCTGTCTTCGGGCGCTCCCCGCCTGACCCCCGGGCGGGCCGACATTGACGGCGACGGCGGGACCGGCGCCGTCGAAGTCCGCATCCTGCCGCCGCTCAGCTTCGCCGAATTCATGGGGTTCCGGCGCACGGACGCGGGCGGCGTGCTGCCCGAGGCGGGATCGTCGCTGCCGCTCGACGCGGGGCGGATTGTGGCCCTCAACGACGAATTCGCGCGTTATGTCTCCTTCGGCGGCTTTCCGTCCGGCATCGCCGCCAAGCGCGAGGACGAGGCCCCCCCGGCCCTGGTCCGGGACGCCCTGCTGCATGATGTCCTGCACCGGGATCTCGCCGCCTTCGCCGGCGTGATCGAGCCGCGCGAACTGGGCCGCCTATTCGCGGTCCTGGCCCGCAATACGGGCGGTGAGGCGGCGATCGAGGATCTGGCCAAGGCCACGGGCGTGGCCAAGAACACGCTGCGCAAATATCTCGATTTCCTGGAGGGCGCGTTCCTGATCCGCCGGGTGCCGCGCCTCAACCGCGACGGCCGGCCGTTCCAGCGCCAGGTGCTGTTCAAGGTCTATCTGACCTCGCCGACCCTCTACACCGCCCTGTTCGGCCCGCTTGCCCCCGACAGCCCGGATTATGCCCGGCTGGTGGAAACAGCGGTCGTTTCGCAATGCTTTGCCACGGGCCTGGCCGACCGTCTGGCCTATGCCAGTTGGAAGGGCGGCATGGTCGATCTGGTCCTGCTCGACAAGCCGGACGGAAGGCCGGACCAATTGTTCCAGTTCGACTGGTCGGGGGCCGTCACGGCCTCGGACAACGGCCCGGACACCATGGTCAATTTCGCCGTCCGCACCAATCCGGACGCGCGCATGACGCTGTTGACCCGGGACCGGGGCGGTCCGGCGCGGCGCGGCGGGCTTGACCTGACCCTGGTGCCGGCGGCGCTCTACGCCTATTGGCTGGGTACGCGGAAAGGATAGTCAGCGGCCGGCGGCGGCCTCGGCCAGCAGCCAGTCGCGGAATGCCTTCACCGGCGCTTCGTCGCGGCGCGCCTTGCGGGACACGAAATAGCATCCTTCCCCGCGCAAAAGGTCGCGCCGGAACGGGGCGGCCAGGCGCCCGGATTCCAACGCGTCGCGCACCTGGGCTTCGCGGGTGATGGCGATGCCCATGCCCGCCTCGGCGGCGTCCAATGCCATGGTCGTCAGATCGAACGTCTGACCCTGATCGGGATCGACGGCCGATGCCGGCACCCCCGCCGCCGTCAGCCAGCGCGCCCAGTCGCCGCGCCGGTGATAGGTGTGCAGCAGGGTGTGGCGGGCCAAGTCGCGGGGATCGGCGAGCGGCCGGTCGCCCACCAGCAGGCGCGGATGGCACACGGGGAACACGTCCTCCATGAACAGAAGGTCCGCCGTCATGCCGGGCCAGGCGCCGGCGCCGAACTGGATCGCCGCGTAGACGTCGTCGCGCCCGAAATCGAGGGGCCGGGCACTGGTCGCGATATGCACGGAAATGCCGGGATGCAGGGCCTGAAATCGGCCCAGCCGCGGCACCAGCCAACGGATCGCGAAGGTCGGGGTGACATGGATGTGCAGTTCCGTCGACGCCTGGTTGCGTGACAGGGCGCGGCAAGCCAGGTTGATCTGGCCGAAGGCGTCGCCCAACTGCTGGGCCAGGCGCTCGCCCTCGAAGGTCAGGCGGCGCGCGCCGCCCTCGACCTGGAACAGGCGAATGCCGAGCCAGTCTTCCAGGTTCTTGACCTGATGGCCGACCGCCGAGGGCGTCACGCAAAGCTCGTCCGCCGCCCGCGCCAGGGTGCCGAGACGGGCCGTGACCTCGAAGGCGCGCAGCGCGTTGAGGGGCGGAATGGGATGCGCCATGGGCGGAGATTTCCTCAAACACCTCGATAGATTTGATCGTTTGCCGCGTTTCGGCGGCGGCGTACAATAGCGTCAAGGACCCGGAATGCAAACGGGCCGGAAAACGACGTAGAAAAACTAGGGACGCATCCACCATGAACATGACCGTTGAACGGCTCGGGGGCAGTTTCGCCGCCCGGGTTTCCGGGATCGACGCCGGAAATCTCACCAACGCCCAGGCCGCCGATCTGCATCAGGCCTATCTCGACCACAAGGTGCTGGTCATCGAGGGACAGGACATGTCCGTCGCCCAGTTCGACGCCTTCGGCCAGCTGTTCGGCGAGACCGTGGAACATCCGGTGAAGAACTTCCTGCACCCCGATTTCCCCAAGGTCATGGTGCTGTCCAATTCGACCCGCCTGGGCAAGCCGCTGGGCGTCAAGGACGCGGGATCGTTCTGGCATTCGGACCGCTCCTACATGGAGCGCGCGGCCGACGCGACGATCCTGTTCTCCATCGAAATCCCCGACGAAGGCGGCGATACCTTCTTCGGCGACATGGAAGCGATCTATGACGCTCTGCCGGACAAGACCAAGGCACGTATCGACGGGCGGCAGTACGTGTCGCAGTACCGCTGGTGCACCAACCGGGGCGATCCGGAATCGCGCTGGAATTTCCTGACCCCGGAAGAAATGGAAACGA
Organism: Rhodospirillaceae bacterium UBA1479; assembly: GCA_002325375.1. Classification (GTDB taxonomy): domain Bacteria; phylum Pseudomonadota; class Alphaproteobacteria; order Rhodospirillales; family Casp-alpha2; genus UBA1479. The sequence goes on from DCRZ01000006.1 coordinate 163,172, forward strand.
CCCCGCCGGTCGTCCGCCCCATCGTGCGGACCCATCCGGAAACCGGGCGCAAGGGCCTGTTCGTGTTCCCGGGGGCGTCCGCCGGGGTCAAGGGCATCGTCGGCATGGACGCCATCGAAAGCGCCGATCTGCTGGACGAGCTGTTCGACCACATGACGCAACCGGAATTCCATTTCCAGTTCAAATGGAAGGACGCCGGCACCATCGTGCTGTGGGATAACCGCTGCGTCATGCACCGGGCGACGACCAAGAACCTGCCGCCGGACAAGGTGCGCACCCTGCACCGTATTTCGACGCTCGGCGGCGTGCCCGCCTGATCCCCTTTCGGACCGGAGACAAAGAACATGAGCGGCAAGATCGCCCTGATGGTGGAATTCGGCGTCAAGCCAGCGCGGCGGGATGATTTCCTCGCCCTCATGCGGTCCCACGCCAGGATGACCCTGGACTCGGAGCCGGGGTGTGAGCAGTTCGACGTGCTCGACCCCACGGAAGCCAGCGACAGCGTCTTTCTGTACGAGCTCTATACCGATACGGCGGCGGTCGACGCGCATATGAATTCGGCGCTGCTGGCGGCCACGCGCGGCAGCTACGACGACATGATCACGTCGAAACGCGTGGTTTGGTGCAAGGTGACGTAAGACCACCGGCCAAGGCAAAACGAAACGCCCCGGCCAGGAATGGCCGGGGCGTCTTTTTATGCGTATGCGGCATCCGTGGCGGGCCGGAGCGTCGGCGTTATCCGCCGTTGCGCTTCAGCGTCATCAGGCGGAGCGCGTTCAACTTGATGAAGCCCTGGGCGTCGCGCTGGTCGTAGACCTGGTCTTCCTCGAAGGTGACCAGGGCCTCGTCGTACAGGCTGTTGGGCGACTTGCGACCGGTGACCATGACGTTGCCCTTGTACAGCTTGAGGCGCACCGTGCCGGTCACGCGCTCCGCCGCCTTGTCGATGGCGGCCTGCAGCATCTCGCGCTCGGGCGCGAACCAGAAGCCGTTGTAGATCAGTTCCGCATAGCGCGGCATCAGCTCATCGCGCTGGTGCATGGCGCCACGGTCGAGCGTGATGCTTTCCATGGCGCGGCGCGCGGCGAACAGCACGGTGCCGCCGGGTGTCTCGTAGACGCCGCGCGACTTCATGCCGACGAAGCGGTTTTCCACGATGTCCAGGATGCCGATGCCGTTGGCCCCGCCCAATTCGTTGAGCTTGGTCAGCAGGGTGGCGGGCGACATCTTCTCGCCGTTCACGGCGACGGCGTCGCCGCGCTCGAAATCGATGGTGATTTCCGTGACCTTATCGGGCGCGTCCCAGGGGGCGACGACGCGGGTGTAGATGCTGTCGTCGGCCTCGATCCAGGGATCTTCCAGCACCTTGCCTTCCGAGGAAATGTGCAGAAGGTTGGCGTCCTGGGAATAAGGGGCCTCGCCGCGCTTGTCCTTGGGGATTGGGATCTGGTGCTTTTCCGCGTATTCGATCAGCCGCGTGCGCGAGGTCAGGTCCCATTCCCGCCACGGCGCGATCACGCGGATGCCGGGGTTCAGCGCGTAATAGCCCAATTCGAACCGCACCTGGTCGTTACCCTTGCCGGTGGCGCCGTGGGACACGGCGTCGGCGCCCGTTTCGGCGGCGATCTCGATCTGCCGCTTGGCGATCAGCGGCCGCGCGATGGAGGTGCCCAGCAGGTAGGTGCCCTCGTACAGCGCCGCCCCCCGGAACATGGGGAACACGTAATCGCGCACGAATTCCTCGCGCAGGTCCTCGACGAAGATCTGCTTGATGCCCAGCATCTCGGCCTTCTTGCGCGCGGGCTCAAGCTCGCCGCCCTGGCCCAGGTCGGCGGTGAAGGTCACGACCTCGGCCCCGTAGGCGTCCTGCAGCCAGCGCAGAATGACCGAGGTATCCAGGCCGCCGGAATAGGCGAGCACGACTTTTTTCACGTCTTTGGTCATGGCGGGTTCCCTGATGCGGCGCGGGCGGCAAGCGGCCCGGCGGAAAGACGGCGCAGTATAGGGATTTCGCCTGCCGCCGCAATACGCGGGCCGGCAAAAATCACCGACCGGCGGGATTAGAAATTATACAGCACGTTGGCCGAAAACACGTTGGCGTAGGCCGTATCGGACAGGATGTAGAGCTCCCATTCCCCGCGCAGGGCCATGCGGTCGGAAAACCGGTAGTCCGCGCCCAGGCCGAGCACGATGCCGGTTCCCGTTTCTTCCTGGCGGACGGCCCCTGCGGACTCGTCCGCATCCTCCCACCATAGGCTGACGCCGGCGCGGGCGAACGGTTTGACCGCCGCGTTCAGGGGCAGCGACATCAGCGCGCTTGCGGTCACGGCATGAAATTGGCTTTCTGCCGAAGCGCCGCTGGCAAAGACTTCGTCGAACGCGCCGACCCTGCCGATCGATGCTTCGAGGGCCAGGACGTCGTTAGGCCGGTAGCCACCGAAGATCTTCCAGGCAAAGGGCTTTTCGTTAAGGGTCGTGTTCGGATTGTCGCTCTCGTATTCGAACGCGCCCAGGCCCAGGCCGATGCCGGTGTAGAACCGTTGTGGCCGGACGGAGGTCTGGTCTTCGACGGGGACGGATTGCTTTTGGCTGGCATAACGGGCGGCGGGATCGCTGTCTCCGCCCGGGGGGGCGGCTGCTTGACCGCGGGGCGGGGGCGCCCAGGTGGGCGTCGGTTGCGGCGCTGCGCGGTAGCCGGGATGGGACGGATTGGTTTGGGCGGCGGGCGGCGCCGGGTAGGCGGCGGGGATCGGTGCCTGATAGACCGGCGTTGCCGGGTAGGCCGGGGGGGCGGGCGGGTTGACGGCGCTGGCCGGCGCGGGTGCGGGGGGAATGGGGCGCAGGTTCGGGTTGCCGCCCTCGCGCATCAGCCAATCGTTGACGGAGATTCCGCCGGCCTGGGCGAGTTCCTGTGGCGCCAATTCTTGCGGGGTCAGGGGATGCCGGGCCAGTTCGACCGGCTGCGCCAGGGCTTCGGCCGGGCCGCCGTCGAACAGCATTTCGCCGCCACCGGCGGCGGCGACCTCGAAGGGCTGCGTCGGGCGTGGCGTCTTGGGCCTGGCCGGCAGGGCCCGGGCATGTGGTGCCGGACGGGTGGATGCGGGCGCCACGGTGATGGTGGTATGGGGTGCGGGCAGCAGAACCCGGGGATGTGCCGGGGCAGGTGGTTGGGACGGCGCGGCGGCGGCAAGGTCGATGACGATGCGCGCCCCCTGGCCGCCCTTGGGCAGCAGGGTGAACTGACGGCGGATGTCGGCGGGATGGCGGGTCTTGATGATCAGGCGGCTGCCGCGGGCGTCACGTTCGATCTCGATGGCGCGAATGATGCCTTGGGCCGCGGGCTTGTCGGCCGCTTCGGACAGGGCGGCACCCGTGACCGTGACGACGATCTCGTCCTTGCCGGGAAAGGCGAATTTGTAGGGCACGGGTGCCCGGGTTTCCAGCACCAGGCGGGTGAAATCCTTGTGCAGACCGGTGCGCACCTCAAGGCCCGGCGCCGGCTCCGCCGCATGGGCGGGCAGCACGACAAGCCCCCAAACAAGGCCCGCGGTGAATAGGGTGCGGATCAGGCGCAACACGGTCATGGACCCCCAGTTTGTACAATCCCCGATAAGCCCCGGATTTTAGGGCGCAACCGGTTAAGACAGTCTGAAGGGGTGGGGAAGCCTAGGGGCGAAGGGGAATGCCGCGCCGATCATAAAAGTAATGTTTCAGCAGCAACGGCACCACGGCGCCGATATAGCTGCCCATCACCACGTCGGACACGAAGTGGACGCTGGCCAGAAACCGGCTGGCGGCGACGGCGGCGGCGAAGGTGAACAGCACCGGCCACAGGCGGGGAAAGATCAGGAACAGGGATACGGCGAGCGACCACACCATCTGGGAATGGCCGGACGGGTAGGAGTTCATGCCGAAATCCGTGTTGAAGGGGATGAAGCCGTACAGGCCGTTTTCCAGCAGTTCACGGGGCCGCATGCGCCCGATCACGAACTTCAGCAGGTTGACCAGCACCCCGGCCGCGGCGATGGAAAAAATCACAAACAGGGCCGCATGCATGGCACAGCGCAGGCGCTCGCTGCCCTCGGCCACGCGGCGGCGCAGGACCCAGCAGGCGGCGGCGGTCAGGGCGGCGGCCGCGAAATAGATTTCCGGTTTGCCCAAGGCCCCCACCGTATGGCCGAAAAACCGCCGCTGACCGGCATCGAAGGCGTCGCGGAAGAACCGCGCGGCGGCTTCGTCGACAAAAGCCATGCACAGGGCCGAGATGGCGGCGGCGGCGAGGAACCCGCCGATGATCAGGCCCCAGTTAAGGGGTTTCGCGGCCGTGTTCGTCATTTGGCTGGGGGCTTCCGCACAAAGACATGCAAGGTCACGGGCTTGCCCTTGGAATAATTGATGCCGGACAACTGGGCGGCTTCGCGTACATCCGCCGCCCGCCCGCCGAGCGCCTGGGTGAAGGCGGGCATTTCCCGGCCCTCGACGATGGCGGCGGCGTGAGATTCGTTCAACAGGTGTTGAGCCGCCCCGCCGCCCGAGGTCAAAATCGTTCCTGTTCCGGAAAGAAATACCAGGGAGGGCTCGGAAAATCCGGCAACGGCGGTCACGGGGGGCGGGCCATCCTTGAATTCCCCGGCCACGGCCTGCGCCGCCCGTTCGGCGACCCACATGGGGCTGAAGTTCGACACCATCAGCCAGACCACCATGGCGGTCAGAATGCCCCCGGAAATCAGGGAATTCTCCAGGGCCTCGGTGATGACATGGTGTTTCATGGCCGCCGCCGTGGTGGCCAGAAGATAGAGTGCGAACAGGATGAAGAACCAGGTGTGCCAGTTGGAATCGAACCCGAAATGAAGGGGCAGATAGGCGGCGGCCCCGCCCAGGATCAGGCCGACCAGGGCCCAGAGCCCGCCGGTCAGCCACAGAGCCCGCTTGTCGTACCAGGGGGCGGCCCCATCAAGGATGGCGATGGCCGAGCGCGCGCAGACCAGGGCCAGGGCCGGGTAGAGCGGCAATACGTAATGGGGCAACTTGGTCGGGATGATTTCCATCAGGATCCAGGCCGGGATCAGCCAGGCCAGGCAGAACCGCAGCGCCGGATCGGTGCGTTCCCGCCAGGCGCGATAAACCGCCGGCCAAGCCAGAAACACCCCCGGCCAGAAGAACAACAGCATGGTCAGAACATAGTATCCCGGCGGCGCGCCATGGCTTTCCTGGCCGCCCAGAAGCTTGGGGATCAGGTCCGTGGTGATCGCCGTCATGACGAAACCGTCGCCGCCGTCATCGCCGCCGCCGACCATCAGGAACCAGGGCAGAGCGAGGGCCAGCATCAGCGGCAGACCCCACAGCCAGCCCAGACCCTTGATCCATGCGGCATCGCGGTCGGCGATGGCGAGGGCGCCCAAGGTCAGGACGGCGATCAGGGGGGCGATCGGCCCTTTGATGAGAATGCCGGTAGCCAGGGCCAGCCAGAACAGCAGCGACCAGCCGAACCCGGCCGCCCCCATTTTCCCCCGCGCGGCCAGGTAATGGCGGGCCAGCGGCAGCATCAGGGCCAGGACGCAGGCCAGAAGCACCGCGTCGGTCTTGGCCTGGTGGGCTTCCAGGATCAGAAGGGTCGAGGCCGCCAGCATGGCGGCGGCCGTGAACGCCGCGCGCCGGTCGAACAGCAGAGACCCCAACGCAAATGTCAGCAGCACCGCCGCCCAGGCCCCGATCACGGATGGCACGCGGTAAGCCCAGATCTCCCGGGCCGCCACGTCGGACAGCAGGGTGACGCTGGCCGCCTGCAGCCAATGGATGCCGGCGGGCTTCTTGTGGCGCGGCTGGTCCTGAAAACGGATGTCGACGAAATCCTGGGTTTCCAGCATTTGCGCCGTGGCCTGGGCGAAGCGGGCTTCGTCCCGGTCAAGCGGCGGCAGGCTGGCGATGCCCGGCAGGAACAAGATGCAGCAGAACAGGGTCAGCAGCGCATAGGGCTTCCACCCCAAGGTCGGCCCGACCAGCAGGCGGCGGCCCAGGCGGGGCGCCTTCTTGGCGGAAGCGCTCATGCGGGGGGCGCCGATACGGGTTTGTCGCCGACGAACCACACGTCCATGCGCCCCCAGTAGAAGGCGATGTGATCCTTGATGGCGGCGCAGGCCGGGATCGGGTCCGGATAGGCCCAGGCCAGGTCGGTTTCTTGCGTGTCGCCGAGATGGAAGGTCCAGTAGCTGGCCTCGCCCTTTTTCGGGCAGGTCGTGCGCGTTGCCGTCGCGGTCAGGAATTCGCTCAGGCGCACGTCCTCGGGCGGAAAGTAGAACACGGGCGGATAATCGCCTTCGCGCAGAATCTTGGTGTTGGTGCTGTCCGCAATGACGATGCCGCAAACGGCGGTGCGCACGCGCTCGGGGAAATCGGCGATCACAACCCCGCCGGCGGCCATCGCCGGATCAGGCCCGCCGGCGGCCATCGCCGGATCAGGCATTGCCCGCCGCGTCGCGCGGGGCGGGCTCGGCGCCCTCGGGCACCAGGGCCTCGACCCGGGCCGTCATGCGCTTCAGGCGCTCGCGCTCGCTCGCCGATTTCAACTGTCCGCAGGCGGCCATGATGTCGCGCCCACGGGGCTGGCGGATCGGCGACGAAAAGCCCCCGTCGTTGAGGATGTTGACGAATTTGTCCATGGCCTCGGGCGTCGAGCATTCATAGGGCGCGCCTGGCCAGGCGTTGAACGGGATCAGGTTGAACTTGACGGGAATGCCCTTGGCCAGGCGCAGCAATTCCCGGGCGTCGGCCTCGGAATCGTTGACGCCCTTCAGCATCACGTATTCGAAGGTGATGCGCCGGGCGTTGTTGGCCCCCGGATATTCGCGGCAGGCGCGGATCAATTCCTTCAACGGATACTTCTTGTTGATGGGCACCAGCACGTCGCGCAATTCATCCGTCACGGCATGCAGCGAGACCGCCAGATTGACGCCCAAATCGGCACCGCATTTTTCCATCATCGGCACCACGCCCGAGGTCGACAGGGTGATCCGCCGCTTGGAAAGCGCGATGCCCTCGCCGTCCATGATGATCTTCAGGGCTTTCGATACGTTATCGTAATTGAACAGGGGCTCGCCCATGCCCATCATCACGATGTTGGAAATCATCCGCCCGCCGTCCATGGGCGTCGGCCATTCGCCGTAACTGTCGCGGGCGACCATGAACTGGCCGACGATTTCCGCCGACGTCAGGTTGCGCACCAGTTTCTGCGTGCCCGTATGACAGAACGTGCAGGTCAGGGTGCAGCCGACCTGGGAGGAGATGCAGATTGCCCCCCGGTCGTCCTCGGGGATGTAGACGGTTTCTGCCTCGTTGCCGTCGGCGAACTTGATCAGCCACTTGCGGGTGCGGTCGGATGAGGTCTGTTCGCGGCTGACGACGGGCTTTCGCACTTCGAAGATTTCGGCCAGCTTTTCCCGCAACGGCTTGGCCAGGGTCGTCATCTGGGCGAAGTCGGTCGCCCCCTGGTGATAAATCCAGTGCCACAACTGCTTGGTGCGGAACGGCTTTTCGCCCACGGCGGCGACCGCCGCCGCCAGTTCCTCGCGGGACAGGCCGACCAGATTGGTCTTTTCGGCGGCGGTTTCCATCGTCATGGGCCCTCATATAGCGCGTCCGGGCCCGCATCCCAATGAGAAAGCGGCAACGCCGGTGTCGGTCTGGGAAAGTCCTTGATCCGTGGTTGGGGCGTTATGCCGCTGGTGTCAAGGCTTCGGCGACGGCGTCCGGCATCTTGGTGATGACCAGCAGATAGTTCATGGCCGCGGCTTCCGCGGCCTTTCGGCCTTGTTCCCAATCCCGGACGGTGCCGATGGGGATGCCGTATCGGGATGAGAATTCAGCTTGAGACAGGCTGGTGGCGTCACGTGCCCGCTTGGCGACGAAGGCCGTGCGTCCGCGGCCGAATTCGTCGTCGGTCATCGGGCGGTCCACGTCATCAACGGGGGGTGTCGTGGTATCTTTTCGTTTCGCGGTCATTGGCTTTCCTCACGCTAATGGGCCGATAGGCGCTGCCACGCCGGGTAAATACGCAAACCCATACCCGACCCTTGACCCTTCCGTATGTCACGGTCCGGTCCTCCGAATAATCGATCCGGGTATCCACAAGGTCAATCCGTCCGGGGTCGCTTAAAACGTCTTCGGCGAGGGCCAGAGAGGCACCGTGCTTTTCGCGGTTGATCTCGTCCTTGGCCGGATCGAACTCAATTTCCATGCCGCAAATGATACGGCAGAGCAGTAGTCTCTTCAATCGAATTGTACGGCAGAGCCGTTGTTACGGGGAAATTCTAGAGCCCGCAGGCCTTGCCGATGGCCTTCCAGGCGGCGGTGAAGCCGGTCAGGGAATAGGTATCCGTGGTCAGGGTGCCGCGCGACGACGTGCCCTTCACGACCATGTCGGCCCCCCGGATCATGGCGTCGACCAGGGCCGCGTCCTTGCCTTCCTCGGCGAAGGCATGGCCGCCCGAGGTGAACAGCTTGTAGGTCTTGTCGCCGATGGTCACCGTGGCGTCCGAGCCTTCCTTATAGGTATAGCCCGTGGTCACGGAAACGACGCCCTTCTCCTTGTCCTTGGGCCGATGGGTGACCAGCATGACGACGCGGCCGCGCGCGGAATACTTGCCCTCCATCTTCTTGGGCTCGGACCCCATGTAGCAGATCTTGGCCCCGGCCTCGGTGGCCGTATAGGCCTCCCAGTCGTCGAACAGGCCGATCAGTTCCGGCGCGGCCTGGGCGGCGGCGGGGTTCAGGATGGCCAGGGCGGCTAGGGTGGCGGCGGCGATGCATTTTGTCATCGCCCATAGATAGCCGGGACGGCGGCGGGCCTCAAGCCCGGGCGGCGGGATAACTTTCCGGCACCCTTGCCAGGGCCCCCGTTCGGTGGCATGGGAAGGCATGACAAAATCCATTCATTCGCCGAACCCCGCGATCATCGAGGTCACGCGCGGCACCCTGGTCGAAAGCCGCCACCGCGTTCATGCGGTGGTCGCCGACGCGACCGGGACCATTGTTCATGCCTGGGGTGACGGGGAATTGGAAATTTTCCCCCGGTCGGCCATCAAGCCGCTGCAGACACTTGCCCTGATCGAAACGGGCGCAGCGGACCATTGGCGGTTGACCGATGAGCGGATTGCGCTCGCCACGGCGTCGCATTCCGCCTCGGCCGCCCATATCATGGCGGTGGAGGCCTGGTTGGACGACATCGGCCGGGGCGAAGACGATCTGGAATGCGGCGCCCATATGCCGACGGACGAGACGGCGGCCCATCGGCTGATCAAGCAGGGGGCGGCGCCGACGCGTCTGCACAACAACTGTTCGGGCAAGCATACGGGCTTTCTCGCCACGGCCCTGCACATGGGCGAGGATATTCACGGCTATACGGACGCGGACCATCCGGTGCAACAGCGCCTTTACCAGGCGCTCATGGACATGGGCGGGGCGGCGCTGTCCGGTACCGGGCGCGGCGTCGACGGTTGCGGCATTCCCGTTTACGGCATGCCATTATCGGCCCTGGCCCGCGCCATGGCCAAAATGGCCGACCCGGCGAAGGCGGGCCTGGGCGCGGTACGCAGCGCGGCCGCCCAGCGCATCGTCCAGTCCATGGCCAAGCACAACTTCATGGTCTCCGGGCGGGGGCGCCTGGATCATGCCGCCATGACGGCGGGCATCGGCGTCGCCAAGCGCACCGGTGCGCCCGTGTTCGCGACCAAGACCGGGGCCGAGGCCGTGCACGCGGCGATTCTGCCGGGTCTGGGATTGGGCGTGGCGGTCAAGGCCGAGGACGGGACCAAGCGCGCGTCCGACAGCATGATGGCGAACGTGTTGAATTTCCTGGGCGCCTTCGACGACGGCGCCCGCGTCGACATGGCGCCGTTCCTGGAGATGACCGTGGTCAATGCCGAGGGCAAACCCGTCGGCGCGGTGCGGCCCCAGGCGGGCTGGGATCGGCTCTAGTCGTTATAGACTTCCGGCGGCGTGTCTTCGAAGGGCTTCATGGGGGCCAGTTCCTTGCGCGAGAAGCGGCCGCCGAACTGAGGGGCGGGCAGCTCCTCGGTCGGGCCGCCTTCGGCCACCGGGCGGGGCGCGAAACGCCCCTGGCTGGTCAGCCGGTCGTACATCACGATGGCCCCCGCGATGCCGACGTTGACGCAGAACGACATGGGAATCTGGATGATGTGGTCGCAGCGTTCGATCATCGCGGGGCTCAGCTCGCCCCGCTCCGGCCCCAGGACATAGGCCGCCTGCCGCGGGTGGCGAAAGCTCGGCAACTCGATCGAATTTTCCAGCAGCTCGACCCCGACCAGCTTGCAGCCTTCGGGCAGCATCACCTGATCGGCGGTGGGAAAGCTGTAGAACGGCACATGCCCCCCGCTTTTCGAGGTGTCGGATTTTTGCCCGATGGTGCGCTCGTAGGTCGCGTCGATGGTGAACACGAAAGACGCGCCGAAGGCATGGGCCGTGCGGAACAGATTGCCCACGTTCATGGTCTTGGAAATGCCCTCGACCCCGATTCCGAAATATCCGCGCATGGTTTGGCCTCATCCCCTGAAAGCGGGTCCGGGGCGTCTTGCCCTTTGGCCCTTGGTATGGTCAGGTTGCGCAACCTTGGCCAATTCCGGCCCGAAATCAAGTTTTGACCAACCTAATTTCAAGGAGACCCCGATGCGCGCGGTTGTCTGCACCACCTTCGACGGCATTGACGCCCTGACCTGCGTCGACGACGCCCCCACCCCGCCGATGACCGAGAACGGCGTGCGCATCCGGGTGCAGGCGGCGGGCATCAATTTCGCCGACACCCTGATGTGCAAGGGCGAATACCAGGTCAAGCCGCCGTTCCCGTTTTCGCCGGGTCTGGAGGTCGCGGGCGAGGTTCTGGAAGTCGCCCCCGGGGTGACCCGGGTCGCCCCGGGCGATCGGGTCATGGCGACGGTGCATTACGGCGGTTACGCGTCCGAAGCGGTCACCCACGAGGCCACGGTCTTCGCCATTCCCGACAATCTGGATTTCGTCTCCGCCGCCGCCTTTCCCATCGTCTACGGCACGTCCCACGTCGGCCTGGTCGAAAAGCTGAAGGTTCAGCCGGGCGAGGTGTTGTTGGTTCATGGCGCCGCCGGCGGGGTCGGTCTGACGGCGGTCGAAATCGGCAAGAAGCTGGGGGCGACCGTGATCGCCACGGCGGGCGGGCCGGAGAAGTTGGCTGTGGCCAAGGAATACGGCGCCGACCATTTGATCGACTACCGCAAGGAAGACATCCGCGAGCGGGTCAAACAGCTGACCGACGGACGCGGCGCCGACTGCGTTTATGATCCGGTCGGCGGTTCCGCCTTCGACGCGTCGCTGCGCTGCACGGTGCAGGGCGGGCGCATTCTGGTCGTCGGATTCGCCTCCGGCACGGTGCCGCAGATCCCGGCCAACATCCTTCTGGTCAAGAACCTTTCGGTCATCGGCTTCTACTGGGGGGCCCACCGCACCCTCGATCCGGATTTGATCCAGCGTTCGTTCGATGCGCTTCTGGGCTGGATGGCGGCGGGCGACCTGCGCCCCCACGTCAGCCATGTGTTCGACCTGGCCGATGCCAAGGACGGCATGAACATGCTGCTGTCGCGCAAATCGACGGGCAAGGTGGTGCTGACCACGGGGGCCGCGCCGGAAACCCTTAACTAGCGGCGGGCAGGATCAGGCGGAAGGTCGCGCCGGCGCCCAGTTGAGAGGACAGGTCGATCGACCCGCCGGCCTTTTCGACGATCCGCCGGCATTCCGATAGGCCCACGCCGTCGCCGGACACCAGGGATTGCTTGCCGGCGCGCACGAAGCGGTTGAACACGCGGGGCTGATCGGCCTGGGCGATTCCGACGCCGTTATCCTTGATGTAGATAATCACGGCATCACCCTGACGCAGGGCGGAGATATCGATCGTCAGGGGCCGCTCCAGCGACCGGTATTTAAGGGCGTTGTCCAACAGGTTCTGGAACACGCGGGTCAACTGCAGCGGGCTGACGGCGACGGGCGGCAGATCACCGATGGTGATTTCGGCGGCGATGGCGTCGATCATCGGGCGCAGGCTGTCCTGGGCTTCGTGCAGGCATTGGCCGGGGTCGGCGACCTCGACCGGCGGGCCCTGCTGTGCCGACCGGGCGTCGTCGAGAAGGTCGCCGATGAACCGGTTCATGCGCAGGGCCGCCTTATGGGCGGAGGCAAGAAATTCCGCCCTCAGCTGGGCGTCCATGGCTGCGGACGGCAGGGCTGCGGCCTCAAGATTCCCGATCACGGCATTGAGCGGCGATTTCAGGTCGTGGGCGACGGCGCCGGAAAACCGCTCCAGTTCCTCATAGGCGGCGCGCAGCTGGTATTCGGCGCGGCTGCAGGACGCCCACAACAGGCCGAGGCTCCAGCCGATGACCGTCGCCATGCCGACGAACGCGAAGGCAACATCAAGGGCCACGATCTGATCGTTCGGTCCCACGGGCCCGTCGAACAGCGGCCGGACGAAGATGCGCAACAGCTGAAGGATCGCGAACACGGCGAACATCGCGCCGAGAATGCGGCAGGCGGTTCTGAGGCTCGGGTCGCGTTCACCGAAAAGATCCCGCGCCGTCAGCCCGCAGACGATGGCGAACACGATGGAGTTGGAGGCCAGCATGCTGGGAATGTCATGTTTGACGATGAGGAAAAAATAGACGGCGGCGACAGCAACGATCAGCGCCGCCCCTTCCAAGGCATAGCGCGGTTTACGCCCCTGAAGGCGCCCCATGGCGCGCGCCGCCGACAGGATGGTGACGACGAAACACAGCAGGCCGAAACCGGCGGTGTGAATGTCTTTCGTCGCGGCACCGGCGCTGATGGCGAGCGCGCCGACCCCGCCGACCGTCATGGCCTGGGCCATTTCCTTGAGGCCGCCGACCTTCAGTCGCGTCAACCAGAAAGCGGCCAGGATCGTCGCCATGATGAACTGCACCACGGCCAGCGAGATCAGGATGGAACTTATGTTGAACATCATGACCAGCCGAATAGGGTTGGCGGCCGGAGGCTATGCGGGCCGGGGGTGCAGGATTCGCATGGGTTATAGATGTACGAAAGGGCGGGGACAACAGCCAGCACCCGCCCGGACTGGGGCCGGGCGGGATCGGCGAAGCGAACGTCGGCGGGGCGGATCAGGCCGTGGCGGCGGTGGGGCGTTTTTCCGGAATGGGGATATGCAAGGCGGCGGCGGCGAAGCCCAACGCGATGGAGCCGTACCACACCCAATCATAGGATCCGGTGGTCTGGTACAGATAACCGCCCAGCCACACGCCCAGGAAGCTGCCGATCTGATGGCTTAGGAAGGTGATCCCGAACAGCATGGACAGATAGCGCACGCCGAACATATGGGCGACCAGGCCCGACGTCAGCGGCACCGTGCCGAGCCACAGCAAGCCCATGGCGCCGGCGAACAGCAGGATATTGAGTTCCGTCTTGGGGGCGGCCAGCAGGGCGATGATGCAGAGTGAGCGCAGGAAATAGAGCCAGGCCAGCACCCATTTCTTGGGGAACCGGCCGCCGAGCGCGCCGCAGGCGAAGGTGCCGACGATGTTGCACAGCCCGATCAGCGACAATGCCAGGGCGGCGATGCGCAGGTCGATGTGCAGAAGCTCCAGGTATTTGGGGAAGTGCACGGTGATGAAGGCGACCTGGAACCCGCAGACGAAGAATCCCAGGGTCAGCAGGTTAAAGCCCAAGTGACGATAGGCTTCGCCGAGGGCTTCCCCCAGGCTGATGTCGGGTGTCTTGCCCTGGCGCGCGGCAACGGGCGCCGCGTCGGCGGCCAGCGGTTGGCGGGCCAACAGAAAGGCCAGCGGCACGGCGATGAGCATGATCACGGCGAGCGCCGTCAGCGCCCCGGTCCAGCCATAGGTTTCCAGCAGCGCCTGGCCCACGGGGGCCATGTAGAATTGTCCGAAGGAGCCGCCGGCACTGGCGATGCCCAGCGCCAGGGATCGGTGCTCGGCCGGCACGCGGCGGCCGACGGCGCCCAGCACGACGCCGAATCCGACGCCGCCCATGCCGATGCCGATCAGGAATCCGGCGCCGACGTTGAACGCGAACAGGCTGTCGGCCGTGCCCATGACGTAAAGCCCCACGGCGTACAGCAGGGCCCCCAGGATGATCATCCGCATGCTGCCGAACTTGTCGGCGATGGCCCCCATGAACGGCGTGGCGATGCCCCACATCAGGTTCTGCACGGCGATGGCCAGGCCGAAGTCGCTGGGCGTGATGGCCAGGTCGCGCAGGATGTCGGTCTGGAACAGCCCGAAGGTCGTGCGGGTGCCCAGGTTCAGGCTGCCGATCAAGCAGCCGGCGAAGGCGACGATCCAGATGGCGATACCGATGCGTTTGGTGGACATGGTGTTTCCTCGTTGAAACCAGTAGGGCAGGGCCGGTCAGAAGCCTTATGTCAGTCGGACGCGGGTGCCGTGGATGGAACCGCGCGTCGCATCAGCCGGGCCGCCATGGCGGGCGGGGTCAGAACGAACAGGTTGCCGACCAGCACGCAGCCGACGCCGAAGATGGCGCCGGTGGTCCATTGGAAGCCTTCCATCCAGGTCGACACGGCAAGCGCCACCAGGGGGAACAGGACCGACGAATAGCTGGCGCGTTCCGGCCCTATGCGCCCGACCAGGGTCAGGTAGGTGGCGAAGGCGACGACGGTGGAAATGATCGAAAGAAACAGCAGCGAGCCGATGTAGGGCAGGGTCCATTCCATGCGGAATTCCGCACCCCGGGCTAGGCAATACACCAGCATGAACAGGGATCCGTAGACCATGCCCATGGTGTTGGTGCGTACCACGCCCAATCCGCGGCGCTGGTTGAGCGCTGAAATCAGCATGCCCGTGGCCGCCGAGGCGGTGCCGCAGAGCACCAGGATCATGCCCTTGGCGCCGCCCTGGGTGAGATCGAAATGGGCCAGTTCCGGCCAGAAGATCACAACGATGCCGCCGATCCCGAACACCGCGCCGATGACCATGCGGGGCTCCACCCGGTTGTGCAGGAACAGCGCTCCCCCGGCCACGTTCATGACGATGACCAGGGAGAACAGGATCGACACCAGCCCCGACGGCAGATACTGCGCGCCGAGATAAACCAGATAGAAGTTGCTCCCGAACAGGAACAGGCCCTGGGTCGCGACCCAGGCGTGGTCGCGCGGGCGGAAATCGATGGCGCGCCCGGTGGCCCGGCAGAACGCGTACATCACCGCCGCCGACAGAGCGAAGCGGTAGAACACGGAGACCTCGGGCGCCACGACGCCCAATTGCAACTGAACTCCATACCAGCTGAAGCCCCAGGCAATAACGGTCACGGCGTAAAGCAGCAAGATCACGGCGAAGTGTCCGGGCCGGGCCGGCAATGTCAGTGCCGGAGACAAAGGGAGACGGGATCGACCGCAGGGCCGATCCCGTCCAGGGGCACATATGTGCCAGGGAAATTGTAGTCGTTTGGATCAGGAAATCCAAAACGGCTTTTCAGTCTCGCGGTGGATGTCGGCCCGGGTCAGGCCGACGTCGGCCAGCATCCGGTTGTCCAGTTCGGCAAGACGGCGGCGCATCTCGTAGCGCTTCTGCCATTCCACGAGCAGGGTCGGGAAATTAAACACCGCCTGGGCGGTGGAAGTGGTCAGCGAAGCGAGGGCCTGTCCGAGGGGAAGCAGGCCCGGGCGGGCGACGGGACGATCCGCGGTCTGCGTGGTCGTCGGTGACGTGGCCATGGGTCCTGTCCTTGTTTCGTTGCCGGGGCGGTGGGGGCCGACCGGGCGAGGTTGCAAAAAAGTCGGTTACATCATCAGGTGGTGGGCCGCGCCGATGGGTGGCGCCCGAACTGAATAGGCCGGTTCAAGGCCCGTTCACAAACGACAAATTTTCCTGTATGGATTAGAAAACATAATCCATATGTATCGATACAATATTATAATTAAGCAATTTCAATGTATTAAAAATTTAATGATTTTGAAAAGGTCCGTTATGATAAGGAAATTTAATGTTATGGTACAATCATGTCCCGTCGCCTGCCGCCGCTGAATGCATTGCGCGCCTTTGAGGCCGCGGCCCGTCATCTGTCGTTCACCCAGGCGGCGGACGAGCTCAACGTGACCCAGGCGGCGGTCAGCCATCAAATTCGCGGGCTCGAGGACTGGCTCGGCTTTCCCCTGTTCCGGCGCCTCAGCCGCGCCCTGGTCCTGACCGAGGCGGGACAAACCCTGTTTCCCGAGGTGCGCGAGGCCATGGATATCCTGACCACGGCGGTCAATCGGGTGCAGCGTCAGGATTCCGAAGGAGTCCTGACCGTGACGACCATGGATTCCTTCGCCCAGTCCTGGCTGGTGCCCCGTCTTGGCCGGTTTCGTCAGTCCCATCCCGACATCGACGTGCGTCTGGTCATGTCCGACCGCATGGTCGATCTGGCGCGCGAAGGGGTCGACGTCGCCGTGCGCTACGGCCGCGGCAGCTGGCCGGGGCTGACCGTGTCCCTGCTGCGGACCGAGGAACTGTTCCCCGTCTGCGCGCCGGAGCTGCTGGAAGCCGGCCCGCCGCTTAAGGAGCCCGGGGACCTTGCGCATTTCACCCTTTTGCACGACGAAATGCCCGTGGACTGGCGGGACTGGCTGGCCGCCGCCGGCTGCGACACGGTCAATCCGGAACGCGGTCCCGGCTATTCCCATTCCAACCTGGTGTTGCTGGCGGCCCGGGCGGGCGAAGGCGTGGCCCTGGGGCGCAGCGTCATGGTCGCCGACGATCTGGCGGCAGGGCGCCTGGTGCGGCCCTTCGACTTCGCCCTGCCGGCCCCCCAGGCCTATTACCTGGCCAGCGTGGAGGGCGAGGAGGATCGGCCCAAGGTCCGTGCCTTTCGGGAATGGCTCGAAGGGGAATTCGATGCCGCGTGACGGCGGGCCGACGGCCTTTTAAGGTGGCCGCAAAACAGGAGGAGACTTTCGCCATGACCGCAACCCCGCCGCCCTTGAACGGCCTGCGCCATCTCGCCCTGGTGGTCGAAAACTTCGATGAATGTGAGCGCTTCTACCGCGATATCCTTGGCATGCGCGAACTCAGCCGCTTCAACGACGATTTGGTCTATCTGACCCTGGGCAACGACAACCTGTCCCTCGGCCGCGCCCGGCCCGGTGAGGCGCCCCCGGCCAAGCGGCCGATGGATCACTTCGGCTTCGTCGTCGATACCAAGGAAGACCTGCAGGCCTGGTACGACTTCATGAAGGCCAAGGGGGTTAACCTGCTGGACACGCCGGCGGACCATTTCGACGGGGCGCGCTCGTTCCATTGCACGGACCCGGCCGGCAACGTGATCCAACCGATCTACCACCCGGCCATTTCCGGCCAACGCTTCGAAGGGCCGTGATCCCGTTGCCTGCCCCGGCGTCCGTCTGGATCAATCTTCCGGATCGTTGAAGGTAGTGCCGTGCGCCAAGGGGTTAAGGCGGATCAGGCGTGAATCGGCGACGGCGGCCTGACGGTGGCGCATGGCGGTCCGGTATTGAGGATCGAACACCATGTCCGCGAAACCGGCGGACGAGGGATATTCCGCGATAAAGCAGACATCCCAGGCCTCGTCGTCGGGTCCGATCAGTACCTGTTCCAAGCGGCCGCGCCATACGATGCGCGCACCCAACCGCGCCAACACCGGGGCGCTTTCGCGGCCGTAGGCGGCATAGGCTTCGGCCCCCGTGACCGGGCCGCCGTTGTGCGGCGGCTCATCGCCGTAGTCTGCGAGCGGGCGCAGTTTGATCAGGTTCAGCATGTGGACCGGGCCGCCCCGGTTGTTATCGCGAAAGGTGCGAAACCCCGCGCGGGTGAAGGCAGTGTAGGCCATGTCGGGTCTCCCTTGTCGGTGATCTCAAGCGCGCCCGGCGGCGCGGCTCAAGAACCGTCCGATTCCCTCGGTGACCGCCGGGGTCGCGGCGGCGCGGGCGAACTGGGCGGCTTCCACGGCCAGGCCCTCGTCGATGCTCAGGTTGATGCCGCGGGTCACGGCGGTCAGGCTGGCGGCGACGCTGACGGGTGCCTTCTCGATGATCCGTTGGGCCAGCTTTTCCGCCTCGGAAATCAATTTCGATTTCAAAACGACACGGTTGACCAGGCCCGACTGCCGGGCTTCCTCGGCGGTGATGGGATCGCCGGTCAGGATCATTTCCAACGCCCGCTTGCGCCCGATCAGGCGCGGCAGACGCTGGGTGCCGCCGAACGGCGGCGGAAAGCCCAGGTTGATTTCCGGTTTGGCGAAGGTCGCACTGTCGGCGGCCACGGCCAGCGGCATGGCCTCCAGCATTTCGCAGCCACCACCGAACGCCAACCCGTTGACCGCGCCGATGATGGGCTTGGGAAAGCGTTCGATGCGCGAGGTGAAGGCCTGGCCCCGGGCGACGAAATCGCGCAGCGCGATCTCAACCCCGGCGGCGACCGAATGGGAGAATTCCTTGATGTCGGCGCCGGCGCTGAAGGCCCGGTCGCCGGCGCCGGTGACGATCACGGCGCGGACTGTATCGTCGCGCTCGATGGCGTCAAGATGAGCCATGAAACGGCCGATCAAGGCGAAATTAAGAGCGTTCAACTGATCCGGGCGGTTGAGGGTCAAGATCGCCACGCCGTGGCGTTGGTCATACAAAACGGGGTCGTTGGTCATCGTATCGGTCCTTTCGACCTATCCTTGCTCTGCCAATTGCTATAAGATGAATAAAAGTCACCCTGGATTTGGGCTTTAATACAGATACCCTCTGACATCTTTTTTCAACAAACGCAGAAACCTCATTTATTAGATGAGAAAAATTGATCTATGATTGCCAAATTGCCGCCCTTGAAAGCGCTGCGTGCCTTTGAGGCCGCGTTCCGCCATGAAAGCTTTGTCGAGGCGGCGCGGGAATTGAACGTGACGCCTTCGGCGGTCAGCCATCAGATCAAGCTGTTGGAGGACGTTTTGGGCCTGCCTTTGTTCCGCCGCGAGGTGCGCGCGGTGACCCCGACGGTGGCGGCCCGCGCCGCCTACCCGGGGGTGCGGCGGGGGTTCGAGGAACTGTCAGGGGCCATGGCGCGCATCCGTCCGCCAAAGGTGGGCCCTCTGGTGCTGTCCGTGGTTCCGTCTTTTGCTATGAAATGGCTGATCCCCCGCTTGGAACGCCGACCGGCGGACCTGCAGGTGCAGATCGTGGCGACTCGCGACCGCGCCGATCTGATCGCCGGCGAGGCAGACATGGCAATCCGTTTCGGCATGGGGGATTATCCGGGGCTGGAGGCACGGCGTCTGTTCGACGAAATGGTGGTGCCCCTTGCCGCCCCCGGGCTGCTGGCGGCAAACGGGCCGCTGGCGCGGCCCCGCGATCTCAGCCGGTTTACCCTGCTGCACGACGATTCCATCACCTTCGATCCGCTGGCGCCGGACTGGCGGTCATGGCTGGCCGCCGCCGGCTGCCCGGACCTGGACGCGGAGGACGGCCCGCGCTTCACGGCGTCGGAAAATGTGTTGCAGGCGGCGATCGCGGGGGCGGGCGTGGCGCTGGGCCGGTGGTCGTTGGCCGCCGAGGATATTGAGGCGGGGCGTCTGGCCGTGCCGTTCGGGCCGTCCCTGACGCTGCAGCCGGGCTATTACCTGCTTACGGTGCCGGGCCGGGCCGAAGCGCCCGAATGCCGCCTGTTCCGTGATTGGTTGTTGGAGGAGGTCGCGCGTTTCCAGGCCCGGCCGGATCGCGCCGCGGTCTAGCTCTTCA
Organism: Rhodospirillaceae bacterium UBA1479; assembly: GCA_002325375.1. Lineage (GTDB taxonomy): Bacteria > Pseudomonadota > Alphaproteobacteria > Rhodospirillales > Casp-alpha2 > UBA1479. Next base: position 182,931 of record DCRZ01000006.1, read on the forward strand.
GTTCGGCCAAGTCTTCGTACAGTTCCAGCGCTTCCGGATTGGCCATCGCTTCCTTGTTCTTCACGGGCCGGCCGTGAATGATGTCGCGCACGGCCAGTTCCGTGATCTTGCCCGATTTGGTGCGCGGGATATCGGTGACCTGGACCACTTTGGCCGGTACATGGCGCGGGGTACAGTTGGCGCGCACTTGGTCTTTTATTCGTTTCGTTAACGCATCGTCCAGGGTCTTGCCCTCGGCCAGGCGCACGAACAGCACGACCCGCACGTCGTTGTCCCAGTCCTGGCCGATGACCAGGCTTTCGACGACCTCTTCCAGTTTCTCGACCTGGCGGTAGATTTCCGCCGTGCCGATGCGTACGCCGCCGGGGTTGAGGGTCGCGTCCGACCGGCCGTAGACGATCATGCCGCCGTGTTCGGTGATTTCGATGTAATCGCCGTGGGTCCAGACATTGGGGAACTGTTCGAAATAGGCGGCGCGGTAGCGCGACCCGTCGTCGTCGCCCCAGAAGCCCGTGGGCATGGAGGGAAAGGCCTTGATGCAGACCAATTCACCCTTCTGCCCGATCATCGGCTTGCCGTCGTCATCCCAGCATTCCACGGCCATGCCCAGGGCCGGGGCCTGCAATTCGCCCCGCCACACGGGCCGGGTCGCGTCGCCGCCGGCGAACACGCCCATGATGTCCGTGCCGCCGGTGAAGGACACCAGATGCACGTCGGGCTTGATGTGATCGTAGACGAATTCGAACCCTTCCGGGGCCAGGGGCGAGCCGGTGGAGCACAGCATGCGCAGGCTGGTCAGGTCGTGGGTTTCCTTCGGGTGAAGGCCCGACTTGGCGACCGCGTCGATGTATTTGGCCGAGGTCCCGAACAGGGTCATGTTCTCCGCGTCGGCGTAATCGAAGATCGTTTCGGGGCCGGGGTGGAACGGCGATCCGTCATAAAGCAGCAGGCAGGCCTCGCAGGCGAGCACCGAGACCAGCCAGTTCCACATCATCCAGCCGCAGGTGGTAAAGAAATACACCCGGTCATCCCGGCGGATGTCGCAATGGATGGCCTGTTCGCTGGCGTGCTTCAATATTGTACCGCCAACGCAATGAACCATGCATTTCGGCGCCCCCGTGGTGCCCGAGGAAAACATGATGTAGAGCGGATGGTCGAACGGGACATGGGCGAAGTCGATCTCGCCCGGGGCATGGGCAGCGACCGCGTCGGCCATCAGGACCGCCTCCGGAATCATCGCGATGTCGGGTCGGTCGGCGGGCTCGTAGGGGGCCACGATGACGTCGGTCACCGTCGGCAGGCCGGCCAGGATTTCCGCGTTCTTTGCCCGCACGTCATGGCGTTTGCCGTTATAGAAATAGCCGTCCGTGCAGAAGAACACCTTGGGTTCGATCTGCCCGAACCGGTCGAGCACCCCCTGAACCCCGAAATCCGGCGAACACGACGACCATACGGCGCCCAAGCTGGTCGCCGCCAGCATGGCCGCCACGGCTTCCGGCATGTTGGGCAGATATCCCGCGACCCGGTCGCCCGATTGCACGCCCCGGTCCTTCAGGTACTGCGTCAAGGACGAGACCTGATCGTACAGGCCGGCGAAAGTCTGGGCCCGCCGCGCCCCGGTTTCCGAACGGAACACGATGGCTTCCGCGCTATCGCGGCGGCGCAGCAGGTTTTCCGCATAGTTCAGGCGCGCATCGGGAAACCATTTGGCGCCCGGCATCTTGTCGCCGTCGACCAGCACCCGGTCGCCCCAGGTTTCCGCCCGCACGCCCGTATAGTCCTTCAACGCGACCCAGAAGCCTTCCCGATCATTGACGGAAAAGGCATGAAGGTCCGCCGTGTCGGCCAGGTTCAGGCCGAGGGTTTCGTTGAGGTGGCGGCGGAATTGGTTGATCGTCGACCCGTCGGCGTATTCGGGGGACGGGATCCAGAGGGGCTGATCGGTATGTGTCTGATCCATGGCCTGCGGGTGCACTCCCTGATGTGATTTTTTCGCCGGGAAACCGGTCCGGCGGAATGTTTCGCGCATTCTGCCCGCACCCCGGCAGCGCGGCAACGGTCTGTTGCGCCGCTGTTAACCGGTCACGGGCTGGGAAAAGCGTACCACCGCCAGGGCCGCGACCCAGCCCGCGTTGATCAAACAGGCGACGGCGTAAAGATAGAGGGCACGGCCTATGTCCGCGGCCGTCGCCTGGGCCGTGCCGTGGCCGATCCAGGGGTCGCGGGCGACATCCTGGGCATAACGGCGCGGTCCGGCGAGCGCCAGGCCGAGGGCCCCCGCCATCGCCCCTTCGGGCCAGCCGGCATTGAGGGAACGGTGCTTGCCGGCGTCGCGCAGCATGACCTTGACCGCCTGCCAGGGTTGGCCGCCCGGCGCGAAGGGGGCGCCCAGGCAGATGAACAGGCCCGAAAGCCGGGCCGGGATCAGGTTCAACACGTCGTCGAGCCGCGCCGCCGTCATGCCGAAGGCCCGGTACTTGGGCGTGCGGTGGCCGATCATGCTGTCCATGGTGTTGACGGCTTTGTAGATGAACAGGCCGGGGGCGCCGAACAGCACATAGAAGAAGACCGGGGCGACGACCCCGTCGCAGAAATTCTCTGCCGCCGATTCAATGGCGGCGCGGGCGACACCGTAATGGTCGAGCTGCTGCGGGTCGCGCCCGACGATGTGCGACACGGCCTCCCGCCCGGCCTCCAGATTGTCGTCCAGTCCCCGCCGCACGGCGCGCACGTGGTCGTAAAGACCCCGCTGCGCGATCAGCAGGACGATGCAGAACATCTCGACGATCCAGCCCCAGGGATGGACGAAGGACAGCCAGGCCACGCCCAGTCCCAGGCCGCCGGTCAGGGCGACCACGGCCAGAACGGCCACCGCGCCGCGCACGGCGCGGTCCATTTCCGGGCGTTTGTCGCGGTTCAGCTTGCGGTCGAGCCAGTCGATCACGGCGCCCAGCAGCGCCACCGGATGCTTGGCGCGCTTGAACAGCCACGGCGTGTCGCCCAGATAGGCGTCAAGCAGCAGGGCGAGCAGCAGCAAAATCAGGGGGTCGAAGGCCGCCTTTCCCCCGTCGATGAGACCGATCAACAGCATGGCGCCGGCAGAATGGGGGGTGCTCCCCGCCGGGTCAATGGCGCTGCGAACAAAGGTATGGGCGGGCGTGGGGGCTGTATCGGTGTAATTTTAAGGGTAATGTAAGGATCGATGATTAGGCTCCCGCCCGGATACGCGGCGACATGGGCACGAGAAAAGCAGGAACATGGCGGAACAGGCAAAACCGAAGGCACCGACCAAGGCAAAGCCCCAGGCGAAAGGCAAGCCGAAGGGCAAGGCAAAGGCCGGCGGCAAGGCCAAGAAGGGCCTGCCCAAAAGCTTCTTCTGGGGCTTTATCCTCATCCTTGTCGTGCCGGCCGTGGCCCTTTTGGGCTGGTACGCCTATCAGGTGATGGGCCATGTCGCGAAGGACAGCCAGGAAGCGCTCGACGCCCGGGCCAAGGAACTGGCCAGCAAGGCCAACAAGTTTGCCCGCCGTGCCGCCAAGGAAGGCTTCAAGATTCAGGATTTCGACGCCTGCGCCCAGATCAAGGAGCAATATCGGATTCCCGCAGGCATCGTGTACACGGAATTTACTCAGCGCCAATTGGTCGGCCTGTCCAAGTTCGCATCGGACGAACAGGTGACCGAACGCTGCATCCAGTTCGCCAAGGCCGTCGCCAAGATGGAGACCATGTCTCATCACGCGCGCCATGTTTACGTCTGTCAAAAGGCGCAGTTTAATGCCGACAAGTCCGGGCGTTACTTCCTGACGGCCGATGCCGAGGGCAAGGGCGTGGTTGAGAATTTCGGTGGCAGGGCAACCCTTCATCCGATCCAGGCGGGGGAATCGATCCTGCTGCGCGGATGGCAGATCTATAATCAGGGGGATGGTTGCGTGATCGTCGGCATGTCGAAATCGGGGACCTTCAGCTTCCGAGGCGGTGTGACAATTATCGAATAAACCTGCGTTCGGGCGCGCCGGGAGGGGCGTCTTGGGGGGCGAAAATGCAGGACGGATCAATTCTCGAACGGTTTCCGCCGTGGGGCGTCATGGTCACCACGGATTTGCTGCTGGTCGCCGTGGCCTGTGCCGGGACCACGGCGGCGCTGCTGCGCTGGCGGGCGCTGCGACAGGCGAGGGCCACGCCGGGCGTCGGCCTTATCCTGGCCGGCCTGTGGTGCGGCGTGTCCCTGTACATTGCCGACCTTTACCTGATGGTCAGCCGGCCGGCCATCGAGGCGGCGATGCCGGCCATGACCGCTCTTCATCTGACCTACAGTTGGTATTTCAACGGACTGTCGGCGGTGTTGATCCTGGTCGGGCTGGTCATCACCGTGCTGCAGATGGTCCGCCAGACGGGCCTGGTCGCCCGCCAGAAGGTAGCGCTCGAAGACAGTGAAAGCGTCCTGCGGTCGGTGTTCGAGAACGTCCCCGTCGGGCTGTTGATCAAGGACGAAAACCATATCATCGAGCGGCCCAACCGAACCTATACGGATTGGTATGGCTTCGACATCGACACCATGGTCGGCCGCCGGTCGGATCAGATCGAGGATTTCCAGTCGCCGGTCGAGGCGACCGTCATGAATGAACAGGAACGCCATGTCCTGACCACCGGCAACACGCTCAGCCGTCAGGTTGAACGCACCTTCGCCGATGGTGCGAAACGCATCCTGAATATCACCAAATTCCCGATCCGTGACCCCGACGGCAACATCATCAAGGTCGGTTCGGTCAGCGTCGATCTGACCGAACAGGTCTCGGCCCAGCGCAAATTGGCGGAAAGCGAGGCTCGGTTCCGCGATTTCGCCGAGGTCGCGTCCGACTGGTTGTGGGAAATGGATGCGGACCTGCGATTCAGCTATTTCTCCCGCCGCACGGGCGAAGTCATCGGCTTCGATCCCACGGTCTACCTGGGCCGGCGGCGGGCGGATGTGGCCGGTGAGGACACGGACCAGGAGAAGTGGCGCCGTCATCTGGACGATCTGGAAAACCACCGGCCGTTCCGTGATTTCGAATATCAATTCAAGGACGGTAGCGGAAATCCGCGCTCGGCCCGGATCAGCGGCAAGCCCCTGTTCTCCGAGGGCGGACAGTTCGCCGGCTACCGCGGCACCGGCACGGACGTGACAGAGGAACGTCGGGCCCAGCGCGCCCGCGATGCGGCGCTGCGCTCGGCCGAGGAGGCGAACCGCGCCAAGTCCGAATTCCTGGCCGCGATGAGCCATGAACTGCGCACGCCCCTGAACGCCATTCTGGGGTTCTCCGACATTCTGGCCAATGACTATTTCGGCGCGCCAGAGGGGGCGAAGCGTCGCGAATACGCCGGTGACATCCATGCCAGCGCCAGCCATCTGCTTGATCTGGTCAACGATCTTCTCGACATTTCGGCGATCGAGGCGGGCCGCACGGCGCTTTGCCTGGAGGCGGAACCGGTCGCCGGCATCATCGCCGACTGCGCCCAGACCATGACCGAGGTCATCCGCGCCAAGGGTATTGCTCTTGAGACCATGGTGCCGGGCGGCTTGCCGCCGATCCTCGCGGACCGTCGCGCCATCAAACAGACGCTGCTGAACCTGTTGTCCAACGCGGCGAAGTTCACGGAACCGGGGGGGCGTATCGTCATAACGGCGGAAACCGGCCCCGGTGTGGTGCGTGTCCGGGTGTCCGATACGGGCATCGGCATCGCGCCCGAACGTTTAAGCGACATGATGGCGGCCTTCACCGGCGGCCCGGGATCACCCTATGCGGGGGATCCGCAGGCGCCCTATACGGGGGAAAAGGGCTGGGGTCTGGGGCTTGCGATTTCGCGGTCATTGGTGGAAATGCACGGCGGCGCCATCGCCATCGACAGCCGCCTCGGCGAGGGCACCACGGTGACCGTCGACCTGCCCGAGTATCGGGCCCCCGACGCGGCGGGCTGAATGCCCCTTTATCCCTTATTTTCCGGGGGCCCTTGCATCATTCCGCCCTCGGCGCTATAACCCGCGGCTCGACCGGGCGGCATGGCTTTGTAACGGGCATGCCTGGCCGCCCCGAAACGACTATTGATCAAGACCTTGCGGCCTCCGCCACGGGCGGGGCCCACCAAAGAAAGGATGTCGAAATGCCCAAGCTGAAGACCAAGTCCAGCACCAAGGGACGGTTCCGGGTTACCGGGACCGGCAAGGTGCGCGGCAATTTCTCCTTCAAACGGCACAATCTGCGCAAGCGCTCCACCAAGATGAAGCGCAAGGCACGGGGCACGATGGTTCTGGACGCGACGAACGCGCGCCAGATCAAGTCCTACGCGCCTTACCTGTAACGCCGCGTCTTTATTGAATTAGGAGAGCTGGACAATGGCACGAGTCACTCGGGGCGTCACCGCGCACGCCCGTCACAAGAAAGTCATCGCCCGCGCCAAGGGTTACCGCGGCCGGAACAAGAACAACTTCCGCATCTCGCTGGAAAAGGTCGAAAAGGCGCTGCAATACGCCTACCGCGACCGCCGCGCCAAGAAGCGGAACTTCCGTCGTCTTTGGATTACCCGCATCAACGCGGGTGTGCGCGAGCACGGCATGACCTATTCCCAGTTCATGAACGGCCTGGACAAGGCCGGGATCGAACTGGACCGCAAGGTCCTGTCGGATATCGCGATCCGCGAACCGGAAGCCTTCAAGTCGCTGGTGGAACAGGCTCAGGCCGCCCTCGGCAACTAATCCCGACCCGGTATCCGGCGCCCGTCCCGGCAAGGGGCGGCGCGCCGGCACCGGCACCGCCATCTGAATGACGAGGCCTGGCCATGGAGAGTGTCGACAAGCTCCGTGAGGAACTGCTTGCCGCCGTTGAGGCGGCGGGCGATCTGGACGCGCTCGAACAGGTGCGCGTGTCGGCCCTCGGCAAGAAGGGCCGCATCACCGATCAGATGAAGGGCCTGGGGGCGCTTGACGCCGACCGGCGGCGCGAAGCGGGCCAAGCCCTCAACGCCCTGAAGGACGCCGTCGCAGACGCCCTGGACGCCCGCAAGGCGGCGATGGAGGGGGCGGCGCTCGACGCCCGCCTGGGCGAGGAGCGCATCGACGTCACCCTGCCGACCAGACCTGAGGACGCGGGGCGCATCCACCCGATCAGCCAGGTCATCGAGGAAATCGTCGCCATCCTGGGCGACATGGGCTTCGGCATCGCCGAGGGCCCGGATGTCGAGGACGACTGGCACAACTTCACCGCCCTCAACATTCCGGCCGACCATCCGGCCCGTCAGGATCACGATACCTTCTATCTGCCCGGGGCCGACGGCGCCGACGCGGGCCGCCTGGTCCTGCGCACCCATACCTCGCCGGTGCAGATCCGTACCATGCAGGCGGGCCCGCCGCCCTACCGGGTGATCGTGCCGGGCCGCACCTACCGCTGCGATTACGACGCGACCCATTCGCCCATGTTCCATCAGGTTGAAGCACTGTTGGTCGACGAAAATACCCATATGGGCCACCTCAAGGGCTGCCTGATTGAGTTCTGCCGCGCCTTCTTCGGCATCGACGATCTGCCCGTGCGCTTCCGGCCCAGCTACTTCCCCTTCACCGAGCCCTCGGCCGAGGTCGATATCGGCTGCACCCGCGAGGGCGGCGAACTGAAGATCGGGCATGGCGGCGACTGGCTGGAAATCGGCGGCTCGGGCATGGTCAATCCCAACGTGCTGCGCAATTGCGGCATCGACCCCGAAAAATACCAGGGCTTCGCCTTCGGCATGGGGGTCGAGCGCATGGCCATGCTGAAATACGGCGTGCCGGACCTGCGCACGTTCTATGAATCGGACCTGCGCTGGATGCGCCATTACGGCTTCGCGTCTCTCGACATGCCGTCCCTGACCGGGGGGCTGAACCGATGAAGTTCACCCTCGGCTGGCTCAAACAGCATCTGGAAACGGACGCCACGCTGGCGGACATCACCGACCGCCTGTCCATGGTCGGGCTTGAGGTCGAAGGCGTGACGGACCGGGCCCATGGCCTGGAGACGTTCATCGTCGGCGAGGTTCTGGACGCCAAGCAGCACCCCGACGCCGACCGCCTGCGCGTCTGCCAGGTCAACACCGGCGATGAGACGGTCGAACTGGTCTGCGGCGCGCCCAACGCGCGGACGGGGCTCAAGGGCGTGTTCGCCCCCTCCGGGTCCTACGTCCCGGGCACGGGCATCACCCTGAAGCCCACGGAAATCCGCGGCGTGACGTCCAACGGCATGCTGCTGTCGGAACGGGAAATGGGCCTGTCCGACGAACACGACGGCATCGTCGAACTGCCCGCCGATGCCGAAGTCGGTGCGCGCGCCGTCGACGTCATGGGCCTGGCCGATCCGGTCATCGAAATCGCCATCACGCCCAACCGGGGCGATTGCCTGGGTGTGCGCGGCATCGCCCGCGACCTTGCCGCCTCCGGGCTCGGCAGCCTGAAGCCGCTCGACACCGCGCCGGTGGCGGGCGCGTTCGACAGCCCCCTTGGCGTGGCCCTCGACTTCACGGACGAGACCGCCAGTGCCTGCTCCAAATTCGTCGGCCGCGCCTTCCGCGGGGTCAAGAACGGCCCCAGCCCGAAATGGCTGCAGGACCGCCTGACCGCCGTGGGCCTGCGCCCGATCTCGGCCCTGGTCGACATCACCAACTACATCTCCTTCGAATTCGACCGCCCGCTGCACGTGTTCGACGCGGCCAAGGTCGCGGGCACGATCACCGCCCGTCTGGCCAAGCCGGGTGAAAAGATTTTGGCGCTGAACGAAGTTGAATACGATCTCGACCCGGAGATGACCGTGATCGCCGACGCCAACGGCCCCCAGGCCGTGGCCGGCGTGGTCGGCGGCATGGGCAGTGGCTGCACCGAGGCGACGACGGAGGTGTTCCTCGAAGTCGCCTATTTCGACCCGGTGCGCACGGCCATGACCGGGCGCAAGCTCAACCTGCAGACCGACGCGCGTTACCGGTTCGAGCGCGGCGTCGATCCCGCGTTTTTGGACGACGCCTGCGAGATCGCGACGCGCCTGATCCTGGAACTGTGCGGCGGCGAGGCGTCGAATGTGGTCTCCGCCGGCGACGGTCCCGACTGGCGCCGCACCCTCGACTTCAACCTGGACAAGGTTCTGACCCTGGGCGGCACCGAGATCGAGGGCGTCGAGGCGCGGCGGATTCTCAACGTCCTGGGCTTCGCCATCGAGTCCGACCAGGGCAGCCGCCTGGTGGTCGGGGTGCCGTCCTGGCGGTCCGACATCGTGTCGGAAGCCTGCCTGGTGGAAGAAATCGTGCGAATCAACGGCTATGACCGCATCGCGCCGGTCGCCGTGACGCGGCCCGCGGGCGCCCAGGGCCCCGTGATGACCCCGGACCAGCGCCGCCGCGCCCAGGCCCGCCGCCTGCTGGCCGCCCGCGGCATGGTCGAGGCCGTGACCTATTCCTTCATGCCCGACGGCCAGGCCAAGCTGTTCGGCGGCGTGGCCGATACCATGCGGCTGCTCAACCCGATCTCTAGCGATCTCGACGTCATGCGCCCGTCGATCCTGCCCAACCTGTTGGCCGCCGCCGCGCGCAACCAGGCCCGGGGCTATGCCGATCTGGCCTTGTTCGAAATCGGCCCCCAGTTCCCGGGCGCCAAGCCGGAAGACCAGCAGCTGGTCGCCGCCGGCATCCGCGTCGGCAAGACCGGCCCGCGCCATTGGGCGGCGCAGCCGCGCGGCGTCGATACCTATGACGCCAAGGCCGATGCCCAGGCGGTGCTGGCCGATCTGGGCCTGCCGGCCGACCGGGCGCAGATCAAGACCGACGCGCCAAGTTGGTATCACCCGGGCCGTTCCGGCACCCTGCGCCTCGGCCCCATGATGCTGGCCGCCTTCGGCGAGGTCCATCCGGCGGTCCTGAAAGCCCTGGACGTGAAGGGTCCGGCCGTCGCCTTCGAAATCTATTTCGACAACCTGCCGGCGGTGAAGGCGAAGAAGTCCGCCGCCAAGCCGCATCTGGTGCTGTCGACCCTGCAGCCGGTCGCCCGCGATTTCGCCTTCGTCGTCGATGCCGATGTCGAGGCGGCGAAGGTCATCAACGCCGCCCATGCCGCCGACAAGGCTCTGATCACCGAGGTCACCCTGTTCGACGTCTACGAAGGCAAGGGTGTGGGTGAAGGCAAGAAGTCGCTGGCCATCAACGTCGTGCTGCAGCCCGTGGACAAGACCTTGACCGACGCCGAGATCGAGGCCGTCGCCGACAAGGTCATCGCCGGCGTGATCAAGGCCACGGGCGGCGAGCTGCGGACCTGATGGGCCCGCTCGACGCATTCGCCACCGACCATCGCCGCGCCATCCGCGGCATCATCACCGACGTCGACGGCACCTTGACCACGAACGGCAAGATCACGTCGACCGCGCTTGGAGCGCTGGAACGCGCCCAGGCGGCGGGGCTCAAGGTCGTCGCCGTGACCGGGGCCGCCGCCGGCACCTGCGACGCCATGGCGCGGACCTGGCCGGTCGACGCCGTGGTCGGGGAATCAGGCGGCTTCGTGTTCCGACTGCATCCTGACACCGGGCGCATGGTGCATCTGCATATCCTGGCGCGGGACGAACGGCGCAATCATTGGGCCCAGTACGAAAAGGTGCTGGAAGCGATCATCGCCGAGGTGCCGGGGGCGGCGCTCGCCGCCGATCAGGCTTACCGGGAGACCGACCTTGCCATCGACCACGCCCAGGACGTTGCGTCCCTGGGCGAGGAAGCCGTGGCGCAGATCGTGTCCATCATGGAGGCCGCGGGCATGACCGCGACCTATTCCAACATCCACGTCAACGGCTGGCTCGGCCCCTATGACAAGCTGACGACGACTTGCCTGGTGCTGCGCGAACTGTTCCGCGCCGACGTGTCGGACGCGGACGAACGCGGGCGTTGGATGTTCGTCGGCGATAGCCCCAACGACGCGCCGCTATTCGATTTCTTCCCCCATGCCGTCGGCGTCGCCAACGTGCGCGACTTCGGCGACCGGCTCGAAGCCAAGCCCAAGTACGTGACGGAACAGGCGTCGGGTGCGGGTTTCGCCGAAGCGGTCGATGCCGTGCTGGCCGCGCGGCAGGACTGACACAGACCTTCTCCCTCTTCTTTTCTCATCGTCTCACCGTCTTTGTGGTTCAAAAAGAAAACCACTGAGGCAATGAGGCGGTGAGGAAAAAAAGAAAACCTGGATCCCCGCATTCGCGGGGATGACGGCGGGGAAAAGGGGAAGGGGTCAGGGACGCGCCACGGAATAGACCTTCACCGGCTGTGATCGGCCCTTGACCGGGATTTCTCCCTGAAACGCGCAGTCATACCCGTCGCCGCAGGCGGCGGCGGTTTCCTCCGTGCACATGACGTAGGTGCCGTACTGCTTGTTCAGCTGTTCCAGGCGGGCCGCGATGTTCACGTTGTCGCCATGCACGGTGAAAGTCAGGCGCTCCGCCGTACCGACGGCGCCGACCACGATGGCGCCCGTGTTGACGCCGCAGCGGGTCAGCAGCCGCACGCCATCGCCGAAGGTCCGTTCGCGGCAGACCTGTTCAAGTTCCAGCGCGCAGTCGAGGGCCCGGGCGGCATGATCGTCCTGCGGCGTGACGGCGTTGAAGGTGATCAGCATGGCGTCCCCTTCGAACAGCAGCACCACCCCGCCGTGGCGGGCAATGACCTCACCGGCGGCCTGGAAGTAATCGTTGATGGTGCGGGCCAGTTCGGCCGGTGACATTTTCTCCGACGCCGTGGAAAAGCCTTCGATGTCCGTGAACACGATGGTCGCGACCTTGCTTTCGCCGTCGCCGGGCTGGATCGCCCGGTCCGCCTGGGTGATGCGCTCCGCCACTTCCTTGGACACGAACCGCGTCAGGTCCTGGGCCGCTGTGCTGTCGATGATCGCGCGGTAGAGGGAGCGTTGCGCCCGCAGCACGGCGATGGCCAGGACGCAGGTGACCATCAGGATCGACACGATCTTGTCGACCTCCGCCCCGATCAGGATGGCGTTCGACGTCATGTATTCCACGTAGTTGCGGGTGATCATGGGATTGCCCGCCTCGGCATGGACGACGTAGAGCATCAGCGTGATCCAGCCGAGGGCCGCCGACGCCCCGGCGAGGACGATGTAGCCGGGATCGAAGCGCAGCGCCCGAAGCGCGATGAAGATGAACACGTACATCAGCGTCGGCGCCTTCAGATAGAAGCTCGCCGGCTGCATGTACTGGATATGGAACGACCAGATCAGCAGCATCAGCAGCCCGACGTCGATGACCACGGAGGCCATCAGGAAGGGCCGGGTCAGGGTGCCGCGGTAGGCGGCGATCAGGCGTGCCAGGGTGAACAGGAAATAGAACCCCAACGCGAAGGGCACCAGATTGAAATCCGGATTGGTCGCGGTCTTGGGCGCCACGGCCCACAGGCTGGCGAACAGCACGACCAGCAGCATCTGCACCCAGCTGATCAGCTTTTCGCTCTGCAGCTGCTGGCGGGCGATGCGGTCGCGCACGCGGGCGGGCAGCCGCCCGGAGACGGGTTCGCCGAAGATGAAACTCATGCAGGACGTCCACATCTGCGAACGATGGACCGTCGGGGACAAATGCTCAATCACGGAATGCGGGCTCCCTTTCGCGTGGGGGCCTGTCTAGCAGAGGGAGACGCTCACGGAAGAATCACAGCCGCGTCATCGGGAAAGGATCAGGCGGCGTCTTCGCCCGCGTCCGTGTTGCCTTCCCGGCGAATCGCTTCCTTCACCGCCTCGCATTTGTTCTGCAGGTGGTCGCGCAGGACCAGGGCAAGGCGCTTGCCGTCGCGGGCTTCGAGGGCGGCCAGCATGTCCTCGTGCTCGGCCATGGCCTGTTTCCAGCGTTGGGACGTGATGGAGGAAATATAGCGCGCCCGGCGAATGCGTCCGGCCAAGCCTTCGTACATGGCGACCAAAAGGTCGTTGCCGGCCGAGCCCATGATCTTTTCGTGGATCTTCTGGTTGAGGGCGAAATACTCGGCCCGCTCCCCCCGCGTGTGGTGCAGGGCCATCTGGTAATGCAGGGCGCGCAGTTCGGCCAGATCGGCTTCCGAGGCGTTGGCGCAGGCCAGTTCCCCGGCGAGCGCTTCCAGCGCTCCCATGACGGGGAACATCTCGTCGACATCGGCAGCGGTCAGCCGGGCGACCCGGGCCCCCCGGTTGGGCAGCAGTTCCAGCACCCCTTCGGACGCCAGCACCTTGAGCGCCTCACGCAACGGCGTGCGGGAAATGCCCAGGGTCTCGCACAACAGGCGCTCCGGCACCTTGTCCCCCGGTTTCAGGTCGCCGTCATAGACCATGGTGCGCACCCGGTTGACGATGGTGTCGTGCAGGGAGGTGCGCGGGATGGGGCGGGATAGGATACTCTCGTCCATGCTGGTCACTCCGTACTCAAAAAGGAAACCACAGAGGCAGTGAGGCGGTGAGAAGGAAGAAAGGATTTTTTTTATCTTCTCATTGCCTCACTGCCTCAGTGGTTCAAATAATCATCAAGAACCCGCGCGACGTGCACGGCTTCGCGTGGCGTGCCGTCGGCGATCTGATGGCGGCAGCTGGTGCCGTCGGCGACGATCACCGTGTCGGCCTCGGCGCTTCTGACGGCGGGCAGCAGGGCCAGTTCGCCCATGCGCTTGGACACGGCGACGTTGTCCGTGTCGTAGCCGAAGGCGCCGGCCATGCCGCAGCAGCTTGAATCGACCGTCTCCACGTTCAGGCCCGGCACCAGACGCAGCGTCGCCTCGACCGCGCCCATGGCGGCGAAGGCCTTCTGGTGGCAGTGGCCGTGCAGCAGCGCCTTGCCGCCGCCGGCATCGGCAAGGGGCAGGGTCAGGTTTCCGGCTTCGGCTTCCGCCGCCAGGAATTCCTCGAACAGCATGGCCTTGGCGGCCAGCGCCTTGGTGTCGTCGCCCGGCAGCAGGACCGTGAATTCATCGCGCAGGGTCAAAAGACACGACGGCTCCAGCCCGACGATGGGCACACCCGCATCGACGAAGGGCTTGAGGGCCGCCAGCGTGCGCGCCGCTTCCTTCCGGGCTTCGTCGGCAAGGCCGGCGGCCAGGAACGTCCGCCCGCAGCACAGCGGCCGCGTACTGTCGGGGGCCTTGGCCGTGACCACGCGGTAGCCGGCGGCGGTCAGCACCCGGCGGGCGGCGGCGAGATTCTCCGGCTCGAAATAAGTGTTGAAGGTGTCGCCCAGAAGAACGACCGCCTTGCCCGCCGGACAGGAATTTGGGTCGACCGGGGTTGCGCCCTTGTCCGGCGTCGATGCCCAGCGCGGCAGGGTCCGCTCGGCGGAAAAGCCCAACAGCTTTTCCGACAGCCAGGCGGCGCCGGGGATCGTGTCACGCAGGTTCAGCAGCCAGGAAACTTTGCTGGCGGCGGGGGCATAGCGCGGCAGGTAGGCGACCAGCCGGTCGAACAGGCGCAGCCCGTGGCGCTTGTTGTACTGGTTCAGGAATTCGATCTTCATGCGCGCCATGTCGACGCCCGTCGGGCATTCGCGCTTGCAGCCCTTGCAGCCGACGCAGAGCTTCATGGTGTCGGCCATTTCGTCCGACGTGAAGGCGTCGGGGCCGAGCTGTCCAGAAATGGCGAGGCGGAGCGTGTTGGCGCGGCCGCGGGTCAGATGTTGTTCATCCCCCGTGGCGCGGTAGGACGGGCACATCACCCCGGCGTCGCGCTTGCGGCAGGCGCCGTTGTTGTTGCACATCTCGACGGCGCCGGCGAAGCCGCCCCAGTCGGACCAGTCGAGGACGGTTGCGATCTCCTGCGTCTGATAGCCGGGCTTGAAACGGAACAGGGTCCGATCGTCCATCTTGGGCGGGTCGACGATCTTGCCCGGGTTCATCAGACCGGTGGGATCGACGGTCTGTTTGACCTCCTTGAAGGTCTCGATCATCCGCCTGCCGAACATGGCTTCGTGGAATTCCGATCGCACCAGCCCGTCGCCGTGTTCGCCCGAATGCGATCCCTTGTATTCGCGGACCATCTCGAAGGCTTCCTCGGCGATGGCGCGCATCTGCTTGGCGCCCAGGTCCTGCTTCAGGTTGATCACCGGCCGCACGTGCAAGGTCCCGACGGAAGCATGGGCGTACCAGGTGCCTTCCGTACCGTGCTTGTGGAACACGTTGGTCAGGCGGTCCGTATATTCGGCCAGGTCTTCCAGGCGCACGGCGCAGTCCTCGACGAAGGAGATCGGCTTGCCGTCGCCCTTCATGGACATCATGATGTTGAGGCCCGATTTGCGGACCTCCCAGACGTCGCGCTGGAAGGCCGGGTCCACGGCCTCGACCACCGCGTCAGGGAAGCCCAGGTCGGCCATCATCTCGACCAGTTGGGCAAGCTTGGCGAGCAGGGGCTCGCGTTCCTCCCCCGCGAATTCGACCAGCAGCAGGGCGTCCGGCTCGCCCTTCACGAAGCGCTCCACGGTGGGGCGGAAAATCTCGATGTCGCGGGCCAGGCCGATCATGGTGCGGTCGACCAGTTCCACCGCCGCCGGGCCGAGCGTCACCAGATGCTGGGCCGCGTCCATGCATTTATAGAAGGTCGGGAAATGACAGACGCCCAGCACCTTGTGCTTGGGCAGGGGCTGCAGGTCCAGGTGCAGTTTGGTCGAGAAGGCCAGGGTGCCTTCCGAGCCGATCAAAAGGTGCGCCAGGTTGGGGTGGGTCTGCTGGCGGTACAGCGTCGCCTCGGCCCAGGGGCCCTTGGGCGCGCCGCCGGGCATCAGGGAATCGATGTTGTAGCCGCCGACCCGGCGCATCAGGTCGGGGAAGGATTTGCGGATGTGGTCGCCCTCGCGCCGGCCGATATCCAGAAGCTTGGCGACCATGTCCTGTTGCACGGGGTCCAATTTGGCCGCGGGCTCATTGTCGGAGACTTCGCCGAAGCGCATGGCGCGGCCGTCCATGGTCACGGCGTCGATGGCGCGCACGTTGTCGCGCATGGTGCCGTAGACGATGGAGCGCGAGCCGCAGGAGTTGTTCCCCGCCATGCCGCCCAAGGTGGCGCGCGACGAGGTCGAAACATCGACCGGAAACCACAGGCCGTGGGGCTTGAGGTAGGCGTTCAGGTGATCCAGCACCAAACCCGGTTCGACCAGGGCCTGGCGCCCCGAGGCATCGAAATCGAGAATCTTGTTCAGATGTTTCGACAGGTCGACGACCAACGCTTCACCAACCGTCTGTCCGCATTGCGAGGTGCCGCCGCCCCTGGGCAGGATCGGCACGCCTTCGTCGCGGGCGACGGCGATGATCGCTTCCACGTCGTCGGCGTCCTCGGGCACGACGACGCCCAAGGGTTCGATCTGATAGATCGAGGCGTCCGTCGAATAGCGCCCGCGCGAGAACGGATCGAACAGGACCTGGCCCTTGATCGCGGCCTTCAGGCGGCGGGCAAGGGCCGCATCGCCCTTGGCCGGGCGGCTGCGGGAAGCGGAATGGGCGAGGGCAATATCGGACGGGGCCATGGGCGGGGCTCGCTTTGTCGTCAGGGGGTACACGAAGTGTAGCAAATTGCATTCAAAATACAATAAGGCAAATCAAGCAGGGCCATCAAAAGATACCTTTAAGCAATTCATCTAATTGAAATAGAACAATAAACATTGATTTTTTCCCATTCGGGATGAATCCGGGTTGTCTGGGCAAAAAATGTATGCATAATTCCCAGGCCATCGCGCCCCCTGGCGCGGAAACCCGAATGTAAAGAGGACATCCGATCATGACTGTGCGCCGCGGCCGCCATTTCCTGCAGATTCCGGGCCCCTCCAACACGCCCGACCGCATCCTTCGCGCCATGGACTATCCGGTGATGGACCATCGCGGCCCCGACTTCGCCGATCTGGGCCTGTCCTGCATCGCCGGCATGAAGAAGGTGTTCAAGACGGAAAAGTGCGAGGTCGTGATCTATCCCGCCTCCGGCACGGGTGCCTGGGAAGCGGCGCTGGCCAATACCATGTCGCAAGGCGACCGGGTCCTGATGTACGAAACCGGGCAGTTCGCCACCCTGTGGAAGAACCTGGCGCTGCGTCTGGGGTTGGTGCCCGAATTCATTGACGGCGACTGGCGTCACGGCGTCGATGCCGCCGCCATCGAAAAGCGTCTAAACGAAGACACGGACCGCGAGATCAAGGCCGTCTGCATGGTCCATAACGAAACGTCGACCGGTGTGACCTCGCGGGTCAAGCTGGTGCGCGAAGCCATCGACCGCACGGGACATCCGGCCTTGTTCATGGTCGATACCATTTCGGGCCTGGGGTCCGCCGATTTCCGCCAGGACGAATGGGGCGTCGACGTCGCCGTCGCCGGCTCGCAAAAAGGTCTGATGCTGCCGCCGGGGCTCAGCTTCAACTGCGTGTCCGCCAAGGCGCTGGAGGTGTCCAAGTCGGCCTCCCTGCCCAAGTCCTATTGGGCCTGGGACGAGATGATCACCATGAATAAGACCGGCTACTTCCCCTACACGCCGGCGACCAATCTGCTCTACGGCCTGAAGGAAGCGATCGCCATGCTGATGGAGGAAGGGCTCGACAACGTGTTCGCCCGCCACGAGCGCATGGCCGAGGCGACCCGCCGCGCCGTGCGCGCCTGGGGTCTGGAGGTTCTGTGCCAGGAGCCCAAGGAATATTCCCCCGTGCTGACCGCCGTGGTCATGCCCGAGGGCCACAGCGCCGACAACTTTCGCAAGATCACCTTGGAGCACTTCGACATGTCGCTCGGCAACGGCCTCAACAAGGTCGCCGACAAGGTGTTCCGCATCGGCCATCTGGGCGACTTCAACGAATTGATGTTGATGGGCACCCTGTCGGGCGTGGAAATGGGCCTGGCGCTTGCCAAGGTTCCGTTTGAAAAGGGCGGGGTCGATGCCGCCATGGCCTATCTGGTCAATCCGCAGGCCCGCTGATCCGAACCGCGGCCTGCCGCGGTCACGTCGCAGACGAAAAGAAAAGAAACGGAAGGAAACATCATGGCGCGAGGAGACGGGCCGCTCGGCGGTATGAAGGTCTTGGATCTGACCCATGTGATGGCCGGGCCGACCTGTGCCCTCATGCTGGCCGACATGGGTGCTGACGTCATCAAGGTTGA
Source organism: Rhodospirillaceae bacterium UBA1479 (assembly GCA_002325375.1). Classification (GTDB taxonomy): domain Bacteria; phylum Pseudomonadota; class Alphaproteobacteria; order Rhodospirillales; family Casp-alpha2; genus UBA1479. Next base: position 201,036 of record DCRZ01000006.1, read on the forward strand.
AAAGGTTCCGGGCGGCGACGACACCCGCCGCGCCGCCCCGCCCAAGATCGGCGACGAAGCCGCCGCCTTCCTGGTCATGAACCGGGGCAAGCGGTCGGTCGCCGTCGATCTCAAAACCCCGGGCGGTCAGGCCGCCGTTCGGCGCATGGCGCTCGAGGCCGACGTGCTGCTGGAAAACTACCGCCAGGGCACCCTGGCCAAGCTGGGCCTGGATTACGAAACCTTGAAAAAGGAAAACCCCAAGCTGGTGTGGTGCTCCATCTCCGGCTTCGGGCAGACGGGGCCTTACGCGGAACGCGGCGGCTTCGATCTGATCGCCCAGGGCATGTCGGGGCTCATGCATATCACCGGCGAAGGCCCGGGCCGCCCGCCCTGCAAGGTCGGCTCGCCGATCACCGACATCACCGCCGGCCTGCTGGCGGCCATGGGCGTGTCCGCCGCCTATGCCCATGCGGTCAAGACCGGCCAGGGCCAGGTCGTCGATACCTCTTTGTTCGAGGCCGGGATCATCCATACCTATTGGCAGTCAGCGATCGCCTTCGCGACCGGGGAATCTCCCGCCGCGATGGGATCGGCCCATCCCCTGAACGCCCCCTATCAGGCGTTCGAAACCGCCGACGGCTGGATCACCTGCGGCGCCGCCAATCAGCGGACATGGGAACGCCTGCTTGAAGCCCTCGACAATCCCGAGATCGCCAATGATCCCCGGTTCACGGACAACACCGGGCGCATGGCCAACCGCCAGGCGCTCGAAGACGTGCTGACGCCGATCTTCAAATCGAAACCCTCCGCCGACTGGCTCGCCAGGTTCGATGCGGTGGGCCTGCCCGCCGGCCCGGTCCTCGACATCACGCAGATGCACGCCGACCCGCACGCCATCGCCCGTGACATGATCGTCGAGGTCCCGCACAAGACGTTGGGCACCGCCAAGGCGCTCGGCATGCCGGTGAAGTTTTCCGGCACGCCGGCGAAAACGGATCAGGGGGCGCCGGTCTATGGCCAGCACACGCGGGAAGTTCTCGCCGAATACGGCTATGGCGCCGACGAGATCCAGGCCCTGATCGACGACGGGGCGGTGATCGCCGCCGACTAGATGCGCGGTTGCGGGATCAGCGACGGGCGGCAGCCAAAGTCACGGTGACACGCAGTACCTTGTCCGCGCGGCGCAGGGTCATCTCCACGGTGTCTCCCGCACGGTGGCGGAACAGGGCTGCACGGAAATGTCTCGGAGACATTATGGGTCTGCCGCCGATTTGGGTGACGATGTCCCCGGCGTCGATCCCGGCGGCGAAGGCGGGACCGTCCCGCACCACCTCGGCCACGGCGACGCCGCCGGTCGTCATTTGCTGAAAGTCGGATAGGGCGGCCGTTTCCATTCCCGCCGTCGCCTCCAAAACCTTGCCGTAAGCCAACAGGTCACGGACCACACGGTCAAGCAGCGGGCGAGACGTTGCGAAGTTGACACCGATATTGGCGTCGGATCCTTGCGCGAAGATGGCCGAGACCAGACCGATCAGCCGACCTTTGCCGTCGACCAAAGCCCCACCGGACCCGCCCGGGTTGACCGCCGCGTCGGTTTGGATGAAATCCTCGATCTCGTTGAACCCGGCGTTGGCCCGGCCCACGCCCGAGACGACGCCGCAGGATACGGACACGCCCCGCCCGAACGGATTGCCGATGGCGCAGACCGGCTCGGCCAGGTTTGGTTCGGGTCCCGGTTCGGCGACCGGCAGATCGGCCGCAATCTGCAACAGCGCAATGTCCGTCGCCTTGTGGCGGCCGATGATTTCTGCCGGGACGATTCGCCCGTCGGCCAAGCGCGCACGTACGGCAACGGCGTCGCCCAGGACATGGTCGTTGGTCACAACATAGCGGTCGGGCAGCACCACGACGCCTGAGCCCTCCGGAGCGATGCGCCCATCGGCGCTTTTCGGCGCGAAGCCGGGCCGCACGCCCTGCCAACTCGGCAGCACGACAACCACGGACTGTGCCGCCTTGGCCACGGCGGCGGGATCGATGCCGTCGGCCGCTCCCATGCGGGGTGCCAAAGCAAGGGTTGCCGCCAGGGCGGAAGCAATGAGAAAGCGTGCGCTCATGCCTTCGTCTTTACCATGATGCGAAGCGGCCTGCCGACCTCTATATTGGCAGGTCAGAACTTGGGAGGAATTCCGACACAATGAAATTCGCACGCACCATCCGGCTCGACGCCTCGGACCAGAACGTGTTTGACAACCCGGCGGAACCGGGCGAATGGGCCGTTGCCGGCACTTTTGAATTCGCCGATGGCGATCCGTCCTCCTGGACCAATAAACAGCAGCTGGCGTTCAAAAGCGGCTGGCTCGGCCTCGGCAGTTTCGGGCGGTCGACCTTCGTGCAGGTCGCGGTGCTGCCCGATGGTCAGGTCGAGGATGCGGTACGGGTTTTGGCCGGACATCTGTTCGAACGCTACGGTGCGCCCGACATGATGGCCGCCCTCGACGCGGCCCGGGGCGAATGCCGCGACATGGCGGATCTTTGCGATCATCCGGCGGGTACCTTGCTTGCCATCGAACGGGACCTGACCGACGAAGGCATCGCCGAGCGTGTGCGTATCATCCCCGCCAAGGGCGAAGGCCAGCACGCCCGCATCTGGGGCGTGGCGGGGGATGATCCGGCCTGATCCGCCCACGGAATCCGCCGCATTCCGCTCAACTCCGTCTCACACCCTTGTGATGCCCTGCGACGTCAACGTTACGCCCGCTGTCCGCATGCACGGGTACACTCCCCATCGACCGGACACGAGAGCCGGATCACAGGCTTCACCTAAGGAGAGTACCCAATGTCGATTCAGAAAAAGACCGCCGGCGTCACGCTGGCCACTGCCGCCGCCGCCCTGTTCATCGCCGGCGCCGCCATGACGGTCGCCCCGACCGCGGCCCAGGCCGAAGGCGTCAAATGCATGGGCGCCAATTCCTGCAAGGGCCATGGTTCATGCAAGACCGCGTCCAACGAATGCAAGGGTCACAACGCCTGCAAGGGCAAGGGCTGGGTGTCCACCAAATCCGAAAAGGAATGCATGGAAATGGGCGGCACGGTCGCCAAGTAACGGCATCCGGCACCTTATCCAACACGACGGATTTCGGGGGGGCGGAGGCATCCGGCCCCTCGTTTCCGTTTCGCGCTAGGCTTCCTTCCATGACTCTCTGCCAGGATCCCTTCCAAGGTTTTGGGCTCGGCCTGCGGCCGCAGCACTTCCCGGATATTCTCGGCCCCGACGGGGACGAAGACCTGGGCCGCGTCGACTGGTTCGAAATCATCTCGGAAAACTTCATGGCCGTGGGCGGCATGCCGCTGCGCAACCTGATGGCCGTGCGCGAACGCCGTCCCATGGCCATGCACGGGGTGTCGCTGTCGATCGGCGCTCCCGATCCCCTGGATGACGACTATCTCAAAAAACTGAAATCGCTGGCCGATCTGATCGACCCTGCGGTCGTCTCCGACCATCTGTGCTGGACCGGGGCCCACGGCGTCAATCTGCACGATCTGCTGCCCCTGCCCTTGACCGAGGAAACCCTGAACCATGTGGCGGCGCGGGTGGGCCGGGTGCAGGATGCCTTGGGGCGGCGCATCGCCCTTGAAAACGCATCGACCTATGTCACCTTCACGTCGGACACCATGGACGAATGGGACTTCCTGGCGGAGCTGACGCGGCGGGCCGATTGCGACCTGTTGCTCGACATCAACAATGTCTATGTCTCGGCCTTCAATCACGGGTTCGACGCCGCCGACTATCTGGCGGGTATTCCCAAGGACCGGGTGCGCCAGATTCATCTGGCCGGGCACGAGCACAACGGCGACCATATCGTTGACACCCATGACGCGCCGGTGGCGGAGCCCGTGTGGGATCTCTACCGCGCCGCCGTCGCCCGCTTCGGGGCGGTGCCGACGATGATCGAGCGCGACGCCAACATCCCGCCCTTTGCAGACCTGGTGGAAGAACTGGGGGCCGCGCGGCGTCTGGCGGCCGAAGCCCTGGGCGAGGCTGCGGCATGACCGCGCCCCTGTTCGAACTCCAGGACCTGTTCCAGGATCGGCTGTTGACCGGACGTGCGGATATCGAAGCGCACCTGACCTCGGGCGGCCCGTTCCTCAAGGTCTACGACCATGCCTATGTGGCGCGCCTGTTGGAAGTAATGGGCGAGGATTTTCCCGCCGTGCACACCTTGCTCGGCGACGATGCCTTCGCCGAGGCGGCGTCGGCCTATGTGCGGGGGCATCCATCGCGGGCACGATCCGTGCGCTGGCTGGGCGCGGGGTTCAGGAATTGGCTTGGCGACACCGTGCCCTGGTCGGACCTGCCCGTCGTGGCCGACATGGCGGCCTTCGAATGGGGTCTGGGCCTGGCGTTCGATGCGCCCGACGCGGATGCCCTGGGTGTCGCGGCGCTGGCCGCCGTGCCGCCGGAAGCTTGGCCGATCCTGACCTTCGATTTTCACCCCGCGCTGAACACGGCGGCCCTTCGCCACGATGTCGCCCCGTTCCAACAGGCCATGGCCCGAAACCAGGACCCGGACGCCGCCCCCGAAGAATTCGCGGACGGGTCGCAGACCTGGGCCTTCTGGCGCGACGGGGGAACCTGCCAGGTTCGCTACCGTGCCTTGGCACGGGACGAAGCGGTGGGGTTCGCCCTGCTGTGGGACGGCGGGGATTTCCAGGCTTTGTGTGAAATCCTTGCAGAGGTCAGCGACGAGGATGCGGCTGCCTTGCATGCCGCAGGATACCTACGGGGTTGGATCGAAGCGGGCTGGATCACCGGCTTGTCCGCGCCGGGTCTGAGCTGGGCCTGACCGGAAAGTCGGGCTGGGCGGCTGGTGACCCCGGCAGGATTTGAACCTGCGACCCCAGGATTAGGAATCCTGTGCTCTATCCGACTGAGCTACGGGGCCCTGTCGCCAGCTGCCTGACGCGCGATTATGCGCGCCCGTCTATACCACAGGTCTCCGCGCCGATTCCAAGATTTGCTGGTGGGGATGGTGGGGGCGGCGGACGGCCTATTTGAACATGCGCTTGATGCGGTCCATGGACATGGAATAGTTCAGCATGACCGATTCCACGCCGGGATTGCCGTCGCCCAAGCCCGCGTTCGACGAATGGTCGATGGAAATGCCGAGGCGCGAACGGTCGTCGAAGCGGTAGGCGAGTTCCAGGCGCGAGCGGAATTCAAGCTCGTGCCCCAAGTCCAGGTTCGACGTGGCGCCCCGCCAGTAGGTCGGCGAGAACTGAGGCGTCAGCACGAAGCGGCGGCCCAAATAGATGTCGACCAGCACGCCGGCCCCGATGAACGACGAATTGTTGGTCGCATAGGCGGCGGTCAGGAACGGTTTGAAGATCCAGAATTTGTTGCCGAACCGGTAGTCCAGGCGGATTTCCGCGTCCTCTTCCCGGTTGCGCAGGATGTCGAACTTGCCGACCGCAAGGGTCAGGAAGTCGGGGTCGTCGGCGGCCCGTGCCGCGCCGGACGGCAATGCCGTCACGGCGGCAAGCAATGCCGGAACGATCAATTTCTTGAACATGTTCGCTCTTCCCCGATATGACCCGCTTATCGGGCCCGCCCCTTTGGCCCGCATCTTAAGGGATCAGGCTGATCTTTCAAGCCGTTACGCATGGGAACGGGGTTAGACCGCGTCGAGCCGCCGAAAGCCGTCCATGGCTTTGACCAGGGATGAGCGGATGCCCGGCTCCATGGCCGAATGGCCGGCATCGGGCACGATGACGTAGTCGGCGTCGGGCCAGGCCTGCGCCAGTTCGTCCGCCGTGACGATCGGACAGACCATGTCATAGCGGCCCTGCACGATGACGCAGGGCAGATGGGTGATGCGTCCGATGTTGGTGAGCAGGTGGTTTTCCGCCATGAACACGTCGTTGACGAAGTAATGGGCCTCCAGCCGGGCCAGGGACAGGGCCCCCCGCCCGGACCCGCCACCCCCGCCGCTGTGATGCAGGGTCGAACAGGCGGATTCGAACTGGCTCCAGACCTCGGCCGCCGGACGGTGAATGTCCGGGTCGGGGTCGTTCAGGCGTTTGTGGTAGGCGGTCAGGATGTCGCCCCGTTCGTTTTCGGGCAGATATCCCGAGAACCGGCGCCAGGCTTCGGGGTACACCCGTTTCATGTCGTAGAGGAACCAGTCGACCTCCGACTGACGGCCGAGAAAGATGCCGCGCAGCGCGAAGCCCCGGCAGCGGTCCGGATGGGCGATGCCGTAGGCCAGCGCCAGGGTCGACCCCCAGGAGCCGCCGAACACGAACCATTTGTCGATGTCGAGCTGGCGGCGCAGGGCCTCCATGTCGTCGATCAGGTCCTGGGTCGTGTTGTTGCGGGTCTCGCCGAAGGGGGTGGAGCGCCCGGCGCCGCGCTGGTCGAACACGACGATGCGGTAATGATCGGGGTCGAAGAACCGGCGGTGCGACGGGTTGGAGCCGGCCCCCGGCCCGCCGTGCAGAAAGACCACCGGCACGCCGGTCGGATTGCCTGACTGTTCCCAATAGATGCGATGCCCGCCGGAAACGTCCAGATGGCCCTGGGCATGGGGCTCGATCCGGGGATAGAGGTCCGGCGACGGGCGGTTCAAGGCGGAGTTGGATTTATCCAATGTTCGTTGGCCGGTTCGGGTTTTCAAAGGCCCTCAAGGGGCGGTTGGCGGGCGCGGGCCCTCGTTAATTAAGTTGGCCGGAAATCGCATATTTCAACAGGCGCACGACCTGATCGGGCGTTTCCGCCGTTGCCATGGCGGCACCGTTCACTTCCTTCAACGCGTGGGTCAGGGACGGATCGTGCAGCGTGATCATCGGCGTCCCAAGGGCGGCGGCATATCCGGCGTCGAAGGCGGCGTTCCATTGTTTGTACTTGTCGCCGAAGCGCACGACAACCACGTCGGCGCGTTCCATCAAGGTGCGGGTGCGGATGGCGTTGACCTTTGCACCCTTGTGGTCCTTCCAGAACGGGTCGGGCTCGTCACCCAGAATGGCCACGCCGCAATCGTCGCTCGATGCATGGTCGGTCACCGGGCCGACGAATTCGATGGGCAGGCCTGCTTCGGCGGCGCCGGCGGCGATCTGGTCGCGCCAGTCGGTATGAATTTCGCCGGACAGATAAACAGTCCAGGGCGTATCGTCGCTGAACGGGCGGTTGTTCGCTTGGTTGCTCACTGGGTCGTTCCCTTCGTTTTCTGATTTTCGGTCAGCGCAGGGCCGTGTGCAGGCCCCGTTGAATCTCAAGGTAATCGGAATGGTCGGGTCCGATAAACCCCCGGCGGATTAAAAAGTCGATGACGACGACCCCGCAGTTGAATTTGAAATCTTCGCTCTCGCGCACAGTGTCCATGACCTGGTCCATGGACCACAAGTAGAATTCCTCGACCTCGCCGTCCGTGTTGCGCGGCTGGAAGTCGGCCGGAAGCTCCAGATCGTAGTTGAACAATACGTCGCGGCGCAGGCCCTCGGGCCGCTCCGTGCAGTAGGACATGGCCCCGATGGGCTTGGCCCGGCGGGCGATGTCCTCGGGAATTCCGGCTTCCTCGACACATTCCTTGATCAGATTGTCCATCACGCCGATCCCGGCGGGCAGGCCGCCGGCGACAAGCTGATCCAGCTTGCCGGGCCCTGTCGGCTTGGTCATCGAGCGCTTCCCGACCCACATCTTCAGCCGGTCGCCGTCTCGCACGAACCCGTTCAGATGCACACCGTAGCCCAAGGTCCCGAACAGGGGCACGGCCGCGCGTTCCATCTGGAACAGCGGCATGGTCCCCCAGTCCTCGCAAACGGCATAGGGTTCGTTGCGCCAGCCGGGGATCAGGTCCCGTGATCGCAGTTCGGCCAGGACCTCGGCCATGGCGGCGCTGCGCGACGCCGCATCGCCCAGTTCCGGGGCCAGCGCGACCTCGGCATCGGACATCTGCAAAACCGCCCCGAAATCGGCCAACTGGGGAATGAAATCCCGATGGATCAGGCCGACCCGCTTGTGGTCCGCGGTGAAGGGCCGATAGGCCGACGGCTCCCAGGTCTGCAGGGCGCGGACACGCTCCAGATAGCTCATGCGGATGTCCCGCCCAGGGGATTAGGCATGGGCGTCACCTTGCTTCTCGGCGACCAGAACAGCCTCGACACAGAACTGACGGCGCAGTTCCTGGGCAATGAGCCGGGCCTGTTCCGCGTCCGTATCTTCAAGATGAACCTCAACGACCAGGCCTTCCTTCGGCGTGGATGTGCGGCTGGCGTGGATGTGCCCGGGGATCAGGCCGCGCTTGGCGAAAACCTCGACCACGCGGGGCAGGGTGCCCGGATCGGCCAGGGCCTGTACGGAAAAGCATTGCGTCGGCCGGGCCTTGCGTTCGTGTCGCGCACGGGAAGCCGGGGAAAAAGCGGGGGAATGCGGGGCGTGCCCGCGGTCTTGGGTCTGCATCGGAAAATCCTTTGGCGTGGGGGAAGCCGGTCACGGCGAATCAGAAAAGGCCCGGTCCTCGATTACGAGGCCGGGACGATAATTCGCCGGATGGTTCCGGTCACACGGAGGGGCGATGCAATCCTCATGCCCTGATGATAGTCCGCCCGCCTTAAAATTCAAGGCGGGCGGCAAAAAGCGCGGAAAAGTGATCACCTGGGCACGGGTGCCGTGATCAGATATGGGCGATCAGGCGGCGGCGACCTTGCGGCCGTCCTTGGTGATGCGCCTAGGCCGCAGCCACCTTGCGGCCGTCTTTAGTGATGCGAATGTAGGCCTTGGCGCAATGGCTGCGGCAATAAGGTTTGCCGTCCAGGGATTCCTCGCCGCAGAAATGGAAATCTGGATCATTGGGCTCGCCCACGGGCCAGCTGCACATGCCGGGCCGCAACTTCGCCATGGTCACCAGGTTCTCGTTGACCTGGGGCTGGTCGGGCCGTTCCTTGATGGGCGACCCACGCTTGGCCAGACCGAGACGATGAACCTTGCCGATCACCGCGTTCTTGGTAATGCCGAGGCGGCGGCCGATTTCGCTGGTCGGCAGTCCCTCGTCCCACAGGGCGATCAGGGCGTTGACCCGCTGGGGCGTCCATTCGTACGTCGTTTGCATGTACCCTTGCCTCCCGCTTTTCGGCCCGATGTCGCATCGCGGCCGAAATCCAAATTTCTTGCCCCTGGAACGGATATTTGCGGGTCATACCGGCCCGAAATGCCCATTTTTGCCCGAAAATCAGGCTGGAACGCGTTAATAATTACAAGATTTCGCCTGACCGTCAACTAGCTCCACCACATATAGTTATCCACAATACATGTTGTGTTGTTGATAAAAACCTAAACTAGAGAGGATTTCTGGGACGCAGACGCAAAAAAATTCCTTTGTCGGGCGAGGGGGTCGGTATAATCGGGGGAAGCCGAAGGGGGAATTTGGCGGGACCATCAGGAGTGACGAAAAATGGCTGTCGATAAGAACGGCATGGATGAATGGGCGGCGGCGGCCGCCAAGGAACTGAAGGGCAAATCCCCCGACGATCTGATCTGGCAGACGCCGGAAGGCATCGCGGTGAAGCCGCTGTACACGGCGGCGGACCTGGAGGGGCTGGAACATATCGATTCCCTGCCCGGCTTCGCCCCCTATCTGCGCGGCCCCCGCGCCACCATGTACGCCAACCGGCCTTGGACCATCCGGCAGTACGCGGGCTTTTCCACGGCCGAGGATTCCAACAAGTTCTATCGCGACAACTTGGCCGCTGGGCAAAAGGGCCTGTCGGTGGCCTTCGACCTGGCGACCCACCGAGGATATGATTCAGATCATCCCCGCGTGGTCGGCGATGTCGGCAAGGCCGGGGTGGCGATTGATTCCGTCGAGGACATGAAGATCCTGTTCGACGGCATCCCACTCGACGAGATGTCCGTCTCCATGACCATGAACGGCGCCGTGCTGCCCGTGCTGGCGGGCTATATCGTCGCGGCCGAGGAACAGGGGGTGTCGGCGGACAAGCTGTCCGGCACCATCCAGAACGACATCCTCAAGGAATTCATGGTGCGCAACACCTACATCTATCCGCCGACGCCTTCCATGCGCATCGTCGCCGACATCATCGAATACACGGCCCTCAACATGCCGCGCTTCAATTCGATTTCGATCTCCGGCTATCACATGCAGGAAGCGGGGGCGACGGCAGTCCAGGAACTGGCCTTCACGCTCGCCGACGGCCTGGAATACGTGCGCGCGGCCAAGGCCAAGGGCCTGGACGTGGATAAGTTCGCGCCGCGCCTGTCGTTCTTCTTCGCCATCGGCATGAACTTCTTCATGGAGGTCGCCAAGCTGCGCGCGGCGCGCCTGTTGTGGTCGGAACTGATGGCCCAGTTCGAACCGAAGGACCCCCGGTCCTCCATGCTGCGCACCCATTGCCAGACCTCGGGCGTGTCGCTGACGGCGCGCGATCCCTACAACAACGTGGTGCGCACCACCATCGAATGCATGGCCGCGGTCCTGGGCGGCACGCAGAGCCTGCACACCAATGCCCTCGACGAAGCGATTGCGCTGCCGACCCCGTTCTCGGCCCGCATCGCCCGCAACACGCAGTTGATCGTGGCCGAGGAAACGGGCATCCCGCAGGTCATCGATCCGCTTGCCGGCAGCTATTACGTGGAAAGCCTCACGGCCTCCCTGGCTCAGGCGGCGCGGGAACTGATTGCGCAGGTCGAAGACCTCGGCGGCATGACCAAGGCCGTGGAAGAGGGGATGCCCAAGAAGGTGATCGAGGAAGCGGCCGCGCGCAAGCAGGCGCGGGTCGACCGTGGCGAGGAAGTCGTCGTCGGGGTCAACAAGTACGCCCGCGCGGACGAGGACGATCTCGATATTCTGGACGTCGATAACGCGGCTGTTCGCGAAAGCCAGATCAAGCGCCTCGATACCATCCGCAACACCCGTGACGCTGCCGCCTGCGAGGCGGCGCTCGACGCCCTGACCCGGGCCGCCGAAAGCGGCGAGGGCAACCTGTTGGAACTGGCCGTCGACGCGACGCGCAAGCGCGCCACCGTGGGCGAGATTTCCGACGCCCTGGAAAAGGTCTACACCCGTCATCGGGCGCAGATCCGCTCGATCTCGGGTGTCTACGGCGCGGCCTATGAAGGCGACGCCGGGTTCGACAAGATCCGCAAGGACGTCGCCGCCTTTGCCGATGCCGAAGGCCGCCGCCCGCGCATGCTGGTCGTCAAGATGGGCCAGGACGGCCACGATCGGGGCGCCAAGGTAATCGCCACGGCCTTCGCCGACATCGGCTTCGATGTCGACGTCGGCCCCCTGTTCCAGACCCCCGACGAGGCCGCCCGCCAGGCCATCGAAAACGACGTGCATGTGATCGGCGTGTCTTCTCAGGCGGCCGGCCACAAGACCCTGGTGCCGTCCCTGATCGACGAGCTGAAGGCCCAGGGCGCGGAGGACATTCTGGTCATCTGCGGCGGCGTCATCCCGGCTCAGGATTATGATTTCCTGAAGGCCAAGGGGGTTGCCGCGATCTACGGCCCCGGCACCAACATCCCGACCGCGGCCGCCGAGATCATGGAAATCATCCGCGCCCGGCCGCTCGCCGCCGAATAATCACGCGGCTCTGACCGGCCCCTGAAACGCGAAATGAAAAGCCCGCCCCGGGATCGTTCTCGGGGCGGGCTTTCATATGTTTGGCGCGGCGGCGGTAGGCCTTGGCCGATTGGATTTTCTGCTGCCGCAGGGTACGTACGGCCCGGGCCACCGGGTTCCGCCGCGCCGGTGCCTTACGTTTCATGGCGGGGCTTCCTTGTCGGTGGGCGATGGGCAAAGGACATAGGATGATTGTGCGGCAAAGGCAACGTATCCGCCTTGATGGCGCCGCAAAGTCGGGTACAATCCTGAAGATGAAAACAATCATTATTGCAATCATCGCGATAATGGCGTTGATCGCCATGCCCGTATCTTCATCGGCTGGCGGTAATGCGGTCGAACGTCCGGATGCGGATGCCATTATAAAGGCGTGCTGGGATGCAACTTTGGAGCAGCGATCTAGTCCGAGCACCGGCCGTATCTATGACGGAATACTCGATTCTGTCCAATGCCTGGAAGATCGCATCGTCGACCAGTTCAAGGTTTTTAGCCCTAATCTGACGTTGTACCTCGCGCCGGAAGATAAACGCCCCACGGTCGAAAAAGTCAGAGAGAAGTTGCGCGAAATTAGCGCTTCCGCAGGTGCATTGTATTGGTGGATTTATAATGAAAACCCTGGCTGCAAGCCGCACTGCGGTACGATGTATTATACGTTCCATTTGAGCGAAACGGCGGCGATATACGAAAAGATGTTGAAGACCATTGTGGCGCAACGGATAGAGTACGAATATTAGTCCTGCGCCACTTGTTCATTAGGGTATGGAAAATGACTTCGCCCGCGTTATCCAACCAGGGTTCGCGGGGAACGCTGGCAATCCGCGCATAAAGGCCTCCCGCGTGCGCGCAATTTCATTGTTCACGTCTTTCAGTTTGCTGCGCTTGATGGCCACGGCCAGGGCGGAACGCGTTTGCGGCCCGATATTCCCGTCGTACCGAAGTGCGCCGTTTTGGTCTTTTGACCGCAGATCCGTCCCAAGATACTTGTCCAACGCCTGTTGCAGCCACCTTCCGGCCCGTGCCGGGCTGTGCAGTACACCGGCATCATAGACATGACGCAGCAGGCGTGGGTCCATGCCGGGAATGGCCGCCATCTTGTCCAACTTGGGCAGGTCAAAATAGTCATGGCGATAAATTCCGTCGATTTGCTCATCCGTCAGGTGTTTGGTGTCTTTCGGCAGCTTCCAATGCGGGTGCCTGGCCCTAATGCCGTCGAGGGTCTTCTGCGATACTCCTTTCATTGTCGGGCCGCCCGGATCGACGGTTGCGGACCGATTTACGTAGCCGCCCTCAAGCTGCTTGGTATGGGCTAGCAGGTCATTGAAGGCCGCATTCTTCCCGTCGTTGATGGGCCAGGCCGGGGCCGGCTTGGACCGCGCGCCCTGGGGGATGCCGCTCTGAGTGATGGAGAGTGTCTCTGTCTCCGGCCTTATGTTCGGTTCCGTGTCAGGGCGCGGCGGTTTCATCTTGCCGGATGAGACGGCGCGCTGGCTGAGAACCTCCGTCGGTCCCCAGGGTTTGGCGATGCCGTCGACCCGAAGACCGCCGCCGGACAGGTCGTTGAGCCGTTCCTGTCCTTTCGCAATGCCATGCAGGAAGCCTTCGTCCGCGTCCCTGGTCGGGGCGGGCAGGATGCCGTTTTCGGCAAGAAAACTGGCGGCGCGGAACACGTCTTCGGGCTGGTTGGCCTGACCGCGGCCGACGCCTTCGGTCAGGAATGATCGCCCGAACCCGCCGAAACCGTCCGTGCCGCCGCGGCCGGGTAGGCCGGGCACGGCGGCATCAGCGCCCGCTGCCGTTGTTTCGATCGGGGTTTCGGAATTGGGCAGGTCTTTGGGGCCACCGGTGGTTCCACCCATGGGTTCGTCTCCTGTGTGATGAGGTTGGGAAATGGTTGCGTGCGGGAACTGTGATCAGGCGCGGCGTGAATCCCGCAGGCGGGAGATCCAGTCGGATTGAATCCGCCGCAACGCCCCCGTTGGTATGGCCGCCATGTAGGCGCTGGCTGATTTGAGGGCGAGGTGCTTGCGGCGACGCTGCCAGGCGTCGAGGGACCAATCGCGGGCGCTTAGCCGGATATCCGCCATGGGCAGGAAGGCCCAGGCATCGCGGACCGTGCCGTCCTCGGCCGTCACGGGCAGGGAGGTGGCGGTGTACTGCGGGCCTTCGTACTGGCTGGCCCGCGCGGCCATGGTTGGGCTGACGCCGTCCAGAAGCAGGCCGGAAACGGAGGAGCCCTTGACGGGCGCGATGGCCGGATAGTCCTGCCCGGCGACAAGCCTGCGGCGGTATCCGGCAAGCACGGCGGACACACCTTCAGGCAGCCGTCCGCCAAGGACGACTGCCTGCAGGTCGGGATCCATCAGGGTTCCGTAGAAGAAGAAGGACAGCATGCGCCGACCCTTTCTTCAGGAAGATTACCGGGGTGCGATCACCGTCGCCCCTACCGGGGCGCAATCACCATGGTCATGAGGCGGCCTTCGGTCCGGGGGAACTGTTCGACCTTGGCCTGTTCGTCGACTTCGACGCGGACGCGGTCCAACACCTTCATGCCCAGATCCTGGTGCGCCATTTCGCGGCCCCGGAAACGGATGGTCATCTTGACCTTGTCGCCGTTGTCCAGGAACTTGCGCACGGCCTTCATCTTGGTCTGATAATCATGCTCGTCGATGCCCGGGCGCATCTTAATCTCTTTGACCTCGATGACCTTCTGCTTCTTGCGGGCTTCGTTGGCTTTCTTCTGGGCCTCGTACTTGAACTTTCCGTAGTCCAGAATTTTGCACACGGGCGGATCGGCGTTGGGCGAGACCTCGACCAGGTCAAGACCTACCTCGCCGGCCATTTCGATGGCTTCCTTGGTGGAAACGACACCGACCATTTCGCCGTCGGCGTCAACCAGCCGCACTTGGGCGACATCAATATCTTCGTTAATCCGCGGACCGTCCTTGGACGGCGGCGTCTGTTGCATGGGGCGGCGTGCTATTGCCTTGCTCCTCAATCGGTTTCGACAAACGGGGTTGTTGCGGTCAAATTACCCCGCTCCGGCGGAACGTGAACGCAAATCGTTGTTTATGATTTTAAGGGGGGCGGCCTATCGACCGGCCCCGGCGCCCAACGGCCCTGCCGCTTCGGTCACTAATGTATCTATCGCCTGTTCAAGCGCAAGGATTTCTTGATCCTTACCGCCCAAACGGCGAATGGCGACCGTGCCCGCTTCGGCCTCTTTGGCGCCCACGACCATGATCACCGGCACCTTGGCGTGGCTGTGTTCGCGGATCTTGTAGTTGATCTTTTCGTTGCGGGTATCGATTTCAACCCGCAATCCCGCCTTCCGGCAGGCCTTGGCGACCTGAGCGGCGTAGGCATCGGACTCGTTGGTGATCGTCGCCACGGTGACCTGATGCGGCGCCAGCCACAGCGGGAACCGCCCGGCATAGTTCTCGATCAGGATGCCGATGAAGCGCTCGAACGAGCCCAGAATCGCCCGGTGCAGCATCACAGGGCGGTGTTTGCCGCCGTCCTCGGCGATGTAATGGGCGTCCAGGCGCTCCGGCAGCACGAAATCGACCTGCAGGGTCCCGCATTGCCAGTCGCGGCCGATGGCGTCGCGCAGCACGAATTCCAGCTTGGGCCCGTAGAACGCCCCTTCGCCCGGGTTGAGGATCGGGTCGTGGCCGGCGGCCTTGGTGGCGTCCAGCAGGGCCTTTTCCGCGCGGTCCCAGGTATCGTCCGACCCGGCGCGCACGTCTGGGCGGTCGGAAAACTTGATGACGAAGTCGTCGAAGCCGAAGTCCTTATAAACCGAGGACAATAGATCGATGAAAATCTTGGTTTCAGCCTCGATCTGGTCCGGGCGGCAGAAGATATGGGCGTCGTCCTGGGTGAAGGCGCGCACGCGCATCAGGCCGTGCAGCGCGCCCGACGGCTCGTTGCGGTGGCAGGACCCGAATTCGGCCATGCGCAGCGGCAGATCGCGGTAGCTGGTGATGCCCTGCTTGAAGATCTGCACATGGCAGGGGCAGTTCATCGGCTTGATGGCCAGCAGTTTATCTTCGGACTCGGAGATAAACATGTTCTCGCGGAATTTCTCCCAATGGCCGGACTCTTCCCACAGGGTGCGGTCGACCAGTTGGGGCGTGTTGACCTCGACATAGCCGGCGTCGTCCAGGCGCGTCCGCATATAGTTCTGGCACAGGCGGTAGAGCGTCCAGCCCTTGGGGTGCCAGAAGGCCGAGCCGGGGGCTTCTTCCTGCATATGGAACAGGTCCATTTCGCGGCCAAGCCGCCGGTGGTCGCGCTTTTCCGCTTCCTCCAGCATGTGCAGGTAGGCCTTCAGGTCCTTTTCGTTGAACCAGCAGGTGCCGTAGATCCGTTGCAGCATCTCGTTGCGGTGATCGCCCCGCCAATAGGCGCCGGCCAGTTTCATCAGTTTGAAGGCATGGCCGACCCGGCCCGTCGACGGCAGATGGGGGCCGCGGCACAGGTCCAGCCAGTCGCCCTGGCGATAGATGCCGATGTCCTCGCCGTCGGGCAGGTCCTGGATGATCTCGGCCTTGTACTTTTCGCCGATCTCCTTGAAGTGGTGGATGGCGTCGTCGCGGCTCCACACTTCGCGGACGAAGGGGGAATCGCGGTCGACGATTTCGTGCATCTTGGCTTCCATCTTCTCCAGATCGTCGGAGGAAAACGGCTCGTCCCGCGCGAAATCGTAATAAAAGCCGTTTTCGATCGTCGGGCCGATGGTCACCTGGGTGCCGGGGTAAAGCTCCTGTACGGCTTCGGCCAGGACATGGGCGCAGTCGTGGCGCAACAGGTCCAGGGCATCCGGGTCCTTCGCCGTGACGATGGCCAGGTTGGCATCGTGGTCGATGGTGGTCGCAAGGTCCTTCATTTCGCCGTCGATCCGCACGGCCAGCGCGGCCTTGGCCAGGCCGGGGCCGATGTCGGCGGCGACGTCCAGGCCCGTGACCGGGCCGTCGAATTGGCGGACGCTGCCGTCCGGAAGGGTAATGGCAACCATGATGATGCTCGGGCCGTTTGAAAAAGGGATCGGATCAGGGGGGGAATGTAGGCCGTGGCCCCCGTGTGTCAAGCGTTCACGGGCCGGGATCAGGACGGGGACGGGGTCGGCAGGACCTTAATGACGTCTTCCAGCGTCAGCTCGGACAGACGGGCTTCGCGCAGGATCGTCACCTGTGCTCCCCGTTGGGCGCACAGGGCCGGGTCGCTGGCGTGGGAATAGAGCACCACCGTGGGCGCACCGGCGATGGCGGCGACATGCATGGGGCCCGTGTCGTTGCCGACGGCCAGGGCGCTGCGACGGGCAAGGGCGGCCAGGTCCAGCAAGGAGGTCTCCCCACACAGGCTGCGTGTCCCCGGGGCGGCGGCCAGGATTTCGTCGTGCAGGTCCCGTTCGTCCGCGCCGCCGATCAGCAAGGGTGTCATGTCCCGTTCCGACAGATGGCGGGCCAGGGCGGCAAAGCGGTCGGCGGGCCAGCGCTTGGCTGGCCGGTGGGCGGCGCCGCCGGGCACGATCAGGGCAAAGGGATCGGGCAGGGCGAAACGGGTGAGGTCCGTATCGGCGAACGACAGGTCAGCGGCGGGCACCGACGGAATGCCCGCCATGGCGAGCTGGTCCGCCTGGCGTTCCACCGTGTGCAGGCGGTCGCGGTTCGGATTGGCGTGGGGGTGGGAGCAGCCGCGGGCGATGCCCGACCATTCCGGTTTCACCTTGGCCGGGAACAGGCGGAAATAGAACGACGAGCGGTCGGAGGTCTGCAAATCGTAGACCCGTGCGTAGTCGCCCTGGATCAGGTCGCGGCGCAGGGCGCGAATGGCGCCGATCTGATGCCATTTCATGCGCGGCCGCGCGATGACGCGGTCGAACAGGCCGGAGGCCGTGGCCAATTCTTCAAAGGCGGGAGTGGTCAAAAGGTCAATGCAAACATCCGGATGATGGGCGCGGATCGCCTGCATGGGCCCCAGGGCCTGAACGAAATCGCCCAAGGCGCCCAGCTTGATGACCAGGATATTGCCGGGGAGGGAAGGGGGCGCTGCCATGGCGTCAGGCGGGTGGGCGGACGCCCAGGACCTCGTCATAGACGTCCAGCGTCTTGGCGCACATGGTGGCTTTGGAGAAATTGTCGCGCACGTTGGCGATGGCCTTGCCGGCCAGGGTGCTGCGCTGGGCGCTGTCGAGCGAGAGCACCTTTTCGATGGCGGCGGCGAGCGCATCGGCGTCGCCCGGCGGCACCAGCCAGCCGGTCACGCCGGGAATCACGGTTTCCTTGGCGCCGCCGTGGTCGGTCGCGATCACCGGGCGGCCGAGGGCCTGGGCCTCGGCAATCACGCGGCCGAAGGCTTCCGGGTCGGTCGAGGCGGAAATCACCACATCGGTCAGCATGTAGGCGGCCGGCATGTCGTCGCAATGATCGACCAGGCGCACGATCTCGTTCAGGTTGCGGGCCGCGATCATGGATTCCAGTTCAGCGCGGTAGTCGTCCCGCCCCTGGGCGCCGCCGACCAGGAGGCACCGGATATCGCGGCGTTTCAGCTTGCCGAGCGCGTCGATCACCACCGGCTGGCCCTTCCACCGCGTCAGGCGCCCGGGCAGCATGATCACCGGCATGCCGTCGGGCAGCATCCAGTCGGTGGCCAGATTGACCACCCGCTGGGCCGTGACCTTGGCCGGATCGAAGCGATCGAGATCGACGCCTCGGTGGATGACGCGAATTTTGTTGGAAGGGACGCCGTAAAGCTGGCGGATGTGGCCCGCGATGAAGTGGCTGATGGCGATCACCCGCTCGCCCCGGGTCATGACGGAATTGTAGACCCGCTTCAGGTGATTGCCGGCCCCGTAGGTGCCATGGAAGGTGGTGACGAAATGGGCCCCCGTCCGCTTGGCCGCGGCCCGGGCACTCCATGCGGGGGCGCGGGATCGGGCGTGGACGATATCGACCTTTTCGTCGCGGATGACCTGGGCCAGACGATCGATGTTGCGCCACATGGTCACCGGGTTCTTGGAATCCAAGGGCAGGTCGACATGCTCCGCGCCGACGCGCGCCAGGTCATGGACCAGGGGACCCCCGGCCGAGGCGACCAGGGCCCTGCCGCCGGCCTGAACCACCGCACCGGCAATCTCGACGGTGCCGCGTTCGACCCCGCCGGCAGCACCCAGTGCCGGCAGAACCTGCAGCACGGTCGCCAGGCGGCCTTCGCCCGTCATCCCTTGGGCGGCCGTTCCCTGGGCAGATTGAGCGCGTTCGCTTTCACTGCCGCCGGTGGTATGTTCCGGCATCTTGTTCATGGATGGAAACCGATCATGTCTTCAGGCCCAGACGTTGCACCCGACACTCCGCCGCAATTCATGGAATGTGGTGACGGCAGGACTATTGCCTACCATCAAATGGCTGGCAAGTCTCCCGGCGTTGTCTTCCTGACCGGCTTCAAATCCGACATGACGGGGGGCAAGGCGCTGGCGATTGAGGCCTATTGCAGCGCCCAGGGCCGCGCTTTTCTGCGCTTTGACTACACCGGACACGGGCAGTCTTCCGGGGTTTTCGAGGACGGCTCGATCGGCCAGTGGGCCGACGACGCGGTCACGGCACTCGATAAACTGACCACGGGCGATCAGGTTCTGGTCGGCTCGTCCATGGGCGGCTGGATCATGCTGTTGACGGCGCTGGCGCGGAAACCGCGAATCCGGGGCCTTCTGGGTCTTGCCGCCGCACCCGACTTTACCCGCGATCTGCTGTGGGACGCTTTCACCGACGAACAGAAGGCGCAGATGGAACGGGACGGCTACGTGGACTTGCCGAATTGCTACGACGACCAGCAGCCCTACCGCATCTGCAAGCCCTTGATCGACGACGGCTGGAACCGGCTGCTGTTGGACGGTCCCATCGAATTGGATATTCCCGTGCGCCTGATCCACGGTCTGCAGGACGACGACGTGCCCTGGCGGACCAGCCTGCGGATACAGGAACAACTCACCTCGGACGATGTCGAGGTGCAATTGGTCAAGAACGGCGGCCACCGCCTGTCCGAAGATCACGACCTGGACCGCATGACGCGGACGCTGGATGCCCTACTGGCCGGCATGACCTGAACCGGCGGGCGTCGATGGGGATTAGCGTTGGTAGAGCGCGGTTTGCCCGCGTTCAAATGCCGCGTTCCGAAGTTCCGGAATGATCCGTCGCGCCGTGTCGGTCACGGTGGTTCCCGTCATCTCTATGGTGATTCGTGGATCGTAGAGGGTGCGCAAAAGAATTTTGTCATCAAGCGTGAGTGCCGGGAACGGCCGCCTTGAAATTTCGGCCGGGTCTGTCCGGGGGGTGCGGTCCGCTACCCCCATGCCCAAGGCGGCCATCACATTTTTCAAGATGCAGTGCCGGCGGAATTCGGGCGGGAACTCCGATTTCACGAAGACATAGGTGAATTTCAGGCGCCCGTCATAATCCAACGCGAGCCAGTGATTGCATATTGCGGGGCCGCTCGCATTATCCGCAGCGCGGGGGTCCATTCCGAAATTGACCATGTCTTCCCGAAGGGCTTTGTTCGAGGTGACCCGAACAAAGATTGCCATTTCAGCGCCCTGCGGCACGGCCAGGTCGAGAAACGACAAACCGGTGATGCGTGAAATCTCCGGCATGGTCTTTTTCAGAAACTCGGTGGTCCAGGGATCCTCGTAAACGTCTCGACGATCACTGAGAAAATCAAAGTAGACAGCCCCGGGAAACTTCACGACACCATCGATCGGTGAAAAGCCTGGGGCATGCGGCCATTCACTGGCCCACAAGGCGCTATTTTCAAAGCGTTTAATAAGTGCCAATGCCGGATCGATCTTGCGAAGGTCCGGTGTGCTTGGCGACGATCCGGGCACGGCATTGGCAGGCAGGGAGGCGAGGCATATCGCGCCCAAAAGCCAGCCGGTGGCCACGAAACATCTGAATAGGCGAGGCATCCCATATTTTCGGGCGCGCAGGCCAAAGACCGCAACCTATTTTTCCTCTTCTTTCCGTGTCTTGTCGGCGGCACCGGCCTGACCAATGCCGCCCGCCGCGTCGGACGCCGCGCCCGTGATTCCGGATTTTAGCGAAGTCCCGGGCTTGGGCCCCTTGCTGAGGCCATGCATCACCGCTGCGCCGCCGAGCAGCTGCTCCATCTTCCGGCGTTCCGTCCGATAGGCGTCCAGGCGCAACAGATCTTGGTGGACTTGGTTGGACCGCTCCCTGCGATCCAGAGTTTCGAGACGTCTGCCGGCCGCGGACTCCCGAGCTCGGGTCAGAAGCGTCGCCTTCTGCACATCGTCCAATGATCCATCCTGCGCCACGCGCCGTTGGAAGGTTGTCAGCTTGCCGGGCGTCATGCCCGCGGCTTCGCCGTAAAGGGTCGCCGCATGGAGCTCCAATTGAAAGTTGTCGATGGTCAATATCTTTGCTCTCTCGGAACCGTTCGGGGAGTCCTGAGTTGGCGGCGAAAGATCGAGGTCTCCTCGCATGAGTTTGAGAATGACCCGGACCGCCTTTTCCTTATCAGCGTAGATTTCCGGCGGTTTTTCCGGGCGCTCAATCGTGTCTTTGATTTCGAATTCTCGGGAGGTCGTGGATGGTTTCGTGCTCTGTTCAGATCCTGTCGCCGTCGGCGCGGGGGGCTGCGCGGCACCTATTTTACCGGTGAGAACGTCATTTCCCATGTCGTCTTCGGTGTCGCGGAAGGGCGCCTGTCCCAAGATGCGAAGACCTTCCGCGGCAAGGTCTTCGA
The DNA here is from genome assembly GCA_002325375.1 of Rhodospirillaceae bacterium UBA1479. GTDB lineage: Bacteria > Pseudomonadota > Alphaproteobacteria > Rhodospirillales > Casp-alpha2 > UBA1479. Next base: position 222,413 of record DCRZ01000006.1, read on the forward strand.
AGCGGTCATCGCTTATGTCGTCGAACCGGTCTTCGGCGACGCCTTTCAGGAAATCTTTTTCGGGGCCGCTGAACAGGGTGTCCCGGCGCTTGAGGGCGGCATCGAGGTGTTCCAGATCCGTTTGGTCACGGGCCTTTAACGCCTGTTCCAGAAGGTCCGCCTTGGCGCCCTCAAGTTTGATTCCTTGAATTGTTGCGTTGCTCTGGGTGTCGCGCGGGAACACGCCGGCACCCGTGGCGACATGGCGGAATTCGCTCGCCGCTTTGACTCGATCCAGGTGGCGCAAGGCGCGGGTCTGTGGCGTGGACCCCGAACGGGGGCCGAAGAACGTGGCTTGGTTGTGCGTCCTCGCGCCATTGGGTGCGAAGGGAGATAGCAGACCGCGCATGGGGTGTTTCCTCATACATAATATGTGAGCGGTGAAAAAGTCGGGGCGCCGGCGCCTGAAGGGAGCACAGGCAGCCGGCGCCCCGTCCCGAGAATGAGGGGGAGCGGCGGAAGGAGACGCGCTCACCCCTCGTCGGGATACAGATCCTCGAAGCCGCGGCGGACCTCGGCGGCGAAGGATGTGTCGTGATCACGCCAGTAGCGCGGGTCCTGCATCATGCGGCGCAGCTGCGATTCCGATCGGCCCGAGGGCGCGGGCGCCGCACCGGAAACCAGTTGCGGTTCGCCGTCCTGCATCATCCGGTGCAGGGTCAGCACGCCGTCGTAAGAATTGCACAGCGCCTCGAACATCGGTGCCGGCAGATTGGCCTGACCCCAGGCGTCGATCTGCGCCGCCGCCGTCTGCCAGCGGTCGGCGCCGCCGAAATGCTCGGTCAGGCGGCGGCGCTGTTCGCCCTGCACCGTTTCGGTGGCCAGATCGCGGACCAGGGGGGCGAGCTTTTCCGCCGCCAGGTCATAGACCAATTGCGCTTGGGCCTGGGTGAAGCCGGCCTCCATCAGCCGGGCGTTGACTTCTGTGTCGGCGGTCAACCCTTCCATGGCCGGCTCGATCTGGTAGCCGGCCGGGTCTTCGGGCACGGTGTCGCCGCCGGCCGCACCCAGGCGGCGTTCCAACGCGGCATAGGACCGGGCCAGATCCTCGACCCGTACCTGGCCCGCCTCCGCATCCCAGAACTTGGGCGGCAGGTAGTCGGGTGCCGCCGCGTCCACTGGCGGCGCGGGGATCTCGGGGGCGGCGTCGCCCACCGGCGCCGGCATGTCTTCGGGCGCGTCCGGCATCGCGGGCAGGGCTTGGGGATCGGTCATGCGTCGTCTCCTTTCGGGGCGGGGGAAGCGTCCGGGCCGGCGCGGCCCAGGTCGATGAGATGGATGAGGTGGCGGACCAGCTGGCGCTGCCCTTCGAGATGGCGCAGTGCGGCATCGGTTGCGTCAGGGGCGAGGGCGCGGTCCAGGGTCAGCGCCCTCAGATAGGCCAGCAGTGCCACGCCGTCGGCACCGCGAAAGCATCTGGCAGCCAGCTGCGCGGTACGGTCGCCCGTCACTGCGGTGGTCCTGTCCGTGGTGGGCGCGGCGAGATCTTCAGGTCGCCAAGGCCATTCGACTTCAGGGGTGGTCATCATGCGGTCCCTGTCGTCGGGGAAGACGGCAGTGTTGCACCCAGGGCCGACGCAAGCGCCGCGAGCCCGCCGCCGCTGTCACCGGTTGCCGTCGGCGGTATATCATCGGCCGGGAGTGGGGTTGCCGGTTCAATCCTTCTGTCGAGATCTTTCAGTATTTTGGACGGCACGCCGAAGGCGGCGGCCAGGGCCTGCGCGGCCTGGGGGACATCGATGATGGCCAGTGCCTGCGGCCCCAGACGTGCCAGACCGTCGAGGAACGCCAGGGTCGCCTGCACGTCCTGTTGTGCCTGATGACGGGCGAGCGGCGATTTGTATTCCAGGTCGATGACCTGGCCGTCGATGCGCAGCGCCGGCACTTCGCCCCGGCGGATCAGGATCGATAGTCCCCGCGTCACCAGCGGCGTCAGCAGCTCCGATTGCAGTCGACCGTAGGTCGCCCCCAACAGGCGCGAAACTTCGGCAACACGTTCCAGTACCTCCGTCGCCGTCATGCGCGGACCTTCGATCTGCCCCAGGCGGTCGGCCAAGAGGGCGCGGCGGATGCCGGCCCGCAGATCCTGCAGCACCACTTGTGATAGGTCGAAGCGCCCAGGGGCCTCGAGCGGTTTCAGGCCGGCAGAGCCCACGGCCTTGGGAATGATGGTGCCCGGCGTCAGGCGGATATTGGCGGGGTTCAGCACGCCGTCGTCATCCGCTTGCCAGATGCCGGTGACGGCGATCGACGCGTTCTTCAGGACCAGTTCGACGACCTTGTTGGCGGTCTTGATGTCGGGCAGGGTCTTCATCACCGGCGAACGGCCGTAGATTTCGCCGGGCGCCTTGAGCCAGCGGAAATTGATGAAGGGCGAGCGCTCGAACCGCCCGGTCTTCAGCACGGTCACTGCCTGATCACCCGTCGTGCCGTCGCCGGGATCGATCAGCGCCATGTAATCGAAGCCGCCCTTGGCGGGGATCAGGGCTTCGAGAATGTCCGCCGACGGTTCTTCCCCGTCGCCCGGCTTACGCGCCTTAAGGGTGTCGGGCAGTTTGGCCTTGGGGAACCGTTCGATGATCTGCGCGCGGCTCAGGCGGCTGGTTCGGAAGGTGGTGTCGAGGCGGCCGGAAATGTCTTCCTCGAACGCGACCTGGCTGAGCGGCACGGCGGTAAAGCGGAACGCCGAGGGCTCGCCCGGCGGGGCGGCTTCGAACATCAGGCTCGCCGTGCCCACCGTGACCAGATCCAGATAGCATTGGTGCATTTCGACCGCGAAGTTGGATCGGTCGAAATGGGACTGCAGGGTCTGCGCCGCCGTTTCCAGTTCCTGCGACAGGCCCGCACGCCGCGCGTCGTCGACCTTCGTTCCGGGCATCAGGCCGAACCACCGCGCCCAGGGCGGGGTCAGCTGCGCCAACAGGCTGGCGGCCAATTGATCGACGGCGTCGGGGGCGGTTCCGTCGAACAGCCGGTCGGTCTTGCGGCTGGCGCCCTGGGTGCGGCCCAAGGCTGTTTCCCGTTGCGGCAGGGCGAAGTCGAAACATTCCTGCCACAGGGGCTCCCAGGTCGCGCGCCGGTCGCGGGCCCGCCGGTACCGCGCCATCACGGCGTCGGTCGTGAGTTCCGTCATGGTCATTCTCCCAACTTGGTCTTGGCGCCGACTTGATCGGCCCCGGCACCGTCCGGCCGCACATCCAACAGGCCGCGGCGTGACGTGGTGATCAGGCCGGCGCGGCCACGGCGTTGGCGATCCAGACGTTCCAGGCGCCGTTCGCGCTCGCCTTCTTCCGGGTCGGGCGGCGGCGGGGGCGGCGGTGGGGCTGGCGGCAGTTTGGGCGAGCTGAAGATTCCTCCCATGACGGGGGCTCCTTTCCTTACGTTGCGAGGGCGGCGGGGCGGTCTGAGGCGACGGTCAAATGCTGTCGGGATCGGCGGCGGCGACGGCGTCTTCCGCGGCCTGGATCATGCGAGCAAGATCGTCGGCATCACCGGTCGACGTAGACGGCCCTTCGGCCCAGACGAGCAGCTTCGCCCCGGCGTCGAGATGCGCCAGCGCCGCCTTGCACGCGGCCTGATGCCCGGCGAAGCCCTTGGCGTCATCGGGGGCGGGCTGGGCGGCGAAGGCGGCATAGTCGGCCATCGCCTTGCGCATCAATTTCGGGAGCCGCCGTTTGACGGCGGCGCGGGTTGCTTGCAATGAGGTGTTGGCTGCCATGGCGGGGCGTGGCACCAACTATTTGCCGAATAGATTGAGCCCCTTCGGGCCGATGCCGGCCGTCAGGATGTCGGAAAATCCGCCAAGCAAGGTTTCGCGCGGCTTGCTGAGCAGGCTTGCGCGCTGTGCGGCGGCGCTGGAATTGATGCCGTCGATACGCAGCTTGTTCAGGCTGCTGGTATCGGCGATGGCCTCGTCGACCTGGCGAGCCAGACCGGACAGAAGGCTCGAGGCCGATCCGCTGCTGGCGTTGATGCCGCCGCCGGCGAAGCGCGCGCGCTGTGCGGCCTGGGCTTGGCGCAGTTGCTCGCGCCGCCGCTTGGTTTCAATTTCCTGTTGCTGGTTGATCTGCGCGACCTGCTGCCGGCGCTGGGTTTCGACCTGCGCCGCCTGCTGTTTCGCGGCGGCCTGTTTCTGCACCGCGGACAGGCCCGTGCTGATGGCGGTGGACAAGGCCAAGGTGGCGAACTCTGCCATGAAGTGGGTCTCCTTGAGTTTTTGGGGAGGGGTCAGCCGTTGACGTTCACTTCCTCGGTGACGGACAGCAGGGTGAAGGGCAGGGGCGTGTCCTGCTCGATCCGCCACAGGGACTGTGTGCCGTCCCGTCGCCAGCCGAAGGCGCGCACCGTTCGGTCGCCGGAAAAAGCGACGGGTGGTGCATCCAAAAGATCGTCGCCGAATTCGCGGAAGGGAACGTCGATGAACCCGCGCCCGGTGTCCAAGCGAAGGGCCGATGCGTCTTTCAGGCGGTAGGTGGCGGCGATCATGCGCAGGCGCCCACCTTGGTTGGATCCCTGCAAGCCGTTAACCGCCGGCGGTAGCGGTTCGATGACATGGATGTAGCCCAGCCCGACCGTCACCTCGGACGCCGCGACGTTCAGGGTAATCCGCCCGTCTGCGACCGTGGCGTCACTTTGAACCGCCCCATCGGCGACGATTTTCACCGTGTGGCCTTCCAGGTGATCCAGGCCGGTCCATTCTGCCTTGGGCGTGGTGTCCGTGATGTGCATCCCGCAATCGACCTGCAGGCCGTCGTCGAAGGCTTCGATGAAATACTCGGCCGACCGCTCCGTCAGCAGATAAACCACGTCACCCACGGCGCAGACGGAACGGAAGGCGCCTTGAGTGTCGGACAGGGTCCAGCCGATGATTTCTTCCGCCCGGTAGAGGGTCAATGTGCCGATGGTGCCGTCGGCCATGACCAAATGCAGGTTGCGGCGCCCTGCGTCGAAGTCCTGGTCGATGGGATCACGGATCAGGTGTTCAGCGACGGTCGCCAAATCGCGCGACTGGTAGGCCTGCTCGACATCCGTGAATAGAAACTCGCGCAACTCACGCCCCGTCCGCGGCACGAACAGTGTGGCACCATCCACATTGCGCGGCGGCACGAAGCGGGTTGCGGGCGAGCCGATGCGGGTCTGTCGGCGGATCTGCACCGACGCCGGGGTCAGCGGATCACCCGTCACCATCCATTCCGCACCCGAAGTGAAGACCTGCAGATGGCGGCCAGAGAACACGGCGGAACAAGCATTGACCTGATCGGACAGCAGGGCGAATTCGATGGCTTCATCATCCAAGCCTTCACCCAAATCGAAGTTGAACAGGTCCGCTGACTTGGACATCCATATCTGGTTTGGCAAATCGCGTGAGCCGCCGATCACCGTGCGGTCCTGATGGAAAGTCACGGTTGCCGGATATCCCCGAACGGGGGAGAACGATTGCTCCTCCCAGTCTTTTGTGGCGTTTGTGTTGGCCAGGGTTTCCTTGACCGTTGCCGTAGCCGAGGTCGCGGAGGCAACGGTGGTGATCTCGATTTCCTTGTTGGCGATGCGGAACCGCGTGCCGACATGGCCGGCGTCGAACACGGAGGCCGAGGCGGTCACGGTGATGGTGCCGCTGGTCCCGGATGGGTCCAGGGTGACGTCTGCTGCAGCGAACTTGTGATGCGGCTGATGGATGCGGTTGTCTGTTTCGGCAAAGACCCAATCGGTAATCTGCCAATCGGCATGTGAGGTGCGGGTAATCTTCTTGGGTGCTGTATCCGGATGGACGACCAACAAGGTATCCGCGCTTTGCACCCAGGCCAGCTTGGTGGTTTGCGCTTCGGCCCAGGGAGCGGCGATGGTCGCGGTCTTCGTGCCATCCGTGTAGACGTCGATCTGAAGATGGGAAAAGCACAGCAGATAGGTTTGTTCAGTGTTGAACTCGAACGCGATCAGCCGTCCTGGTCCCGGCGCCATATCGACAAATCGGGTGCCGGCGCGGCGGGCGACGCCGCCGGTCGGTTGGATCACGACATTGCGCAGCTTTGATGCGCCATTGGCGTAGGACCGCAGGTCGCTGCGCCCGAGCAGCCGGGCCGAAACCTCGCCGGCGGTGAAGTTGGATTTATGTGTCGTTAGACGAGGCATCAGGCGCGCACCTCCACCAGAGAGAAACTGTCAATCCGTCCCGGCGTTTCCTGTTGGGCATCGATGGTCTTGGCGCGCTGGAATTCCTGATCGGCCAGACGGTACAAGGCCTCAGCCCGCGAGGTGCTTTCCGTCAGAGGGATGCAGAACTCGGCGGCCAGACGGGTGATCAAGGCCTGGTCGAAGAAGGGGGGAAAATCGATCTCGGCCGGTCGGAAGATGTAAGTCATGACCACGTCGTCCGTGTTGGCGTGCAGGCGCCGTTCGGCGATCCGGTATTCCAGGCCGTGTCCGCGGGCGTTGCCGCCGGCCGACAGGGCGCGCAGGAAATTGGCCGGCAGCTGGAACGCCTTGGCGTAATCGGCGACTGGTTCCGCCGCCAGGACCGGTAGGCGTTGCTGCGCCGTGGCGAAGCTCCAGGGATGGGCGGATAACAGGGCATCGCGTACGGAGGGATACAGGTTGGCGGCGATCTCGGCCTCCGCCGTGCCTTCATCGAACGAGGTGATGGTGGTGCCGCCCAGTTTCAATAAGGCGCGGGAACAAAGGGCGATCTGACTTAACGCCATGGCGGAGACTCCGGTGATGGATCGGGGAAGGGGACAGGTGCAAAGGGGCGCCCCGGAGGATGTCGGGGCGCCCCAAAGCGTGATGCGTGGGCGATGAGGACTAGTCGGTGTCCGTGCCGCCGACGACGGTCAGATCGTCAACGTCGACGATGCCGCCCGCGTTGGCGCTGACCAGGAACAGGCCGGCGCCCGGCGTGCCGTCGGTGTCGACATTGGCCACCAGGATGTCGCCCGTGCGCAGCATGTGAGCCGCGTCGTTGAAGTAGCCGGCGCTGTCCACGACGGCGGCGGTATCGACCGAGGTGTAATGCCACAGGGTGAAGCCGTTGGCGTAGCTGAGAACGCTCAGGTCTTTCGAAACGAATGCCATGGTCGCCTCCTAGCTTTCCAGGCAGCGCAGGGACACCACGCCCGACGGATCGATCAGGCAGGCCCCCTGGCTCATCATGTTGTTGACGAAGTTCGACGCACGGTCGCCGTGCCAGGTGATGTCGGTCTTGACGTCCTTGCCCACGGCATGGCCGACGGCGCTTTTGTGGTACCAGTAGCAGAACCGCACGCCGGTGCTTTTGGTCAGGCCCGAGTGGGGAATCCACAGGGTGCCCAGCCAACGCTTGGCCTGGATGCCGCGCCACGGCAGATCGTCGGAGCCGACGAAGTCCATGTCCGAGAACTCGGGGATCTTCAGAAGGTCCGTCCACTGTTTCCAGCCGATGACCGCGAAGCGGTCGCCGTCGTCGGGGACGTCGGCGTCGCCCAGCATCTCGAAGGCGGTCAGCACCTTGGTCTTGGTCAGGCCGTCAGACCCGTCGCCGGAATAGTTGGTGGAAGTGTCCAGCTGCGCGACGATCAGTTCGTCCGTCTTGCGGCCGAGCGCGTTGGCGCCGGCCCGGGCGATGATCTGGCGTTCGTTGATGTTGGTCTTGATCTCGTCAAGCTCGTCCACCCAGTCGCCGGCGTAATAGTCCTGCAACTGGCATTCGACGGGCGTGTGGTCCAGGTTCATGACCGGGACCATGCCGTGGCGGGCCTTGGTCGAGGCCGTGCCCTTGCCCACCTTCTGGAAGGTGGTGGACGACCCCTGGATGTCATTCTTTGAACGCACCGTGTTGCGCAGCTTGGAGCCGACGCGCTGATATTCCAGGTGCACGTCCGTCTGGAAGTGCTTGATGAAGGATTGTGCGATATGTGTCGACATGCATGTTCTCCGGAAATCCGGACTCCTTTGTCGTGTCGCGTTGCGGGGAAGGACGCCGGTACCGGCGGTTGTGGCGGACGCGCGAACGGGCCTGCCGCCGCGGGGGCGTCGGGATAAATCCGGGCCCTTGGCGCTTCACGATCGGAAGCGGTCCCTGGGTTGTCCGGTCTGGGGAAGTGGGAAAATAAAGTAGGTGGCCGGGCCTTGCCCGAAGGTTACTTCACATAACCTGCGCAGACATCGCGGAGCAGGTTCAAAAAGACCGCGGCGATGGGTTCCCCGGGCGGCGCTTGGCGCGTGAAATCATTCACCGCCGGGTAAAAATGAAAAATGGTGTTTACTTCTATATCCTTAAGGCATTTCGAAACGGTCTCGCCGATGGCATCGTTGGGGCGGATGTAGCTGATGGCATCCGCCAGTCCTTCAAGGTAAGTCGACTTGGCGTCAGCGGGGTACTTCTCCAGGTAGGTTGCGCGATCCACGAATTGGAAAGCGTCGAAGCGGTCTTGTGCGCTGGCCAGGGCGCCGACCGCGGCGGCGCCGACAATCATGCCGGTGATGAGCGGAATAACGATTTTCATGGCGAGTTCCCGTCTACCCATTGCGAGGGAGAATTCGAGACAACCATACCATGGGCGCTGTCTTGCTTTACAGCCGGGAGACGAGATGAAAATTATCTCATGGGCTTGCCGCCGCGCATGCGCGACAGGATCGCGCGGATAACCTCGTCCCAGGCGGTGACGTCCTGTCGAAGGGCATGCAGTTCGTCTCTTAACCTTCGCGTTTCGGCCCTGGCTTGATCGCGTTCGGCCAATGCCGAGGCCAGACCGGGAGATCCGACGCGTCCCTTCTTCATCGCCAGGACAGCGGCAAGCTGAATGCCGGCTTTGGCGGCCTCCCGTCCAATTCGGTCCCAGGCCTCGTTGACCGCAGTGCTCGCCTTTTGAAATTCGGCTTCCTTGTCCATCGCCCGGTTGACTGCGGCCCGTCGGTTGCGGCCTGCGGCGTCAAGTTCGGCCTGTAATCGGTCCGGACTGGCAGGTCCGGACTGTGCGCTCGAATCACTCTCCTCCTTCGGGTCATTCACGTCGTCGCTGTCCTTGGGTTCGGCAGGCCGTTGGCCGACAGGAGCGCCGCGCTTGGTTGCTGCGTGCGTATTCTCACCCGGACTTCTGCTCCTCAGCATCTCAAGGCTATTCGCGGCGATCTCCTCAAATTCCTTATCCGTGGTTGTCTCGAACCAGTTTGTCGCGAGGTCGGTGAGAAGGTCGCGTTCCCTATCCCTAAGGCCGTCGCCACGGCGGCGCAGGCGTTCGGAGAATGCCTCCTGATCGGCGATGCCACGTGTTTTCAGCGCACCTTCCAGGAGGTCGGCTTTGTTTTTGTCGATCTTGATGCCCTGGATATCGGCGTCGCCGGACCGGTCCCGTTGGAATCCGCCCGGTCCGGATGCGGCAACATGTCGGAACTCACTGGCGGCGGTGACGGGATTGAGCCGCCAGGTTGCTGTTCCGGGGAAGGTCTGGCGCATGGGTATTGTCCTTTGATCGCGGGTTTCCGGGCGGATCGGGGAAATGCCCTGCCGTTGTGGATGAAATGGATCGAAGGTCGATCGCGCCGGCATTCACAAGCCCTTGGCGCGGTTTAGAAAAATCTTCTATTGTTGGGGCCGGAAAGACATAAGAAACCAATTGTGCTCAAGAGGAAGGCCACTTGAACCAAGTCCAACGACAGGGGTTGTCATAAGTGCGTTCAGAAGTGGTGTTCCGAGACGGAACGCGGTCCTGGCTGATCTTCGGTCAGGACAGCGGTAAGCCGCCCGATCTGGTTGATTCCAACCAGGTGGTCGTGCGCGCGGGCAATGAGGCCGTGCTGATCGATCCCGGCGGCGTCGAGATTTTCCCGGCCGTGTTCGACGCCGTCGAACACGAGGTGCCGCTTGCCGATATCAAGCATGTCATCCTGACCCATGAGGATCCGGACGCGGGATCGTCGCTGCCGCTGTGGCGCGAGGTCTGCGTCGACGAACTGAAGGTCCATGTGCCCTGGTTGTGGCTGGGCTATGTCACCCATTACGATCGCGAGGCCGATTTCGTCGCCGTACCCGACGAAGGTATGGAAATCCGTTTTGGCGAAGGCGGGCGGCTGCAATTGATCCCGGCCCACTACCTGCATTCTCCAGGCAATTTCTCGGTCTTCGATCCGATCGCCAAGGTGTTGTTCTCCGGCGACATTGGCGGCGCCCTGGTGCCGCCCGACGACCGCGACGGGTTCACGGTGCGCGACTTCGACCGCCATGTTCAGTACCTGACCGGCTTCCATCAGCGTTGGATGGGCTCTCCCGCCGCGCGCGATGATTGGATCCGCCGCGTGCGCGAACTGAGCCCTGAAATCATCGTGCCGCAGCGCGGCCTGGTGTTCACCGGTACCAATGTGGACCGTTTCCTCAACTGGTTCGAGACCCTGGAAATCGGTCTGGCCGTCAAGGGCGGCACACCGCAGCGTGTCTCCATGTCACCGGCATCAGAGCCAGCGGACCAGCCTGTTGAAAGCGGTACGACGTCCGCTCCAGAACCCAGGCCCGAGGCCAAGCCAGTAACAAAGCCCGTTGAATCTCCGATCATGGGCGCTGGAAAACCGCTGGCCCGCGCGCTGAAGGAAAGCGGACGGCAGTTCCGCCTGATCACCCGCAGTGACTTCGATGGTCTGGTTTGCGCCGTTCTGTTCGAGGAGATGGAGCTGATCGACGACATCCTGTTCGTCCATCCGCGCCAGATGCAGTACGGCGAGGTCGATCTCACCGACAACGACATCTCGACCAACGTGCCGTTCGACGAACGTGTCTATCTCGCCTTCGATCATCACCTGAGCGAGATGGAGCGCGTCGGTGGCAAGAAGGACAACCATGTCATCGATCCGACGGCGCCGTCGGCGGCGCGCGTGGTCTACAACTACTTCGGCGGGGAAGAGGGCTTCCCCTACGTGTCGGGCGAACTGATGGAGGCCGTCGATCAGGCGGATTCGGCGCAGTACGAAATGGACGACGTGCTCAACCCCCAGGGCTGGGCGCTGCTCAATTTCATCATGGACCCGCGCACGGGGCTCGGACGCTTCCGGGGGTTCCGTATTCCCAACTACGAACTGATGATGGGCCTGATCGAGGATTGCCGGAATTTCACCATCGAGGAAATCCTGGAGCTTCCCGACGTCAAGGAACGCATCGACCTGTACAACGAACACCGGCCCAAGTTCGAGGAACAGCTGCGGCGCTGCACCACCATGCACGACAAGCTCGCCGTGATCGACATGCGCAAGGAAACGGATATCTATTGCGGCAATCGGTTCCTGATCTATGCCCTATTCCCGGAATGCAATATTTCCATGCATGTGGTCATGGGCAAGCAGGACAGGAACACCGTGTTCGCCGTCGGCAAGTCGATCTTCGACCGGTCCTCGCCGGTCAACGTGGGCGAGTTGATGCTGCGTTTCGGCGGCGGCGGTCATCGCGCCGCCGGCACCTGTCAGGCGGACAATTCGATCGCCGAGGAAACCATGGCGGAATTGATCCACCGGATATCGACTGCCGAGTGAACGCGGCAAACTCTCTAAGGTATCAGGCGACCAGCGGCCGTACCGGTCATAAGGTACCAGGCCATGGCAGCGGTCCCGCCCATCAGCGCCACAAGGGCCGCGAACAATCCCCGTATCAGGCCCGAGCGTAGGGCCGCGAAGCCCTCCAATACCTGCACCTGATTTTCCGTGATGCGGTTCTGGGTTTGGTCGACCCGGTCGTGGAGGCGGGCGCGGGCGTCGCGGGTCTGGGCCATGAAGGCACGCAGCTCCTGTCCCATGCGCTCGAACGACTGGGCCGCCTCGCGCGACCGTTCCACGCATTGCCGCTCGTGGGCGATGATGGCCTGGCGGGCGAGGCTGGCCTCACGCAGGGCTTCGTTGGCGGTGTCCAATGCGCTTGCCTTTCCGCCGCCGATAGATACAGACATGAACGAGAAAATCCTTTCTACGGCGCGCCGATAGTTGCGCGGTCTTAGTGCTGATACAGCGCTTCAGGGCCGCGCGCTTTTACGTCTTCGATCAAGCCATGGATGATATCCGGAACCAGTTTTCGCGTTTGTTCCGACGACATCCCGGGCTTGATCTTCGGATCGTAAAGGGCGCGAATGAGAATCTGATCATTCAACGGAATTTCGACGGGAAACGTGAATTTGCTGAAGATAGAAGGGGCATATGTCGCCTTGTCTGCATTCGGGCCAAGCCCATGGAGAAGTTCCTCTATCAAACAAGAATGGCTTTTTGTGGACTGGCGTTTTTCGCCGAAAACGGCCAATGCACCCTGGATGGTTCCGTTCGGGGTTGTGGTCACAATAGCGAAGCAAAAATAATCGTCGAAACGCCATGAATCGTTTATTTTTGCCGTGAAGCGCCGGGCCTCCTTGCGCATGGCTGCGGTATCTTCGGCGAGGACAATATTCAAGGTCGATCGTCGGTCGTAGGCTTTGGTTAAAATGAATCGGAGACCGATCAGGCGGGCAATCAGAGGCAGTTGGCGCTCGGCCATACTGCGGTGCCAACCGGGCACCGATGCATCGAAAAATATCGGGATATCACCCGTCCATTTTCGGAGGGGTTCTCGGATGGTTAACGGTTGGTGATCTGAGGTATGCATGACCCGATCGAAGCTTTCGATCAAATCTTCGGCGCTGGCGAGGTCATCAAGCCCATGAACCGATAGATATCGTGTAAGAAGGGTGAAGGCCATGAACACGATGAAAGCGGCACCTAAAAACCCGAAGCCGATCAGGGCAGTGCGTCGCCAAAAAGGCCGGAGGCGTCGTGCCGTTGATGGTGTGATCCAGCGCAGTCCCATGTCGCCCTTCTCTGCTTTCCTAGTGCCACGGCTAGTTCAGGCGCTTTTCTCGATATCCTTTATAAAATACCTTCCTGGATTTTCCAGTGTCGGCGTAACCACGGTCGGCGTCCCGATGCGAAGAATTTGTCCCAGCAACAGAATTGCGTTGTCACCAAGGTTTTGCAATGCGGACAGTATCGCTTTCCTGTCGGCGATGGACAGGCCGGATTGAGTCTGATTATTGGAATCTGTTTTGCCATTTTCAGGGGGTGGCGGGGGCCGAAGGTCACCTTGAATGCCGCCGCCGGGAAGGTGGCGAGCGTTGGTGATCTGTCGGAACTCGGTTGCCGGCTTCTTTCCGATGTTTTTTGGGAGCAATCGCGTAAGCATCTCTTCCGGCGTATCGGGCGTAAGCAGGATTCCGTTCGATCCCGGCTCGGAATGCGATGGCACATCTCCTCCTGGTGCCTTCATTTTTCCTGATGACACGGCACGTTGAGATAGAATTTCGGTCGGCCCCCAGGGTTTTACAATGCCGTCAACCCGGAGCCCGTCACCGGCCAGTCCGTTCAGCTTTTTCTGGCCCTTTTCGATGGCGCTGAGAAAGTCTTCATCGGCCTCCCGCGTGGCTGCTGGCATCAGATTGTTCTCGGCAAGGAAGGCGGAGGCTGTGCCCACATCGTCTGCTCTGTTCTCTTGGCCGCGCCCAATGGATGCCTTTAAGAAGGTGCGTCCATAACCCCCCATACCGTCCGTGCCACCGACACCGGGTAGGCCGGGTTCCGCAACGTCGTTTGGCTGATCTGAGGGCGTGGGTTGTGCGGACGGTAAGGCATGGTTCTGTTCGATGGTTCCCAAGGGAAGGCTCCTTTTTCAGTCAGTTTGCTTCCAGTCACAAAGTGAAATCCGTCGTTGCTGTGAAAGTCCCGCTGCCTCGCCAGTTGGGCTTGCGGCGGGTGATGCCGTCGGCGGGCAGGACGCCACGGCCTAGACGGACCGGCTCCGTCAAAAGACACCCGGCGACCGCATCCAGGCCGTCGTCCCGGCAGGTCAGGCCGGGCGCCCATTCGCGCATTTCACGCACGAACGGAGTCCGCCAGATACTTTCATGAGCATGCAGGCGCCCGGCCGCCAGAACGGCGTCGAAGGCATCCAGAATGCGCAGATCCTTGGCGCGGTGGCTGGTCGCTTCGATCACCGCCGCCTCGACCCCCGCCGTTCCCAGGGCGCGGCGCAGCAGGCCCGGCAGGAACCGCCCGATACCGTTGGTCTCCAGCGTCACAGAGGGCAGATGGTTGTCGCGCAGGAAGGCGGCGACCTGCCGGCATTGCTGCGAGGCTTCGTCGCGGTCGTCATTGTCCGATCCCGCCGCCGCGCGCACCGCCTCCGCCGGGTCGTGTTCCAGATAACGGACGGCGTGCAGGTAATGGGTGCCGTCCTGATCCGTGAACAGGGCGGCGATCACGCTGGCATCCCCGGCGCCCGGCGCGCCGTATGCCGGATCCCACCAGCAGGACGCCGACGCCAGGCGCTTGCCGCCGAGGGTCAGAACGCCGATGCCGTTGCGTTCCGCATAGTCCAACGGATGGGGATAGGCGACCAGACGGTCCGGGTCGAGGCGGCTGTCCAGGATGTTGACGGGCTCCAGCAGCATCTGGCTGCGGAACTTGTTGGGGCCGCTGCGCTCGCGGATCGCGTCGATGCGGGCAATGGGAAACCGTTCCGGCCATCGCGACCTTCCGCCGGGGCCCAGCAACGGCACCTCAAGTCTCTGAAATCCGGCGAGGAAAGGCTGGCCGTCCACCGCGCCGGTCCGGACCTCGGACGCGTAAATGGTGTCGTAGGCATGGGGTGTGCCGACATAAAGCTGCAGGCCATCCGGCACCAAAACGTATTCGATTTCTGCCAGGCGCGCGCGCAGATCGGCACGCTTGGGCGCGGTGTCGCAGGTGTTGGGCACCTCGATATCGTCACAGATCACCACGTCTGCGCGCGAGCCGGTTAGGTTGGCGCCGATGCCGCGGGCCAACATGGAAGGATCGCGCAGTTCCGCCCGGCGGTTGACCGTGAACTGCTCCGACGCCCATTGGTCGGCCCGCGGCGGCTTCAGGTGCCGTGTCAGCGGATGGCGTTCGATGATGCGCTTGACGTTGCGCACCATCTTGCGCGCCAGCGCCAGATCCGCCGCCAGCACCATGATGCGCAGGTCCGGGTCGCGCCACAGCATCCAGGCGCAGAACAGGCCGACCAGGGTCGATTTTCCCGAATTGCGGAACGCCATCAGCAACAGTTCGTGGCGGCCCGCCTGGCGCTCACCCTCCAGCCACTGGGCGATGTGGATATGGAGGTCTGGCGTGTTCAGCCCCTGCAGGTTGTTCCACAGGACGACGAAGACGGCGAAGTTGACCGGCGGCATGGGTCCTCGCGGTTGTGACGATTTTGGTTGTGGGCGGGCTCAGGGTTGACCGGTGTTGCGCCCGGAATTCTCTGTAAACATGAAGTTCACGGGCAGGGAGACCCGGGCCGCGACCGGCCCGAAGTTGGGTGTCGAACAATGGCGCATGCGGCCCGCCATGAAGATCAGCCGGCCCGGCGGTGTGTCCAGCCGATGGCATCGTGCGGGATCGGTCTCGTCCTGGATGACCAGATCGCCGTCGTCGCCTTGCACCGAATAGACGGCGACCACGGGGGTCTCTCCATGGGCGTGCCAAGGTACGCCTTCGTTGGGTTTGTAATGATTGCACCAGGACCTGTGGCGGAAGGGCCGGCCGACAAGCGCCGGCTGCCAGCGTTCCAGATAGACGGCGAGTGCCGCGTAGAGCCGTTCCGCCAAGCCGGCCAGTCCGGGCGGCAGGGGCCTGTGGTCGAACAGACATTCCGTCGCCCGCCGGTGCAATATGTTGTCGCCGTGGATGCGGTCCCGCGTCGCGTCGGCGGTGCGCATTTCCGCGAGGATCAGATCGTTCATGGCGGCGATGCGCCCGCCGGCGAAATCGAAGATCATGACTTCAGGGATCGGCTCCGTCCGGCGGACGAGGTCACGCATTGACCGCCTCCGCCTGATCCGTGTGCGCCAGGCGGATGACTTCCGCCGACACTGTGCCGGGCCGGCGGATGAAGGCGCCGTCCAGGGCGTCGATCCGGGTCAGCGTCCTGCCGGTCAGATAATAGAGGGCCGCCGCCAGCATGGCCGTGTTGTAGGTGAAGCTGACGTCGCAGGCGGCCTGCCAGTACTTTCCTTCCAGGAACATGCAGGACCCCTTGCACAACTGGACCACGGGGCAGCTGCGGCATTCGTCGCGGGTCTGGTGATGGTGCGCCGTGTCCAGGCGCACGGCAGCCAGATCGCGGACATTGCCCAGGTTGTGATGGGGGTCGTCGGCGGACACATTGTGGCAGGTTGTGACCTCGCCCATCAGGTTGACGGCGATGGTGTCCTCGCGGTCCATGCCGCATTTCTGGCCAAGGGCGGCGAGCGGGCGCTTCTTGCCGAGCGAGTCGAGGAAGTCCTCGATCTTGCCGCGCACGGAATTGCAGCCGGGTACGGTCAGGCCGTTGGCGGCCTCGGCGAACAGGGTGTGCAGGGCCGCCCGGTGGTCCGCCTCGCCCTGCGGCGTGCAGGCCAGGGCGTCGTCGTCGTAAGGCAGCAGGATTTCTTCGGTGTTGGAGGAGATTGATCCCGGCGGCACGCCCAACTTGTCCTCGATATGGCGGCGCACGGCAGCGAGGGAATAATTCCACCGCGTCAGCACGGTGCCGAAGCCGAAGCCGAAGGACAGCGCGTCGTCGGAGGATCCGTCCGCGTCGCCCAGTTGGCCCGCCGCCGTCATCAGCCGGCGGATCAACCGGCATTTTTCCGGATCGTCCAGAATGTCTTCCGGGTTGCGGTACTTCTGAGCCGGGCCGTCGTGGCTGATCTGCACCCCGACCCGCTGGGCGATCAGCCAGTCGATCTTTTCATCGTCCAACAGGGAGCCGTTGGTGATGACGTTGAACCGGGCCCGGGGATAGCGCCGGCGCAGCTCGTCGCCGAGAATTTTCAGCTTGGCCCAGTAGACGAAGGGCTCGCCGCCCCAGAATTCGATCCTCAGGCCGCTGCCGCCGTCCTTGGCAGCGCCGTCGGTCGCGAACCAGGTATCGAGATTGCGCAGGAACAGTTTCGCGTCCTCGGTGGCGCCGCCCAGAAAAGTGTTCCAGTTCGCCTGATTGCAATAGGCGCAGGCGTAATTGCATTTGAAGCCCATCTGGATTTTCAGGGTGCGGATGCCCGCCTTGTGGCCGGGGTTGTCCGGCGACACGCGCCGCGGCACGGGCCAGGACACGGGCCCCTCGGCGGTGAAGGCGCGATGGTCGATCTGCTCGCCGTCGCCGTCCTCACGGATCAAGGTGGAGTCCTTGGGGTCGTAGAGAAGACGGAGAGTGTCCTCTCCTTCCAGGGTCAGTCTGTAGGTCATCAACCGAACTCCCAATCCTCGGGTTGAGGTGGTGGTACGGAAAAACGGCCGAATTCAGGGTTCGGCGTGCCGTCCGGGAGAACCTCCCTCACGTCCCGGTAATCCACGGCGTTTTCCGGACTGGTCACGTCGAAGGAGCCGACGAATCCCAGAGCCCCCAGGCGCGCCTCTATGATTACGCCGTCACTGATGAACCCGTTCGTAGGTTCGCCGTCGGAGATGACTTTGAGTGCGGGAACCAGGCCGATGCCTGTGGTGTCGAGAATGTGCTGTAGAAACCTGAAGACATAAACGTGTTGCTTGTGATGCCAATGTGGGTACTGGGCTGCTTGGCGCAGGTCGGTCGTGGCCAGAGCGGCCATGTCGTCCAACTCCATGAGCCGATAGGACTCCGGAGCCGGGGTTCCGTCGAACAAGGTGCTGACGTAGTGGACAGCACCGTCCCGCATGGCCTCGGGGTTCCATGGAATGACGACGTCCCCGACCGGCGCCAACAGCATGCCGGCAAGGCGCGGCGACAGGTCTTCACCAAGGGCATTGCTTCCCGTGCCCCCCTCGCCAGGCCGATTAACGCCGTCGCGTTGGCGGTACCAGGTGCGCAGGCGCAGATGATCCGCTGCCACCGTGCAGTCATGAACCAGGTTCTCGAAGGTTGATCCGGCAACGGCCCAGGCGCGTCGTGCTCGCTTCAACATGGGCCCGGCTCGCTCTGCAGACCACGGTCTTCCTGCGTCGGCGCTGCAGGGTGAACCCGCCGGACGTAGCGCGCGGTGGCGGCCGCGACCCATATGGTCAGGGCGACGACGACGCCCGTATAGGCCCAGGCCCAGACCTGGAGCCCGTCGCCGCCGGCCACGGCGAACAGCACGATCCAATAGTCGTTGCGGCAGACGTCGAGGCCCCACTTTACCCGGCGCATGGCGGGCCGCTGGCGCGGGGTCAGAAGTTTTTGCGGATTCCAGGGAACGACCTCCAGGCGCTGGCGCTTTGCCAGGCCCCAGCCGACGCCCATGAGCACAAGGCGCAGCAGGACCGCCGCCCCGCCGCCGACCCAGACCAGGGTCGGATCATTCTGACGCAGGCCGATGACAACCATGACCAGGACCATGGTCACGTAGCCGACGGCGATGTCGTAGAGCCCGCCCAGGTTGGTGGCGCGGCTGGTGGCGCGGGCGACATGGCCGTCGATCCAGTCGATCCAGCGCGAGGCAAAGATCAAGCCAGCGCCGGTCACGGCGGAGGCCCAATCCGTTCCGCGCCAGATGACCGCAAGGCCGACGAGCGCCAGGATCAGGCTTGCCGTCGTGATCCAGTTGGGGTGCAGCCAGGTCAGCCGGGGGGCGATGGCCAGGGCCGTGTCACGGTCCCAGTTGAGCAGCCGGTCGCGGGTCATGGCGGGGGGCATGCCAGAAGTCATGGCGAGTCTCCTCTCGCAGGTAGCTTTGGAAGGGGAAGGCGTAGTCGGGTCCGGCGACGGCCCACAGGCCGCCATGAACCTCGTAGCTGCCGGATCCGTTGTGGCAGATCGGCTCGTACAGCATCAGGGTGCCGTCATGGTGGATCGGCTCGATGCGCTCGACGGCAAGGAAGCTGTCAAAGCTGCCCCAGGCGAGGCGGTCACCAACCAGCATCTGTTTCGGCCGCTCACTCTTGGGCGCATATATACCGTCTGCCGGCGGTTCCGCCACGCCGTGAATACCGGCGAAGCGGGCGAGGGAGCCGGGCTCCTTCATGGCCGCGTACCAGCCGGCCGGATCGGCGGCGACCCATCCGCGGGCGAGGGACCAGATGCGGTGCGCCCCCGCCACGAAATAACGGCCGTTGAGCAGAAAGGCACTGTGCGGACCGATGCGACCGACGAACATGCGGTCGACGCGGTTGATGATGCCGAACGCGCCCTTCACCAGATCGCTCGGTTGCAACTGCGCGATGTCTCGTTGGCTGCCGTCGGCCATGGTCACCGGGGTGCCGGCTGGAAAGCACGCACAGTCGCAGGCGCAATCGCAAGCACAGACGCAGGCGCAATTGCAGTTGCAGTTGGAATAGCAATTGTAGGCGGCTGAGCCGGCGCCGTCGGTGCCTTGGCCGAAGCCAGTGACCTCACGCTGTTTCATGACCGTCAATGCGCCGTCTGACGTAACCGCATAGGCCGTGCGCTGTGGCACGTTCCAGTCGGCGAGGTCTGTGTTCGAGGTCGTCTGCCCGCCGGCGAAGTCGAATCCGGGATTGGTCGGGTTCTGAGCCATGATCGTGCCGCCGTTGCGGTTGGTGGGCGTGCCGCCGATCCCGGGCCAGGTGTACCAGGCGCCGTCCGGCGGCATCCAATAGGGATCGCCGGCGCAGTTGCCGTTCTTCAGAAGTCCCGTGCAGTTTTCCACCCGGATGTCCACATGCCGTTCGCGCTTGAAGCCGTCGACCGGCAGTCGCGACGGCCCGACGCCGTGCAGGCGGTCGTGGGTCTTCACGCCGGGGTCGTCCACATGCGCCGTTTGGCGATGCAGGCCCATGGTCAGCCCGCCGTCGTCGGCCTGCGCCGCCGCCGGGCCCGGACTGAGGCTGCGCGGATCGTCGCCGCTCCGTGCACTCATCAGTAATTGACCCCGTCCACCACGACGTGAACTGTCTTGTCGACGGTCAGCGTGGTGGTCATGGCGACGGCGAGTGTCTCGTCCGCACCGAGCGTGAGGAAACGGCCCGGGTCGGCGGGGATTGACGGGATGACTGCGGGGTCGAGAAGGTCGACCGCCGGCGCCCCGTTCACGCGACCAGAATTCGTCGGCAGTTCGAAGGTTGCAAGGATGCAGGACGTGGTGCCGTCGTTTTTCATCAAAGTGAGCGACGGCGTGGTGTCGTCCGTGGAGGCGGAAACCAGGTGCACGCGGGCTCCATTGGTGCCGGCGGTGAAGATGGTCTGCGCCGTGGTGCCGTCACTGTTGGTGATGATGGTGCATTTGGAATTTCGCGCACCGAGATAATCGGGGGTCGTTGCCATGTCTTGGTCTCCTCAAAGGCCGAAGCTGAGCGCCGTCAGATGGGCGCCATGGGTCAAGGTCGGGTCGTAATGGAGGCTGCCGGCCGAATTGACGGTGAGAACGGCCCCCGCGTTGCCGACCGTCGGCGGCGTCACGCCCAAGTCTTCTTGCGCCGACAGGGTGGCGCGGGCCGAAAGTGGATCCGTATCGTCGAGCAGCGTCGCGATGAAGGTGGTGGCCGACAGGCCGCCGATGGACCCGGCGCCGGCCACCGGGTTTCCTTCCGCGTCGAAGGCGAGGAAGGTGCCGCCGCGGGCCGCGCGGTCCGGCAGGGTCAGCACTGCGTCCGGATCGGTCGGCGAGAGTTGCAAAGATCGCCGTGTGTCGTCGGCGACCTGCTGCAGGGCGGCGGTCAAGAAATCCAGCTCGTCGTTGATGACGCGGGCCCGGAAGGCGCCCGATTCCTGAAAGTCGGACTGTCGCGCGATGGTCAGCCGGCGGCGCAGGGTGACGGCGATGCCGGCGGCGGGGGCGGTATCAAACGTGACTTCGCCGCCCAGGTCCTGCCCGGCGCCAGACACGGCATAACCGGTTTCCTGCAGGGCGTCGTCGAGATAGACCTCCAGGTCGGCGGTTTTGAAGATGGGGAAGGGATAGGTGAACAGGGTCTGCGTGCCGTCGGCGACGTAGCGCTTGCGCGGCGTGATGTCGCCGATCTGAATATGATCTGCCATGGGTTTCTCCGGAATGTCAGCAGGGGGCGGGTGTCGCGGTCGGGACAGGCCGGATTACGGCTGGTCCTTCCAAACGCGGATGCCCTTTTCCACGGACCGGCCGACGACATAGCCGCCGACGCCGATCTTCAGCAGTTCCCACATGTCCGGCGGCAGGGGCAGCATGGGCACGCCGAACCAGGGGTGGATGATGTAGTTGTTGGCGACGATGACGCCGAACAGACACATCAACAAAGGTCGCCAGTTGCGCTGCAGCCAACTGTCGCCCTGGGCCTCGGCGACGATGACCTGGGCGGCGGCCTCGATCTCCTTCATCTGGCCGGTCAGCACCATTTCCTGCAGCCGCGCCTTGATGCGGGCGGCCTCGTCCTTGTCCTCGACGGCCTGGTCGATGACGTTAAACAGTCCGCCGATCACGGGCGCGATCAATGCGCTCAGCATGGCGGCTACTCGATATCGGCATAGAACAGGTGGCCGCCGATCTCGGCGGAAGGTGCCTTGCCCCGGGCCCAGGGTGGGTTGGCCGACTTGGCGTGGTAATGGGTGGCGCCGTCGGTGGGGTCGGCCAGGGTTCCGGCCAGGGCACGCCGCGCGATGCGTTGGCAGGTCTGGAACACGCGGTTGTCGGCGGCCACGGCTTCAATTTTCGCGCGGTTGGGATCGCCCGCGTTCCAACAGGAGAACTGCCACGGCCGGCGGCAGACCTCTTCCACCGTGCCGCCCCACCAATAGGTTCCGCCGGCGGCGCGGGCGCGGCGCACTCGGTTCATGACCACGGCGGCGACGGCTTCCTTGCCGCGCACGGACTCGCCCCGTGCCTCGCCGTAAAGAGTGCGGGCCAGGACATCGGCGGCGTGCTGGGCCGCCTGCGCGTGATCCGGGGATCGGCTCATCTCAGGTTCCTTCGTCATCGATGGGGGGAAGTTTGTCGGCCGGTGCGCGGCGGGCGCGCAGGCGGCTTTCGAGAAAAGCCAAACCGGTTTCGAACTCGTGGCGGGCGTCCTCAAGCGCGACGGCCTGGCGCCGCGCCCGGTGTTCAACCAGCCATACCAAGGCGAGGGTCGCGGCCGCATCGGCGGCGAGGCACAGCACCCAGCCGCCGGCCGTCAGCTCGAACATCGGTCAGGCCAATGCCTGCGCGATCATCGCCGCGCACAGTAATGTGCCCGCCGCCGCCACGATGGCGGCCGGGTCATATTTCATGGGTTGCTCTCCGAGGGGGTGGGATTGAACCGTTCGGGGGTGCAGACGCAGCTCGCCCGTTCGTTGGCTTGGTTATGACAGATCAGAGATCGCGTGTCAAGAATATTTTCCTATATAATGCCAAAAGGATGCCCGCCGCCGCTCCCCGCCGCCGATTGCAGCAGGGACCGGCGGCCCGGTTTGGGCGGCTCGAACAGGAAGAAGCCCAGGTTGCGGCCCATGGCTTCCGTCAGGCGCCGCGGGCCGGCGGCCTTGAGGACGCGCCGCAGCGCGGCTTCGGTCTTGGGCCCGATGATGCCGTCCTCACGCAGGGCCGTGAAGCCGCGCGGGCCGAGCAGAACCCTACCCAGGTCGTTGACCGTCATCTGCAGGCTTTCCCCTTCCTCGGTCGGAATGTGCGGGCCGACGGCCGTGGGGTCACGAAACAACTGTGCGAATGAGGCAGACGTAACGTCACGAAGGCCCGATGCAGACGTTCCGTCGGCCAGGCCGCGTAACGCAGCTTCGAAACTGCCGAGGGCGAGGGCTTCCTCGATCTTCGGGGACCCCAGACGTGCCGCCGCCGTGCGCAGGGCGGCGCGGGTCTTGGGGCCCGGGTCGCCGTCATCGACAAGATCCTGGAACATCGGGCCGTTGGTTGGGGCGAAGGCCATTGCGTCGTCGCCGCGGGCTTCCGTGATGGCCTGATTGAGGATGGTCAGGCCCCGTTGCAGAAAGCGGACGGCATCGCGCGATCCCTGGGTTTCCGCGATGTCGGCGACACGCTCCGCCAGGCGCCCGACGGCGCGGGACAGGTCGATGCCGTCGACCGTGCGGGCCGGAACAGGGGCCGCGTTGACGGCGCGGCGCGCCGCCGGCGCCATCAGGCGGCCGGTATCATCGGCCACCGCCGGGTCCGTGCCATAGGCATCGTCGTAGAACGCGCGCTCGAACCGGTCCAGGGTTTCCTTCTCCGCCCCGGCGGGGAGGGCGAGGCGGCGATCCGCGACCTGGCGGACCTCGGCCTCGGTCAGATCGCGGGGTGACTTGGCCAGGATATCTTCCAGCCCGCCGTCGGAACGGGTCAACTGGTCGATCAATGCCTGGCGGTCAAAGGCGGTGCGCGCACCGCCACCCCGGCGGGCGCGGCGCGCGGTCGGTTTCGCTGTCATGGGAATGTCTCCGGAAGGAGGGCGCGCCCAGGGGCGCCCCGCGGGTCAAAGCGGGGCCGGGCGGGCCGGATCGTATGAAGAAAAATCGTCGGGGCGGATCGGCGCCGAAGCGCGGACACAGCTCGCCCTGTCGATGAAAGGACCCTACGCGAGGGCGGGTATCAAGTCAAGGAAAATAATCCGCATATGGGAATATGATGATTCAAAAGGCCATGCCGAACGGCTCAGCCCTCCGCCGCCAGAATCGCGGCCAGGCCTTCGCGATAGGTCGGGCAGGACAGCACGGCACCCAGGTCATTCTTGATGCGTGCATTGCTGACCAACCGATTGTCGCGCCAGAAGCTTCGCGCCATGGGCGACATGGTGTCGGCGGCCTGATCGAAAGGCACGAGGTCGGGGGCGGGCAAACCCAGGAGCTTGGCGCCATGGGCGATCACGTCGGCCTGGGGCGCGGGTTCGTCGTCGCAGACGTTGTAGATCGTGCCCGGGTTCGGCCGCGCCATGGAGGCGCGCAGCACGGCGCCGATATCGGCGACATGGATGCGGGAGAACCGATGTCCCGGCTTGTCGATGCGGCGCGCCGTGCCTTGGCGAAGCTGGTCGAGCACGCTGCGTCCCGGCCCGTAAATCCCGGCCAGGCGGAAGACATGGACCGGAAGGCCCGTGCGGCGGCCGAGATCAAGCCAGGCCGCTTCGGCGGCGGCGCGGTATGCGCCCCGGGGGGATGTCGGGGCGAGGGGGCTGTCTTCCGTCACCTCGGCGCCGCCCGTGTCGCCGTAGACCCCGGTGGTCGAGAGGTACCCGGCCCAGCGGATCTGTCCGGCGGCCTGTTCAAGGGGCGGGCTGGCCTGCGTCAGCACGGGATCGCCTTCGGCGCTCGGCGGGATGGACATCAACAGATGATCGGCGCGGGCGAGGGCCGCCGCCGCCGCAGTGTCCAGGGGGGCAGCGCCGTCGAACACATGGGCGTCAATCCCGCCTGCCCGCAGTTTCGCCTGCTTGCCCGGCGTGCGGCAGGTTCCGGCCACGGTCCAATCCTCGGCCATTAGGATGCCGGCCAAAGTCTGGGCGCTGAAGCCCAATCCGAAACAGAACAGGTTGGTCATATGCGTGCGGCCCCGGTCGACAAGGGGGCGGAATGCCTCCTATAAGCAGGCTTGGTTATAACCAGAGCCCGACCGTCATGCCAGGGATCCCGCCCATTCATCGTTGCCGAGCCCTCCGCCCGCTTGCGGGATTGGTGATGTGTTTGGCCGTCGGCCTGCCGTCCCTGCCGGCGGCGGCCCAAAGCCTACTTGGGCAACCGTCCGCGCAGACGGGGCCGCGTGTTAATTCAAAAGCCGCCCAAGCGGCGGAATACCAGAAATGCATGACCCTGGCACGCCGCCGGCCCCAGGACGGGTTCGAGATGGCGATCGGCTGGCGGTCGCTGGGCGGGGGGGACGCGGCCGACCATTGCGCGGCGGTCGCCCTGATCGAGCTTGAACAATTTGGCGAAGCGGCAAAGCGTTTGGAACGTCTGGCGCAGATTTCCATCGAGGAACCGCCGGTCAAGGCGGGACTGTACGATCAGGCGGGCCAGGCCTGGCTGCTTGAAGGGCGGCCAGAGGACGCGACGCGGGCCTTTACCTCGGCTATCGCGCTCATGCCCGGTGATCCGGATCTGCTGGTCGACCGAGCCCAGGCCTGGGCGGCGCGGGGCGATTACGACGCGGCGGACACGGACCTGAGTGCCGCGCTCAACCTATCGCCGTCGCGTGCCGACGCCTATGCGCTCCGGGCCAGCGCCCGTAGATTCCTGGATCGGGCGGTCGATGCGCTGGCCGACGCCAACACGGCGTTGGAACTCGATCCCGCGAACCCGGAGGCCCTTTTGGAGCGCGGCATCCTGCGGCGGCTCAAGGGTGATGACGCAGGGGCCCGGGCCGACTGGATGAAAATCCTGAATGCCATGCCCGACAGCGCGGCCGCCGGTCCGGCGCGGCAGAACATCGAAAACATGGATGTGAGGCCCGACGGCGCGCCGCCGCGGCGTTAGAAATCCAGGTCCGCGTAATGGCGGGGCGGTGGAAAGCCAGGCATGCGGTCGGACAGCACGGACCGCATGCTGGGCCGTGACTTAACCCGGGCATACCAGTCGCGGGCTTCGGGGTGGTCCTCCCAGGGCACGTCGCCCAGATAGTCGACGCAGGACAGATGCGCCGCCGCCGCCACGTCGGCCATGGAAAAATCATCCCCGGCCAGCCAGCGCCGCCGCTCAACCAGGAACGACACGTAGTTCAGATGCATGTGGATGTTGGCGTGTCCGGCACGGATGCGCGCGCCCTTGGGCTCGCCCTGGCCGAGAAAGCGTTTCAGCAGCTTTTCGCCGACCAGATTATCCGTGACCTCGCGGTTGAATTTTTCATCGAACCAGTTGGTCAGGCGGCGGACCTCGGCCCGGATCACCGGCGTGCGGCCGATCAGGGGCGGGTCGTCATGGACTTCGTCCAGGAATTCGCAGATCACGTCGGCCCCGGAAATCGCCGTGCCGTCGATCTCCACCAGCGCCGGCACGGTGCCGGCAGGGTTAAGCGCCAGGAACTCCTCGCGGCGTTCCCAGATGTTCTCGATCCGAAGTTCGTGCTCCAGCCGCTTTTCGCCCAGGAAGATTCGGGCCTTACGGCAAAAAGGCGACATCCACAGATGATAAAGCGTGCGCATGGTGGTTTCTCCTACACCGCTTTCCGGCGAATGGGAACGCCCCAGTTGGCAGGTCGCTCGCGAAACCCTCGCGAAGATGTGACGGCCCTGCCCCGCCTTCGCCTTATTGGGTGGGCACCTTCCCGGCTTATACTCTTCGCGGAACCAGAAAGACCGCATGACCCCGGCCCGGCGATCCTCTTGCGCGCCGGATATCGACGCAGACGAACCGGAAGGAACCCCGCCATGATCATCCGCCAGCGCCCCCGCCATCCCATCCCGTCCAGCGAGATCACGCCGAAAAGCGTGTTCGAAGACCGCCGCAGGGTGCTCAAGACGCTCGGCTTCGGCGGGCTTGCGGCGACCATGCCCCTGTGGCTTCCGGATCAGGCCGCCGCGGCCTGGCGCCCGGCCGAGGGCAAGGCGCTTTCCGGCACACCGCATCCAAAATACAACGCTCAGGTCCTGGGCCAGGAGCCTGCGTCGTTCGAGGTCGTCAGTACCTACAACAACTTCTATGAATTCGGCACCGGCAAGGGCGACCCGGCGGACAACGCCGGAAATTTCAAGACCACGCCCTGGACCATCAAGGTCGAGGGGGCGGTGGAAAAGCCCGGCACCTACGACATTGACGACTTGATCAAGGCCGAGGACATCGAGGACCGGGTCTACCGATTCCGCTGCGTCGAGGCCTGGTCGATGGTCGTGCCCTGGCTGGGCGTGCCGCTTGCCAAGGTGATCCAGCGCCTGAACCCCACGTCGAAAGCAAAGTACGTCTATTTCGAAACCGTGTTCGACCCGGACCAGATGCCGGGGCAACGTCGGCCGTACCTGGAATGGCCTTATAAGGAAGGCCTGCGCATGGACGAGGCCATGAATCCGCTGACCCTTTTGGCGGTCGGGGTGCACGGCCAGGTCATGCCCAACCAGAACGGTGCCCCCATCCGCCTGATCGTGCCGTGGAAGTACGGCTTCAAATCCATCAAGTCGATCGTGCTCATGCGCTTCGTCGAGAAAGAGCCGCCGACCTCCTGGTCCATCGCCAATGGCCGCGAGTACGGTTTCTATTCCAACGTCAATCCCAACGTCAGCCATCCGCGCTGGAGCCAGGCCACGGAAAAGAAGATCGGCCTGAACAACATCTTCGGCCTGCCGATCCGCCAACCGACCTTGATGTTCAACGGCTACGAGGACGAGGTCGCGAGCCTTTACGCGGGCATGGATCTCAAGAAATTCTTTTAGGTCTGTGTGCGGGCCGCCCGCCGGTGCCCAATCGGCGCCGGCTGCGTTAGGATGGCGTCATGAACAAGGAAACCCGTCTTAACTGGGTCCTCAAACCCCTGGTCCATGCGGCCGCGCTGGGGCCGCTCGTCTGGCTGGTATGGCTCGGCATGCATGGCCAGTTCGGGCCCAACCCGGCGGAATTCATCAACCGCTACACCGGCGACTGGGCGATCCGCCTTCTGCTGATCGCCCTTGCCGTGACGCCGGTTCGGGGGATCACGGGGCTGGCCGTGGTCATGCGCTTTCGCCGCATGCTTGGTCTCTACGCGTTCTTCTATGCGCTGCTGCATGTCTCAAGCTACGTGGCGCTCGACCAATATTTCGCCTGGGCCGCCATCTGGCAGGACATCCTGAAACGCAATTACATCACCGTCGGCATGCTGGGGCTGGTGATCCTGACGGCCCTTGCCGTCACCTCGCCCAAGGCCATGGTCAAGAAGATGGGCGGGCGCAATTGGCAGCGCCTGCACAAGCTGGTCTACGTCGCCGCCGTCGCCGCGCCGGTTCACTTCTTCATGATGCGCAAGGGCTTCCAGATCGAACCCCTGATCTACGGTGGGATCGCGGGTCTGCTGCTTGCCTATCGCGCCATTGCCTGGATAAAGATGCGGATGCGGTCGCGCGCCGCCCGGGCGGACGTTCAGGCGGCCTGACCGCCGACGTGTGTTTCTATCCGGCCGTTATTTGTTGAGGCTCTGATGGATCAGATCGATCCACATGGCCTGGGAAATGAACGGCCATTCCCATTTTTTCCACTGCTCGGGAAAACCCTGGACCTGAATGGCCTTCAGGTCCTTGCCTTCCATGACGGCGCTCTGCACGAACATTGTCGTCGACGTCAGCATGTCCAGATAAGCCTCGAGGTCGGCCATGGTCGCCAGCGACCCGTGACCGGGGATGATCTTGGCGTCGGCCGGAAACCGGCCCGTGATGTCGCGGATGTTGCGCGCCAGGGTGAGGGCGCTGCCGCCGTGGGCGACGTCGACGAAGGGAAACATGCCGTTGAAGAACAGATCGCCCAGATGAAGGACGTTGGACGTTTTGAAATAGACCACCGTGTCGCCGTCCGTATGGCCGCCCGGCAGGTGGAGAAGTTGGATTTCCTCGCCGTTGAAATGAACCGTCATGCGGTCGTTGTAAGTGACGTCCGGCAGGGCTTCGGGCGGCGAGGCGGGGATCGTCTTGTTCAGGGCCTTGAAGTCCTGGTCCACGGCCATGTGCTTGCGCACGTTGTCATGGGCGATGATGACCGCCTCGGCAAAACGCTTGTTGCCGCCCGTATGGTCGAAATGCCAATGGGTGTTGAGCACGAATTTGGGCACCCCGTCGCCGAACGGCATGAGCGCTGTCGTTAGCTTCTCCGAAAACGCTTCCAGCTTGTCATCGACGATCAGCAGACCGTCCGGCCCCGGCAGAACCGCGACGTTGCCGCCGGAAAATCCGCCCACCCCTATCAGCATGGTGATCTTGCCGGCGACCGGTTGGGCGCCGATTGTGATTTCCGAAGTCTTGGCCTGCGCGACATTGGTGTTGTGATTGTGACCTGCTCCGGCCACGGCGGGCCCGGTGGCGACCGCCAGCCCGACAGCCAGCAGGCAGGCGCGGGTGAGGGGCTTGTGCCTCATCATCACCATTCTCCCCATGGAAATTATCGTTTCCCGAATGGTGCCGGGGCGCGCGTGATTAGGCAACCCCACGTGCGATGGGGTTAAAAATGCCCCTGTCGGGCATACCTACGGAGCCGTGAAACTGGGAAAATTTTTCCCGGTTGGGCATAATTTTCCCAATCGGGCGGCAATTGATGCCGGCCGGCCAGTCATGGACGCCGGGGGTGGGCTGGCACCTTGTGGCGGGTTTGGGACTTATTTATCGTCCTTTGATTCGTCAGCGACGGTCGCCGGGTCATCGTTCAGGGCATCTCGGGCTTCCATCGCAGCCAGCAGAACCGATCCTGCGCTGCCCGTTCCGCTGGTGTCGGAGATGTCGCGGGCCAGGTCCGGCGCATCGCCAAGGAGGCCGGGCTTGTCATTCTCCAATTCGGCGCTGGCTTGCATGCGGCGCTGAATTTCCTGGGCGATGAGGTCCTCGATGGCGGCCCGCTGTTCAGCCGGCATTTTCTCCAAATCTTCCTCGGAAAGACCCATGCGGTTGAGAATCTTTTCGCGCAGTTCTTCCCGCTTCCGTTCCTCGACCTCTTTCGCGTAGGCGGTGAAGCCCTTCTCGCGGACGATGTCCAGGTCGGTCTTGGGCAGGCCGGTGTCTTCACTCTGGGGCGCGACGGAGGCGGCCATCATCTCGGCGAACGAACCTGACCCGGCGTCGTCTGCCGCCGGCTTGTCGGTTCTCTGCGGCAGCAAGATGCTGGCGATGTTGTCGATTTTCATGATTGTCCTCCTATGCTGTCGCGCGGACGCGCGGGTCGTCCCCGTCGTTCGCGTAGCAAAGGACGTGCCAGAATTATCGGAGGATGGGCGTTGGTGCGCGGCTCAGTGCGCCTCGTCCCAATTGGCGCCGATGCCGATATCGACGTCGAGCGGCACGCTCAGATGCGCCGCGCCGGACATGACCTTGCGGACCGTGTCGCGGGTCGCCTCGATCTCGGCGTCGGGGACCTCGAAAATCAATTCATCATGGACCTGCAGCAGCATGCGGGCATTCAGGCCCGCCTCGGCCAGGGCGTCGGGCAGGCGGATCATGGCGCGCTTGATGATATCGGCCGCCCCGCCCTGGATCGGCGCGTTGATGGCGGCGCGCTCGGCAAATCCCCGCATGTTGGGGTTGCGGTCGTTGATGCCGCGAACATGGCATTTGCGCCCGAAGGTGGTTTCCACGAAACCCTGTTTCTTGGCCTGTTCCTTGGTCCGTTCCATATAGGCCTTGATGCCCGGATACTGTTCGAAATAGGCGTTGATGTACTCACCCGCCTCGCCGCGGGAAATGCCCAGCTGGCGCGCAAGGCCGAAGGCGGAAATGCCGTAGATGATGCCGAAATTGATGGCCTTGGCGCGGCGCCGGACCATGGGGTCCATGCCCTCGACCGGAATGCCGAACACCTGACTGGCCGTCAGGGCGTGAATGTCGATGCCATCGTGAAACGCCTGCTTGAGAACGTCGATCCCGGCCACATGGGCCAGCAGGCGCAGTTCGATCTGCGAGTAATCCGCGGACATCAGGGTATATCCCTTGTCGGCGACGAAGGCGGTGCGGATCTTACGCCCTTCTTCGGAGCGGATCGGAATGTTCTGCAGGTTGGGGTCCGTTGAGGACAGTCGCCCGGTCGCCGCCACGGCCTGGGCGTAGTTTGTATGGACCCGCCCGGTCTTGGGATTGATCTGGCCGACCAGGCTGTCCGTATAGGTGCTTTTCAGTTTCGACAGCTGCCGCCAGTCCAAGACCTTCTGCGGCAGCTCATGGCCCTGGGCGGCCAGTTCCTCGAGGACCTCCGCCCCCGTGGCATAGGCCCCGGTCTTGGTCTTCTTGCCGCCGTCCAGGCCCATTTCGTCGAACAGGATTTCGCCCAGTTGCTTGGGCGACCCGATGTTGAACTCGTGGCCGGCCAGTTTGTGGATTTCGCCTTCCAGATCGTCCATGCGGGCGGCGAAATCGGCGCTCAGGTCCCGCAGGACGGTGGCGTCGACCTTGATGCCGCGCCGTTCCATGTCGCGCAGCACCGGGACCAGGGGCCGTTCCAGAGTCTCATAAACGGTGACCATGTGTTCGGCCACCAGGCGCGGCTTGAACACGCCATGCAGACGCAGCGTGATATCCGCGTCCTCGGCGGCGTAATCCAGGGCCTTATCCAGCGGCACCCGGTCGAACGACACCTGGGCCTTGCCGGTCCCGGCGACGTCCTTGAACTTGATGGTGTCGTAATCAAGGAAATCGCGGGCCAGGTCGTCCATGCCGTGGCCGTGCAGGCCGCCGTCGAGCACGTAGGACAGCAGCATGGTGTCGTCCACGGGCGCGACCTCGACGCCGTAGCGGCCGAGCACCTGAATGTCGTACTTGATGTTCTGGCCGACCTTGAGAATCGACGGGTCCTCAAGCATCGGCTTCAGCGCCGCCAGGGCGTCCTTCAGGGGAATCTGGTCCGGAGCACTTTCGCCGCCCCCGTCTCCGTCCCCAAGGTCCAATTGTCCCTGGGGGACGGCCGACACATGGGCCAGCGGGATGTAGCAGGCGCGGCCCGCTTCGGTCGAAAGCGACACGCCGACCAGACCCGCCCCCATGGCGTCCAACGCATCCGTTTCCGTATCCACGGCGACGACGCCGGTGGCGTAGGCGGCCTTGATCCAGGGCTGCAACTGGTCGAGCGTCTGCACCAGGTCGTACTGCGGAGCGAGCACGGCAGACGACTGCGTCGCCGCGCCGTTGCCGCCGTTCGCGGGCATGCCGAGGCGGCTTTCCACCGTGGTCGCCAGGGACTTGAAGCCGAGGTCGCGGAGGAAGGTCAGCAGGGTTTCCGCATCCGGCGCCTTCTTGCGCATCTCGTCGATGGTCCGCGTTGTGGGCACGTCATCCCTGAGCGTCACCAGGTCGCGGGAAATGCGCGCCATGTCGGCCTGTCCCAGCAGGGATTCCCGGCGTTTGGGCTGTTTGATCTCGGCCGCGCGGGCCAGCAGGGTGTCCAGGTCACCGTATTCGCCGATCAACTGCGCCGCCGTCTTCACGCCGATACCGGCCACGCCCGGCACGTTGTCCGACGAATCGCCGGCCAGGGCCTGCACGTCGATCACCTTGTCCGGTGCGACACCGAATTTTTCCATAACCTGCTCAGGGCCGATTTCGCGATTCTTCATGGCGTCGAACAGGACCACGCTGTCATCGACCAGCTGCATCAGGTCCTTGTCCGAGGACACGATAGTCACCTCCGCGCCCCGTTCGCGGGCCTGGCGGGCGTAGGTCGCGATCAGGTCGTCGGCTTCGAACCCGTCCATGTCGATGGCCGGCACGTTGAGCGCTTCGGTCGCCTTGCGCACCAGTTCGAACTGCGGGATCAGGTCGTCGGGTGCCGGTGGGCGGTGCGCCTTGTATTCGGGGTAGATGTCATTGCGGAAGGTCTTGCGCGCGCGGTCGAAGATGACGGCGACGAAATCGGCCTCCGTGTCCTCGACCAGCTTCATCAGCATCTTGGTGAACCCGAATACCGCGTTGGTCGGCGTGCCGTCGGGCGCCGTCATCGGCGGCAGCGCGTGATAGGCGCGGAAGATGAAGCCCGAGCCGTCGACCAGAAAGACATGTTCGCGTTGATCGGTCATGGGGATCCATTTCGGTGGGTGGGGATGCAGGTGGGCGTGCCGGGTCGGAGCACCCCCCTGTTATAGCCCGGCGGACGTGCGGGCATGAAGGGTTTATCTATGACGAACGGCCGTTCGCCATCGCGCGCCAAAGGGCGTTAGATATGCGCCGTGGCGGCGGCGAGAACACCCCGCCGGTCAACCTGCCGAGGCAAGGATATTTAAGCTTTCCCCTTGGGCGTGGCGAGGGCCAAGGCCGCAGCCTAGTGGCCGTGGCTGGCGACCGGGGCGTCGGGGTTGAGAAGATAGCGTTTCGAGCAATAGGGGCAGACGACCTCCGCCTCTTCGTCGAACTTCAGGAACACCTTTGGGTGGCCCAGCGCGCCGCCGCCTCCGTCGCAGGCGACGATCGGCGTGTCCACATAGATGGGTTCTTCCGGGTCCATGATGTATCCCTTGATTCGCTGTTCCAGTCCGCCCGGGTCAGGCCATGACCGTTGACCCTGCGCTTGAGCGGATGATACCGATTGCGGCCCGACAATCAATATGCAGCGGCATCATTCCGGCGCCGCCGGCCGACCCGGTCCGGCGTACCGGCGCCCTCCCGAGGAGCCAATGACGGTCCAAACTTCCGATACCGCCCGGAGCCAGCCTGAATTCGCAGTGGAAATCAGCCATTTACGTAAGGTCTACGGGCGCGGCGGCAATGTGCCCGGGGACACGGGGCAGACCGTGGCGGCGCTCAAGGATCTTTCGCTGAACGTGCCCCGGGGCTCGTTTTTCGCCCTTTTGGGCCCCAACGGGGCGGGCAAATCGACACTCATTAACATTCTATCGGGCCTGGTTATCAAGTCGTCCGGCGAGGCCCGGGTGTGGGGTCATGACATCGACCGCGACATGCGGGCGGCGCGTCTGGCCCTCGGCGTGGTGCCTCAGGAACTGAACTTGGACCCGTTTTTTACACCGCGTGAATTGCTGGAGGTCCAGGCCGGCCTGTTCGGCGTGCCGGTCAGCCGCCGCCGGTCCGACGAGATTCTCGCCGCCGTCGGCCTGGCCGACAAAGCCAACGCCTATGCCCGTTCGTTGTCCGGCGGCATGCGCCGGCGCATGCTGGTCGCCAAGGCCATGGTCCATTCGCCGCCGGTGCTGATCCTGGACGAACCCACGGCGGGGGTCGATGTGGAACTGCGCCGCCAGCTTTGGGTCACCATGCGCGATCTCAACGCGCGCGGCACGACGATCCTGCTGACCACCCATTACCTGGAAGAAGCCCAGGCGCTATGCGACCGGGTCGCCATCATCAACCATGGCGAACTGGTCGCCTGCGACGACACCTCGGCGCTGCTGGCGCGCCTCGATTCCAAGGAAATGCTGATCACCGTCGACCGCGACATCGCCCAGGTGCCGGCGGCGCTCGAACCCTTCCGCACGGAATTCCTGTCGCCACGGCAGGTTTCCGTGTCCTTCCCGCCGTCGCAGGCCCATTCGGGCCAGATCATCACGGCCATGCAGGACGCCGGCTATGTCATCACCAACCTCACGACCAAGGAAGCGGCGCTGGAAGACGTGTTCCTGCGCCTGACGTCCGGCGGCCCCACGGATGGTGCCCGGGAGGCCGCCCGGCAATGATCCGGGGCGTCCTGCGGCGGCTCGCCGTCCTGGGGCTATGCGGATTGCTCGCGGCCTGCGCCGTGCCGCTGACCTATCCGGCGGGACCGGCAGCCACGAAACCGCATTTCCTGATGGACTGGTTCGTTGCCCGCGACGGCATCCGCATGACCGTGCGGTCGTGGCGGCCCAAGGGCCCGGCCAAGGCGGTCATCGTCGCGCTTCACGGGTTCAACGACTATTCCAACTTCTTCCAGGCCCCGGGTGCCTGGCTCGCGGACCGCGGGGTCGCGTCCTATGCCTATGACCAGCGGGGCTTCGGCGACGGCATCGGCATCGGCCTGTGGGCGGGGGCCGAGTCCTATGTCCGCGACCTCGCGGATTTCACGGCCCTGGTGCGGCGCAGCCATCCGGGCGTTCCGGTCTATGTCCTGGGCGACAGCATGGGCGGCGCCGTCGCCCTGGTCGCCGGGGCGGGGCCGGCGGAAACCCGGCCCCAGGCCGACGGCATGATCCTGGCCGCCCCCGCCGTCTGGGGCCGCACCGCCATGACCTGGTACGAGCGGGCGGCGCTGTGGACGGCGGCCCATACCATCCCGACCTTTCGCCTGACCGCCCAGGGCCTCGACATCCAGCCGTCGGACAACATCGACATGCTGCGCGCGCTCGGCCGCGACTGGCGGGTGATCAAGCGCACGCGGGTGGAAACCATCCACGGACTGGTCGGGCTGATGGACCGGGCGCAGGCCGCCGCGCCAAGGTTTTCCGAACGGGCGCTGATCCTCTACGGCGGCAAGGACGACATCATCCCGGGCCGGCCGACCCTGACCATGGTCCGCCGTCTTCCGGCGGCGGCCCGGGACCGCCAGACCTTCGCCCTTTACGACGGCGGCCATCACATGCTGCTGCGCGACCTCAACGCCGAGGTGGTATGGCGCGACATCCTGGCCTGGATCGACACCGCCCATGCCCCCCTGCCGTCCGGCGCCGACCGGCGGGGGGCATTGGTACTTGAAAAAGGCTCGCTTGCCGCAAAGCCCTAGGCGGTCGTCAGCAGCCCGCCGTGCATTTGCCCGCGCCGTCGAACGACATGGTCCTGCCGCTCAGCGGGATATGCACCGGCACCTTGGCCGCCTTCATGAAGGTCAGGGTCCGCTTGCCGACGACCTTGCCGCCCTCGGTCCCCGTCTCGTTGGCGTGGGACGCGATGACCGACGCCGGCTTGATCAGGTCGTTGATGACATAGGCCGCTTCCATGGGGCCGGTGGTGTAGGTGTCGCCGATGTTCATGACCGCCAGCTGGGCCTTGTAGTGATCGCCGACCACGGTCTTCTGTTCCGCGGTCATGCCCGTGTCGCCGGAAAGGTACGTGACCAGGCCGTTGGAAAAGGTCAGGACATAGCCCGTGGGCGGCCCGGCATAGGCGGTCAGCCCCGCCGCATCCAGCATCTTGCCCAACTCGCCGCCGACCATGGCCCCCGCGACGCCGTTGGAATGGGCGGCGGGCACGGTGGTGATGGTGACGCCGCCGACGGCGGTCGACGCGCCGAAGCGCACCAGCACGGATTTCTTGGGGTCCCCGCCCAACGCCTTCAGCTTGCCGGCGAAGAACTTGGGCATTTCCGAACCGGTGACGATCTTCGCCCCCGTGGCGATGGCGATATTGGCGGCGTTGGTATGGGGTGTCGCCTTGGCCGAAACGTCGGGCTTGGCGCAGGTCCCGGCCCCCGGCGCGGGCAGGTGGCGGTCGCCCGCGTGGTCGCCGTGCATATGGCTGACCAGGACGGCGTCGATCTTGCCGAGGCGCGGGTCGCTGCCCCCGGCGACCGTGCGGCCCGGATCATAAAGCAGCCGCGTGCCGTCGGGGTCTTCGAAAATCAGGGCGCGGTCCTGGCGGCAGAATTCGCCCGCATGGCTTCCCAAGGATGTGATCTTGACCTCAGCGGCCTGGGCCGGAGCGGCGGTGACGGCGGTGGTTCCGGCAAGGAGTGCCGCGCTTAAGGTCAGGGCGCGGATGGTAAAGCCTGTCATGATTTGGTCCTCCCAAATGGCGCGCGCACCGCGCCGGTGGTTCCTGGCGCGGGCGGCGGATATGGGAAAGTGTGCCGTGGAACGAAGAGCCGTGCAACGCCGATCACCGGCGGCCGCAGACCGCCCCCGGCGGCGCTAGCGGACGAGAATTTCGACCCGCCGATTGCGCGGCTCCGGCACCTCGTCCGCGGTTTTGATCAGGGGGTCGTACTCGCCGTGGGAAACCGCGGAAATGACTTCGGCGGAAACCCCCTCGGCGATCAGGGCCGCGCGCACGGCATCGACGCGGGCCAGGCCGATGCGGGCGTTCAGTTCGGCGGCGCCGACCCGGTCCGTATGGCCGACCACGCTGATCCGCACGGCGCGGCGGCTGCGGATATCGGTGATCGCCTGGGCCAGGGCCTCGCGGGCGGCCGGGCTCAGGGCGTCGCTGCCGGTATCGAAATACAGCAGATAGCTTTTCGGCGGGGCCGGCTGGGCGGCGATGGCGCCGGCGAACATGTTTTGGATGTCCGCCTCCGAATAGGCGGCGACGGCGCCGAGCGTGCCGGCCGCATCGACGCCGACGCCGGTGTTTTCCTGGTCCAGGGTCCGACGGTCCGACCCGGCGGTGACGACGACCTGGCCGACGTCGCCGTTGGGATCGGCCTGCAGGACGACCAGGGTGTCGGGCGGGCCGCTGGAGGCGGCGGCCGCGATCATCATGGCTAGGGCGACGAGAAATTCAATCATCTGGGGGGCCTCATGGGCTTGCCGCCGGGGCGGTTATTGAACCGGTTTGACCTTGAGCAGGAACTTGGTCCCGCGGATGCCGATGGTCATGCTCGGCGTGGCCACGCTGACCTGTTCGGGCGCGATGGCGCCGATCTTGCCGGACAGATAGCTCAGGGTGCCCTGCATGACCTCCATGCCGAAGCCGAGCTTGTTGGCCTGCGGCTCATAGACGAAGCGGTCGATCCGCAGGCGGCTGTTCTCCCCCAGGCTCAGGGTCGTGCTGTCGTTCAGGGAAATACCGATTCCGCCGTCGGCGCCGGTCGCGACATCGTCGTTCAGAAAAATATCCGCGCCGACCTGGGGCGTGACCTTGCGATCCCCCTGCTGGATGGTGGCAGTGCCGATGACTTCCTTGACGATCCCGATGGGTGCCGTATCCGACGCCTGGGCGGTGGCGGACAGGCAGAAAATGAGGGACAGGGCGAAAAGGCAGCGCATGCAGGGCTCCTATTTTTGCTCTCTGTCCTCCCCCGAAGACCACAAAAGCCCGTGGCGGCGGAAAAGGGAAGCGTTTTCATGAATGCGCCGCGGCACAGAAGCGCCCAAGGGAAGCTTGCCATACGCGGAACCTTGGGGGTATGGTCCGCCCGTTCGCGCCAGCGCCGACCAAGGCACCCGTAGCTCAGCTGGATAGAGCGCTGCCCTCCGAAGGCAGAGGTCGCACGTTCGAATCGTGCCGGGTGCACCATTTCCTTCAGCCGATAGATGCCTTTCCGTTCGCCATTCCTGGGGCTGCCGGCGGTTTTGGCCGCGGCGCATTCAACACTTACGAGGGTGTACAAATCCCGCCATCATATTCATCAAATATAAAATGAATGCCGGCGCGCGATGCCGTCGTATCGCTTGCGGGCGTTGTGAAACATCCCCGGAAACATCCAAGGAACCCGCTCCATGAAACATCTCCTGATCGCCCTGGTCTGTCTGTTCACCCTCGCCGTCTCGGCGCCCTCACAGGCGGTCGCCGACGACGATGCCCTGGAGGTCAAGATCAACGCCCGCATGCCCAGCGTCACCGTGCCGACCGCCGATGGGCCGGTGAAGATCATGCGCAATCAGGACACCAACAACACGATCGATCCGGCCTATGCCAAGACGTCGCGCAAATGCCCGCCGTTCTGCGTCCAGCCTATGCAGGTCGCGCCCGGCGTGACCACGGTTGGCGAGGTCGAGCTTTTGGAATTCGCCAAGACCGGCGGCAAGCTGATCGACGGCCGCACGGTCGAATGGCACGTCAAGGGCACCATTCCCGGGGCGCTCAACATGCCCTACACGCAAATGGCGGAGCGCCTCGATGAAATCGGCTGCACCCGCGGCGCCGACAAGAAATGGGACTGCGCCAAGGCGGAAAAGGTTCTCTTGTTCTGCAACGGCCCGTGGTGCGGGCAGTCGCCCATGGCCATCAAGGCGATGCTGCGCGAAGGCTATCCGGCGGACAAGATCCTCTACTACCGGGGCGGCATGCAGGCTTGGCACGTGCTCGGCCTGACCGTGGTCGAAGGTAATTTCTAGGTCCCGGCTTTAATCCCCGGCCATCACATCAAAGGCGACGGAGAGCCGTTCCACGGGCGCGTGGAACGGCACCGTCTCGTGATAGAGGTAGCTGGGGAACAGCAGCATCAGCCCCTCCCGGGGGCGGATCAGCGTCGTTGCCGGTTCCTGCGTCGCGTGGAAATCGGCTGGCGGTCGGCCGAATTCAATCCAGCCCTGATGATCCGGGTCGTCGTCCTGCACGACATCCGGAATTTCCGGATAGTAAACGCCCGACAGCCAGGCCGCCGGATGGATATGGGCAATCTGATGGCCCCGGTCTTCCATGACCACGCCCCAGACGGAAAGTCTCAGTTCTTCCGACCGCTGCGCCAGGAACGGATGATCCAGATCGGGCGGCAGGGCCCGGCGATAGGCCTCAACCGCCGCCACAATGGTCTGTTCCAGCCCGGCCACGGGGCCCTTGTCGCCGATCGTCAGTTCCCCTGAATGGCGCCCCCGGCGCGTGGCGTGACTGGCGGGCGCATAGGCGAGGGACGGATGGGCGCGCAGATGGCGGGCCAAGGCGGCGTTGAAATCGGTGACGCTGGCAAAGCCCTCGGGCGGCGAAATCTCAATCGGCTTCAGCAATCTTTCAAAATCCAACAGCCGTGCCGCTCCGGCCCGGTCGCCGGCCTCGTTCAGGGCGATGGCCTGGAACGCCAGGGCCGAGGTATTGCCCGGATGGCCGGCGAGAAAAGCCGCCGTCTCAGTTACGGCATCCTCGGGGCGGCCCATCTCCAGCAAAAGATCGCCCAGGTTGACCCGGGCCTTGTCGTAATCGGGGGCGATGGCGATGGCTTTTCGCGAGGCTTCGAGGGCCTCCTCCAGTCGCCCCAGTTCGCGCAGCGCATAGGCGATGTTGACCTGGGCGCCCGCATGGCCGGGCTCAAGGGTCAGCACGCCCTCGTACTCGGCGATGGCTTCTTCCGGATGGCCCGTCTCCTGCAGCAGGGTGCCAAGGTTGTAGCGCGCATCGGGATTATTCGGTTCCACCGCCAGGGCCTGGGCATAGGCGGCCCGGGCCTCCAATGGCTTGCCCGTTTCCTGCAGCACGGCGCCCCGGTTGGTCGCCGCGCCGGCATGGCCCGGCTGGGCCTTGAGGGCCGCGTCATACTGGGCAAGGGCATCGGACAGACGGTTCAGGGCCTTCAGGATATTGCCCAGGTGGAACAGCGCCTCGGGGTGATCGGGTTGACGGGCCAGGATGCGGCGGAAGGCGGCTTCGGCCTCCGTGAACTTGCCCGACACCTCCAGCAGGACGCCTAGGTTGAAGCGCGCGCCCGCGTGGTTTGGGTCGGTCCTCAGGACAGCACGGTAGGCAGCCTCTGCGGCATCCCACTGGCCCATGTCGGACAGTACATTGCCCCGGTTCATCAACGCCTCGCCGTGGCCGGGATGAAAGGCCAGGGCCGTATCGAACAGGCTCAAGGCCTCGGCGCGGTCCCCCAGGTGAAAGGCGGCGACGCCGGTGATGTTGAGGGCGTCCGCGTCGTCCGGTGCGGCCATCAAGGCGTCGCGCCCGGCGGCCAATGCCGCCCGCCAGTCGCCTTGGGCCAGCGCCCCGCGGCCCGTGTCGAGCAAGGCATCAATGGCCGGCGGGGCGAAACCGGCAAGTCCCGGCGCGGCCGGGGCCGGTTGCGGCTGCGGGCGGGGTTTTGCCGCGGGCGCGGGCGGGGACGCGCGCTTGCGCTTTTTCGATGCCCCCGGATTGGCCCGCCGCTTCTGCTTTTTCACTTCGGCGTCTCCGGCCCCGGGCCGTGAACCGGGGGGGCTGGGGGCGGCGTCACGGTCTCTGGGACTGCGGCGCCGGGCTTGTCCTTCTGTCCCCATTCCATGGATCTCAGAACCTTCTGGAATTCACCGGGCAGGCGGGCGCGTTCTTCCGGGCTGGCGACGGCCCACAGCGCGATCCAGGCCGCCAGCGTAAGAAAACAAAACGCCGTGAACAGTTTGCCGCCCAGCGGCGCCACGCGGGTGTCGAACCAATGGCGCAGGGGGGCGTCGCCGGTCAGGAACCGATGGCGCAGCAGAACGCCGGCCACGGCGGCGAGCACCAGAATGACGACGAGTTTCCAACCGTTTTCCATGTGCTGATCCTATTCGCCCGCGAGGTGCATCAACACCCGGCGGCGATGTGCCTGGCGGCGGTGTTCGAACAGATAAATGCCCTGCCATGTGCCGAGCATCACTTGGCCCCCGGTCACGGGCACGGACAGTTGCACGTTGGTTAGGGCGCTGCGGATATGGGCGGGCATGTCGTCAGGGCCTTCTGCGGTGTGGCGGTAAAGGGTGGGGTCTTCCTTCACCAGCCGTTCGAAAAAGGTCTGAAGGTCGCGGCACACGTCCGGGTCGGCGTTTTCCTGAATGGTCAGGGACGCACTGGTATGACGGCAATACAGGGTCAACAGCCCCGTCGTCATTCCCTGGCCAGCGGCCCAGGCCGCGACGTCGCGGGTAATCTCGTAAAGGCCCGGGCCGTCGGTGGCCACGTCCAGTTCATGCTGCGCCTGTCGCATGGGGGATGCTTAGCCTTCCCCAAGCCTGGCGGCAAGGGGTTGTCATATCCGTGCCGGACGGGTAATCAGGTTCAACGGGAAAAGAACATATGATGAACGAAATGGATGCCCGCGATAATCTGTCTCTGCCGGATACCCCCCGCCCGCAGGTGACCCAGGGTGTGACCCGGGGCGTCGTGCGCCTGCTTTGGCGCATGGGGTTCAGCCCGCTCACGGAATTCAAGCTGACGTCACGCCGTCGCATCGACGTGGCCGGCCTGAACGGCCAGGGCCGGTTTCTGTTCGTCGAGGTCAAATCGTCGGTCGAGGATTTCCGCGCCGACGGCAAATGGCACGAATATCCCGATTTCTGCGACGGGTTCTATTTCGCCGTG
This sequence comes from Rhodospirillaceae bacterium UBA1479, assembly GCA_002325375.1. Taxonomy (GTDB): domain Bacteria; phylum Pseudomonadota; class Alphaproteobacteria; order Rhodospirillales; family Casp-alpha2; genus UBA1479. The sequence continues at coordinate 263,765 of DCRZ01000006.1, forward strand.
CCGCCGGGATTTCCGCAGGACATTCTGCCCATGGATGCGGGCCTGATCATCGCCGACGCCCATGACGGGGCGATCCTGAGGTCGGCCGACGAAACGCCCATGAACGGCAACCGGCGGCGCAAGCAGACCCTGACGTTTGCCAGGGCTGCGGCGGACCGGCTGGTGCGCGGCGTTTAGGTCTTCCGCCCCCGTTCGCGGGCAAGAAGTGCCCGTTTCCGTGCGACGCCCCAGCGGTATCCGGTCAGCGATCCGTTGGCCCCCACGGCGCGGTGGCAGGGAATAATCAGCGAGACCGGGTTGGTCGCGCAGGCGCGGCCGACGGCGCGCGCCGCCCCGTCGTTGCCCAACGCCGTCGCCAGTTCGCCGTAGGTCCGTGTCTCCCCCGCCGGGATTGCGGCCAGCGCCTGCCAGACCCGCCATTGAAAGGCCGTCGCCCGCACGTCCAGCGGCAGGGCTTCCGCCGTATCGGCCCCGTCCAAAAAGGCGAACAGGCGTTCCATCAGGGGCTTCAGGGTCGCGTCGTCGCGGGTGATCTCGGCCAGGGGAAAATCACGGCGCAGTTCGGATTCCAGGGCGCCGTCGTCGTCGGCGAGGGCGACCATGCAGAGCCCCTTGTCCGTCGCCGCCGCCAGCACCCGGCCGAGCGGCCCGTCGGCGATGGCGAAGCGGATCGCGGCCCCGCGCCCGCCGGCGGCATAGCTGGCGGGCGTCATACCCAACAATGCGGCGGATTTCTCGTAAACCCGGGACGACGAGCCGTAGCCGGCACCGTACAGGGCGCCCGCCACGCCGTCACCGGCCTTCAATCCCCGGCGTAGGCGCTCGGCCTTCACCGCATCGCCGTATTGCTTGGGGCTGACGCCGACCATGGCCTGGAATAGGCGCTGCAGATGAAAGGAACTGTAGCCCGTGGCCTCGGCCAGGGCGTCCAGGGGCGGGGGGATTTCGGCCGCCTCGATCAGGCGGCAGGCCTCGGCGACGGCGGCCAGGCGCGGGTCGATGATGCGGTCGTTGTCCGGCCGGCACCGCTTGCAGGGGCGGAATCCCGCACTTTCCGCCTGCGTGCCCGTGTCGAAGAAGCGGACGTTGTCCCGCTTGGGCCGGCGCGAGGCACAGCCCGGCGTGCAATAAACGCCCGTAGTGGTGACGGCATAGACGAAACCGCCGCCGGTGCGGCGGTCCAGGACTTGGCGCCAGCGGTCGTCTTCAAGGGTCGGGTCTTGGTGTGTTGCGTGATCCATGGGGAAAGCCTACGCCCAAGGCCTGGGTCAGGCCATCCGAAGCTTGCGGGGTAATTCTAGTCCGCGACAGGGCCGACCAGAAACAGCGCCGATCCTTCGTCGCGCAGCCATTTTCTGCAGGCGTCCATGTCGTCCGCCAGATCGCGCACCAGGGCCCAGAACCGGGGGCCGTGGTTGTGTTCGCGGATATGGGCGACCTCATGGGCGACGACGTAGTGCAGCACCCGTTCCGGGGCCAGCACCAGTCGCCAGGAGAAATTCAGGTTGCCGTTAATGGCACAGGAGCCCCAGCGGCTTTTCGTATCGCGCAGGGTGATTCGCCCGGCGGTGACGCCGAGGGCCGTCGTGGCGTCCTCGACACAGGGGAGAATGCGACGCCGGGCATCCCGCTTCAACCAATCGGCAAGCCGTCGCGGCAGATGTTCGGCCTGTCCGGTGACGTGGATTTCCCCTTGGTTCCCGTTGTCCTCGACCCAAACGCCGCCGCGCGCGTCCGGGCGGTGGCGGATCACATGCGGGCGGCCGAGATAGGGGATGACCTGGCCGTCGGCGAAGGGCAGGGGCTTGGGGGCGGAGGCCAGACGGGCGTGGACCCAGCCCGCCTGTTTCTCGGCGAAGGCGTGGGCCTCCGCGTCCGAGACCCAGGGCGGGCAGGTCACCACCGCCGTCCCCGTTGCCGGGTCAGCGCGCAGGATCAGGCGCTTGGCGCGCTTGTTGCGGCGGATGGTGAGCGGCACCGCGCCGCCGTCGGCGCGGTCAAGGCCGTGGCCCAGGGTCTGTAAGGTCCGGCCGCTCCCGCCGTCGGTCAACTCAGGCCGCTTCTGCCATGGCCAAGCCGGCGCCATCGTATTCCTGATACAGGCGCTGGGTCATGGCCGCGTCCATGGGCATGACCGGCGGGCGCATGTTGGCCCAGGCATTATCGCCCGTGTGACGGGCGACCATGGCCTTCAGGGACGGAATCAGCGGATAGCCGGAAATGATCTTGCGCACGGCGGCCAGCGGCTTCTGAAGCTCTTCCACGTTGCCGTCGTCGCCGTTCTTGCGGTATTCGGAATAGACCGCTTGGGCCAGATCGGAGGCGATGTTGGCGCAGGCCGTGATGCAGCCCGCCCCGCCTTCGCGCAGGACCGGCAGCATCAGATCGTCGGCGCCGGAGAACACGCAGAAGCCGGGGAATTCGCGGGCGGCCGTCAGCATGTTTTCCAGCACACCGGACGAATCCTTCATGCCCACGACCGTGTTCGGGTATTCCTTGCGCAGCATGCCGATCAGGTTCATGGAAATCGGCACGCCAGACATCTGCGGGAAGTGGTAGAGGCAGATCTTCAGGCGGTCGTCGCCGATGCGCTGGATGACTTCCGAATAGGCGGCGAACAGGCCTTCGTCGGACTGATTCTTATAATAGAACGGCGGCAGCATGAGCACCGCGCCGGCGCCGACTTCCAGCGCTTTCTTGGTGATCTCGACCGTATCCGGAATGGCGCAGCAGCCGGTGCCGGGCATCATGGGCTTTGTCGGCACGCCGTTCTCGGCCAGCTTGTCGAGGATTTCCAGGCGCTCGGCGACGGAAAATGAATTGGCCTCGCCCGTGGTGCCCAGGACGCCCAGGCCGTCGCAGCCGTTGGCCAGCAGCCATTTGGCATGGGCCGCCATACGGGCGTGATCGGGGCTCAAATCCGCATGCTGCGGGGTCAGGACGGCGGCATAGACGCCCGTCAGTTCCAGGTTGCTCGCACTCATGTCTTTCTCCTTCGCAGCGCTTTCCGGCCTGCTTGCCGGGCGGCGGGGCGGCTATTTGGGCCAGCCCACCACATGATTTTCCAGATCGTCGGTGTCGCGTTCGGAAACCACGCGGCCGCGCACCGAGATGCCTGCATAATGAACCGTTTCCGCATCGCCGGAAACCAGGGGATGCCACCAATAAAGGTCCTGGCCTTCGGAAATCAAGCGGTATGCGCAGGTTGACGGCAGCCAACCCAGTTTTTTGACCATGCGCGGTGTCAAAATCTGGCATTCGGGGACGAATCGCTTGCGGTCTTCGTAACTGGAACAGCGGCAGCTGTCCGTGTCCAAAAGGCGGCAGGCGACGTCGGTGTAGAGAATCTCGCGCGTCGCTTCGTTTTCCAGCTTATTGAGGCAGCAGCGCCCGCAGCCGTCGCACAGCGATTCCCATTCCCCCTTGGACATTTCGGCAAGACCCTTGGTCTTCCAGAACGGCGGCGGTAGGTCGCGTTTCTTCTTCCTGAACAGCCCGAACATGGACGTTGTCTTTCCTTAGGCGGTGATGAAGGGCGACAGCATACTGCCCTCAGGCGCCGCTGTCCTCTCGGTCGATCAGGTGGACAAACGATCCCATGACACGGCCCCGCCGCCGGCCCAGGGCGCCCAGATACATGCCGTCGGCGTTGGAGACGTGGAACAGGGGGGCATCCAAGCCCTCGGCGACGATCGTCGCGTAATGGAATTCATGGCCGCGCAGCGCTGCCCCGGCCGGCCCGAACGGCCCGGCATCGGCGATGACCGCGCGACGATAGCCCAGGTGCAGTTTGCGTTGGGCGAACGACGTTTCAACGGGCAGCAGCCCGGCCATGGCATGGGTTCGGCCCTCGGCATCGGTCAAGGTATCGCCCAGCACCATGTAGCCGCCGCATTCGCCGAACACGGTATGTCCCGCCGCCGCCACGCTGCGCAATCCGGCCAGGAAGCGGGCGTTTCCGGCCAGACGCTCCGCATGCAGTTCCGGATAGCCGCCGGGAAGGTACACCGCGTCGGCGCCGGCGGCCGGCGCCTCGTCCTCCAGCGGCGAAAAGAAGGTGATTTCGGCCCCGGCATGGCGCCAGCCGTCCAGTACATGCGGATAGCAGAACGAAAACGCCCGGTCGCGGGCGACCGCGATCTTTTGACCCAACGGCGACAACGGCAGGACATCCGTGTTTGCGGTGGTGCCTGTGGCGCGGGCCAGGGTGCGGAGGGCCGCTGTATCGATATGGGCGGCGACGGCTTCGGCGGCGGCATTCAGGAAGGCTTCCAGGTCGCCATGCTCGCCCGCCTGCACCAGGCCCAGGTGCCGTTCGGGCAGGGTCAGATCCACCAGCCGGGGCAGGCAGCCGAGCACGGGAATGTCCGGGTGGTCCTGGGCCATGGCGGCCGTGAGGATATCCGCGTGCCGGGCGCTGCCCGTTCGGTTGAACACCACCCCGGCGACGGTGACGTCCGAACGGTGACGGGCGAAGCCGCCGACCAGGGCCGATGCCGACGCCCCCTGGGCCGCCGCATCGACCACCAGGATCACCGGCCAGCCGAAGGTGCGGGCCGCGTCGGCGGTCGAGCCCTCGTCCAGTTTGGCGCCGTCGAACAGGCCCATGACCCCTTCGCAGACGATCAGGTCCGCCCCCTTGGTGGATGCGGCCAGGACGGACGCCAAGGTTCCGTCCCGCATGGCCCAAAGATCCAGATTGGGGCAGGGCCGGCCGCCGGCAGCCCGATGAAAGGCGGGATCGATATAATCGGGGCCGACCTTGGCCGAAGCCACGGGAACACCCGCGTCGCGGAAATGACGCAGCAGGCCAAGGGTCAACAGCGTCTTGCCGCTGCCCGAGGATGGGGCGGCGATGACGATTCCCGGCGGCAGCCCGCCGGTCACAGCAGGGACTTGATCTTGGCCGCCATGGTTTCAGCGTCCGTCTGGGTGCTGAAATGGGTCAGGAACTTGCCGTCCGGCCCCATCAGATAGATCACCGATGAATGGTCCATCAGGTAGGCGTCCTTGTCCCCATCCTTATCCGTAACCTTGGCGTAATAGACGCGGTAGGCCTTGGCGGTCTGCTTGATCTGCTCCGGCGTGCCGGTCAGGCCGACGATGCTGGGATGGAAGTGGGCGACATAATCCTTCAGCACCTCGGGCGTGTCGCGCTCCGGATCGACGGAGACCAGGATCGGCACGACCTTGTCGGCAAGCGGGCCGAGCTTGTCCATGGCCGCAGAAATTTCGGTCAGCGAAGTCGGGCAGACGTCCGGGCAATAGGTGTAGCCGAAAAAGATCAGCATGGCCTTGCCCTGGAAATCCTTCTCCGTCACCTGGCGGCCGGTGTGGTCGGTCAGGGCGAAGGGGCCGCCGATCTTCACTTCAGGCGCGGTGCCCGTGCGGGGTGAATCGGCCAGGCGCTGTTGCGCGATCACGGCAACGACGGCGACCAGGATCAGGGCCGCCAGGCCGATGGCGATGCGGCGCACCAGGCGCAGGCGGGAAATGGTCTTGTTGGGTTGCTTGCTCATGGCCTCGTTGCCGGCTGTTTCAGCGTGTGGGAAAGGTACGGACTTTGTCCGCCTATTCAACCTTTCTCCGTCACGAATGTGGCCGTAAATAGACTAGGTAATAGGTTCCGGCCACGAACAATCCGCCCCCGGCCATGTTGCCGAGCGTCACCGGAACGAGATTGCCCATGAAACCCGCGAACGTCAGGCCGCCGACACCCCCCGGCAGGCCCGCCGCCGCCACATAAACGTCATTACCCGCCGCCAGCATACCCACGGGGATAAAGAACATGTTGGCGATGGAATGCTCGAAGCCCAGGGCGACAAAGGCGGTGATGGGGAACAGGATGGCGAAAATCTTGCCGATCACGTCATGGGCCGCGAAGCACAGCCAGACCGCGAGGCAGACCAGGGTGTTGCACAGGAGGCCGCGCACGAAGGCGGTGGTGAAATCCAGGTCGACCTTGGCGGCGGCGATCTTGACCGCCGTGGCGCCGACGGCGCCGGACCCCAGGTCCATATAGCCGGACCAATAGGCCAGCACGGCCATGGCGACGGCGCCGGCCAGATTGCCGACATAGGCCACCCCCCAGTTGCGCAACAGCGCCACTGTCGCAATCTTGCGGTCGGCCCAGCCCATGACCAGCAGCAGGTTGCCGGTGAACAACTCCGCCCCGCCGACCACGACCAGAACCAGGCCGAGGGAGAACGTGATCCCGCCCAGGATGCGCGACGGCCCCAGGCCCAGGCCGTGGTCGGTCATGGTCAGGGTGATCAGCATGGCGCCGAAGGCGATGAACGCACCGGCCAGCAGGGCCAGGGTCAACAGCGGCAACAGGGGCAGCCCTGCCTTGGCCACGCCGGCGACCTCGACCCGTCGTGCCATCTGGGCCGGTGCATAGGCATCGAACAGGCTCGGGTCCCGGCCCGGGGGTGTCGCTTGATCGGCCATGGGGGCATTCCTCCTTGGGCGGTTCATTGCACAGGCTTTGTCCCTCTCTTTGTTTTCCCCTTTGGGTCACGGCGGGTCAATGCGCTAGATTCCGGCCATGCCCGCACGCAAACCGGATGGAAACCTGAAACGTGGCTGGACCACCGGCGCCTGTGCGACGGCGGCGACGGCGGCCGCCTATGAGGCCCTGGTCACGGGCGCCTTCCCGGATGCGGTCACCATCACCCTGCCGCGCGGCGAGGAGCCGACCTTCGATCTGGTGCGCACGGGCCTGGACAATGGCGCGGCGATCGCCGCCGTCATCAAGGACGCGGGCGACGACCCGGACGTGACCCATGGGGCCGAGGTCTCGGTATCGCTCCGCCCGGGACCCGACGGGACCGGCGTCACCTTTCGCGCCGGGCCGGGTGTCGGCACGGTGACCCTGCCCGGTCTGCCCTTGGCCGTTGGCGAGCCCGCCATCAACCCGGGCCCGCGCAAGATGATGACCGGGGTGGTCAGGGATTTGTCCCGCCGCCTGAACGGCCCGGGCGATGTCGAAATCACGGTCGCCATCAAGGACGGTGAAATCTTGGCTGAGAAGACCATGAACGGGCGTCTCGGCATTCGCGGCGGGCTGTCGGTGCTCGGCACCACGGGCGTCGTCATTCCCTATTCCTGCGCCTCCTGGATTCACTCGATCCACCGCGGCGTCGACGTGGCGCGGGCGGGTGGGCTGACCCATATCGCGGCGGCCACGGGCTCGACCTCGGAAGCCGCCGTGAAGGCGCTTTACGATCTGCCCGACATGGCGCTGATCGACATGGGCGATTTTGCGGGTGGATTGCTGAAGTACCTGCGCCGTCATCCTTTGCCGCGCCTCACCATCGCGGGCGGCTTCGGCAAGCTGGCCAAACTGGCACAGGGGAATTTGGATCTGCATTCCGCGCGTTCGTCCCTCGACCTGAAAAAATTGGCGGCCCTCGCGGGCGACGACCGGGGCTTGGCCGAGCGGATCGCCGCCGCCAATACGGGCATGGAGGCCCTGACCCTGGCCCAGGCGGTGGGCGTTCCAATCGCCGACCGGGTCGCGCAGGGCGCGCGTGAGGTCGCCCTGGCGGCGCTTGCCGGCGACGTCGCGGTCGAGATCCTGGTGTTCGACCGCCAGGGACAACTTGCCGGGCGCGCCGGTGGTTAGCAGGCTCCTGATTCTGGGCGGCACGGCGGATGCCCGCGCCCTGGCCGCCGCCGTGCAGGTGCGCTGGCCGGACATACGTATCATCACGTCGCTGGCCGGGCGCACGGCGACCCCGCGCCTGCCCGTGGGCGAGGTCCAGACCGGCGGCTTCGGCGGTGCCGGCGGGCTCGCGGATTACATCACGGCCGAAGGCGTCGACGCCCTGATCGACGCGACCCATCCCTTCGCCGCCGAGATTTCGAAAAGTGCGGCAGAGGCTGCAACAATTGCCCATGTGCCGCGCCTGGTTCTGACCCGCCCGCCGTGGCAATTTGTGCAAAATGCTGCAGTGCAACATATGCGCAGCATAAGTGCAGCAAAATCCGCGTTGGAAAGCGGCGGGCAGCGCATCTTTCTTGCCATCGGCCGGCAGGAAATAAATCAATTCAATGCGTTAAAAGGCCGCTTCTTTTTGCTGCGCTTCATCGACGCGCCCGCATCGCCGCCGCCCTTTGACCGCTGCGAGGTCCTGATCGGCCGCCCCGGAACCTATGAGGATGAGCGCAAAATGCTGCAGCAATTCGCCATCGATACCCTGGTCGCCAAGAACGGCGGCAGCGCCGCGTCGCGGGCCAAGGTCGATGCGGCGCTGGACCTGGGCCTGCGCGTCATTCTGATTGATCCGCCGGATCTTCCGCCGCCGCCCCATGCCGAAAGCATCGACGGGGCCCTCGCCTGGCTGGACAGCCTTTAGGACGGTTGCGACTTTTTGGGGCGCAGGACGTGGTGGTGATGGGCGGCGTAAAGGGCGGAATCGTCGAACGCCGTTTCGCCCAGTGCCCGGCCGACCAGGATCAGCGCCGTGCGCGTGAAGCCCGCCGCCTTCACCTTTTCCCGGATGTCGGCGAGCGTGCCTTCGACCATTTGCTGGTCCGGCCAGGTCACGCGGTAAGCGACGACCACGGGGCAGTCAGCGCCGTAATGGGGCGTTAGTTCGCGCACCACCTTGGCCAGGTTGTTGACCGACAGATGCACGGCCAGGGTCGCGCCGCTGCGCCCCAGGGTTTCCAGGTCCTCGCCCGACGGCATTTCCGACGCCCGCACCGACGTGCGGGTCAGGATGATGGTCTGGCTGACCTGGGGCAGGGTCAGTTCGCGTTTCAGCGCCGCCGCGGCGGCGGCGAAGGCGGGCACGCCCGGCGTCACGTCATAGGGAATGTCCAGCGCGTCGAGCCGGCGCATCTGTTCGGCGACGGCGCCATAGATCGACGGATCGCCGGAATGGACGCGGGCGACGTCCCGGCCGGCGGCATGGGCCGTCTCGATCTCGGCGATGATCTCGTCCAGGTTCATCGGCGCTGTGTCGATCACCCGGGCCCCCTCGGGGGCTTCGGCCACGACCTCGGCCGGGACCAGGGACCCGGCGTAAAGCACGACCGGGCAGGCCTTGATCAGGTTCAGGCCGCGCACGGTGATCAGGTCGGGTGCGCCCGGTCCGGCGCCGATGAAATGGACGGTCATGTGCCGGTCTCCTTGTTCTGCATTTTTCCGGCGTAACCGCGCGGCGTATAGACCCACAGGCGCGTGCCGCGCGTGACCGCACGGGTGTCGCTTGAGCCGATCATCACCAGGGTCAGCATGTCGACCAGATCGGCGGTCAGATCCTTCAGGTCGATGATCTGGATGGTCTCGCCGTCGCGGCCCAGGTTGCGGGCCAGGATCACCGGCGTGTTTGGCGGGCGATGGGCGAGCAGGATGTCCCGCGCCTTTTCCAGCTGCCAGCGCCGCCGTTTGGACACGGGATTGTAGAGCGCCATGACGAAATCGCCCTCGGCGGCGGCGGTCAGGCGCTTTTCGATCACCTCCCAGGGGGTCAGCAGGTCCGACAGGGAGACAGCGCAGAAATCGTGGCCGAGGGGGGCCCCTGCCCGCGCGGCGGCGGCCTGCAGGGCGCTGACCCCGGGCTCGATGGTGACGGCGATGCGGTTCCAGCGGGGGTCGTCCTTGCGGTCGATCAATTCGACCACCAGGGTCGCCAGCGCATAGACTCCGGGGTCGCCGGAACAGACCAGGGCGACCTGCTTGCCTTCGGCGGCGAGGTCGAGGGCCTTGCGCGCCCGGGCTTCTTCTTCCGACAGCTCCGACGAATGCAGCGCCTTGCCTTCGGCGGCGGGGCCAAGCAGGTCCAGGTACAGACCATAGCCGACCAGGTCCGTCGCCTCGGCCACGGCGCGGGACACGGCGGGCGTGCGCCACAAGGGCGTGCCAGGGCCGGTGCCGACAACGGTCAGCCGCCCCCGCGCCCGGCCCATGGCCGACGCGTCGATATTGCCGCGGGCCCTTGCGACGGCGCAGGTCGCCCGTTTGGATTTGGTCTTTTCCACGATCAGGGCCGCATCGGGCCCGCCAGCCGCCAGGGCCGCGCCTTCGGCGACGCCGTGACAGCCGACTTCGTTGAAGACGACATCGGACGGATTGGCGAGGCGCGGCGTTTCGGCCTCCAGGGTGGCGGCGTCGAAGAAGCGCACGGGCAGGCCGAGGGCCTCGCCCAACGCGTTCACGGCGGCCTCGTCCATCTTCACGTCGATGGAGGCGACGCAGGCGACGGCCCCCGGCGCCAGGCCGTGCTTCGCCAGGGTCTCGGTGACGAGGTCGCGCAGCTCTGCCGGGTCGGCGTCCCGTTCACAGCCGACGCCGATGGCCAGCACCGGCGGATGCAGCACGAGGTCTTCCGTTTCGTCCACGCTGCGATCTGTTACCAGAATGCCGGGCTGTGCCGACGGATCAATGGGCAGGCCGGCATCCGTGAGCCAGCTTGCATCGCCGGCCTGAACGTCCAGGCGCACGGGCGCGCCCGCCAGCAGGGCGGCGGCGACGGGAAGGGACTTCTTGCGGTTGGCCACCATCCAGCCCGTGGGCGGGTCGTCGACGCCGATGCCGTGGCGCAAGTCGCCGGTCGTGGTCACGGCGGCGCTGATGCCCAGCGCCTTGGCGATCTCGCGGGCCAGAACATTGGCGCCCGAATGCCCGCCCAGCAGCGGCACCACGGCGCTGCCGTCCTCGGCCACGGAAATCACCGGCGGCTCGGCGACCTTGTCGGCCAGCAGTGGGGCCAGGGCGCGGATCAGAATACCCGAGGCAAAGATGCCGATCACCGGGTGCCCGGCCCGGAACAGGCGGGCGGCATGGCCGGTGGTTTCGTCGAAGAAGTCATCGGCCTCGGCCACCCGGCCGACCCGGCCATGGACCAGCGCCGCCGGAATGACGCCCTGCAGGCGGCGGGCCAGTGCCGCCCCCGGTTCGGTCACGGCGAGGATGACGGGCGGGGCGGTGGTCATGTCTGGGGCTCCGTGGTTTCAACATCCTCGGGCGAGCGCACCAGGATCATGGAAAAATAGGGGGCCGTGTCGGGGGCGTCGGCCAGTGGCATGACTTTCTGATCGGCCATGGTCGCGCGTTCCACATATTGCGCCCGGTCGAGCCGCCCCAGCTTTTCGATCACGCCCCGGATTTTCGGCAGATGGCGGCCGACCTTCATGATGGCGGCGGCTTCGGATTTGGCCAAGCGGGCCTCCAGGTTGGCTTCATCCAAGGGCCCGGGGATCACGGTCAGCACCTGGTTGCGCGACACCAGGGGAGCGCCCGCCACGGCGGCGCAGGCGGCCAGCGAGGAGACGCCGGGCACGACCTGGGTCGGATAATCTTCGGCCAGACGCAGGAACAGATACATGAACGAGCCGTAGAGAAACGGGTCGCCCTCGCACAGGATCGCGACGTCGCGCCCGGCGGCGAGGTGCCCCGCGATGTCGCGGGCATAGTCATCGTAGACATCGTTGGCGGGAAAGCGCCCGGGCACCATGGGGGTGACGATGGCGATCTCGGTCTTGCCCGCCGGGATGTGGGGGGCGGCGATGGCGCGGGCCAGGCTTTCCGTCCCTTCCGCCGCCGGATAGGCGATCACGGGCGCCTGGGCAATGACCTTCACGGCTTTCAGCGTCAGCAGGTCCGGGTCGCCGGGTCCGACGCCGACGCCATACAGGGTGCCGGGCTCGCTCATGATTTGGTCACCGCCCATTGCAGCACGTCCATCAAGGGCCGCATGCCGGTTAGGCCGCCGACCGCGTCGGCGCGGGCGACGGCGATGCGGGTCAACTCGCCGCCATGGGCCCGATGGTTTTGAATCAAGGTCTCCTGGGCTTCCAGGGTCACGCCGTTGGCGACCAGACGCCCGCTGGGTTTAAGGGCGGCCAAGGCCCCCTCGATCACGCCGGGCTGGGACAGGCCGCCGCCGACGAAGACGGCGTCGGGGGCGGCTGCGTCGGCGAAGCACCCTGGGGCGTCGCCTTTCAGCAGCTTCAGGTGGGGGACGCCCAGGTTGTTGGCATTGGTTTCGATGTCGTCGAAGCGTGCCGGGTCGCGTTCCATGGCGATCGCCTGCGCGTCCGCCGCCGCGCGCAGCCATTCGATGGCGACCGCCCCCGACCCGGCGCCCACGTCCCACAGCAGTTGTCCCGGCAGGGGCTGCAGGCGGGCCAGGGTCGCGGCGCGGACCTCGCGCTTGGTGATCTTGCCGTCGTGGCGAAAGGCGGCCTCGGGCAGGCCGGGGGTTTCCGGCCAGATGGTCGCCCCCGGGCTCGGCCACAGGTGAAAGGCGATGACGTTCAAATCCTTGACCCGCCGGCCTTCCCATTCCTCGGCCACGGTGTCGTAGCGTCCTTCGTCGGGACCGCCCATGTGTTCGAACACGGTCATGGGGCTTTCGCCGAAGCCGCGCCGGCACAACAGCGCCGCCGCCTGTGCCGGGGTCTCGCCGTTGCGGGCCAGGATCAACAGCCGCACGCCCGGCAGCAGATGACGGTTCAGAACCTCAACCGGGAAGGCGTGGCAGCTGACCGTGCGCAGGGTGCCGTCGGCCAATGACCAGCCCATGCGCGCGGCCAACAGGGCGAAGGCCCCGGGGGCGGGCTGGATGTCCATGGCCGCGATGCCGAACCGCGCGACCAGGCGCTTGCCGATGCCGAAGTTGAGGGGGTCGCCCGAGGCCAGGACGCAGACCGGTGTGCCCGCGTGCCGGGCGATGGCCTCGATCCCGGCGTCCAGGCCGTCGCCCCAGGTCAGGCGCGGGCGGGGGTCGCCGCCGAGCATGCCTAGGTGGCGGTCGCCGCCGACCAGAACCTCGGCTTCGGCGATCAGGGCGCGGGCGCGGGCACTCAGGCCGTCCAATCCGTCCTCGCCGATGCCGACCACGGAAAGCCATCTATCCATTCGGCGCCTCCGCCTGTTCGGGGGCGGAGCAGAGGGCGTTCACGGCGGCGGCGGCGAGGGCGCTGCCGCCCTTTTGCCCAGTCAGGGTGGCGAAGGGAATGCCGTCCGCATGGTCGATCAGCGCCTGTTTCGATTCCGCGGCGCCGATGAAGCCGACGGGAAAGCCCAGGATCACGGCGGGGCGGGGTGCGCCTTCGGCCAGCAGTTCCAGCAGGCGGAACAGGGCGGTCGGGGCATTGCCGATGGCGACCACGGCCCCCCCCAGATGCGGGGCCCAGGCATCGACGGCGGCGGCGGAGCGCGTGGTGCCGAGGTCTGCCGCATGTTCGCGCACGCCGTCGTCGTTCAAGGTGCAGATGATTCGGTTACCTGTGGGAAGACGCTGGGCGATGATGCCGCGGGCGACCATTTCCGCATCGGTCAGGATGGGGGCGCCCGCCGCAAGGGCGGCCTTGCCGGCCTGGGCCGGGTCGTTGGACATCACAAGGTCCCCTGCGATCTCCGCCATGCCGCAGGCGTGAATCAGGCGCACGGCCAGGGCCCGCTCCGCACCCTGGAAGCGCGTGAGGTCCGCCGCCGCCTCGATGGCGGCGAAGGAACGGCGGTAGATTTCCGCCGGGTCGCGGACGTAATCGAACATTACTGCCCCGGCATCAGGTTTCGGGGTCGTGGGAATGCGGATGGGAATGCCCGTGGCCGTGATCATGTCCATGGTCATGGCTGTGCCCATGCCCATGATGATGGCCGTGCTTGCCGTGGTGGATGCCGTGATCCTCGGCCCCGTGGCCATCCGTGCCGATGCCGACCACATGATGGTGATGGCCGGCCTGGGGAGCCCCATGGTCGTCTTCGTAACCGATGATCTGCTCCCGGTACTTGCACAGCAAGCAGTTCATCTTGTTGTCGCCGTTGAGCGCTTCCTCGACCCGGTCGGCGAAGCAGTCGATCAGGTCTTCGTGGTCGTTCAGATAGGGCGCCTTGACGATATCGATCTCGGGGTGCGCCTGGGCGCAGTCGTCGGCCCAGCGGTAGATGCGGTTGACCAGGATGCCCGTGAACAGGAAATAGGGGAACACGATGATGCGCTTGTAGCCGAGCTTCACCGCCTTGTTCAGGCCTTCGTCGACCAGCGGATAGGCGACGCCGGAATAGCTGACCTCGGCCCAGCCGAAATCCATGCCTTCCCACAGCATGCGGGCGACCTTGTTGACGTTGGAATTGGCGTCCGAATCGTTGGTGCCGCGTCCGACCACCATCAACAGCGTGTCCTTGCGGGCGATCTCCCCGCCGGCCGCGTTGGCGGCGGCCTCGGCTTCTTCGATGCGGACCTTCGCCGCGCGCAGCAGCCGGGCGTCGATCGCCAGCTCGCGCCCGAAGCGCACGTCCAGGTCCGGATGGGCATGGGCGAAGCTGTTGATTTCCGACGGCAGGTCGTTTTTCACATGGCCCGCCGCGAACAGCATGCCGGGCACGCAGATGATGCGGTTGACGCCCCGGTCCCGCAATTTGTCCAGGCCCGTGCGGATGACGGGGGTGGCGAATTCCAGGAATCCGCTTTCCACGTCGTAATCGGGGAATCGCTTGGCCAGATGGCCCGCCAGGGTGCCGAATTCATCGACGGCCCCCTGGTCGCGGCTGCCGTGGCCGCAGATCATGATGCCGGTTTTTTGGGTTGTGTCAGTCGAGTTGGGCATTCGCTTGGTCCTTGCCTTCGAGCGGCCGCCGGCGCCATTGCCGACGGCAGGGTCTGATCTTTCGCCGCCTGGTCATCGCCTCCGGGCGGGAAAGAGGGCCGACTATACAGATTTCAGGATCAGGGGAAAGGGTGACGCCACGTCAACCGGCGGGCACGGGGCGCTCGCCCGTTTCGGTGTCTTCCAGGGCCTCCGGTTCGTCGCCGCCGTCTCCGGTTTCCGGGAAATCCTCTTCCCCAGGCTCCTCGGCTTCCGGCGGCTCGGGCGGCGGCAGGCCGGCCCGGCGTTCCAGGTCCTGGGCATCTTCCTCGCGCCCCAACGCGCGGAGCGCGGCGGCAAGGTTGACCTGACTGAGGGCGAGCGAGGCATCGCCCGGCATCAGGTGCTTTTCCTTGATTGCGACGGCGCGGCGGAACAGGGGCTCCGCCGCCTGGGTCTTGCCCCGGCGCCGGTAATAGAGGCCAAGGTTGTTGACCACGGCGGCGACGTTGAGATGATTGTCGCCCCAGGTTGTCTCGTCGGCGGCAAGGGCGCGCTGATAATACAGTTCCGCGGCCTTGGCGTCGCCGGCCAGGTCGCAGGCGAGGCCCAGGTTGTTGAGGATGCCGCCCAGGTCGGGGTGGCCGTCGGCCCCGGACTTTTCCAGCAGGTCGAGGGCGGCCGCGAAATGCTTGCGCGCGGCTTTGTAGTCCTCCCGGCCGTGGGCCAGGGCGCCCAGTCGGCCCAGACATTCGACCCGCAGTTCCAAGTCGTCCTCGGGCACGGCGTCGGCGGCCAGCCGGAACAGGGTCGTGGCCTCTTCCGCGTCGCCACGCGCGGCCAGAAGGTCACCCGCGACCAAGCGGGCCAAGGCCGCGGCGCGGCCATGGATGCCGGCGGTCCAGGCATGTTTGTGGCCGGTGGTGTCCTCTTCCTCGGCGGCGCGGATCAGCAGGTCCGTGCCGCGGGCGATGTCGCCGGAGGCGATGGCGACCCGGGCGTCATGCAGCAGCTTGGCTGCCGCCGGTGACCCGGCGCTGACGGTGCCAAGCCGCGCGCGCAGGTCGTCCAGTTCGCCCGCGAAAGATCGCAGCCGCCCGTCACGTGCCTGATCGTCGACCCCTTGGTCGGCGAGAATTTCGGCCAGGCCCTGAATCTCGGGCGTGTCGGGCAGGGGGGCGGGCTCCATGGGCGAGGGCGCCATTACGTCGACCGGGGGCATGTCGGCCGCGGTCGGTTGGCTGCGCAGGATGGGATCGGGACGGTCCAGGCGGTCGCCGCCGCGAAGCCTGCGCCCGCCGAACAGCAGTACGCCGATTAGCGCCAGCGCCCCCGCCCCGGCTGCGGCGAGCACCCAGGTCGGCATCGTCGCGACGGTTTCCACCAGCGGCACCCACAGGTCCGCGGTCGCGTTCAGCACCCCGTCACGGATCAGCACCAAGTCCGACAGAAACTGTTCCATAACCGGAAAAAATACCCGTCCCTACCCGATTTGCACAGGACAATGGCCCAATCGCCCGCTTCCGGGGCGGTGACCGGGCGCCGGAGGCGGCCGTGCGGCCGGGCGAGGCAGCCATGCGGGGTCGCGATTCGCCGGGCCGGCTAGTCCGCTTTGTGGAAGGCCGGGTAGTCGAAGGGCAGGGCGTCCCGGTGCAGCAGGGCGGCGCGCCGGGCCCGTTCGTCGTCGTCGTCGATGTTGCGTTGAACGAACGTCTCGACCGTGTCGGCCAAGCCGTGCAGGGCGACCAAGCGCTGGATCAGGTCGCGCTGAGCCAAGGCGGGATGGCTGCGGTCCCGGGCGGGAACCTCGGCGAGCGGCACCGGGCGACCGTCGATGGCGAGCGCCCCCCGGGTGCAGATATAGGCGCCGGCGCGGCGCACGGCGGGGCCGAACTCGACCTCGGCCTCCAGGTTTGCCAACTCGCCGTAAACATAATTGCCGCGCGTGGTTTCCGTGGTGTGCATATGGGCGAGCTGGGCCGGAGTCAGCCAATTGACGAACAGCGTCACCACGGTGCCGGGGGCGGGATGCAGGGTTGCCGGCACCGATCCGTAGCGTGCGAAATGGGCGCAATAGACACTGTCGAAATTCTTCAGCTCAAGGCGCACCACGGGCACGGGGCCGTCTTCGGGCCGGGCGAACTTCCAGGCCAGCGCCGAGGGTGCTTGGTTCGACCCACAAGCGATCACCGGCACGCGTCCCTCAAGGCCCCCGCCCGTCAGGTCGTGAAGATGGGCGTCGCTGTCGACCGGTTGGACGTGGCCTGCATGGATCACGAACGAACGGTCGGGCACGTCATAAGGATAGGCAAGCGCCCGGGAAACGGACCGGGGGCGGCGTGGACGGTCAGATGGGGTGGGCGGGTTATTCAAGGTATTTGGCGATGTCCACGTCGTCGATCTGATAGGGCTCCAGGAACCGGTCGGCGTATTCCTGGAACACGCCGGAAGTCAGGAACAACTTGAACAGTTCGCTGTCGATATGCGCGTCCTTTTTCATGAACGACATGATCTTGATGCTGTCCGATAGCTTCTTGGGGTCCTTGTAGGGCCGGTCGGCGGCGGTCAGGGCCTCGAAGATGTCGGCGATGGCCATGATGCGCGCCGGCACGGACATCTGATCCTCGGTCAGCTTCCGGGGATAGCCCGTGCCGTCCATCTTCTCGTGGTGGCCGCCGGCGTATTCCGGCACCCGCTTCAGGTGTTTGGGAAACGGCAGTTGTTCCAGCATGATGATGGTCTGCACGATGTGGTCGTTGATCTTGAAGCGCTCTTCCTCGGTCAGCGTCCCGCGGGCGATGCACAGGTTGTAGATTTCGCCGAAATTGTACTTGTGCTCGGGGATGTTCAGCTTGAACCCGAAGGGGTTGTCGGGCTGGGCGGCGGGCTCCAGCGCGTCGCGGAAAACGACATGGTCGTCGCGGTCAGCCAGAAGGTATTCCTTGGCCGGCACCGGCACGGGCGGCGTGCGGTCCTTGCGCTTGCGTTCCTCGAACGATAGGCCCAGGCGGTCGTCCAAAGTTCTCGTCCACTGGGTCTGGGCGATCTCGCGGATGCGGTCCTGGTCCTCGGGCGCCATGAATTCGTCGCCGACGTTGGCCTTGGCGACGAATTCCCAGTCGGCGTCGATCTTGGCCAGGGTCGCGTCCAGTTCGGCCTTCAACTCGTCCGGGTCGCCTCGGCCCTCAAGCAGCGCCTTGTAGTACTCGATCTCGGCCTCGCGCTTGACCACCTCGAAGCGCATGCGCACCTCGTGAACCCGGTTGTAGATGGTTTCCAGTTTCACGGCCTTGTCGACGACGTATTCCGGTGTCGTGACCTTGCCGCAGTCGTGCAGCCACGCCCCGATGTGCAGTTCGTACCACTGCTCTTCGGTCAGGTCGAAATCCTTGAACGGGCCGTTCTTGTCGTCGCAGGCGGCCTTGGCCAGCATCTTGGTCAGTTCGGGCACGCGCTGGCAGTGGCCGCCGGTATAGGGAGACTTGGCGTCGATCGCCGAGGCGATCAGCTCGATGAAGCTTTCCAACAGCTTGCGCTGGCTTTCCAGCAGCTGCTGATTGTCGAGCGCCACGGCAGCCTGGGAGGCCAGGGCCTCGACCAGGGGCTGGATCTGCTTGGAGAATTCGATGACCGTGCCCGACGGGTCGGTGGCGTTGAGCAGCTGAATGACGCCGATGATTTCATCCTGGCTGTTCTTCAGGGGCACGGTGAGGAACGATTTGGAGCGATAGCCCGTACCCTCGTCGAATTTCTTAGTGCCGGAAAAGTCGAAATTCTCTGCCTCGTAGGCGTCCTGAATGTTGATCGATTCGCCGGTCAGGGCGCAATAGCTGGCGATGTTCTTCTGGTTCGGCTGGCCCGTTTCGGGGTCGAACAGGCGGATCGGAGGAAAGGTGATGTCCTTGCCCGTGGTGCCGCCCAGCGCGATGTTGAGGGAATCGGTGCGCATGATCTCGAACTTCAGCGCGTCCTCGTCGGTCTTGATGTACAGGGTCCCGCCGTCGGCCGCGGTCAGGTCCTTGGCCTCCAAAAGAATCTTTTCCATCAATCGGTTAATGTCGCGTTCGGCGGACAACGCGATGCCGATGTCGATCAGGCGCTGAAAGTTCTTCAGCGCCGGGTCGTTCTGCGCAGTCATCGCGTCACCGGACATGTTTCACCAATGAGGTCTTCACTTCCCACCGAGCCTTGGAAATTTTCCGGCCTCTCCAACCGGGCATCCCTGAAAATCCTAATCCGCCGGTGTTTATAGGGAGTTAATGTCGTTTGCCGGCGCCGGAAAGGGTATCCGCCTTTGCCCCCCGTGACAACTGAACGCGATTTGACGGACAATTGGCATAAGGGATGGCAATTTCACCTTTTGCCCCATGGTTTCAGCGGCTAACGTCGGCGCGCGCCGGAAAACCTGCCCCGGTGACAAGGAAACCGCACATGGCTTATGCCTCGCTCAGGGATTTTATTTTCAACCGGCTGGAGCCGGCAGGCCGCCTTGTGCGTGTCAAAACCCCCGTGTCGCCGGAACTGGAAATGACGGAAATCCAGACCCGCCTGATCGCCGAGGGCGGCCCGGCCGTGCTGTTCGAGAATGTCGTGGGACGGGACGGCAAGGCATTCGGCATGCCGGTCCTGGTCAACCTGTTCGGCACGGTGGAACGGGTCGCCTGGGGCATGGAGCGCGAACCGGCGGGGCTGCGCGAGGTCGGCGAGACGCTGGCCTTCCTGCGTCAGCCGGAGCCGCCGGAAAACCTGCGCCAGGCCATGGACATGCTGCCGTTGCTGAAAACCATGGTCGCGATGAAACCGAAAACGGTGAAGACCGCGCCGTGCCAGGAAATCGTGCTCAAGGGCGATGACATCGACCTTGCGGCCCTGCCGATCCAGACCTGCTGGCCGGGTGAGCCGGCGCCGCTGATCACCTGGCCGCTGGTCGTGACCCAGGGACCCCAGGCCGGGCAGAAGGGCGGCGACAAGCGCGACGGCTTCAACCTGGGCATCTACCGCATGCAGGTCACGGGCCGGAACACCACCCTGATGCGCTGGCTGAAGCATCGTGGCGGGGCGCAGCACCACGCCCGGTGGAAGGATACCCGGCCCGAACCCCTGCCCGCCGCCGCCGTCATCGGCGCCGATCCGGGCACAATCCTGGCCGCCGTCACGCCGGTGCCGGACACCCTGTCGGAATACCAGTTCGCCGGCATGCTGCGCGGCAAGCGGGTCGATCTGGTCGATTGCAAGACCGTGCCGTTGAAGGTCCCGGCGGAGGCCGAGATCGTCATCGAAGGTCATGTCTCGCTGGAAGATTACAGCGACGAAGGGCCTTACGGCGATCACACGGGTTATTACAATTCGGTCGAGCCGTTTCCCGTGTTCACGGTCTCGGCCATCACCATGCGCCGGGACCCGATTTATCTGTCGACCTATACGGGCCGCCCGCCGGACGAGCCGTCGATCCTGGGCGAAGGCCTGAACGAAGTCTTCGTGCCCTTGTTCCGCCAGCAATTCCCGGAAGTGGTCGATTTTTGGCTGCCGCCCGAGGCCTGCTCCTACCGCGTCGCCGTGGTCTCCATGAAGAAGGCTTACGCCGGCCACGCCAAACGCATCATGATGGGGGTGTGGTCCTACCTGCGTCAGTTCACCTATACCAAGTTCGTGATCGTGGTCGACGAAGACATCAACGCCCGGGATTGGAACGACGTGATCTGGGCGATCTCGACCAACGTCGATCCGGCCCGCGACGTGACGATGATCGAGAACACGCCCATCGACTATCTGGATTTCGCCTCGCCCGAACCGGGTCTGGGCAGCAAGATGGGGATCGACGCGACGGCCAAGATGGGGGCGGAAACGCACCGGGAATGGGGCCGCAAGATCCGCATGGCGGATGACGTGATCGACGAGGTCACCCGCAAATGGGCCGATTACGGCCTGCCCGGATCGGGCAGGCCGATCTGGAAATAAGGCCTCAGCAGGCGTCGGCGTAGCTGAAATACATGTCCCGCGTTTCCTGGAACACGGGGCCCGGGGGCAGGGCGCGGCCGTCCAACTGCGTGCAGGGCACGACCTTGGAATAGTTGCCGGTGGCGAACAGCTCGTCGGCCTCGGTCAGGTCGTCATAGGTGATCTGGCGCTCCACCACCTCGACCCCGGCCTCGCGCAGAAGCTGGATCACCCGCTGGCGGGTGATGCCGTTGAGGAAGGTGCCGTTGGTCGTCGGCGTGTGCACCACGCCGTCCTTCACCATGAACAGATTGGCCGACGAGAACTCGGCCACGTCGCCGTCCGGGTCCAGCATCACGCCCGTGTCGAACCCGCGCTGGTTGGCGTCGGCCACGGCGCGCGACACGTTGGGATACAGGCAGGCGGCCTTGGCCTCGGTCGGCGCCATGTCGGCGGCCGGACGTCGGAACGGCGACAGGCAGGCCTTGAAGCCGGTTGGTGCGGGCAGGGCGGCCTCTTCCACCGTCAGCACGAAATGGGTCGATGCCGGGTCGGGCACGACGAACCCGCCCGAGGCATAGAACAGCGGGCAGATGTACAGTTGGGCGTCGTCGGGAAATTGCTGGATGCCTTCAAGGGACAGGTCGACGATGTCTTCCGTCGTCACGTCCGGCGCCATGCCCATGATGCGGGCTGAGCGGATGGCACGCGCGCAATGGGCCTCCAGATCGGGGACCTTGCCGGCCATGGACCGGGCCCCGTCGAACACGGCGGACCCCAGCCACATGGCGTGATCGGTCGCCTTGGCGACGGCGGGCTCGTCATCGTGCCATTGGCCGTCGACCCAACTGATGGCGTTGCCACCCCTACTTTGTCCATATTTCATGGCATCGGCCTTTCAAAACTCCCAAAGCCAGCGCCACTCTCTTCGCACATGCAGCATAACCCTTGGGGGGCGAAAGGCCAAGGGTGGGGTGGAAAACCACGTAATCACAGTTCTTTGTGGTGGAATTTCAACGTCTGCCGGAAAAGTTATCCCGGGGTGCGGCGGCCTACTGGCTGGCCCAGACGACGCGGGAAATCCATTCGACCTGGGCAAGGTCCAGGGACCGGTCCTCGTGCGCCGGGTTCAGGGATTGCAGGTCGATGTGACGCGCCGTGCGGCGGATCAGCACCTTGGCCATGACCTCACCCTCCGTCGTCTTGACGACGACGCGGTCGCCGCGCCGGACCGAGGCATGGGGGGCGACGATGATGGTATCGCCGTCGCGGAACACGGGCTCCATGCTGTCGCCGTTGATTTCCAGGGCGAAGGTGTTGGGATCATTCAGGCCGGGGAAGGGGATTTCATCCCAGCCGCCGCCCACGGGATAACCGGCGTCGTCGAAGAACCCGGAATTCCCGGCCTGGGCGAAGCCGATCAGCGGCACGTTGCGGTAGACGCCGCCGCCTTCGGTCTCGTCCACGTAGGACACCCATTCCGACAGGCTGGCCCCCGTGGCCTGCAGAATCTTGGCGATGCTTTCCGTCGACGGCCAGCGCAGCTTGCCGTCGCGCGTCGTGCGCTTGCTCTTGTTGAAGGTGGTGGGGTCAAGGCCGGCCTTGCGGGCAAGCCCGGAGGTCGACAGGCCATGTTCGCGGGCCAGCCGGTCAACTGCATGCCATACGCTTGAATGCCGCAACATGGGAACATTGTCTTACAATTTGCGGCCAATTTCCATAGCGAATCGTCATGGCAGGCCGATTTTGAGGTGAGATGGGTTCGCAAGGTGTATAGGAAAATCAACCTTAAAAATTATTGACATGGGAATTTTAGGCTGGTTATCTGTATTTGTTCTTGAAATGTTCTTTTCTGTTTCAAGCCGTAAGGAGGCCGCTCCCCGTGAAACGCAAACGCTATTTCCCGCGCCCTCAGCCGGCCGGGGCGGTCCGGCCCTTCGACACGGCGGAAGAGGCTTGGTTCTGGTTCATGCGGGCCCATCGGGCGCGGCGCGACGGTCAGCGGTTCGAGGGCGGCGGCGGCATGGCCCGACCGTGCGAAGCCGATGACGTCTACCTTGCCGCCGTTTCCCTGGTGCGGGCACGGGTGCTTAAGGCGCTGCATCTGCGCACCTTGTTGGAATTCGGCGCCCGCGATCGTCCCCCCGACGCCCGCCTGCGGGACGAGGCCTGGCCCGCCCGCCTGTGGGATGAAGCGCTTGACCGCATGACGACGGTGCTGCGCCGCAAGGGCATCCTGGCATGAGCGACGACAAGGCCCTGGCCGGCCCGGACTTGGCCGTGGTCGCCTTCACCGGGCGGGCGACCCTGCCCTGGTTGCGCCTGCTGAAGCCCGGGTTCCGGCACTGCTTCGTGCTGCTGCGCACGCGGGGCAATTGGCTCTATTACGACCCCATGGCCCATTACACCTTCGCCTCGGCGATCGGGGCCTATCCGCTGCTGGGCCTGTTGCGCGTGTTTCGCCGCCGGGGCTGCCGATTGCGTCTGGCGCGGCCCCGCATGCCGCCGCCCCGCGCCCAGGCCTGGCGGCCCTATACCTGCGTCGAAGCGGTCAAGCGGGTGCTCGGCCTGCGGGAACCCTGGGTGCTGACCCCCTGGCAACTCTACCGCTGTCTCAGCCGGCACCACCCAGAAGCCGTCCGGCGATGATGGCGGCCAGCACGATCAGCCCGAAATCCCGGTTCGACTTGAACCGCGCCAGGCAGACCTTGGCATTGTCGAGATCGAGGCTGCGCACCTGCCAGGTGAGATGCAATCCCGCCACGGCCAGACCCGCGAAATAAATCGGGTGCAAGGCCGCGTGCACGCCCGCCGCCGCCAGCAGGGTGATCGTGCCGCCGTAGAACGCGGCCAGCCAGGGGCGGGTCGCATCGCCGAACTTGAGCGCCGTCGACTTGACGCCGACCAGGACGTCGTCTTCCTTGTCCTGATGGGCGTAGATGGTGTCGTAGCCCATGGTCCACATCAGGCCCGCGGCATACAGCAGCACCGCCGGGGCCTCCAGCCCGCCTGTCACCGCGGCCCATCCGACCAGCGCCCCCCAGTTGAAGGTCAGGCCCAACACGAACTGGGGCCAATAGGTGACCCGCTTGGCGAAGGGATAGAGGGCGACCAGGACCAGAGACGACGCCCCCAGGACCACCGTATAGGTGTTGAATTGCAGCAGCACGGCGAGCCCGATTCCAAGCTGCAGGGCCAGGAACGCCAGCGCCTGGATGACCGAGACCTGACCGGACGTGATGGGCCGCGTGGCCGTGCGCGCGACCTTATTGTCGATATCCCGATCGGCGATGTCGTTGACGGTGCAGCCCGCCCCCCGCATGACCAGGGCCCCCACGGCGAACAGAGCCATGAACCAGGGGTCGGGCCAGCCCGGTGCGGCCATCGCCGTCGCCCACCAGCAGGGCAGCAGCAGCAGCCAGGTGCCGATTGGCCGGTCCAGGCGCGCGAGGCGCAGATAAGGCCTGAGGCCTTCCCCCGGGACACGATCGATCCAGCTTTGCGGCGGAATGTCCGAGGCCGAAACTTGTTGTCGTTCATCCATGGCCTCAAGTAATAGGGGCGAGGCCCGTGACATTCAAAGGGGAAAAGCGCCATGGCGGCAGGGATCCGCCTTTACGTCGACAGCCCCCTCGGGGCCAGCACCGCCGTCGAGGCGACGGCCGACCAGGCTCATTACCTGGGCCGGGTCATGCGCTTAGGTGTCGGCGATCCGATCCTGCTGTTCAACGGCCGTGACGGCGAATGGCGGGCCGAGATCACACGCATGGACAAGCGCACAGCCGAGATGGCCATCCGGGAAAAAACACGCGACCAGACCGAAGCTGCGGGCCCCTGGCTCGCCTTCGCGCCGGTGAAGAAGACCGGCACCGATTTCATCGTTCAGAAGGCGACGGAACTGGGCGCATCGCGTCTGATGCCGGTCGCCACGGCCAATACCCAGACCGGGCGCACGAATACGGCGCGCCTCCGCGCCCAGGCCGTCGAGGCGGCGGAACAATGCGAGCGCCTGTCCGTGCCCGAAGTTTCCGACATGACCGATCTGGACACCCTTCTGGCCGATTGGCCCCAGGACCGGCCCCTGTTCGCCCTCGACGAGACTGGCGGCGGCGCCCCCCTTGCGGCGATTGCCGCGACGGCGGGCGCGGCGGTCGGATTTTTAGTCGGCCCGGAAGGCGGCTTTCAGGCGCGGGAGCTTGACAGGTTTGCTAAGCTTCCCTTCATCACCCCGGTGACGCTGGGTCCCCGCATCCTGCGCGCCGAAACGGCCTGCCTTGCCGCGTTATCGGTATGGCAGGCGGTTGTCGGCGACTGGACCTGACCAAATATAGGAACGGCGAACCTTCCTTCTTCCCGCCCGTTCCCTCCAACGACGAAAGACCCGGCCATGGCCAATGACAGTTCTCCCAAGTCCCATCCCATCACTGACAAGGCCACCCTGGTCGAATACCTGGAAGCAGGCTGCAAGCCCGCGCGCGATTGGCGCATCGGCACGGAACACGAAAAATTCGCCTACGACCTGAAGACCCTGCGCCCGCTGACCTATGACGGGGAGCCGGGCGTGCGTCAGATGCTCGACGCCCTGACCCGCTTCGGCTGGACCCCGGTGCTGGAGAAAGGCAACGTCATCGCCCTGTCGAAGCCGGACCGCAGCTCGATCTCGCTGGAGCCGGCGGGGCAGCTGGAACTGTCGGGCGCCCCGGTCGAAACCATCCACCAGACCTGCGGCGAGGTCACCGAGCACCTGAAGCAGGTGAAAACCGTGGCCAGTGAGCTCGGCATCGGGTTCTTGGGATTGGGCTACAACCCAAAATGGACGCGTGAAGACATGCCCTGGATGCCCAAGGGCCGCTACGCGATCATGCGGGACTACATGCCGACCAAGGGGTCCCTGGGGCTGGAGATGATGCAGTCTACCTGTACCGTGCAGGTCAACCTGGACTTCAATTCCGAAGCGGTGATGCGCCAGATGTTCCGCGTCGCCCTGGCGCTGCAGCCCATCGCCACGGCGCTCTGGGCCAATTCGCCGTTCCGCCACGGCAAGCCCAACGGCTTCCTGTCCTACCGATCCCACATCTGGACCGATGTCGATCCGGACCGCTGCGGCACCTTGCCCTTCGTGTTCGAAGACGGCTTCGGGTTCGAACAATACGTCGACTACATCCTCGATGTGCCCATGTACTTCGTCTACCGCGACGGCAATTACATCAACGCCGCCGGGCAGTCGTTCCGCGATTTCATGGCGGGCCGGCTGCCGGCCCTGCCGGGGGAACTTCCGACCATGAAGGATTGGGAAGACCACATGACCACGGCCTTCCCCGAGGTGCGGCTCAAGACCTTCCTGGAAATGCGCGGTGCCGACGGTGGGCCCTGGGCGCGGCTGTGTGCGCTGTCGGCCTTCTGGGTCGGGCTGCTGTACGACACCGAAGCCCGCGACGCCGCCTGGGACCTGGTCAAGGACTGGACCGAGGACGAGCGCGAGGCCATGCGCCGGGACGTGCCAAAGACCGCCCTGAAAACCCCGTTCCGCGACAAACAGGTCAAGGACATCGCCTGCGAAGTCCTGTGCATCGCCCGCCAGGGGCTGAAGAACCGGGCCCGTCTCGACGCCGTCGGCCTGGATGAAAGCCATTTCCTGAAGCCCATGCACCAGATCTGCGATTCCGGCATGACCCAGGCCGAAGAGCTTCTGGTCGCCTATGAGCGCCGCTGGAAAGGCAACATCGACCCCGTGTTCACGGAGTACGCCTACTAACTTTGCTTGCTCCCGGGCCGGGCGCGGGGTTAGGTTCCCGCTCCATTCCAGACCCAAAGAGCCTGAACCATGACCGATCTGCGCGAAATCGCCGAAAACGCCAATGCCTGGCCCTTTGCCGAGGCCCGCGAGCTGCTGAAACAGCTCGGCGGCAAGCTGCCGGAAAAGGGCTATGTGCTGTTCGAAACGGGCTACGGCCCCTCGGGCCTGCCGCACATCGGCACCTTCGGCGAGGTCGCGCGCACGACCATGGTGCGTCATGCCTTCGAAACGCTGACCGGCATGCCGACCAAGCTGTTCGCGTTCTCGGACGACATGGACGGGCTCAGGAAGGTGCCGGAAAACCTGCCCAACCAGGACATGCTGACGGAAAACCTGGGCAAGCCCCTGACCTCGATCCCCGATCCCTTCGGCACCCACGAAAGCATGGGCCATCACAACAACGCGCGGCTGCGCGCGTTTCTTGACGGCTTCGGCTTCGACTATGAATTCAAAAGCTCAACCGAGTGCTACAAGGCGGGCGACTTCGACGCCACGCTGCTGACCCTGCTGCAACGCTATGACGCGGTGATGAAGGTCATCATCCCGACGCTGGGCGAAGAACGGCGCGTGACCTACAGCCCCTTCCTGCCCGTGTGCCCCAAGACCGGGCGCGTGCTGCTGGCCCCCGTGTTGGAAACCAACCCCGACGCCGGCACCATCGTTTACGAAAACGAAGACGGCGAAAAGATTGAAACCCCCGTCACCGGCGGTCATTGCAAACTGCAGTGGAAGCCCGACTGGGCCATGCGCTGGACGGCGCTGGGCGTCGACTACGAAATGTCGGGCAAGGATTTGATCGAATCCGTGAAGCAGTCGGGGGCCATTTGCCGCATCCTGGGCGGCAAGCCGCCCAAGGGCTTCACGTATGAGCTGTTCCTGGACGAGAACGGCGAGAAGATTTCAAAATCCCGCGGCAACGGCCTGACCATGGAGGAATGGCTGGCCTACGCGCCGCCGGAAAGCCTGTCCCTGTTCATGTTCCAAAAGCCCAAGACGGCCAAGCGCCTACACTTCGACGTGATCCCCAAGAACGTGGACGACTACCTGTCGCACCTGTCCGCCTATCCGGGCCAGGACGACGCGCAGAAGCTGGCCAACCCGGTGTGGCACATCCACTCCGGCAATCCGCCCGCCCCCCAGGCGGCGCTCAGCTATTCGATCCTCTTGAACCTCGCGGGCGTGTGCGGGACCGAGGACAAGGACGTGCTGTGGCATTTCATCTCGCGCTACCGCCCGGACCTGACGGCCGAAAACGCGCCGTTCATCGACGGCCTGGTCGGCACGGCCATCGCCTACTACCGGGATTTCATCAAGCCGGCCAAGGTCTACCGCCCACCGACGGAAACGGAACGCGCGGCGCTGCAGGATCTGGCCGACACGCTCAAGGGCATGGACGCCAAATCGGAATCGGAAGAATTGCAGACCCAGGTCTACGAGGTCGGCAAGCGCCATGGCTTCGAGAACCTGCGCGACTGGTTCAAGGCGCTGTACGAAACCTTGCTCGGCCAGTCCCAGGGCCCGCGCATGGGCTCGTTCATCGCGCTTTACGGCGTCAACGAAACGGTCGCCCTGATCGACCGGGCGCTCAAGGGCGAGGACCTGGCGCAGAGCGCCTAAGCACTAGAATTTGCGCACATTTAGTTATTATGGAGCTTTGTCCTACAAAATGTAGGATTGAGGTATGGGCAAAGTCGGTATATATTGTTGTTGGCCCTGCTGGGGGCGAACCCTTTAGTTCCACTAAAGGTATTATGTAGCCCTTAGCGGGGCTCTATTCTTTTGCCCTCTTTTTTGTTTTGCTGAGGTCCAATTCGTGATCGGTTGGAACAAATCGCCAATGACGATAGGGATGTGACCATCGGTCAGTTTCGCCGTTTGGCGTGCCCGTTGATATCCCAATATTGAATCCGGGATAGATATCTCTAATTCTACTATTGATGAGTTTGTAGATTTTTTCTTTTGCTATCGTTCTTTTGCCGCGGCGCTTTTCTCCGTCTGGAATGGCCTTGTGTTTATCATTCAGTCTGAACTGCATTGACCCAAGAATGATGTCCAGTCCCTGTAGAATCACATGACCATGTGATTGGACATCTGTGATGTCTTCATAGGGGATCATTACCTTTGCGCGCTTGAATACCGGATAATGGCAAAGCGCATGTAGGTACTGCCGAAAATCATTGAACTTCTCTTGCGTATCGGGCACGTCGTCCATGTACACATTGATGAAAATTTCATCATCATCTGGGTTGCAGTACCGAAGGCCAAATGCATGTTTGATCATCTGGTAATACAAAAGGAAATACTGATTATCGATCTGGTATTCTTTTAATTCGGTAGGGGTGTGTATGTTTTGCGTAAACATCACCCTAATTTTTATTAGGCCATCTCGGATCAAGTCAAAGTATAAATTTATAAAATCAATATACTTTTCCTCGTAGTTTTTTGTTATTTTTGTCCACTTCAATTCTCCAGTTAAATTTAGAATCTCTCTTTGGTCATTTAGAATTCTTTCGATAGCTTGACGATCAGAGGCCTTAATTAAGGCGCCACCGTAAAAGTGCGAGTAAAACCGGCCTTTCTCAGCCGACTCGTCGCAATAAATGATAAAATTTTTCCTTGCCATAAAAGCAAGTATACAACTTTTGGATACAACCCTAAAGCGCTTCGAAAAGCGTGAGAGATCGCTTTTTACTTAGCTGTCGCGTTACCACGCTTTCAAAACTAAGTATTTCCCTTTGTGCATTTTACGTCCCGGTGCCGCCCACCGTCAGCTGATTGACCAGCAGCGTCGGCTGCCCCACGCCCACGGGCACGCCCTGGCCATCCTTGCCGCAGGTGCCGATGCCCGGGTCCATTTCCATGTCGTTGCCGACCATGCCGACGTGGTTGAGCACGTCCTTGCCGTCGCCGATCAGGGTGGCCCCCTTCAAGGGGCGGCCGATCTTGCCGTTCTCGATCTCGTAGGCTTCCGTGCAGGAAAACACGAACTTGCCGGACGTGATGTCGACCTGGCCGCCGCCGAAGCTGACGGCGTAGACGCCCTTCTTGACCGAAGCCAGGATCTCCTTCGGGTCCTTGTCGCCGCCCAGCATGTAGGTATTGGTCATGCGCGGCAGGGGCTGGTGGGCATAGCTTTGGCGCCGCCCGTTGCCCGTGGGCGCCATGCCCATGAGCCGCGCGTTGGTGCGGTCCTGCATGTAGCCCTTGAGGATGCCGTCCTCGATGAGGACCGTGTTCTCGGCCGGCGTGCCTTCGTCATCGATGGTGAGGCTGCCGCGCCGATCGGCGATGGTGCCGTCGTCAACCACGGTCACGCCCTTGGCGGCCACGCGCTCACCCATCAATCCGGAAAACACCGAGGTCTTCTTGCGGTTGAAATCGCCTTCGAGCCCATGGCCGATGGCTTCGTGCAGCAGAATGCCGGGCCAGCCCGGACCCAGGACCACAGGCACCTCGCCGGCCGGGGCGGGGACCGACTGCAAATTCACCTCGGCCTGGCGGAAGGCTTCGTCGACCACGGCCTTCCAACTGGCGGCGTCCATGTAGCGCTCATACGTCACGCGGCCGCCGACGCCGTAGCCGCCCGTTTCCATGCGGCCGTCCTGTTCCAGCACGACGGAGACGTTCATGCGCACCAGGGGGCGGATGTCGGCGACCCGGTGGCCGCCCGAGCGCAGAATCTGCACCGCCTGCCAGTTGCCGAGGATCGAGGCAGAGACCTGGCGCACGCGGGCGTCCTTGCCCCGGGCATAGGCGTCGATGGCGCGCAGCAGGTCGACCTTATCCTGAAAATCGACCAGGGCCAGCGGGTTGTCTTCCATGTACAGCGCCCGGTTGGTGCCCTGGGGCGCGGCGGCCAGGCTGCCCGTATGGCCCCGGCGCACGGCCTTCACCGTTTCGCCGGCGCGGCCGATGGCGGCTTCCGACAATTCGGAGGCATGGGAATATCCCGTGCTTTCGCCGGCGATGGCGCGCAGGCCGAAGCCCTGGGCGGTGTCGAAATTGGCGGTCTTGATCTGCCCGTCGTCGAGCACCAGGCTTTCCGATTGCCGGTATTCCAGGAACAGTTCGCCGTCGTCCATACCGGTCAGGGCATCGTCCAGCATGCCTTGCACGCGGTCCCGGTCCATGCCGGTACGGTTGAAGAACAGGTCGTCGGTGGCGGCAAGATCGGTCATGGCATCCCTTGGGGGTTGAGCGGGCGTTGAAATTTAATGGGCACGAAACGGCCCCGTCTTGGTTATATAGTGGCCCTGGTTATATAGGGACCGTTGAAGGCATTTTCGAGTATACGGGTGACCATGTTCAAGGAACATCCCCTGCGCCGCGCGCTCGCGGAAGAAATCCACGCCCGCCCGCCGGCGGATCTGGTGGCCCCCGTACAGGTCTCGCATATCGCGGTGATCTCGGGCGAGGACGGCATGGCGCCCCACGTCGCGCATCTGGAAGCGCTGTGCAAGCACTTCCGGGTCTCTCCGCCCTCGGCGGACGCGACCCATTTTTCGGCCGAATTGGGCGAAATCGGCCTGAAGTGGGAACGCCATACGGAATTCTCCACCTTCACCATCATCCGCCCGGGTGCCTTTGCTCAGCCGTTCAAGGGCACGGCCGTGGACGGCCTGCCCAAGGACTGGCTGACGAACCTGCCGGGTCAGGTCATCGCCGCCTGCCATGTGGCGGTGGAAACGGGCCAGGGCAGCCACCGCACGCCCTCCGACTTGGCCGGCCTGTTCGACAACAATCCATTGAACGGCTCCATCGTGTCCGGCGGCAGCGCCTGGCTGTGGACGGATTTCCAGCTTCATTCGGACGGTTTCACTCGGTTCCTGTTCAATGTCGGCGAAATCACCCCGCCGACCCTGGGCCGCCTGATCCAGCGCATGCTGGAAATCGAGACCTACCGTATGATGGCCATGCTGGCCTTTCCCCTGGCCAAGGAATCGCGCCCGCGCCTGACCGCCGTGGAAACCAAGCTGGGCGGCATCATCGCGCGGCTGGGCACCCGCGAGGCGGTCGAGGACGAACGCCAGCTGCTCGACGATCTGTCGGCCCTGGCCGCCGAGACCGAGGCCGTCAACGTGGCCACCGCCTATCGCTTCGCCGCCGCCCGTGCCTATCATGAACTGATCAAGCGGCGCATGGCGTCGATGCGCGAGGAACGCATGGAAGGTGTGCCGCCGGCCATGGATTTTCTCGACCGCCGCTTCGCCCCGGCCATGGAATCCTGCGAAAACCTGGCGACGCGGGTGGAAAGCCTGTCGGGCCGCATTTCCCGGGCGACCTCGCTGCTGCGGACCCGGGTCGACGTCGCGCTGGAGGCCCAGAACCGCGATCTTCTGGAATCCATGAACCGCCGCGCCCGGCTGCAACTGCGCCTGCAGGAAACGGTCGAGGGGCTGTCCGTCGTCGCCATCAGCTATTATCTGCTGTCGCTCATTTCCTACCTGGCCAAGGGGGCCAAGACGGCGGGCCTGTCGCACTTTGACCCCTATGTCGTCGTCCTGGTCGCCTTCGTGCCCGTGGTCGTCGGCATCGGGTTCGGCGTTCGGCGCATGCGCCGGGTGATCGAAAAATCGACGGACGGCAAGACGCCCCCCGATCCCTGATCCGGCGCTTGGCTCTTGACGTTTTCCGGGGCGGCTGTATTTTTCAGCTTCGTGGTGATTTGTTCGACCAGCTTGCGGCCACGTTAAAAATCCCGCTAAACGGTCTGTGGCGTTCTCGCCCTGACCCTTTGTTTTTAGCGGTCGGGGTTTTTTTATGGCCGGGCCGAACCAGAAATTCAGCCTGCCTGGAATAATGAAGAGAGCGTGAGATGACAGACGACAACAGCAATCCCGAAACCTGGCGCCCGGCGACCCAGATGGTGCGCGGCGGCACCTTTCGGTCCAATTTCGAGGAAACGTCGGAGGCCATTTTCGCGACCTCGGGCTATGTCTATGCCTCGGCCGAACAGGCGGAACAATCCTTCAAGGGCGAGATCGAGCGCTACATCTATTCGCGCTACGCCAACCCGACCGTCTGTATGTTCGAGCGTCGCATGGCGCTGTTGGAAGGGGCCAAGTTCGGCATGGCCTTCGGCAGCGGCATGGCGGCGATGTTCGCATCGCTCGCCAGTTTCGTGAAGGCGGGCGACCGCGTGGTCGCATCGCGGGCCCTGTTCGGCTCCTGCCTCTACGTGATCCAGGACCTGCTGCCGAAATACGGGGTCGAGACCGTTTTGGTCGACGGCACGGACTTGGCGCAATGGGAAGCGGCCCTGTCCAAGCCGACCGTCGCCGTGTTCCTGGAAACGCCGTCCAATCCCTGTCTCGACATCATCGACGTCAAGGCCGTGGCCGACCTGACCCACAAGGCCGGCGGGCGGCTGATCGTCGACAACGTGTTCGCCACGCCGGTGCTGCAAAAGCCCCTGACCCTGGGGGCAGACATCGTCATGTATTCGACGACCAAGCATGTCGACGGCCAGGGCCGCTGCATGGGCGGCGCGCTGCTGACCAATGACGAGGAATATTACACCGACCATCTGGTGCCCTGGATGCGCCATACCGGCCCGGCCATGAGCCCCTTCAACGCCTGGACCATGCTCAAGGGCTTGGAGACCATCGACATCCGCGTGCGCCAGCACTGCGCCAACGCGCGCGCCCTGGCCGACTTCCTGGAAGGCCAGGCGGGGATCGTCAAGGTGCTCTACCCGGAACTGAAATCCCATCCGCAGCATGATCTTGCCATGCGGCAGATGGCGGCGGGCTCGACCATGCTGTCGTTCGAACTGCCGGGCGGCAAGGCCGCCGCCTTCCGCTTCCTAAACGCCCTCAACCTGGTCGATATCTCCAACAACCTGGGCGACACCAAATCGCTCACGACCCATCCGGCGACCACGACCCATCAGCGCCTGACGCCGGAAGACCGCGCCGCGCTGGGCATCGGCGACGGGCTGATCCGGCTCTCGGTCGGGCTGGAGGACGTCGAGGACCTGAAGGAAGATCTGGCGCGGGGGCTTAAGGCCGCGAACGGATAGCTGCTTTCAGCCCTTAGCCTGTCACCCCCGCGAAAGCGGGGGTCCAGCGAGCGTGAAGTCTGGATTCCCGCCTGCGCGGGAATGACAATGCGGGAAGTTTACTTCTGCACCCAGGGCAGGCCGTCGACTTTCCAGCCACCCGTGGTGCCGCGGTGGTTGGCGCCGTCTTTGTCGCCTTCGAAGCCGGTCAGGATATTGTAGGACTTGGCGTAGCCCGCTTCCGTCGCGGCCTTGGCGGCGGCGATGGAGCGCACGCCCGAGCGGCACAGGAACAGCACGGTCGCGTCCTTGTCGGCGACCTGGTCTTCCAGGTCGTCGGTGAACTCCGGATTGACGTCACCCTTTGGGAACAGCACCCAGGAAATCATCCGCAATTCCTTGCCCAGGGGCGACAGGTCGGGCAGGCCCACATAGGCCCATTCCGCATGGGTGCGCACATCGACCAGCACGGCCTTGGGGTCCTTCTGAAGAAGGTCCCAAGCGTCCTTGGGCGTAATGTCTCCGGCGTATCCGTCAGTCATGGAGTGTCGTTCCTGGTTCGCTCGGCCTGTTCCGAGACGCGGCCCATGTATCGCGCAGCCCGCCCTAGGCGTCCAGCACTTTCAACATTTCCGGGACAGTGACGAATTTCTCGCGCGGGCTGTCCCGGCCCTCGGCGCGGGCGACCTCGGCGGCATCGATCTTCTTCCAGTCGTCGAAGGTGACGGCGCGCACGCCACGTTCCGAAAGCAGCGGCCCCAGGGCCGCGCGTCCCGGTTTTCCCGGCGCGTCCTTGAAGTCGTCGCAGATGTATTCGGCGACGGTCACGCCGTCGGGCCGGTTGGAGGAAATCACCCCCGTCGGCCCGCGCTTGATCCAGCCGACGGCATACAGCCCGTCATCGACCCGCCCGTCCCGGTTGGGAATGATGCCGGCCTTGTCGTCGAAGGGGGCCCCTTCGATGGGATCCGAGCGGTAGCCGATGGCGGCGATTACCAGGCCGCAGGGAATTTCGAACATTTCGCCGGTACCCTCGGCGCGGCCGTCGACGACGCGGGTGCGCTCGAAGCTTACGGCCTCGACCCGCTGATCCCCCAGGATCGCCACGGGCTGGGCGAAGAATTCGAAATGAATGCGCTTCGGCTTGGCGTCTGGATCGTTCGTCGCGTAGTCGCGCAGGTTGGCCAGATTGCGTTCGGCCAGGCGTTTTTCGCGCGGGTCCATGTCGTCGGGGGCGGCGTCGGGCAATTGTTGGGCACGGGCGAGCGGCACTGCTCGTTCAAGGTCGGCCAGTTCGCGCAGTTCCACATTGGTGAACTTGGCGTCGAGTGGGCCGCGCCGGCCGGTCAGGTAGACATCGGTCAGAGGCGCCGTTTCGATTATTTCCATGGCATGGGCGGCGATGTCGGCGCCCGCCATGCCTTCGCGGGACCGCACCAGCACCCGGGCGCAATCCAGCGCCACGTTGCCGTTGCCGATGACGACGGCGGCGCGGGTGTTGAGATCCGGTTCCAGGTCGCGGAAATCGGGATGGCCGTTGTACCAGCCGACGAAGGCGGCGGAGCCGTGCACGCCGTCCTTGTTGGCCCCTGGGATGGTCAATTTGCGGTCGCTGGGCGCGCCCACGGCCAAGACCACCGCGTCATACATCTCGCGTAGCTCGGCAAGGGAAACGTCCTTGTTGACCTCGACATTGCCGAAATAGCGGACTTGCTCGAACAGGGCCGTCTGTTCGTACTTGCGCGCGACCTTTTTGGTGGTCTGATGGTCCGGCGCCACGCCGCCCCGGATCAGGCCGTAGGGCGTGGGCAGGCGTTCGATGATATCGACCTGCACGTCGCAGCCGCCATTGACGAGCGCGTCGGCGGTATAAAACCCCGCGGGGCCGGACCCGATAATGGCGACGGAAATAGTCATCCGTCTTGGTTAGCCCCTACCTACGGTAAGGTCAATCCACCGTCCACGTCCGCCCGGCGCGAAGCAGCTTGTTGAAGTCCGGTTTTTCGG
Source organism: Rhodospirillaceae bacterium UBA1479 (assembly GCA_002325375.1). Lineage (GTDB taxonomy): Bacteria > Pseudomonadota > Alphaproteobacteria > Rhodospirillales > Casp-alpha2 > UBA1479. The sequence continues at coordinate 299,050 of DCRZ01000006.1, forward strand.
CCGGGGTATGGCTGCGGATCAGGTCGGTCACTTCCTCGTCATAGCTTTGTCCCGGCGCGCAATAGAGCACGCCAAGCGCCACCGGCATGGCCGGCGGCTCCATATCGGCGAGCAGGGTGGCGATCATCTTGTTGGTTTCGTCGTGGACCAGGATGTCGGCCTCGCTGACGCCGTTGTCGCCGATCACGACGGCTTCCAGGGACAGGGTCTGGGTGTTCAGGCGCAGGCCCTTTTCACCGTCCTTGCCGAAGATCAGGGGCTTGCCGTGTTCGACATAGATCTGCCGGTCCGACGCCACGTCGCGGCCCGTGAAGTTTTCGAACACGCCGTCGTTGTAGACCTTGCAGTTCTGGAAAATTTCGACGAAGGACGTGCCCTTGTGGGCATGGGCGCGGGCCAGCACGCCGGGCAGGTGTTTCTGGTTGCTGTCGATGCCGCGGGCGATGAAACGCGCGCCCGCGCCGATCGCGAACACCGTGGCAGAGGCCGGATTGTCCAGCGAACCCCAGGGGGTCGAGGGCGAGCGCGTGCCCTGGCGCGAGGTCGGCGAATACTGGCCCTTGGTCAGGCCGTAAATCTCGTTGTTGAACAACAGGAACTGCAGGTCGACGTTGCGGCGCAGCAGGTGGAACAGGTGGTTGCCGCCGATCGACAAGGCGTCCCCGTCGCCGGACACGACCCAGATGTCCAAGTCCGGATTGGCCAGCTTCAGGCCTGTGGCGAAGGCGGGGGCGCGGCCGTGGATGGTGTGGAATCCATAGGTCTTCACATAATAAGGAAAGCGCGCGGCGCAGCCGATGCCCGATACGAACACGGTGTTTTCGGGCCGCGCACCGATATCGGCCAGCGTCTTCTGCACACCTTTCAGGATGGCGTAATCGCCGCAGCCGGGGCACCAGCGCACTTCCTGGTCGGTGGCGAAATCCTTGGGCGTCAGTTTTTCAGGCGGGGTGACGACGTTCATCTTAGCTCTCCAACCGGGCGCGGATCGCGTCCTCGATTTCGGTGATCTTGAAGGGCTGGCCGGACACCTTGTTCAGGCCCTCGGCCGGCACCAGGTATTCGGCGCGCAGCACGTTGACGAGCTGCCCATGGTTCATTTCCGGCACCAGAACCTGCTCGAACTCCTTCAGCAGGCCGCCCAGATTTTCCGGGAACGGCCAGAGATGGCGGATATGGATGTGGCTGACGTCCAGGCCTTGCGTGCGCAGGTTGGCGACGGCGCGGCTGATCGGCCCGTAAGTCGATCCCCAGCCGACCACGGCCAATTTGCCCGACGTGTTGCCGTCCTCGATGCCTTGGGCCGGAATGTCCTTGGCAATGCCTTCGATCTTGGCGAACCGGGTGTCGGTCATTTTCTGGTGGTTGTCGGGATCGTAGGAGATGTTGCCGGAATCGTAATCGCGCTCGATCCCGCCGATGCGGTGCTCCAGCCCCGGCGTGCCCGGCACGGCCCAGACCCGGGCCAGGGTGTCGTCATCACGCAGGAAGGGATGGAAGCCTTCCGGGTCGGTGCGGAAATTGACCGGGATTTTGGCGTAATCGTTGATGTCCGGGATGTTCCACGGCTCAGCCGCGTTGCCGATGTAGCCGTCGGTCAGGATGAACACCGGGGTCATGTACTTGATGGCGATGCGCACGGCCTCGATCGCGACGTCGAAGCAGTCGGCGGGCGCGCGCGCGGCAAGGACGCACAAGGGGCTGTCGGCGTTGCGGCCCAGCACGGCCTGATACAGGTCCGACTGTTCCGTCTTGGTCGGCATGCCTGTGGACGGTCCGGCGCGCTGCGAGTTGACGATGATCAGCGGCAGTTCGGTCGAGATGGCAAGGCCGATGGCCTCGGTCTTGAGCGCGATGCCCGGTCCCGACGACGAGGTCACGCCGAGCGACCCGCCGAACGAGGCACCAATGGCGGCGCAGGCGGCGGCGATCTCGTCCTCCGCCTGGAAGGTCACGACGTTGTGGTCGATCATCTTGGACAGGGAGTGCAGCAACTGCGATGCCGGGGTGATGGGGTAGGACGCGAACACCATCTTGATGTCGGCCAGATGGGTGCCCGCCGCCAGACCCCAGGCCAGGGCCTCGGCCCCGGTCACGGTGCGGTAGGTGCCGGGCGCGATATCGGCGGCGTCGACGTGGAAGCCATGCACACCGTCGGGCAGTTCCATGGTTTCGGCGACCGTATGGCCCGCGTCCATGGCGGCGACGTTGGCGGCGGCGACGTCCGGACGTTTGCCGAACTTGGCGATCAGCCAGTCAGCGGTCGGCTTGCGGTCGCGGCCGTACATCCAATAGACGAAGCCCAGCGTCCACATGTTCTTGCAGCGAAGGGCTTCCTGCTTGGACAGGCCCGTGTCCTTGACCGCTTCCATGGTCAGCTTGGAGATGTCCAGGGCGACCAGGTGATAGCCGTCCAGGCTGCCGTCTTCCAGCGGATTGCTGTCGTATCCGGCTTTGCGCAGGTCGCGTTCGCCGAAGCTGCCGGTGTCGGCGATGATGACGCCGCCTTGTTTCAAGCCATGCAATTCGACCTTCAGCGCCGCCGGGTTCATGGCGATCAGCATGTCGAAGGCGTCGCCCGCGGTCTTGATCACGCGCGACCCGAAATTGATCTGGAACGACGACACGCCAAAGGTCGTGCCGGCGGGGGCGCGGATTTCCGCGGGGAAATCGGGGAAAGTCGACAGGTCATTGCCGGCGAAGGCGGTGGCCAGGGTGAACTGCCCGCCCGTCAACTGCATGCCGTCGCCGGAGTCGCCCGCAAAGCGGACGACGGCGGATTCGACGGTTTCACGATGGGAGGGGTCGGAGGTCTTTTCGGCAAGCGCGGTGTTGGACATGTTTTGGCGATCCATTGACGTTCAACCGGCGTTTATGAAAACGGCGGTTGCGATGTGGGCTCACGACCGGCGCCCGCCGGCCGTCGATGCCTTGAAGAACCGCCCTGCGAGGCCGTTACTTCATGATTGCAAATTATCTAGTGCACCCCATGGCGCAGAACAACCACAGTTTAAGTAGTGTTACAGTCCACGATTATCCTGGCCCCAGGGCCCCTGCGGACCATATTTAAGACCGGAACCCATCCTGCATCCACAACCAAGACGGAACATCATGACCGCCACAGGCAATATTATCGACCGGCTTCAATCACTTATCGGCAAGGCCGAGGCGCTGGGCGCCGATGCGGCGGACGCGGTTTTTGTCCGCTCGGCGTCGTTGTCGCTGTCGCAGCGGCTGGGTAATCCCGAAGATTTGATGCGTTCGGAGGACAATGATCTGGGCCTGCGTGTGTTCGTCGGCAAACGCCAGGCGGTGGTTTCGTCCTCGGATATGTCCGATTCGGCCCTTGATGAACTGGCCGAGCGCGCCGTCGCCATGGCCGGTAATGTGCCCGAGGACGCGTTCTGCGGCCTCGCCGACCCGGACCAGCTGGCGACCGACCTTGCCGACATCGATGACTTCGATCCGGCGGAGCCCTCGGCCGACGACCTGATCGCGCTCGCCGCCCGGACCGAGGACGCGGCCCGTGCCGTGCCCGGCGTGACCAATTCGGAAGGTGCGAGCGCCAGTTGGGGGTCGAGCGAGATCGCGCTGGTCACCTCCACCGGCTTTGCGCAGACGCGTAAATCGTCCCGCCACAGCATCGGCGTTTCGGTTCTGGCCGGCACGGGCACGGCGATGGAGCGGGATTACGATTACGACACCAAGGTCTACGGAAGCGACCTGGCCGATGCGGAATCCATCGGGCGGTCGGCCGGTGAGAAAGCGGTCAAACGGCTCAACCCGCAGAAGGTCTCGACCCAGCAGGCGCCGGTGATCTTCGATCCGCGCGTCGCCAACACCATTCCAGGCCATATGTCCTCGGCCATCAACGGGTCTTCCGTGGCCCGCGGCACGACGTTCCTCAAGGACGCCATGGGCACGCAGATTTTCGCCGCCGGCGTGACCATCGTCGACGACCCGCACCGCCGCCGGGGCTTGCGCTCCAAACCTTTCGACGGCGAGGGCGTGGCGACGCGTCGCCTGAACGTGGTCGAGGACGGCCGCCTGACGACCTGGATTCTCGACTGCCGCTCGGCCCGGCAATTGAAGCTCGTGACCACGGGCCACGCATCGCGCGGCACCTCGTCGCCGCCGTCACCATCGGCATCGAACCTGTACATGGAAGCGGGCAGCGTTTCGCCCCAGGACCTGATCGGCGATATCAAGCAGGGCCTCTATGTGACGGAGCTGATCGGCATGGGCGTGAACGGCGTGACCGGCGATTATTCCCGGGGCTGTTCCGGGTTCTGGATCGAGAACGGGGAGCTGACATTTCCAGTTAGTGAGTTGACCATCGCCGGCAACCTGAAGGACATGTTCAAGGCCATCACTCCGGCCGACGATCTGGAATTCAAGTACGGCACCAACGCCCCGACCCTGCGCATCGACGGCATGACCGTCGCCGGCAAGTGACGGGGACAGGACCATGACCACCAACCGCCAGATCATTTTCAAAAGCCGGCCCGTGGGCTGGGTGACCCTGGATAATTTCGATACCCGCGACGCCGCGATGCCCGATGTGGGCGAGGGCGACGTTCTGGTGCGGGCGATCTACATGTCGCTCGACCCCTACATGCGGGGCCGCATGGACGCGAGCAAATCCTATGCCGCCGGCTTCCAGATCGGTGAACCGCTGCAGGCCCGCGTGATCGGCCGTGTCGCGGCGTCCCGGAACGCCGACTATCCCGAAGGCACCCTGGTGTTCGGCACGCTCGATTGGGCCGACTACACCCTGGTCCCGGGCGGCAAGGGGCTGAAGAAGATCGACCCCGCCGCCGCCGACGTGCCGCTGACCTGGCATCTGGGGGCCCTCGGCATGCCGGGCATGACCGCCTGGGTCGGGCTCGGCTTCACCGACCCGAAACCGGGCGATACCCTGTTCGTCTCCGCTGCCTCGGGCGCGGTCGGCCAGATCGTCGGCCAGATCGGCCGCCTGCGCGGCTGCCGGGTGGTCGGCACGGCGGGCACGGATGCCAAGGTGGCTTATCTGACCGATGAATTGGGTTTCGACGCCGCCTTCAACTACCGCACGGCGCAACCGGACATCCTGTCGGCCTTGCAGGCCGCCGCGCCGGACGGCCTCGACATCTATTTCGACAACGTCGGCGGGCCGACCCTCGAAGCGGCCCTCGACGCCGCCAACCGCTTCGCCCGTTTCGTCGAATGCGGCATGATCTCGCAGTACAACCTGACCCGCGACGAGACGCCGGGCATCCGCAACATGACCCATGTGGTGCGCAAGGCGATCCGCATGCAGGGCTTCATCGTCTCCGACCACGCCGACCGCCGCGCCGAATTCGATGCGGAGATGATTGATTGGCTGAAGGCCGGAAAGATCAAATACCGGATCGACGTGGCCGAGGGCCTGGACAGCGCCCCAGCCGCCTTCATCGCCATGCTGAAGGGCGAGAACTTCGGCAAGCAGGTGGTGCGGGTCGGCGCCGAGGACTGATCCCTAGACCAGCTTCGGGAAATCCGTGACGCCGACGTCATGGCCCATCTGGGTCAGGACCGTCGTCAGCTGCCCCCGGTGGTGGGTCTGGTGGTTGAACATATGGCTGACCAGAATCCAGCGCGGCTGGTTGAAGGTCAGGCCGTCCGTGCGCGACGTCCATTCCACAATTTCCGACAGCCATGAATCCGTCAGGGCCGCCGCCCAGGCCGTGATCTCATCGTCCAAGGTTTCCCGCGCGGCCCGCATTTCGTCGAAGTCGGAATACAGGTTCACGCCTGTGCCGGGGGTCGGGCGGCTGCCGCCGTCGAACCGGTTCATCCAGGCATGATCGCCGAACATCAGGTGGTTGAGCGTGCCGTGCACGGATTTGAAAAAAGCCCCCCGGTCGGCCTTGCGCTCGGCGTCCGGGATGTCGGCGCAAACGGCGTAGACGGCGTCATTCATGGCGCGGTTGTATCGGGCGAAGGCCTGATAGAGGGCGGGCGTGGACATGGGCGGGCTCCTTGGACTGTCGGGCGCAGTCTAGGAAGGAAATGCCAGGGCGACAAAGGGCAAGGTTGGAAAAACCCTTATGCCGGAACCAGCATGTTCAGGCGCTCACGCGCGATGCGGGCGTCCAGGGGCAGGCGGGTGACGATGTCGCCGTCGCCCTGCACCGGCTCACCGGCCATGCCCTCGACGATGATCGAGGTCGCGGGCACGACCTCGTAATCGGGCAGCTTGTCGAGCCGACCCAGGACCATCCAGGCGGTGTAGCGCAAGGCACTCCACGGCCCCACCGATTTGAACAGGCAGACATGCAGGCGGGGGTCGCTCAAGGCCGCGTCCTTGGCGCAAACGAAGCGCCCGCCGTAAAAATGGCCGTTGGCGAACACGGCCGAGCCGACCTCATAAGGTTTGCCGTCGACCATCAGCCGGTAGGACCGGAACTTGTAGCGGAAGAAGCCGCAGAGCGTTTCCCACACATAGGCCGACTTGCCGATCATCCGTTTCAGGCCCGCATCGACAGAGGCCACGACATGGGCGTCGAAACCGACGCCCGCCATCATCACGAAGCGCCGTCCGTTGACGTCGCCCAGGGTGACCGGCCGGGTGCGGCCCAAGGCGATGGTGCGGGCCAAACCGACATCGTCCGTCGGCAGGTCCAGTTCGGCGGCCAGCACGTTGGCCGTGCCCAGCGGGATGATGCCCAGCGGCATCTGCCGCCCCGCCAGGCCGTTGATGACCTCGTTGATGGTGCCGTCGCCGCCGGCGGCGACGATCACGTCATAGACCTCGGTAGATGCTTCGCGCGCCGTGCGTTCCGCATCGCCGCGGGCCCGGGTTTCATGCAGGGTGACGTCGGCGCCGAGGCTCCACATGATCTCCAGAATACGGGTCAGGCGCGCGCGCCGGCGGGCGCCGGCGGTCGGGTTGAAGATCACAAGAACCTTGCGGGGAGCAGCCATCAGCGTGTCCGGCTCCCCCGGGAGGGCGTTTGAATCGGGCATGATGTGTCGTTTAGACCCAGGAATGTGGCACTTTTGTTGCGACTATAATTTCAAATCTATTTCCCGTGTGTGAAGTTTCCATGACAGGGTCGGAAAGTAATGGCGGACATATGGTCAATTACATAAAAGTCCCCACTAAATATAGGCCATGCGACAACAACCGCCGTGGACGACATGAACGCTGTAAACCGGAAGACGTCTTACAAATTCCGCTCGATCTGGATTTCCGACATCCATCTGGGCACCCGGGGATGTCAGGCGGAAATGCTGCTCGATTTTCTCAAGCATACGGAATCGAAATACCTCTACCTGGTCGGCGACATCATCGACGGCTGGCGCATGCGCCGGGCCTGGTATTGGCGCCAGGCCCATAACGACGTGATCCAGAAGATCCTGCGCAAGGCGCGCAAGGGAACCCGCGTCGTCTACGTGCCGGGGAACCACGACGAAAACTTCCGCGATTTTTCCAACCACCGGTTCGGGCGGGTCGCCGTGCTGAACGAGGCCTACCACACCATGGCCGACGGGCGGCGCTTCCTGGTCATCCACGGCGATCAGTTCGACGGCGTGGTGAAATACGCCAAGTGGTTGGCCTTCCTTGGCGACAATGCCTACAACGCGGCGCTGATGCTGAACCTGTGGCTGAACATCGTCCGGCGCAAGCTGGGGTTCTCCTATTGGTCGCTGTCCGCCTACCTGAAGCACAAGGTCAAGAACGCGGTCGAATTCGTATCCAGTTACGAAGCCGCCGTGGTCGGCGAGGCGCGCAAGCTGGGTGTGCAGGGCGTGATCTGCGGCCATATCCACACCGCCGAAATGCGCGACATGGACGGCATTCTCTACTGCAACGACGGCGACTGGGTCGAAAGCTGCACGGCCCTGGTCGAACACGAGGATGGGCGCCTGGAAATTCTCAAGTGGGCGGAACTGCGCGGCCTATCCTTCCTAAAGGACGAAGACGCATGCGACTCCTCATCGTCACCGATGCCTGGCTTCCCCAAATCAATGGTGTCGTCCGAACCCTCGACACGCTGAGACAGGGGCTGATGGACCGCGGCCACCAAGTTCGCCTGGTGACGCCGGATTTGTTCCGCACCATACCCTGCCCGACCTATCCGGAAATCCGGCTGGCCCTGTTCCCCGGCCGCCGGGTCGCGGCCATGATCGAGGATTTCCAGCCCCAGGCGATCCATATCGCGACCGAGGGCCCCCTGGGCGTCGCCGCGCGCGCCCATTGCCTGCGTAAGGGCTATCCCTTCACCACGGCCTATCACACGCGGTTCCCCGAATACGTCCACGCCCGGGTGCCGCTGCCGCTCAGCTGGCTTTACGCCGTGATGAAATGGTTCCACGGGCCGTCGTCGGCGATCATGGTGGCGACCCAGACGATCGAGGACGATCTGAAATCCCGCGGGTTCCGCCCGCCCGTCCGGCGTTGGTCGCGGGGCGTGTGGACGGATCTGTTCAAACCCCGCGACAAGGCATTCCTGGATGCGCCCCGGCCGATCAGCCTGTTCACCGGGCGGGTGGCGGTGGAAAAGAACATCGAGGCCTTTTTGAAGCTTGATCTGCCCGGCACCAAATACGTGGTTGGCGACGGCCCGCAATTGGACGACTTGAAACGCAAATACCCGGCCGTGCGCTTCGCCGGGGTGAAGGAGGGGGAGGAACTGGCGAAATACTTCGCCGCCGCCGATGTTTTCGTATTTCCGTCCCGGACCGACACCTTCGGTTTGGTCCTGCTGGAGGCCATGGCGTCGGGCGTGCCCGTCGCCGCATATCCCGTGCCCGGGCCGCTCGACGTGGTCAACCAGTCGGGGGCCGGGGTGCTGTCCAACGATTTGGCGGCGGCGGTCAAGGCGGCCCTCGCGATTCCGGCTGAAGCCTGCCGCAATCACGCGCTGAAGTATTCCTGGGACGCCAGTTTCGATCAGTTCGAGGGCAATCTTCACGTGTTTCGCTGAGGCCTTTAGAACAGTCTTATAAATCCCTGAAATCACGCGGGATTCTTGGCCTTTCAAAGGCTACGTGGTAAAAGGTCCGACCCTGTCCCAGGAACCTTCGGAAGGACCCGAGGCCCGTGGCGTCCGCCATCGATACCCATTCCCCCGTCCACGCCTCCACGGCAAGCCTGCTCGGCCGGCTGTTCCGCGAAAGCATGCGCGGCTACGCGCGCTGGTTCTTCGCGGCATTGGCCTGCATGGCGCTGATGGCGGCGGCGACGGCGGCCAGCGCCTGGCTGATGGAGCCGGTGGTCAACGATATCTTCGTCAATCGCGACGAATCCATGTTGATGCCAGTGGGCTTGGCCGTGTTCGCCGTGTTCATCATCAAGGGTCTGGCCAACTACGGACAGGCGACGCTGATGGCCTATGTGGGACTGCGCATCGTCACCGACAATCAAAACCGCCTGTTCGACAAACTGTCACGCATGGATGTGAAATTCTTTCAGGATTCCAACACGGGCGGATTGATCTCCCGCTTTCTGGTCGACATCAACCAGATGCGGGGGGCGGTCTCCAACGCCTGGGTTTCGCTCGGCAAGGATGCAATGACCCTGATCGGCCTGATCGGCGTCACCTTCTACCAGGATTGGCGGTTGGCGCTGATCGCCTTCATCATCTTCCCCGCCGCCTTGTTGCCGATCGTCAAGCTGGGCCGTCGCATGCGCAAGGTGACCGCCAACACGCAACGTGAAATGGGCCTGTTCACGACCCTGCTGGAACAGACCATCCAGGGCATCCGCGTGGTCAAGGCCTACTCCATGGAAGCTTACGAGCGTGGCCGCGTCAGCGAAATCGTGGAGCGTGTGTTCAATCTGACCATGAAGGCCGAACGCACCCGCGCACTCTCCAGCCCAATCATGGAAACCCTGGGCGGTGTCGCCGTCGGCATCGTCATCTTCTACGGCGGCTACCGGGTGATCCACGGCAACACGGATGCGGGGTCGTTCTTTTCCTTCATCACGGCGTTGCTCCTGGCGTATGAGCCCATGAAGCGATTGGCCAATCTGAACGCGGCCCTGCAACAGGGGCTGGCCGGCGCCGACCGTCTGTTCCAGATGCTCGACATGGAACCGGCGATCCAGGAAGCGCCCAATGCCCGTGACCTGCCGAAACCGGTCAAGGGTGCCGTCGAATTTCGCAATGTCGGGTTCGCCTATACCTCGGACAGAACGACGCTCAACGATCTTTCCCTGACCGTGCCGGCGGGCAAGACCGTGGCCTTGGTCGGGCCGTCGGGGGCGGGCAAGTCGACGATCCTCAACCTGATCCCCCGGTTCTACGATGTCGCCGAGGGGGCGGTGCTGGTCGACGGCGAGGATGTGCGTGGCCTGACCTTCCAATCCCTGCGCGGCGCCATGGCCCTGGTCAGCCAGGAAGTCACCCTGTTCGACGATACCGTGCGCGCCAATATCGCTTATGGCCGCGCCGGGGCGAGCGAGGACGAGATTATCGAAGCGGCGAAAAATGCCGCCGCCCACGACTTTATCGCGGAATTGCCCGACGGCTATGACACCCTGGTCGGCGAACAGGGGGTCAAGCTTTCCGGCGGCCAGCGTCAGCGCCTGGCGATCGCCCGGGCGATGCTGAAGAACGCGCCGATTCTGCTGTTGGACGAGGCGACTTCGGCCCTTGATACGGAATCCGAACGCCAGGTACAGGCCGCGCTCGACGCGCTGATGACCGACCGCACGACCCTGGTCATCGCCCACCGCCTGTCGACCGTGGTCCGCGCCGACCTGATCTGCGTGATCGTCGACGGCCGGGTCGCCGAACAGGGCAGCCACGCGGAACTGCTCGCCCGCGGCGGCCATTACAAGCATCTCTATGAACTGCAGTTTGCCGGAGAGGCCCCAGGGGATGGTTCTGGCGGCGCTCGGCAGGCGGCGGGCCGCTGACGCGGCCTTCGCGCACGATGCTGAAACGAATCCTGAAAAGCGACGGATTGCGCCGGGCGTTGTGCTGGCTGGGCTCGCTCTATATCCGTCTGGTCCATGCCACGGGCCGCTGGCAGGTCGTCGGCGGTGACGCCGCCCGCGCCCATTGGGCCGCAGGCACGCCCTTCATCCTGTGTTTCTGGCATGGCCGCCTTCTGATGATGCCCCATTGTTGGCCCCGCGATAAGGCGATCCATATGCTGATTTCCCAACACCGGGACGGCCAGATCATCGCCCGCACGGTGGGCCATTTCGGCATCAAGACCGTGGCGGGGTCGTCATCAAAAGGCGGTGCTCAGGCGCTGCGGGCCATGGTCAAGGCATTGAAGGCAGGCGACTGTGTCGGTATCACGCCGGACGGTCCACGCGGCCCCCGCATGCGTGCTACCGACGGCGCCGTGGCCCTGGCCCGGCTGTCGGGCGCGCCGATCATCCCGGCGACCTTTGGCGCGGCGCGGGGCAAGGTGCTGCAAAGCTGGGACCGATTCCTGGTTGCTTGGCCGTTCGGGCGGGGTGTCATCGTCTGGGGCGATCCCATCGAGGTGCCGCGTGACGCCGATGCGGCGCAGCTGGATGCAGCCCGCCTGCGGGTCGAAGGCGCACTCAACGCCATCACCGCCGAGGCGGATCGGCTGACCGGCCGCGCACCTGTCGAACCGGCCATGGCCGAGGAGACCTCGTGATGCTTGGCCTTTATCGTTTCCTGACGACCCTGGGCGCGCCCGTGATCCATGTCTACCTGGGCCGGCGCATCAAGGCCGGAAAGGAAGACCCCCATCGCTTCAATGAACGGCTGGGGCGGCCCGCCCTGGCGCGCCCCGACGGCCCGTTGATCTGGCTGCATGGTGCCAGCGTCGGCGAGGCCATGTCGCTGCTGACCCTGATTGCGCGCGTGAAGACGGCGGTGCCCGCCGCCAACATCCTGGTTACCACGGGCACGGTGACCTCGGCCCGCATGCTGGCCGACCGCTTGCCCAAGGGGGCGGTTCATCAGTATGTGCCGGTCGACCGCATGGCTTACGTACGCCGGTTTCTCGATCATTGGCGGCCGGATCTGACCCTTTGGGCGGAATCGGAATTCTGGCCCAACCTGATTTCGGAAACGGCGGTACGGGGCAATCCTCTGGTTCTGGTCAACGGGCGCATTTCGCCGCGTTCGTTCAAGGGCTGGTCCCGCGCCCCCAAATTCATCGCCGGGCTGCTCGGCGGCTTCGCGCTTTGTCTGGGCCAGACGGAAGGCGATGCCGAGCGCCTGCGGGCCCTGGGGGCACCGGGTGCGCGCAGTGTGGGGAACCTGAAGTTCGCGGCCGACCCTCTTCCCGCCGATGCGGAGCGGTTGGCGGATATGCGCGCTGCCACGGCGGGCCGTCCCCTATGGCTCGCGGCCAGCACCTGGGCCGGCGAGGAAGACATCGCCTGGCGGGTTCATCAGGACCATGCGGCGGCCCATCCGGGGCTGCTGACCCTCATCGTGCCGCGCCACCCGAACCGGGGGCCGGAGATCGCGGCCCAGCTTGCCGCACAAGGGGCCAAGGTCAAACGGCGCGGGGCCGGGGACATGCCGGATGCAAGGACCGAGGTTTATATTGCCGATACCATGGGCGAACTGGGCTTGTTCTTCACCCTGGCCCCCGTCGTGTTCATGGGAAAATCGTTGTCCGCAGAGGGCGGACAGAATTTGTTGGAGCCGGCGCGCCTCGGCTGCGCCGTGCTGCACGGCCCGCGCATGACCAACTTCGCCGACATGGGGGCCCGCATGGCGGCGGCCGGTGCCTCCCTGCCTGTCGCCGACGGGGCGGGCCTGAGCGCTGCCGTGGGTCGTCTTCTGGGCGATGCCGGTGAGGCCGAAGCCTTTGCCGCTCGGGCCCGCACCTTCGCCCAGGCGGAAGCCGGGGTGATTGATCGGCTGATGGCGGAACTCGCGCCCTATCTTCAGCGTCTGGACGGCGCAAAGGGGGCGGTATGAAAACCCCGGATTTCTGGTATGGCGGGGGGGG